>WGLL01000019.1 GCA_016125585.1 Caulobacter sp.
CCCGCCCGGCTCACGACCCTGGTTGGACGCGCCGACTTCATGGCAAGGCTGGTCGACCGCGTTCCGATGGAACGGCTCGTCACCCTGGTTGGGTCGGGCGGGATCGGCAAGTCCTGCGTCGCGATCGCCGCGGCTGAGCAACTGCTCGGCGCCTATGTGGATGGTGTTTGGCGGGTCGACTTCGGGCAGTTTGCGAGCCCGGACTTCGTGTCGGGTGCGGTGGCCGCGGCAATTGGGATCAACCTTGATTCGGACGCGCCGCTCGCGAGTTTGACTGCTGCGTTTCGTGATTCCCGCCTGTTGCTCGTGCTCGACAACTGCTCCCATGTGATCGACGACGTTGCCAGTCTTGCCGTCGCCATCATGGAAGGGGCGCCGGGCGTTCATATTCTGGCAACCAGCCGCGAACCGCTGCGCGTCGAAGGCGAGCACATCCACCGGCTGAAGCCGCTGGAGAGCCCACCCCCATCCGAAAGGCTCAGCGTCGCCGAGGCGCTACGGTTCCCAGCTATACAGCTTTTCGTCGAACGGGCCACGGCGAGCAACGACGGCTTCGAGCTCCGCGAAGAGGATGCGCAGCTGGTCGGCGAGATCTGTCGCGCGCTGGACGGCATTCCCCTGGCCATCGAATTGGCCGCTGCCCGGGCCGATGTCATCGGCGTCCACGGACTGGCTGCGCGGCTGGACGACCTCCTGCGAATCCTCACGCTCGGCCGCCGCACGGCCCTGACCCGCCATAGAACCATGCATGCCGCGCTGGACTGGAGCTACGGCTTGTTGAGCCTGCCCGAGCAGTCGGTCTTCTTGCGGTTGGCGGTCTTCGCTGGTGGATTTACGCTTGCCGCCGCCGCCGAGGTCGCCGGCGACCCCAGCCATTCCACAGACGAGATTGCCAGCCTGGTCATGGAACTGGCAATGAAATCGCTGGTTGCGGCCGAAGTGGACTTGCCCGAACCGCGCTTCCGGCTGCTTCACACCACGCGCGCTTATGCGCTCGAGAAGAGCCGGGAAACCGGCGAACTGCCCGCCCGGCGGCATGCAAACTATTTCCAGAAACTCTTTGAAGCCGCATCTGCCGACGATGTCGAGTTCGGCCGGCGGTCCGCCGCTCTCGCCCTCGAGATCGATAATCTGCGCGCGGCCCTGGAGTGGGCATTTTCACCAGGCGGCGATCTGGCGATCGGCATCGGACTGTCCGCCGCTTCGGTGCCGCTATGGCTCTCGATGTCTTTGGTGGCGGAGTGGCACGTCTGGGCGGAGCGGGCGGTCGACGGACTGGACGCGGCGGGCTTGCGCGGGACCCGTCAGGAGATGGTCCTCCAAGCGACGCTCGGCATTTCGTTTCAATTGGCGAGGAATGTGGCGTCCGAGGCGTATGCCGCATTGACCAGGGCGCTCGAACTTGCCGGGCACCTTGGCGACGCCGGCTATCAGCTGCGTATTCTTCACACCTTGTGGATCCATCATGTGCGCGTCGGCGAGGCCGTTACCGCAATGGCTTTCGCCCGGCGGGCCGATACGATTGCCCCGTCGCTGGCAGACCCAGCCGCGACGATGACGGCGGCGTGGATGTTGGGAATCTCCCGATATTGGGCCGGGGAGCACGAGACCGCGCGTCGATACCTCGAGCCTTTGCTTCAAAGCCTGCCAGCCGTTTCGCGGGATATTTTCATCCGCCGGACCGGCTTCGATCTGCCGGTCGTGGCACGGTACATTCTGGCTCGTATTCTTTGGCTTCAGGGCTATCCCGACCGGGCGGGCGATGCCCTGAAGGTGGCCGTTGAGGAGGCCAGGCACCTGCGGAACCCCGTCACCTTGTGTTCCGCACTCGGCTTTGGAGCCTGCGATTTTGCCATACGCGCCGGTGACTTCGACCACGCCGAAGCTATGGTGGTGGAACTCGTTGGCTACGCGCGCAAGCATGCCCTGGCGGATTTCCTGACCTACGGCCAGGCGATACAGGAAATGCTCTCGTTGCGGAAGGAGGGGTCGAACGCCAGTGTCGAGCATTGCCGCGCAGCACTCCGGCGCTGGCGTGCTTCCGGATGGCACAATATTCTGAGCATCGGTAATCTCGCCGAGGCGGCGGCCCAGGCGGGATGCATTGACGAAATCCTGCCGATCGTCGACGAGGAGCTGGAACGGACCGAGCGCAATCAGGAGCTCTGGGCCTTTCCCGACGCCCTTCGCGTCAAAGGCGAACTCCTGCTGCTGCAAGCCAGTTCGGATCCCAGGCTCGCCAAGGTGTATTTCCTGCGCTCGCTCCGATGCGCCCGCCGCCAGGGCGCACGATCGTGGGAGCTGCGGACGGCGATCTGTCTGGCGCAACTGGAGCGGACAGGGGGCCGGGCGGAAAAGGCGCGCCGACACCTGCAAAGCGTCTATGACCGATTCACGGAAGGGTTCGATACCGCCGATCTGAAGCGGGCCAGGTGGCTTCTCGCGGAGATCGGTGGCCCATCTGGCCAGCAGGCCGGTCGGGCGCAGGGCGCCCCCGAGCATTCGTGAGCGGGTTTACGCCGTCTAGCCGTAACTGACCAAATCTCACCAGAGCTTACCCCACCCCGGCGCGCCGGCGGCCTATCGTGGCCGCACTGGATGTCTGGAGCCGCCCGTCCGCTGTTTGGGTTTGCAGTTGGCGGCCAGCCCCTCCCCCCGAGGACCAGTCGCAATCCTCGGAGCCATGATGGGAGAGGGAATGGAACACTCCGCTCCAGCGGGAAGGAATGGGTCATGTCAGTCCGCACCATCGGGATCATCGGCGCCGGCACCACGGGCAGCGGCATCGCCCAGGTGGCTGCCACAGCTGGCGTAGCTGTGATTCTCGCCGACATCAGCGAGGCCGCGCTCGACAAGGGGCTCACCACGGTGATGAGCAACCTCGACCGGCTGGTCGCGAACGGAACGCTGTCGGCGAAGGACAAGGATGCTGCGCTCGGGCGGATCTCCGGATCGGTCAGCTATGACGGTCTCCGGCCGGCCGGCCTGTTGATCGAGGCGGTACCGGAAAGCTTCGCGTTGAAGGCGGCGATCCTCAGGCAGCTCGACCCGCTGATCAGCCCGAATGCGATCGTCGCGACCAACACGTCGTCACTCTCGATCACCCGGCTCGCCGCAGAACTCTCCCGTCCGGAGCGCTTCATCGGCATGCACTTCTTCACCCCGGTTCCGGCGGTCGCTCTGGTCGAAATCGTGCGCGGTCTGCAGACCAGCGACCGCACCCATGAGGCTGTCGAGACGTTTGCCGAGCAGCTCGGAAAGACGCCGATCACGGTCCGGAATTCGCCTGGCTTCGTGGTCAATCGCATCTTCCTGCCGATGCTCAACGAAGCGTTCTTCGTGCTCGCAGAGGACGGAGCGGACCCGAACAGCATCGATAGCGCGATGGCGCTCGGCTGCAATCTTCCGAAGGGGCCACTCGCACTGGCAGACCTGATCGGGCTCGATGTCCTCCTCTCGGTGATGCAAGGGATTCATGAGGAGACAGGCGATTCGAAATACCGCCCGGCTCCGCTTCTCAAGGAATTGGTCGCAGCCGGCTACTTCGGACGCAAGAGCGGACGAGGCGTCTACCGCTACTAAACCCGCCCGTCACCGCAACCCCGTCACCCCAACATTGTAATGGAGTCCTCTCCCATGACCTACGCTGCAGTCCCCATCTCCGCCCCGCAGGGGGTACCGTCTGACCCCGGGACCGCTCTGCTGTCTGAAATAGTGCCGTCGGCGCCGTCGCTGCCCGGCACGCGATTGGGTCAGCAAACGTCCGAGTATTGGATCGATGCCTGGCAGCGCTCGGTGTTGTTTCTCGACGTGTTGCGGCAGCGCGGCAACCAGCATTTCGAATACACGTCCCGCAAGGCGCCGAACGTGCTGAGCTTCCAGTTCGAGCAGGTGCTCGACGGGCGCAGCTTCGACCGCCCGGTCAATTTCTTCCTGCTTCGCATCGTGCCGCCGGCGGGCGTCGAGGTCGATCCGACCAAGCGGCCGTTCATCATCTTCGATCCGCGCGCCGGCCACGGACCCGGCATCGGCGGCATGAAGCACGACAGCGAGATCGGCGTGGCACTCGAGGCCGGCCATCCCTGCTATTTCGTCTGCTTCCTGCCCGATCCGGTGCCGGGCCAGACGGTCGAGGATGTCTGCCGCGCCGAGGCTCGCTTCGTCGAGAAGGTCGCCCAGCTTCATCCCGACGGCGAGGGCAAGCCGTGCCTGATCGGCAACTGCCAGGCCGGCTGGCAGATCATGATGATGAGCGCCATCCGCCCCGACCTGGTCGGGGCGGTGGTTCTGGTAGCGTCACCGCTGTCCTATTGGGCCGGCGTGCACGGCAAAAACCCGATGCGCTATCTGGGCGGGCTGCTGGGCGGTACCTCGCTGACCGCGCTGGCCGGCGACCTCGGCCACGGCATTTTCGACGGCGCCTCTCTGGTCTCCAACTTCGAGACCATGAACCCGTCGAACTCGATGTGGAAGAAGTACTACCAAGTCTACGCCAACATCGACACCGAGGCCGAGCGCTTCCTCGAATTCGAGAAATGGTGGGGCAGCCCGGTGCTGCTCAATGCGGTCGAAATGCAGTTCATCGCCGACGAGCTGTTCCTCGGCAACAAGCTGTCGAGCGGCGAGATTTTCACCTCCGACCATGTCCGGGTCGATCTGCGCAACATCAAGTCGCCGATCGTGGTGTTCTGCTCGCGAGGCGACGACATCACCCCGCCGCAACAGGCGCTCGGCTGGGTGCTCGACCTCTACGACAACGACGAGGCCCTGATCGCCGGCGGCCAGACCATCGTCTATGCGCTGCACCAGAGCATCGGCCATCTCGGCATCTTCGTCTCGGCCAAGGTCGCGACCAAGGAGCACGAGGAGTTCGCCCGCACCATGGACCTGATCGACGCGCTGCCGCCAGGGCTCTATGAGGCGGTGTTCGTCGAAAAGGACCCCCGAACCGTTCACCCGGAGCTGGTCAGCGGCGACTATGTGGTCCGGTTCGAACGGCGCAGCCTGAGCGACCTCAAGGCGCTCGGCGGCAACGACGAGGAGGACGACCGGCGCTTTGCCACGGTCGCCCGCCTGTCCGACATCAACCAGGGGCTCTACCGCACGTTTCTGAGCCCCATGGTGC
This sequence comes from Caulobacter sp., assembly GCA_016125585.1. GTDB lineage: Bacteria > Pseudomonadota > Alphaproteobacteria > Caulobacterales > Caulobacteraceae > Caulobacter. The sequence continues at coordinate 5,126 of WGLL01000019.1, forward strand.
AGGCCATGATCAGCGAACAGACCGCGGAATGGCTGCGCCGGATGCATCCGCTGCGGCTGCGCTTCGAGCTGCTCTCAGACCGGAACCCGTGGATGCAGCCGATCGCCGCCCTGGCCGAGCAAGTCCGCGCCGACCGTCGGCCGGCCGATCCCAACAACCCGTTCCTGGCCGCCCAGGAAATGGTCTCCGACTGGCTGGTCGGGGTGCTCGATCAGTACAAGGAGCTGCGCGACCGCGCCACCGAAGCGCTCTTCCTGAATTTCTATGCCTTGCCGGCGGTACAGGCCTGGGCCGGGCTCGGTGCGGATCTCGCGTCCGCCCGCTGGCGGATCGGCCGCGACATCGCCGGCGAAGCCGTCCAGGCGGCAAGCCGCAAGGCGCTGGTGGAGAAGGTCGATCGCGGCGGCGCGGTCGAGGCCGCTCTGAGGGCGCTGCTCTATGTCGGCCAGGCGCCGGTGCACCCGGTCATTGACGAGCGCGTCTTTGCCGCTCTTCGCCACTTGCGCCAGCTTCATCCCGAGAGCCGGGATCTCAGCCTCGCCCGGTTCAAGGACATCGTGCGCGAGCAGTTTCTGCTGCTGCACTACGACCGGGACCAGGCGGTGGCCGCGCTTCCAAGCCTTCTGCCAGCGGACCCGGCCGAGCGGGACGCGGTGTTCGGCACGATCCGACAGGCGGTCGAGGCCGCCGGCAACCCGCCCGAAGCGGTCAGGCAGCGTCTGGCCGAGGTCCAAACTCTGTTCCGGGATAGGGCAATTGGCGGAAAGCCTCGGCTGCTCAAGTCGAACTCCGTCAGCGAGGCGGAAGGTGTCTCTCCGTAGTTGGAGATGGCGTCACCGTGAGTGCGGCACGAGGCCGCGAATGAACCAGAGGAACGACACGATGAATACGAACGACACTGGTGGTGCAGCATCGAGCGCGCTGGAGCTGTTCTCCGCCAAAGATCTCCGCGCGATCACCGAGCGCAAGTATCGGGAACAGGCCACCGCCGAGCTAAGACGGATGGCGGCCGAGGAGCAGGAAAAAAAGCATCAACAGGAAATGTTTTTCCGAAGCGGGCTGACGCCCGAGTTCATCAACCTGGTCATGACCCGGGTCCGCACCGCCGCCGAAAGCGGTGCGACCGAGATCATGATCGGCCAGTTTCCCAGCGACTGGTGCACCGATGGCGGCCGCAAGATCAACGAACCGGAGGACGATTGGCCGGACACCCTGCAAGGGGTCGCCAAGGAATTCTTTGAGTTCTGGCAGCAGAACCTGAAGCCCCGGGGTTTCCATCTGAAGGCGCAGATCATCACCTTCCCAGGCGGCCTGCTCGGAGATGTCGGCGCCTATCTGTCCTGGGACGACGCCGGACAGGGAGGCGACCATGTCTGAGTCGGTCCGGCACGAGAAGTATCATCGGCTGATCGAAATGGCGCAACGGCAGCCTCCGCCGCTGACCGCCGTGGCCCACCCCTGCGATCAGACTTCGCTTGAAGGCGCTGTCGATGCCGCGCGGCTCAGGCTGATCGATCCGATCCTGGTCGGACCGGCGGCGCGCATTCGCCAAGTCGCGGCGGATTTCAAGCTCGACATCGCAGCCCTGCCGATCGTCGACACCGAGCACAGCCACGCCTCGGCCGACCGCGCGGTGGCGCTGGTCCGCGAGGGCAAGGCCGAGGCCCTGATGAAGGGCAGCCTCCACACCGACGAGTTGATGGGGGCGGTGGTCAGGACCGACACCGGCCTGCGCACCGCCCGGCGGCTCAGCCATTGCTTCGTGATCGACGTGCCGGGCCATGCCGACCCGCTGATCGTCACCGATGCCGCGGTCAACATCGCCCCCAGCTTCGCCGACAAGGTCGATATCCTGCAGAACGCCATCGATTTCGCCCATGTCCTGGGCTTCGAGGAGGTGCGGGTGGCGATCCTGTCGGCGGTCGAGACGGTCAACCCCAAGATCCCGACCACGATCGAAGCCGGGGCGCTGTGCAAGATGGCCGAGCGCGGCCAGATCACCGGCGCCATCCTCGATGGGCCGCTGGCGCTCGACAACGCGATCAGCCCCGAGGCGGCGGCGATCAAGCATCTGAATTCGCCGGTCGCGGGCCACGCCAACGTGATCCTGGTGCCCGACCTCGAGGCCGGCAACATGCTGGCCAAGAGCCTGACCTTCCTGGCCAATGCCGATGCCGCCGGGATCGTGCTCGGCGCCCGGGTGCCGATCATCCTGACCAGCCGGGCGGATTCGGTGATGGCCCGGCTCGCCTCCTGCGCGGCCGCCGCCCTGGTCGCTCACAGCCGGCGCGCCAGCGCTGCCAAGGCGGTGGCCTGAGCCATGGCCAAGAGCAATGCCATCACCGTCGTCAATGCCGGCTCGTCCAGCATCAAGTTCTCGCTGTTCGGCGAGGAGGGCGACGATCTCCCGGTCTTCCTCAAGGGACAGATCGAGGGTCTTTACACCGCCAATGCCCATTTCATCGCCCATGAACTCGACGGTCGCGTGGCCGGGGAACAGCGCTGGAGCAACCCGCCGCTCGATCACGACCAGGCGATGCGCCACCTGATCGGCTTCGTTCAGGGCCACTTGGGCGAGCACAGGATCGAGGCGGTCGGCCACCGCATCGTCCATGGCGGCGATGCGTTCGCCGCCCCGGTTGTGCTCGACGAGGAAACGGTAGCCCGGCTGGAGACGCTGATCCCGCTGGCGCCGCTGCACCAGGGCCACAATCTGGCGCCGGTCCGGACCCTGCATGCGGTGGCACCACAGCTGTTCCAGGTCGGCTGCTTCGATACCGCCTTCCACGCCAATCAGCCGCCGCTCGCCCAGGCCTTCGCGCTGCCGGCCCGGATCACCGACCACGGCGTCCGGCGCTATGGCTTCCACGGCTTGTCCTACGAGTACATCGCCTCGGTGCTGCCCAGCCTCGACCCGGCCCTTGGTCAGGGGCGGGTGATCGTCGCCCATCTCGGCAACGGGGCGAGTTTGTGCGCCATCAAGGCCGGGCGCAGCATCGCCAGCACCATGGGCTTCACCGCGGTCGACGGGCTGCCGATGGGCACCCGCTGCGGCTCGCTCGACCCCGGCGTCGTGCTCTATCTGCTCGACCAGCTCAAGATGACGCCGCGCCAGATCGAGCACCTGCTCTACAGCGAGTCCGGCTTGCTCGGCGTCTCCGGCATTTCCAGCGACATGCGCACCCTGGAGGCAAGTTCCGATCCGCGCGCGCGCTTGGCGGTCGACCTGTTCGTCTACCGCATCGGCCGCGAGATCGGCTCGCTGGCGGCAGCACTCGGCGGGCTCGACGCCCTGGTGTTCACCGCCGGCATCGGCGAGCACAGCCCGACCCTCCGCCGGTGCGTCGGTCAAGCCGCCGCCTGGCTCGGCGTGGCGCTGGACGAAGCGGCCAACCAGTCCGGGGCAAGCCGGATCAGCGCGCCCGACAGCGCGGTTTCCGCCTGGGTGGTGCCGACCGACGAAGAGCTGATGATCGCCCGCCACACCCGGCGCCTGCTGGCCGCCGCCTGACCAACCTCATCCAAGGAGTTACTCACAATGGCCGTCGAGACCATTCACCAGATCCTGGCCGGCCGCCGGGCGCTGGTGGTCGGCATCGCCAATGAACATTCGATCGCCTATGGCTGCGCCAAGGCGTTCCGCGACCTCGGTGCCGACCTCGCGATCACCTACCTCAACGACAAGGCCAAGCCCCATGTCGAGCCGCTCGCCCAAGAGCTCGGCGCCGAGTTGATCCTGCCCCTCGACGTGACCCAGCCCGGCCAATTGGAGGCGGTGTTCGCGGCGGTGGCGGCACGCTGGGACCGGCTCGACATCCTGGTCCATTCGATCGCCTTCGCGCCCAAGGAGGATCTGAAGGGCGGCCTGCTCGATTGCTCGGCGGCGGGCTTCGCCACCGCGATGGACGTGTCCTGCCATTCCTTCGTGCGCATGGCCAGGCTGGCGGCACCCTTGATGACCGAGGGCGGCACCCTGTTCGCGATGAGCTATCACGGCGCCGAGCGGGTGGTCGCCAACTACAATGTGATGGGGCCGGTCAAGGCGGCGCTGGAGGCGTCATGCCGCTACCTGGCCTACGAGCTCGGCCACAAACGCATCCGGGTGCACGCCGTTTCGCCGGGGCCGCTGGAAACCCGCGCGGCGTCGGGCCTCAAGGATTTCGACCTGCTGCTGGGCGAGACGGTGCGCCGCTCGCCCGCGGGCGAGCCGATCGACATCATGGATGTCGGCTTCACCTGCGCCTATCTGGCCACGCCCTACGCCCGCCACCTGACCGGCAGCACCGCCTACGTCGACGGCGGCGCCAACATCGTCGCTTGAGCAAGGCAAGAAGGTACCAATCCAACTTCTCGAGGGGGACAGGCCGTGAAAGGGACGCTTTGGCTGGCGGCGATCGCCGTCTTGTTGGCCGCATGCGACAAGCCGGCACCACCGCCGCCGGAAATCCGAACGGTGCGGACGGTCACCGTCCAGCCGCTGCACGTCGGTGAGCCGGTGTCGCTGACCGGCCATATTCGAGCGCAGAACGAGACCAGCCTGGCCTTCCGGATCGACGGAAGGCTGATCGAGCGCCGGGTCGATGTCGGCGCCAACGTCACCCAAGGCCAGGTGGTCGCCCGGCTCGACCCTCAGAACGAGGAGAACGCGCTGCGGTCGGCCGAGGCGGCACTTTCGGCCGCCCAGGCCTTGCAGCACCAGACCAAGGCGGCGTTCGAACGCCAACAGCAGCTGCTGACCGACGGCTGGACCACCCGCGCCCAGTACGACCTGGCCGAGCAGGCGCTCAAATCCGCCGAGGCCCAGGTCGCCTCGACCACAGCGCAACTCCACACCGCCCGCGACCGCCTCGGCTATGCCGAGCTGGTCACCGATGTCGCGGGATCGGTGACCGCGACCGGTGCCGAGGCCGGCGAGGTGGTGCGCACCGGCCAGATGATCATCCGGGTGGCACCCGACGGCAAACGTGATGCCGTGTTCGACGTCCCGGCCCAGTTGATCCGGAATGCGCCCAAGAACCCACGGGTCGAGATCGCGCTGACCGACGATCCGAAGATCAAGACCACCGGCCATGTCCGCGAAGTCGCCCCACAGGCGGACCCGGTCACCCAGACCTACCAGGTCAAGGTCGAGCTGGACCAGGTGCCCGCCGGGATGCGGCTGGGCGCCACCGTCACCGGTCGGGCGATCCTGGCTGCGGTCAGCACCATCGAGCTGCCAGCCTCGGCACTGACGGGGGACCAGGGCAAGCCAGCGGTCTGGCTGGTCGATCCGGCGTCGGAGACGGTATCGATGCACCCGATCGAGGTGCTGCGCTTCGAGCCCACCGCCGTGCTGGTCTCCGGAGGGCTGACGGAGGGCAACGTGGTGGTCACCGCCGGCGTCCACGCCCTGCGCCCCGGCCAGAAGGTTCGCATGCTCGAGGACAAGCCATGAAGAACATTAATCTTTCGGAATGGGCGCTCGAGCATCGCTCGCTGGTGACCTATTTCATGCTGGTGATCGTGATCGCCGGTGCGCTCTCTTACGTCAAACTCGGCCGCAACGAGGACCCGACCTTTACCATCAAGACCATGGTGGTGCAGGCATTGTGGCCCGGTGCCAATGTCGACGACACATTGAACCAGGTGACCGAGCGGATCGAGCGCAAGCTTCAGGAGACGCCGGGCCTCGACTATATCAAAAGCTATACCAAGGCGGGCGAGACCACCATATTCGTCAACTTGCTGGGATCGACCCCGGCCCGCGAAGTACCCGACATCTGGTACCAGGTCCGCAAGAAGATCGGAGACATCCGGGGCACGCTGCCCTCCGGCGTGGTCGGTCCCAATTTCAACGACGAGTTCGGCGACACCTTCGGCATCATCTACGGCTTCACTGCCGACGGCTTCAGCCATCGCGAGCTCAGGGACTATGTCGATATCGTCCGCAAGCGCCTGCTCCAGGTCAAGGACGTCTCTCGGATCGAGATTATCGGCGCGCAGGACGACCGCATCTATGTCGAGTTCTCCACCGCCCATCTGGCCGGCCTCGGCCTCGATCCCTCGACCCTGATCGCAGCCCTTCAGGCTCAGAACGCAATCGTCCCGGCTGGCGTGATCCAAACCGGCGACGAGAAGCTGCAACTGCGGGTCAGCGGCAGCTTCCAAAGCGAGCACGATCTGCTCGACGTAAACTTCGTCGCCGGCGGCCGCATGCTCCGCCTCGGCGATATTGCCCAGGTCAGACGGGTCACCGCCGATCCGCCCCAGCCCCGGTTTCGGGTCAACGGCGAGCCGGCAATCGGCCTGGCCATTTCGATGCGCGATGGCGGCAACGTGATCACGCTCGGTCAGGAGATCAGCCAAGCGATGACGCAAGTCACCGCCGACCTGCCGATCGGCATCGAGCCCCATCTGGTGGCCAACCAGCCGGAGGTGGTGAACCACGCCGTCGGCGAGTTCATGGAGGCGCTGTGGGAGGCGGTCGCGATCGTCCTCGGCGTCAGCTTCATCAGTTTGGGTTTGCGCGCCGGCATGGTGGTGGCGTTGGCGATTCCGCTGGTGCTGGCGACCGTGTTCATGGTCATGGAGGCCGCTGGCATCGACCTGCAGCGCGTATCGCTCGGAGCCCTGATCATCGCCCTCGGCCTTCTGGTCGATGACGCCATGATCACCGTCGAGAGTATGATGACCCGCCTGGAACTGGGCGACGACCGCAAACGCGCGGCCAGCTACGCCTATACCTCGACCGCCTTCCCGATGCTGACCGGGACGTTGGTAACGGTTGCGGGCTTCCTGCCGATCGGCTTGGCCAAGAGTATGGCTGGTGAATATACCTGCTCGATCTTCTCGGTGGTCGCGATCGCTCTGATCGCGTCCTGGGTGATCGCGGTGGTGTTCTCGCCGTTGCTGGGCGTCTGGCTCTTGCCCGAGATGAAGAGTACTGGCCATGAGGCCGGAGCCGGCCGCGGCATGCGGTTGTTCCAGCGCCTGCTGCGCACCGCGATGCGCTTCCGCTTCGCGACCATCGTGTTGACGCTCGCGCTGTTCGGGGGAACTATCTTCGTCAGCCGCTTCGTGCCGGAGCAGTTCTTTCCATCGTCCGACCGCCCGGAGTTGGTGGTCGATCTGAAGCTTCCGGAAAGCGCGTCGATCTACGCGACCGACCGGGTCTCCGCCCGGCTCGACGCACTGCTCAAGGACGATCCCGACATCGATCGCTGGTCAAGCTATGTTGGCCGCGGCGCGGTACGCTTCTATCTGCCGCTCAACGTCCAGCTGACCAACGACTACTTCGGCGAGACCGTGATCGTGACCCGCAGCATCGAGGCGCGCGAACGGGTGCGCGCGAAGTTGGAAAAGGCGCTGGAAAGCGATTTCCCTGAGCTGGTCGGACGCATCTATCCGCTCGAGCTCGGGCCCCCGGTGGGCTGGCCGCTGCAGTACCGGGTGAGCGGGCCCGATCCCGAGCGCGTTCGTACCGTCGCCTACCAGGTCGCGGACGCGCTCGGCGCCGATCCCTACGCCCGCAAGATCAATTTCGACTGGATCGAACCCGCGCGCACCTTCAGGATCAAGGTCGACCAGGACCAGGCCCGGATCGTCGGCCTGAGCTCCCAGGCCCTGGCCCAGGCGCTCAACGTCATGGTGACCGGGACCACGGTGACCCAGGTGCGCGACGATATCTATCTGGTGGACGTGGTGTCGCGCGCGGTCGAAGACCAGCGCCTGTCGCTGACCGCGCTGAAGTCGCTGCAGGTGCCGCTGTCCAACGGCCGCTTTGTGCCGCTCAGTCAGATTGCCTCCTTCACAAATGCACAGGAATATCCGCTGATCTGGCGCCGCGACCGGGTGCCGACGATCATCGTCCAGGCCGATGTCGCACCCGGCAAATTGCCAGCGGCGGTAGTGCAGGGCCTCACGCCAAGGATCGCCGAACTCAGTGCCCACCTGCCGGCCGGCTACCACATCGTCTCGGGCGGCACCGTCGAGGAAAGTGCCAAGGCACAGGCCTCGATCGCCGCCGTGGCACCCTTCATGCTGATGCTGATTTTCACCATCCTGATGGTGCAGCTGGAGAGCTTCCAGCGGCTGTTCCTGGTGCTGAGCGTGGCACCGTTCGGCCTGATCGGGGTCGTGGGGGCCCTGCTCTTGTTCCATCAGCCGCTCGGGTTCGTGGCGATCCTGGGCATTATGGCGCTGATCGGCATGATCGCCCGCAATTCGGTGATCCTGATCGACCAGATCGAAACCGAGCGCGCCCATGGCCTCACCGCTTGGGACGCCGTGCTCGCCGCCTCCAGTCACCGGGTACGCCCGATCCTGCTGACGGCAGCGGCGGCCATCCTCGGCATGATCCCGATCGTCCCCAC
>WGLL01000017.1 GCA_016125585.1 Caulobacter sp.
CAGGTCGAGCGCTTCTTCTGCAAGCTCAAGCACTTCCGGCGCATCGCAACCCGCTTCGACAAGCTGGCCAGAAACTTCCTCGCCGCCGTCCTACTCGCATCGACACGCCTGTGGCTCAGAGCTTATGAGTCCACGACCTAGTAGCCTTCCGGCATGTCGTCTTCGGCCTCGATGACGGCCTTGGAGACCTTCTTGTCCTTGATGGTCGCCTTGCTGAAGATCAGTTCGACGACCTTGTCCTCATAGAGGGGCGCGCGGAGCTGGGCCTGGGCCTGCGGGTTCTTGCTCAGCAGGTCGAAGGCCTGTTGGGGCTGCAGACCGTACTGCTGGGCCATGCCCATGGCCTCGCGTTGCAGGGCCTGCGACAGCTCCTGCTCGCTGATGGTCACGTTGTTGATGCGGCCGATCTCGGCCAGCACCAGACCCAGCCGTACGCGACGCTCGGCGATCTTGCGGTATTCGACCTTGAGATCCTCGTCGGACTTGCCGGCGTCTTCCTCGGGCAGGTTGTCGTTCTGGCGGTCCTGTTCGACCTGGGCCCAGATGCCGTCGAACTCGGCGTCGACCATGCGCGGCGGCAGCGGGAAGTCGTGGCCCTTGTCGAGCTCGTCCAGCAGGACGCGCTTGAGCTTGAAGCGCGAGGCGCGGGCATACTGGTCCGACAGGTTCTTGGAGAGCACGTCGCGCAGGGCGGCCAGATCGCTCAGGCCAAGGCGGGTGGCCAACTCGTCGTTGACCTCGGAATCCTTCGGTGCGCGAACTTCATGCACCTTGACGGCGAACTCGGCTTCCTTGCCGGCCAGTTCGGTCGACTGGTAGTTCTCGGGGAAGCTGACCTTGACCGTAACGTCGCTGCCCGGCTTGGCGCCGATCAGCTGGTCCTCGAAGCCCGGGATGAACTGACCCGAGCCCAGAACCAGTTCGTGGCCCTCGGCCTTGCCGCCGGCGAACTCGACGCCGTCGATGCTGCCGACAAAGTCGATCAGCACCTGATCGTCGGCCTTGGCCTTGGCCGTCTTGGCGGTCTTGGCTTCATAGGTGCGGGCCTGCTTGGCCAGATCGGACAGAGCCTCATCGACTTCCTTGTCGGTCGGCTCATAGACCGGACGCGTCAGCTTCAGGGCCGAGACATCGATCGGATCAAAGTCGGGCATCAGCTCGACCGACAGGTCGTAGGCCAGGTCCGACTTGCCATCCATCACCTGGTCCATGTCGACCGTCGGCTTCAGGTCGGGCTGGGCTGCGGGGCGCAGCTTGTTGTCGTCGAGGATCTTCTGGGTGGTCTCGTTGAGCGCGGCGTCGATCACCTCGCCCATCAGGCCCTTGCCATAGACGCGCTTGACGTGGGCGGCCGGCACCTTGCCCGGGCGGAAGCCCTTGATGTTCATCTGCGGCGTGATCTCCTTGATCCGCGCCTCGAGACGATCCGCCAGCTCACCGGCCGGGACGGTCACACCATAGACCCTGCTCAGGCCTTCACCGGACTTTTCAACAATCTGCATGGTCTGTCTTCATTTTGCGGCCGCCTCGCCGTCTCTGGCGCCGCGTCCGCGTGAGGTGGAGTGGGCGCGCCGCCGTTCAGGGGCTGCGAAGACCCCGAAGCGGCGCGAAGCGCGCCTTATGTCACGCGCGCCGGTAAGGGCCAAGCCCTAACCCGATGCGAATCCGGCCCCGAAAGGCCTATTCCTCGGGCGTGTCGCCCTCGTCCGTCTTCGCGGGAGCGGACTTCTGCAGGTCCTTGCCCATGCTGTTGGTGATGTCCCGCTTCTGGGCGTCGGCGTTGAAGGTGTCGCGGCGGGCGTTGTAGACGCCGGTGATGTAGGCCAGATCCCACTCGGTCATATGTTGCTGCGGCTCTTTCCCGGCGTCGCGATCGGCAAACAGGCTGAGGATCGAGGGCGCGGTCTTGGGCGCGGCGTCCGGCTCGATCTGGGCCAGGGATACAAAGGCGATGTAGTCCGCCAGGGCGGGGAACCGCACCTGCCCCACCCGGCTGGCGTCGACCACCACGATGGCCCGGTCGAAGTCGTCGCGGGTGCGGGTGCTGATCCGGCCGGAGCTGTAGACCTGCACCTGGTCGCCGGAATTGTATTCGGTGCCATCCTCGGTCACCCGGTGGGTAACGTGCCACCAGCGCACTGGCGCCTTGGAATTGGTGAAACGCCGCAGAGCCGCGCGGCCGGAGGTCATCTCCAGATCATAGCGCGAGAAGGCGTAGGGATGGTTCTTCAGCGCGTTCTTCACAAAGCCGTCGGAGTCGGCGGTAAACACCACCAGCACATTGACCTTGCAGCCGGGTTCGCCAACCTCAAGCCCGACCTGCTGGGCCGTGAGACCGATGCGGTCGGCGATGAACTGGGCGTACTCGGCCTTGACCCCGGCGACACCGGGGCAGACCTTGCGATCCCAGCGGGCGATGCGGCCATTGCCGCTCTCGGAGGCGACATCCTCGACAAAGGCCGCGATGGCCTCCTTCTCGTCCAGCTTGACCGGCGGACTGACGACGATGGCGTCGACGGTGGTGTCCTCGTTCGGGGTCGTCGGCGGTGAAGCCGGCTGGAACACAAGCGCGGCGGCGGCGGCAAGAGCGATGATCGGCATACGCGTGAACTCATGGGGCCCGACGGGGCGGTGGTGCGGATGAGAGGACTCGAACCTCCACGCCTTGCGGCGCTGGAACCTAAATCCAGTGCGTCTACCAGTTCCGCCACATCCGCAGGTTCAGCGGGGGAATAGGGGCGGACAGACGCCGCGTAAAGGGTATGCATCCCGTCACCGCAAGTCGACCGGCGCGGGCCGGTGTTTTCTGCCCTGCCCTGCTCTCCGGGCCACACTGAAAGGCCCGGCACGATCAGGGATTTACCCCCGGACCCAGCAGCCGCATGAGCGTCGCGGGACACAGGTCCGGCAGATCCTCGGCAATCAGACCCGGTCCGAACCGCCGTCCGCAGTCCGCGTGGATCCAGGCCCCGGCGCAGGCGGCCAGGAAGCTGTCCATTCCCTGGGCCACCAGACCGGCGATGAAGCCCGCCAGCACGTCTCCGGATCCCGCCGTGGCAAGCCACGACGAGCCGTTCAGATTGACGGCGATGCGCCCGTCCGGCGCGGCGATGACAGTATCGGCCCCCTTGAGCAAGACCACCGCGCCGGCCCGTTCCGCGGCAGCGCGGGCGGCGGCGATCCGCGTCGGCTCGGACGCCAGCAGGCCGGGGAACAAGCGCTCGAACTCTCCCGGATGCGGGGTCAGGACGTCGTCGCGGTCCAGCACGTCGAACAGGTCGTCCGGATGGTCTGCGAACACCGTCAGGGCGTCGGCGTCGACCACCAGGGCCGCACCGGTCCGGGTCAGGGCGAAAAGGTTGTTGCGGGTCTGGGCGTTGACGCCCGCCGCCGGGCCGATCAGGGCGGCGTCGGCCCGCTCCGCCAGCTGGGTCACCTCAATCTCGGTCTCGAAGGGCGCCAGCATCACCGCCTCGAGCGCCGGGGCGTAGACAAAGGCGGCGCTGGCCGGGCTGAGCAGGGTCACCAGACCGGCGCCGATCCTCAGGCCCGCCCGGGCCGACAGCCGCGCCGCCCCCGTGTGAAAGGCGTCACCGCCGACAACCGCCAGCCGGCCCCGGGAATGCTTGTGCGAACCGGCGGAGGGCCGCGGCATCGCCTGGCGCCACAGGGCCGGGCTGTTCTCGACCAGCGCCGAAGGCGTTTCCCCAAGCCCGATGTCCGCCACCAGCACCTCGCCGCAGGCGCTGGCCCCCGGCTCGAGCACATGGCCGATCTTGCGCCGGTGGAAGGTGACGGTCAGGTCGGCGCGGACGGCCGTGCCACCCAGCGGCCGGCCGGTGTCGCCGCTGACGCCGCTGGGAATATCGACGGCCACGACCCGATGGTGGCCGTGGGTGGCGCGGGCGGCCTCCAGCGCTTCGCCCTCAAGCGGCCGCGACAGACCGGCCCCGAACAGGGCGTCGACGATCAGGTCCGCCGGCGGCCCCTCCCCCAGGCGATAGACCGGCCCGGTCCATCTGGCGGCCATGGCCCGCGCATCCGGCGTCGACGGCGCCGCCAGGGCCTCGACCCAAACGTGCCAGCCTCGCCGCTTGAGCATCCGGGCCGCCACATAGCCGTCGCCGCCATTGTTGCCCGGTCCGCACAACACGGCCACCCGACAGGCGGCGTTTCGCTCGCGTATGGCGTCGGCCACCGCCTTGCCGGCCCGCTCCATCAGGATCAGCCCCGGCGTTCCCGCCGCGATGGCCGCGGCGTCGGCGGCGGCCATCTGTTCAGTGGTCAGGATTTCCCGGGCGTTCATGCCGCTAGCCTACAGCACCTGCGTCGCCGCTTCCCGTCCCTTTTCGACCAGTTCAAGGACGCCGTCCCGGGCCTCGAACCGGGTGATCGAGGTATGGTCGGGGCGGAATCCCATGACCCGGTCGTCCTCCAGGGCCGTCGAAACCGCCGCATTGATCGCCACATAGTGACTGAAGACCGCCGCCCCGCCGTAGGAGGCCACCGCCGCAGCCACCGACCGGCGCCACTGGTCATAGTCGAGGTCGCCCTCGATCTCCTTCCACAGACCTGTAAAGGCGGCCCGCAGCCACGCCGGCCGGGTCTCGGCGGTCTGGCTGGAGGGCGTGGGGATTTCCCCGACCCGGGGATCGATCTCCACCGGCACGCCCAGGGCGGCGGCGAAGGGCGCGGCGGTCTCCCGGCAGCGCTTCAGGGGCGAACTGATCACCCTGGTCGGCCGCTCAGTCTCCGGGAGAGCCAGAAGCGCGTCGGCCACGGCCCGGGCCTGGGCCTTGCCGGTTTCATCCAGGCCGGGATCCTCATCCGCATCGCCCCAGGTCGAGGCCGGCTTTCCGTGGCGGATCATGTGGACGCGGGCCATGTGAGCCTCCTGAACCCTGGATATTGCTCCTTCTGACCTAGGGCCTCCGCCGCTCCGGTGAAAGCCCCCCGATCAGTCGGGTGTGAAGAGATTGCGCTTGCCGTCGGGGTGGCGGGCGACGACGCCGGTCCGGCCGACCCCTTCCCGGCTCTCCAGATCGCGCAGCGTGGCCTCATCGTCCGGCGTCACGGCCACGAACCGGCGGCCCTGGGCGTCACGGCCGATAACGATGCCGCCCCGATAGCCTTCCCGGCTGTGGGTGACGGTATAGGTCTCGACGGTCGCCGGGCCTTGCGGAGCCTCGATGATCTCAGGATGCGGCAGGGCGTCGACCTGGTTCTGGATGATGGCGGGATCCTGCCGGGTCCAGTCGCCTTCGACCGGTCGCGTCGAATAGACCCCTGTCGACTGCTTGGTCATGAACCAGCCGTTGGCGGTGCACAGCCCCCAGGCGCCCGGCCGGGCCCGCAGCCGGCCGGTCATTTCGGCGATCGAATGCATGGCGTAGTTGTTTCCGGGGCCGCCGAAGTAGGGCAGACCGCCGGTGATGGTCAGGCCCCGGGGATCATCCAGGGCCAGGCCCAGCTCCTCGGCGCCGACCTCCACCGCCACGGGAAAACAGCTGTAGAGGTCGATGACGTCGATGTCGTCGATGCCGACTCCAGCCATCTCCAGCGCCCGTTTGCCGGTCAGCCGCATGGCCGGACTGGAATGGTAGTTCTGACGCTCCAGCGGATACCAGAGGTCGGAGGCGTCCGCGCAGCCGTGCAGGAACACCCATTTGTCCTGCGGCACGCCAAGCTCGCGGGCCTTCTTGACCGAACAGACCAGAACCCCGGCCGACTGATCCACCTGCATGATGGCGTTGAGGTTCTTCGGATAGGGAAAGCCGATCATCCGGTTGCGGTCATTGACCGTGATCAGCTCCTCGGCGGAGCGCTCGACCGGGAACCAGGCCTCGGGATTGGCCGCGGCCACCTTGGTGAACGGCGCGAACAGCTCGCCCAGCCGTTTCTGGTGATCCTCGATCGACCGGCCGTCCCGGGCCCGCAGGGCGTTCTCGAACAGGGGATAGGTGTTGATTGGCATGCCCAAGCCATGGGCGGCCTCATAGGGCGTCACCCCGGGGCGCGGATCGCCCATCCGCACAGGCTCGACTTCGATATCGTCGCCGTACCTTTCGAAGCCCAGTCCCAGCTTGAGCCGCTTCATCAGGGAGCCGAGGAATTCGGCGCCGACCGCGAAGCCGAAGTCGCTCTCCCCGGCGGCGATCCGTTCACACAGGACGTTGATCGACTGCTGCGGGCTGTTGCCGCCCATATGGGTGTAGACCGCCCATGCCGGATCGGCGCCCAGCAGCCTCGCCAGGCTGGCGGGCGGGTTTTTCAGACGCGGAAACGGCAGCCCCGACAGGGCCCCCGGAGCGTCCACCGTGAAGCCCACCACGGCCAGGGCGTCGAGGGCCGCCAGATCGCTGACAGCGAGGCCCGCATCAGCCGCGGCGCGATCCGCCGCAATCTTCAGCAGATCGAGCGGCGAAGGCGCATCCGCCGGTTTTCCCCGATAGGTGAATTGCCCCGCTCCGATGAGAACCGGTGTCTCGTCCCGCATCTTCCCGTCTCCCGTCATGCCGTTGCGGCCCCGATAGGACCCTGACGCGGCGGCATCCAAGCCCCTTTTGGGCAATGCCCGCTTGATGAGCAGAGGGCGCCTTGATTTGCGGCGCCGCAGCGCTTCAACTGCGCGGCGCCGCCTTGTGATCATGGTGCGGGCTTGTCCCGCTGTCGTCGCTTGTGTTCCGTCCTTGTCAATCGCTCGGGAACGTCATGAAGAAAATTGAAGCCATCATCAAACCGTTCAAGCTGGACGAGGTGAAGGAAGCGCTCCAGGAAATGGGCGTCCAGGGCATGACCGTGCTCGAGGCCAAGGGCTATGGCCGCCAGAAGGGCCACACCGAACTCTATCGCGGCGCCGAGTATGTCGTCGACTTCCTGCCCAAGATCAAAGTCGAGGTCATCGTCGATGACGGACAACTGGGCGGGGCGCTGGAGGCCATCCAGTCCGCCGCCCGCACCGGCCGCATCGGCGACGGCAAGATTTTCGTCTCCGAGATTGTCGATGTCGTCCGCATCCGCACCGGAGAAAGCGGCGCCCAAGCCATCTGAGCCCGCCTTGCAAACCTGTATTGAAATCAACAGCCTAGGGGATAAGGCCTATGACAACCGCTAAAGACATTCTGGCCCAGATCAAGGAAAAGGACGTCAAATACGTCGACGTCCGCTTCACCGACATCAAGGGCAAGCTGCAGCATGTGACCTTCGACATCGATCTGGTCGACATGGACTTCCTGGAAGACGGCACCATGTTCGACGGCTCGTCGATCGCCGGCTGGAAGGCCATCAATGAAAGCGACATGAAGCTGCGGCCCGACCTCAGCAGCGCCATCATCGATCCCTTCTATCAGCAGACCACCCTCTGCCTGATGTGCGATATCGTGAATCCGGACACCGGCACCCCCTACAACCGCGACCCGCGCTCGATCGCCAAGACCGCCCTCTCCTACGTGCAGTCGCTGGGCGTCGGCGACACCGTCTACTTCGGCCCCGAGGCCGAGTTCTTCATGTTCGACGACGTGCGCTGGTCCACCGCCTCCAGCAACACCAGCTACAGCTTCGACTCCACCGAACTGCCGGGCAATTCCAGCAAGGAATATCCGGAAGGCAACATGGGCCATCGCCCCGGCCCCAAGGGCGGCTACTTCCCGGTCAATCCGGTCGACAGCGCCCAGGACATCCGCGGCGAGATGCTGGCCGTCATGGGCGAGCTGGGCATGAAGCCCGAAAAGCACCACCACGAGGTGGCCCCGGCCCAGCACGAACTGGGCCTGAAGTTCGACACCATGATCACCATGGCCGACCGGCTTCAGCTCTATAAGTACGTGATCCACAACGTCGCCGCCGCCTACGGCAAGACGGTCACCTTCATGGCCAAGCCGATGTTTGGCGACAACGGCAGCGGCATGCACGTCCACCAGTCGATCTGGAAAGACGGCAAGCCCCAGTTCGCCGGCGACCTCTACGCCGGCCTGTCGCAGGAATGCCTCTGGTACATCGGCGGCATCATCAAGCACGCCAAGGCCATCAACGCCTTCTCCAACTCGACGACCAACAGCTACAAGCGTCTGGTGCCCGGCTACGAAGCCCCGGTGAAACTGGCCTATTCGGCCCGCAACCGCTCGGCCTCGATCCGCATCCCGCACGTCGACAGCCCCAAGGGCAAGCGGATCGAATGCCGCTTCCCCGATCCGATGGGCAACCCCTACCTGACCTTCACGGCCCTGCTGATGGCCGGTCTCGACGGCATCGAGAACAAGATCGATCCGGGCCCCGCCATGGACAAGAACCTCTACGACCTGCCGCCCCGCGAGCAGAAGAAGGTTCCGGAAGTCTGCGGCTCGCTGCGTGAAGCCCTCGAGAACCTCGACAAGGATCGCGCCTTCCTCAAGAAGGGCGGGGTCATGGATGACGACTTCATCGACAGCTACATCGAGCTGAAGATGGAAGAGGTGATGCGCCTGCAGCTGCACCCGCACCCGGTCGAATTCGACATGTACTACAAGTGCTAGTCGGCGAAAGCTGAGCTAGACTGGAAGGGCCGGAGAGCAATCTCCGGCCCTTTTCCGTTCCGGAGGCCCAGGTCGAGCGATGACGCCGCAGGACCAGATCCAGGCCTACATCGCCGGCCAACCCGAGCCCAAGCGCCAGGACCTGCAGACGATTCACCAGATGATCCTGCAGATCATGCCCGGCTGCGCCCTTCGGTTCCTGGATGGTCGGGACACCCATGGCAAGGTCGTCTCCAACCCCAATATCGGATACGGCTCCCGCGAGATCCGGTACGCCGACGGCAGCTCACGCGAGTTCTACAGGGTCGGTTTGAGCGCCAACACGACAGGGATTTCGATCTACATCCTCGGTCTGGACGACAAGAAATACCTGTCTGAGAGGTTCGGAAAAACCATCGGCAAGGCCAGCGTCACCGGCTACTGCATCAGGTTCAAGGCCGTGAAGGACCTCGACCTCGACGTCCTCGAGGCGGCGATCCGGTCAGGAGTGGAGAAGGATTAGTCGAACGCCATGGCCGCCATCATCGTCAATCCGGATCGCGTGCGGGAGTTTAACGACGCCGACGCCTTCGACGCCTGGCTGTCCAGACACCACGCCACCGAGCCCGAGGTCTGGATCAAGATCCACAAGGTCGGCTCCGGCCTGCCGTCGATCACCGCAAAACAGGCGATCGACGTCGTGCTCTGCTGGGGCTGGATCGATGCGGTGCGCAAAAGCTTCGACGGCCGCTCCTTCCTCCAGCGCTACACGCCGCGCGGCCGCAAGAGCATCTGGAGCCAGGTCAACGTCGACAATGTCGCCCGCCTGATCGAGCAGGGCCGGATGACCGAATACGGCCTGCGCGAGGTCGAGGCCGCCAGGGCGGACGGCCGCTGGGACCGCGCCTACGGCGGCAGCAAGACCCTGAAGATGCCGGAAGCCCTGCAGGCGGCCATCGACGCCAGTCCCGCCGCCAGAGCGATGCTCGCCACCCTGACCGCCCAGAACCGCTTCGCCCTCGCCTTTCGCGTCCACAATCTCAAGACCGAGGCCGCTCGCCAGAGACGCATCGCGGCCTTCGTCGAGATGCTGGAGCGCGGCGAGACCATCTATCCGCAACGCTAGGACTGGTCGGACGGCCAGGTCGGCCGGATCCCGGCATCCCGACCGCTCACAGTCCGATTCAACCCGCCTCGCACTTTCCGTCGCTGGCCACGCTCACCCCGGCCGAGGCCGCCGTGCAGGCGTTGCCGTAGGTTTTGCCGTCCGCGCCGCAGACCGGCCGGTATTCGCGGGTGCACATCTGCGGCCGCACGCGGCATTTGCCGGCGCCGTCGGCGATCTTGAGCATCCTCGGCGACATCTGGCAGTAGAGGCCATCCTGACAGCTGAAGCCGGCGATGCCGCCGCACATCGCCCCTTCCGGGCGGCCGGCGCGAGGGTCGGGCGTCGGCGATGGCTGGGCCGACCCATCGCTCTGGCAACCGGCAATCGCCAGGGCGGTCAGGCCGACCCCGCACAGGATGCGTAGCGCTCGGATCATTGGGCGTCTCCTTGTTCTTGGCGAGCGTCGCAGGCAAAACCTGCACCCAGCCTGAACAAGTCGCTACAGCAGCCAGTTCCCGCTGTCGCCGGTGACGTCTCCGTTGATCTTCAGCTGGTAGTCGGCGTTTCCGTCGCCATCGACATCCAGCCGCAGCAGGGTTTCGCCGCCGCTGAAGCTGAGGGTCATCTGGCCCGCCGTGTGCGTGAAGGCGCTGACCAGGGTGAAGGCCTGGTCGCCGCCGGTCCCGCTGTCGGCGTCGATCGCAGAGAGGTCGAGGATGTCGCCCTGGGCGGTCGAGAAGTCGAAGATGTTGTCGACTTCCAGCACCGGGTTTCCGACGCTCTCCTGCAGGATGACGAAGGTGTCCGCCCCCAGGCCGCCGGTCATAAGGTCGTTGCCGGTTCCGCCAATGATGCGATCCGCGCCGGCGCCGCCGTCGATGGTGTCGACGCCGCCGCCGCCC
>WGLL01000015.1 GCA_016125585.1 Caulobacter sp.
CAAGCTGCGCGAAGGCGTGGAAATGATCATGCCGGGCGACAACGCCGAACTGGACGTGGAACTGATCACCCCGATCGCCATGGACCAGGGCCTGCGCTTCGCCATCCGCGAAGGCGGCCGCACCGTCGGCGCCGGCGTGGTCAGCAAGATCGTCGAGTAATCCCGACGATCAGCCACGGCTGAACGACAAGCGAAGGCCCCGGTGGAAACACCGGGGCCTTTTGCTGTGTGGGGGCTAGCGAAGCCAGCCGGCGGCGCGGACCGCCTGGACATTTCCCCTGGCCACCGGCGCCTCAAGGCCGCCCCGCAGCTTCAGGACGGTGCGGCGGTCGACCGTTCGCTGGCCTTCGACCGCATCGGCCGCCACCCACCAGGAGCGGTGCACCTGCAGCCCCTCCAGCCCATCGAGTAGCGCGATGGCGTCGCGCATCCGCATCAGCAGGAGCTCCGAACCGAGGGCGGTGTGGACCCGGACGTAGTGGTCCTCCATCTCGAGACACAGCAGATCGCGGCCCAGTCTGGCGGGGAGGCGCGCCAGCAAGGCCGGAGCCGGCTTTGACGGCGCGGTCGGGGCCGGGACGGGCTCCGGGGCGGCGGCGCCAAGGGGCTGGCGACGGCGGAGGGCGACATAGGCGCCGACGACCGGCAGGGCGACCACGATGACCTGGACATAGGTCTGAAGACCTCGCCACGGACCGTGCGGATGGATCAGCCAGCCGGTGACCAGTTCGGCGCCCAGGGTCATGGGAACGCCGCCGATGGCGATGGCCAGGGGCAGGGCGATCCACAGTGGCGTCCGGAGGCGCCGGCCAAGAATGATGGTGGCGGTGGCCAGCGCCGGAAACACCAGCGTGCCGATCCAGACCATCAGCACCCAGGCCGCGACCCGATTGACAAGCGGCGCGGCCTGAAAGGTTCCGAAAGCGCCGACCACGCCGAGAAACACGCCGGTGGCGGTGGCGTAGGCCAGCCGCCGGGCCCAGACGTCCGGGGTCTGCAGGATCGCCGGGATCAGGCCCTCCTCCGGGGAGGACGGGGGGCTCGCTGTGCTGGAAGGGGAAGACACGGGCATCGCCCCCCTTCTTAGCGGCATTTGGCGCTTCGCGAATGGTCCGGGCGTCCCGTTCACGCAGCCGGCCGCGCGTTTGGCGAAGTGCGGCTCGACGCGGGCCCCTGGCGGAGGCGATCGGGGGGCGACCCCTCTTGGAGCCCTGCAATGTCCTATTTCTTCAAGGCCGGCCGTTTCCTGCTGGAAGACCTGCTGTCGACCCTGTTCTTCGTCGGCCTCTTCGCCCTGACGCGGAACATCTACCTGGCCACCGGCGTGGCCATCGCCGTCGGCCTGGCCCAGGCGATCTGGACCCGGATGCGGGGCCGGTCGCTGGACGCCATGCAGATCCTGAGTCTGGCGCTGGTCATCGTCATGGGCGGCGCCACGCTGGTCAGTCACGATCCGCGCTTTGTGATGGTCAAGCCGACGCTGGTGCTGGGCGCGGTCGGGGCGGTGATGCTGCGGCGCGGTTGGATGAACCGCTATCTGCCGCCGATCGTGCAGGAGCTGGCGCCCGACGTCGGCACGGTGTTCGGCTATGTCTGGGCCGGCCTGATGTTCGCCACGGCCGCCGCCAACCTGGCCCTGGCTTTCCTCGCCAGCCCGACGGTCTGGGCCTGGTTCATGACCACGGTTCCGCTGGTCTCGAAGATCCTGCTGTTTCTGATCCAGTTCGCGGTCATGCGGCTTATCGCCCGCCGCCGCTACGCCGCCCGGCGCGCGGCGGAGGTTGTGGCGGCGGCGGCTTAACCCCGCCTTCGCCTCTTGCGGCTAAAGCGGTGTGGAACGCCTCTTGCTGAGGTCCGGGCCAGAATGACCGGAGGGCGCCGTTTTGGGTCGGCCAATCACTGTGGACATCATCGGGACGGACGAGCTGTCCGGTTCGGAGCGGGCGCTGTGGCTGGCGTGGATCGCCGCCGACCCGGCCTATGAGTCGCCCTTCTTTCATCCCGACTTCACGGCCATCGCCGGTCAGGTCGCGCCCGGCGCCCGTCTGGCGGTCCTGCACCAGGGCGGCAAGGTGGTCGGCTTTCTGCCGCATCAGCGGCGGGGCGGGGCGGCGCAGCCCCTGGCCGCGCCGCTGAATGACTATCACGGGGTGATCGCGGCGCCGGGGCGATCCATCGCCCTGGACGCCGCCCCCGACCTGCTGGACGCCCGCTCCTTCACCGCCACCGGCTGGGCCGGGCCGGCGCGGGACGGCGGGCA
This sequence comes from Caulobacter sp., assembly GCA_016125585.1. Taxonomy (GTDB): domain Bacteria; phylum Pseudomonadota; class Alphaproteobacteria; order Caulobacterales; family Caulobacteraceae; genus Caulobacter. The sequence goes on from WGLL01000015.1 coordinate 2,261, forward strand.
GGTGACCCGGGCCCGCACCCTGCTGGCCGATGTTTCCGCCGGCTGGGACGCCTATTACGCCGCGCGCAAGGCGGCGTTTCCCAAGTTCCTGAAGGACAAGGAGCGGGCCCGCCGCTCGCTGGAGCGGGATCTGGGCCCCGTGCGCACCGAGACGGCGACCACCGACTTGTGCCATTTCGATCGCCTGATCGCGCTGAAGCAGGACCAGTATCGCCGCTCGCGCCGCCACGACATCTTCGACTGCGGCTGGACGGTGGATTTGCTGCGGGCGCTGCTGACGGACGGCGGCCCGGAGTTCGGGGCGCGGCTGGCGGTGCTCCATGCCGGCGACCAGCCCCTGGCCTATGAGCTGGGCCTGCGCGGCGGCACTCACTATCACTTCTGGGTGCCGGCCTATGAGGAGCAGGGCGCCCGCTATTCGCCCGGCATGCTGCTGAGCATGGACACCATGAAGGCCGGGGCGGACGAGGGGATCGGCCTCTACGACTTCGGCTTCGAGGGCGAGGCCTACAAGAAATACTTCTGCGACCAGAGCCGCACGGTGTTCGAGGGCGCCGCCCTGTCGTCGGGACTGGCGCGGACCGTTTCCGAAGTGGTCTCGCCGGAGAGCGGCGGCGGGCTGGCGCCGGTGGAGCTGGTGCGCAGCATCCGTCGCCGGTGGGCGGTGATCGACGCCTGCGAGACCACCACGATCGGCCGGGTGCGGGCGCTGGGCGCCGCCGCCTCGGCCATGGCCGGACGCGGCCGCAATCCTCTTTCGACCGGCGCGCTGCTGGCCGCCACCCTCTGCTGTCTTTGACGGAACCGACCCATGTCCTGGCTCAACCAACCCAAGATCTATAGCCACGAGATCCACACCCACAGCCTGGTCGAGGACGCCGCCCTGGCGGCGACCCTGGACCGCTATCCGGCGGAGCTGCTGGACATCAACGCCTACAGCTACGACGCCGAGGGCCAGGTCAGCCTGGAGACCGGCGAGCGGGGCAGGGCGGACGGGGCGACCCTGCTGGAGGCGATCAAGGCCGGCCAGGTCTGGGTCAATCTGCGCGACGCCCACGAGGCCCATCCGGAGCTGTGGCGCCACATCCAGCCGGTGTTCGACGAGATCGCCGACGACCTCGGCGTCAAGCCGATCAAGGTGACCGGCCAGCTGATCCTGTCCTCGCCGCAGACCAAGGTGCCCTATCATTTCGACGCCGCGGGGGTGGTGCTGTTCCATCTGCGCGGGACCAAGCGGCTGTGGGTCTATCCCACCGACGAAGCCCATCTGCCGCAGGAGTCGATGGAAAAGGTCATCATGCGGGTGCAGGCCGAGGAGCTTCCCTACCGGCTGGCCTTTGACGGCGACGCCCAGGTCGTCGACCTGCAGCCGGGCCAGGCCCTGACCTGGCCGCTCTATGCGCCGCACCGGGTCGAGAACCAGGGGGTGTTCAATGTCTCGCTGTCGCTGGACTTCCAGACCTGGGAGACCCGGCTGACTCGCGGCGCCCACTACGCCAACGGCGTGCTGCGGCGCTGGGGGCTGGCCCCGGGGGCGATGGACAAGACCCCGATGGCGGCCCGGGCGGGGCTGTGGGCGGCGTCGCTGGCCATGAAGAAGGCCAACCTGGCGCCCAACCTGATCAAGGACTACCAGCGCAGCTTCGCCCTGTCCGACCAGGTCAAGCCGGCGGCCTGAACGGGGACAAGGCGGGGAGGCGGGCGCCGGCCCGGGTGAAACCTCTGTAATGACCTCGAATTAAGCTGTCTTGGCGGCCCGGCGGACATAGCGTTCCCTCAGCAAATTCGAGGGAGCTGATCACCATGCGTGCTTTCGCCGCCGCCGGCCTCGCCGCCGCCGTCATCACCGCCGCCGGGGCCGCCCAGGCCGCCGGTCCGTCCGTGGACATCCGCAACGCCGTCGCCCGGGTCACCGTGGTGCCGTCCGACCGCGCCGATGTCGAGGTCGTCATCCGGACCCCCAACGCCAAGCTGCCCCTGCGCATCGATCGCCGGGGCGACCGGGTCATCGTCAACGGCGATCTGAAGTGGAACAAGATCCGCAACTGCCGCGGCGCCATGGAGGACGCCTCGGTGGATGTCCGCGGCGTCGGCCGGGTCAGCTGGGACGAGATGCCGCAAATCACCATCTACACCCCGCGTGACGTCGACATCGACGTCGGCGGCGCGGTGTTCGGCATGATCGGCCGGGCCGAGTCCGTCGAGCTCGGCAACGCTGGTTGCGGCGACTGGAAGGTTGGCAACGTCACCGGCAAGCTGGCGATCAGCCAGGCCGGCTCGGGCGACGTGTTCGCCGGCTCGGCCGGGTCCCTGGACCTCAGCGTGGCCGGATCCGGCGACACCCGGGTCAACGCGGTCGGCGGCGGCGCCGATGTGAGCATCGCCGGCTCGGGCGATGTGGTGCTGGCCTCGATCGCCGGGAACCTCGAGGTCAACATCGCCGGATCGGGCGATGTGAAGATTCTCGGCGGCCATGCCGGCAAGGTCGAGTTCAATGTCGCCGGCTCCGGCGATGTCCGCTTCAACGGCGAGGCCGACAGCGTCGACGCCAGCGTCATGGGCTCGGGCGACCTGTGGATCACCAAGGTCAACGGCAACGTGTCCAAATCGGTCATGGGCTCGGGCGGCATCCATGTCGGCCCGTTTGACATGCCCAAGAGCTGATCCGGCCCAAGAGCTGATCCCGACGACCTGGATCAACCGGTGAAGAGGGGCGGGGCGCTGTCAGCGTCGCCGCCCCTCTTTTCATGTCCGGCCGGGGCCCGGCGCACGGCCCTATATAATGTGCCCGATCAGCAACGACTCACTGGCGCCCGGCGCGCGGTTGGCCTAAAGGTCCGGCGTTCGCTTTCGCCGCCTTCGGGCGTCGGGCGGACGGTGCGCGATTTCCCGCCAATCAGGGTTTGCGACAGGGCCACAAGCCTTGACGCCTGCGGAATCGACGGGTATTAGCGCGCCTCCTGTTGGACCGGCTGTGCCTTAGGGCAGACGCGGTTCGCGGAACGACCAGCGACACATTCGGTGTTTCTGGGTTGAAGGCCCTCGCGGGGCGACCTGCGCTGGGCCTATCGTTTTTTGCGGACGTTACGCGTATCCGCTCACCTTTCGCGAGGTGGGAGGAGCCGGTCTTTGAAATGGTTCGAGATCACGCGGGCGGTTCCGCCGTCTGTTGGGGAATAGAAGAGCGATATGGATCGTCAGAACATCCGCATCCGGCTCAAGGCCTTTGACCACCGCGTGCTGGACCATTCCACACGCGAGATCGTCAACACGGCCAAGAGAACCGGCGCGACCGTCCGGGGGCCGATTCCCCTGCCGACGTTGATCGAAAAATTCACCGTCAACCGCTCGCCCCACGTCGACAAGAAGTCGCGCGAGCAGTTTGAAATCCGCACGCACAAGCGCGTGCTCGATATCGTCGACCCCACCCCGCAGACCGTGGACGCGCTGATGAAGCTCGACCTGTCCGCCGGTGTGGACGTCGAGATCAAGCTGTAGGGGTCGAACCGATGCGTACCGGATTGATCGCCAAGAAAATGGGCATGACGCGCTTCTTCGATGAAGCGGGCCAGCACGTCCCGGTCACCGTCCTTTCGCTGGACGGCTGCCAGGTGACGGCGCAACGCACCAAGGACCGTGACGGCTACGTCGCGCTCCAGCTGGGCGCGGGCGCCAAGAAGCCCAAGAACACCCCCAACGCCATGCGCGGCCACTTCGCCAAGGCTCAGGTCGAGCCCAAGCGGGTCGTCGCCGAGTTCCGCGTGGACGAGGACAGCCTCATCGACGTGGGCGCCGAGTTTACGGCGGACCACTTCCTGGCCGGCCAGAAGGTCGACATCCAGGGCATCACCGTCGGTAAGGGTTTTGCCGGCGCCATGAAGCGCTGGAACTTCGGCGGCATGCGCGCCACCCACGGTGTCTCGGTCTCGCACCGGGCGCACGGCTCCACCGGCCAGCGTCAGGACCCGGGCAAGACCTTCGCCGGCAAGAAGATGGCCGGTCACCTGGGTCAGGAAACCGTCACCACCCTCAACGTCACCGTCTGGAAAGTGGACGCCGATCGCGGCCTCATCCTGGTGAAGGGCGCCGTCCCCGGTTCGGAAGGCTCCTATGTGAAGATCCGCGACGCGGTGAAGGTCGCCCTGCCTGAAGACGCTCCCAAGCCGGGCGCGTTCCGCAAGGCCGGGCAGGAAGCCGCCGCCCCCGCAGAAACCCCCGCTGAAGAGGCTCCCGCCGCCGAAGCGTCGGCCGAGGGTGCAGAATAATGAAAATCGACGTCATCAAACTGGACGGCGGCAAGGCCGGCTCCGTTGACCTCGACGACGCCATCTTCGGCATCGACGAGATCCGCGGCGACATCCTGCAGCGCGTCGTGACCTGGCAGCTGGCCAAGCGCCGCGCCGGGACCCACAAGATCCAGGTGCGGAACGAAGTCTCCCGCACCGGCAAGAAGATGTACAAGCAGAAGGGCACCGGCGGCGCCCGTCACGGTTCACGCCGTGCGGCCCAGTTCGTCGGCGGCGCCAAGGCTCACGGGCCGGTGGTTCGCAGCCACGCCTTCGACCTGCCCAAGAAGTTCCGCGCCCTGGCCCTGCGCCACGCGCTGTCCTCCAAGGCCAAGGCCGGCTCGCTTGTCATCGTCGACGACCTGGCCATCGAAGGTCCGAAGACGGCCGCCCTGCGCGCCACCTTTGACAAGATCGGCCTCAAGAACGCGCTGTTCATCGCCGGTCCGGAAGTGGACGCCAACTTCAAGCTGGCGGCCCGCAACATTCCGAACATCGATGTGCTGCCCAACGCCGGGCTGAACGTCTATGACGTGCTGCGCCGTCACACGCTGGTCCTGACCAAGTCGGCCATCGACGGCATCTCGGCCCGCTTCGCTCAGAAGGAAGCCGCGTAATGGCCGCGACCGCCCGTCACTACGACACCATCCTGGCTCCGGTGATCACCGAGAAGGCCACCATCCTGTCCGAACAGAACAAGGTGGTCTTCCGCGTCGCCGACAGCGCCACCAAGGATGAAATCGCCGCCGCCGTCGAGGCCCTGTTCCAGGTCACGGTCACCAAGGTCAACACCCTGAACGTCAAGGGCAAGACCAAGCGTTTCCGTGGTCGCGTGGGTCATCGCAGCGATGTCAAAAAAGCCATCGTGACCCTGGCCGAAGGCCAGTCGATCGACATCACCACGGGGCTCTGAGACCATGGCTCTGAAACACTTCAAACCCACCTCGCCGTCGCGTCGTTCGCTGGTGCTGGTGGATCGCTCCGAGCTCCACAAGGGCCGTCCGGAAAAGAGCCTCGTCGAGGGTCTGACCAAGAAGGGCGGACGTGGCGGCGGCGGCCGGATCGCCGTCCGCTTCCGCGGCGGAGGCGCCAAGCGCCTCTACCGCATGGTGGACTTCAAGCGCCGCAAGTTCGACGTCGCCGCGACGGTCGAGCGCATGGAATACGACCCCAACCGGTCGGCCTTCATCGCCCTGATCAAGTACGCCGACGGCGAACTGAGCTACATCCTGGCGCCGCAGCGCCTGAAGGTCGGCGACGAGATCATCGCCTCGGCCAAGGTCGACGTGAAGCCCGGCAACGCCGCGCCTCTCAGCGGCCTGCCGATCGGCACGATCATCCACAATGTCGAGCTGAAGCCCGCCAAGGGCGGCCAGATCGCCCGTTCGGCCGGAGCCTACGCCCAGCTGGTCGGTCGTGACGCCGGCTACGCCCAGATCCGCCTGAACTCGGGCGAACTGCGCATGGTGCAGGACAGCTGCATGGCCACGGTGGGCGCGGTGTCGAACCCCGACCACATGAACCAGAACCTGGGCAAGGCCGGACGCGTCCGCCACATGGGCTTCCGCCCGCACGTGCGCGGCGTGGCCATGAACCCCGTCGATCACCCGCACGGCGGCGGCGAAGGCCGCACCAGCGGCGGTCGCCATCCGGTGACCCCGGCCGGCAACCCGACCAAGGGCGCCAAGACCCGTGTGAACAAGGCTACGGACAAATACATCATCCGTAGTCGCCACAAAGCCAAGAAGGCCCGTTAGAGATGACCCGTTCCGTTTGGAAAGGTCCGTTCGTCGACGGCTACCTGCTGAAAAAGGCCGATACGGCCCATGCCGGCGGCCGCAAGGACGTGATCAAGATCTGGTCGCGACGCTCGACCATCATGCCGCAGTTCGTCGGCCTGACGTTCGGCGTGCACAACGGCCTGAAGCACGTTCCCGTGCTGGTGTCGGAAGACATGGTCGGCATGAAGTTCGGCGAGTTCGCGCCCACGCGCAACTTCCCGGGCCACGCGGCCGATAAGAAGGCCAAGAGGAAGTAGGGATGAGCAAGCCCAAGACTCAACGCCGTCTCCCGGCCTCCGAAGCGATGGTCAAGCTGCGCACGCTGCGCACCTCGGCCCGCAAGCTGAACCTGGTCGCCCAGTCGATCCGCGGCCTCAAGGTCCAGCGGGCGCTGTACGAGCTGGAATTCAGCCACAAGCGCATCGCCAAGGACGTCCGCAAGGCGCTCTACTCGGCCATCTCCAACGCCGAGAACAACCACAGCCTCGACATCGACAGCCTGGTCGTCGCCGAAGCTTTTGTTGGCAAGAACCTGATCATGAAGCGTTTCTCGCCGCGCGCTCGCGGCCGGGCTTCGCGGATCGAGAAACCGTTTTCCGAGATCACCATCGTGGTCCGCGAGCTGGGTGAGGCCGCCTGATGGGTCAGAAAGTCAATCCGGTCGGGCTTCGGCTCGGCATCAACCGCACCTGGGACAGCCGCTGGTTCGCCGACGGTCATGAGTACGGTCGCCTTCTGCACGAGGACATCAAGGTCCGTCGCGAGCTGAAGAAGCGTCTCTACCAGGCCGGCATCTCGCGGATCATTATCGAGCGTCCGCACAAGAAGTGCCGGGTCACCATCTATGCCGCCCGCCCGGGCGTCATCATCGGCAAGAAGGGCGCCGACATCGACAAGCTCCGCAAGGACCTGTCGGCCCTGACCTCCGCCGAGGTGCACCTGAACATCGTCGAGATCCGCAAGCCGGAAACCGACGCCCAGCTGGTGGCCGAGAACATCGCCCAGCAGCTCGAGCGCCGGGTCGCCTTCCGCCGCGCCATGAAGCGCACCATGCAGTCGACCATGCGTCTCGGCGCCAAGGGCGTCCGGATCAACGTGGCCGGCCGTCTGGGCGGCGCGGAAATCGCCCGGATGGAATGGTACCGCGAGGGCCGCGTGCCGCTGCACACCCTGCGGGCCGACATCGACTATGGCTTCGCGGAAGCCAAGACCACCTACGGCATCATCGGCGTGAAGACCTGGATCTTCAAAGGCGAGGTGCTGGAACATGACCCGATGGCCCAGGACAAGCGCCTGGCCAGCGAGTCCGGCCCCGCCGGCGAAGGCGGTGGACGTGATCGCGACGACCGCGGCCCCCGTGGCCCGCGCCGCGACCGCGGCCGTGGAGCTGAGGCGTAACCGACATGCTGTCACCGAAGAAAACCAAGTACCGGAAGGCCTTCAAGGGCCGCATCCATGGCACGGCGAAGGGCGGCACCCTGCTGAACTTCGGCTCCTACGGCCTGAAGGCCGTTGAGCCGGAGCGCATCACCGCCCGTCAGATCGAAGCGGCCCGCCGCGCGATCACCCGCCACATGAAGCGTCAGGGCCGCGTCTGGATCCGGATCTTCCCGGACCTGCCGGTCACCGACAAGCCCGCCGAAGTCCGTATGGGTAAAGGCAAGGGCGCCGTGGACTACTGGGCCGCCCGGGTTCACCCCGGCCGGATCATGTTCGAGATCGACGGCGTCGCCGACGATATCGCCCGTGACGCGCTCAAGCTCGGCGCCGCCAAGCTGCCGATCAAGACCCGCATCGTCACGCGCATCGACGCCGGCGTTGGCGCGGAGCACTAGAGATGAAGATCGATCAAATCCGGGCGATGACGCCCGACCAACTGGCCGAAAGCCTGCTGAACCTGAAGAAGGAGCAGTTCAACCTGCGCTTCCAGGCGGCGACCGGCCAGGTTGAGAAGACTCACCGCGTCAACGAGATCCGCAAGGATATCGCGCGCATCAAGACCGTGCTCCGCACCAAGCAAGCGGCGTAGGGAGAGACAAGATGCCCAAACGTATCCTCGAAGGCCTTGTCGTCTCCGACAAGGGCGACAAGACGGTGGTGGTGAAGGTCGAGCGGACCATCGTTCACCCCGTTCTGAAGAAGACCGTTCGCCGGTCGAAAAAGTACCACGCTCACGATGAGGCCAATGCTTACAAGGCCGGCGAGATGGCTCGCATCATCGAGTGCGCGCCGAAGTCCAAGCTGAAGACCTGGGAAGTGCTTCCCAAGGCTTCCGCTTAAATCTGGAAGGTTTGAACCATGATCCAGATGCAAACTAACCTGGAAGTCGCCGACAATTCGGGCGCTCGCCGGGTCATGTGCATCAAGGTGCTGGGCGGGGCCAAGCGCCGCTACGCACACGTCGGAGACAAGATCGTCGTCTCCGTGAAGGAAGCCATTCCGCGCGGCCGCGTGAAGAAGGGCGACGTGCTGCAAGCCATCGTCGTTCGCACGTCCTCGGCCATCAAGCGCAAGGACGGCTCGGTGATCCGCTTCGACAAGAACGCGGCGGTGATCGTCAACAAGCAGGCCGAGCCCATCGGCACCCGGATCTTCGGACCGGTTCCGCGCGAACTCCGCGCCAAGAACCACATGAAGATCATCAGCCTGGCGCCGGAGGTGCTGTAATGGCCGCGAAGATCAAGAAAGGCGACCGCGTCGTCGTCCTGACCGGCAAGGACAAGGGCAAGACCGGCACGGTCTCCATCGTCCTGCCGAAAGAGAACCGCGTGGTTGTCGGTGGTATCAATATCGCCCAGCGCCACACCAAACCGACCCAGGGCGACCCCCAGGGCGGCATCAAGAACAAGGAAGCGCCGCTTCACGTCTCGAACGTCGCGATCGTCGACGGCAACGGCAAGCCGACCCGCGTCGGTTTCCGCATCGACGGCGACAAGAAGGTGCGGGTCGCCAAGACGACCGGCGAGGTGATCAATGGCTGAGCAAGCTTACACGCCCCGGCTGAAGTCCGAGTATCGCGAGCGCATCCGCGCCGTGATGAAGGAACAGTTCGGCTACACCAACGAGATGCAGATCCCCAAGCTCGACAAGATCGTCGTGAACATGGGGATCGGCGAGGCTGTCGCCGACTCCAAGAAGGCCGTCGCGGCCATGAAGGACCTGGCGGCGATCACCGGCCAGAAGCCGATGCCGACCAAGGCCCGCAAGTCCGTCGCCCAGTTCAAGCTGCGTGAAGGCATGACCGTCGGCGCCAAGGTGACCCTGCGCGCCGACCGCATGTACGAGTTCCTCGACCGTCTGATCACCATCGCCCTGCCGCGGGTGAAGGACTTCCGGGGCCTCAACGGCACCAGCTTCGATGGTCGTGGCAACTACGCGATGGGTCTGAAGGAGCACATCGTGTTCCCGGAGATCAACTACGACGAAATCGATCAGATGTGGGGCATGGACATCATCGTCTGCACCACGGCACGGACCGATCAGGAAGCCAAGGCTCTCCTGAAAGAGTTCAAATTCCCGTTCACCTCGTAAGCGGGAAGGAAAGCACACCATGGCTAAGAAAAGCGCCGTAAACCGCAACGAGATGGTCAAGGCCCTCGTCAAGCAGCTCGCCGCCAAGCGCGCCGAACTGAAGCGACAGGCCAACGACGAGAGCCTTCCGCTGGAGGAGCGCTTCGAGGCGCGCCTGAAGCTGGCCAAGTTGCCGCGCAACTCTTCCGCGACCCGCATCCGTAACCGGTGCGAGGTCACCGGGCGCCCCCGCGCCTACTATCGCAAGCTCAAGATGAGCCGGATCGCGCTGCGGGAGCTTGGCTCCCAGGGCCAGATCCCCGGTCTCGTCAAGTCGAGCTGGTGAGGACCATCAGATGTCGATGAACGATCCCCTGAGCGACCTGATCGCCCGTATCAAGAACGCCGCCATGCGCAAGCGCGGCAAGGTCTCGACGCCCGCGTCGAAGCTCCGCGCGCGCGTCCTGGATGTCCTGGCCGATGAAGGCTACATCCGCGGCTATTCGCTGGTCGAGAAGCCGGGCGCCTTCCCGGAATTCGAGATCGAGCTGAAGTATTTCGACGGCCAGCCGGTCATCGCGGAAATCGCCCGCGTGTCCAAGCCGGGTCGCCGGGTCTACAGCGCGATCAAGGACCTGAAGCCGATCAAGAACGGCCTCGGTATCTCGATCCTGTCGACGCCCAAGGGCGTCATGTCCGACAACGCGGCGCGTGACGCCAACGTTGGCGGCGAAGTCCTCTGCAGGGTCTACTAAGATGTCCCGGATCGGAAAGAAGCCCATCGCGATCCCGTCGGGCGTGACTCTCACGCTCGAAGGTCAGACGGTGTCGGTCAAGGGCCCGAAGGGACAGCTGTCCTGGACGGTGATCGACGACGTCGTGGTCACTCACGAAAACGGCGAACTGACGCTGGCCCCGCGCGACGACAGTCAGCGGTCCCGGTCGATGTGGGGCCTGTCGCGCACCCTGGTGGCCAACATGGTCCAGGGCGTCACCGAAGGGTTCGAGCAGACTCTCGAGCTGGTCGGGGTCGGCTACCGCGCCGCGCTGAAGGGCAACGCCCTTTCGCTGCAGCTCGGCTTCAGCCATGACGTCGACGTGGCGCCGCCGGAAGGCGTGACCTTCGCCGTGCCGAAGCAGACTGAAATCAAGATCAGCGGGATCGACAAGCAGGCGGTGGGTGAAATCGCCGCGAAGATCCGCCGCATCCGTCCGCCGGAGCCCTACAAGGGCAAGGGCGTGCGCTATGCCGGCGAGAAGGTCCGCCGCAAGGAAGGCAAGAAGAAGTAAGCCATGCCGCTCACGCCAACTGAAATCACCAAGCGCCGCGCGGTCCGTGTCCGCAACCGCCTCAAGGCGGTCGCCAACGGCCGTCCCCGCCTGACCGTCTTCCGGTCGTCCAAGAACATCTACGCCCAGGTCATCGACGATGAGCGCGGCGTGACCCTGGCCTCGGCCTCCACCCTCGAGGGTGAAGGCAAGGTCAAGGGCGCTGACAAGGACGCCGCCGCGAAAGTCGGCAAGCTGGTCGCCGAGCGCGCCATCGAGAAAGGCGTCAAGGACGTCGTTTTCGATCGGGGCGGTCACATCTTTCACGGCCGGATCAAGGCGCTGGCTGACGCCGCGCGTGAAGCCGGCCTGAACTTCTAAGGATCGATCATGGCTCGTGAACAACAACGCGGCGATCGTCGCGACCGCCGCGACCGGCCCCAGGAAGACGGTCCCGACAGCGACATCGTCGAAAAGCTGGTGCACATCAACCGCGTCGCCGCCACCGTGAAGGGCGGCCGTCGCTTCAGCTTCGCCGCCCTGATGGTCGTCGGCGACCAGAAGGGCCGCGTGGGCTTCGGACATGGCAAGGCGCGTGAAGTGCCGGAAGCCATCCGCAAGGCCACCGAAGAGGCCAAGAAGTCGATGATCCGCGTGCCGCTGCGCGAATCCCGGACCCTGCACCACGACGGCAACGGCCGTTGGGGCGCCGGCAAGGTGATGGTCCGCTCGGCGCCGCCCGGCACCGGCATCATCGCCGGTGGTCCGATGCGCGCGGTTCTGGAAACCCTGGGCGTCCAGGACGTGGTCGGCAAGTCGACCGGGTCCTCCAACCCCTACAACATGGTGCGCGCCACCTTCGAAGCGCTGAAGGTTCAGTCCTCGCCCCGCCAGATTGCCGCCAAGCGCGGCAAGAAGGTCAGCGATGTGCTGTCGCGCCGCGCCGACGGGGCCTCCGCCCCCGAAGCAGTCGAGGGCTGATCCATGGCCGAGAAGAAAACCGTCACCGTCCGCCAGACCGGCAGCCCGATCCGTCGGAACGCCATCCAGCGGGCGACCCTCGCGGGTCTCAAGCTGAACAAGCTTGGCCGCGTCGCGACCCTGGAAGACACGCCCGCCGTCCGCGGGATGATCGCCAAGGTCCACCACATGGTTGAAGTGGTCGACTAGACCCCAACGCTCCTCTCTCCCTCCCTTTTATGGGGAGGGCGGTCGAGGCCGTCAGGCCTCGCCGGGTGGGGAGGAAGCGGGCGACCTCTTGAAATTGGCGGGGTGAGCTGTATTCCCCACCCGGCCCCTTTCGGGGCGCCCTCCCCATGAAGGGGAGGGACGAAGACAACAAAAGCCGAGTCCGGGCTCCGTCCGGGCGCAGATCTCCAAGGAGAGGCACATGACCAAGCTTAATGAACTGGCGCCGAGCGAAGGCTCGACCAAGAACCGCATGCGTATCGGCCGCGGCCCGGGTTCGGGCAAGGGCAAGACCGGCGGTCGGGGCGTCAAGGGCCAGAAGGCGCGCAGCGGCGTGGCCATCGCCGGCTTCGAGGGCGGCCAGATGCCGCTGCACATGCGCATGCCCAAGCGCGGCTTCAACAACCCCTTCGCCAAGGAATTCGCGGAAGTGAACCTGTGGCGCCTGGAACAGGCGGTCGCCGCCGGCAAGCTGGACGTCAAGAAGGCCGTCGACACCGACGTGCTGCTGGCCGCCGGCGTCATCCGCCGCGCCAAGGACGGCGTGAAGCTGCTGGGCAAGGGCGAGATCAAGTCCGCCCTGAACCTGACCGTCTACGCGGCCACCCCCAGCGCCATCGCGGCGGTGGAAAAGGCCGGCGGCAGCGTCACCGTGACCCGCCCGGTCAAGGCTGAAGCCGAGGCCTGATCGGCCTGTCGTCATTTTAGGGGTCGCGGAATGGTTTCCGGGCCCCTATCTGATGGCCTCATCTGAGTCAGGGGATTGTCGATGGCCTCGGCCGCCGAACAGCTAGCCGCAAACATGAACTTCGGCGCCTTTCAAAAGGCGACGGAGCTCCACAAGCGTATCTGGTTTACCCTCGGAGCGTTGATCGTCTACCGCATCGGGACCTACATCCCGATCCCGGGCATCAACTCCGAGATCTTCCAGCAGACCTTCCAGCAGCAGACCCAGGGCATCCTGGGGATGGTCAACATGTTCAGCGGCGGTGCCGTCGAACGGATGGCCATCTTCGCCCTGAACGTCATGCCCTACATCAGCGCCTCGATCATCGTGCAGCTGATGGGCTCGGTGTATCCGCCGTGGGAGAAGCTGCGCAAGGAAGGCGGCGAGGCCGGCCGCAAGCAGCTGAACCAGTACACGCGCTATCTGACCGTGGCCCTGGCGCTGTTCCAGTCGGCGGGCATCGCCTTCTCGCTTCAGGCCAACCCCGGCGTCGTCGCGGTGCCGGGCGCGGTGTTCATCGTCTCGACCATCGTCGGCCTGACCGGCGGCACCATGTTCCTGATGTGGCTGGGCGAGCAGATCACCGCCCGCGGCGTCGGCAACGGCGTGTCCCTGATCATCTTCGCCGGCATCGTCGCCGCCCTGCCGATGAACCTCGGCCAGCTGCTTGAGAAGGCTCAGGTCGGCGCGATCAGCGTCGCCGTGCCCTTCGGCCTGGCCATCATGGCGGTCGCCGTGGTCGGCGCCATCGTCTTCATGGAGCGGTCGCAGCGTCGCCTGCTGGTGCAGTATCCCAAGCGCCAGGTGGGCAACCGGATGATGGGCGGGGAGTCCAGCTTCCTGCCGCTGAAGATCAATACCGCCGGGGTCATCCCGCCGATCTTCGCATCGTCCCTGCTGCTGCTGCCGGCCACCGCCGCCGGCTTCATCAAGCCCGACACCCTGCCGGCCTGGGCCCAGTGGCTGCCGGAAGTGACCCGCCAGCTGCAGCACGGCCAGCCCATCTACATGGTGGTCTACGGCGCGCTGATCATCTTCTTCTGCTTCTTCTACACCTCCATCGTGTTCAATCCGGACGACACGGCCGAGAACCTCCGCAAGTACGGCGGCTTCCTGCCCGGCATCCGGCCCGGCAAGCGCACGGCGGAATACCTCGACTATGTTCTGACCCGTCTGACCGTGATCGGCGCGGCCTATATCGCCGCCGTCTGTCTTGTGCCCGAGCTGCTGGTCGGCTTTACCGGAGCTCCGGGACAGGCCCGGGCCCTGGGCGGGACCTCGATCCTGATCGTCGTCTCGGTGACCATGGATACGGTCGCCCAGATCCAGTCGCATCTGCTTGCGCACCAGTACGAAGGGCTCATCAAGAAGTCCAAGCTGCGCGGCGGCAAACGGTAAGAGGGCAGGGGAGGCCTTCGAGAATGAACCTGATCCTGTTCGGGCCGCCCGGCTGCGGCAAGGGGACCCAGGCCAAGAAGCTGGTCGAGGGGCGTGGCATGGTCCAGCTCTCGACCGGCGACATGCTTCGCGCGGCGATCGCCGCGGGCTCGGAGCTGGGGCTGAAGGTGAAGGACATCATGGCCCGGGGCGACCTGGTGCCGGATGAGATCGTCATCGCGCTGATCGAGGAGCGTCTGCCCGAGGCCGAGGCTTCCGGCGGCGCCATCTTCGACGGCTTCCCCCGCACGGTGGCCCAGGCGCAAGCCCTGGACGCCATGCTGGAAGGCCGCGGCAAGCGAATCGACCGCATCATCCGCCTGCTGGTGGATGAGGCTGAACTGCTTGCCCGGGTGACCGGGCGATTCGAACAACAGGGGCGACCGGACGACAATCCGGAAACCTTCAAGACCCGCCTGGCCGCCTACAACGCCCAGACCGCGCCGTTGCTGCCCTACTATGAGCGCACCGGCCGGACCCGCGAAGTGGACGGCATGGGAACCATGGACGAGGTGGCCGCGGCGATCGCGGCCTCCCTGGACGAGGTTCAGGCGTAAGCCATTTGTCGGGGCGGATTCATTCGCCTATGGCATTGACGGAAACAAAACGTTGCTTATAACGCTTCGTTTCCGCGAATGACGCGACTCTCACCGGCTCTTTTCCGAGGGGCCGGGCCTGTCGCGTTTCGTTTTGCGTGTGCCCGCCGGGCGCAACTGAAGAGAGAGCTGGACGTGGCCCGTATCGCAGGCGTCAATATTCCGTCGAACAAGCGCGTCGTTATCGCGCTGCAGTATATCCATGGCATCGGCCCCCGGGCCGCCAAGGACATCGTTTCCAAGGTTGGCATCGAAGACGCCCGCCGGGTGAACGCCCTGTCCGACGCCGAGGTCTTGCAGATCCGCGAGACCATCGACCGCGACTTCACCGTCGAGGGCGATCTGCGTCGCGAGACGGCGGTCAACATCAAGCGTCTGATGGACCTGGCCTGCTACCGCGGCCTGCGTCACCGCAAGGGCCTCCCGGTCCGCGGTCAACGCACCCACACCAACGCCCGCACCCGCAAGGGTCCGGCCAAGCCGATCGCCGGCAAGAAGAAATAAGAGAGCGCCCTGATGGCCAAGGAACCGGGTCGCGTCAAAAGACGCGAACGCAAGAACATCACCTCCGGCGTGGCGCACGTGAACGCCTCGTTCAACAACACCATGATCACCATCACCGACGCCCAGGGAAACACCATTTCCTGGTCCAGCGCCGGGATGATGGGGTTCAAGGGGTCGCGGAAGTCCACCCCCTACGCCGCCCAGATGGCCGCCGAAGACGCGGGCAAGAAGGCGGCCGAGCATGGCGTGCGGACCCTGGAAGTGAACGTGTCCGGCCCCGGTTCGGGTCGTGAGTCGGCCCTGCGCGCCCTGCAGGCCGCCGGCATGACGATCACCACCATCCGCGACGTTACGCCTATTCCGCACAACGGTTGCCGGCCGCCCAAGCGCCGCCGGGTCTAGACCCGACCGACCAATTCCCTTTCGCCGGCCTCGTCTCGCACGGGGCCGGCGCTCCCGTGTTTCGAGGATATCCGCCCATGATCGAAAGAAACTGGAACGAGCTTATCCGCCCCGAGAAGCCCCTGATCGAGACCGGTTCCGACGCCAGCCGCAAGGCCCGCATCGTTGCTGAACCTCTCGAGCGCGGCTTTGGCGTGACGCTCGGCAACGCGCTCCGGCGCGTTCTTCTGTCTTCGCTGCAAGGCGCCGCCGTGACCGCCGTCCAGATCGACGGCGTGGTTCACGAGTTCTCTTCGATGGAAGGCGTCCGCGAAGACGTCGTCGACATCGTCCTGAACATCAAGCAGCTGGCGCTGCGCATGCATGCCGAAGGCCCCAAGCGCATGACGCTGAAGGCCACCGGCCCCGGCGCGGTCACCGCCAGCCAGATCGAAGTCCCCTCGGACATCGAAATCCTGAACGGCGACCACGTGCTCTGCACCCTGGACGACGGCGCCTCGGTGCGCATGGAGTTCACGGTCAACACCGGCAAGGGCTATGTCCCGGCCGACCGCAACCGTCCGGAAGACGCGCCGATCGGCCTGATCGCCGTCGACAGCCTGTTCTCGCCGGTCAAGCGCGTCGCCTACCGCGTCGAGCCGACCCGTCAGGGCCAGTCGCTGGACTATGACAAGCTGGTGATGGAAATCGAAACCAACGGCGCCGTGTCGCCGGTGGACGCGGTGGCCTACGCCGCCCGCATCATCCAGGACCAGCTGCAGATCTTCATCACCTTCGAAGAGCCGAAGGCCAAGTCGGATGGCGAAGCCAAGCCCGACCTGCCGTTCAACCCGGCCCTGCTGAAGAAGGTCGACGAACTGGAACTGTCGGTCCGCTCGGCCAACTGCCTGAAGAACGACAACATCGTCTACATCGGCGATCTGATCCAGAAGACCGAAGCCGAGATGCTCCGCACCCCGAACTTCGGCCGCAAGTCGCTGAACGAGATCAAGGAAGTGCTGTCCGGCATGGCCCTGCATCTCGGCATGGATGTGCCCAACTGGCCGCCGGAAAACATCGACGACCTCGCCAAGAAGTTCGAAGACCAAATCTGATTTTGTGATAAGAGCCTTCGCCGCCGAGAGGCGCCGAAGTTTTAGGAGAGACCGCCATGCGCCACGGTTACGCGCACCGCAAACTGGGCCGCACGACGAGCCACCGCATCGCGATGTTCGCGAACATGTCCGCCTCGCTCATCAAGCATGAGCAGATCGTGACCACCCTGCCGAAGGCCAAGGAACTGCGGCCGATCGTCGAGAAGCTGGTCACCCTGGCCAAGCGCGGCGACCTGCATGCGCGTCGTCAGGCGATCAGCACGGTGCGTGACGTCGAACAGGTCGGCAAGCTCTTCGCCACCCTCGGCCCGCGCTACAAGGAACGTCAGGGCGGCTATATCCGCGTCCTGAAGGCCGGCTTCCGCCACGGCGACAACGCCCCGATGGCCGTGATCGAGTTCGTCGATCGCGATCCGTCGGAAAAGGGCAAGGACTCCGGTCCGGTCCAGGACTTCGGCGGCGACGAGGACTAGTCGCACCGAAAGGTCGAAATCGAAGAGGGCGGTGGAGCGATCCACCGCCCTTTTTGTTTGTGCGCCTACCGGCCAGCGGGCAGGGCGTGCGCTGGTCCCGCCACGCCCACCATGCCGTCATCCCGGCCGCAGCGCGAAGCGCGCAGCGCCGGGACCCAGGGGCGCCGTGTGCCGGGCGGCAAGTCGCGTTTGATAGGCGGATCCTTCACCCCTGGGTCCCGGGTCGCCCTGCAGGCGCCCGGGATGACGGGGGAATAAGGGGGCCGCTACAGCACGAAGCTGGAGGTGATCTCCTGGCCGCCGCGCTCGATGGTCACCGACCAGCGGCGGCTGTTCTGCACCGTGGCCCGGGCGAGGTCGTCCTCGGTGCGAACGGCCTTGCCGTTGATGGCGCGGATGAAGTCGCCGGGGCGCAGGCCGACCCGGGCGGCGAGGCCGTCCGGCGCGACCTTCAACACCACGACGCCGCGGCCGAGGAAGGGATCGATGCCCTGGGCGTCGGCCATGGCCGGCGTCAGCTCGGCGACGAAGGCGCCTTGCAGCGGGTTGCGGCCGTCGACCAGCCGCCCGCCGTCACTGCGGCCCGGCGCCTTCTCGGCATGGACGTTGAGGGTCATCTCGCGGCCATCGCGCAGCACCTTCAGGA
Source organism: Caulobacter sp. (assembly GCA_016125585.1). GTDB lineage: Bacteria > Pseudomonadota > Alphaproteobacteria > Caulobacterales > Caulobacteraceae > Caulobacter. The sequence continues at coordinate 20,174 of WGLL01000015.1, forward strand.
CGACCGTCTGACCGTTGCGGTGGTTGCCGAAATAGTAGGAGACGCCGCTTTCGTCGTTCACCGCCTCGCCGTCGACCGAGAGGATGACGTCGCCCTGTTTCAGCCCGGCCTTTGCGGCGGCGGCGTTCGGCCAGACGTCGGCCACCAGCACGCCGCGCGGCGCGCTTTGGCCCAGGCTCCTGGCGATGTCGGCGGTGATGGCCTGGGTCCGGGCGCCCAGCCAGGGGCGGACCACGGCGTTCTCGCCGCCCAGCGCCGCGCTGACCACCTGGCGGGCCATCTGGGCGGGAATGGCGAAGCCGACCCCGGACGACTGTCCGGAGCGGGACAGGATGGCGGTGTTCACCCCGACCAGGTCGCCGTCCATGTCGACCAGCGGCCCGCCGGAGTTGCCGGGATTGATGGCCGCATCAGTCTGGATGAAGAAGCTGAAGTCGGTGATGCCGACGTTGGACCGGGCGGTGGCCGAGACAATGCCATTGGTCACCGTCTGGCCGACGCCGAACGGGTTGCCGATGGCCAGCACCAGGTCGCCGACCTCCAGCTTCTCATGGTCGTCGATGGCGATGACCGGCAGTTTCTCGTTGCCGACGTCGATCTTCAGCACCGCCAGGTCGGCGCGGGCGTCGGCCAGCAGGACCTTGGCCGGGAACTCCCGCCTGTCGGCCAGCTGCACCATCACCTCGTCGGCGCCCTCGATGTTGTGGTTGTTGGTCAGGATCACCCCGTCGGCCCGGACGATGGAGCCGGAGCCGAGGCTCTGTTGCACCCGCTCGCGGGGCACGCCGCCGCCGGAGAAGAAGTCCCAGAAGGGATCGACCCGCTGGCGCACCGTGCGCTTGCTGGAAACGTTGACTACCGCCGGCGCCGCCTTCTTCACCACCGGCGCGAAGGAGGTGCGCATGGCCGCCGCGCTGGACGGCGGCGCCTTGGTCGGTTCGGGCAGGCCCTGGGCCTGGGTTCCGGCGCCCGGCGAGCAGGCGGCGAGAACGACGAGGGCGGGGAGCAGGACTTTATACGGACGCATGGGTCTCCGTCGGCGCTGGCGATACGGGAACGGCAGAAAACCCCGGTTTTCGGGCGCAATGATGGCGTCAGGCCGGAAGCGGCGCCGGGGCGGGGGTCCTGGCGAACCGCAAGGCCAACAGGAAGGCGACGCCGAGCAGGGCGGCGGCGATCAGGATCGGCAGGCCGGGCTGATGGATGACAGCGTCGTTGTGCAGGGCCCAGGCGAAGGTCAGGCCGTAGATCCACGGGGCGACAATGCCGGACACCCCGCCGATGGCGCTGTTGGCGCCCTGCAGCTGGCCCTGTTCGTGCGGGGCGACCTTGCGGGTCATCAGCCCCTGTAGGCCGGGCATGGCGAAGCCCATCAGCGCGAAGACCGGCACGCCGCACAGATACAGCCAGCCGTTCGGCGCCAGGCCGTAGATGGTGAAACCCAGCGCGCCGCAGGCCAGGCCGACCAGCAGGGCGCCGCGCTCGCCGATACGCTTGACCACCGGACCGACGAGGACGGCCTGGACAATGATGCCGCTGATGCCGGTCGCCATCATGGTCATGCCCATATAGGCCGGCGACCAGCCGTAGCGTTCGCCGACATAGAGGACGAAGATCACCGGCAGGACCATGTGGGCCATCTGGAAGATGAAGTAGATGGTCGCCAGGCCGCCCAGACCGGGGTTGGCCATCAGCAGGCGCAGCGAGCCCAGGGGATTGGCCTTGGCCCAGTCGAGCTTTGGCGCGCGCCGCTCCCTGGCCAGCGATTCCGGCAGGACGAAGAAGCCATACAGCCAGTTGGTCAGGGCGATGCCGGCGCAGACCAGGAACGGCAGGCGGATATCGAACTCGGCCAGGAAGCCGCCGAGGGCCGGGCCGAAGGTGAAGCCGACGCCGAAGGCCGCGCCCATCAGTCCGAAGCCTTTGGCCCGGTTTTCCGGCGCGGTGATGTCGGCGATGTAGGCGTTGGCGGTGCCGAAGCTGGCCGAGGTCGCGCCGTTGATCAGCCGCCCCAGATAGAGCCAGCGCAGGGTCGGGGCGAAGGCCATGAACAGGAAGTCGACCCCCATCCCGAAGATCGAGGCCAGCAGCACCGGCCGGCGGCCGAAGCGGTCCGACAGCAGGCCGGTGATCGGCGAGCCGAAGAACTGCATCACGCCAAAGGAGCTGGAAAAGAGACCGGCCCAGACCGACGCCGCGGCGGTGTCGCCGCCCACCATCATCTTCACCAGGTTGGGCAGCACCGGGATCATGATCCCCAGCGCCATGACGTCCAGCAGGGCGGTGACGAAGATGAAGCCGAAGGCGGCGCGGCGTCGTCCGCCGATCAGACTGTCCTGCTCGCTCATTATTCCCCCAGCAGCTTTTTCGGCGCGACCTGCCGCCAGGCCAGGCGGATCAGGTCAGACAGCAAGGCCGACTCAATGGACCCGATCGCAATTTGCGTCCAGCCGCCACGGTCCCACCCGCCGGGCAGGGGAATGACGGCGTCGGGATCGGTCTGAAGCAGGCTTTCCTTGACCATCGGCGGCAGCTTGAGCACCAGCCGATCTCCCCCCGGCGGCAGGGTCGCGAAGATCTTGCCCTTCACCCGGAAGGAGGCGCGGTCCAAATGCGGCTGTTCCTCCGCCAGGGGCAGGGACAGGGCGAGGACGCGGATCTCATCGACGGTCATGCTCCTTCTCCCGCTCGCCGGGAGAAGGTGGTCCCGCAGGGACCGGATGAGGGCGGCATTGCAGGATGGGGATTGGCGGTGGGCAGGCCTTCAGGCGCCGGCGCCGCCCTCATCCGACCTGCTGCGCAGGCCACCTTCTCCCGGCGAGCGGGAGAAGGACTCGTCGCGCCGGTCATGCTCTCTCTCCCATCCGATCAATGAGCTCGCGCCACCAGTCGCCGTGGCGCTTGAGGAAGTAGCTGTTTTCCATGCCGTGCTTGGCGGCGTGCTCGCGCGGGACGCTGTCCCAGCCGGTGTGGATGACGGTGACCCGGGTCTCCTCGCCGACGGCCTCGAAGATCACCTCGACGTCCGTCGCCTGATCCGGCGTGAAGGTCGCCTGCCGCCAGCCGAAGGCGAGGCGCTCGCCCGGCTCCCAGGCCGTGACCCTGCCGACCTCGAAGACCTTGCCGCTGGGCAGCCGCTCGACCAGGCGCTCCTGTCCCTCGAAGGCCATCTCGCCCGGCGAGCGGGGGGTGAAGGCGAACTCGGGGTTTGGCTTCCACCACAGGGCGATATCGCGGGTGAAGATCTCGAAGGCCCGCTGCGGCGTCGCCCTGACCCGGACCGAAATCAGCACCCGGCTGGCCATGCTCAGTCCTGCTCCAGGTGCGCCTTGAACGCCGACAGCTGGGCGCTCCACATCCGTTCGGTCTGTTCCAGCCAGCGCAGCAGATCGACCATCGGTTCGGCCCTCAGTTGATAGACCCGCACCCGGGCGTCGAAGTCCGGGTGGCTTTCCTCGACCAGACCCGACTGGCGCAGGGTGCGCAGATGGCGGCTCATCGCCGGCGCGGTCAGTCCCGCCGCCTGCGCCAGCTCGCCGGCCCGGCGCGGCCGTTCGCGCAGGAGCTCGACCACGCGCCGCCTGTGGGGGTCGGCCAGGGCGGACAGGGTCCGGTCGAGGCCGCCACCGAAAGCCGGAGCAGGGGCCGTCACGTCTTGTAGACGGACGTCTTCAGGCCAGTCGCCTTTTCCCAGTCCTCGGGCGTGGTTTCGGCGACGGTCTGGCCGATGGTCCAGATGTGGCCCTCGGGATCCTTACAGCGGTAGGTGCGGTCGCCGTAGAACTGGTCCTCGGGCTCGGCGATGATCACGGCCCCGGCCTTGCGGGCCCGCTCGCAATGGGCGTCGAGAGGGCCGTCTTCCGGCAGCAGCTGGATATGGACGGTCTGGGTCATCATCCCGCCGATGGAGGCGGGGCTCTTGTGTTCGGCGGTCCACTCGCTGCCGACCATCACGGCCCCGCTGCCAAAGCGCATCTCGCTGTGGCCGACGTTGCCGTCGGGATCCTCGATCAGAAGAATGGTCTCGAAGCCGAAGGCCTTTTCCAGAAACGCCAGCGCGGCCCGCGGGTCGCGATAGCAGAGGGCGGAGACAAGGGCGGGGCGGGTCCAGGCCATGGTGGCGCTCCAATTTTCAATTTCGCCAATATTTAACGCATATCGAAATTAAATGGTCAAGACCGCCGGGGCGCCACGCGACCTCTCATGGCGCGGTTATTTCAGGACGCCGGGGGGAAGCTTGCCGTCGCCGGGCTTGCCCCTGACCCCGATCATCGCCGCCAGCAGCGGGTAGACGTCGACATTGTCCATGTCCGTGACGCGGGCGCCGGGTTTTACCGAAGGGCCGACGGCGAGGAACAGGGCGGCCATTTCCGGGGCCTGGTTGTCATAGCCATGGGCGCCGGTGGTGCGGGTCGAGGGTTTGCGCCGCGCGGCCATGTCGGCGTTGGAGATGTACCAGCCGACCTCCGCCATGCAGACGATGGCCGGCACGCGCGGGTTCTTGCCGTAGTGCAGGCGGGCCGGAATCTCGGCCTTGCGCCAGCAGGTCATGTGGTCGTGCGGCTTGAGCAGCAGCGCCTCGCCGCGGGCCTCCTGGCCGGGGATCAGGGCGAAGCCGCCGGAGGCGCCGCCGGTGATCATCCGCACCACGCCCGAGTCCTCGGCGTCGGCGACGATGGTGTGGTCGGGCGGCACCGCGGCCATGCCGTGGTCGGCGACGATGACCAGATTGACCTCGCCCTCCAGGCCGCGGGCCTTGAGGCCATCGAGCAGATGGCCGATGGCGGCGTCGACCTCGGCGGCGCTGGCCCGGACCTCGTCGGAGCCGGGGCCATAGCGGTGCCCGGCGGTGTCGACGATGTCGAAATAGAGGGTGGCGAAGGCCGGCGGGCCGGCGGGATCATCGATCCAGTCCAGCAGGACATCCACCCGCGCCGCCGAGCTCATCGACTGGTCGAAGGCGGCATAGTGGGTGGGACGGACGCCGTGGATGTCCGCTTCCGAGCCTGGCCAGAACATGGTTGCGGTCTTGCGGCCCTGGACCTCGGCGGTGACCCACAGCGGCTCGGCCTCGTCCCACCAGCGCCGGTCGACCACGGCGGCATGGTTTCCCATGCTGAAGGTGACGCCGGGAAGGGCGGGGTCTTCCATGGTGTTGCTGACGATGCCGTTGCGGTCGGGGCGCTGGCCGGTCACCAGGGTGTAGTGGTTGGGGAAGGTGATCGACGGGTAGGATGGGCGCATGCCCTTTGGCGCCAGGGCGCCCTGGCTCGCCAGCCGCGCCATCACCGGGGTATCGGTCGGCGTCAGATAGTCGGGCCGGAAGCCGTCTATGGAGATCAGGATGGTCAGGGGATGCGGCGCGGCGGCCGGCGGCGGCGCGGCCGGGGGCATCGCGGCGCAGGCCGAGAGGAAGACGGCCGTGATCAGCCCGATCGTGATCCGAAAACGCATTGCCCGCTCCGTCCTTGGCGACTCTACCGGACCCCGCCATAGTCGCGGGTCACGACAGACCGATGACCGGTCTGAACAGATGCAAAGCCGCTCATGAGCTTCGCCCTTCAGGCCGTCGGCCTCAGCAAGACGTTCGGGTCCGGACCGGGCGCGGTCAAGGCGCTGGACGATTTCAGCCTGGAAATCCCGCGGGGCGGGGTGTTCGGGGTGCTGGGACCGAACGGCGCGGGCAAGAGCACGCTGTTCCGGCTGGCGCTGGGGCTGATTCGGCCCAGCGGCGGGGAGACCCAGTTGCTCGAGGCGCCCGCCGGCGACCCTGGCGCGCTGCGCCGGATCGGGTCGATGATCGAAAGCCCAAGATTTCATCCCTACCTCACCGCGAGACAGACTTTGCGGATGCTGGCCGCGCTCAGCGGGATGACCAACCCGGACATCGACGGCTGGCTGCGCCGGGTCGGGCTGTCGGAGGCGGCCGACCGGCGGACGAAGGGCTTTTCGGTCGGCATGAAGCAGCGGCTCGGTCTGGCCGCCGCCCTGATCACCCGGCCCGAGGCGGTGATCCTCGACGAGCCAACCAGCGGCATGGACCCGTCGGGCATCCTTGAGATCCGCGCCCTGATCCGCGAACTGGCCGACCGCGACGGGGTCACGGTGATCCTGGCCAGCCATCAGCTCGATGAGGTTCAGCGGGTCTGCGACCGGGTGGCCTTTCTCGCCAGGGGCAAGGTGACGGCGACGGGGTCGGTGGACGCCATGGCCGGGGCGCAGGAGAAGCTGCGGCTGCTGGCCTCGCCGCAGGCGGCGGTGCTGGAGGTGCTGGGCAGCCGGGGCCTGGCGGACGGCGAGGCGGTGCTGGCCGAGGTCAGCCGCGCCGAGGCGCCGGACCTGATCCGCGCCCTGGCCGGCCGCGGCGTCGATATCATTGAAGCCCGCTGGGTCGGCGCCGACCTGGAGCGGGCCTATCTGTTCCACACGGGGGCCGGCCATGCTGCTTGATGCGCTGAAGGCCGAGAGCTTTCGCCTCCGCTGCGACCGGGGCGCCGTGTTCTGGGGGTTCATCTTCCCGGGACTGTTCATCTTCGCCCTGGCGATGCTGATCACCGTGGTCGGGATGATGTTCAAGGACCCGTCGCCGCCCAAGCCCATGAGCATCGCGCTGGAGGCCACCCAGGGCCTCTACTGGGCCAACGCCTTCCTGATCCAGCTGTTCGTGCTGATCGGCGTCAGCGCCATGTTCGCCGCCGATTATCGCTGGGAGACCTGGCGATTGCAGACGCCGCGCAACAGCCGCGCCAACCTGATCCTCGCCAAGCTGATCGTCTATGGCGTGGCGGCGGGCTTTGTCCTGCTGATGCTGCTGGCCGCCTCGGTGCTGGGCGCCCTGGTGCGGGGGCTGCTGATCCACCAGTCGCATGCGCCGTTCGGCGAGGGGGTGGTCGGACTGCAGTTCCTGCGGGCGGTCGCCGCCGGCTGGCTGGAACTGATGGTGGTGGGCGCCGCCTCGGCCCTGATCGCGGTGCTGACCCGCTCCAACATGGCGGCCATCCTGATCCCGGTGCTGGCCACCGGCGCCCAGGCCTTCGGACTGGGGGTGGCGCAGATCCACCCCGGCATCGCCGACCCCGAGGTCATCTTCCTGGCCCCCAATCTCGCCGCCCAGGTGCTGCGCGGCGACGGGGAGGCGATGGGCGGCGGCGCGGCCAACGCCTGGTGGGCGCTGGCCGGCCTGTTGACCTGGGTCACGGCGCTGTCGGCGGCGACCATCGTCCTGTTCAGCCGCCAGGAGCTGTCGCGCGAGTAGGCAACACTCCGTTAAGCACGATGCGGGAGTCTGCGGGTCCCTAGACCTCCGGAATCAGCCTCCGCGCCATGCTCGCGCGCATCCGCCCCTTTCTCCCGACCATCACCCTCTTCGGGCTGATCGTCTATTTCGTGTTCCACGGTCTGACCGGGGAGCTTGGCTGGCTGCTGTCCGAGCAGCGCCAGCTCGAACAGGCGCAGCTACACGAAAAGCTGAAGCGTGTGCGTCAGGAGAGGATGGACCTGGAGGCGCGGGCTCGGCTACTACGCGACGGCAGCCTTTCGCGGGATTTGCTGGAAGAGCGCGCGCGTTCTGTCCTAGGTTTCGCGGACCCGAGGGATTATGTGATCCGTCTGCAGCCCTGAACCGGGTCGATCCTTTCGCCCGGTGACGAGCCGAGGGAAGGAATTGGCCGCCGTGAGAACGGTCCTGGGAGAGATGTATGGCGCGGGCGACTAAGGCCTCGACGAAAACAGGCAAGGGCGCTGACACCGGTGTCAACGCCAGCCGCGAGACGCTTCTGAAGTACTATCGCGACATGCTGCTGATCCGCCGTTTTGAGGAGCGGGCCGGGCAGCTGTACGGGATGGGCCTGATCGGCGGCTTCTGCCACCTCTACATCGGCCAGGAAGCCATCGCCGTCGGCATGGAGGCGATCCGCAAGCCCGGCGACCAGATCATCACCGGCTACCGCGACCACGGCCACATGCTCGCCGCCGGGATGGAGTCCCGCGAGGTCATGGCCGAACTGACCGGCCGGGCCGGCGGCTCGTCCAAGGGCAAGGGCGGGTCGATGCATATGTTCTCGACCGAAGCCGGCTTCTACGGCGGCCACGGCATCGTCGGCGCCCAGGTCAGCCTCGGCACCGGCCTGGCTCTGGCCAACAAGTACCGCGACAACGGCAACGTCGCCTTCACCTACTTTGGCGACGGCGCCGCCAACCAGGGCCAGGTCTACGAGAGCTTCAACATGGCCGAGCTCTGGAGCCTGCCGGTCGTTTATGTGGTCGAGAACAACCAGTACGCCATGGGCACCAGCATCGAGCGGTCCGCCGCCGAGACCCGGCTGCACAAGCGCGGCGCCTCCTTCCGCATACCCGGCGTCGAGGTTGACGGCATGGACGTCGAGGCGGTCGCCGCCGCCGGCGCCGAAGCGGCCGAACAGGCCCGCTCGGGCAAGGGGCCCTTCATCCTCGAGATGAAGACCTATCGCTACCGCGGCCACTCGATGAGCGACCCGGCCAAATACCGCACCAAGGAAGAGGTCGACGAGGTCAAGAAGACCCGCGATCCGATCGATCACCTGCGCGAGAAGCTGGACGCCGCCAAGGTCGGCGAGGACGAGCTGAAAACCATTGACGCTGAGGTCAAGCGCATCGTCGCCGACGCCGCCGAGTTCGCCCGCACCAGCCCCGAACCGGAACCCTCCGAGCTTTACACCGACGTCTATCTGGAAGCCGCCGAGTAATGACCGACATCCTGATGCCCGCACTCTCCCCGACCATGGAGGAGGGCACCCTCGCCAAATGGCACGTCAAGGTCGGCGACACCGTCAAGGCCGGCGACGTCATCGCCGAGATCGAGACCGACAAGGCGACCATGGAGGTCGAGGCCGTCGATGAAGGCGTCATCGAGGCCCTGCTGATCGACGCCGGGACCGAAGAGGTCAAGGTCAACACCCCCATCGCCCGCCTGTCCGGCGATGATGAGGCCCCTGCGCCGAAGGCCGAAGCCCCGAAGGCCGAGGCGAAGGCCGCCGAGAAGCCCAAGGCGCCCGAACCGTCTGATGACGGGGAGGGGCCCGCGCCCGTGCTGCCGAAAAAGGCCCTCAAGGATCCGGAGATCCCCGAGGGGACGAAGATGGTCACCATCACCGTCCGCGACGCCCTGCGCGACGCCATGGCCGAAGAGATGCGCCGCGACGAGAAGGTTTTCCTGATGGGCGAGGAAGTCGCCCAGTACCAGGGCGCCTACAAGGTCTCCCGCGAACTGCTGCAGGAGTTCGGCGAGCGCCGGGTCATCGACACCCCGATCACCGAGCATGGCTTCGCCGGTCTGGGCGTCGGGGCGGCCATGGCTGGCCTCAAGCCCATCGTCGAGTTCATGACCTGGAACTTCGGCATGCAGGCCATCGACCAGATCATCAACTCCGCCGCCAAGACCCTCTATATGTCCGGCGGCCAGATCAAATCCTCGATCGTCTTCCGCGGGCCCAACGGCGCCGCCTCCCGCGTGGGCGCCCAGCACAGCCAGGACTACAGCGCCTGGTACGGCCAGATTCCGGGTCTGAAGGTGGTGGCGCCCTATGACGCCGCCGACGCCAAGGGTCTGCTGAAAGCCGCTATCCGCGATCCCAACCCCGTCGTCTTCCTCGAGCATGAGATGATGTACGGCGTCGAGTTCGACATCCCCGATGTCGAGGACTGGATCGTCCCCATCGGCAAGGCCAAGATCCGCCGTGAAGGCGCCGACGTCACCATCACCGCCCACAGCCGCATGGTCGGCCTGGCCCTGAAGGCGGCCGAGGAACTGGCCGCCGAGGGCATCGAGGCCGAGGTCATCGACCTGCGGACCATCCGGCCTCTGGACCACGAGACCATTGTCGAGAGCGTGAAAAAGACCAACCGCATCGTCTGCGCCGAGGAAGGCTGGGGCCCGATGGGCGTCGGCGCCGAGATCGTCGCCCGGGTCATCGAACACGCCTTCGACTATCTCGACGCCCCGCCGGCCCGCGTCCATCAGGAAGATGTGCCGCTGCCCTACGCCGCCAATCTGGAAGCCCTGTCGCTGCCGTCGGTCGAAAAGATCGTCAAGGCGGCCAAGGCGGTTTGCTACAAGTGATCCAAGGCGCGACCAGCTGGCGTTCCGGCGGCTGCCACTGCGGCGCCGTGCGGTTCGAGGCGGCGCTGCCGGCCGTGGTCGAGGCCCAGAGCTGCAACTGCTCGATGTGCCAGAAGGTCGGCTTCATCCACATCATCGTGCCGGAAAGCCGCTTCCGGCTGACGGCCGGGGCCGAGGCCATCACCACCTACAGCTTCAACACCGGCGTCGCCCAGCACACCTTCTGCAAGGTCTGCGGCGTGAAGGCCTTCTATCGGCCGCGCTCCAACCCGGACGGCTGGTCGGTCAACGCCCGTTGTCTCGACACCACCGACGGTCTCGATCTGCGCATCGAGCCCTTCGACGGCCAGAACTGGGAAGCCCACGCGGCCGACCTGGCGCATCTGTCGAAGGAGGCTGTCGATGGATAGCCCCGGCGCAGGTGAATATGGAGCGCTGTCGGCGCCGCCTTCACCCCCTTCCCCCTGGAGGGGGGAAGGGCCGGGGATGGGGGAGGCGGCCGTTGCGGGAGGCGCGGACTTTCCCGTCGCCGATCTGCACCGGGCCAGCCCTCCGTTGCATTCGACGACAGCCAAAGACCCCGGCAACGCGCTAGGCGCGACCACCTCCACCCCCATCCCCAACCCTTCCCCCCTCCAGGGGGAAGGGAGCGTTAGGCCGCTGCGCCAGGCGTTCGAGAGAGCAAGCGATGTCCATTGAAATTCTGATGCCCGCCCTGTCGCCGACCATGGAAGAGGGCTCCCTCGCCAAATGGCACGTCAAGGTCGGCGATACGGTCAAGGCCGGCGACGTCATCGCCGAGATCGAGACCGACAAGGCGACCATGGAAGTCGAGGCCGTCGACGAGGGCACCATCGAGGCCCTGCTGGTGGAGGCCGGGACCGAGGGCGTGAAGGTCAATGAGCCCATCGCCCGTCTGTCCGGCGAAGACGCCGCGCCGGCGCCCCAGACTGAAGGGGCCAAGGCCGAGGCCCCCAAGGCTGAAGACAAGCCGGAACGGAAAGCCGACAAGCCGCCGCCCCCTGCTGCGCCCTTCCAGGCCGCCGGTGAAACGGGCGCCACCGCCAAGGCCCCGCCGGCCCCGGTCAGCGACTCCGGCGACCGCATCATGGCCTCGCCCCTGGCCCGCCGCCTGGCCCAGGCCGCCGGTCTGGACCTGGCCGCCATCAAGGGCAGCGGCCCGCACGGCCGCGTGGTCAAGGCCGACGTCGACGCCGCCCGCGGCAAGGCCCCCGCCGCGCCCGCGTCCCCCGGCGCCGCTCCGGCCGCCGCCGCCCCGCGTCAGGCCCAGACCCTGGCCCAACTTGGAATTCCAGAGGGCAGCTACGACCTCGTGCCGCTCGACGGCATGCGCAAGACCATCGCCCGGCGGATGACCGACAGCTTCCGCGACATTCCCCACTTCCCCCTGACCATCGACCTGGAGATCGATGGCCTGCTGGCGGCGCGGGCGAAGATCAATGCGATGCTGGAGAAGGACGGCGGCAAGGTCTCGGTCAACGACCTGGTTCTGAAGGCGGTGGCGGTGGCTCTCAAGCGGGTGCCGGAAGCCAACGCCAGCTATTCGCCGGACGGCATCGCCATGCACCACCACGCCGACATCGCCATGGCGGTGGCCATCGACGGCGGCCTGATCACCCCGATCATCCGCAAGGCCGACACCAAGGGCCTGGCCCAGATCGCCGCCGAGGCCAAGGACCTGGCCGGCCGGGCCCGCGACCGCAAGCTGAAGCCCGAGGAGTTCCAGGGCGGCACCTTCTCGGTCTCCAACCTCGGCATGATGGGCATCAAGTCCTTCGCCTCGATCATCAACGAGCCGCAGGGCTGCATCATGAGCGTCGGCGCCGGCGAGCAACGGCCGGTGGTCAGGAATGGCGAGCTGGCCATCGCCACGGTGATGACCGTGACCCTGACCTGCGATCACCGCGTCGTCGACGGGGCCATCGGCTCGAAATTCCTGCAGGTGTTCAAGGCGCTGATCGAAGACCCGCTGACGATGATTGTTTAGGGCGCTGCGGTTGTCCTCCCCCAGCCCCGCTCATCCCGGCGAAGGCCGGGACCCAGCCGCCAGAGCACGCATCTTCGGGGATAGTCCGCCGACGCTGTTGATGAATCTGGATCCCGGCCTTCGCCGGGAAGAGCGGAAGACGGGGAGGCCGGCGCTCCCAAGTCTGGCATTTGATAACGGAGTAGTTCCTTGAGCGATTTCGACCTTATCGTCATCGGCGCCGGTCCTGGCGGCTATGTGGCGGCGATCCGCGCCAGCCAGCTGGGCCTGAAGACGGCCATCGTCGAGCGCGAGAACCTGGGCGGCATCTGTCTCAACTGGGGCTGTATCCCCACCAAGGCCCTGCTCAAGAGCGGCGAGGTCTATGAGCAGCTGAGCCACCTCGACGCCTACGGCCTGTCGGTCACCGGCCGATCCTTCGACTTCGGCAAGGTTGTGGAACGGTCGCGCGGCGTGGCCAGGCAGCTGGCCAGCGGCGTCGCCTTCCTGATGAAGAAGCACAAGATCGAGGTCATCGAGGGGACGGCGAAGCTGGAGAAAGCCGCCGGCGCGCCCAGGGTGGTCGTCGCCCTCAAGGCCGGCGGCAACCGCACCGTCACCGCCAGGTCGGTGATCCTGGCCACCGGCGCCCGCGCCCGCACCATCCCCGCTATCGGCGCCGTGCCGGACGGCGAGCGCATCTGGGCCTATCGCGAGGCCCTGACCCCCAAGACCTGCCCCAAGACCCTGGTGGTCATCGGCTCGGGCGCCATCGGCATCGAGTTCGCCAGCTTCTACCGGGCGCTGGGCGCCGAGGTGACGGTGGTCGAGGCCGTCGACCGCATCATGCCGGTTGAGGACGAGGAGATTTCCAAGGCCGCCCAGAAGGCGTTCGAAAAGCGCGGCATCAAGTTCCGCATCGGCGCCAAGGTGTCGAAGGTCGAGAAGACCAAGACGGGTGTGGCCGTCGCCGTCGAGGCCGGCGGCAAGGCCGAAAAGCTTGAGGCCGAGGTCTGCATCGTCGCCGTGGGCATCGCCGCCAACACCGAGGATATGGGCCTCGAAGCGCTTGGCCTGAAGCTGGACCGCGGCCACGTCGTCGCCGACAAGCACGGGGGCACCAACGTGCCCGGCCTCTACGCCATCGGCGACGTCGCCGGCGCCCCCTGGCTGGCCCACAAGGCGATGCACGACGGCGTCCACTGCGTCGAGCATATCGCCGGGGTGAAGGCCCCCACCGTCACCGCCCCGGTCCCCGGCTGCACATACGCCAACCCGCAGGTCGCTTCCGTGGGACTGACGGAGGCCGCGGCCAAGGCCGCCGGCTATGAGGTCAAGGTTGGCCGCTTCCCCTTCAAGGTGAACGGCAAGGCCATCGCCGCGAGCGAGACCGAAGGCTTCGCCAAGACCGTGTTCGATGCGAAGACGGGGGCCCTGCTCGGCGCCCACATGATTGGCCATGAGGTCACCGAGATGATCCAGGGCTACACCATCGCCATGACCATGGAAGGCACCGAGGAAGACCTGTTCAACACCGTCTTCCCGCACCCGACCATGAGCGAGGCCATGCATGAGGCGGCGCTGGACGCCTTCGGCAAGCCGCTGCACATCTGATGATCCGCCGGGCGAGGCCGGACGACCGCGCGGCGCTTGTCGCCATGATGGCGGCGAGCAACGGCTATGAGACCCCGGCCGAGAAGGCGATGATCGCCGGGTTCACGCCGGACTGGCAGGTTGGCGCGGAGGACGAGATCTGGGTGGCCGAGAAGGATGGCCGCCTGCTCGGCTTTCACCAGTTGATTCCGCACCAGGGGACGGTGTGGGAACTGGACCTGTTCTTCACCGACAACGACGCCCAGGGGACCGGCCTTGGCCGCCGCCTGTTCGAACACATGGCCGGACGGGCAGGGGAGCTTGGCGCCACGGCGGTGGTGATCAGCTCCAACCCCAAGGCCGCGGCCTTCTACCGGCGGATGGGGGCGATCGACGTCGGTGTTTCCCCGTCGGTCGGGGCGATCACCTGGGAACGGCCGAAGTTGCGGCTGGACCTGTAGGGGCGTTCCCCCAAAATTTGCTTGTCATCCTGGGCCTTGTGCCCAGGACCCATTGAGAGTCGGCCCGCGAGGTTGCGCCGCCTCGCGCGCCAAGGCCTGACCGGTCGCGAAGCGGACGAATGGGTCCTGGGCACAAGGCCCAGGATGACGGGGCGAGGGCGGTGCGCGGCTTGCTAAGAGCGCACCTTCACGAACGACCCCGGCGCATCCTCGATCGGCTTCAGCGGCCCCTTGGCCGGATCGCGGGCCGGGACCATCCCGCCGGACCGCTCGTTCAGCCAGGCGGCCCAGTGCGGCCACCAGCTGCCCGGATGCTCCACCGCCCCGGCCCGCCATTCCTCGACCGTCTCCGGCAGGTCGGGATTGGTCCAGTGCTGATACTTCCTGGCGTCCGGATGGTTGATCACGCCCGCGATATGGCCGCTGCCGGCCATGGTGAAGGTCACCGGTCCGCCGAACAGCCGGGCCCCGCGATAGATGCTGCGGAACGGCGCGATATGATCGTCGCGCGACGACTGGACATAGATCGGCGTCTTGACCTTGGAGAGGTCGAGGGTCTCGCCGGCCAGGGTCAGCTTGCCCCGGGCCAGTTCGTTGTCCTTGTAGAAGTGCCGCAGATAGAACAGGTGCAGCGCCTTGGGCATCCGCGTCTGGTCGCTGTTCCAGAACAACAGGTCGAAGGGCTTGGGCTCCTTGCCCATCAGGTAGTTGTTGACGAAGAACGACCAGATCAGGTCGTTGCCGCGCAGGCTGTTGAAGGTGTCGGCCATCGACTTGCCGGGCAGGAAGCCGCCCGACTTGTCCATCTGGGCCTCGATGTCCTTCAGCCAGGCGTCGTCGACGAACAGGCGCAGGTCGCCGGCCTCGGTGAAGTCCTGCTGGGCGGCGAAGAAGGTCGCCGAATTGATCCGCTTGTCGCCCTTCGCCGACATATGGGCCAGGGCGCAGGACAGCAGGGTGCCGCCGATGCAGTAGCCGACGGTGTTCACCCGGTCGGTCCCGCACTGCTTCATCACCTGGGCGGTGGCGTCATAGATGCCCTCGGTCAGGTAGTCCTCGAAGGTCTTGGCGGCCAGGGTCTCGTCGGGATTGACCCAGCTGGTCACAAACACGGTGAAGCCCTGGGCGCTCAGCCAGCGGATCAGGCTGTTATCGGGCCGCAGGTCGGTGATGTAGAACTTGTTGATCCACGGCGTGAACAGCAGCAGCGGGATCTCCCGCACCTGATCGGTCGAGGGCGCGTACTGCAGCAGTTGCAGGATGTCGTTCTGATAGACCACCTTGCCGGGCGCGGTGGCGACGTTCTGGCCGACCACGAACTCGTCCATGTCGGTCTGGCTGATCGACAGCTGGCCGCCGCCCTTCGCAAGGTCCTCGGAAAACTGCTCCATCCCCCGCACCAGGCTCTCGCCATTGGTCGCCACCGCCTCGCGCAGGGCGGCGGGATTGCTGAGCAGGAAGTTGGACGGACTGACCGCGTCGGTCAGCATCCGGGTGAAGAACTCCACCCGCCGCTTTTCCAGCGGGTCGACGCCCTCGACGTCGGCGACCAGGCTGTTCATCCAGTTGGAGGTCAGCAGATAGGACTGCTTCATCACGTCGAAGACCGGGTGCTCACCCCAGTCGGGATCGTTGAACCGCTTGTCGCCCTTGGCCGGGGCGACCACCGGCTCGACCGTCTCGCCGGCCATGCGCCGGGCGGTGTTCTGCCACAGGTCGAGATAGCGGGAGAACAGGTCGGCCTGGGCCCGCAGCATGCGGTCAGGCTCGGACGCCAGCTTGGTCATCACCTGGCTCATCGCCGGGCCGACGTGGAAGGGGTCGGTGTTGAGCGCCGAGGGGGCGTCGGCCTGGCGAAGAGCGGCCTCGGCGATGGCGCCCTGGGCGGTGATGGCGGCGCGGGCGAGGTTGGCTGACAGCTTCTCGAACTGCTCGCGCTGTTCGCGGGGGATGAAGGCGGCCGGATCGGGCAGGGGGCCGAAGGCGGCGGCCACGCCGGCCGTGGCCTGCTGGGCGGCCTGGCGGCGGTCGTCGGCCTGGGGCCGGGGTTCCGGTTCGGGCGCCGGTTTCGGCCTGGGGGCGGGCTTGGCCGCGGTCTTGGCTGCGGATTTGGCCGAGGACCGGGGCTTTGCGGGCTTGGCGGCCGCGGCGGGCGTCTCGTCGGCGGCGGCCCTGGCGGCTTTCGGCTTCGCGGCTTTTGGTTTGCCGCCGGTCGCGGCTGTCTTACCTGAAGGCGCGGGCTTGTTCTGCCTGGCCATGGGGGTGTCCTCCTGAGGAAGGGCGCGGGCTCGCCCTTTCGTTCGCCGCAATCATCGCATATGACCGGACTTGTGATGAACGGCCAAGCCCGCGATTTGTTGTCGAGCCGAAAGGCGATGGTTTCCCGGGTCGCCGTGGCGGCTCTGGGCGCGGCCTCGCTCGCCGCCTGCGCCGCCCACGGCGTGCGCTCGCCCTTCGTCCAGGCCCCGATCAACAAGACCTCGCCGGCCGCCGAACAGATCGAGGCGGTGCTGGCCCATCCGGGCGGCTTTCCGACCTTCGCCTCCATCCCGCCGCTGCCGGCCGACGCGCCCGATCCGGCCGTGGTCAAAGCTCGCGTCGAGGACCAGCAGGCCGAGGGGCAGTACACCCAGCGGATGGCGGGGCCGGACACCTGGACCCTCAACAACAGCGAGGCCTTCGCCCGCCAGGCGCGGGCCGATGCGGCCGCCGGCGGCATCCATCCGCCGACCGATGCGGAGATCGCCGAGTCCGAAGCCTTCGCCAAGGCCATGCGCGCCCGAGCTAAGCCGCCCCCGCGGCCCCGGTAAGTCCCGGCGGCGGGGGCATAATCTTCCAGAAACCTGCTTGGCGGCGCCCTGCCCGGGGGCTATCCATGCGCGACTGATGCTTTTGCCGCGCCTATTGTGGCGCTTGAGCCCCACATGAACACCGACTTTCACCGTATCCGACGCCTCCCGCCCTATGTCTTCGAGGAGGTCAACCGCATCAAGGCCCGCCTGCGCGGCGAGGGCGTCGACATCATCGACTTCGGCATGGGCAATCCCGACATGCCGACGCCGAAACACATCGTCGACAAGCTGGTCGAGACGGCCCGCGATCCCAAGTCCGGCCGCTACAGCGCCTCCAAGGGCATCATCGGCCTGCGCCGCGCCATGGCCGGCTACTACGGCCGCCGCTACGGGGTGAAGCTGGATCCCGACAGCCAGGTCATCGCCACCCTCGGCTCCAAGGAAGGCTTCGCCAACCTGGCCAACGCCCTGACCGCGCCTGGCGACGTCATCATCTGTCCCAACCCGGCCTATCCGATCCACGCCTTCGGCTTCATCATGGCCGGCGGGGTGATCCGCCATGTGCCGGCCCTGTCGCCGGAAGAGTATCTGTCGGGCATCGGCCGGGCCGTGAAGCATTCGGCCCCGCCGCCCAGCATCATGATCCTCAGCTATCCGTCCAACCCGACGGCGCAGTGGGTCGATCTGGATTTCTACAAGGACGCCATCCAGCTGGCCAAGCGCCACGACATGCTGGTGATTTCCGACGTCGCCTATTCGGAGATCTATTTCGACGACAACCCGCCGCCGTCGGTGCTGCAGGTCGAGGGGGCCATGGATTGCGCCGTCGAGGTCAACAGCCTGTCGAAGACCTACGCCATGGCCGGCTGGCGCGTCGGGATGGTGGTCGGCAATGCGCGGATGTGCGCGGCGCTGGCGCGGGTGAAGTCCTATCTCGACTACGGCGCCTTCACCCCCATCCAGGTGGCGGCGGCGGCCGCGCTGAACGGCCCGCAGGATTGCGTCGCCGAGATCCGCGGCATCTACAAGGCCCGCCGCGACACCCTGGTGAAGTCCATGAAGCTGGCAGGCTGGGACATTCCCTCGCCGCCGG
Source organism: Caulobacter sp. (assembly GCA_016125585.1). Lineage (GTDB taxonomy): Bacteria > Pseudomonadota > Alphaproteobacteria > Caulobacterales > Caulobacteraceae > Caulobacter. The sequence goes on from WGLL01000015.1 coordinate 38,196, forward strand.
CCTCGATGTTCGCCTGGGCGCCGATCCCCGAAGCCTTCCGGGAGGTCGGCTCGATGGAGTTCGCCAAGCTGCTGGTCGAGGAAGCCGGCGTCGCCGTGGCGCCGGGTTCGGGCTTTGGCGAGTACGGCGAGGGCTATGTGCGCATCGGCCTGGTCGAAAACGAGCAGCGCATCCGCCAGGCCGCCCGCAACGTGAAGAAGTTCCTCGGGAATGCGGACGCAATCCTGGCCCGGTCGCACAACGCCCTGGCGGCGCAGTAGGAAGACAGCATGACCCGGAAAACCTGGCGTATCGGCGTCGCCGGTCTCGGCACCGTCGGCGGCGGCCTTCTCGAGTTCCTGCTGGAACGGCCGGACTTCGCCCCCGCCGGCGACCGGGCGGTGGTCACCGCCGTCTCGGCCCGCAACCGCAGCCGCGCCCGCAGCGTCGACATCTCGGGCCTGGCCTGGTTCGACGATCCGGTGGCACTGGCCGCCAGCCCGGACATCGACATCTTCGTCGAGCTGGTCGGGGGATCCGACGGCCCGGCCAAGGCCGCGGTCGAGGCGGCGCTGAAGGCCGGCAAGCCGGTGGTCACCGCCAACAAGGCGCTGATCGCCGAGCACGGCGCGGAACTGGCCGCCCTGGCCGAAGCCTCCGGCGCGCCGCTGTTGTTCGAGGCGGCGGTGATGGGCGGCACCCCGGCAGTGAAGATGCTGCGGGAAGCCATGGTCGGCGACGACGTCTCGGCCATGGCCGGCATCCTCAACGGCACCTGCAACTTCATCCTCAGCGAGATGGAGTCGAAGGGACGCAGCTTCCCCGACGTCCTCGCCGACGCCCAGCGCATCGGCTATGCCGAGGCCGATCCGACCACCGATGTCGGCGGCTTCGATGCGGCCCACAAGATCAGCATCCTCGCCGCCCTGGCCTTCGGCTGCGCGCCCAACTTCGCCGCCGCCGAGATCGAGGGCATCGGCCAGGTCGAGCAGCTCGACATCGCCCTGGCCAAAGACCTCGGCTACCGCATCCGCCTGATCGCCTCGACCGAGCGGACCGCCGACGGGGTGGCGGTTCGGGTGCATCCGTCCCTGGTCGCCTTCGGCCATCCGCTGGCCGAGACGCGGGGGGCGACCAACGCCCTGTTCATCGAGGGCAGCCGCATCGGCCGCATCTTCATCCAGGGCCCCGGCGCCGGGGCGGGGCCCACCGCCGCCGCCTGCGCCGCCGACATCGCCGATGTGATGACCGGCGCCCGCCGTCCGGTCTTCCAGGCGCCGGCCGCGCAGCTCGCCCCCTTCGTCGCCGTGGCCCCGACCCGCAGGGTGGGAAAGGCCTATCTGCGCCTGCTGGTGAAAGATCAGCCGGGGGTGATCGCGGCGGTGTCGGAGACCCTCGCCGAATGCGGCGTCTCCATCGACAGCTTCCTGCAGAAGCCGGTCGAGGACGCCGGCGGGGTGCCGATCGTGCTGACCACCCATGCCGTGGCCGAGTCGGTGCTGACCGACGCCATAAACCGCATCGAGCGGCTTGAGGCGGTCATCGAGCGACCCAAACTGCTGCGGATCGCGCGAATCTGACCTGCCCGGCGCGGGTTCCGGACCTATTGACCCTCGTCACGACCGGCAACAGTCGCTATTCCCCCGCAACACTTGTAGACAACGCCCTCCAACGCGGGGGCCGGGAGACGCCTGACATGAGTTCCGAAACGCTGGATCGCGGACTGGTCCTAGACGCTGTGCGCGTCACCGAGGCCGCCGCCATCGCTTCCTGGTCCGAAGTCGGCCGGGGCGACGAGAAGGCCGCCGACCAGGCCGCCGTCGACGCCATGCGCAACGCGCTGAACGACCTCGACATCGAGGGCGTCATCGTCATCGGCGAGGGCGAACGCGACGAAGCTCCGATGCTCTATATCGGCGAGAAGGTCGGCAAGGGCGGACCCCGCGTCGACATCGCCCTCGACCCCCTCGAAGGCACGACCCTGACCGCCAAGGCCATGGCCAACGCCCTGGCGGTGATGGCCTGGGCGCCCGCCGGCACCCTGCTCAACGCCCCCGACACCTATATGGACAAGATCGCCTGCGGGCCGGGCTATCCGGAAGGCATCCTCGATCTGGACAAGACCCCGGCCGAAAACGCCGCGGCCCTGGCCAAGTCGCGCGGCGTCCCGACCGAACAGATCACCGTCTGCGTTCTGGACCGTCCCCGCCACGCCGAGATCATCGCCAGTCTGCGCTCGGTCGGCGCCCGCGTCTATCTGATCACAGACGGCGACGTGGCCGGGGTGATGAACACCGCTGACCCCGAAACCGGCATCGACCTCTACATCGGCCAGGGCGGCGCGCCCGAGGGCGTACTGGCTTGCGCGGCGCTGAAATGCGTCGGCGGTCAGTTCCAGGGTCGCCTGGTGTTCCGCAACGCCGACGAGCGCGAGCGCGCCAAGCGCTGGGGCATCACCGACCTCGACCGCAAGTACGACCTCAACGACATCGTCAAGGCCGACGCCATCTTCGCCGCTACCGGCGTCACCTCCGGCGCCCTGCTGGACGGGGTCAAATATTCCGAAGGCTTCGTCCACACCCATTCGATCGTCATGAACTCCTCCACCCGCACCGTCCGCGAAGTGCGGATGAAGCGGCTTCTCTGACATGGCGGACGGCGCGGCGACCCCGGATTTCCTGGGCGTTCGCCGCTCCCTGACCGGACGCGCCTGGCGCCGTCGCCCCGCTGACGACGCCGCCGTCCGCGCCCACCAGCTGGGTCACGGCCTGTCCGAGCCCCTGGCCCGGGCCCTGGCCTCGCGCGGCATTGGCGCCGAAGGGGGAGGGGACTTCCTCAACCCCACGCTCAAGGCCCTGTTTCCCGATCCGTCCAGCTTCCAGGATATGGATCTGGCCGCCCGCATCCTCGTCGATGCGGTGGAAAGCGGCCGGCCCTGCGTGGTCTTCGCCGACTATGATGTCGATGGCGCCAGCAGCGCCGCCCAGATCGTGCGCTGGTTCCGCGCCATGGGCCGCGATCTGCCCATCTATGTCCCCGACCGCATCCTCGAGGGCTACGGCCCCAGTCCCGCCGCCTTCCGCAAGCTGAAGGAGCAGGGCGCCGAACTGGTCATCACCGTCGACTGCGGCGCCGCCGCCCATGACGCCCTGCACGAAGCGGCCCGGATCGGTCTCGACGTCGTTGTCATCGACCACCACCTGATGCGGGGCGATCCGCCGCCGGCCGCCGCCCTGGTCAATCCCAACCGCCCCGACGACACCTCGGGGCAGGGCCACCTGGCCGCCGCCGGCGTCGCCTTCGTCCTCCTGGCCGCCCTCAACCGCGAGGCCCGCCGGCGCGGCCTGTTCGAGGACCGGCCGGCCCCGGACGTCATGCAGTGGCTGGATCTGGCCGCCATGGGCGCCTTCTGCGACGTCACCTCCCTGACCGGCTTCAACCGCGCCCTGGCCGCCCAGGGGCTCAAGGTGATGTCGGGCTGGCGCAATCTGGGGCTCAAGGCCCTCCTCGATGTCGCCAAGTCCCAGGGACCGGCGACCAGCTTCCATGCCGGCTTCATCCTGGGGCCCCGCATCAACGCCGGGGGCCGCATCGGCCGCTCCGACCTCGGCGCCCGCCTTCTCAGCACCGAGGATCCCGACGAGGCCGCCTCCCTGGCCCTTGAGCTCGATGCCCTCAACGCCTCGCGCAAGGAGGTCGAGAAGGCGGTCATCGACGAAGCCACGGCGATGATCGAGCAGCAGAGCAATTTTGCTCCAGACGCCCCGGTCATCGTCGCCGCCGGCGACGGCTGGCATCCCGGCGTCGTCGGCATCGCCGCCGGCCGCCTGCGCGAGCGCTACCGCAAGCCGGTGATCATCATCGGCGTCGACCGCCCCGCCGACGTCGGCAAGGGCTCGGGCCGCTCCCAGCCGGGCGTCAATCTCGGTCGGGCGGTCCAGTCGGCCTTTGACGCCGGCATCCTGCTGGCGGGCGGCGGACACGCCATGGCCGCCGGGCTGACGGTCCGCCCCTCGGCGATTCCCGAGCTGCGCGCCTTTCTGGCCGAACAGCTGGCCGGAGAGATGATCGACGCCGCCGCCCAGGATTCGGTCGAGATTGATTCGTTGCTGGCCCCGGGCGGCGCCACCCGCGCCCTCTATGAGGAGTTCCAGCGCCTGGCCCCCTATGGGCCCGGCAATCCCGAGCCGATGTTCGCCATCGCCGACGCCCGGGCCGAGCGGCCGATCGCCATGCGCGGCGGTCATGTGCGGGTCACCCTGGTCGATTCGGCCGGGGCGAGGCTGAAGGCCGTCGCCTGGCGCGCCGGGGAGACGGAGATGGGCCAGAGGCTTCTGGCCGGGGGCGGCGGGCTGCATCTGGCCGGCCGGCTGAAACCCGATGACTGGCAGGGCCGCGAGAGCGTCGAGCTCGAGATCGAGGACGTCGCCGATCCCCGAATGGCCAGTTCGTGAAATTCTCCTCCGACCGGCCTTGCGTGTCCGGAAGAGGTTGGATATATCCCCGGCTCCTCGCCGCGCGCCCTTCGTCTATCGGTTAGGACCCCAGATTTTCAATCTGGTAAGAGGGGTTCGACTCCCCTAGGGCGTGCCACGAGGCCTTTTCCCGAAATCAAGCCAATTCCCCAGAATGGGTGCGGCAAAGTGTCGCGATAGACGAATTGCGACCCATCCGTCGGTTATTCAGCGATTGACGGCTCCCCTCACAGGAGAACATTGTTATCAGTGAGGCGCTTGCGTCGGGAATCCGACCAAGCGGGGGAGTGTGATGTCGAGTCTGGAAATGCACACCGAGGATGTTCACGACGACGCCGTGAGAATCAGCGGTCGGATTAAGTGGTTCGACCTGGGCAAGGGCTACGGCTTCATCGTCCCCGATGATCCGGACGTGACCGAACTGCGGGACGTCCTTCTGCATGTCACCTCGCTGCGGACTCTGGGCAAGGATTCCGTGCTCGAAGGCTCGGTGATCGTCTGCGACGCGGTCAAGCGGCCCAAGGGCTGGCAGGTGACCGACATTGTCGAACTGGATGAGGCGGCCGCGCCGCCGCCGGCGCCGCGGCCGCCGCGCCATGACGAAGGCCGCCGCGAGGCCCGTAGCGGCGGCGCCCGGGAATCCCGTCAGCGGGCGACGCTGGTGGTGGCCGACGGCCCGATGGAGCCGGCGACGGTAAAATGGTTCAACCGCACCAAGGGCTACGGTTTCGTGGTGCGCGACGATGCGCCGGGGGATATCTTCGTCCACATCGAGACCTTGCGCCGCAGCGGTCTTGATGACCTGCAGCCCGGGGAAGGCGTCATGGTGCGCTTTGCCGAAGGGCCAAAGGGTCTGGTCGTGGCCCAGATCGAGGCGTCCTGAACGCTTCGGGTTCGGAGATTGCTTTCGTGTATTCGCTGACGGGTATCGCCGCCGGGGGCCGCCGCGCGGTCCGCCTTGGCAGAATTCTGCTCCTCGCCGCCGCACTGGGTCTCACCGGCCCGGTGCTGGCCGCCTGTCAGGCCGCCGCGCCGCCGGCCGAGACCCTGATCTCGCCGCTGGAGCCGCTGACCATCACGACGGCGGGCGGGCCGGTGAAGTTCCAGGTCGAGATTGCCGATGACGAGGCTGAACGCCAGCACGGCCTGATGTTCCGCAAGAACCTCGCGCCCGACCGCGGCATGCTTTTCGACTTCGGGGACTCCGCCCCGCGCGCCTTCTGGATGAAGAACACCCTCATCCCGCTGGACATCATCTATATCGCCGCCGACGGCACCATCGTCTCGATCGCCGCCATGGCGACGCCGCTGAACGAATCGCCGATCCCGTCGCACGGCGAGGCCTATGGCGTTCTGGAGATCGCCGGCGGCCGGGCCGGGGAACTGGGCATAAAGCCGGGCGACAAGGTCACCCACCGGATCTTCAAGGGTGGCTGACGGCGCGCAGGCGGTTCCGCCGCCGCCGGAAGGGTTCGAGCCCTCCGCCCGCGGCCCCTACACCACTCACAACGGGCCGATGTTCCACCGCAACGGACCGGACGGCTTCCAGCACGCCTTCTTCGTGCTGCCGCGCCACTGCAACAGCATGGGCATCACCCACGGCGGGATGCTGGCGACCTTCATGGACGGGGTGCTGGCCCGGGCGGTTCACGGGGCCACCGGCGGCAAGGCGGCCGTGACGGTGCACCTGTCGCTCGACTACCTTTCGGCCGGACGGGCGGGAGAGTGGCTGTTCGGGGAGGGACAGGTCACCCGTCAGACCCGTGATCTGGTTTTCGTCGAGGGGCGCATCTTCCTGGGCGACCGCGACATCGTGCGGGCCACGGCCATCTTCAAGCCGATGCGCCGCAAGATCGACTGAGCGCTTCCGCTGCGGCCCGACCTGTGGCAAGCACCGCCGTTCCGATGCTGACGGGGCGTAGCGCAGCCTGGTAGCGCATCTGCTTTGGGAGCAGAGGGTCGCAGGTTCAAATCCTGCCGCCCCGACCAACATCGGTGAGACAGGATCCAGAGAGGCCGCCATGCTCGCTCGCATCTACCGCCCCGCCAAGACCGCCATGCAGTCGGGCAAGGCCAAGACCCATGAGTGGCTGCTGGAGTTCGAGCCGGCCGCGGCCAAGCGCAACGACCCCCTGACCGGCTGGACCCAGTCCACCGACATGAACGGCCAGGTCCGCCTGACCTTCGACACCCGCGAGGAGGCGGTCGCTTACGCCCAGAAGCACGGCATTTCCTTCCAGCTCATCGAGCCGAAGGAGCCGAAGAAGATCATCAAGGCCTACGCCGACAACTTCGCCACCAACCGCAGACAACCCTGGACCCATTAGGGGTGTAGCGCCGGGTTTGCGTGCTTCGACGCGCGATCCTGGCGGATCGCTGCTCAGCATGACGATATTTGAGAGCGCCCACCCCGTTCGTCATCCTGAGTAGCCCGCGAAGCGGGCGTGTCGAAGGACGCAACGCTGTCAGCCGACTTCTTCCAACCCGCCAAAGCCGGTATGAAACACCCAGAGACTCCATAGCTCAGCTGGATAGAGCATCCGCCTTCTAAGCGGACGGTCGTAGGTTCGAATCCTACTGGAGTCGCCAGGGTCCCTTCGCCGGGCTGGTCGGGTTATGCCTGTCGCGAACTGCTCTAGCGTCGACTGCCCTCAAAATCGATCACGGACTCGGACGGCGACTGCGCTAACCAGTCGTTCAGGCCCACTGGCGCGACCGCGCGGCAGTAGGCGCCATTATCCCCCGTGTAATCCGGGCGCCAGAAGGCGATCTCTTCAACGGGCCTGAACGTTCCAATTCTGGCCTCGTCCGCCGCGGTAAAGATCGTCAGGGACTGACCTGATTTGACGATCTGATTTACGTCCTGAGCGTAGTAGAGTTGACCCTTGGGCATGCCGTTTAATCTTGGCCTGATGCAGTAGTCGATATCGGTGTGGTTTTGAACCACGACGACGTAGCTCCAGGTAGCTTCTTCGTCGGCATAGGCGAAGGCCTCGGAGACTTCGAGTCCGTCCCATGCCTCTTCGTCCTGTGGCCTGTGCATGGGCCGCGCGTTTTCCTTCACGGTGTAGCCGCTGTAGACCCCCCGGCTGGACATGCCCTGTCGGATCAGATCTGCGGCCGAGTCCTGGGCACGGGCGGCGCTGAAGACGCTGCACGACAGCAGTAAAGTGATGAGCAGTATTGGTTTCATGGGAGTTCCCTCGTGGGCCACGGTTAGTCCCGCGGCGAGCGGCGGCAATCCCCATTTGATGGGTGCGGCGACGTCGCCATGGGGCCGCGGTCAGCCCGTCGCCGTGTCGTAGGCGGCGAGCGCCGCGGTGAGGTCCCGGGTCAAATCGGCTTCGTCTTCCAGGCCGATGTGCAGCCGCATCAAAGGTCCCTCCATCGCCGTGACGAAGGTGCGTGAGGCCAACTGTGGGTCGCAGCGGATGGCCAGGCTTTCAAAGCCGCCCCAGCTGAACCCCAGTCCGAACAGTTTCAGGGCGTCGAGAAAGGCGTGCTGGGCCGACAGGGGGGCGGGGCGCATGACCAGGCCGAACAGGCCGCAAGCGCCGCTGTAGTCCCGCGCCCAGATCGCGTGGCCGGGGTCGCCGGGCAGGGCGGGGTGCAGCACCTTCAGAACCTGCGGCTGCTCGGCCAGCCAGCCGGCGATGGCGCGGGCGCTCTGGTCGTGGCGCGCCAGGCGGGTCGGCAGGGTGCGCAGGCCGCGCAGCATGTCGTAGGCGGCCTCGCCGGTGACGGCCCAGCCGAGGTCATGCACCCCGGCCTCCAGCAGGGCGCCGATGGCCGGATCGGCGGCCGCCGCGCTGCCCATGAAGATGTCGGAATGACCGCAGACGTATTTGGTCAGGGCCTGGACGCTGATGTCGACGCCGTGGGCCAGCGGCTTGAAATAGAGCCCGGCCGCCCAGGTGTTGTCGATCAGGGTCAGCACCCCCCGGGCGCGGGCCCCGGCGGCGATGGCCGGAACGTCCTGTATCTCGAAGGTCAGGGAGCTGGGCGATTCCAGGAGGATGATCCGGGTGTCGTCGGCGACCAGCGCCAGCACCTCTTCGGCCGACAGGCGCGCGTCATGAAGCTGGATCCGGACGCCGAGGCGCCCAAGCACGTTCTGACAGAACTGCCGGGTCGGCTTGTAGGCGCCCTCGCTGAGCAGCACCGAATCGCCGGCCTTCAGCACCGCCAGCAGGGCGCCGGTCAGGGCGGAGAGACCCGAGGGATAGAGCTGAACCGATTGCGCGCCCTCAAGCTCGGTCAGGGCGTCGATCAGGGCCGCCTGGGCCGCCAGCCCCGCCCGGCCGTAGCCGAGATCCTCGTCATAAAGCGCCCGGGAATCGGGCAGCAGCACCGTCGAACCGCGCTGAATTGGCGGGCCGACCGTGCGGGCCAGCCTCTCTGGCGTGCGACCAGCGTGAATCAGGCGGGTTTTCTCATGCATGCGGGTTGCGGCCGGGGTGTCATGGGGGTGAAACTTGCTGTGGGCCAGTTAGGTCCAGTCACCATCCCGGATCAAGGAGTCGCCACCGTGAAGCGTTTCGCCGTGCTTGCCCTCATCGCCCTGTCGGCGACGGGCTGTGGGCGAAAACAGGCGGAGCCGGTCAAGCCCGAGGCGCCCGAGACGCTGGTCACCGACGGCCCCAGGTCCTCGGCGGTCGACAGCCCGACCCTGGCGGCGGTGCGACGGCGCGGCGTGGTGCGCTGCGGGGTCAATCCCGGCCTGGCCGGTTTCGGGGCCCGCGACGGGCGGGGCGTCTGGCGCGGGTTCGATGTCGACATCTGCCGCGCCCTGGCGGCGGCGGTGCTGGGCGACTCCCGCAAGGTGACCTTTGTGCAGGTGCCGGCCGAAGACCGGTTCAAGGCGCTGAAGGCCGGGCGCATCGATGTGCTCAACCGCAACACCAGCTGGACCGTGAGCCGCGACGCCGCCGACGGCGTGGACTTCGCCCGCATCAGCTATTTCGACGGTCAGGGCTTCCTGGCCCGCAAGTCGCTCAATCTTCAGAGCGCCGCCGAACTGTCGGGCGCGCGGATCTGTGTCCAGGCGGGGACGACGTCGGAACTCAATCTGGCGGACTTTTTCAAGATCCGCGGCATCCACATGACCCCGGTGCCGGCGACCTCAGCCGAGGACGCGCGCAACCGCTATCAGCGCGAGGAATGCGACGCCCTGACCGCCGACATCTCCAGCCTGGCCTCGAGCCGGGCGGTGATGGACAATCCCGGCGCCCATGTGCTGCTGCCCGATGTCATCTCCAAGGAGCCGATGGGGCCGGTGGTGCGGCAGGGCGATCCTGGCTGGACCGACATCGTTCGCTGGACGCTCAACGCCATGATCCTGGCCGAGGAACTGGGCCTGGATTCCAGGACCGTAAAGGCGGCGCGCACCGAGTCGACCAATCCGGAGGTTCGCCGTCTGCTGGGGGTTGATGACAAGCTGGGCGCCGGCCTGGGTCTGTCCGGGGACTGGGCTTACCGCATCATCAGCCAGGTCGGCTCCTACGGCGAGGTCTTCGACCGCAATCTCGGCGCCTCCTCGGGCCTCGACCTGGCGCGGGGCCAGAACGCCCTGTGGACCGCCGAGAAGCCCGGCCTGATGTATTCGCCGCCGGCGAGGTAGGGCCCCGCTTCGACGCCGCTATTGCGCCGGACCGGTCACCACCTCGGTGTCGTCGCGGCCGCCCCATTCCGCCCAGGAGCCGTCGTAGACGGCGGTGCGGTCGCGGCCCAGGCGCGCCAGGGCCAAAGCCAGGATGCCGGCGGTGATGCCCGAGCCGCAGGTGGTGACGATGGGACGGTCCAGGGACACGCCCGCCGCCTCGAACACGGCCCGCAGCTGTTCGGCGCTCTTCATGGTGCCGTCAGGGGCCAGGACGCTGGAGGAGGGCACGTTGCGCGCGCCCGGCATGTGACCGCCGCGCACGCCGGGACGGGGCTCCGGCGCCTCGCCGGTGAAGCGGGCGGCGGGCCTGGCGTCGACCAGCTGTTCGCGGCCGCTGGCCAGGGCGCGACGGACCTGGGCCAGGTCGCGCACCAGGTCGTTGTTGTAGCGGGTGGTGAAGTGGCGCTCGCGCGGCGGCGGGACGCCGTCCTCGATCGGCCGGCCCTCGGCGATCCATTTGGGCAGGCCGCCGTCGAGCACCGCCACATCCTCGTGGCCCATGGCCCGGAAGGTCCACCAGACCCGCGCCGCCGAGAACAGGCCCTGGCTGTCATAGATGACCAGCCGCACCCCGTCTCCGAGACCGATCTTGCGGACCCGAGAGGCGAACTTCACCGGCGAGGGCAGCATGTGGGGCAGGTCGGTGGAGTCGTCGACGATGTCGTCGATGTCGAAGAAGACCGCGCCGGGAATGTGGGCCACGGCGAATTCGGCGCGGGGGTCGCGGGACTCGCCGGGCAGGAACCAGCTGGCGTCGATGATGCGCACATCGGGCGCCTCGAGGTGTTCAGCCAGCCAGGCCGTGGAGACGAGCGGGTCCAGCGCCATGCGGAAAGGTCCTTCCTGGGGTCACGCCGGCATCGGGAAGACTCACCCCAATTCCAGACAACGTGATCTATTTCAATTCGTTAGAGCAATCTTATGCGACGGGTAGGGCCCCAGTCTAACGCATTCCGCTCTGGAGCCAATCGGGTGTCGGCAGCCCCTTTTCGGCCAGGAAGGCCGGATTGAAAAGCTTGCTCTGGTATCGCGAGCCATGATCGCACAGCACCGTCACGATGGTGTGGCCCGGCCCCAGCTCCCGCGCCAGGCGGATGGCGCCGGCGACATTGATGCCGCTGGAGCCGCCCATCAGCAGACCCTCGTGGCTGGCCAGGTCGAAGACGATCCGCAGCATCTCCTCGTCGTCGATGCGCCAGCTGTGGTCGGGGCGGAAGCCCTCGAGGTTGGCGGTGATGCGGCCCTGGCCGATGCCTTCGGTGATCGAACCGCCCTCCGACTTCAGCTCGCCGGTGGTGTAGTAGCTGTGCAGCGCCGCGCCGTAAGGGTCGGCCAGGCCGATGCGGACCTTTGGATTGCGCGCCCGCAGCGCCGCCGCCACCCCCGCCAGGGTGCCGCCGGAGCCGACCGCGCAGATGAAGCCGTCGACGCCCCCGGCGGTCTGTTCCCAGATCTCCGGCCCGGTGGTCTCCTCATGGGCCCGGCGGTTGGCGACATTGTCGAACTGGTTGGCCCAGATGGCGCCGGCCGGCTCACGGGCGTTCAGTTCCTCGGCCAGGCGACCGGAATAGCGGACGTAGTTGTCGGGATTGGAATAGGGCGCGGCGTCGACCTCGACCAGCTCGGCCCCGGCCAGGCGGATGGCGTCCTTCTTCTCCTGGCTCTGGGTGCGGGGCATGACGATGGTGGTGCGGTAGCCGAGCGCCGAGGCGACCATGGCCAGGCCGATGCCGGTATTGCCCGCCGTGCCCTCGACGATGCGGCCGCCGGGCCGCAGCCGGCCGCTGTCGATGGCGTCCTGGATGATGTAGCGCGCCGCCCGGTCCTTGACCGACTGGCCCGGATTCATGAACTCGGCCTTGCCGAGAATCTCACAGCCGGTGGCCTCGCTGGCGGCCCGCAGGCGGATCAGCGGCGTATTGCCAATAGCCTCGATCACACTTGGGTTTGCAGACATGCGCCGGGCCTCGACTGTTGCGTCCTGGCCCTTCTAGATCGTCATGCCGGCGGCGAGCGCAAGGCCCGAAATTCTATCAGCCCCGCGAGAGTCCCAACTGGATCACATTGGTCCGCTCGCTGCGGAAGCCCGCCTCGCAATAGGCGAGGTAGAAGCGCCACAGGCGGCGGAACCGCTCGTCGAAGCCCTGGGCCCGCACCTGGTCCCACACCGCGTCGAAGCGGTGCAGCCACTGGTTCAGGGTGTCGGCGTAGCACTGGCCGAAGCGGTTGACCCCGGTCCAGTCGAGGCCGGCGCGGTCGGTCTGTTCCTTCAGCTTGCCCTCGCTGGGCAGCATGCCGCCGGGGAAGATGTACTTCTGGATGAAGTCGGCGTGGCGGCGGTAGTGGTCGAAGAACTCGTCGCGGATGGTGATGATCTGCAGGCCGGCGCGGCCCCCGGGCGACAGCACCTCGTGGATCTTGCCGAAATAGGTCGGCCAGTATTCCTGACCCACCGCCTCGAACATCTCGATGGAGGCGACCCGGTCGAAGCGGCCGTCCACGTCGCGGTAGTCGATCAGCTGGATCTTCGCCTTCTCGGCCAGGCCGGCCTTGAACAATCGCTCCCGGGCGTAGTCGTACTGGGCCTGGGAGATGGTGATGCCGGTCACGTTCGCCCCGACCTCGCGGGCGGCGAACTCGGCGAACCCGCCCCAGCCGCAGCCGATTTCAAGAACCGTCTGATCGGGCTTCAGGTCGATGGACCGGGCCAGGGCCGCATACTTCTCGTGCTGGGCGGCTTCCAGCGGCTGGTCGGCGCTTTCGAACCGGGCCGAGGAGTAGGTCATCGACGGGTCGAGCCACAGCTCATAGAAGCTGTTGCCCAGGTCGTAATGGGCGTGGATGTTCTTCCTCGCCCCCTCGCGGTCGTTGCGCCGCATCAGGTGGACGATGAAGTTGTAGGCCTTGACCAGAGGATTGCCGGCCATGATCCGGCCGATCTGATCGAGGTTGAAGGTGAAGGCGGTCAGCAGGGCCGGCAGGTCGGGGGTGTCCCATTCGCCGGCCATATAGCCCTCGGCGAACCCGATGTCGGCCGCCGACATCACCCGGCCGATGGCCCGGTAGTCCCTGACGATCAGCTCGGCGGTCGGCCCGGCCTCGCGGCCGCGGAAGGTGAGCCGGCGTCCGCTCGGCATCACGACGTCAAGATTGCCCGTCGTCCAGTTGGTCCGGAGCACCTTCATGGCCGTGCGGAAGGTCGCCGGCGCGGCCCTGAAGTCAGGCGCTTCCCAGTCGGACGAGGTGGCGTTCACGGCGAATTCGCTCATCTTCGCTCCTCTGACTTTGCTGAAGTTTAACACTGTTTTGCGGTTGCGCGACCCCCGGTCGGGCAACCTGGGGGCGCCCCTGGGTCAGGCGGCGGCGGATCGGGGCCGGACCTTGTCGATCGGGCCGGCGGGACGTTTGCAAGGCGCCGCCCCCCGCGAGGCCTCGCCGCGGCTCGCCGACGCCCTGGGGCCGGGCGGTCTGGCGCCGAAGGGCGCGCCCTTCAACCACAGCCGCAGGGCCTCCCAGTGAATGGCCAGCACCACCTTGGCCGTCATCAGGGGGATGGACCAGAACAGCGCCGCAAGCTTTTGATCACAAAGCGTTTCGCGGCGGGCTTCCTGGGTGGCGACGAAGTCAGGCTGGCCGTCGACGGCCTTGACGATGGTCATGTCGAAGGTCTCGCCCGGGGCGGCGATATCGAAGCGATACTCCCCCTCGACCTTGTAGAAGGGAGAGACATAGAGGCGCTTGGTCGCCCGCTGTTGCTCGCGCGCCGCGCCGCTGGCGGGGATCACATAGGCATGGGTCTGGCCGAAGGTGTTGTTGACCTCATAGACCACTGCTTCCAGCCGCCCGTCGCCGCCATGAACGAAGAAGATCGACAGCGGATTGAAGACAAATCCGAGCACCCGGGGAAAACACAGCAGCCTGATGCTCGTCGCCTCGGCCGCGACGCCGGCCTCCCGCAAACGGGCCGTCACCCAGGGCCGCAGCGAGGCGGTCTGGCGGTCGCCATGGTCGCGGGGCTCAAAGCTCATGACCCCGAAGCGCCCCGGCCGCATCAGCCTCAGGCCGGAAAGGGCCGTGTCGAGACGGTCGATATCGATCAGGATCTGGAACAGGCGATAGCGGAAGGCGTGGGGCCGGGGGGCGAAGCGCTTGTGCCAGGTGCTGCCGACATAGAGGCAGGCCGGGGGGAGGCAGGCCGGCGGGAGACAGGCCGGAGAGGCGAAGGGGCTCATGCCGCCTCGACCTTCGGCGGCGCCGTCGTGCGGCCGTCAAAGCTGGCGACCCGATGATCAACGAAGTCCCAGGGCACGCGGCCGCCCAACTCCAGGGCGACCTTGACCCCCGAGGTGACCCCGTCCTCGTGGAAGCCGTAGCCCAGCCAGGCGCCCGCATACCAGACTCCGCCGCGGCCCTGGATGCGGCCGATGCGGCGCTGGGCGGCGAGGGCCGGGGTGTCGAACTGGGGATGGTCGTAATCGAACTCGGCGATCACCAGGGCCGGGTCGGCGGACGGTCCATTGAGGGTGACAAACAGCGGCTCTGGGGTCTCGAGCATCTGCAGGTTGTTCATCCAGTAGGTGACGTAAGGCGTTGAAGTTGCTTTGCCATCGTTGATGTAGTTCCAGCTGCCCCAGGCCTGTTTGCGGCCAGGCATCAGGGCCGGATCGCGATGCAGAACCGCCTTGTTGGGGGCATAGCGCACGGCGCCGAGGAAGGCTCGCTCCTCGGGGTCGGCGTCGGCCAGCAGGCGCAGGCTCTGGTCGGAGTGGCAGGCGAGGATGACCTGGTCGAAGCGTGCAACCCCGCCGGCGCTGTCTTCAATCATCACCCCGCGCGGGTCCCGCCAGATGCGGCGGGCGCCGGTCCCCAGCCGCACCCGGTCGCCGAGGATGGCGGCGATCCTGTCGACGTAGGTCTGGCTGCCGCCGACCACCGTCTTCCACAGCGGCGGCGTGAACTGCAGCAGCCCATGGTTGGACAGAAACCTGAGGAAGCTTTCCGCCGGGAAATCGCCGATCCGGCCCTCGGTGGTCGACCAGATGGCCGCGCCCATCGGCAGCAGATAGCGGTCGCGGAAGCCTTCGCAGAAGCCTCTCAGCTTGAGATAGGCCCCCAGGGTCAGATCCTTCAGATCGGCCTTGAGCAGGTCATTGCGCGCAAGATCATTGAACCGGCGGATGTCATTGAGCATCCACAGGAAGGAAGGGTTCAGCAGATTGCGCTTCTGGGCAAAGACCCCGCGCGGAAAGTTCGACGACCACTCCACCCCGCCGCCGGCGCAGGCAAAGCTCATATCGGTCACCTTGGTCTCGACGCCCAGGCTGTCGAGCAGGCCGACGAGGTTGGGATAGTTGCTCTCGTTGTAGACGATGAAGCCGGTGTCGACCGCCACGGCCTCGCCGGCGCAGTCCACCACCACGGTATTGGCGTGACCGCCCAGCCGGGTTTCCTTCTCATAGAGCACGACATCATGCGCGTCTTTCAACGCCAGGGCCGCGCCCAGACCCGAGACTCCCGAACCGATCACCGCGATCTTCACTTGGGCGTCTCTCCCTGCCGAGTGGCCCTCAGGGCCGAATAGGCCTCCAGCGCGCGGTCACGGGCCTTGCCGTGGTCGACGATGGGGTCCGGATAACGCGGACCGGATGGATGGTCTTCCGCCGCGAGCAATTCAGATACGTCGCTGTGGGGGAGGTGGATGACCTTGGTTGGCAAATTCCGCAGTTCGGGGACCCAGCGGCGGATGTATTCGCCGTCGGGATCGAACTTCTGGCCCTGGGTGACAGGATTGAAGATGCGGAAATAGGGAGCGGCGTCGGCGCCGGATCCGGCGACCCACTGCCAGTTGGCGGCGTTCTGCGCCAGATCGGCGTCCACCAGCGTATCCCAGAACCAGGCCTCGCCCCGCCGCCAGTCGATCATCAGGTCCTTGATCAGGAAGGAGGCGGCGATCATCCGTACACGGTTGTGCATGAAGCCGGTGGCCCACAATTCCCGCATGCCGGCGTCGACGATCGGATAGCCGGTCCGGCCCCGGGTCCAGGCGGTGAAGGCCGCCTCGTCGTCCCGCCATTCGAAGGCGTCCCACTCCGGCCGGAAGTTCTTAGTCGCCAGGTCCGGATTGTAGAACAGCAGGTGGTGATGGAATTCCCGCCAGCCCAGTTCGGACAGGAACTTGTCGACCTGGCGCTCGCTGGCGCCGCGGGCGGCCGCGTCCTGGGCGGCGCGCCAGACCTGCCGCGGGCCGATCTCGCCAAAGTGCAGGTGCGGAGACAGCCGGGACGTGCCGTCGCGGTCGGGGCGGTCGCGATCGTCGCTGTAGGATTTGATCGCATCGTCGAGAAAGGCCTCCAGGGCCTCCCGGGCGCCGGCCTCTCCCGGGGCCCAGTCGCCAAAGCCGTCCGACCAGTCCGGCGAGGTCGGATGCAGGCCCCAACTGTCGAGATCATCGCTGTCAGGCCAGGTTTTGGGGGCGGTCAGACCCTCCGGCGCCGGGTCCGGCGACACCGCGCCGATCCGCTCCCGCGCCGTCCGCCAGTAGGGCGTGTAGACCCGGTAGGGGTCCCCCGACCCGTTGGCGATCGTCCAGGGCTCGTTCAGCAGGGCGGCGTTGAAGGAGCGGCACGAGATCCCCGCGTCCGTCAGGCGACTCTTGAGGGCCTTGTCACGCTCGATCACCGCGCCGTCGTAGAGCCGGTTCCAGCACACCGCGCCGGCGCCGGTTTCCTCGACCAGCGCCTCCAGCACCCGCGCCGCCTCGCCACGGCGCAGGATCAGCCGCGAGCCGCGCGCCTCCAGGTCGGCGGCCAGGGCCCGCAGGGACTTGTCCAGCCACCACAGCGACGCCCCGCCCGGCGGACGGATCCCGGGCGTCTCATCGAGAATGTACACCGGGATGACCGGTCCTGACGCCGCGGCCGAGAGCGCCGGGTTATCGGCCAGTCTCAGGTCCTGGCGAAACCACATCAGGGTCGGCGGGGCGGGGGTGTTGGGCTTTGACGTCGTCACGAGGGCGATACGGTCTGGGGCGACGGCCGGATCACCGCAACCGGCGTTGCATGGCCTTGATGGAGGATCAATTCTTGACCGCCCCCACGTCAAAGAGCACAGCCTGACCTTTATGGAACTGGCCGGTCTGCAAAACCTTCTGGACGCTGTAACGGGCGCGCGGGTCGCCTGCGTCGGCGACGTCATGATCGATCGCTTCGTCTATGGCGAGGTCAGTCGCACCAGCCCGGAGGCCCCGGTTGCGGTGCTGGCTCTCGGCCGGGAGTCGGTGATGCTGGGCGGGGCGGGCAATGTGGCGCGCAACGTCGCCGCGCTTGGCGGCAAGGCGGCGCTGGCCGGGATGATCGGCGACGATCCGGCCGGTCGCGAGGCGCTTGGCCTGATCGGCGGCGAGCCCGGGATGGAAAGTCATCTGGTCACCGACGCGGCGCGGCCGACGACGGTCAAGACCCGCTATGTCGCCGCCGGGCAGCAGCTGCTGCGGGTCGATTCGGAAGACCCGGCTCCGGCGACGCGGGACACGGAAAACAGGATCGCCGCCGCGGCCCGCTACGCCGCCGAGGGCGCCGGGGCCATCCTGCTCTCTGACTACGGCAAGGGCGCCGTGACGCAGAAGGTGATCGAGGCCTGCCTTGAGGCCCGCGCCGCGGGGGCGGTGCTGATCGTCGACTCCAAGGCCCGCAGCTTTGCCCGCTATGGCGCCGCCGATCTGGTCAAGCCCAATGCCTCCGAACTGGCCCGGGCGACCGACCTGCCGACCGAGACCGACGAGGAGGTCGAGGCGGCGCTTAAGCACGCGCTGGAACTGTCCCGCTGCAAGGCGGTGCTGGTCACCCGCGCCGCCAAGGGCATGAGCCTGGCCGTGCGCGGGGAGGGGGTGCGCCACTATCCGGGACGCCCCCGCGAGGTGTTCGACGTGTCCGGCGCCGGCGACACCGCCCTGGCCGCCCTGGGCCTGGCCCTGGCGGCCGGTCAGTCGATTGATGACGCCGTCACCTTCGCCCTGCTGGCCAGCGGCGTGGTGGTCGGCAAGGCCGGCACCGCCACGGCGACCCCGCGAGAGCTGGTCGAGGCCGAGATCGCCGCCCATCTGGCCCCGGCCGAAGCCAAGCTGGCCAGTCCGGCGCAAATGGCCGCCCAGGCGGCCGCCTGGCGCAAGAAGGGCCTCAAGGTCGGCTTCACCAACGGCTGCTTCGACATTCTCCACAAGGGCCATGTCGCCTATCTGGCCCAGGCCCGGGGCTGGTGCGACCGGCTGATCGTGGCGGTCAACAGCGACAGCTCGGTCAGGGCCCTCAAGGGCGAGGGCCGGCCGGTCAATGACCTGGAATCCCGCGCCGTGGTGCTGGCGGGCCTGGCCCATGTCGATTTGGTCACGGCCTTCGACGAGGAAACCCCCATCGAGCTGATCCGCGCCGCCCGCCCCGATGTGCTGATCAAGGGCGCCGACTACACCGTCGAGGGCGTGGTCGGTCATGAGGAGGTTCTGGGCTGGGGCGGCGAGGTCAGGCTCGCCCCCCTGGTCGACGGCTATTCCACCACCGCCGCCATCGCCCGCATGACCGCTAAGAACTGAGGACGCCATGACCCGTCGTATTGCTTTCGTCACCGGAGGCGCCGGCTTCATCGGCTCCAACATCGTCGCCCGGCTCTGCGAGGACCCCACCCTCGATGTGGTCGTCTGCGACTGGCTGGGCAGCGCCGAGGGCGGAAAGTGGCGCAATATCGCCAAGCATCCGATCGGCGATTTCGTGCCGCCGGAAGAGATGTTCGACTGGCTGGAAAAGCGCTGGCGCGACATCGAGATGGTCATCCACATGGGCGCTATCTCCTCGACCACCGAGGCGGACGCCGACAAGATCATCCAGACCAACTTCTGCCTGTCGCGCGACCTTTATCGCTGGTGCGCCGACCGCCAGCGCCGCTTCATCTACGCCTCCAGCGCCGCCACCTATGGCGACGGCGCCGCCGGGTTCGAGGACAATGACGATCTGGAGGCGCTGAAGGCGCTGCAGCCGCTGAACGCCTACGGCTGGTCCAAGGCGTTGTTCGATGTCTTCGCGGCGCGTCAGGCGGCGCGGGATTACAAGCCGCCTCAATGGGTTGGGCTGAAGTTCTTCAACGTCTACGGCCCCAACGAGCACCACAAGGACAGCATGAAGTCGGTGGCCGCCCAGATCTTCCCGAAGGTCAAATCCGGCCACACGGTTCAGCTGTTCAAGAGCCACAACCCCGACTACCCCGACGGCGGCCAGCTGCGCGACTTCGTCTATGTTCGCGACGTGGCCGACGTGGTGGCCTGGCTGATGGACAACCCGCAGGTCAACGGCGTCTACAATCTGGGGTCCGGCGCGGCGCGCAGCTTCGCCGACATGGCCGAGGCGGTGTTCAAGGCGGCCGGCAAACCGCCGCTGATCGACTACGTCGACATGCCCTACAGCATCCGCGACAAGTACCAGTACTTCACCCAGGCGCGCATGGATCGTCTGCGCGAGGCCGGCTACCCGGGGCAGTTCACGCCCCTGGAGGACGGCATCACCGAATATGTGCAGCGCTACCTGACCGCCAGCGACCCGTATCGCTGAGACTCCCCTGGCGGACCGACCTCGAGGGCCACGATGGGACTTAACCCTCGCCGCTGCTCATGCGAGGTTGGGGCATGTTTCGCAATCTGACTGGCCTTAATCTGACCGGCGTCCGACTGTGGATCGCCCTGGCCGGCGCCGCCGTGGTGCTGCTCCTCATCGTCGGGCTGCTGGTGTTCCGGGTCGACATTCTGCGCACCTCGCTGGATCCGAGGGTCCCTTTCCAGACCTATGATCCGCCCAACGGCCCCGACTACAGCGAGAGCCGCGCCTGGGCCCTGATTCCCGGCGCCCCGGCCAGTCCCCGCGCCGACGACCCGCCGGCCGACATCTTCTTCATCCATCCCACCACCTATGACGGCGGCGATCACTGGAACGGGCCGTTCCGCGACGCCCGGGCCACCCGCATCAACAGCCAGGTGATGCTGCCCAACTATGCCGGACCCTTCGCCAGCGCCGGCCGGGTGTTCGCGCCCCATTACCGGCAGGCCAGCCTCTATGCCCAGCTGACCCTGCGCGAGGACGCCCGCGAGGCGCGGGAGTTCGCCTATGGCGACGTCCTGGCCGCCTTCCGAAAATGGAAGGCCGACTATGGCGGCGATCGGCCGTTCATTCTGGTCGGGGTAGAGCAGGGCGGGGTGCTGGCCGCCCGCCTGCTGGCCGAGGAGATCGCCCCGGACCCGGCGCTGATGAAGCGGATGGCCGCGACCTATCTGATCGAGACCGTGGTTCCGGCCGAGGCCTACGGGCCGACCTCGCCGCCGCCGGCCTGCACCAGCCGGGCCCAGGCCGGCTGCGTCCTGGCCTGGAAGTCCGGCTCGGCGGTCGAGCGGGGCCGCATCCGCGAGCGATCGCTGGTCTGGGACAAGGCGGGCCGGCTGGTCAGCCTCGCCGGCCGCCAGCCGCTCTGCGTCAATCCGCTGACCGGAACCGCCACCGATGACCTGATTGCCGCGCGCGCCAATCTGGGCGCCGCCAATGCCACCGGCCTCGACTGGGGCGATCGCCCGCCGCTGGTCGCCCGCGCCGTCGAGGCCCAGTGCGAGGATGGGGTGCTCAAGGTCTCGCGGCCCAAGTCACGCACCCTGCGGCGCAGCGGGGGCTGGGCCGACCGCCTGCGGATGCCGCCCTACAATCTGTTCTACGCCGACATCGAGGCAGACGCCCGGGCCCGGGTCGCGGCCCGCATGGGACTGTCGGCCTTCCCGCAGATGGCCCCGCCGATCACCCGCTCGGTGCCCGTCCGCACCGTGCCGACGCACCGGATAAACTAGCCCTCTTCGAGGGTTTTCAGCCCGGCGTAGTTAGGCTGGTCGATGCGCACCTGATCGATGATCGAGGCCTTCAGATGGGCCAGCAGGGCCGGATCGGTGGGGGAAATCTCGCCCTCGCGGATCCTGGCGCAGAGCTCGCCGTTCAGGCTGCTCCAGTCGCCACCGTGGCCCAGCAGGGCGATCAGCCGCTCGACCTGGGCCGCCTCGGCGGCGGCCCCGCTCGCCATTTCCCGCTTGATCGCGGCCAGGGCGTTGACCGCCACCCGGGCGTGGAAGGCGTCGCGATCCTTCAGCTGCGGGCTGACCCGCTCCGCGATGAAGCGGATGACGCTGTCCATCAGTTCGGCGCTGGTGGGATGGCTGATCATGATGCGGCCTCCAGCAGGGCGACCAGATCGATCTCGGTCTCGCTGGTCCGCCGCCCGATCATCGCCCGCTCGACCGAGGGGTCCGACCCTGTCGCATAGGCCAGGTACATGGTCAGGCACATGCAGCCCCACTTCAGCGACCCCAGCATTTCCCAATAGAGCACCCGCTCCAGCGACACCGCCTTGCCGCCCGCCGCCTCATAGGCCTCCAGCAGGTCGGCATAGTCGCCAAAGCCGCCGACGGGCTTGCCCCCACCGAAGCGCCAGCTGCGGGTGCAGATCCAGCCCAGGTCCTCGGCCGGATCGCCCAGATGGGCCAGTTCCCAGTCCAGAACGCCCGTCAGGCCCTGTTCGGGGTGAACCATGATGTTGCCGTTGCGAAAATCGCCGTGCACCAGCACCGGCGTATCCATCTTCGGCGCCCGGTCCCGAAGGTAGCGAATGGCGGCCTCGAAGATCGGTCGCTCGGCCCCGGCGCTGCGATAGACGGCCTCGTATTTCTCAAGCTCGGTCAAGGCGCTGGAGGTGACTAGCTCAGGCAATCCTTCAAGAGGAATGCTGTGGATCGCCGCCAGGGCCTTGCCGCACTGCGCCGCCAGGCCGGGGCGCACGCCGGCGAAGGGCGGGTCGCGGGCGATGCGCTTGCCCAGGGTCTCGCCCTCCAGCCGGCCCATCACATAGGCCTCGCCGATCTCGCTGTCCGGGGCGCTGACCGCCAGCACCCTGGGCACGGGCGCGCCCGCCTTAGACGCCGCCTGGATCAGGGCGGCCTCGGTGGCCAGGGGCACGGCGTTGCCGCTGCCGGCGGCGCTTGGCGGCTTGCGACGCAGGATCAGCGGCACGCCGGTATCGGTCTCGAAGGCCCAGGTTTCCTGGCTGGCCCCGCCGGACAGGCGGCGCAGGTTGACGGTGGTCTTCGCGCCGGCGTCAAGGGTCGGGGCGAGGGCGGACAGGGCCTGTTCCAGATCGCTCATGGTCCTCGATTCCGACCTCTCACGCCGCGTCAGTCAAACCCAATCGCCGCGACTTGCCAGAGGTGACCGTCCGCGCCATCCTCGCCACGCTTTCACGCCCTCGTGGAAGGAGTCAAACCATGCAGGCCACCGCTAGCTGATCGATCGCCCGGCGCCAGAGGCGCGCCGAGTGACCATCGCCCAACGCCCTCTCCGGGCGTGGTTTGTCGCGCGCGCCGCGCCGACCGGCCTGCATCGCACTCCTTTTCGAAAGCTTTCATGACCAGCACCCTCTGGCGTCATGCCGACTTCCTGAAGCTCTGGGCGGCCCAGGCCGTCTCCGCCTTCGGCTCCCGCATCACCCGCGAGGGCCTGCCGATGGCCGCCGTCCTCACCCTAGACGCCCGGCCGGGAGAGCTTGGCCTGCTGGCCGCCCTCAGCCTTGGTCCGGGCGTCGTCATCGGCCTGTTCGCCGGCGGCTGGGCCGATCGGCGCAGCCGAAGGCCGATCCTGATCGGCGCCGATATCGCCCGGGTCCTGTTGCTGCTCAGCGTGCCCATCGCCGCCTGGACGCATCTGCTGGCCATGCCGCAGCTCTATGTCGTCGCCGCCCTCGTCGGCGCCGCCAGCGTGGTCTTCGCCATCGCCGACCACGCCTATCTGCCGGTGTTGCTGGACCGTGACCAGCTGCTCGACGGCAACAGCAAGCTGGGGGTCACCGACTCCATCGCCGAGATGGGCGGGCCGGCCCTGGCCGGTCTGCTGTTCCAGATCTTCACCGCGCCCGTCGCCCTGCTGGCCAACGCCGGGACCTATCTGGTCTCGGCGGTCTTCCTGATGGCCATCGGCAAGGTCGAGGCGCCGCCGACCGCGCCAAAGGTCCGCAGGCATCCGCTGGAAGACGTCGCCTTCGGCTTTTCAGCGGTCTGGCGCCAACCGCTGATCCGGCCCCTGCTGCTGATGACGGTGGTGCAGACGCTGTTCGGGTCGTTCTTCTCCAGCCTCTATGTCTTGTTCTGCATCCGGACGGTGGGCCTCTCTCCCGGCCTGCTGGGGGTCGCCATCGGCGTCGGCGGATTCGCCGCCCTGTTCGGCGCGCTTCTGGTTCCGCGCGCGATCCGGATGCTGGGCTATGGCCGCGCCATCATCATCACTGCGGTGCTGTCGGCCATCGGCGCCCTGATGACCCCCCTGGCGCCGGCCAGTCTCGTCGCCGGGGCGGCGGTGTTGATCCTCGGCCAGTTCGTCGCCGACCTGTTCGGCGTGGCGGCGATGATCCCGGCCTCGACCCTGAGGCAGGCGGTGTTTCCGCCGGAGATCCTGGGGCGCACCGGCGCCGTCTTCCACGTGGCGCGGGGCGGCTTCGCCGTTGTCGGGGCCCTGGTCGGCGGCGTACTTGGCGAGATGATCGGGGTGCGCGAGGCGCTGTTCATCGGCTGTCTTGGCATTCTCGCGGGACCCCTGATCCTGGTGTCCTCGCCGCTGCGGTCGTTGAAGGCGTTGTCGGAACAACATCCCTCTCCCTGAGGGAGAGGTTGGTCCTCGCGCCCCTCAGTCCCCTGGTCCGGCCGGCTTCCAGTCGAACAGTTCCTGCAGCATGCGCAGGGCCTCGCCGCGTTCGGTTCTGAGGGCCGGGTCGCGGGCCAGGATCAGCCGGGCGTCATCGGCGGCCACGGCGATCAGGTCCCGGTGCGCCACCGGATCGGCCAGGCGGTAGGCGGGAAAACCGCTCTGCTTGAGACCGAGGGGATCGCCGCCGCCGCGCAGTTCCAGGTCCTTCTCGGCGATCTCGAAGCCGTCGTCGGTCTTTCGCAGGATGTCGAGCCGCTTTTCGGCGGTCTCGCCCAGCGGCGGGTCGTAGACCAGCAGGCAGCTGCTCTCGCGCCGCCCGCGCCCGACCCGGCCGCGCAGCTGGTGCAGCTGGGCCAGGCCGAAGCGCTCGGCCTGTTCGATGACCATGATGGTGGCGTTGGGCACATTGACCCCGACCTCGACCACCGTGGTCGCCACCAGCACCGGCAGCCGCCCCTCGGCGAACTCGGCCATGACATGGTCCTTCTCGGGGCCCGGCATCTGGCCGTGGACCAGGCCGACATGGCCGCCCATTACCTGCCGCAGTTCGACGGCCCGCTTTTCCGCCGCCATCAGGTCCATCTCCTCCGACTCCGAGACCAGCGGACAGATCCAGAAGGCCTGCGCCCCCTCGGCTACGGCCGCCTTCAGCCGGGCGATCACCTGCGGCAGGCGCGGGGAGGGGACCGCCGCCGTGGCCACCGGGGTGCGGCCGGGCGGCTTCTCGTCGATGCGGCTGACGTCCAGATCGCCGAACACGGTCAGCTCCAGGGTCCGCGGGATCGGCGTCGCCGACATGGCCAGCAGATGCACCGCCTCGCCCTTGTCCTGCAGCCGCTTGCGCTCATTGACCCCGAACCGATGCTGCTCGTCGATCACCGCCAGGCTCAGGGCCCGGAACCTCACCTCGTCCTGGAACAGGGCGTGGGTGCCGACCGCCACCCCCGCCGTGCCGTCCATGATGGCCATGACCTTCTCGGCCCTCGCCCCGCCCTTGTCGCGGCCGGTCAGCAGCACCACCCGCACCCCCTGGGCCTCCAGCAGCGGGGCGATGGTCTCGAAATGCTGCCGGGCCAGGATTTCCGTCGGGGCCATGAAGGCCGCCTGCCGGCCGGCGTCCAGCACATCGGCCATGGCCAGCATGCAGACCACGGTCTTGCCGCTGCCGACATCGCCCTGCAGCAGCCGGCTCATCCGCTCGCCGCTGGCCAGATCGCCCCGGATTTCGGAGAGCGCCCGGATCTGCGCGCCGGTCAGTTTCCAGGGCAGGGCGGCCTCCAGCCGTCCGGCCAGAGTTCCGGCCTGGATCGGCGTCGCCGGATGGGCGCGCCTCGCCGCCTTGCGCTGGGCAAGAGCCAGTTGGTGGGCCAGCAGTTCGTCATAACCCAGCCGCCGCCGCGCCGCCGACTGCGGCGAGATCTCCGCCTCGCCGACCGGGTTGTGCAGGCTGTCCAGCGCCGCCCGCCAGGATGGCCATTTCTCGCGCGCCAGCCAGGCGCCGTCCTGCCATTCGGGAAGCTCCGGCGCCCGCTCCAGCGCCTCATGCACCAGCTTGCGCACGGTGCGCGGCGGTAGGCCGGCGGTCGCCGGATAGATGGCCTCGATCTCCGGCACCTCGGCGGCCCGCTCGATGGGCAGCAGATAGTCGGGATGGACGATCTGCATCTCCGAACCGAACCGCTCGACCTTGCCGGACACGATGCGCTTGGCCCCGACCGGATGCTGCCGCTCCAGATGCGGACCATGGCCCTTGAAGAAGGCCAGGGTGACAAACCCGGTGGAGCCGTCGAAGGCCCGGATGCGCCAGGGCTGCTGCAGGGCGCGCGGCGGCATATGGCTGTCGATGGTGACGGTCAGGGTCGCGACCTCGCCCTCGACCAGCCCCATGAAGCTGGACGGCCGCCGCTTGACCAGGCTGTGAGGCGCCAGGAACAGCAGGTCGCGCACCAGCGGCCCGGCCAGCTTCTCGACCAGCGGCGCAACCTTCGGCCCCACGCCCTTCAGCGAGGTCACCGGCGCGAACAGGGGGAACAGAATCTCGGGGCGCATCGGTCAGATCAGCATCGCCGGAACGCCGACCAGAGGGGCCGCTTCCGACAGCCGCCTGTCCATGGTGCAGACGGTCGCGCCGTATTCGGCGGCGATTCCCAGATGCAGCGCATCGGCGCCTCTCAGCCCCAGACCATGCTGGTCGGCGAAACCGGCGGCCGCGGAAAAGCAGTTGGGGACCACTTCGACAAGGCGGAGCGAGTCGGCCACAAGGGCGTGATAGGCCGCCAGGGCGAGGTTTCGGGAGGCCAGATCAATCTGTCCGGTCCGCAGTTTGAGCGAAAGGGCGGATGACACTTCCGTCGTCACCCACCAACTCACTGTGAGATCCTGTTCGACTTGCTGGGACAACCAGGCATAGGCGTCCGGGCTTCGCGGCTCGTTGGTGATCGCCGATATGATCAGGGAGGTGTCGAGATAGAGCATCAGTAGCGGTCATCATCCCGCATCCGCCGCACGAAATCGCCTGCGCTCTCGGTCTCCCGCGGCATCGCGCCGGTCATCTCGCGCAGCGCCGCCACATCGATAGGCCGCCGCGTCTTCAGTGGCGGGGCCAGCTCGGCGACCAGCTTTCCGCGCCGCGTGATGCTGATCCGCTCGCCGGCCTCGGCCCGCTCGACCAGGGCGCTGAGATGGGTCTTGGCTTCCGCCAGATTGACCTTCGCCGTCATCATTGAGCTCCAGACCAACAAGTTGGTCACTTTACCACGCAGCTCCCTGCGTCGCCAGCCGGTCAGAAGCGCCGCATCGGTGCAATCGCCTTCAGGAAGTCCTCGTGCGTGCCGTACCCGCGATGGTCGTCGATCTGCGGCTCCAGCGAATCCGCCTCCAGGATCCACCGCGTCGCCGCCTTGTAGCGTTCGGTCCGCCGCCAGCGGGCCGTGTCCTCGACCATCGCCCGCAACAGCAGGGCCGCCGCCAGCGGCTGTCGCGCCTCCAGCATCCGCGCCGCCGGCTCCAGCACCTCGACCGCATCCCCCTTCAGCTCGCCCAGCCGCTCGAAGACCAGGGCCGCCGCCTCGGTTCCCGCCGGCCATTCGGTGAAGAACCGCAGGGCAAACAGGGCCTTGGGAAACCGCCGGGCATGGGCCAAGGCCCGGTCCTCGGCCTCGACGTCGTCGAAATCCCCGAGCCGCTTGAGATGATCGCGCAGCATCGTCGCGTCCAGCCGCTCCTCGAACCGCGCCCAGCGCACCTCCTGCGCCTCGGCGCCGCGGCCCTGGGCCTCCAGCGCCCGCAGCCAGGCCTTGTCCCAGTCGACCGCGCCCAGGGTGCGGACGTCGCGCTTGGGACGCGAGCGTTCCAGCGCCGCCACGGCCTCATCGACCCGCCCGGCCTGGATCAGCCGCCCGGCGATCTGGGCCCCGACCCAGGGGTCGGCCGTCTCGCTGTGGCTCCAGGTGGCGACGTAGCCCTCGATGTCGCCCATGGCGTCGGCGATCAGCTGCACACAGCGGCGCAGGGGCTGGCTGGTGCGGGCCCGGCGGTTCATCACCTGGGTGATCCGGTCGCGCAGCCAGATCATTGCCGGGCGGTCCAGCGCCGGCAGCACGCCGCCGACCATGCCTTCGGCCAGCCCCAGCTCGTCGGCGGTGACCGCGTCGAACACCCGCTCGGCCAGGCCCTGCGGCGTGGCCTTGGCCGCCACCGCCAGCGGCCCCAGATCGGCGACCGCCGCCTGCAGCACCGCTTCGACCTCGCCCTTGCTGTCGTCGACGCGGTCCATCACCGGGTCAGCCAGGGCGATCAGCCGCCACATCAGCTCCAGCGCCACGAAGGGGTTCAGCTGCGCCATCGGCCCGGCGATCGCCGCCCTGAGCTGCCGGAACTCCCGGACAAACTCGCCATACCGCCGCCAGGTGATGCGCGTGCGCTTCTCGGCGATGGAGGCCATCCGCTTGTCGAGTTCGCCGGCCAGATCCTCCGGCCCGGCTTCTCCGGCCAACTCCAGCCGCAGCCGCCGCTTGATCGCCGCCTGACCCTCGGTGATCTCCATCATCAGGGCGGCCAGCCGCTCGGCCCCCAGGCTTTCGAGGTTGGCGAGGTTGAGGGTCTTCTTCGAGCCGGTGCGTTTGGCGGGCGCCTTCATGGCTCCGGGATAGCGGAGGTTGCCTCCGACACAAAGCGCCGACGCCAACGCCCGCCGTCATCCTGGCCCCGTGCCCAGGATCCCTCTATCCGCTGCGACAGGCCGGGAGGGGGAGGGCGCCTCCGGCGCGGGCCAGGCCCTGGTCCGCGCCAACGCGACCATGGGTCCCGGGCACAGGGCCCAGGACGACGATAGGGCTCTGCCCCGCATCCTTTCCCACTGGCCTCGACCACCGGCCCGCCCTATATCCGGCCGCTTCATGGATGAGACTCGACTCAAGCGCATCAGGACGCGCGCCTGGCGGCGCGGCTTCCGGGAAATGGACCTCATTCTGGGGCCGTTCGCGGACCAGCACGCCCAGAGTCTGGATGAGGCCGAGCTGGCGGCGTTCGAGGCCCTGCTGACCGCTGACGATCAGGACGTCTACGGCTGGATCATCGGTCGGGAACCGCCGCCGCCCGAGCACGACACGCCGCTGATGGTGAAGCTGCAGGCTTTCGACCCCAGCCAGGGCATCGATCGTGGCGCGTGACGCCGACCTGAAAACGGTCGCCAACGCCGACGGGCGGCTTGAGCTGACCTCCACGCCGCAGGGCTATGACGCCCTGATCATGGCCGACATCCTGCGGGCCCGGGGCGGGGCGGCCCTGTTCGTGGCCCGCGACGGGGCCCGGGCCGAGGCCTTCTCCGGCGCCATGGCCGTCTTCGCGCCGGAGCTGGAAGTGGTCCAGTTCCCCAGCTGGGACTGCCTGCCGTATGACCGGGTCGGCCCCGCGCCGGCCATCGCCGCCCAGCGGATGGCCACCCTCTCGCGCCTCGCCGCCGGCATTGATCCCAAAAAGCCCCTGCTGCTGGTCGCCGGCATGGCCGGCGCGATGCAGCGGGTTCCCCCCCGCGCCTCGATCATCGCCGCCAGCTATTCGACCCGGCCCGGCGCCACCGTCCGGATCGAGGATCTGGAACGCTACTTCGCCGTCAACGGCTACCAGCGCTCCTCCACCGTATCGGAGCGGGGCGAGTTCGCCATTCGCGGCGGCGTCATCGACGTCTTTCCGCCCGGCGCCGACGAGCCGGTGCGTCTCGACCTCTTCGGCGACACCCTGGAATCGATCCGCGGCTTTGATCCCGAGACCCAGCGCTCGACCCGCCAGCTTCACGACATCCAGCTGCTGCCCGTCAGCGAGGCCCTGCTCGACCCGGAGTCGGTGTCGCGCTTCCGCAAGGGCTATGTCGGCGAGTTCGGCGCCCCCGGCGAGGACGCCCTCTATGCGGCGGTCAGCGAGGGCGGACGCCGGGCGGGCATGGAGCATTGGCTGCCGCTCTTCTACCCGGGTCTGGAGACCCTGTTCGACTATCTGCCCAACGAAGCCCTGATCGCCTTCGATCATCAGGCCCTGGAAGCCCGCGACGAGCGCCTGAGCGTCATCGAGGACGCCTACGACGCCCGGGCCGACGCCCTGCGCCGCGACAGCTACCGCCCGCTCAAGCCGGACGCCCTCTATCTGACCGCGCCGCAGTTCGACAATCTGGTCGCCCTGCGCCCGACTCGCTGGTTCACCCCCTTCCAGCATGAGGGGCCGGCGGTCATCGACATGGGCGCCCGTCAGGGCCGCACCTTCGCCGCCGAACGGGCCCAGGACAGCGTCAATCTGTTCGAGGCCACCGCCGAACACGCCCGCGCCCTGTCCCAGGCCGGCAAGCGGGTGCTGTTCGCCAGCTGGACCGGGGGCTCCTCCGAACGGCTGGGCTCGATGCTCGCCGACCACGGCGTCGCGCGTCTGCCCCTGGCCAGATACTGGCAGGCCGCCAAGGCCAATGACCCAAAGGTTCCTCAGCGGGTCGTCCTGCCCCTGGAAGGCGGCTTCGAGACCGACACCCTCGCCGTCATCTCCGAGACCGACATTCTCGGCGACCGTCTGGCCCGCCCGCGCAAGAAGCGCCGCGCGGCCAACTTCCTGGCCGAGGCCAGCGCCCTGTCGCCGGGCGATCTGGTCGTCCACATCGACCACGGCATCGGCCGCTACGAAGGCCTCAAGACCCTCGAGGTCCAGCAGGCGCCGCACGACTGTCTGGAGCTGCAATACGGCGGCGAGGCCAAGCTCTATCTGCCCGTCGAGAACATCGACCTGCTGACCCGCTACGGCGCCGAGGGCGACGGGGTCCAGCTCGACAAGCTGGGCGGCGCCGCCTGGCAGTCGCGCAAGGCAAAAGCGAAAGAGCGCCTGCGGGTCATGGCCGAGGGTCTGATCGCCATCGCCGCCGCCCGGGCCACCAAACAGGTCGAGGAAATCGATCCGCCGTCCGGCGTCTTCGACGAGTTCTGCGCCCGCTTCCCCTATGAGGAAACCGACGACCAGCTGAACGCCATCGCCGATGTCCTGACCGATCTGGGCTCGGGCAAGCCGATGGACCGGCTGATCTGCGGCGATGTCGGCTTCGGCAAGACCGAGGTCGCCCTGCGCGCCGCCTTCGTCATGGCCATGAGCGGCCGTCAGGTGGCCATTGTCTGCCCCACGACCCTGCTGGCCCGCCAGCACTACAAGACCTTCGTCGAGCGCTTCCAGGGCTGGCCGGTCAAGGTCCGCCGCCTGTCGCGTCTGGCCCCGGCCAAGGAGGTCGCCGAGACCCGCGCGGGCCTCGCCAACGGCGAGTTCGAGATCGTCGTCGGCACCCATGCGGTGCTGTCCAAACAGGTCAGCTTCCGCGACCTGGGCCTCGTCATCGTCGACGAGGAGCAGCACTTCGGGGTCAAGCACAAGGAGAAGCTGAAAGAGCTTCGCGCCGATGTGCATATGCTGACCCTGACGGCCACCCCCATCCCCCGCACCCTGCAGATGGCCCTCAGCGGCATCCGCGAGATGTCGATCATCGCCACCCCGCCGGTCGACCGTCTGGCGGTCCGCACCTACGTCATGCCCTGGGACGAGGTCTCCCTGCGCGAGGCCCTGCTGCGCGAGAAGTATCGCGGCGGCCAGAGC
Source organism: Caulobacter sp. (assembly GCA_016125585.1). Taxonomy (GTDB): domain Bacteria; phylum Pseudomonadota; class Alphaproteobacteria; order Caulobacterales; family Caulobacteraceae; genus Caulobacter. Next base: position 69,188 of record WGLL01000015.1, read on the forward strand.
TACTTCGTCACCCCGCGCATCAAGGATCTGCCCGATCTGGAGAAGTTCCTCCGGGTCTCGGTGCCGGAGGTCAGGTTCGTCGTCGGCCACGGCCAGATGGCCCCGACCCAGCTCGAGGAGGTCATGGGGGCCTTCTACGACGGCCAGTATGACGTGCTGCTGGCCACCACCATCGTCGAGAGCGGCCTCGATATCCCCTCGGCCAACACCATGATCATCCACCGGGCCGACATGTTCGGCCTGTCGCAGCTCTATCAGCTGCGGGGCAGGGTGGGGCGGTCCAAGGCCCGGGCCTACGCCTACATGACCACCCCGGCCGAGCGTCAGATCACCATCTCGGCCGAAAAGCGCCTCAAGGTGCTGCAGTCCCTCGACAGCCTCGGCGCCGGCTTCCAGCTGGCCAGCCACGACCTCGACATCCGGGGCGGCGGCAACCTGCTGGGCGACGAACAGAGCGGCCACATCCGCGAGGTCGGGGTCGAACTGTATCAGCAGATGCTGGAAGAGGCCGTCGCGGCCCTGAAGGAGCGGGCAGGGGAGAACGATCTCGCCGACCGCGGCTGGTCGCCCCAGATCAACACCGGCGCCGCTGTCCTGATCCCGGAAGACTACGTCCCCGACCTGACCGTCCGCCTGGCCCTCTACCGCCGCCTGTCAGAGGCCGAAAAGGCCGCCGACCGCGAGGCCCTGGCCGCCGAATTGATCGACCGCTTCGGCCCCCTGCCGCCGGAAACCGACAGCCTGCTGAAGGTCGTGGCCATCAAGGGCCTGTGCCGCGAGGCCAATGTCGCCAAGATCGACGTCGGCCCCAAGGGCGCGGTGCTTCAGTTCCGCGACGACCACTTCGCCAACCCCGCCGCCCTGGTCGGCCACATCCACAAGAACCAGGCCGTCTGGAAACTGCGCCCCGACCAGAAGATCGTCGTCAAAGGCGAATGGGAAACCCCCGCCGCCCGCCTCGACGCCGCCGAACGCGTGCTGTCCCAACTGGTGAAGATGGCGAAGGGGTAGGGGCAGAACGGGGGCGGGTTGTCCGACCAGCCGCCTATCGACACTGGAGTGGCCCTTCAGTGCAATAGTTATTATCAGCAGAAAAATTCGCGTGCATAGGACGCGCGAGACCGGCGCGTGTCCCGATGAGTGGGAGCCGGTAATCGGATCAAACACGCGGCAACAAAAGATCTGGAGCAGCGCGGTTTGATTCCATCAAATCGCGCCCTGCTCTAGGGGGGCGAGGCGAGGCGACTACGGCCCATGGCCCGGTGCGGCTGGCCAGGGCTCGGTCGGCCAGCGGGGCGTCGCGCCGTCTCGTCGCTTCAAGTACCAGTCGGGCAGCGGCGGCGGCCGGCACGGGCCCTCCGCTTGGCAGAAGAGCACTGGCACCACCACCTTTTGGCCCTTGGGCAGAGTCCCGTGCGACTTCGTCGTCAGTTTCGGCTGCATGTCCAGTGCGGCCTTGCCGAACCCCCAATCGACCGGATTCTCGTAGCCGACGATGCAGTTCTTGACGCCCTGGTCGCCCGTGGCCTCGCAGATCAGGAGCACCCGCCCGCCGACGTTGGCATTCAGCGCGCGTTCCGGGGTGTAGGCGGAGCCCCGGTTCTCCCTCGGGCCGGCGTAGTTCTCGCCGTAGATCCGCTCGGCCGCACAGCCCGCCAGGGCCAGCGCCGCGACCAAGATGCCCATCCGCTTCATAGAAATCGCCCCCAACCACCCCGCAAGGCTAGCGTCGCCGGCCCTCTATCGACAAGCCGGAGGACTGGAAAGACCCCCTCGCTTGAGACAGTGATATAATGACAGCTCATTGCTGCCGTTTGCGCCATGGGCTGCTGCGCGGCAGCCCCCAGTCTGGTTTGCTTCGTACTTGAACCGCGACGGTGCACAAACTGCCATTGTCCGCTCGCTGTACAGATTGCGATTTAGCTGCATCGGGACGGGTTGTCTGACCCACCGTCCCGCCCATTGACCGGACCGGACCAACCTGTCCCGGTTTCATGCTCCGGAGACCATGCGATAATCAGCGACCGCTTCGCTTCCGCTGGCCTGCTCCCCCCGCCAACGGCCGTCTCTCAAACGCACCGGAGTCTCACGCGCGGCTTACGGTCCCCTGATCCCGGCCTTATCAGACCCTGATCCGCACCCACCCTAAGACTCCGCACAAGACCTTGAAAACGCTTGCCAATCCGCTGTTTTCCGCCGATCCCGGGAAAATCTTGGTTCGGAACGTCGTGAAAATGTCGGCGACCCGCCCTATGACGACGCCGAACCTCTCCCACAGGAACCGCTTCATGTCGCTACGCCGCTGGTCCAGCGCCCTTGCCGCCTTCGCCCTGCTCGCCGTCCCGGCCCTGGCCGCCGCCGCCGAACCCAAGGCGCCGCCGAAGCTGGTGGTGGTGATCAGCGTCGACCAGTACAGCGCCAACCTGTTCGATCAGTATCGCGGCAAATACACCGGCGGCCTGCGCACCCTGGCCGACCAGGGGCTGGTCTATATCAACGGCTACCAGAGCCACATGGGCACCGAGACCTGCCCCGGCCATTCGACCATCCTGACCGGCAAGCATCCCAACAAGACCGGCATCCCGGCCAACGACTGGCTCGATCCGGAAACCGGCGAGGAGGTCTACTGTTTCGAGAACAAGGCCAACGCCCTGGCCGACCCGCTGGGCGGCGGCAACGGTCCGGTCGGTCCCGACAACATGAAGGCCACCACCCTCGGCGACTGGCTCAAGGCCGCCGCGCCGTCGAGCCGGGTGTTCGGCATTTCCGGCAAGGACCGCGGCGCCATCGCCCTGTCCGGTCACCATGGCGACGGCGTCTTCTGGTGGCGGGATGGCTTTGGCTTCACCACCTTCGTCGAGCCCGGTCAGGACGCCCAGGCCCGGCTGGCGCCCGTCGCCCCGCTCAACGCCGAACTGAAGGCCCGTTTCGTCGCCAACCCGCCGGTCTGGACCTATCGCCAGGACGAATGCCGCAAGCTGGAAGGCGACTATGTCATCGCCGGGGAGGCCTGGCACACGACCATTCCGCCGAAGAAATACAGCTTCGAGACCTCGCCATTCCTCGATGAGGTGACCGTCGAGGGCGCGCTGCGCCTGCTGAAGGACGAGAAGCTGGGCGCCGGCGACACCACCGACATCCTGGCCATCAGCCTCTCGGGCACCGACCGCATCGGCCACGGTTTCGGCACCCAGGGGCCGGAGATGTGCGAGCAGATGTATCGCCTGGACACGGCCCTCGGAACCCTGCTGACGGCGCTCAAGGACGTGCCCGGCGGGGCGATCGTGGTGCTGACCGCCGACCATGGCGGCTCCGACTTCCCCGAGCGGCTGGCCATGCGCGGCTATCCTGACGCCCGCCGCGTCGACTTCACGATCCTGCCCCGCGTCAACGCCGCCCTGAAGGCCCGGTTCAATCTGACCGTCGATCCGATCGCCTATGACGGCAGCGGCTTCAACATCGTCGGTGAGGGCAAGAAACGCCTGCCGCAGCCCCTGCGCGGCGAGGTCGCCCGGGCGGCGGTCGCGCTGCTGGCGGCGGAGCCCGATGTCGCCGCCGCCTTCACCCTGGAAGATCTGCTGGCCACGCCCGACCCGGCGCCCGGCACGCCGCCGGAGATGTTCACCCTCAGGCAGCGCGCGGCCCTCAGCGCCGTCGCCGGCCGCTCGCCCGATGTGGCGGTGATCCTCAAGCCCGGCGTCTACCCCCTGCGGGCCAGGGTCGGCGGGGCGATCAGCACCCATGGCAGCGCCTGGGACTACGACCGCCGGGTGCCGATCCTGGTCTGGTGGCCGGGCGCGACCGGTCAGGAGCGGATGCTGCCCATCGACACCACCGACATCGCCCCGACCCTGGCCCATCTGCTGGGCCTGACCCCACCGGCTGATGTCGACGGCCGGTGCATCGACCTGGGTGGCTTTACGGTCGACGCCTGTCCGGCGGCGCCGGTCGCTCAGCCGGCTCCGCCCGTCGAAGCGGCGCCCGCGCCGGCTCCGGCCAAGCCCGAGAAGAAGTCGGGCTTCCGCTGGCCCTGGGAAAAGAAGGCCTAGGCGCCCAGCATCCGGGCGGCGCGGGGCGCGAAATAGGTGATCACGCCGGCGCATCCGGCCCGCTTGAAGGCGCCCAGGCTCTCCAGGATGGCGCGCTCCTCGTCGATCCAGCCGTTCTGGGCCGCCGCCATGATCATGGCGTACTCGCCGCTGACCTGGAACGCGAAGGTGGGCATGGCGAACGCATCCACCAGCCGCCGGGCGATATCCAGATAGGGCATGCCGGGCTTGACCATCACCATGTCGGCCCCCTCGGCGATGTCCAGGGCCACCTCGCGGATCGCCTCGTCGCTGTTGGCGGCGTCCATCTGGTAGGTCTTCTTGTCGCCGGGGTTGTCGATGTCGCCGGACCCCAGCTTCCCCGAGCCGATGGCGTCGCGATAGGGACCGTAGAAGGCCGAGGCGTATTTGGCGGCGTAGGACATGATCATCACGTCCTGCAGGCCCTCGGCCTCCAGCGCGGCGCGGATGACGCCGACACGGCCGTCCATCATGTCCGACGGGGCCAGGATATCGCAGCCGGCCCGGGCCTGGACCAGGGCCTGCTCGACCAGCCGTTCGATGGTGGCGTCGTTAACGATCTTGCCGTCCTTCAGCACCCCGTCGTGGCCGTGGGTGGTGAAGGGGTCCAGCGCCACGTCGCACATGATCCCGACCTCCGGCGCGGCGGCCTTCATGGCCCGCACGGCGCGGCAGATGACGCCGTCCTCCTCGGCCGCCAGAGATCCCTCGGCGTCCTTCCGGGCGCCGTCGATGTGGGGGAAGATGGCGATGCAGGGGATGCCCAGCTCGCGGGCCTCGACAGCCGCCTTGGCCGCTTCCTCGACGCTGAGGCGTTCGACCCCCGGCATCGACGCCACCGGGATGCGGCCCTCGCCCTCATGCACCACCATCGACCAGATCAGGTCGGATGGTTGCAGGCTGGTTTCCCGCACCATCCGGCGGGTCCAGTCAGACTGGCGCAGGCGGCGCAGGCGGGTGGCGGGATAGGCGGCGAGGGGAGGAACGGTCATGGCGGCGGTGTCGCGCAACAGCGGCGCGGGCGCAAGCGGCTCATGCCTGTGGCTGGGGCGGGGCGGCGGTGATCAGTCGAATGAAGCCCACGGCGGGGGCAACGAGGGCCCAGAGGGTCATCAGCACCAGCGACACCGCCGAGGCGATGAACAGGCCGATCACCTGCGGCTTCAGATCCAGCTGCTGGATATCGATGTCGACGCCGGATGCGTCATCGACCGACACATGCCCGTTGCCCCAGACCTGTCCGGCGAAGTCCAGCACTGCCCACAGCCCGCAGATGCCGGCGATCAGCCCGAGCAGGAAGGCGATCCAGAAGATCTGGATCTGGAAGCGGTAGTGATTGCGCATCATCGGCGTCGCGCCGCCCTTCTGGGCGTAGGCGATGACGACCGCCACGATCCCCGGCACGCCAACGAAAAAGAGCGAGGCGAACAGCAGGCCGTAGTTGATCAGACCCAGAACCCTGTCGGTTTCGAACCGGCTGGTCTCGTCTTGCGTGACCGTCATGCGCTCTCCCCCGGGGCGACGCCGCCCGACATTGACAGCTTGGCCTGTCGGCGTCAGGTCATCAAGCCACAAGGAAAGAGGCAACTCTTCGCACCGATCAGGACTTACCAAGCATGGATTTCTCCCTCTCCGACGATCAGCGGGCCATTCAGGAGATGGCTCAGGCCTTCGCCAGGGATGAACTCGCCCCGCACGCCGCCAGATGGGACGAGGAAAGCCACTTCCCGGTCGACGTTCTGCGCCAGGCCGCCGCACTTGGCTTCGCCGGGGTCTATGTGCAGGAGGACGTCGGCGGCTCGGGCCTGTCGCGCCTCGACGCCAGCCTGATCTTCGAGGCCCTGAGCTACGGCTGTGTGCCGACGGCGGCCTATCTGACCATCCACAACATGGCCTCCTGGATGATCGACCGCTTCGCCGGCGACGAGTTGCGCCACAGGTACCTGCCGCGGCTGACGACCATGGAGCTGATCGCCAGCTACTGCCTGACCGAGCCGGGCAGCGGTTCGGACGCCGCCGCCATGCGCACCTCGGCCCGGCTGGACGGCGACCACTATGTTCTCAACGGCTCCAAGGCCTTCATCTCGGGCGCCGGGGTCTCGGACGTCTATGTCGTCATGGCCCGCAGCGGCGGCGACGGTCCCAAGGGCGTCTCGGCCTTCGTGGTCGAGAAGGGCTGGGAGGGCCTGTCCTTCGGCGCCAACGAAAAGAAGATGGGCTGGAAGTCGCAGCCGACCGCCCAGGTCAATTTCGACAACGTCCGGGTGCCGGTCGAAAACCGCATCGGCGGCGAGGGCGAGGGTTTCCGCTTCGCCATGATGGGCCTGGATGGCGGCCGCCTGAACATCGCCAGCTGCTCTCTGGGCGGGGCCGCCTTCGCGCTCGACACGGCCAAGGCCTACATGGAGAGCCGCAACCAGTTCGGCCGGCCGCTGAAGGACTTCCAGGCCCTGCAGTTCAAGATCGCCGACATGGCCACCGAGCTTACGGCCTCACAGCTGATGGTCCGCAACGCCGCCAGCGCCCTCGATAGTCGCGATCCCCAGGCGACCAAGCTCTGCGCCATGGCCAAGCGCTTCGCCACCGACAGTTGCTTCGAGGTCGCCAACAACGCCTTGCAGCTGCATGGCGGCTACGGCTACCTCGCCGACTACCCGATGGAACGCATCGTCCGCGACCTCCGCGTCCACCAGATCCTCGAGGGCACCAATGAGATCATGCGGGTGATCATCGGCAGGGAGATGTTCCGTCAGTGAGACGGCCTGGGCCGCCCTGGTCCTGGATCGCCCTGATCGTCAGCGCGATTTCGATCGGCGCGGTCATGACCCTGGGCACGTTCTTCACCGCCGGCTTCCGCCGGGGGCTCGACGCGGACATGCTGTTCGCGTTGTCGCGAATGACTGGCCTGGAGCTGCTGGCCGTCGTGACGACGATGGGTGGGTTTGGCCTGGTCTTTCTGCTGCCCGCATGGTGGCTTACCCGGATGACACGGCGAGGCAGCCGGACCTTCCTCCTGCTTTCAGCGGGAATTCCGACGCTGCTGCGGGCCGGGATGACCACCTTCTACATTGTGTCCGCAGCCCTTGAGACGGCGTCGAACATCACGCCGTTCCCGGCCAACGGCGTCTTCTACCTGCCCAACTGGCTGGAGCTGGCGGTCACCTTCGCGGCCATGTCGGCCGGCGTCGCTACCTACCTATCGGTGGCGCGGGCTGCTAAAGGCTGAGCATGACCGACGAACCCGAAGTCCTTACCCGCATCGAAAGCGGCGTCGGCCGCATCACCCTCAATCGGCCCAGGGCGCTCCACGCCCTGACCACCAGCATGTGCGCCCTGATGACCGAAGCCCTGCTGGCCTGGCGCGAGGATGCGGCGGTTCACACCATCCTCATCGACCACAGCGGCGAGCGGGGCTTCTGCGCCGGCGGCGACATCCGCATGCTGGCCGAAAGCGGGGCGGGGGACGGCAAGGCCGCCCGTGAGTTCTTCCACACTGAATACCGGCTGAACCATCTGCTGTTCACCTATCCCAAGCCCGTTGTGACGGTGATGGACGGGGTGACCATGGGCGGCGGCGTGGGCCTCGCCATGCCCTCCAGCGTGAGGATCGCCACCGAACGGACCACCTTCGCCATGCCCGAGACCGGCATCGGTCTGTTTCCCGATGTCGGCGGGGGCTGGTTCCTGCCCCGGCTGCCGGGGAAGAGCGGCCTCTGGCTGGCCCTGACCGGCGCGCGGATCAAGGGCGCGGACTGCGTGCGTCTGGGCATCGCCACCCACTACATGCCGTTCGAGCATGTCGAGGGCTTCAAGGCCGCGCTGATCGAGCATCCCGACGCCATCGCCGGCGCCCTGGCCCACTATGTTCGCGACGCCGGGCCGGCCCCGATCGAAGCGCATCTGGAGGACATCGACCGGCTGTTCGGGCTGGCCTCGGTGGAGGCCATTCTCGCCGCCCTGCTGGCCGACGGCGGCGAATGGGCGAGGGCGCAACTGGCTGTGCTGGCGACCAAGTCGCCCCAGACCCTGAAAGTCGCCTTCCGCCAACTGGCCCACGGCGCCGCCTTCGACGACTTCGCCGACAACATGACCATGGAATACCGCATCGGCGCTCGGGTGGTGCAACGCCATGATTTCCTTGAGGGAGTCCGGGCCGTGATCATCGACAAGGACAACAATCCGCGGTGGGATCCGGCGACGGTCGAGGCGGTCGGCGACGACCTGCTGGACGCCATTTTCGCGCCGCTGCCGGCGAATGAGGAATGGTCGCCGCTGACTTGAGGCGCGGTTTGACCTATGGAGGAGGTCGGTCGGGGGACCGAGACAAGAACAGCGTCCAGGAGAGACCCATGAAACCCCGCGCCCATTGGCTTGCCCTGGCGGCCGTGCTCGCCCTGTCCGCCTGCGCCACCGTGCCTCCGCCGCCGCCGCCGCCGATCGAGGCCGGCGCGCCGTTGCCGCTGTGGCTGGAGAACGCCCTTCGCGATCCCTCGCGCCCCGCCGCCGACATGGCCCGCGACGCCCAGCGCCACCCCGGCGAGACCCTGCTGTTCGCCGGCCTGCGTCCTGGCATGAAGGTCGCTGACCTGATTCCCGGCCAGGGCTATTTCACCCGGATCTTCTCCAAGGCCATCGGTCCGAAGGGCCGTGTCTACGCCTATGTGCCCGATGAGCTGACCAAACTGGCCAAGCGCGAGCCGGCCGTGGCGGCTCTGGGGCGCGATCCGGAATACGCCAACGTCCGGATGACGCTGGACACCCTGCCCAACTTCGGCGCGCCCGAGCGGTTGGACATGGTCTTCACCGCCCAGAACTATCACGACATGCACGCCGACTTCATGGGTCCGGTGGATGTCGCCGCGGTCAATCGCCGGGTGTTCCAGGCGCTGAAACCCGGCGGCGTCTATCTGATCATCGACCATCGAGCCAAGGCGGGCAGCGGTCTGGGAACCGCCAACACCCTGCACCGCATCGATCCGGCCATCGTCCGCCGCGAGGTCGAGGCGGCCGGGTTCATCTTTGACGGCGAAGCCTCCTTCCTGCGCTCGCCCAAGGACAATCTCACCCTGAACGTCTTCGACAAGTCGATCCGGGGTGACACCGACCAGTTCGTCTATCGCTTCAGAAAGCCTGGGAGGGCGCGGCGTTGAACAAGACCCTGATTGCATCCCTGGCCGGGGCGATCGCCCTGGCCCTCGCCGGCGTGGTCAGCGCCGGACCCGTCGCCGGCAATATCGCCGCCGCGGTCAGCGACACGGCGCGGCCCGAAGCGGACGTGTCGCGCGACGCGGTCCGCAAGCCGGCGGAAATCCTGGCGTTCGCCGACGTCAAACCGGGCGACAAGGTTGCCGATTTCGCCATGGGCGGCGGCTATTTCACCCGCCTGTTCTCCGTTGCCGTGGGCCCGACCGGCAAGGTCTACGCCTATCAGCCGGCCGAGTTCATCCAGTACGACGCCCAGTACGGCAAGGATCTGGAGACGGTTTCAGCGGCCTACGCCAACGTCGAACCGCTGAAGAACAGCCTTGGCGCCATGGCTTTTCCCGAGCCGCTGGACCTGATCTTCACCGCCCAGAACTATCATGACCTGTTCCTCGGCTTCATGCCGGAAACGGCCATCGCGGCGATCGACAAGGGCTTCTACGACAGCCTCAAGCCCGGCGGGGCCCTGGTCATCATCGATCACTTCGCCGCCGACGACGCCGGCCTGGACAGCACCAGCAAGCTGCACCGCATCAACATCGCCACGGTCAAGGCGCGGATGGTGGCGGTCGGGTTCGTTCTGGAGTCGGAGGGCGCCATGCTCCGCAATCCCGCAGATCCCCGGACCGCCAGCGTCTTCGACGCCTCGATCAAGGGCAAGACCGACCAGTTCGTGCTGAAGTTCCGTAAACCCGCCTGAGCTCCGGCCGGCGCCGCAACAAGAGGTCTCCAGGTCAAATGACCCGTATCGCATTCATCGGCGTCGGCAACATGGGCGCCGGCATGGCGTCAAACCAGGTCAAGGCGGGCAGGGCGGTCAGCGCCTTTGACCTGTCCGCCGCCGCGCTTGATCGGGCCGTGGCCGGGGGCTGCACCCCCGCCGGCTCCGTGGCCGAGGCGGTCAAGGACGCCGAGGTGGTCATCACCATGCTGCCGGCCGGCAAGCATGTCAGGGCGGTCTATGAGACCGACATCCTGCCCAACGTTCCCAGGACGGCGCTGCTGATCGATTGCTCGACCATCGACGTCGACAGCGCCCGGGCGGTCGGCGAGATGGCCCGGGCCGCCGGTGTTCGTTTCGGCGACGCCCCGGTCAGCGGCGGCATCATGGCCGCTGACGCCGGCACCCTGGCCTTCATGGTCGGCTGCGAGGAAGCGGATTTCGCCGCCTTCGAGGACGCCCTGTCGCCGATGGCCCGCGCCGTGTTCCATGCCGGCGCGCTCGGGGCCGGGCAGGCGGCCAAGATCTGTAACAACATGGTGCTGGGCATCTCGATGCTGGGCGTCTGCGAGGCCTTCGCCCTGGCCGAGAAGCTGGGCCTAGCGCCGGAGAAGTTCTTCGACATCGCCTCCAAGTCGTCGGGCCAATGCTGGTCCCTGACCACCTACTGCCCCTGGCCGGGGCCGGTGGAGGCGGCGCCGTCCAATCGCGGCTACGAGGGCGGGTTCCTCACGGCCCTGATGCTGAAGGACCTGAAGCTGGCCCAGGATGCCGCCGCCAAGGCCAATGCGACCACGCCGATGGGGGCTCAGGCCGAGGCGCTGTTCGCCATGTTCGACGGCCTGGGCTACGGCCAGAAGGACTTTTCGGCCGTCCTGCAGCTGATGCGCGGCAAGCTTGGCGAGCTGGCGTGAGAAGCTGAGAACCATTCGCGCGAGACCCGCGACGATAGGCCCAGTATTGTGACTACGTAACTTTCCTTAATTGGACAGGGGCGCGGAACGGTGCAAAACCGCCGCTGTCGCCAGATTGCAACGAAAAGGGGCCGGCCGGGCGAGAGCTGCAAGGCCGGATCGTCATCGATGGACTACAAAGCTGCGTTCAGGACCGCCGTTGAGCAGGTCCGGTCCGAAGGCCGATATCGCGTCTTCGCCGATCTCAAGCGGCATCGCGGAGCCTTTCCGCGCGCCACCTGGACCCGGGACGACGGCAGCAGCAAGGACATCGTGGTCTGGTGTTCCAACGACTACCTGGGCCAGGGCCAGAATCCGGTGGTGCTCGACGCCATGCACGCGGCCATCGACGCCAACGGCTCGGGCTCCGGCGGCACCCGCAACATCTCCGGCACCACGCACCATCACGTCGAGCTGGAGCAGGAACTGGCCGACCTGCACCGCAAGGATGCGGCGCTGCTGTTCACCTCCGGCTATGTGGCCAATGAGGCGACCCTGTCGGTCCTCTACAAGATCCTGCCCGGCCTGATCATCTTCTCGGACGAGCTGAACCACGCCAGCATGATCGCCGGCATCCGCAATGGCGGCGGCGAGCGCAAGATCTTCCGCCACAACGACCTTGAGCACCTGGAATCGCTGCTGGCCGGCGCGCCGGCCGACGCGCCGAAGCTGATCGCCTTCGAGAGCGTCTATTCGATGGACGGCGACATTGCCGACCTGGCCGGCACCATCGCCCTGGCCAAGAAGTACGGCGCCATGACCTATCTCGACGAGGTCCACGCGGTCGGCCTCTACGGCCAGCGCGGCGCCGGCGTCGCCGAGCGCGACGGGGTCATGGCCGACATCGACATCATCGAGGGCACGCTGGGCAAGGCCTTCGGCGTCATGGGCGGCTACATCGCCGGCAATGTCGAGGTGATCGACGCCATCCGCAGCTACGCCTCCGGCTTCATCTTCACCACCTCGCTGCCGCCGGCCCTCACCGCCGGCGCGGCCGCCTCGGTCCGCTGGCTGAAGGCCCACAACGAGGTTCGCGAGATCCACCAGGAACGGGCCGAGACCCTGAAGAAGATGTTCGCCGACGCCGGCCTGCCGGTGATGCCGTCCGTCAGCCACATCGTGCCGGTGCTGGTCGCCGATCCGGTCCACTGCAAGATGGTCTCCGACATGCTGCTGGAAGACCACGGCATCTATGTGCAGCCGATCAACTACCCGACCGTGCCGCGCGGCACCGAACGCCTGCGCTTCACCCCCACGCCGTTCCACACCGACGACATGATGCGCGAGCTGGTCGGGGCGATGGAAAAGCTCTGGGCCCACTGCAATATCGCCCGCCTCGGCGGCGTAGCCGCCTAGACCGCTGGGAAAGCTGCGGCGTCGCCGCCTGATCTGGAGCTATTTCCGCCGAACGCCTTTTCCCAACCCGATCTTCTTGGCGAAGTCCGAGCGCCGCTCGGAATAGGCCGGCGCGACCATCGGATATTCCGGCGGCAGGCCCCATTTGCGACGATATTCTTCCGGGCTCAGGTTGTAGCGGGCGCGCAGATAGCGCTTCAGCATCGACAGGCGTTTCCCGTCCTCGAGGCAGACGATGTAGTCGTGCTGCACCGATCGCGATATCGGCACGGCCGGTTTCTGCTTCACCGCGGGCTCCGGTGGGGCCGCGGTCTGGTCGAGTTCGGTCAGGGTCTGGTGAATGTCCCGAATCAAGTCCGGCAGGGCGGACATGCCGACGCTGTTTCTCGCCACATAGGCCGAAACGATCTCGGAACTCAGGTGAAGCAATTCGGTGTCTGCCGCTGCCGGATCGCCGTTTTCGTCGGCCATGCCCTCAAAACCTTTCAAACTCAAACACTAAGGCGGCCCAGCATGGTCGCCTGACACCTATGGACCACCCAACGCGCCCGGCCCGGAGCAGTTCCGATTGATCCCCGCCTCGCCACCCCTTAACAGGACCGGGCCCGCGTCCCGGCCAGCCGGAGAGACCCCATGACCGCCCACTCGCCCATCGCCCCCGCCTTTTTCGGCGCCGACCTCGCGTCCGCTGACCCGGAGATCGCCAAGGCCATCGCCTTCGAACTGACGCGCCAGCGCGACCAGATCGAACTGATCGCCTCGGAAAACATCGTTTCCCGCGCTGTGCTGGAGGCCCAGGGCTCGATCCTGACCAACAAATACGCCGAGGGGTATCCGGGTCGGCGCTACTACGGCGGCTGCGAATATGTCGACGTCATCGAACAGCTGGCCATCGACCGGGCCAGAACCCTGTTCGGCGCGGCCTACGCCAACGTCCAGCCGCACAGCGGCTCCCAGGCCAACCAGGCGGTGTTCATGGCCCTGATGAAGCCGGGCGACACCTTCATGGGCATGGACTTGGCCGCCGGCGGGCATCTGACCCACGGCAGCCCGGCCAATCAGTCCGGAAAGTGGTTCAAGCCGGTCAGCTACAGCGTCCGTCAGCAGGACCAGATGATCGACTATGATCAGGTGCAGGAGGTGGCGACGGCCGAGAAGCCGAAGCTGATCATCGCCGGCGGCAGCGCCTACGGCCGGGTCATCGACTTCGCCCGCTTCCGTCAGATCGCCGACAGCATCGGCGCCTATCTGATGGTCGACATGGCCCACTTCGCCGGTCTGGTGGCTGGCGGCGTCTACCCCAGCCCGATCCCGCACGCCCATGTGGTGACCACCACCACCCACAAGACCCTGCGCGGTCCGCGCGGCGGGCTGATCCTCAGCAACGACCCCGATCTGGGCAAGAAGTTCAACAGCGCCATCTTCCCCGGCATCCAGGGCGGCCCCCTGGAGCACGTCATCGCCGCCAAGGCGGTCGCCTTCGGCGAAGCCCTGCAGCCGGCGTTCAGGGACTATGCGCGGCAGGTGATCGACAATGCCGTGGCCCTCGCCGACTCCCTGCAGGCCGCAGGGCTGAACATCGTCTCGGGCGGCACCGACAGCCATGTGATGCTGGTCGACCTGCGGCCCAAGAACGTCACCGGCAAGGCGGCCGAGCACGCCCTCGAGCGGGCCCACATCACCACCAACAAGAACGGCATCCCGTTCGATCCGCTGCCCCCGGCGACGACCTCGGGCATCCGGGTCGGGACCCCGGCCGGCACCACCCGCGGCTTCGGCGAGGCGGAGTTCCGTCAGATCGGCAAGTGGATCGGCGAAGTGCTCGACGGCCTGTCGAGCAATGAAGCGGGCGATCCGGTCGTGGAAGCCCGCGTCCGCGAGGACGTCATCGCATTGACGAAACGCTTCCCGATCTACAACTAGTAGGCCGAAGCGCCTCGGAGGGGCCACATCATGCGTTGCCCGTTCTGCGGACACATGGAAAGCCAGGTCAAGGACAGCCGCCCGTCGGAAGACGGCGCGGCCATCCGTCGCCGTCGACTCTGCCCCGAATGCGGCGGCCGCTTCACCACCTTCGAGCGGGTGCAGCTGCGCGAGCTGACCATCCTCAAGCGGTCCGGCCGGCGGTCGCCGTTCGATCGCGAAAAGCTGGTCCGCTCCATCTCCATCGCCACCCGCAAGCGGCCGATCGATCCCGAGCGGGTCGACCGTCTGGTCAACGGCATCGTCCGCCAGCTGGAAAGCATGGGCGAGACCGAACTGGCCAGCAGCGTGGTCGGCGAAATGGTGATGAAGGCGCTCAAGAGCCTCGATGACGTGGCCTATGTCCGCTATGCCAGCGTCTACCGCGACTTCCGCCACACCGACGACTTCGCCAAGTTCCTCTCCGACGAGGGGCTGAACGAAGAGGGAGAGGACTAGGGGCTCTACTCAATTCCGCTCATCCCGACGAAAGTCGGGACTCAGTGTCACCGGCGGAGCCGACGCCGGCTCTGATCAGAGCAGAACCTCAATCAGCCTGCCAGCTGGGTCCCGACTTTCGTCGGGATGAGCGGAGGGGTAGGGAAGGGCCAATGCGCGTCACCCTGAAACTCGCGACCTCCCTCGACGGCCGGATCGCCACCGCGTCCGGCGAGAGCCGCTGGATCACCGGCCCGGCCGCCCGGGAGGAGGTTCACCGCCTGCGGGCCATGCACCAGGCCGTGCTGGTGGGGGTCGAGACCGCCATCGCCGATGATCCGGAGCTGACCGTCCGTCTGCCGGGCTATGTCGGCATGCAGCCGACGCGGGTGGTGCTGGACAGCCGCCAGCGCCTGCCGGGCGGGTCGAAACTGGTGCATGAGGCCAGCAGGCTGAACACGGTGGTGATCACGACCAGCAATCCAAACAAGCGTTTGACTGACGCTGGGGTCACCGTGCTCCCTGTGTCGTCCAACGACGGACGGCCCGATCTGGCCGAGGCGCTCGCGGCCCTGCGGTCGCATCTGACCGGCCGGCTGGTGCAGCTGTTGCCGCAGGCGGCGCCGACGGACGGATACCAGCCGGCGGTGCTGGTTGAGGGCGGCGGCCAGGTGGCGGCCAGCTTCCTGGGCGCCGGGCTGGTGGACGCCATCGAGTGGTTCCGGGCCCCGATCATCCTCGGCGACGAGGGGCGGCCGGCGGTCGGGGAGTTTGTGCTGAACCGGCTGGCTGATGCGCCCCGGTTCAAACGGGTTGCGGTCCAGGAGGTCGGCGAGGATCTCTGGGAGCGATACGAAAGGCTCTGAGATGTTTACCGGAATTGTCACCGACGTCGGGCGGGTGCGGTCCGTCCGCCAGACCAACCGCGACCGCCGCTATGAGATCGAGACCGGCTATGACGTCGCCACCATCGACATGGGCGCCTCGATCAGCCACGCCGGCTGCTGCCTGACGGTGGTCGAGAAGGGCGAGGGCTGGTTCGCCGTCGAGGTGTCGGCCGAGACCCTGGCCCACACCACCCTCGGCGACTGGGAGGAGGGCCAGCCGGTCAATCTCGAACGCGCTGCGCGGCTGGGCGACGAAATGGGTGGCCATGTGGTCAGCGGCCATGTCGACGGCGTCGGCGAGGTCTTGTCGATCGAGGCGGAGGGCGGTTCGCACCGCTATCGCATCCGCGCGCCCCGGCCGCTGCACCGGCTGATCGCTCCCAAGGGCTCGATCGCCGTCGAGGGCGTCAGCCTCACGGTCAATGAGGTCGATGACGATGTTTTCGGCCTGAACATCATTCCCCACACCTGGGACGTCACCACGCTTGGCCGGCTCAAACCCGGTTCGAGGGTGAATCTCGAGATTGATATGCTGGCGCGATACCTCGCGCGGTGGCAGGAGACCGCCTCATGAGCCATGACACCCAGATCTCTCCCATCGAGGACATCATCGAGGACGCCCGCAACGGCCGTCCCTACATCCTGGTCGACGCCGAGGACCGTGAGAACGAGGGCGATGTCATCATCCCCGCCCAGTTCGCCACCCCCGAACAGATCAACTTCATGGCCCGCTTCGCCCGCGGCCTGATCTGCCTGTCTATCACCCATGAGCGGGCCCGGCAGCTGCGCCTGCCCCCGATGGCCGCGGAAAACCGCGAAAGCATGGGCACCGCCTTCACCGTTTCCATCGAGGCGAAGGAGGGGGTGACAACCGGCATTTCCGCCCACGACCGGTCGCACACCGTCGCCGTGGCCATCGATTCCTCCAAGGGCCCCGACGACATCGTCACCCCCGGCCATGTGTTTCCGCTGGTCGCCAAGGATGGCGGCGTCCTGGTCCGGGCCGGACACACCGAGGCGGCGATCGACATCTCGCGGCTGGCCGGCCTCAACCCCAGCGGCGTGATCTGCGAGATCATGAACGACGACGGCACCATGGCCCGTCTGCCGGAACTGACCGCCTTCGCCCAGCTGCACGGCCTGAAGATCGGCACCATCGCCGACCTGATCGCCTATCGCCGGCGCAACGAGCGTCAGGTCGAGCGGGTGCTGGAAACGCCGTTCAAGTCGGTGCACGGCGGCGATTTCCGCATGATCGTCTATCGCAACAGCGTCGACGGCTGCGAGCACATCGCCCTGGTAAAGGGCCGGATCGACGCCGATCATCCGACCCTGGTCCGCATGCACCAGGTCGATATGGCCGTCGATGTGCTCGGCTTCGCCGGCGCCCGCCGCGACTATGTGCCCGCCGCCCTGAGGGCGATCGGCGACCATGACGGCCCGGGCGTGGCGGTGTTCATCCGCGATCCCAATCCGGGGTCGCTGAGCGAGCGCTACGGGGGCGAGCATGCCGCCGGCGCGCAATATCGTAACAACGCCTTGCGCGACTATGGCGTCGGGGCGCAAATCCTCCTCGACCTTGGCGTCCGCGAGATGATCCTTTTGACCTCCAGCCCGTTCAAACCGGCGGCGCTGGAAGGCTATGGCCTGAAGATTGTCGGGCGTGCGCCGATTACCGGAGAGGCTGAATGACCGACGACCCCGTCCGCATCCTGATCGTCGAGGGGCGGTTCTATGACGATCTCTCGGACGAGCTTCTCCGCGGGGCGACCGATGCGATCACCGCCTATGGCGCCGTGTGCGACGTCATCACCGTGCCGGGCGCGCTCGAGATCCCGGGCGTGATCGCGCTCGCCGAAGAGGGCGGACGCGGTCCGGCGGGCGTACGCTATGATGGCTACGTCGCCCTGGGCGTCGTCATCCGGGGCGAAACCTACCATTTCGAGATCGTCTCCAATGAGTCGTGCCGGGGCGTCATGGACCTGACCCTGCGCGGTCTGCCGATCGGCAACGGAATCCTGACCGTCGAGGACGAGGAACAGGCCTGGGCGCGGGCCCGTGTCTCCGAGGGCGACAAGGGCGGCGGCGCCGCCCGCGCCTGCCTCGAGGTTCTGGGCGTCAAGCGCCGTCTTCTGGAGGGCGCCGGTCGATGACCCAGCAGTCCAGGCCCGCCTCGCTGAAGGACGCCTTCGAAAAGCTTCAGGCCGCGACGGACCAGAAGCCCGGGACCAATCTGTCAGGCCGCCAGCGCCGGGCGCGCACGGTCGCGCGACTGGCGGCGGTCCAGGCCCTCTACCAGCTGGAAATGACCGGCGCCGGGGTCGAGGTGGTGATCCGCGAGTTCAGCGAACATCGCTTCGACCGCGATCTTGAGGGCGAGCCGCTGGCCGAGGCCGACGAGACCTTCTTCTCCGAACTGGTGCGGGGCGCGGTGTCGCTGCAGAGCGAGATCGACAAGGCGGTGACCGCCCGCCTGGCCAGCAACTGGAAGCTGGAACGGCTCGACGCCACAGCCCGCGCCATCCTTCGGGCCGGCGCCTGGGAGCTGCTGCACCGCGCCGACGTGCCGATGGAGGTGGCCATCGACGAATATGTCGAGATCGCCAAGTCCTTCTTCGAGGGGCCGGAGCCGGGCTTCATCAACGGCGCGCTGGACGGGATCGCCAAGGATGCCAAGCGCACCTGAAGACCCCCCGGGCGACGAGGGGGAGTTCGGCTGGATCGAACGCCTCCTGCGCCCTCTGACACGCGGCGCCCCCGAAGCGCTCAATCTGCTCGACGATGCGGCGCTGATCTCGCCGCGGCCGGGGTTTGACCTGGTGGTGACCAAGGACACGATGGTCGCCGGCGTTCACTTCCTGCCTGACGATCCCCTCGACACCGTGGCCCGCAAGCTGCTGGCGGTGAATCTGTCCGACCTGGCGGCCAAGGGGGCCGGACCGCTGGGCTATTTCCTCTCGGCCGCCTGGCCCCGAACAGCGACCTGGGCGGACAAGGCGCTGTTCGCCGAAGGCCTTCGCCAGGCGGGAGACGCCTGGTCCCTGCCGTTGCTGGGCGGAGACACGGTGTCCACGCCGGGCCCTCTGACCCTGTCGGCGACCCTGATGGGCGAGGTTCCGGCGGGACGGATGGTGCGGCGCTCAACCGCCCGCCCTGGAGATATTCTGATGGTCAGCGGGACCATCGGCGACGGCTGGCTGGGCCTGCAAGCCGCCCGGGGACAGGTCTCCGACCCTGACGGCTATCTGGCCGGTCGCTACCGCACCCCGACGCCCCGGCTCGACCTCATCGACGCCGTCAGCACCCTGGCCTCAGCCAGCGCCGACGTCTCGGACGGCCTGCTGGCCGACGCCGGCCGCATCGCCATCGCCAGCGGATGCGGAGTCGTGATCGACCTGGACGCCGTCCCCCTGTCGCCCGCGGCGGCGAGCTGGCTGGCTGGGCAGCCGGACGAGATGGCCGGCCGGCGGACGCTGGCCTCGGGCGGCGACGACTATGAGATTCTGTGCGCGGCGACGGCGGAGGCGGTCCCGGCGCTGGCCGCGGCTGGCCTGACGGCGGTCGGCAGGGTCGTGGCCGGGCAGGGGGTCGAGGCTCGTTTCGACGGCCAGTCGGTCGATGCCGGGTCGCTGGGCTGGACCCACTAGCCCTCCCCCTCATCCGCCCGGCGATCCCCTCCCTCGGTTGCCCCCCGCCGAAACCGCCCCTTAACCCTGCCGGGCCATAACCGCCCCATGAATCGCCGTCATCTCCTTGCCATCGCCCCTCTGATGCTGGCCGCCACCGCCGCGCGGGCGTCGGAGGGCGGGGAGGGCAAGAAGGAGGCCGCGGGGCAATACGTCGATCTGTCGCCGGTCGCCCTGCCGATCGTCGTCGACGGCCGCCTGATCAACTATGTGTTCGTCTCGGTGCGGCTGAACCTGGCGCCCAGCGCGGACTCGGTGAAATGGCGGGCCAAGGAGCCCTACTTCCGGGATGCTCTGGTGCGGGCAGGGCATCGCACGCCCTTCACCAACCCCAAGAACTACACCGTCATCGACGAAGCCAGGCTCAAGTCGACGATGTTGCGCGAGGCGAGGGCGATCGGCGGCGACAAGTACTTCACCTCGGTGACGGTCACCTCCCAGACTCCCAAGCAGCGCAGCGGCCTGCCGCGTCCGCCGTCCTAGAGCAGGCGCGCCGGATCCCCTTCCGGTCCCACTTGTCGGACCTTGCTCCCGGGCCGTTCAAAAGGCGCCATTGCGCCCACCCCTTCTATTTGGCAAACACGGGCGTCTTTTCGCAACGGGCGGATTCCGCCCGAGCAAGAAGGGGGTCTGGAAGCCGCGTGCGTCGCGGGCCAAAGCCTCCCGTGCAAGGAAACAAGGGGCGCTTTTCATATGACTACCGACAACTTCCTTCTGCTCGCCATGGGGGCCGGCGTTCTCGCCGTTCTCTATGGCGTGTTCCAGACCATGGCGCTGATGCGCAAATCGCCGGGCAACGCCCGGATGCAGGAAATCGCCGCGGCCATTCAGGAAGGCGCCCAAGCCTATCTGAACCGCCAGTACGCCACGATCGGCATGATCGGCGCGGTCATCCTGATCGCCCTGTTCTTCCTGCTCGGCCTGTATCCGGCCATCGGCTTCGCGGTCGGCGCGGTGCTCTCGGGCGCCGCCGGCTTCGTCGGCATGCTGATCTCGGTCCGGGCCAACGTCCGCACCGCCCAGGCCTCCTCGGAGAGCCTCGGCAAGGGTCTGTCGGTCGCCTTCACCTCCGGCGCCATCACCGGCATGCTGGTCGCCGGCTTCGCTCTGCTGGGCGTGGCGGGCTACTACTTCTTCCTGACCAAGGTGGTCTCGGTTGAGCCCCGCGCGATTATCGACAGCCTCGTGGCCCTGGGCCTCGGCGCCTCGCTGATCTCCATCTTCGCCCGTCTGGGCGGCGGCATCTTCACCAAGGGCGCCGACGTCGGCGGCGACATGGTCGGCAAGGTTGAAGCCGGCATCCCGGAAGACGATCCCCGCAACGCGGCCACCATCGCCGACAACGTGGGCGACAATGTCGGCGACTGCGCCGGCATGGCCGCCGACCTGTTCGAGACCTATGCGGTGACCACGGTCGCCACCATGGTCCTGGCCTCCATCCTGTTCGCGGGTGAAACCGCCACCAATATGATGATGCTGCCGCTGGCCATCTGCGGCGTCTGCATCGTCACCTCGATCATCGGCACCTTCGCCGTGCGTCTGGGCAAGTCGCAGAACATCATGGGCGCTCTCTACCAGGGCCTCATCGTCACCGGCGTCCTGTCGGTGCCGGCCGTTTACTGGGTCATCAACAGCCTGGTGCCCGCGGCGGGCGTCGAAATCGGCGGCATCCTGCGCAGCCAGATGGACCTGTTCTGGTGCGGCATGGCCGGCCTGGTCGTCACCGCCCTGATCGTGGTCATCACCGAATACTACACCGGCACCGGCTTCCGCCCGGTCCGCTCGGTGGCCCAGGCTTCGGTTTCCGGCCACGGCACCAACGTCATCCAGGGCCTGGCCATGAGCCTGGAAGCCACCGCGCTTCCGGCCCTGACCATCATCGTCGGCATCGTCGTCACCTACCAGCTGGGCGGCCTGTTCGGCATCGCCGTGGCCACCACCACCATGCTGTCCCTGGCCGGCTTCATCGTCGCCCTGGACGCCTTCGGTCCGGTCACTGACAACGCCGGCGGCATCGCCGAAATGGCCGGTCTTCCCCCGGAAGTCCGCGTCACCACCGACGCCCTCGACGCCGTCGGCAACACCACCAAGGCCGTCACCAAGGGCTATGCCATCGGTTCGGCCGGTCTCGGCGCCCTGGTGCTGTTCGCCGCCTATACCCAGGACCTGAATTTCTTCGCCGGCATCGCCGAGCCGGGGACGTTCTTCCACGGCCTGGGCGAGGTCGCCTTCGACCTGTCCAACCCCTACGTCGTCGTCGGTCTGCTGTTCGGGGGGCTGCTGCCCTTCCTGTTCGGCGGCATGTCGATGACCGCCGTGGGCCGCGCCGCTGAGGCGGTGGTGCATGAGGTTCGCCGTCAGTTCCGGGAAAACCCCGGCATCATGACCGGCGAGGTCAAGCCCGAGTATGGCAAGGCCGTGGACATCCTGACCAAGGCCGCGATCCGCGAGATGATCGTGCCGTCGCTGCTGCCGGTCGTCTCGCCGGTCGCCCTGTTCTTCATCCTCGACGCCATCACCACCCGCCAGAACGCCTTCGCCGGCCTCGGCGCGATGTTGATGGGGGTGATCGTCACCGGTCTGTTCGTCGCCATCTCGATGACCAGCGGCGGCGGCGCCTGGGACAACGCCAAGAAGATCATCGAGGAGGGCTTCACCGACAAGGACGGCGTCCTCCACAGCAAGGGATCGGAAGCCCACAAGGCCGCCGTCACCGGCGACACCGTCGGCGACCCCTACAAGGACACCTCGGGGCCCGCCGTGAACCCGATGATCAAGATCACCAACATCGTCGCCCTGCTGCTGCTGGCCATCCTGGCGCACTAGGCTTCGGCTCTGGTTGAAATGCGGACGCCCCGGAGAGCAATCTCCGGGGCGTTTTGCATTTCCCCATCAGGGAAGGGCGGGCGCCGCTCTCCCAATTCCATTGGAGCCCGGCCCCGCGGCGGGCCATACTTGCCTCCGGGCGAGAGGAGTGAGGGTTGGACCGGGAGGCCGACAACAGGGCGAAGGGGGCAGGGCCACGCGGCATCGACGAGGCCCTCGACACCATGCTCGCCGACACCCACGGCAAGGATCACATTCGGATCGGCGACATTCTCGACACCTTCGGCCGTCAGGCGTTCGGCCCCCTGATCCTGGTCCCGGCGGTCCTCCTGACCCTGCCGACCGGCGCGCTCCCGGGCGTGCCGCTGGTGCTGGGCGCCTTCATCGCCGTCATCTGTTTCGAGATCGTGCTGGGGACCCACAAGCCGACCATCCCGCGGCTGTTCTCCCGCCTGAAGATGAAGCGGCAATCGGTCGTGAAGGCGCGTCAGGGCGCCGACGGGATCATCGGCTTTGTCGACCGGCTGATCCGGCCGCGCCTGACCTTTCTGGTCGGGCATCCGTTTCTGGAGATCATCGCGGTGATCTGCATCGCGCTTTGCATGCTGCTGTTGCCGCTGGAATTCGTGCCCTTCGCCACCGCCATCCCCGGGACGGTCCTCATCCTGATGGGTCTGGCGATCACCGCCAGGGACGGCCTGCTGGCCATGCTTGGCCTCATCTCCGCCGGCGGCGCAGGGGTCGGCGCCTGGGCGATGCTGTCCTGACGTCTCCGGCGCCGGCGCTCTTGGGCGGGAGCCGGCGGACGCCATTGCGGGCTACTCCCACGCGAAAACCTCGGGTCCGGCCCCTGCCTTTGGCGGCCGATCTACGGTCGCCGCCGAATGGCCCATATGACTTGCGCCACGGCGGCGATGAGGACGGCGAAGCCTGCGAGAAGCGTGGGGGTCAAAATGATCATAGCGAAAAAACATCCACGTCTTTCTTCCAAACGAGCCCCGCCAGTTCGGCGGCCTTCTTGAGGTACCGCTTCACCTCATCGGAAGAATTGTTCGTCGCTGCGTACCAGCCGGGCTTCAATTCCGCCGAGAATTGCTGAGCCTGCTTTCGATTGTCGTAGAGATCTTCTGGTTGGCGGGCGACGGGCCGCTTGGACCTGGGGCGATAGCTTGCCAACTTGTCCAGTGTGCCGGGCCTCGCATCCTCCAGCTGCCGCATTCCACCCAGCCATGCCGCTTTCCATGACTTAAACTCGGTACGGGATCCCAGCAGTTCGAAGAATACCGAGCCCGTCCTTCGGCCAGCGACTTGGTCAAAATGCACGGCAGGAGCGGAGACGATTTCGTCTCCATCCAGCCTAGTAAGTCGTTCCAAGCCGAAATCGAACTCGAAGCGGGCAACAGGGTAGTTTCCCGCTAGCCAACGATCTTGGACAATCCAGACGGTGAATGATGGGTGGTCAGCAGCCAGGCTCGTCATAGCCGCTGCGGCGTTTGAAATCTTTGCGACGCGGGCCATCGCCTAACTCCCTCACAATATCCTTATAAGCGCTTATAAGGATATTGTGAGGGAGCCGCAAGCCAGGTTTCCTCCTTTCAAAGCAGGCGATATTCTTCGAGCTTTCCGATACACCCCCGCCATGTCCGACCTCTTCGCCGCCTCCGGCCTCACGCCCCACGCGCCCGCGCCGCTGCCAGAGCGGCTGCGGCCCCAGACCCTCGACGATGTCGTCGGTCAGGAGCATCTGCTGGGGCCGGGCGGGCCGATCCGCCGCATGGTCGACGGCAATCGGCTGGCCTCGATGATCCTCTGGGGCCCGCCAGGCACCGGCAAGACCACCATCGCCCGCCTGCTGGCCAAGGCGGCCGGCTATGAATTCCAGCAGCTTTCGGCCGTCTTCTCCGGCGTCGCCGACCTGAAGAAAGCCTTCGAACAGGCCCGCATGCGCCGCGCCGCCGGCCAGTCGACCCTGCTGTTCGTCGACGAGATCCACCGCTTCAACCGCGCCCAGCAGGACGGCTTCCTGCCCTTTGTCGAGGAGGGCGTCATCACCCTGGTCGGCGCCACCACCGAAAACCCCAGCTTCGAGCTCAACGGGGCGCTGCTCTCCCGCTGTCAGGTCTTCGTGCTTCGCCGTCTCGATGATGACGCCCAGCGAAACCTCCTGGCCAAGGCCGAGACGGTCGAGGGCCGTCCGTTGCCGGTGGATGACAATGCCCGCGAGGCCCTGATCGCCATGGCTGACGGCGACGGCCGCTATCTGCTGACCCTGGCCGACACCCTGCTGGGCCTCGACTTTCCGCAGCCCCTCGACACCGCCGGTCTGGCCCAGGTGCTGCAGAAGCGCAGCCCCGCCTACGACAAGGACCGGGAGGGCCACTACAACCTGATCTCGGCCCTGCACAAATCGGTGCGCGGTTCGGATCCCGACGCCGCCCTTTACTGGCTGGCGCGGATGCTGGACGGCGGCGAGAACCCGCTGTTCCTGGCCCGCCGGCTGGTGCGGATGGCGAGCGAGGATATCGGCCAGGCCGATCCCCTGGCCCTGGTCATCGCCAACGCCGCCAAGGACGCCTACGACTTCCTCGGCAGCCCGGAAGGCGAGCTGGCCCTGGCCCAGGTCGTGGTGCACCTGGCCGCCGCCCCCAAGTCCAACGCCGTCTACAAGGCCTTTGGCGAGGCGAGGAAGGCGGCGAAGGAGACCGGCTCCCTGACGCCCCCGGCCCACATCCTCAATGCCCCGACCGAGCTGATGAAGGACATCGGCTACGGAAAGGGCTACGCCTACGACCCCGACACCCCCGAAGGCTTCTCTGGCCAGAACTACTTTCCCGACGGCATGGAGCGCCGCACCTTCTACCGACCCAGGGGAGACGGCGCCGAGGGCCGGATCAAGGAGCGCCTCGAACGCTGGGCCGCCATGCGGGACGCCAGGCGTGAAGGGTAGGGCCAGTGTCCTTCTCCCCCTGGGGGAGAAGGTGTCGGCGGAGCCGACGGATGAGGGGTCGCGCCGGTCTATCCCGCCGGGTCGGCCCACGCGATCGTCCGACGCCTGCTCAACCCCTCATCCGACCCCTTCGGGGCCACCTTCTCCCCCAGGGGGAGAAGGATTTTGAGTTCCCCCAACCTCACTGAAGCCGACATCGCCTTCGTCCGCTCCCTCGTCATTCACGAAGACGACGCCATTATCGCCTTCAACAAGCCGTCGGGCCTCTCCAGCCAGGGCGGGCGGATCAAGGCCCATACGCTGGACGACCTGCTGTTCGCCTTCGCCAGGTCATCGGGCAACCGGCCCCGCCTGATCCACCGCCTCGACCGCGACACCAGCGGCGTCATCCTCACCGCCCGCACCAAGCCGGCGGCGGGATTTCTCGGCAAGGCGATGATGGGGCGGCGGTTTCGCAAGACCTATCTGGCCATCGTCGGCGGCGGCGCGCCGGAGCCGGCGGGCGGGGTCATCGAGGCGCCCCTGCGCCGCATGGAGATCGGCCGCGAAAGCTACATGAAGGTCTGCCCGGCCGATCATCCGGACGCCGAGACCGCCGTCACCCGCTACCGAACCCTGGCCAGGACGGCCGAGGCCGCGCTGGTCGAATGCAGCCCCCAGACCGGGCGCATGCATCAGCTGCGGGTGCACCTGGCCAGCCTCGGCCGCCCGATCGCCGGCGACGCCCGCTACGGCGGCGCCCTGACCCTTGGCGGGGTGGCGGTTCCCCGGCTGATGCTGCATGCGGCCAGGCTGAGTTTTCCCCATCCTGACGGCGGGACCACGACCATCGAGGCGCCGATGCCGGAGGATATGGCGACGATGGCGGCGGCGCTGGGGCTGGCCGTTCCGGTTCCCTGACCCCCCAATACCCGCTCTTCCCGACGAAAGTCGGGATCCAGCTGGCAATCAGCCTGCAGGTTCGGCGCTGATTTGCGCCAGTGCTTGTTCCGCAAGTGGACACTGGATCCCGACTTTCGTCGGGAAGAGCGGAGGATGGGAGCTATCGCGAACGGGGCCCGGAGGTTAGCCCCTCACCGCCGCGTCCGTCGCCCGGATCAGGCCGTCGATGATGCCGGGCTCGGTCGAGGCGTGCCCCGCGTCCCAGATGATCTCGAACTTCGCCTCCGGCCAGGCCTTGTGCAGGGCCCAGGCCGTCTCCAGCGGCGTCACCACATCGAAGCGCCCCTGAACGATCCAACCGGGAATGTCGCGGATGCGGCCGACGTTGTTGAGCAGCCAGCCGTCCTCGTCGAAGAAGCCCTTGTTGGCGAAGAAGTGGTTCTCGATGCGGGCGAAGGCCACGGCGAAGTCGCTCTCGTTGAACTTCGGCGGCCGGGCCTCGGGCCCGCGAATGGAGATGGTGTCGCCTTCCCACTGGCTCCAGGCGGCGGCGGCCTCGGCCTGCACCTTGCGGTCCGATCCGGTCAGGCGGCGATGATAGGCGGCGATCAGGTCGCCCCGCTCGGCCTCCGGGATCGGCGCCTTGAACTTCTCGAAGGCGTCGGGAAACAGCATGCCGGCGCCATCCTGATAGAACCACTTCAGCTCGCGCTGGGTGACCAGGAAGATGCCGCGCAGCACCAGGCCGGAGACCCGCTCGGGATGGGTGATGGCGTAGGCCAGGGCCAGGGTCGAGCCCCAGCTGCCGCCGAACACCACCCACTTCTCGATGCCCAGATGCTCGCGCAGCCGCTCGATGTCCTCGATCAGGCTCCAGGTGGTGTTGTTCTCGAGGCTGGCGTTGGGCCGGCTCTTGCCGCAGCCGCGCTGGTCGAACAGCGCCACGCGATACGTCTGCGGATCGAAGAACCGCCGCATGGTCGGGTTGATCGCCCCGCCGGGCCCTCCGTGCAGCACCACGGCTGGGACGCCGTCCCGGTTGCCGCATTCCTCGAAGAAGATCTCGTGTGGCCCGTCGGTCTTCAGCCAGCCGAAGTTGAAGGGGTCAATCTCGGGATAGAGACCGCGACGGCCGCTTGACTGACCGATGGAGGAATTGGGGGAGGGACGATCCATGAGGCGGTTCTAAGGTGGTTTCCGCTAGGTCGCCAGCCGAAGTTCCTCCTTCTGGTTCCTCCCTCGGCGCGCCGAAGGCGCGACGGGGGAGGGGGACCGCCCGCGAAGCGGGGGGTGGAGGGGGCGGCGCCGAAGGTGGCAATTGTCATGAACGCAGCTCTCACGGCCGCGCCAGAACGCACTTCAGCCTGACCGGCCGGGCGCTGCCCCCTCCACCCCGCGCCTATCCGCGCGCGGTCCCCTCCCCCGTGCGCTACGCCCCCGGGGGAGGAATGGGAAACCGCCGCCCCAGCCAGTCGAGCAGGGCCTTGTTGGTTTCCGCCGGCTTCTCCTGCTGGGTCCAGTGGCCGCTGCCCTTGATCAGGGTCTTCTCCAGATCGTCGCAGATCGCCTCCATCCCGTCGGCGGAGGAGGGCGGCAGCACCGCGTCCTTCTCGGCCATGACCATCAGGGCCGGCTGGCGCACGCGATGTTCGATCTTCTCGGCCTGTTCCCAGTTGCGGGTGAAGTTGCGGTACCAGTTGATGCCGCCGGTGAAGCCGGTCCGCTCGAAGGTCTCGGCGAAGACCTCGAACTCCTCGTCGGTCAGGAAGAAGGGGCGCGGGTCCACCTCCGGGCTCCAGGCCTCCAGCGCGTCGACCAGGGCGAACAGCGACGGATCGCCCTCCTTGCGTTCGGTGGCGAAGCCGGCCGAGGCGTCTGCTGGCATGTCGATGGGGCTGCGCAGGAAGAAGTCCATCACCTTGCGCGGATTGGCGTCCAGCACCGCGTCGGCCTCGCCGGGCGTCTGGAAATGGACGATGTACATCCGCTCGCCCAGCCGCTTGCGCATGATGGCGATGGGGTCGAAGGGCGCGCGCGGCTGGAAGGGCGTGTTGAGGCTGATCACCCCGGCGACGCGGTCGGGATAGCGGATCGACATGTACCAGACGACAAAGCCGCCCCAGTCGTGACCGCAGAAGATCGCCTTCGGGGCTCCGATGTGATCCATCAGCGCCACAAGATCGGCGCAGAGGGTCTCGAGGTCGTAGCTGGTCACCTCCTCGGGCCGTTCGGTGAGGCCGTAGCCGCGCTGGTCGGGCGCGACGACCCAGCGGCCGGCGTCGGCCAGCGCCTTGATCTGGTGACGCCAGCTGAAGGCCAGTTCGGGGAATCCGTGGCTGAAGATGACCGGCACCCCCGTCTTCGGCCCGGCCTCGTACCAGGCCATGCGGATGCCGTTGATCTGGGCGTACTGCACCGGCGGCATCATGGTCTCGATCGCGGACATCGGCGGGCTCCCATCCCTTGGTTTGCCACAAGCTGAACCGGTAGCCCCCACGGAAAGCAACCCCCCGAAAATCCTCCTCCGGCGCGAAGCGGCGGGGGAGGGGGACCGCCGGCCCGACTGAGGGCCGGGGGTGGAGGGGGCGGCGCCGGCGCCTTGCGATGACCATGAACACAGCAGTCATCGGCGTCGTCCCCCCAGGCGGCGTTTGCGCTCTTCACCCAACCGGCCTAGATCACCGCCACCTTGACCCAGACATCGCCTCAGACCCTCCCGCCGCCGGCCGCCACGCCCTGGGGCCTCGTCATCCTGC
This sequence comes from Caulobacter sp., assembly GCA_016125585.1. GTDB lineage: Bacteria > Pseudomonadota > Alphaproteobacteria > Caulobacterales > Caulobacteraceae > Caulobacter. Next base: position 97,874 of record WGLL01000015.1, read on the forward strand.
TCGGGGCGATGACCGCCTTCGCCCCGATGTCGATCGACATGTATCTGCCGGCCCAGATCGCCATCGGAACGGCGCTGGCGGCCGATCATTCCCAGGTCGAGCTGACGCTGGCGACCTTCCTCGCCGGCATGGCCATCGGCCAGTTCTTCTATGGCCCGGCCTCGGACCGCTTCGGGCGGCGGGCGCCGGTGCTGGTCGGCTGCGCCATCTATGTGATCGCCTCGGCCGTCTGCGCCCTGACCAACAGCATCGAGGCCCTAATCGCCGCCCGCTTCGTCCAGGCCCTGGGCGGGTGCGCCGGAGGCGTCGTCGCCCGGGCCATCGTGCGGGACAATTTCGACCACCGCGACACTGCCCGCATCCTGTCGCTGCTGATGCTGGTCATGGGCCTGGCGCCGATCCTGGCGCCGATCGCCGGCAGCTTCGTCCTGACCATCGCCGACTGGCGGGCCATCTTCTGGTGCCTGGCGGCCTTCGGGGTGCTGGTGGCCCTGGCGGTCTGGCTGCGGCTCAAGGAGTCGCGCTCGGAGGAGACCGCCGCCCAGGCCCGGCTGGAAAATCCCTTCCAGGCCTTCGGGGCCCTGCTCGTTCAGCCGCGGCTGATCGGCTACCTGCTGGCCGGATCGCTGAACGGGGCGGTGCTCTTCACCTACATCTCGGCCTCACCGGGCCTGATCATGGGCATCTACGGGGTCTCGCCGGTGGCCTACAGCTGGCTGTTCGGGATCAACGCGGTCGGCATCATCGGCATGAACCAGGTCAACCGCGTGCTGCTGCGCACCTGGTCGCCCGACGCGATCCTCCGCGCCGCCAGCACGGCGGGGATCGGCTTCGGGCTGTTGCTGGCGACGGCCGCCATGACCGGACTGGGCGGCCCCTGGACCGTGCTGCCGCTGCTGTTCGTGACCCTGGCGACCTACGCCCTGATGGCCGGCAACACCACGGCCGGCGCCCTCAACTGCGATCCCCGCCGCGCCGGCTCGATCTCGGCGCTCAGCGGCGGGCTGTCGTTCGGGGCCGGGGCGGTGGCCTCCGGGATCGGCGGGGCGCTGTATAACGGCACCCCCGTGCCGATGGCGGCCGTGATGTTGATCTGCCTGGTCGGGTCAGGCGCCGCTCTTCGGTTACTGGCCCTGCGCCCTCAGCGCGCGCCCTGAGTCCGCAGGGCGGAAGCCGCCAGCAACAGCCAGCCGATCATGAAGGCCAGGCCGCCGACCGGCGTCACAGCCCCCAGCCAGCGCGGCCCGCCAAAAGCCATGGCGATCAGCGAGCCGCTGAACAGCACCACGCCGACGAGAAAGGCCGAGCGGGTTCCGGCGATGACCCGGAGACCTGACCGGGCAAGGGCCGCGACGGCCAGCACCGCCAGGGCGTGCAGGCCGGCATACTGGCTGGCGGTCTTCAACCAGCCGATGGTTTTCTCGTCGGTCATGCCATGGGCGGCGAAGGCGCCGAAGGCGACCGAGGCCAGGCCGACCAGGGCCGCGATGGCGATATCCGGATTTCTGTCTGTCATCGCCGATTGACCTTCCGTCACCGTTGTAATCGCCTTCCGGGCGCGTAACCTGAACACTGATAAGGCAACGGCGTCCCGCAGCGAGACGCGGACCTTTCACAGGGAAGGACATACCCCATGGCGCTGACCCGTGGCGACGACTATCCGATCCATCAGACGCCCGAGCCGATCGCCTATGGAGGCACGGACCGCAACTTCTACGACCGCTATTTCTTCAACGGCTATCATCCGTCGGCGGGAGACGATTTCTTCGCCCTGGCCTTCGGTGTCTATCCCCACCTGAATGTCACCGACGCCGCCTTCGTGGTGGTCCGCAATGGCGTCGAGGTCGCCCTGCACGCCAGCGGCTGGCTGCGCGACCGGATGGACATGGCGGTCGGGCCGATCCGCATCGAGGTGCTGGAGCCCCTGCAGAAACACCGCATCAGCGTCGACGCCCCGGACAAGGGCATCAAGGCCGAGATCGTCTTCGAAGGCCGCTCGTTCCCGATCGAGGAGCCGCGTTTCATCCGTCGCAACGGCACCCGCGCCTTCATGGACTACACCCGCCTGACCCAGAACGGTCGCTACAGCGGCTGGATCGAGCTGGACGGCGAGCGCCGCGCGGTCGACGGCTTTGTCGGCACCCGCGACCGCTCCTGGGGGGTCCGCCCGGTCGGCGCCCGCGACAGCCAGGACGTCGTGCCGCCCCAGGCGCCGCAGTTCTACTGGCTCTGGTCGCCCAGTAGTTTCGACAACGGCAGCTTCTTCTTCCACTCCAACGAGGACGCCTTGGGCCGCGCCTGGAACACCCGCGCGGTCTGGGCGCCCGATGGCGCCGGCGAGGACGGCTTTGAACACCTCAACGGCGATGCGAGCATCGTCTGGAAGAGCGGCACGCGCCACGCGGCCAGCGCCGTGGTCGAGCTGTCGGACGATTTCGGCAAGTCGGCCGGCAAGGTCGAGTTCGCGCCGCTCTACGAGTTCCAGATGATGGGCCTCGGCTACACCCACCCCAAATGGGGCCACGGCGCCCTGCACGGCGAACTGACCGTCGAGCGCGAGGACATCGTCCTGGCCGACGCCGATCCCAAGATGCCGTTCAATCTGCATGTCCAGGCCCTGTCGGACGTCACCTACACCAATCCCGACGGCAAGGTGTTCAAGGGCCGGGGGGTTCTCGAACAGCTGGTCATCGGACCGCATCGCCCGTCCGGGTTCAAGGAAATGCTGGATTTCGCCCCGTGACCCTGCAGGCTCAACTGGAAGCCTATCTGACCCGCACCAGCGGCAAGCCGACCAGGGTCCATGACCTGTCGCGCATTCCCGGCGGGGCCAGCCGCGAGACCTATCGCTTCGACGCCGAGGTGGACGGCGCGCGCCGCGGCCTGATCCTGCGCCGCGACCCGGTCGGCAGCCTGATCGACACCGAGCGCAAGCTGGAGTTCCTGGCCTTCCGATCCTTCCACGGCAAAGGCCTGCCGGTGCCGGAGGCCGTTGCTCTGGAAGAGGAGGGGGCCGAGCTCGAGCGGCCCTTCTTCATCATGGGCCGCATCGACGGCGGCAAGGCCCAGAGCCCGTTCAGCCTGCCGCCCTATGGCGAGCATGCCGAGGCGATCGGGGAACAGTTCTTCTCGCATCTGGGGGCCATCGCCGCCGCCGATCCCGCCGGCCTGCCGATCGCCGAGGCCGCGCCGACCCCGGCCCCGGACGCCTGCTGGAGCCAGGCCCTCGACTACTGGGAGGGCGTGATCGACGCGGACGAGGAGCATCCGCAGATGATCGTCCGCGCCGCCCTTCGCCGGCTGCGCCGCAACCCGCCGCCGCCGGCCCAGAAACTCAGCGTGGTTCACGGCGACTACCGGACCGGCAACTTCATGCATGACGGCGCCGGCAGGATCATCGCCCTGCTGGACTGGGAGATGGCCCATATCGGCGATCCCCTGGAGGATCTCGGCTGGGCGATCGAACCGCTGTGGTCCTACGGCGAAACAGACCGCGTTTCGGGCATGGTCCCACGCGAGACCGCCATCGCCATCTGGGAGCGGGCCAGCGGCCGGAAGGTCGACCCGGCGGCCTTTGCCTGGTGGGAGCTGTTCGCCTCGGTCAAGGGCGCCGCCATCTGGATATCCTCGGCAAAGGAATACCGCGCCGGCGGCCTGAAGGACCCGGTGCTGGGGTTGTCGGGATGGTACACCGCCCGTCGTCAGGACCAGATCATCGCCAATGCTCTGGCCAGGCTGGAGGGCCTGTCATGACCCCGACCGTGTCCGAACTGCTGCTCGGCAACTTCCTGGCCCTGTCCGAGCCGCCGCCGCCCGAGTCCATGGGCGACTTCATGGCCGGCAGGATCGGCGTCACCGGCATGATCGCCATGCTGGCCGCCCAGGAGGCCGAACGCGGCGCCGAGGCCCGGCTGTGGGAAAACGCCGCCATCCGCGACCTTCTCACGCGGGGCGGCGCAGCCATCCCCGCCGGCGCCGCGACGGAAGAGGGCTTTTCCATCACCGGCCTCGACCGCGTGAACGCGATCCTGCGCAAGGCCCTGATCGCCCTGCACATCGCCGCCGAAGAGAAGGGCGACACCGCCCTCGACCACGCCATCCTGCGCTTCTACGTCAAGAGCGCCGACATGCGCCGCCTCGACATGCCCCCGCTGCCGCCGGGCTAGCACCGCCGCGTCCTTCTCCGGCTTGCCGGGAGAAGGTGGCCCCGAAGGGGTCGGATGAGGGCGGCGCCGGCCGAGGGCGATTTCAGCGTCTGCCGATGCGCGCTACGCTTGTTCCAATGACTCGCGCCACAAACCTGCTCGTTCTTGGTCTGGCGCCTCTCGTCGCCTGCCAGACGGCGGGTCCCGTTGTCCAAGTTCCAGCCGCCCCGTCGCAGGACCACCTCCCCGCCACAGCCCCGACCTTTGTCGAAGCGGTCCGGGACGGCGATGGCTGCGCCGTGCTCGAGGGCGATCGCGACATACCGCTGATCAAGGCTCGCCTCGCGCCCGGACTCATCCTTTGGGGCGCCCCGTGTCGATCAGGCGCCTACAGCTTCCACTACAGCCTCTTCACTACCAACGAGCAGGGCGGCGATCGACGCAATTTGACCTTCCGATATGTCGCCGCCGGAATGGATTCCCGAATCGTCTGGGACGCCCAGTACGATCCCAGGACTATGGTGCTGTCGGGGCTGCGCCGGGGCAGGGGGCTGGGCGACTGCGGTGTCTTCACCCGCTGGGCCTGGAACGGGAGGGCCTTCGCCCTGGTTTACGACAGCCAGTCCGACGACTGCGGGGCGGAAAAGCAGCCCGATCAGTGGCCCGTTCTCTATCAAGCGATCGTCAAGCAGGCGTCCCAATGACCAAGCCCATCACCCTCGATCGCCAGACCCAGGACATCCTTGAGCGCAAGATCCGCGCCCATCTGCAGGACGAATACGGCTTCGAGCTTGGCCAGTTCGAAGCCCTTGACCTCATCGACTGGCTCGCCGAGACCCTCAGCCCCCTTTGGTACAACCAGGCGCTCTATGACGCCCAGACCTTGCTCCGGAAGAAGTCGGACGACCTGATCGAGGCCGTCTCCGCCATCGAGAAACCGGTCAGGCTATGAGCCCGTTCGAATTCTTCTTCAGCTTCTACGGCCTGCTGCTCGGCCTCTCGGTCGCCGTTCTGGCCACCGGCGCGGCCCGCGCCTTCAAGCATCGCAGGACCCGCCCCGTCGGCTGGCTCACCCCGCTGCTGGCCGTCTTCGTCGCCCTCGACATCTCCACTTTCTGGGAAGCGGCCTGGGTGAACTACCGCAACCTGCCGGTCAGCTACGGCCTGCTGGTCGGCGGCCTTGTCGTCGCCGTCGTCTATTTCATCGCCGCCGCCCTGGTCTTCCCGGACGACAGCGACGCACCGGCGCCGCTCGACGACCACTTCTGGGCCAACCGGCGCGCGACACTGCTGCTGTTGATCCTCGCCAACCTGCTCGGCGTCGCCGGCCAGATGGCGGTCAACCTGACCCGTGAGAACGGCGCCGGGCTGGCGACGGCCTACGCCATCAACATGGGCATCTACGTCGTCCTGATCGGCTGCGCGGCGTGGACCCGGCGCCGCTGGCTGTTCGCCCTGACGATCGGCGCCCATACCCTGCTTTATCTCTACATCGCGGTGGTCTCGATCCTGCGGCCGCCGCCGGTCTGAATTTCACCCGGGGAAAATGGGGCGGGCAACGTTCCGGCTCACTCCGGCCTTCGTCGCGGGGTCCGCCGGTCCGGGGCGGCCAGTCCGCCTGACGTCTTCACTGCAGGCGCGACCCGCCCTACAAACCCGGCCTGTCGCCCTACAGCCCGACCTACGCTTCAGCCTACATCCGGCCAGGCCCGAACTACGCAACGGCCCACGCCCGCTGGCGTTTTGGCCGCAATTTATCCCCGCTTGAAGGGCGTCGGCCGTTTTGTGGGTCGGCGGCCCTGCGGTACAATGCTCGCCGCTTCCATAAGCCCTCCCGAGGCGAACCTCCGGGCGACTCCTGCTAACGGACCCCATGCCCACGTCGCTCCGCCTTGGCCTGTTCTACGCGGCGATCTTCATCGGCACCGGCGCCAGCCTGCCCTACATCCCGGTCTGGTTCCGGGCCCAGGGGCTGAGCGGCGCGCAGATCGGCGTCATCCTCGCCGCGCCCATGATGGTGCGCATCGTCATCTCGCCGATGCTGGCCATCTGGGCCGACGGCTTTTCGCTGCGCCGGACTCCGCTGTTCATCCTCGGCCTTGGCGCGGCGGTCGCCTACGGGGCGATGGGACTCATTCATGGCTTCTGGGCCTGGCTGGCCGCCTGGCTGCTCGGCGCCTGTCTGCTCGGAACGATCGCGCCCCTGGGCGACGTCCTCGGCCTCAGGCTCTCCCGGCGGGAAGGCTTCGCCTACGCCTGGTCGCGCGGCATCGGCTCCCTGGCCTTTGTCGCCGGCAACATCGGTATGGGGGCGTTGCTGACGGTCCTGAAGCCGGATCTGGTGCTGTACTGGACCGTCGGGGCGGCGCTGCTGGCGGCCCTGGCGAGCTTCGGCCTGCCGCCCGAACCGGTCCATGAGGGCGACGCCTCGCCCCGGACCTCTCGCCTGCGGGGCACGGCCGACCTCCTCCGCAATCGCCCCTTCCTGCTGGCGATCGCCGGCAGCGGCGTGATCCAGGCGACCCACGCCTTCTACTACGGCTTCTCGGCCCTGCTTTGGCGGCGCCAGGAGATCGGCGAAATCTACATCGGCCTGCTCTGGGGGCTGGGGGTGCTGGTGGAGATCGCCTTTCTCTGGTTCGGCGAACCGATCCGGCGGCGGATCCGTCCTGAATGGATGGTCGCGATCGGCGGCGCGGCGGCCCTTGTCCGATGGACAGCCCTGGCCTTTTCGCCGCCGCTCTGGCTGCTGTTTCCGCTGCAGGCGCTGCATGCCTTGAGCTTCATGGCCAGCTTCATGGGATCCCTGGCCCTGATCGAACGCTATGCGCCGCCGCACGCCGCCTCCGCCGCCCAGACCCTCAGCTCGGCCTGCGCCGGGGGCCTCTTCATCGGCCTGGCGACCCTGATGTCCGGGCCGTTGTTCGACGCCTTTGGGGCGCTGGGCTATCTGGGCATGACCGCGATGACCCTGGTCGGACTGGGCGCGACCGCCATGCTCATTCGTCGCCCGTGAGCCACGCGGCCATCCTTTCGGAAAGTTCATCTTCGGACATATTGCCACGCCAGGGAACTCAGTCGATAACCTCGATATCTCATTCTGGGGGGAGGGACGCCCCTTGCACGCGTTGATGGAATTGATCACGATGGTCGTCGTCTGGCTGGCCGTCGCCACCTTGAACCAGATCGGGATCAAGGTTGACCTGCCGCAGCCGGAACCCAAGGCCGAGCGGGTGATCCGTCGCGAATCGGTGACGACCGAAGAATCGGCCTCGCGGAACGATCCGTGCCCTGAAGCTGTGCCTGTCAAACCGAAAACCGCCGCCGCGGCCGTCTGAACGGCGTTTTCCAACCGTATGAATTCGTTACAAGCCGCTTAACGCGCAGAGCAATCGCGGCTAAGTTTCTCCCCGTGCGCGAGGACGAGGGGTCGGGGTCCCGCGCAATGGGTAACCCGGCCATTCAGGACCACGCCCGCGCATGAAGGCCAAGAAGCGCCCGACGCTCGATTTCACCCGCATTGCGCCGGAAGGGATCGTCCCCCGTTTTGAGCCCGCCCCCGATCAGCGCCCTGACGCGCCGCCGGTGGTCGAGGCCGAGCTGGAGATCGTCGAGGCTCCCGCGGTGGAGATGGCGGCCGAGCCGTCCGCCGACCTGACGCCGCCGACCCCGGAGACCCGCGTGCGGCCTGCCGCCGAGGCGCCGTTTCCGCCGGCGGTCATTGGCGGGCTGCCGCGCGTGAAGGAACAATCGTCCGTCGCCATCTGGGTCGGAGCCAGCCTGGTCTCGGCGTTGTGGGCCGCCGCGCCGGTCGCCTACGCCTTCGGCTACCGCCAGGGCGTCGTTCCCCTGCAGTCCGATCCGCTGGCCATGACGGTCTTCGCGCTGCTGGTCGTCGGGCCGCTCGCCCTGATCTGGATCGCCGCCTATCTGATGCGCCAGGGTCAACGCCTGTCCAGCGACATCCGCCTGACCCGCGAGCTGGCCCAGACCATGGTCGGTCCCGCCGCCCTGGCCGCCGCCGAGTCCGGCGCCGCGGTCGAACTGATCCGGCAGCAGATCGACGCCGCCGCCGCCTCGGCGTCCGAGGCCCGCGAAACCATGCTGGCCCTTCGGCAGGCCCTGGCCGAGGAAACCGAGCGTCTGGCCGAGGAGGCCGCCGGCGCGGAGCGCACCTCCATGACCCTGGCGGAGGCGCTCGGCCGGCAACGGGAGTCGCTGGGCGCCCTGAGCGGCGAGCTCGACAGCCGCGCCGCCGCGGTTTCCGACAGCATCTCCATGCAGGCGCGAATGGTGGCCGAGGCCTCCGACCTGGCTGAAACCCAGTTGCGGGAAGCCGAGGCGGCCCTCGCCGCCCGCGCCGCTGACCTGGCTGCCGCCGCCGGAGAGGCCAGCGACGCGGCCCGCGTCGCCGGGGAGGATCTGGCCCGCCAGGTCGCCCGACTGGAAACCGCCGGGGTCGGCGTGGGCGACCAGATGCGCATTGTCGAGGCCGGCCTGTCCGAGCAACGCGCCTCGCTGGTCACCGTGTCCCACGCGATCCGGGCCGATCAGGAAGACTTCGCCGCCCAGGCGGAAACCCGCGCGGCCCAGCTGACCGAATTCATGACCCAGGCGACGATGAGCGCATCGAACCTGGGCGAAACCGCCGCCAAGGGCGGCGAGGCCCTGCGCGATCTGATCGGCGAGGCCGCCGCCCAGATGCAGGCCCTGCTGGAAACCGCCGCCGCCGAACGCGAGACTCTGACCGGGGAAGCCCAGAGCGCCCTGTCGTTGCTCACCGACGCGGCCGCCGGCGAGCGGGCCCGTCTTGAACGCGAGCTGCGGGAAGCGGTTGATCGTCTGACCCGGGCCGCCAATGAGGCGCGCGAGGCCGCGGAAGGCCACGCCGAAGCCGCCCAGAGCCGTGTCGACCAACTCAGTGAAGCCGCCTTCAATGCCCACCAACAGGCCGACGCCGTGTTCCAGGCGCGGCTGGAGGAAGCCCGCGACCTGATCGAGACCTCGGCGCAGATGGTCGAGCAGGCCGGCGCCCGCACCGCGGGCCGTCTGGAGGAAGGGGCGGCGTCGGCCCGGACCACGCTGGCTGAGTTGCAGGCCCTTCTCACCGATCTGGAAAACCGCACCCGTGATCTGCCGGAGAAGGCCCGCGCCCAGACCGAGGAGGTCAAGGCGGCCATGGATCGCGGCATGGGCGACCTGATGGAAACCGCGCGCCGCACCGCCGAGGAGACCCAGGCGATCGACAACGCCTTCCAGGAACGGGTGCGCCGCAACTACGACATGCTCACCGACGCGGTGAAGTTGATGGGCGTGGTCGCCGGAGCCGCCGGACAGACGCCGTCCTCGCCGGCCACGCCGCCGCCCGCGTCCCTGCGCAGCCGGGAGATTTCGGGAGACCCGGCCCCTTCGCGCGAGTCCGGCCTGCGCCCCCGTCTGCGCCTGACGCCGACCGCGACCGACGAGGAATTCCGCAGCGTCTTCGAAACCGCCGGAGGCCGGGCGCCCGCCGAGGCCGCGCCGGAAGGCGAGGGCAACTGGAGCTGGAAGGACCTGCTCTCATCGATCGATGGCGACAGCAGCGACGCCGAGGGGCTGGCTGAACGGCTGCTCGGCGAGATCGAGGCCATGGGGATTGATCCGTCGGCCCTGCTGCCGCGCGGCCGCATCGACGAGATCGCGGCGGCCATCCAGACCCGCGATCAACAGGGCGCCCGCGAGGTGGTTCGCCGCCTGGCCCCGGCCGCCATCCGCCGCCTGATCCGCCGACTGTTCTCCGACGCCTCCCTGCGCGGCCAGACCGAGCGCTATCTTCGCCGGTTCAGCGGCATGCTGGACGAAGCGGCGGAACGGGACCGCGGGGGGCTCCTCGTCGCCTCGCTGCTCTCGTCCGACGCGGGGCGGGCCTGGTTGCTGCTGGACGCCGCCGCGGGAGATCTGGCCTAGATCATGCCCAGGAAGCCGCCGACCGACGGAGAGGCCGACACCGGCGTCTCGCGAACCCGCCGCGCGACCATCAATGATGTCGCGCGCTTGGCCGGCGTGTCCAAGAAGACCGTTTCGAGGGTTATCAACGCCTCCCCGTCGGTGCAGCAGGCGACCCGCGAGCGCATCGAGGCGGTCATTCGCGAGACCGGCTATGTACCCGATCCCCAGGCCCGGGGTCTGGCGTTCCGGCGCTCATTCCTGATCGGGCTGATCTACGACAACCCCAACCCGCAGTATGTGGTCAACATGCAGCTGGGCCTGCTGGACGCCATGCGCGGCTCGGGCTTCGAACTGGTCGTCCATCCCTGCGATCGCGGCAGCGAGACCCTGGTTGAGGACATCCGCTCCTTCATCGAGCGCCAGAAGCTGTTCGGGGTCGTCCTGACGCCGTCGGTGTCCGAGGATGAGCGGGTCGCCGAGGTAATGCGTGAGATCGGCTGCGAATACATCCGGGTCGCGTCGGTCACCGTCGACGCGCCGGGCCACATGATCGAGACCCAGGATCGGCTCGGCGGTCTGGCCGCCGCGCGTCATCTGATCTCGCTTGGCCATCGGCGGATCGGCTTCATCTCGGGCGTCGCCACCTTCCGCTCGTCTCATGAGCGCCGGTCGGGCCTGGAAGAGGGGTTGGCCGAAGGGGGTTTGAGCCTCGATCCCGCCCTGGTCGCCGAGGGGGCCTATACCTTCGAGTCAGGACAGGAATGCGCCCGGCGCCTGCTGTCGCTGACGGATCGACCGACCGCGATCTTCGCCGGCAACGATGAAATGGCCGCCGGGGCGTTGCATGCGGCGCGGGAGCTGGGGCTTTCGGTTCCGGCCGATGTCTCGATCGTCGGCTATGACGATTTCCAGATCGCCGCCCGCGTCTGGCCGCCCCTGACCACCATCCACACCCCGACCCGCAAGATCGGGCGGATGGCGGCGGAAAAGCTGATGGGGCGGGAAGCGTCGGACACCGCGGCCGAGGGGCATCTGCCGACCCTGGTGGTCCGGCAGTCCAGCGGGCCGGCTCCCGTCTGATCTGGGCGCCGTGCCGGCGAAGGGGTGCTTGCCTATCGCTATGACACCGGTTACCTGATGGCAAAGACAGCGTTTCGGAGGAGACCGCGCATGTTCGCCAAGACCCTACAGGCCACCCATCCGGACATGATGGACGGCGCCACCAACGACCATCTCCGCGACCGCTATCTGCTGACCGGCCTGTTCACCGAGGGGGCGGTCAACCTCAACTACAGCCACAACGAACGCTTCGTCATCGGCGGCGCGGCCCCGGGCGCTTCGCCTCTGAAGCTGCCTGACCAGACCGAACCGGAAAGCGCCAGGGGTCATCCCTTCCTGGAGCGGCGCGAGATGGGTGTGGTCAATGTCGGCGGCCCGGGCCGCGTGACCGTCGATGGCCAGGTCTTCGATCTGGCCCCCCGTGACGGCCTCTATCTGCCGATGGGAACCCGGGAGGTCGTCTTTGAAGGGCAGGGCGCGCGCTTCTACCTCGCCTCGACGCCGGCCCACGCCGCCTTGCCGGTGAAGAAGATCTCCATCAACGAGGCCACGCCCCTGCAGCGGGGGTCGCTGGAGACCTCCAACGAGCGGACCATCTACCAGTACATCATTCCGGGCGTCTGCCAGTCCGCGCAGCTGCTGCTCGGTCTGACCATCCTCAACACCGGCAGCGTCTGGAACACCATGCCGCCGCACCTGCACGACCGTCGCTCCGAGGTCTATTTCTACTTCGATCTCAAGGACGACGAGCGGGTGTTCCACTTCATGGGCGAACCCGACAGCGCCCGTCACATCGTCGTCGCCAACGAAGAGGCGGTGGTCAGTCCGCCCTGGTCGATTCACATGGGCTCGGGCACGGCGAACTACGCCTTCATCTGGGCCATGGGCGGTGAGAACCTCGACTACACCGACATGAACGTCCTCGACATCTGCCAGCTCAAATAGGACCGCCATGAGCGATCTCTTCAGTCTCTCGGGCCGCACCGCCATGGTGACCGGCGCCAACACCGGCCTGGGCCAGGCCATGGCGGCGGCGCTCGCTGTGGCGGGGGCGGACATCGTCGCCGTCGGCCGCTCGGTTCCCGATGAGACCGAGGGTCTCGTTTGCGCCGCGGGCCGCGGGTTTCATTTCATCGAGGCGGATCTGGGGAACCCGGGCGTCTGCGGCGATGTCATCGCCGCGGCCAAGGCGGCCGCGGCGGCGCCGGACATCCTGGTCAACAACGCCGGCATCATCCGCCGCAACGACGCCTTGGACTTCACCGAGGACGACTGGGACGCGGTGATGGACGTCAATCTCAAGACCTGCTTCTTCCTGACCCAGGCGGCCGCGCGGGAGATGCTCGGCCGGCCCGCGACCCGGGGCGGCGCCGGAAAGGTGATCAACATCGCCTCCATGCTGTCTTTTCAAGGCGGGGTCCGCGTGGCCTCCTATGCGGCGAGCAAGAGCGGCGTGGCGGGACTGACGCGGCTGCTGGCCAACGAATGGGCCGCCAAGGGAATCAATGTGAACGCCATCGCGCCCGGATATTTCTCGACCAACAACACCGAGGCCCTGCGCGCCGACGAGACCCGCAACCGGTCGATCCTCGAGCGGATTCCGGCTGGTCGGTGGGGAGAGCCTTCCGATCTGGGCGGCGCCGCCGTCTTCCTGGCGTCGCGGGCGTCCGACTATGTCCATGGCGCCATCCTGCCGGTGGATGGGGGATGGTTGGCCCGCTGACCCGTTCCGCGTCCCCGGAGAGCCCGACCAATGGTCAGGTTCGCAAGAACCTGGACTTCCTCGACGGGCTGTTCGCCGAGGCCATCCGATACCTGGACGGCGAGGATACGGCGCGGCTGATCGACTCCGCCCGGGCGGCGTCGCAGACCGACGGTGAGACTCCCCACCTGGGCTTTCTGTTTCAGGCGGTGACGACGGATGAGGCCTCGCTGCTGGCGAGGGCCTTCGCCTGCGCCTCGATGCTGGCCAACATCGGCGAGGATGTCGCCGGTCGCCGCCGGGCGGCGGAATCGGAAAGCTTGAAGGGCGGCGACACCCTGACAGCCGCCCTGGAGGCGCTGGGCGAGGAGGGGCGCAAGGCGCTGGCCGGACTGTCGGTCACCCCTGTGCTGACCGCTCATCCGACCGAGGTGCGACGCCGCGCCCTGGTCGAGCGGCAATCGGAAATCGCCCGGCTGATGGCGCTGCGCCGGCATCACCTGCCGGCCGACCTCGACGCCCATATCCGCGAGGACCTGTTTCGCGAGGTGGCGCTCTTGTGGCGCACCCGGCTCTACCGACCGGAAAAGATCACCGTCACCGACGAGATCCGCAACGCCCTGTCGGTGGTTCGCACCTCGATCCTGCCGGCGCTGGTCGAGATCTATGAGCGCTGGATCGATGATCTGGGAGACATCGGGCCGATCCTGACCCTTGGCACCTGGCTGGGGGGAGACCGCGACGGTCACCCCGGCGTCGGGGCCGACACCCTGGCGCTGGCCCTGCGCTCCCAGGCGCGTCTGATCCTGGATTTCTACGCCGGCGAAGTGCGGCGGCTCTGGTCGGATCTTGCGGTCTCCACCGCCTACGGTCCGGTTTCCGAAGCCCTGCAGGCCCTCGCCATGCAGGCGGATCAGCCGTCTGTTCACCGCCTCGACGAGCCCTATCGCCTGGCTTTCGAACGGATTTTCGATCGCCTGTGCGCCACCTCCTCGCGGCTGACCGGGGCGCTGGTGGTGCATGCCGTGGAGGCGCCGGACGGCCCGCCCTATGACGGCCCTGACGCCTTTCTCGCCGATCTCGAGACCATCCGGGACTCGCTGGTGTCCAGCGGCGCCGGGCGACTGGTGGGCGGGCGGCTGAAAAGCCTGATGGCGGTCGCGCGGGCCTGCGGCTTCCATCTGCTGTCGGTCGATCTGCGCCAGAACGCCGATGTGCATGAACGGGTGATCGCCGAACTTCTGGACAGTGCAGGGGAGACGCCCGGCTATCTCGACCTTCCGGAAGACCAGCGTGTGGCCCTGCTGTTGCGGGAGCTTTCCACGCGACGGCCGCTGCGCTCGCCGTTTACCGCCTATGGCGAGGAGACCGCCCGCGAGCTGTCGATCCTCGACGCCGCCGCCTCGGCGATCGCCGGCTACGGGCCGGGCGCCATCGGCGCCTATGTGATCTCCAAGGCCGCCACCGTCTCCGACATTCTCGAGCCGCTGGTCATGCTCAAGCAGGCCGGCCTGGTCTGGGGTGGCGACCAGCCCCGCTCGTCGATCAGGGTCAGTCCGCTGTTCGAGACCATCGCCGATCTGGAAGCGGGCCCCGCCGTCCTGCGCCAGTGGCTAGAGACCCGGGCGGCGCGCTCGCTGCTTGGCGACAAGCCCGTGCAGGAGGTGATGGTCGGCTATTCCGACTCCAACAAGGACGGGGGCTATGTCGCCTCCCGCTGGGGCGTGGCGCGCGCCGCCTCGGCCTTCGCCGAGGAATGTGACCGCCTGGGCGTCGGCCTGAGGATATTCCATGGTCGCGGCGGCTCGGTAGGCCGGGGCGGCGGTCCCGCGGCCGAAGCGGTGTTGGCGCAACCTCCCGGCACAGTCCAGGGGCGGCTGCGGATGACCGAACAGGGCGAGATGATCTTCCGCCGCTTCGGCGACCAGCCGACCGCGCGGCGCAATCTCGAAGGCATGACCGCCGCCGTCCTCACCGCGACGGCGAGGCCCCATCCATCGGGTCACGCCAAGGCGGCCGAGGCCATGGACGCCCTGGCCGCCGGGGCCTTCGCCCACTATCGGGCCCTGGTCTATGAAACGCCCGGGTTCGAGGACTTCTTCTGGGACGCCACGCCGATCTCGGAAATCGTCCAGCTGAACATCGGCAGCCGGCCCGCATCCCGCACCGCCAGCCGGCGGATCGAGGATCTGCGAGCCATCCCCTGGGTCTTCAGCTGGTCGCAGTCGCGGGTCATGCTGCCGGGCTGGTATGGCCTGGCGGGCGGCGCGGCCCGTTCGGGGCTGGAGGCGGCGCGGCTGGCCGACCTCGCGGGCGAGTTCGACATCGTCGAGACCCTGTTGTCGAACATGGAGCTGGCCCTGGCCCAGAGCGACATGACCCTGGCGGCGCGATATGCCGGGCTCTGTGAGGATCGCGCCTTGGCAGAGCCGATCTTCGACGCCATTCGCCGGGAACATGATGACGCCGTGGCGCTGGCCATGGCCATCCGGGGCGGGACCCGGCTGCTGGACAACCGTCCCGATCTGGCCGAGTCGGTGGCCCTGGCCGCCCGATCGGTCAGGCCGCTGAACCATCTGCAGCTCGAACTCATGTCCCGCCGGCGCAAGGGTGATGAGACCGAGGAGACCCGGCTGGCGATCCAGCTGACGGTCACGGGCATCGCCTCGGGCCTTCGCAACACCGGCTGATCCGCCCGTCGGTCGCCTCGCTGCCTCAAACCAGACTGTTGAGATAGTCCTCGAGGTTGGTGTAGCCGTCGCCGTCGGTATCCCGCGCGCCATCCGCCGGATCGGCGGGGTCGTGGCCGTGGTTCCGCTCCCAGTCGTCGGGCATGCCGTCGCAGTCCGTATCCAGGGGCGGCGGGCCGCTCTCCAGGGCGGGCCAGCCGCCGACCTCGGCCTGGCTGTCGATCCGCCGGCCGGTTCCGTCCCTGACGCCGGCGACAATCTGCAGGTCGATGGCGTCCCGCGTTCTGGAGGCCCCGGCGCGGGCAAGAACAGCCTCCCGGGCCCGGGAGGGATCCGTCGTCCGAACGCCCGAGGCGGCGAGGGGGGCAGTGGCGCGATAGCCCTCCGGCGGTGTGCAGCCGACCAGACTCCAGGGATCGTCCGGAACCAGGCCCGCCATGGCGTTGTCGGCGAAATAGGCCCGCGACAGGCTGTTCTGCTCGCAAAAGGCCAGCCGGCCCTTGCTGTCGGGGCCCGGAAGATAGGCGTTGCCAATGAAGTCATAGGCGGCGAGGGCGGCGGTGTCGGCATTGTAGCCCGACGCCTCTCCGCCCCAGTTGTAGAAGACGTTGTTGCGAAACTCGATGAAGGGTCCGGTCCGGTCCTGGCCGGGCCCGTTGTAGTTTCCGGGTCTCGGCATCCGGGCCAGATGGTTGGCCCAGAGATTGTGGTGGAAGCTGAACCGCGCGCCATGGCCGCCCCGGATGAGGCTGCCGTAGCCATGGCGGCCCTTGGCGTGGAGGGAGCGATTGAGCGAGTCGCCGATCAGGCTCCACTGGACCGTGACATCGTAGACGCCGGCCTCTGGCGGACTGTATCGGCTGCCCACAGAGAGGGTCTCGTCGACCGACCAGCTGGCCGAAACATGGTCGATGATGATCCGGGAGCCGCGCGAGACGGTGACGGCGTCATCCTGCACACCCGATTCGTCGCCCAGCCGCGATCGCAGGTAGCGCACCACCACATCGTCGGCCTCAATGATCACAGGTTGGTCGGCGATCGTGATTCCATCCCCGGGCGCAGTCTGACCGGCGATGGTGATCCGGGGATGGGTGATCTTCAGCGGTGACTTCAGGCGGATGGTTCCGGACAGGCCGAACACCACGGTCCGGGGTCCCTTGGCGTTGACGGCGGCGCGCAGGCTGCCGGGCCCAGAATCATCGAGATTGGTTACATAGAAGACCGCGCCGCCGCGTCCGCCCAGCGCAAATCGGCCGTGGCCTTCCGCACCGGGGAAGGCGGGCTGACCCTGATTTTCCGCCGCGAAGGCCGGACCGAGGAGGGCGGTCACCGCCCCGATCAGAGTGGCGGCGCTGCCTGTGAAGAGGCGCAATTGGCAATCTCCTGATGCGGGTCGGTTTACCGGGGCTTGTCAAAACCGGACAATCTGAGCTATCCCTGTCGATGATACCGGTGTCAAACAGAGTCTATCTCTATATGACACCGGTGTCATACCTTCGAGCCGTTTCAATGCGCGGGCGGATCGGAGACAAGCGACACTGACGACAATCGACGGCGCAAGACCGTCGGACGCGCCGAAGGGGAGGGACTACACAGTGACCAAGACGGATCGTTCGCGCGCCTTCGCGCTTCGCTTCGGCGCCTCGTTGGCCGCCATGACCATGGCGCTCGGCGCCGCGGGAATGGCCTCGGCCCAGGAAACCAGGGACGGGGAGGTCGACGCGGTCGTCGTCACCGGATTCCGTGGCAGCCTGGCCAGCGCCCTGGCCGTCAAGAAGCAGGAAACCGCCGTCGTTGACGCCATCCAGGCCGAAGACATCGCCGCCTTCCCCGATCTGAACCTGGCTGAAGCCATTCAACGCATCCCCGGGGTCTCTATCGACCGCGACGCCGGCGAGGGGCGTTCAATCACGGTTCGCGGTCTGGGCTCCGACTTCACCCGCATCCGGATCAACGGCGTGCAGGCCCTGGCGACCACCGGCGGCACCGACAGTTCCGGCGGCGCCAACCGCGGCCGCCAGTTCGATTTCAACATCTTCGCTTCGGAACTGTTCAACAGCATCAAGGTTCGCAAGACCCAGGCGGCCGAGGTTGAAGAAGGCTCACTTGGCGCGACGGTCGATCTGCGCACCTCCCGCCCGTTCGACTACAAGGGCCGGGTCTTCACCGTCGCCGGACAATACGGCTACAGCGATCTGTCCAAGGAATGGGATCCGCGCGGGGCATTGCTGTTCAGCGACCAGACCGCGGACGGAACCTGGGGGGCGCTATTCTCCATCGCCTACAGCCGTCGCAACCTGTTCGAGGAGGGGTTCAGCTCCGTGCGCTGGGCCGACGCGGCCAGCAGCAGCGGCTTCCAGTCCTGCGCCGCCGGCGCGACGGATCTGTGCACCAGCCCGCAGCGCAATTCAATCTACCACCCCCGGCTCCCGCGCTATGGTCGCCTGACCCACTCCCAGGAGCGGCTGGGCGCCACGGCGTCGTTCCAGTTCCGGCCGAGCGACCGTACGACGATGTCGCTGGACATCCTCTATGCCGATCTGCAGTCGACCCGGCAGGAAGACTTCCTCGAATCCCTGTCCTTCAGCCGGTCCGGCTCCCAGGGCAAGGGCGCGACCGACGTTCTGGCCGCCGAGGTCAACAGCAAGGGCAACATCGTCTACGGCCTGTTCAACGACGTGGACGTTCGCTCGGAGTCCCGCTTCGACGACCTGGAGACCAAATTCAATCAGTGGACCTTTGACGTCCAGCACGAGTTCAACGACCAGTGGCGCGGCAGCTTCGTTGTGGGTCGGGCGGAGTCCCGGTTCCGCAACCCGATCCAGACCACCGTCACGCTGGATCGTCTGGATATCGACGGCTACTCCTGGGATTTCCGGGGCAACGACCGTCAGCCGAAGATCGACTACGGCTTTGATGTCGCCAATCCCGCCAACTGGCAGTGGATCAACTCGCCGCCAGCCGGAGCGACCGGCTCGGAAATCCGCATCCGACCGCAAGGCGTCGACAACGTCTACACCACGGGTCGCTTCGATCTGGTCTTTGACGTCAACGACGTCTGGACCTTCAAGGGCGGGGTCAACTGGGCCAAGTACAACTTCGACTCTTACGAGAAGCGGCGGGCGAGCGAGACCTCGGTGCCAGCCCTGCCTCCTGGCGTCACCGTGGCCGACATTTCCAAGCTGCTGACCGGTTTCAGCAGCGGCGGCCTCAACCGCAGCTGGGTCATTCCCAATCTGAATGCCATCGCCAACCTCTTCGACATCTACTGCAACTGCAACACCGGCGTCACGGGCGGCGATTTCACCCTCCAGGCCGAGACCAACGGCAGCGCCCGCGGCAACAACCGGGGCGCCGAGGAACTGGCCCAGAGCGCCTATCTGCAGGCGCAGTTCCGCACCGAGCTTCTCGGCCTGCCGTTCCGTGGCGACTTCGGAATCCGTTATGTCGAGACCGATGTAGAGTCCTACGGCTACCTCGCTACGGGCGGCGGCAGCCTCGTCAGGGTCAAGAACGACTACACCAACGTCCTGCCGTCGCTGAACCTGGCGCTGGATATCAAGGACGACCTGATCCTGCGCTTCGGCGCCGCCAAGGTCATGGCCCGGCCGCAACTGCCGAGCCTGTCTCCAGGCGGCACGGTCAACACCGCGGCGTTGACCATCACCACCGGCAATCCGCTGCTCGATCCCTTTGAAGCGACGACCTACGACCTCAGCCTCGAGTGGTACTTCGCCAAGGACTCCCTGCTGTCGGTGGCGCTGTTCTACAAGGATATCGACAGCTACATCCAGACCGTCCGCGAGAGCCGCGATTTCGGCTCAACCGGCCTGCCGCTCAGCCTGCTGCCGCCGGGTCAGGACGCCAATACCGTCTACGCCATCACCAGCCCGGTGAACACGCAGGGCGGCCCCCTGAAGGGCTTCGAGGTCAGCTATCAGCAGCCCTTCACCTTCCTGCCGGCGCCGTTCGACAAGTTCGGCATGGTGCTGAACTACACCTACGTCCAGTCCGAGATCGAATATGTCACCTCGGCGACGTCAGGGGTGACGGTCACCGACGATCTGGTGAACCTCTCGCCGCGCGCCTACAACGCCACCCTCTACTATGAGGACGACAGGTTCAGCGCCCGGGTCTCGGCCGCCTATCGCGACGACTACCTGCAGACGGTTCCGGGCCGCAACAGCAGCACCGCCGCCGGCGCCACCAACGTCAACGATGTCGAGGGCAAGCGGGCGACGTTCAACGTCGACATGTCCGCCTCATACAAGGTCAACGACTCCCTGAAGCTGACCCTGGAGGGGCTGAACCTGACCGACGAATACAACGATCAGTTCATCTCCAACTCCGCGGACCGATCCTCTGTCTACCACCGCACCGGCCGCCAGTTCTACTTCGGCTTCCGGTACAACTTCTAAGCCATCCCTCTTGCGTGAACTGGGCGCCGGAACCCCCGGCGCCCACTTTTTTCAGCTAGGTTGGGCGCCCAGTCTTCAAAGGAGCGCGCGATGACGCACGACCGAATGTCCGTTCTGACGGCGATGATGGCCCAGGGTGTTATCCCGGTCTTCTACCATCCCGATCCGCAGGTCTGCATCGAGGTGATCCAGGCTTGCGCCAACGGCGGCGCGCCCTGCATCGAATTCACCAATCGCGGCGACTTCGCCGCTCACGTCTTTCTCGACATCGCACGCCATTTCGCCAGCGCCGATCCACGCGTGGTCATGGGCGTCGGCTCCATCGTCGATGCGCCGACAGCGGGGCTCTACATCGCCAATGGCGCGAAATTTGTCGTCGGTCCGGTGCTCAACGCCGAGGTCGCCCGGGTCTGCAATCGTCGCATGATCCCCTACAGCCCCGGCTGCGGCAGCGCCTCGGAAATCTCCGACGCCCAGGAACTGGGCTGCGAGATCGTCAAGGTCTTCCCGGGCAGCCAGGTCGGAGGACCGGACTTCGTCAAAGCGGTGCTGGGCCCCATGCCCTGGACCCGGATCATGCCGACGGGCGGGGTCGATCCCGACGAGGCCAGTCTCAAGGCCTGGTTCGGCGCCGGCATCGTCGCCGCCGGGATGGGCTCCAAGCTGATCACCCAGGCCATGCTCGACGCCCGCGACTGGGCGGGGATCGAGGCGAAGGTCCGGGACACGGTGCAACTGATCCAGGACATACGGAAGACAACGTGAGCCAACCGATCCTCGACCTCCGCCCTGAAGCCGACTGCCGCTGGGACCTGGTGTCCTTCGGCGAGGTGATGCTGCGATTCGATCCCGGCTTTGGGCGCGTGCGCAACGCCCGGCAGTTCAACGTCTGGGAGGGCGGCGGCGAGTACAATGTGGCCCGCGCCATGCGCAAATGCTGGGGCAAGCGGGCGACGGCCGTCACCGCGCTGCCGGTGAACGACCTGGGTTGGCTGGTCGAGGATCTGATGATGCAGGGCGGGGTCGACACGACCCACGTCATCTGGCGCGAGTTCGACGGCATCGGTCGAAACACCCGCGTTGGCCTGAACTTCACCGAAAAGGGGTTTGGCGTGCGCGCGGCGCTCGGCTGCAGCGACCGGGCCAATTCCGCCGCCAGCCAGATCGCACCCGGCGAGGTAGACTGGGAGCGGCTGTTCGGTGAGGAGGGGGTGCGCTGGTTCCATACCGGCGGCATCTTCGCCGCCCTGGCCCCGAACACCGCCCAGGCGGTGATCGAAGCGGTGAAGGCGGCGCGCAAATACGGCACGGTCGTCTCCTACGATCTCAACTACCGCGCCAGCCTGTGGAAGAGTCAGGGCGGCAAGGCCGGGGCCCAGGCGATCAATCGTGAGATCGCCCAGTATGTCGATGTGATGATCGGCAACGAGGAGGATTTCACCGCCTGCCTCGGTTTCGAGGTCGAGGGCCTCGACGAGCACATCAGCGCCATCGACCCGGCCAACTTCAAGACCATGATCGCCACAGCGGTGCGTGAGTTTCCCAACTTCAAGGTCGCCGCCACGACCCTGCGCAACGCCAGGACCGCCAGCCTCAACGACTGGTCGGCCATTCTCTGGGCCGGCGGCGAGTTCTATGCCTCGGCAATGCGGGAGAACCTGGAGATCTATGACCGGGTCGGCGGCGGCGACGGCTTCGCCTCGGGGCTGGCCTATGGATTTCTCGAGGGCAAGGGTCCGCAGGCGGCCGTCGACTATGGCGCGGCCCACGGGGCCCTGGCCATGACGACGCCCGGCGACACCTCCATGGTCCGCGCCGCCGAGGTGGAGGCGGTCATGCACGGCAAGGGCGCCAGGGTTATCCGCTAGGCGGGCGTGAAAAAGCCGCCCCGGGAACGCCACGGGGCGGCTTCATCGGTGCCGCCAGGACTAGTGGCGGATGACCTCGTAGATCAGGCCGGTGGCGATGGCCGCCAGCAGGAAGTCATCGCCCGAACGGTACCAATAGTAGCCGCGGGGCGGGGGACGCAGGCGATAGCGGCCGTAGTCGTAGACCCGATAGCTGTTGCTCCGGTAGTAGCGCGGCAGGTAGGCTCCGCGGCGCCAGGCATTGTAGCCGGGGCGGTAGTAGGGGTCGTTGTAGTAGGCCCTGGGCGGCGCGCCGTAGTGCCAGCGATTGCGATAGTAGTAGCCGTTGTGGCGGTGGCTGTCCCAGCGCTCACGGCGATGGTCGCGGCGGTGGTCTCGCCTGTGATCGCGACGGTCATCCCGGCGATCATACCGGTCACGATGCTGCGCGGCGGCTTCGGTGGCGGTGGCCATGATCGGACCGGAAACGCAGGCCACGGCGATCAGGCTGACAAAAAGACGTTTCATGTCGACGTCCTCCTCAACTTCGACTGCGCGATCAGAGTCCCACGTCCAACCGCTGGGTTTGCCCTCGACAGGCCGACAGGGTGAATCAATCGGTCTGAACCCTGCCTGAACGGTCGGTTCAGGAAGGACGTTCCCGGTGTTGTGGCGGCGGCCCGGCGGCTCCTTTGGCGGACTCTCTATTTGCGCCGTGTATCGACCCAATCGCCGCAGCTCTTGCGATAGATATCGATTGCGCCGTTTGCGGTGGTGGCCACTGATTTCCCAAAGGCCTCGGCGGCCTGCTCGGCGTCCCACAGCCGATTATCGGCGAGATACTGGATCAGGGTGTTGGAGATCTGGTTGGCGGCGATGAAGTGTTCAACGCCGTTGGCGAGGTGAGGACAGACGCCGTCCTGGGTGTTCTCCGCGGTCTGGGCCAGTTCGAACTCGGCAAAGCCCTTCCCGGTTTCGGCTGTAATCTGGTCGCGCATGCTGATCGCCTGGTCCTTGGCGGCGCTCTGGGCAAACGCGCCGGCGGTGCAGGCCGAGAAGATCAGGGACAGGGCGGCAATTCTAACGGCTGCTTTCACGGGGGAACCCTCGTTGACGCAAACAGAGCCAACCGGCCGGGCGCGGCCTGTTCGCAGTTCACTCCAAAACGTTACGGGGACCGGGGGCTCTTCACACCCCCGAAAAGGGTGTGAACGCAACTCTACTTTTGTCTTACTCAGCCGCTAACGACCTGAAACTATTGGAGGAAAAAACGTGGAAAATACTGCAACGGCGTTCGCGGTTAACCTTGCTTTCACGCGCGCGGCTCTTTGCTCGTATCCGTGATCAACACGAAACGACCGCCAGAACGCGGTCCAGCACGGGATACGGCGTCATGATGATGAGCCAGGAAACCGAGACCCACATGCCCCTGCCCCTGCCGGGGCCGGACACCTCGGGTGATGAGCTGTTCCGCATGGGCATGCTCTATTCGACCGGTCAGGGCGGCGCCCCGCTCGACTACGTCTCCGCGCACATGCTGTTCAATCTGGCGGCCATGCGCGGCTCGATGGAAGCCCGGCTGTACCGTAAGGAACTGAGCCAGGAGATGGCCTCCGACGAGGTCGCCGAAGCGCAGCGCCAGGCGCGGGAATGGCTGGCCCGGGCCTAGCCGTCGGTCCCGGCCGGAAACGGACCCTGAGGATGGCTCAGTTGGTCCGACCGTTCAGCGCATAGCTGAAGCCGAAGTCGATCGGGCTCAGGTCCCGGAAATACTGTTGAATGAAGAGGTTGGCCTCGGCCACGTCGCTTCGCGGCACATAGACGATGTCAAAGCGGCGCAGAGGCGCCAGATCCATGCCGCCGCGGGTCGAGCCCTTGAGCAGATCGACGGTGCGCATCATCGCCCGGCCATCCACGCCGCGCCGAAGAATGACCACGGATTTGCGCTTGGCGGTGGTCCTGAAGCCGCCGGCCTGGATGATGGCCTGCAAGGCATTGATATCCCCCGGCATGTCGTAGACGCCCGGTTTATCGACTTCCCCACCCACAAAGACCTTCAACGGCTGGGCGGTCTTGACCCCCACCAAAACCTGCGGACGCAGCAGCTGGCCGGCGTAGGCGTTGGACAGGGTCGCCTCCAACTCGGGCAGGGTGCGGTCGGCGACCATCACCGGTCCGATCAGGGGCAGAGCCAGCCGGCCGTCCGGCTGGATGACGCCGGTCTTGTTCAGCTCAGGCGCCGACGGAATGGTGATTTCCAGCTCGTCGCCCGGATAGACGCGATAGGGCGGCTCAGCATCGCTCCAGTCGGCATAGGGAATGTTGGGGAAGGCCTCTTCCCGGGCCGGACTCTCGGCCCGCTCCTTGTGTTTGCCGCCAAACGGCCAGAAGGACTGGGCGACCGCAGGACCCCCGGCGGCGAGCGCCGCGAGGCTGAAGGCAACGATCACAGTGCGGGCGCGGATCATGGGGCAAAAGTTAAGGAGAATGGGTAACGGACCGTTAACGGCGACGACCCGACTGTGCGGTCCTGACCAGAAGGGTTTCCTAGATTCGCATGGCTGCCGCCAGTTCCTGGACGATGGTTGCTCACGACCCGCCGGCGCGCGCTGCGTGGGTGGGGCGACCGCGTTACGCCCCGTCCGATTTTGTAACCCTGCTCTGGCGAGAGACGGGGCTGATGGTCGCCGTCTTCCTGCTGATTTTCCTGATCGGCCTGGGCTTCGCCCTCACGCTCAAGAAGACCTACACCGCCGGCTCCAGCGTGCTGATCCAGCTGGGCCAGGAATATGTCTATGAGCCCAGGGCCGGTGACGCGGCCCGGGGGGCCGTGCCGGACACCGACGGCCTGGTCGCCTCCGAAACCGAAATCCTGATGAGCGGCCAGCTGCGGGAGCGGGTTCTGCGCAAGCTGGGGCTCGGCGTTGTCTATCCCAAGCTGGGCGCCAAATATGACCAGGCCGCGCCGGCGGAAAAGCCGCTGATCATGGCCAAGGCCGTGCAGGCGATGGGCGAGAGCATGAATGTCTCTGCCGCTCCGGCCAATCCGATCGTGCGGATCTCTTTCGAGCATGATGATCCGGTGATCGCGGCGAAGGTGTTGAATACCTATTTGGAGGAATACCTCATTTACCGCCGGTCGGTCCTGATCCAGCCGGCCTCGCCCGTTCTCGAGCGCCAGCGGGTCCTTTTCGAAGAGCGACTGGCCGACGCCGACGCCGCCTATCAGGACTTCCTGGCGACCAACAACATCGGCGACTTCGCGGCCCAGAAGACCGGCCTCACCCAGACGATCGGCCAGCTGGAGGGGCAGAAATACACCATCGAGGCCTCCCTGCAGGAGCGGCAAGGGCGGCTTGCGTCCCTGGAAGCCCAGCTGGCGCAGATTTCACCCGAGATCGGTCTCTACCGCGACGCCAACACCAGCGACAGCGACAAGCTCGCCCAGCTGAAGCTGCAGCGTGAGGACCTGCTGAGCCGCTACAAGGCGGGCTCGCAGCCCGTGCTCGATGTCGAGGCCCAGATTCGTCAACTCGAGTCCGGAATGGCCTCTGGCCGCACCACCGCGCCGGGCGCCCGCAGGGTTGGCGTCAATCCGGTCTATCAGACCCTGCAGACCGAGAAGATCCAGCTCTCAGCCGAGATCGCGTCCCTGAAGAGCCTGCGCGACGCCAATCTTCAGCAGTATGAACAGGCGACCGCGCAGCTGCAGCGTTTCGCCGCCATCGAGCCGCAGTTTCAGGAACTCAGCAGCGACCGTGACCTGCTGCAAAACAATGTCCGGGACTTCTCGATGAAGGAGCAGCAGGATGAGGCGGCCCGGATGATCGCCGGGGAGACCAACGACAATATCCGCATCGTGCAGCGGGCCTCGCCCCCGGCCAAGGGCACCAGCCTGCGACGGCCCGTGCTGATCCTGGCCTTCCTGTTCGCCGGCTTTTCTGCACTCTGCGCGGGCCTTCTGCGGATGTTCCTGCGGCCCGGCATGCCGACGCCGGCCTCTGCCTCGCGCACGCTGGACCTGCCGGTCCTGGGTGCGGCGCCGCTGAAGGCGCGCTAGCGGACGTGATGCGGTAGGCTTTCAGGCGCAAGTGCGCGTGGCGATTCGACGAATGGTGGACCTGAGCGGCGAAATGGGGGGGCTGTGGGCGTCGCTCGGCGCGCCCGCTCCCGGTCGTTCGCGCGTCGTTCAGTTCGTCGCCGCACACCGGGGGGAGGGGACCTCGACGGTCGCCCGGGAATTCGCGCGCTTCGCCGCCCGGCGGGCGGGAAAGACCGTCTGGCTGGTTGATCTCGATCTGCACGCCTCACCGCAGCACGCCGCCATCGCCGCCGACCCCCAGCTCTACGGCCCCCTCGGCCCGGCGGTTTCGGCCAGTCCCGATGGCAGCACCTTTGTCACCGTCCAGCCGCCGTCGCGCAATGCGGAAGGCGTCGCCGTTCCCGACGCCCGCTATGTCGCCGCCCATGCGGTCGGCGAGGGGCGCTGGTGGGTCACCCGGTTTCGCAAGGAGGGGCTGAAGGGACGGCAGACGGTCCACATCCTGCCGGGCGCGGACTACTGGAACGCCCTGCGCAAACACGCCGACCTGGTCGTCATCGACAGCCCTGCCGCCGATCGCTCCCAGGCGGCCCTGACCGTCGCGCCCTTCATCGACCAGACTGTCCTGGTCGTCGCCGCCGACCAGCCGGACGTACGGTCCCCCGCCCAACTCCGGGACGCCATTGTCACTGCCGGCGGCCGCTGCGCCGGCGTCTTCTTCAACCGCGCCCGGGTGGAGCCTCCGGGATTTCTGCGGCGGATCCTCGGGTGACGTCCGCCCCCTGGCAGGCCGCGATGCGCGGCGCCCAGGTTCCGGGCCGACACCGGGCGGACATGTTCGACTGGATGGCCTTCGCCATGGCGGTCTTCATCATCCTGGTGCACAGCCAGGGCTGGGTGATGCCGCTGGTGGGCGAGACCTTCGACGCCGCCAGTTCATCCCTGGTCCGCAATGCCTATCTTCCCGCCTACGCCGCCGGCATCGTGCTTTTCGCCATGAGTCTTGGCGAGTCGATCAAGGGACTCCTGAGGCAGCCCTTCCTGATCCTCATCATGGCGGTGGTCGCCGCCTCCATGCTCTGGTCCCTGTCGCCGGATGCGACCTTCCGGCGGATCATAGCCCTCTACGCCACCACCCTGGCCGGCGTGGTCATCGCCGCCCGCTATCGCTGGACGACCCTGGCGGAGGTCATGGCCGCGGCCTTCGCCATCATGGCTCTGGCCTGCCTGATCGCGGCGGTCGCCTTTCCGTCGATCGGCAAGATGCAGGTGCTGTTTCCCGGCGCCTGGCGCGGGGTCTGGCTGGAGAAGAACGCCCTGGGCGGCAACATGGCCATGGGCTTCGCCATCCTCGCCGGCGCGGCCTTCCTGAATCCCAGGCGAGCCTGGCTGTGGGGCGGCTTTGCCGCGCTGGCGCTGGGTCTGGTGATCATGTCGACATCCAAGACCTCGCTGGTCTCGCTCGTTCTCGGGGCCGGAGCCATTGGCTTTGTCTGGCTGGTCCGGCGCGGGCCGGCGTCCGCGACGATGGCCACCTGGGCGGCGGTGTTCGGCGCCCTGTTGCTGGCGGGCTTTCTGCTTGTGGCGTCGGACGTCTTCCTCGGGCTGCTGGGCAAGGACGCCACCCTGACGGGTCGGACGAAGATCTGGGCGGCGGTCATGCGCCAGATCGAGCTGCGGCCGTGGACCGGCTATGGCTATGCGGCGGTCTGGGACGACAAGACCGGCTGGGGACCCCTGGCCTGGATCACCAAGGACGCCGGCTTTAAGGCGGGCCACGCCCACAACGCCTGGCTCGAGCAATGGCTGGGCATGGGTTATGTCGGTCTCGCGGCCTGGGGCCTGTTCTTCCTTCAGACGCTGGGATCGGCCATCGTCGCCGCCTTCCGCGACAAGGGCGCCTACCTGGCCCTGCCGTTCCTGGTCATCTACAGCCTGACCACCCTGACCGAGAGCTTTGCGGTCACCTACAACGACATGCGCTGGGTCATCTTTGTGGCTCTGGCGGTCAAGCTGGCCCTGCCGGATCGGGAGCTGGAGTCCTGAGACTTCAGAGACCGGCCCTGGCCGCGCCTTCGGCCATGGTGACCACGTCGAATTCCGCGCCCGCCTGACTGGCCAGCCGCTCCAGCGCTTGCGGCGTGCAGCCCCAGGGCGAGGGCGCCTCGGCGACATCGTGGGTGTAGAGGATCAGCCAAGCCTTGCGTCGAGCCGCTTCAGCCATCCAGTGCTTGGCGCGCGCCTCGCCGTCTTCCCCCTCGATGCCGACGGCCGGCAACTGGTTGGCGTCGGCGCCATCGGTGACCAGCCCGGCCTGAACGGTGCGAAGCGTCTTGAAGCGGCCGCCAAGCGCCCGCTTGGCGGCGAAGGACACGTCGCCATAGGGGTATGCGAAACTGACGGGTTGTGCAGCGCCTCGCGCGGCCAGGGCGAGGCTGTTGCGGTCGACATCGGCGGTGATCGCGGCCTGGTCGGCCTGTCCACAATCAAGGTGTGAATAGGTATGGCAGGCGACCTCATGGCCGGCAGAGGCCAGCCGCCGGGCGTCCTCGCTGGAGCCGTATCGGCCCATCGGACCGTCGCCATCCTCCAGCCCCGCGCAGATATAGAAGGTCCCGCGCAGGCCGGCCTCTTCCAGCACCCGGGCGCCGGTGAGCGCGGCGGAGGCCGGGACGTCGTCGAAGCTGAAGGTCAGCATCGGCCGGTCCAGCACGAGCCGAAGCGGCTTGCGATAGGCCAGGCGGGTATAGCGACGGCGCAGTTTGCCCCTCAACGACCGGTCGGCGGAATAGGCTTCCATCACACCACCTCGGCATAGAGGGCGGCGCGGTAGAGGCGCATGGAAAAGGCTCGCAATCCCACCGGCAGGGCCCGTGACAGGGCGGCAAGACGGGCGGCGCGACGAAGCAGGGTGCGGCCCGGCAAGCGGCTCAGAATCCTGGCGACCCTGAAGCTGGCATAGCCGGCAACGACGTCGGGATGGCCCTCGAC
This sequence comes from Caulobacter sp., assembly GCA_016125585.1. Lineage (GTDB taxonomy): Bacteria > Pseudomonadota > Alphaproteobacteria > Caulobacterales > Caulobacteraceae > Caulobacter. The sequence continues at coordinate 126,696 of WGLL01000015.1, forward strand.
GACGCGGGCGAAATTGGCCGCCGACTGTTCGTATTTCCGGGCCAGGGTCTCGGCGGTGTCGAGGCCAAGGTGGCTCGCGGGAATGTGCGGATGATGCACAGGCCAGCGCCGCGCGACCCGCATCGCCCATTCGACGTCTTCCCAGCCCCAACCGGTAAAGGCCTCGTCGAAGGCGACGGCCTCAAACACCTCGCGCCGAACCAGCAGGTTGGAGGTGAAGACATGCTTTTCGGGGCACAGCCGGCGCTGTTCGGCAGCGAGGCAATCGCTGCGCAGGGCCATGGCGCGGTGGAGGGCGAAGCGCCGATCACGCGGCGTCCGGTCCAGGGAGAAGCCGCCAAAGGCGACGCCGGGGTCTTCCGTTTCGATCAGCGTCAGCCAGTCGGCCAGGAAGCGGTCGTGGTCCGGCAACATGTCGGCGTCGAGGAACAGGAAATGGTCGGCGCGGGCTTCGGCGGTCAGCCGGTTGCGCCCCCGGGCCCGGCCGACGTTGGCCGCCAGTCTGACGAAGCGGCAGGGCGTCCCGAGGGTCTGAACCGCCTCGGCGACGCGCATCGCCAGGGCGGCGTCGCGACCACCGTCATCCAGCAGGACGATCTCGACGTTCTGGCCCTGGTCCGCCAGTTCCTTGATCAGTGGAACCGGTTCATCGCCTAAAAACGGGATCAGGATGGACAGCCGGGGCCTGGCCCGAGTCCAGGCGGCGTTCTCGATCGTCCAGTCGCTGGCGGGCGCAGTCATCCGGCCGTCCTCGCGCGAAAGGTCTGGATCAGGGTGCGGCCGTGCGTGCGCAGGCCGCCGGCGTCCAGCAGCCAGGCCGCGACGCCATAGACCGCGGCCCCGGCCGCGGCCTTCAACAGCAGCTCCGCCAAGCCGCCGACCGCCGGGAGGACGGGGACGACCAGGATCATCGGGATGCAGGCGGCGCCAGCGCGGGCCAGGGTGTTGACGGGGAGGGGAAGGCGCATGGCCTTGCGGCCCAGAAACCAGGATGCGCAGGCGCCGGCCGCGTAGCTGATCGCCGTCGCCCACATCGCGCCATCCATGCCGAAGCGGGGCGCCAGGATCAGGTTCAGCGCCAGATTCAGGGCCGCTGGAAAGGTCATGGCCGCCAGCAGCAGTCCGGTGCGCCGGCCCAGGGTGAAGGCCTGATGCAGGTAGTAGGTGGTGACGCCGGAGAAGAACCCGCCCACGGCGATCCATGGGATGACGTGGGCCGCGCCCTCGGCCATGGCCGGGCCGACCAACAGCCTGGCCAGCGGCCCGGCCACCAGCGCGAGGCCGACCGCGGCCGGCAGGGTCAGCAGCACCATGAAGCTGGCCTGTTCGCGAGCCGTGCGGACCAGGGCGGTCATCCCGCCGCGTTCGAGGGCCGAGACCATGGCCGGTCCGCCCGCCATGCCCAGCCAGACGAAGATCACGTCCTGGGTGCGGTTCGCGAGGCTGTAGCCGGCATGGTAGACGCCGACGCTGGCCTCGCCGAGGAATCCGCCCAGCACGAACCGATCGGTGCTGGCGATGACCAGCGACAGGATCAGCGACAGCGACACCGGCACGCCATAGGCCGCATAGGTTCGCGCGCGGGCCGGCTGCCAACGACCGCCCCGGATCAGCTTGAGCTCGCCGGGCAACACCCAGGCCAGGCTGATCGCCGAAATGGCGGCGAGGCCCAGCAGCGGCGAGGCGCCGCCCAGACCCATCGCCGCAAGCACGGCCCCGACAGCGAAGCCGCCGACGGTTTGGGTCACGTCGATGGCGGCGGCGGATCCCACCTCGCCATCGGCCCGGCGGCGCTCCTGCACCAGCTTGATGGCGCTGCGGAACAGAATGGCCGCCAGTCCGGCGCTTACGGCGATCTTCAACGGGGAATGGATCGGCGCCAGCCAGACGGCGGCGGCGGCCAGGAGGGGAAAGCCGAGCCCCAGAACCGACCAGGCGCGATACAGTGTCAGCATATGGTCGGCGGTTTCGCCCTTTTGCCTCGCCTGAGCCTGGAATCTGGCCATGGCGGCCTCGGTCCAGGTGAAGAGAGCGGTGTGGGCCAGGACCATGGCCGAATAGGCCAGGGCGTAGACCCCATAGTCGGCTGGGCTGAGCAGACGGGTGAAGACGACAATGGTCAGCAGTCCGACCAGACCCTGGGCCAGGTTGACCGGCAGATAGCCAAGGACGCCGCGCCAGAACATCGTGCTAGCGCACCACGTGCCGGTCGCCCAGCAGGCAGGGGATGGTCATCGCCATGATGTAGAGGTCGAGCCAGAACGACTGGCGCTCGATGTAGTCGATGTCCAGCGCCACCCGCCGCTGCACCAGTTCGGGCGTATCCACCGGCCCGCGGGATCCGTTGACGGCGGCCCAGCCGGTCATGCCGGGCTTGAGCCGGTGACGGTGAGCATATTCGGCCACCAGCCGGGCGGATTCGGTGTCTCCGGTCTTCATGCCGACGGCGTGCGGGCGGGGACCGACCAGGCTCATCTCGCCAGCCAGGACATTGAACAGTTGCGGCAGCTCGTCGAGGCTGGTGCGGCGAATGAAACGCCCGATCGAGGTGACCCGGTCATCGTCGCCCGTCACCTGCCGCGAGGCGGTGTGATCAGTCATCTCATGCCGCATCGAGCGGAATTTCCAGACCTTGATCTCTTCATTGTTGAAGCCGTGGCGGCGCTGTCGGAAGAAGACGGGTCCGGGCGTATCCAGCCTGATCATCACCGCCACCAGCGCCATCACCGGCGCCAGAAGCACCAGGGCGAGGGCGCCGATGGCCATGTCCTGCAGGCGCTTCAACGCCGCGCGACGCTCGTCCGTGGGGGCGCCGGCGACGCGGGCCAGCGGTGCGTTGGCGATGCGGGTGATGGCGGCGGAGGGAGTGTCCTCGCCGGGCATATCGACGACCAAGCTGATATCGTTGGGCAGGACCGACAGTCGATCCGCAAGGGTCTTGACCCGCGACCGCGCCGCCGAGGTCACGGCGATCACCACCTGGTCGACGTAGGGCATGATCCTGTGGCCGATGAGGGCGTTGAGATCGCCCAGAACCGGGACCCCGTGCATCCGTTCGGGCGCACGCTTGTGACGGTCGTCGAAGACGCCAACGACGTTCACCTCACGAGTCTTCAGCGCGGCTGTGATCAGACGGTCGGCCGCTTCGGTGGCCCCGACGATGACGATGTTGGGGGTCAGCAGGCCGCTGTCGCGCCAGCGCCGGACCATCAGCCACCAGATACAGTGCAGCAGGGCCAGGCCGGCGAAGGCGAGGCCGAACCAGAGCCGCAGCGATTGCGACGGCGGCGCCCCGCCGATGCTCCAGATGGCCGCTGTCATGATCAGACCGGCGCCCACGAATACCGCCACGAGCCGCGCCAGGCGCGTCCAAAGCCGGCCATAAAGGGGGAACCGATAGAGGCCGCCGGCACCCATCAGCCAGATCAGGATCAGGCCGCCGGCGGCGAAGGGGGTGACCTGGGCCAGGGTGGCGTTCAACCAGCCCTGCGCGCTGGCGACATGGGCGCCGGCCAGCGCCAGCGCACCGATCGAGCCCGTGTCGACAATGCGGAAAAGCCGTCCGATCAGCCGGGCCTGGATGCGATTGCGCAGTGGGGTCAGCCGTCCGGGCCGCAGCGGGCCGCGGCGCTCGTCGCCTTCTGTGGCGTCTTCTGAGCCAAGTCCGCGCCGCACGCTGTCGCGAAGCGCCTTGGCGGCTTCGATCCACGGCTCGTCGGCTTCCGACGATGGTTGAGGGGCGGGAATAGAGGTCATGACCAGATCACACTGACATGGGGGCCATAAGCACCCGGTTAACAGGGTTCGTCGAAAGGCCGATCTGCTCGATTGCATCAATCTCGCGAACCGGCTATCAGCGCCGTTCGCCTGGGGTGACGTGGCCGAGTGGCTGAAGGCACCGGTTTGCTAAACCGACGTACGGTGTAAAGCCGTACCGAGGGTTCGAATCCCTCCGTCACCGCCAGGCGCTTCCCGCTGATAAACTCCGGCGTGTCTTCCCCTCCAGGTTGATCTCGCCCGCCAACTGAACGATGGTTTCGTTCAGGAGGGTTCCGCGATGAGCATCATCTACGTTCACGGGGTCAAGGTCCGCTCGGCTGAGCACGGGCTGCAGCTGAAGAAGCCTTTCTTGCGCTGGCTTGGACCGCGGATCGCTGTCGGCGCGGCGCCCGCCGAATATATCCCTGTCTTCTGGGGCGATGCGGCGGCCCGTTTCCGCTGGGATCTCAAGTCGCGTCCCCGGACGGCGATCCTGCGCGGCGGGGTCGGCGGCTTTCCCGACGTCGGCGAACTCCGCAGCCTGAACCTGGACGCCTTGCCGGAGCCGGTCGCGGCCGCGGGGGGACCGGTTCTTGGTGCCGGCCCCGCCGCCGCGCCGGTCGCCGGGCCCGGGCTGGAGACCCTTGAGGTGGAGCGGCGCGCCGACTTCCTGGCGGACCTCTATCTGGCCATGGCGCCCAGGGCGCGGGAAGGGGACCCGCTGGTCGATGCGCCGGAGCTGGCCGGCATCGCCGACGCCGCTTCTGCTGTCGCCGCCGAATGGGACGCCATCGTCGCCGGGGCGGCGGACGATGACGAGCGCATTGCCCGGCTTCTCCATGCGACCAGCAATCGCCTTGCGGGACCTCTGCTGGCTCAGGGCGGGTTCGAGGACTGGATGGAGAAGGCGGGCGAGAAGTTCAAACGCGCCTTCAACGCGCCGTTCGATGTCTTCAGCACCCTGGCTGGCGAGTTGCGACCGGTGGCGCATGAGTTTGTCGCCAACTTCCTCGGCGACGTCCTGATCTATCAGAACGAGCGGATCGGCGCCGACCGCGGGCCGGGCGAAATCCCGCGACGGGTCCTCGAGGCCCTCGCCCGGGCCCAGGCCCGCAAGGAACAGACGGGAGAGCCGATCATCGTCGTCACCCATTCGATGGGCGGCCAGCTGATCTATGACGCCCTGACCTATTTCGCCGCAAGGGATCCCCGATTGGCGAACCTGCGGATCGATCACTGGATCAGCTGTGGCGCCCAGGTGGCCTTCTTTGCCGAACTTGGTCTGTTCCTCGACCAGCCGGACACCCGGGCCCCGCAGAAGCTTGCCGCACCCGCGCAGGTGTCTCAATGGACCAACTACTACGACATCAATGACCTGGTCGGCTTTGTGATGGCGCCGGTGTTCGATGGCGTGACGGATCTGGCCTATGACACCGGATACGGTCTGGCGCTCGCTCATACCGGCTTCCTCGCCAGGCCCAGCTTCTTCGAAGCCATGGCCAAGGCGCTGGGGACGCCGCCGTGACCCTGAAGCCAACCGCGGAGGCGGGCGTCTGGCGTGACGACGCCATGGACCCGCGCGACAAGGGGGCCCACCTGCTGATCGCCGGCATCAGCCACTATCCTCATCTGGACGGCGGCGGCCCGAGGGTCGGCAATCATGCCGGAATGGGCCAGCTGGCGGTCTCGGCGAGGACGGCGTTGCGGCTGTTCGCCTGGTTGCGGGACCAGGGGCAGTTCAGCGGGGCGCCGATCGCCTCCTGCCGGCTGCTGATTTCCCCCTCGCCCGACGAGATGGAAGAGGCCGCCGATCTGGCGCAGAACCACTTTCTTCCCGGCAATTTCGACGACTTCGCCAGCGCTCTGAAGGGATGGGGCCAGGCGATCTTTCAGGCCACCGGCCCCGGGGAGAACACTGCGATGCTGTTCTTTTCCGGCCACGGGCTGGAAATGTTCGGTGAACAGATCTTGCTGGCGCGGGACGCCATGGACCCCGACTCGCCCAACGGTCGCGCCAATGCCGTCGAGGTCGATCATCTGGTGCGGGCCCTTCGGGGTTTCGGAATCAGCCGCGCCTTCCTGTTCCTGGACGCCTGCCGCAACGACTCCAGCACCGTCAGGGCGCTGGGCATCGAAGGTCAAAGGGTGCTCAAGGCCCTGGCCGAACCGCGGCCCCCGCCCACCGCCGTGCCCTGCCTCAAGGCGACGGGAAGCCGTCAATTCGCCTATCAGGTCGCCGGCGACCCGGCGACCTTCTTCGGCCAGGGCCTGCTGGAGAGCCTCGAGGGCGCGCCGCCGGACTTCGCGCCTTATGATTGCTCGGCCGACCCCTGGCGTCTGCCGTTCGGCGCGCTGGAAAGCCGGGTGCGGCAGCGGATCCGGGAACTGATCGCCGCACAGAACGCCAGCGTGACCCAGCCTGTCGACCCCTACGGCTTTCCCTACAGCGCCGATGTGGTGGTGGCGCTTCGGTCGCCGCCGCCCGCGCCCGGCCCAGCGCCGGCCCCGTCTGACGATGCGGCCGCCGACCTCAGTGACGAAGACGTCGCCATCGAGGATGAGGCGAAAAGCTCTCCGCCGGCCCGCAGGCGGCCAGGACGGTCCCGGGGCGACATCTTCCTTTCCCGCGTTACGCCGGAGCCTGTTGACCGTCTGGATGTCGACGATCCGTCTGGTCTGATGCCGGCCGGTCTGGAGCTGGAGCTTGACCGGAAGGCCGTCGATGTTTTCGGCGGATTCACGCCGCAAACGGACCTGGACCCTCGCGGTCTGGGAGACTTCGGTTCCATGCACGCCGCCTTCGGCCATGAGGCGGTTACTGATCCCTGGGTGCGGTCCTTGAGCCTTGTCGACGTCGCGACAGGGGCGGATCTCGACCCTGGGATGCTGTTGCTGGAGGGCGCCTCGCGCCACGAGAACGGTGGCGCGATCACCTCCTGGATCGATCTGCGGGTCCCGCGGGGCGATGGCCAGGCGCTCTGGTTGCAAGCCGGGGAGGGGGACAGCCGGCGCGCGGTGGTGCTGACGCAGGATCCGATGGGCGACATTCCCGTGCGGCTCGAGGCGGTTCATATGTTTGATCCGGACAACGGCTGGAAAATGGACAGTCTGACCGCCCGCGTCGCCCGTCTGCCGCAGGTTGACCCGGCCTGGGATGTCCTGTGGGACGCCCAGAAGGCCGAGCAGGTGGGCAGCCTCGCCATCGCCCATGACCTGGTGCTGAATTCCCGGATGATGGAGATGATCCTTTATCGCAAGATGGAGGCGCCGATGGCCGCGGCGATGGCGGCGGTCTATCTGCTGAGGTCCGGCGATCTTGCGGCTCTGCATGACTGGCCGCGCAATCTGGCCCAATGGTTCGAGTGGTTGCCCGACGGGGCCTATCTGTGGGTCGAGACCCTCAAGGCCCGGTCCGAGCAGGCGTCGGGCGATGAGCGCGCGGCGATGATCGAACAGGCCATGGACTACTTCCGTATTGGCCTTGGCCGCGGGACGCCCCGGCTGGACCGCGTCCTGACCATGGCGCTGAGGCAGGCTGCCTGGCTGGCGGAGGAGACGGCGTCGGAGTCCGCCTCCCTGGCCGGCGGGGTTGCGATGCTTCGCGAAGCCTCTCTCCACGCCGCCGCCAACGGGGTCTACGTCGCCTTCGCGGGCGAGGGCATTTCGTCCGCCCTGGTTGGCGGCCCGCGACAGGTGCTGGCCGAACTCTGAGCGGCCCTCGCAGGCTCTCAGGCGCGAAGGGGCCCGGGGCGGAGCGCCCGCCAGACGGCCAGCGCCATGATCGGCGCCCATGCCACCGTGAGTCCCAGGGTCAGCATGGGCAATCGGAGCGGATCGCTGGCCGCCGCGACAAAGCCAAGCGGCGCCGCCAGCAGCAGGATCGCGAGGATCCATCGTCTCGGCCTGGCCTCGAGGCAGATCGCCGCCAGCGCCATGGCGTGAGCCGCGAGGGCGCCGAACTTGATCCCGGCCGCCGTGCTGGCGATCGGCGCCAGGCCCAGGTTTCGCTCGATCCCCGGGGTTATCGCCAACAGGGTGAGGGTCTCGACATAGTCCGCCGCCAGGGCGACGAGGGCCAAACCGATGGCGGCGAGCGCCAGGGGGCTCAGCCGCGCCCCGCTGAGGAACAAGGCCGCGCAAAGAGCAAAGGCCGTATAGACCGGGATGTAGGCGAAGACATCGAGATGGTTGACGGCGTCCATGGCCGCGATCACCGCCGGGCGGCAGCTATCGCTCGGCAGACCAAAGATCGTCTGCAGGGCGTCGAGGGTGCGGGCCAGCTCGAACTCGACGACGGCCCCCTCCGACATGCATCCGGCGGCTTCCGAAACCTCCGGCAACAGGCGGAAGGCGACCGTGACCGCAAGAACCAGCACCCCGGCGCATGCCGTCAACGCAGCCCACAGCCGTGGTGGTCCGATGGTCCTGTTCATGAGTCTCCCCTCCTGACGCGGAATTATTGAAGCCAGCAAGGGTGTTCCGGCAAGGGGTTGCGGCCAGTCGGCCCTGACGACGAGAGACGATGGGCGACGGGGCATCCGGCCCGGGTTGCCGGAGCGGCCAGCGTCTTCCATGAGCGTGACGCGCTCTTCACCCACATCAGCCGGACCCTGGCCCTCAGCGTCGATTAGCCCCCTGTCAGCCGGTCGCGATAGGTGGTCCGCAGCACCTTCTTGTCGATCTTGCCGGTGGCGGTGAGGGGGACGGGGGCGAAGATGACGTCGTCGGGCATCCACCATTTGACGATGTGGGGCTCGAGGAAGGCCAGCACCTCTTCCTTCGTCAGGGTCTGGCCCTCGTGGGGCTCGATGACCAGCAGGGGGCGTTCCTCCCACTTGGGGTGAGGGACGCCGAAGACGGCGGCGATCTTCACGCCGGGGCAGGCGACGGCGAAGTTCTCCAGGTCGATGGAGCTGATCCATTCGCCGCCGGTCTTGATCACGTCCTTGGCGCGGTCGGTAATGCGCATGAAGCCCAGGTGATCGAGGGTGGCGATGTCGCCGGTGTCGAACCAGCCGTCGGCGTCGGCGGCGTCCTCGTCCTTTCGGTAGTAGCGCTGGATGGTCCAGGGGCCGCGCACCAGCAGGGAGCCGGAGGTCGCGCCATCGCGCGGGGCTTCCTTGCCGTCCTCGTCGACGATCTTCAGTTCGATGCCGAACTGCAGCCGTCCCTGACGGGTCCAGATCACCTCGTCGGCCTCGTCCTCGCCCAGGGCCGCCAAGGCCGCGGTCGGGGTGGCGACAACGCCGAGGGGACAGGTCTCGGTCATGCCCCAGATCTGCAGCACCTCGACGCCGTGGGTTCTCTTGAAGGTCTCGGCCATGGCCCGGGGCACGGCGGACCCACCAATGATGATCCGCTTGAGCGCGCCGACTGACCCGCCGGTCTGGTCCAGATGCGCCAGATACATGGTCCAGATGGTCGGGACCCCGCCGGAGAAGGTGACCCCTTCGGCCGAGATCAGCTCCTGCAGGCTGGCGCCGTCCATCTTCTCGGCCGGCAGGACCAGCTTGCAGCCGTTGATCGGACAGATGAACGGTAGGCCCCAGGCGGTGGCGTGGTAGAGGCTGGAGCAGGGCATCACCACGTCGAAGGCGGTCAGGCCAAAGGCGCTGGCGAGGCCCGCCGCCATGGCGTGCAGCACCACGGCCCGGTGGCTGTAGAGCACGCCCTTGGGATCGCCGGTGGTGCCGGAGGTGTAGCAGAGGAAGGCGCCGCCATTCTCGTCGAGAACCGGCCAGTCGAAGGCCTCCTCCGGCTGCGCCGCGACCAGGGTCTCGTAGTTGAGCGCGCCGACGGTTCCCGGATCATGCGCCTCGGCGTCCGACATCAGGACGAAGGTCTTGACCGTGGTCATGGCCGGGGCGAGCCGCTCGACGACCGGCTGGAAGGTGCGGTCATAGAACAGCACGGTGCTTTCGGCGTGTTCCAGAACATAGAGGATCTGGTCGTCGAACAGGCGCGGATTGACCGTATTGAGCACCCCGCCAAGACCCGGCACGGCGTAGAACAGTTCCAGATGGCGATGGGTGTTCCAGGCCAGGGTGGCGACCCGGTCGCCCGACTTCACCCCCAGCTCCCGCAGCGCCCGGGCCAGCCGGCGGGTCCGGGCGGCGAGGCCGGCATAGTCATAGCGCTGGATGCGGCCCTCGACGGTGCGGGAGACGATCTCGACCTTCGGATGGGCCGCCTCGACGAAGTTCAGGATGGCGGTGGTGACCAGGGGCGTGGTCTGCATCAGGCCGGGGATCAACGGGCGTCCTCACTCTTGTGGTCTTTTGCGGCGCAGCATCGGCGGTCGGCCGCGCCGGTGTCAATCGAACCGGCGTCAATCGGCCCGGATCATTCCTCCGCGCCGCCTTTGGGCGGATCGAGGCGGAAGGCCTCACGGGAGGCGAGATGCCAGGCGCGGACGATGTGGCCCCACCACTGGATGCGGGCGGCGTCGTCGAGGCCGTCGCGCTCTTCCAGCCAGACAATCATCGAATCCACGAACAGGCCGAACAGGCTGCCGCCGGCCAGATCGGCGCGGGCCTCGGCGCCGGGCGGGGCGCCGGGTTTTGGCTCGAACAGGGGACGGGACCGCTGGTTGAAGATGGCTCTCAGCCGGTCGCCCCAGTCGGAGCGATCCGCGCCGCCGCCGCAATTCCTGAACACCACCAGGAACGGCGCGGGGTCATGGCGGGCGGTCTCAAGCACCCGTCGCACCATCGAGCCATAGCCGGTCCAGGGCTCGGCATAGGCGGCCAGAACCGCCGTCTCGACCCGGTCATAGACCGCGTCGACCAGGGCGTCGCGCGAGGGAAACAGCCGATAGAACAGGATCTTGGCGGCGCCGGCGGCCTCGGCGAAGTCGCGCATGGTCGCGCCGTGCAGGCCCTTTTCCAGCATCACCCGGGCGGCGACGTCGACATATTCGGCCCGGCGCGCGGCGGCGTCGACGCGGGGTTTGCGCTGCGGGGAGGAACCATCGGCCATGGGCTTAAGCAGCCTGTGTGAAGGGGGCTTGTCAAATGAAACCGCAAGGTAACATACTCAGCCTGACCGGACGGCAGAGCCGGCGTGGAGGACATCATGACCGAACTCGTTCGCCATCTTGAGCTGGACGGCCTGACCATCAGCCCCCTGACCCCGACCATCGGCGCCGAGATCGCCGGCGTCGATTTGAGGCAGCCGCTGTCGGCCTCCAATGTTGCGGCGCTGCGCCAGGCGCTGCTCGACTGGAAGGTGCTGTTCTTCCGCGATCAGGACATCGACACCGACCAGCATCTGGCCTTCGCCCGCAATTTCGGCGCGCTGGAGGTCCATCCATTCGCGCCGCAGAAGCCCGGCTATCCCGAGGTCCTGGCCATCACCCACAACCGGGAGAGCCGGGGCCGTGAGAACACCTGGCACAGCGATGTGACCTGGCGGGTCGAGCCGTCGCTGGGCTCGATCCTCAAGGCCATCGAACTGCCGCCGGTCGGCGGCGACACCCTGTTCGCAGATATGTACGCCGCCTACGAGGGCCTGTCAGACGAGGTGAAGGACCGGATCGAGGGCGCGGTCGCGGTCCATGACTTCGCCCATTTCCGCGTCGCCATGCGCAAGCGCGGCATGACCGAAGAGCAGATCGAGGCCTTCAACACCCAGTATCCGATGGTCGAGCATCCGGTGGTGCGCACCCATCCGGAGACCGGCCGCCGGGCCATCTATGTCAACGCCGCCTTCACCCAGCACATCGTCGGCATGGACAAGGACGAGAGCGACGCCCTGCTCAAACACCTCTACGCCCAGGCGGCGATCCCGGAATACCAGTGCCGTTTCCGCTGGGAGCCCAACTCCATCGCCTTCTGGGACAACCGCGCCAGCCAGCATTACGCGGCGTCCGACTACTGGCCGGCGGTGCGGCGGATGGAGCGGGTGACCATCGTTGGCGACCGGCCGTTCTAGGTCTGTCGAAGCGACCCACGATTATACCGCGTTGTTCTGGGGGGTGCAGGCGCTTTCCGGCAAGCCCTTGATGGGGCGTGGCTTTTGCGTGGGTCGCTTGTCAGCGTCGGCAGGTTTTTCCGTAGGCCGGGCGTAGGTCGATGCGCCGGGTTTGTGGGTCAGGCCGGGGCCTGGCGGGCTACACCTGCCGCCGATCAGTTTGCGGCGGCGCGCACCCGGTCGGCGCAGGTCTTGAGGACGCTGTGGGCGATGCCCTTGAACTGCAGGTCAAAGGGGCCGAGGTCCATGCCGTCGAACAGGACCCGCACCGTCGACGCGCCATCCATCAGGGCATAGAGCTTGTAGGAGGCCTCCCCGGCGCCCCAGCCGGCCCAGGCGGAGTCGTTGAAGCCGCTGTCATAGCCGCCCGAGCGGGCGGGGGCGCTTTTTCCGGTGTCGAACACCAGGGTCATGGGGATGTTCTTTTCCGGATCGGCCTCCTGGGCGCGCTCCCAGCCGTTCACCAGAATGGTTGCGCCGACGTTGCCGTCCTTCACCCTGTAGGTGAACTGAAGGGTCATCTGGCTCTCGGTTCCCGGGGCGTTGGGACCCTTGAAGCCGACCATGCAGACGCCGTTCCGCTCGCCCTGTGAAAAGGACATGTTGGCCGTGGCGGCGTTGGCCGTCGGCGCCATCGCCGCCGCAAGCAGCAGGGCGGCGAGGGCCGGGGCGCGAAGGGGGTTCAGGGTCATGACGTGGTCCTTGGTGAGGAGGAGGGGCCTTGAAGGGGAAGGGTCAGCAGTAGGGGTTGCCCGAGCGGCAGACCGAGGTCCTGCCGCTGAGGTAGTCGATGCGGTGGTTCCAGTTGATGTTGTCCACCACCGAGGAAACCGACGCGACCGGGCTTGAGCCGGGGCTGTAGCTGGAGCCGTACTGGCGGCCGGCGTCAGCGACGGCGAAGGCGTTAGCCCAGGTGCCGCGCTGGGCCTTGGCCGCCTCTTCCATGGCCTTCTGGCGACGGGCGAAGTCCTGGCGGACGGGCTCGGCCTTCATCGACCGAAGGATGGCGGCGGCCTTTTCGTCGCCCCGGCTAGCGGCGATGGCCATGTAGTTTTCGCCCTTGGCCCGGTTCTCGGGCACGCCCTGGCCATACCAGTAGGCCATGCCCATGAAGGTGGCGGCGTCGACGTGGCCGACCCGGGCGGCGTTCTCGATCAGGATCAGGCCGTCGGCCTTGCGCGGCGGGTCGAAGACGCCCGGCAGGCCGTAGTACATCCAGCCGCCCAGCAGCCATTCGGCATCCTCATTGGTCTCGTACATCAGCCGGACCACGGCGTTGACGGCGCCGTTTGTGTCTCCGCCGGAGGCGACCGCCGCCCGGGCCAGACGCAGCTGCTCGCTGACCGGCAGGGAGGGATTGATGGCGGGGATGCGGCGGCGAAGGCCAGGGTCCCGGGCGACCTGGGCGCTGGCCTGGTCGCAGGATGGCCCGTGCTTCAGCCGGCAGGCCTTGTCGAGCAGGGCCAGACTGACGGCGGGGTCGGCGTCGACCTCGACGCCCCGGCTGTAGGCGATGGAGAGGTTGGCGCAGGCTTCGCCATAGTCGAGGTCGCAGCCGCGACGCAGGTAGTAGAGGCCCTCGCCCAGGGTGGTGGTGGCGCCGGCTTTGCGGCCCAGGCCGATCAGGCCCAGGCGGTTGCAGGCCAGGCCGTCGCCGCCCTTGCAGCTGGCGTCGAGGAACTTCTCGCCGCTGTTCAGGCTGGCCTTGTCGCCGGCGGAGACCAGGGCCGAGCCGTGCAGGGTGCAGAGGCGCAGGCGATCGCCCCTGCCGCCCGTGCAGCCCTGCGCCGCGTAGCGGGCCGAGCGGGCCGGGTCGCGGGCGACGCCCAGACCCCGGTCGTAGGCGTCCGCCAGACCAAGACAGCCCCAGGCGCGGCCGGCCTTGCAGGCGGTTTCGAACATGGCCATGGCCTGGGCGCGGGAGGCGGCGTCAGCGCGATCGTAGAAGAGGGCGCTGGCCTTCATCCGGCAGCCGTTGTCGTCCCCGGAGGCGCAGGCCTTTTCGATCAGGGCGGCGGCCTTTTGCGGATCGCCGCCGGGTTGGCCAGCGACGGTGGCCGCGAGGGCGGAACAGGCGGACTGGTCTTTCAGGACGGTGCAGCCCCGTTCGGCCAGCTGACCGGCCAATTCGAGGTTGGTGAAGCCGGCCTTGCCGCTGCGCAGGACGGCGGAGGCCCGGGCGCAGCCGACGCCGGACCCGACCTCACAGGCCTTGATCAGGAAGGCGATGGAGACGCGCATGTCGGGGCGCAGATCGCCGGCGCCGCTCTCGAAGGCGTCCGCCAGCCGCAGGCACTCGGAGGCCTTGCCCTTGCGACAGGCCTTGTCCCAGTCCTGGGCCACGCCGTAGAGGCCGTAAGGCATGTTCTGCTTGCCGTTGTACAGTGATCGTTCTGCATAGCCGTCGTAGGCCGAGGGCAGTTTCGAGGGCCGTGCATCGGCCGCCGCCGCCAGGCCGCACAGCGCCAGACACATCAAGACCAGAACCCGGGCGCGCATAGGGCCCTCCCACTTCACCGGCAAACCGGATGGCGAGCCGCGTCGCCATCATGGAGGATCAGTGCGGGATCGGGGGAAGGGGAGAAACCTTCGTATGGGGGGTGGCTCGTCGGCGTCCTTCTCCCGCTTGCCGGGAGAAGGATCATGGCTATTCGCGGCGCAGGGCCTCGATGGGATCGAGTTGCGCGGCGCGCCAGGCGGGGTAGGCGCCGAAGACCAGGCCGACGAGCATGGAGAAGCCCAGGGCGACCGGGGCGGCCCAACTGGCGATGGCCATGGGCCAGCCGGCCAGATTTGACATCAGCATGGCCCCGCCGATGCCCAGCAACAGGCCGATGACGCCGCCGGCGAAGGACAGAACCACCGCCTCCAGGGCAAACTGGTAGAGCACCCAGGCGCGGCGGGCGCCGACGGCCATTCTGAGGCCGATCTCCCGGGTGCGTTCGGTGACCGCCACCAGCATGATGTTCATGATGCCGATGCCGCCGACCAACAGCGAGACGGCCGCGACGGCCGCCAGCAGGCCGGTGAAGGTCTTGGTGCTGGCGCTCATGGCTTCCATGATCGAGGCCATGTTCTGGACGCTGAAGTCGTCATCTGCGCCGGGGCGGATGCGGTGACGCTCGCGCATCAGGTTGCTGACGTCTTCCTGCACCCGGTCCAGATCATCGGCGGTGGCCGCCTTCACATAGATGGACTGGACATTGTCGCCCTTGACCCGGCGACCGACGATGCGGGAGCGAACCGCCTGCAGCGGGCCCAGGACGATGTCGTCCTGATCCTGGCCGAAACCGCTCTGGCCCTTGGAGGCCAGGACGCCGATGATCTCGAAGGGCACGGCCCCGACCCGCAGGCGCTTGCCGACCGGATCGGCCTCGCCGAACAGTTCGGTGGCCACGGTCTGGCCGATCACCGCGACCTTCTTGCCCTGGCGCGCCTCGCGGTCGTCGAACATCCGCCCGGACGCGATGGTCAGGTCGCGGGCCACCAGATAGTCGGGGGTGACGCCTTCGACGCGGGTGTTCCAGTTGGCGCCCTCGGCGGCCAGCTGGGCGCCGCCGCGCACGGTGGGGGCCACGGCGATGGCCCCGTCGATCTGGGCCTTCAGGGCCTCGGCGTCGCCGTCGCTGAGCGACATGCCGCTGCCGGCGCCCTGGCTGACGAAGCCGCCGCCGCCGCCGCGCGAGGCGCCCGGGCTGATGATCAGCATGTTGGAGCCGAGGCCGCCGATCGCGGCGGTGACCATCTGCTGCGCGCCCAGGCCGATGGAGGTCATCATCACCACCGCGGCGACGCCGATGACCACGCCAAGGGAGGTCAGGGCGCTGCGCATCGGGTGGGCGACGATGGCGCCGGTGGCGAAGCCGACGAGATCAAGCGGCTTCATCATGACGCCGCTCCATCGCCATGGTCGTCCGAGACCACAAGGCCGTCGCGGAAGGTGATCCGCCGGCGGGTCTGGGCGGCGACCTCGAGATCGTGGGTGACGATGACCAGGGTCAGGCCTTCCGCGTTGAGCGACTTGAACAGCTCAAGAACCTCCTCGCCGGTCTGGGTGTCGAGGGCGCCGGTCGGTTCGTCGGCCAGCAACAGGCCGGGGGAATTGGCCAGGGAGCGGGCGATGGCCACCCGCTGCTGCTGGCCGCCGGACATCTGGGTGGGGCGGTGGCCCATGCGGCTGCCCAGCCCGACCTTGTCCAGCATGGCGGCGGCGCGCTCCTTGCGCTCGGCCGCATCGACGCCGGCGTAGATCATCGGCAGCTCGACATTCTGCAGGGCGGTCAGGCGCGGCAACAGCTGGAAGGACTGGAAGACGAAGCCGATGCGGCGGCTGCGGAAGCTGGCCAGGTCGTTGTCGTCAAAGGCGCCGACGTCCTCGCCCTTGAACAGGTAGCGACCCGCCGTCGGCCGATCGAGGCCGCCCAGGATGTTCATCAGCGACGACTTGCCGGAGCCGGACGGGCCGATGATGGCCACGCTCTCCCCCTGGCCGATGGTCAGGCTGACGCCGGCGAGGGCATGCACCAGTTCCTCGCCCATGACATAGGTCTTCTTCAGACCCTCGATCTCGATCACGGCCCGGCCCCTTACATCCGGACGCGGACGCGACCGCCGCCGGTCATCGGGTTTCTGGCCTTCACCTTGGCCTTGGGGCCGCCGCCGGTGATGACGGAGACGCCGTCCTTGATCACGCCGCTGCGGTCGACGATTTCGGTGTAGGAGCCATCGGTGGCGCCGACCAGCACCCGGACCGGGGTCGGCTTGCCGTCCTTGAGGATCCAGACCACTCCCGCGGTCATGCCGCCGCGCGCGCTGCCGCCCTGACCCGCGCGGGCGCGCAGGGCGACCAGCTTGTCCTTCTGGGCCGGCTTGAGGATGGGCTCCAGCCTGGCGTAGGCCTCTTCCATGGCCCCGCGCATCGCCTTGCGGCGGGCCTGGGGATCGGAGGCGCCGGCCGCCGCGGCCATGGCCTTCTGGCGGGCCTCGGCGAAGATGGTCTCGGCCTTGGCCTTCTGGCCGGCGTCGAGGTCGAGTTCCTCGGCGATGCGGTTGAGGCGATTGGCGCCGCCCTGACCACCGCCCTGGCCGCGTCCGCCGCCGGCGCCGGGAGGGCCGCCGCCGGGCGGGCCGCCGAAGCCGCCGCCGCGTTGCTGGGCCGAGGCGTCCTGATCCGGCGGGGTCCAGCGCAGGGCCGCGGCCGGCACGCGCAGCACATTGTTGCGCTCTTCCAGAACGATGTCGGCGTTGGCGGTCATGCCCGGCAGCAGCTTGCCGCCCGGATTGTCGGCCTCGGCGATGACGATATAGGCCACCACATTGGCGCTGGTTTCCGGTTGCTTGCGCACCTGGGTGACCACGCCGGTGAAGTTGTCGTCGGGAAAGGCGTCGACGGTGAACTTGACGGTCTGGCCCTCGCGCACCTGACCGATATCGGCCTCATCGACGCTGATCTTGACCTGCAGCTTGGAGAGGTCCTGGGCGATCTGGAACAGGATCGGGGCCGACAGACTGGCGGCGACGGTCTGGCCAGGCTCGATCTGGCGGTCGACGACGATGCCGTCAATGGGGGCGACGATGGTGGTGCGGCCAAGGTCGATCTCGGTGGCCCCCAGGGCGGCGCGGGACTGGGTGACCCGGGCCTTGCCGGCGGCGACGTTGGCCTGGGCGGCCTTCCAGACGGCGAGGTCGGAATCCAGCGCGGCCTTGGCGGCGATACCCTTGTCGTAGAGGGTCCTGGTGCGGTTGTAGTTGGCGCGGGCGACCTCGGCCTGGGCTTCCAGCTGGGCGACGGAGGCCTGGCTGGCGGCGACCTCGGCGCGGCCTTGCGTGGCGCGGCTGACGTAGGTCTGGGGGTCGAGGATGGCCATCACCTGGCCCTTGCGGACCTGATCGTTGAAGTCGACCAGCACCTTGGTGATCTGGCCGGAAATCTGCGAGCCGACCTGGACGGTGACCAGGGCCTCAAGCGAGCCCGACGCCGAGACCGACTTGGTGATGTTACCGCGCGCGACCTGTTCGGTGCGGTAGGGGTCCTTGTCGGCCTTGGGCTTGAAGATCATGAAGCCGCCCACGCCCAGCACCAGCAGGGCGGCGACGCCCCAGGCCACGGGGACGAGGGGAAACTTGGACTTGCGGCGGGGAGAGGCGTTCAGGCTCATGGTCTCTCTGCGGGCGGTGACTCGAAACGAGGGTCATGGTTAGGGGCCGCAGATTGCAGACGCATTTCAGCACATTGCCGACGGGGTGGCTGCCCCCCTCGCGCCTCGGTGATATTCACCGAGCGGGATGTCTATGATTGCTGTGCAATTTCAGGCCCCCCTATGATGGCGCAAAGGCGCGGGGCGGAGCATGACAGACAACAAAACCGGTGGTGGTTCTGAGAAGCCGATCGATCAGGATGCAACGGACTCCTATATCGATTGGCCTTACGCAACGGCCTATCTGCTCGATACGCTCGACCCGGAGCTGATCGAAGGGCACGCGAACCACATTCTTTGCAGGTCCCTGAATATCGGCAGAATGGTGGCGTTCATCGGCGCCGGCGTTTCGATGTCTTATGGCCGCGTGAGCTGGAGAGGCCTAGGTCGTGGACTCATAAGCTCTGAGCCACAGGCGTGTCGATGCGAGTAGGACGGCGGCGAGGAAGTTTCTGGCCAGCTTGTCGAAGCGGGTTGCGATGCGCCGGAAGTGCTTGAGCTTGCAGAAGAAGCGCTCGACCTG
>WGLL01000011.1 GCA_016125585.1 Caulobacter sp.
AAGCTGCAGGCCCTCGATATTGGCGCCCAGGGTCCAGTTCACCGAGTTGCGGACGATGTCGTAGCCTTCGCCAGCGTTCTCGACCACCGAGTCGGCGACGCTGTCGACATAGTAGACGTCGTTGCCGACGCCGCCGCGCAGGGTGTCGTTGCCGGTCCCGCCGTCCAGAACGTCGTTGCCGTCGCCGCCATCAAGAACATCGTTGTCGGCGCCGCCGTCGAGCCGGTCGTTGCCTTGGCCGCCGATTAGGCTGTCGTAGCCCGAGCCGCCATAAAGCTTGTCATTGCCGTCGCCGCCGTCGAGGTCGTCGTTGCCGGCTCCACCGTCAACAGTGTCGCTGCCGAGACCGCCCTTTAGATGGTCGCCGCCGTCGTCGCCGTAGACGTAGTCATTGCCGTCGCCGCCATCGATGGTGTCGACGCCGTCGCCGCCATGCAGGGTGTTCTTGCCGGCGTTGCCAACGATGTTGTTGGCCAGGGCGTTGCCGGTTCCGTCGATGTCGCCGGCGCCCTGGAGCTGCAGGCCCTCGATGTTGCCGGCCAGCGTCCAGGTGATGGTGCTGCGGACGATGTCATAGCCTTCGGCGGCGTTTTCCGTGGTCGTGTCGCCGGCGTCGTCGACATAGTAGATGTCGTTGCCGGTTCCACCGGACATGGCGTCGGCGCCGGTTCCGCCATCCAGGACGTCATTGCCGGCGCCGCCGTTGAGGGTGTCGATCCCCGCGCCGCCGTCGAGACGGTCATTGCCGTCGTCGCCGTTGAGGATGTCGACCCCATCTCCGCCATACAGCTTGTCCGAGCCGTTGCCTCCGTTCAGCGTGTCGTCGTTGTTTTCGCCGTAGAGGGTGTCGTTGCCGTCGCCGCCGTTGACGTAGTCGTTGCCAGCGTCGGCGTCGATCACGTCGGCGCCCGCCGTACCGGTCAGGGTGTCAGGGCCGGCTGTCGGCGCCGCGCCGGGCAAGTCCTCTATGGGCAACAGGAAGGCGGCCGAGGCTGTGCCGCCGGCGCCGTCGTCCACCGCCAGGGTCACCGTTGCTGTCGAGGGCGGGGCGCCGGTGTTGGCCAGGAAGCTGAAGGTGCTGGTGGCGTCGCCGTTCAGCAGGGCGTCGATCTGGGTCGCCGTGCCGACGATGGTGACTGAAGCCGTTCCGGAATTGGAGACAATGGCCCCGCTGCCGCCCGCCGTCACGGTGAGCAGGCCGTAGTCGGTCGACAGGGTGACGGTCAGCACGTCGCCGGCGTCGGGATCGCTGACGGTAAAGCCTGTCGACTTGAGGTCGAGGGGAACCAGTTCGACCGCGGCCGGGCCGACATTGAATACCTGGGACTTGATTGCGTAGTTGGAGTTGTCGCCGGTCGCCCCGCCGACGCCCTGGCTGAGGTCCTGCCAGGTGACGACAAAGCCCTGATCGAGGACGGCGATGTGGGCGGTGATCTGGTCGCCGCTGATGGCGGTATTGACGAGGAGTTCCTCGCCCCGTGGCGTGCCGTCAGCCGCGAACACCTGCGCCTTGATGGCGAAGCCGCTGTTGTCGCCGGTCGCTCCGCCCACGCCCAGGCTCGCATCCTCCCAGGTGATGACGAAGCCGCCGTCGGGAAGGGCGGCGATCTGCGGATTGGTCTGCGGGCCGCTGATGGCGGTGTTGGCGAGAATTTCGCCGCCCACAGGCGACCCGTCAGCGGCAAAGACCTGAGCCTTGATCGCATAGCTGCTGCCATCGCCTGTCGCGCCCCCGTTCCCCTGGCTTACATCACGCCAGGTCACCACGAAGCCGCCATGGGCCAGGGCGGTGATCTGGGGATTGCTCTGGCTGTTCTGGGTCGCGGTGTTGACGCGGATTTCACTGCCCGTCGGCGTTCCGTCCGCGGCGAAGACCTGGGCCTTGACGGCAAGGCTGCTGGTGTCGCCACCCGCCCCGCCCACACCGAGGCTGAAGTCATTCCAGGTAACGACGAACCCGCCGTCCGCCAGCGCAGTGATCTGGTTCTGGCCCTGACTGCCCGCCGTCGCGGTGTTGACGAGAATTTCGCCGCCGACCGCCGTCCCGTCCGCGGCGAAGACCTGCGCCTTGATCGCATTGCTGGAGCTGTCGCCGGTGGCGCCGCCAACGCCGAGGCTGCCGTCGGTCCAGGTAATAACGAACCCGCCGTCGGACAAGACCGTGATCTCCTGTGCTGTCTGGGCGCCCTGGGTGGCCGTATTCACCAGGATTTCGCCGCCGACAGCGGCGCCGGTCGATGTGAAGACCTGGGCCTTGACGGCGTAGTTGCTGGCGTCGCCCGTCGCGCCGCCGGCGCCCTGGCTGGCATCCCGCCAGGTCACCACGAAGCCGCCGTTCGGCAGGCCGACGATCTGGGGATTGTCCTGGCTGTTTTGTGTGGCGGTGTTGACGAGAATTTCGCCGCCGACCGTGGCGCCGGCGGCGGTAAAGACCTGGGTCTTGACGGCGTAACCGGAGGCGTCGCCCGTCGCCCCGCCGACGCCCTGGCTGAAGTCCGCCCAGCTGACGGCGAAGCCGCCGTTCGCCAGGGCGGCGACCACGGGCAGGTACTGGTCGCCGGCGGTCGCGGTATTGACGAGAATTTCGCTGCCGACGGGGACGCCGTCGGCGGTGAAGACCTGGGCCTTGACCGCGCCGGCGCTGCTGTCGCCCGTGGCGCCGCCAACCCCGAGGCTGAGGTCCGACCAGACCACGACGAACCCGCCGCCGGCCAGGGTGGTGACCACGGCGCTGGACTGACCGCCCGAGACCGCCGTATTGACGAGGATTTCGCCGCCGAGGCGCCCGGACTGGACAGGGGCGCCCACGCTGGGACCACCCGTCCCGGCGAAACCCTGAGCGCCCCCGCCGGCCGGAATGAAAATCGGGGACGCGTCGCCGGCACCGGCGACGGGCGCGATGGAATCAACAGTCATGTGAACACCCCAAAAGCTACGCGAGGCGCACGACTGCCACGCTCAATCCGGCGCCGAACAAGGCGCTCCCCAAACCTACGACAGCAAAAATTCGAGGGGACGGATAGTGTAATTCTTCTGTTAACTTCGATTTCCTGCCGCCTTTTGTCGGGCGGCCGACAAAAGGCGGCCGTTCCTCTTGGATCAGCCCGAGGCGGCGGTAACCCCGAAGGCGATTACTGAAATCGGCAGAGTTTACGGCGCGGCCGGCGGATTACGGCGAATTAACGCCCGCGCCATTGCCGGTTCGGCCGCCCGGGCCTACCCCTTTTCGTCAGCATCGAACCCCGTGCGCCGTCGGCGTCAGGGCCCCTGACCGGAGACATTCCCGATGATCAATCGCCGCCAACTGTTCGCCAGCGCCACCGCGGTGGCCGCCATGTCCGCATTGCCGCGTCTCGCGCTTGCCGCCGCCCCGACGGGCGAGGCGGCCAAGATGTATGCGATGTTCGACAAGGCCATGGACGAGGCCTTCCGCCGGGCGCCGGAGCTGGCGACCTATCTGGGTCTCGACAGCGGGGCGATGGCCTGGAGCAAGGGCCTGCTGTCGGACAATTCGGCGATCGCCCAGGCCGAGAACCGGGCCCGCAACGCCGAGCAACTGGCCGAGCTGCGCAAGATCGACCGCAGCCAGCTGACCGGCATGGACGCCATCAACTATGACACGGTCGAATTCGTGCTGGCGGTGCAGGCCGAGGGCGACAGCCAGTTCGACTTCAACAACGGCGGCAACGGCTCGCCCTATGTGCTGAGCCAGCTGACCGGCAGCTATCAGCAGGTTCCCGACTTCCTCGACACCGCCCACAGCATCGCCACCGCAGACGACGCCGACGCCTATCTGTCGCGGATGGAATGCTTTGGCCGCATGCTCGACAACGAGACCGAACAGGCGATGCAGGACGCGGCCAAGGGCGTCATTCCGCCGGACTTCATCCTCGACAAGACCATCACCCAGATGAAGGCCTTCCTGGCCACCCCGACGCCGGAGACCACCCTGGTCGCCTCGCTGGTGCGCCGGGTCGGGGAGAAGAAGATCGAGGGCGACTACGCCCGGGTCGCCACCGCGCTGTACGACGAGAAGATCCGCCCGGCGCTCGAGCGACAGCTGGCCCTGGTCGAGAGCTGGCGGCCGGGGGCGGTGCACGACGCCGGCGTCGGCCGCCTGCCCAAGGGCGAGGCCTATTACCGTCACTCGCTGAAGAGCTACACCACCTCCGACATCAACCCCGAGGAGGTGCACCAGGTCGGCCTGGACATGGTCAAGAGCCTGGGCGCCCGCGCCGACAAGCTGATGAAGAAGGCCGGCTACACCAAGGGCACCGTCGGCGAGCGCTATGCCCAGATGTACGCTGATCCGAAGCAGCAGTGGCCCAATACCGACGAGGGCAAGGAGGCCCTGCTGCTGGATCTCAACGAGAAGGTGAAGGTGGTCCAGGCCAAACTGCCGGCCTGGTTCGGCCAACTGCCCAAGGCGCCGGTGGAGATCCGCCGCGTGCCCAAGGCCATCGAGGCCGGGGCGCCGGGCGGCTACTACAACGGTCCGTCGCTGGATGGAAAGCGGCCGGGCATCTACTGGATCAACCTGCGCGACACGGCCGAGCAGCCCAAGTTCCTGCTGTCGACCCTGACCTATCACGAGGCCATTCCCGGTCACCACCTGCAGATCTCTCTGAGCAACGAGGCCGGCGACCTGCCGCTGATCCGCAAGATCATCGGCAACTCCGGCTACCAGGAAGGCTGGGCCCTCTATGCCGAGGAGCTGGCGGTCGAGATGGGCATGTACAAGTCCGACCTGCTGGGCGAGATCGGCATGATCCACGATGCCATGTTCCGCGCCGTGCGGCTGGTCGTCGACAGCGGCATGCACAGCAAGGGCTGGAGCCGCGAGCAGGCGGTGAAATACTACGTCGACAATATCGGCGACAAGGAAACCGCCGCCATCACCGAGATCGAACGCTACTGCGTCTGGCCAGGCCAGGCCTGCAGCTACATGGTCGGCAAGCTGACCTTCCTGAAGACCCGGGCCAAGGCCAGGAAGGCGCTGGGCGGGAAATTCGATATCCGCAAGTTCCACGACGCCGTGTTGCTGTCGGGGGTCACCCCGCTGGCGGTGCTGGAACAGGTGGTCGACGACTACATCGCCGCCAACAAGGCCTGAGGTCCGCATCACCGCCGGCTATCGGGCCGGCGGTGACGGCCCTTGGGCGAGCGGGGAAGGGGAGCCGGCGGACGCCGGACGCGCCCGCCTCCGCCGCCTACAGCAGCCAGCCTCCGCTATCGCCGGTGACGTCGCCGTTGATCTGCATCTTTCTACGCCTTGGTCGGCGACGAAGGCCGACACAGGCGCAGATAAGCGGTGGCCCTGACAGGGTAATTATCCACCAGCATTTTTCGCCGCTCAGCTGTAGGCGCGGCGAGGTCTATAGCCTGTGGGTTGAGCGGCGGGCGCTTTACAGAAGAACGACGCTATCGTGACAGACTCTTCTTTGGGTCGGGTGCAAACTAGCGCCAGTCGTCGGTCGTTCCGCTCCGGCGTCGCGCCGCCACCGGCGCACTGCGCATCGGCTCCTCGGGGGTCTCGGCCGGGCGGCCGTAGCGCCAGCCCTGGGCGAAGTCGACGCCGGCGGCGCGGATGGCTTCCTCGACCTCGGCGGTCTCGACCATTTCGGCGACCGTCCGCACCTTCAGGTCCTTGCTGAGCTTGACCACGTGGCGCACCAGGGCGGCGTCGCGGCCGCCGCTGGCCAGATCGCGCACGTAACGGCCGTCGATCTTGACGATGTCGATCGTCAGGGCCTGGAGGTAGGCCATCGAGGCCGCGCCGGAGCCGAAGTCGTCCAGACAGACCAGGGAGCCCGCCTGGCGCAGCGCCTGGATGTGGCGATTGGCCAGGGGCAGGCCGTCGATCGCCGCGCTCTCGGTGATCTCGAACACCAGCCGGCTGGCCAGCTTCGGCGTCTGGCCGATCAGCCGCTGAAGACCTTCGATGAACGGGGACGAGCCGATGCTGCGGCCGGAGACGTTGGCCGCGAGGCGAAGCTTTCCGGTGCGGTCGGCCTTGAGGCGGCGCACCACCTGTTCGATCACCGCCCGGTCGAGTTCCTCGATCAGGTCGAACTCCTCGGCCATGCGCACCATGGCGAAGGGACTGGCGCCTTCCTCGAAGCGGATCAGGGCCTCGTGATGATGCAGGCTGCCGTCGGCGACGTGAACCACGGGCTGATAGGCGAGGGTGAAGCGCCGCTGGCTGACGGCCGCGCCCAGGGCTCCGGCCCGGTTGAGGGTGCGCTGAACCGAGCGATTCATAGCCTCCGCCATGGATTTGGGCGGGTAGTCCTTCAGGCCCTCGGCGATGAAGTCGTCGATGGCGTAGCGCAGGGCGCGGGCCAGGCGGGTCGGAGCGGCGGCCTCGATCGGCACCGACTGCACGCCAGCCTTGACCGCGGCCTCGCCACAGGCGGCGGACAGGGCCCGGGTCATGCGGCGGGCCACCACCTCGGCGCTGTCGCCGCCCTCGCGCAGGATGGCGAAACGCTGGCCCTCCAGCCGGGCGGCGGCGCCCCAGGCTCCGGACTCGGCGCGCAGGGCGCCGCTGATGCTCGCCTCAAGGGCCGCGGCGTCGGCCGGCTTGAGGGTTTCGCGGGCGGCATTGAGGCCGTCGAGCTCGACCATGGCCAGCTCCAGTTCGCGGCCGGCGGCGCGGGCCGCCTCCGTCAGGCCCCGGGCGATGCCCTCGAAGCCCTCCCGGTCATGCAGGCCGTCGGGGCCGCTGGCCGCCACCGGCAGGGGGGCGGAGGTGAGGGCGCAGGACAGCCGCCCGTTGTTGCCGGGCAGGGCGCGGAGGGTCAGCACCGCCCCATGCGCGCCGGCGCGTGACAGGCGAACAGGAAGGGGGCCGCGTCGCTGGCCTTCATCCAGACAGGTAAACAGGGCCTGCAGCAGGGGACGGTCGACCTCGTCGAGCAGGTCCAGGCAATTCTGGCCCTTCAGGTCCGCCTCGGTGGCGCCGACCAGCGCCTGGCCGGCGCCCAGAGCCTCGCTGATCTGTCCGGACCGGTCTACTTCCAGCAGCAGATCTCCAGCCGCAAAGGCGAAACCGAGCAGGGTGCGGGACGATAGGGCCACGTTTTGTCTCCGATGAACCGCCACCGATAGCCAACTCTGCTTAAGATCAGGTTGGCCTCGGGGCTGCGGCGTGGCGCCGCAGGGGACGGACGAGACGCATGATCCGTCGCAAGAAAAAGAACATATTGCGAACGAGAACAAACCATGCACATATATCGCCAACGAGGACGCCGGACGGGCCGGCCAGAATCGTGGAAGAAGGGTGGCTTCAGATGGCTCAGGCGGCATTGAAACTCGTGGCAAGAGACGACGGCGACAAGCAGCGCGCGCTGGAAGCGGCGCTGGGACAGATCGACAGGGCCTTTGGCAAGGGCTCGGTGATGAAGCTCGGTGTGAAGGGCAAGATCGTCGAGATCGAGTCGGTCTCGACCGGGTCGCTGGGCCTGGACATGGCGCTGGGCATCGGCGGCCTGCCGAAGGGACGGATCGTCGAGATCTACGGTCCGGAAAGCTCGGGCAAGACCACCCTGGCCCTGCATGTGGTGGCCGAGGTGCAGAAGGCCGGCGGCACGGCCGCCTTCATCGACGCCGAACATGCGCTGGATCCGTCCTATGCCCACAAGCTGGGGGTCAATCTCGACGACCTGCTGGTCGCCCAGCCGGATACCGGCGAACAGGCGCTGGAGATCACCGACACCCTGGTGCGGTCCAACGCCGTTGACGTCATCGTCATCGACTCCGTGGCGGCCCTGACGCCCCGCGCCGAGATCGAGGGCGAGATGGGCGACAGCCTGCCCGGCCTGCAGGCTCGTCTGATGAGCCAGGCGCTGCGCAAGCTGACCGGCTCGATCAGCAAGACCAAGACCCTGGTCATCTTCATCAACCAGATCCGCATGAAGATCGGGGTGATGTACGGCAGCCCGGAGACCACCACCGGCGGCAACGCCCTGAAGTTCTACGCCTCCGTCCGCCTCGACATCCGCCGCACCGGCTCGGTCAAGGTGCGCGACGAGATCATCGGCAACAACGTCCGGGTCAAGGTGGTCAAGAACAAGGTCGCGCCGCCGTTCCGCGAAGTCGAGTTCGACATCATGTATGGCCAGGGCATTTCCAAGCTGGGCGAGATCATCGACCTTGGCGTCAAGGCCGGGGTCATCGAGAAGTCCGGCTCCTGGTTCTCCTGGAACAGCCAGCGGATCGGCCAGGGTCGCGACAACGTCCGCGAATTCTTGCGCAACAATCCCGACATGGCGGCCGAGATCGAGGCCCAGGTGCGCGGCAAGGCCGACGATATCGAGGAGGAACTGCTGGTCGGTTCCGAGCCTGACGAGGAATAGACCGCGTCCGGATCTACCGGGATACCTCGCGGCGATGTCGGGGACGGCGGCGATTCCACCCTCGTCCCGTCCCGCCCCGCACAAGACGCCGCCGCGAGGCAAGGACGTCCGCCATACCCCGGCGGGCGTCCTTTCTCGTTGGGCCCGCCGCGTCCCAGGCCCCGGGGCCGCAAACCCGGGTTCCACTGAAGGCACGGCTAGACTGGAATATGGCGCGATTTGATGGAATCAAACCGCGCTGCTCCAGACTTTTCGTCGGCGCGTGTTTGGTCCGATTGCCGGTTCCCACCAATCGGAACACGCACTAGAGAACCCATCATGAAGAGCCTCAACGACATCCGCGCCACCTTCCTCGACTACTTCGGCGGCCACGGCCACGCCGTGATCCCGTCGGCGCCTCTGGTGCCGCGGGAAGATCCGACGCTGCTGTTCGTCAACGCCGGGATGGTGCCGTTCAAGAACGTCTTCACCGGCGCCGAGACCCCGGCCAGCCCGCGCGCCGCCAGCTCGCAGAAATGCGTCCGCGCCGGCGGCAAGCACAACGACCTCGACAATGTCGGCTACACCGCCCGCCACCACACCTTTTTCGAGATGCTCGGCAACTTCTCGTTCGGCGACTACTTCAAGGCCGAGGCCATCGACCTGGCCTGGACCCTGCTGACGCGTGATTTCGGTCTGCCGAAGGACAAGCTGACCGTCACCGTCTATCACACCGACGATGAGGCGGCGGCCCTGTGGACGAAGATCGCCGGGCTGCCGGACGATCGCATCATCCGCATCCCCACCAACGACAATTTCTGGTCGATGGGCGACACCGGCCCCTGCGGCCCCTGTTCGGAGATCTTCTACGACCACGGCGAGCATATCTTCGGCGGTCCGCCCGGCAGTCCTGACGAGGACGGTGATCGCTTCGTCGAGATCTGGAACCTGGTCTTCATGCAGTTCGAACAGCATGCCGGCGGCGAGCGGACCAGCCTGCCCAAGCCCTCGATCGACACCGGCATGGGGCTGGAGCGGATCGCCGCGGTGATGCAGGGCGTCCACGACAACTACGACACCGATCTGTTCAAGACCCTGATCGCCGCCTCGGTCGATCTTACCGGCGTCAAGGCCGAGGGCGATCGCGCGCCCAGCCACCGGGTCATCGCCGACCATCTGCGCACCAGCGCCTTCCTGATCGCCGACGGCGTCACCCCGTCCAACGAGGGCCGGGGCTATGTGCTGCGCCGGATCATGCGCCGGGCCATGCGCCACGCCCATCTGCTGGGCGCCGACGACCCGCTGATGCACCGGTTGGTTCCGACCCTGACCGCCGAGATGGGCGGCGCCTATGGCGAGTTGCGCCGGGCCGAGGCCTCGATCATCGACACCCTGCGCCAGGAGGAGGAGCGCTTTCGCCGCACCCTCGGCCGCGGCATGGGCCTGCTCGACGAGGCGACAGCCAATCTGGGCCCGGGCGGCGTGCTGAGCGGCGAGGTGGCCTTCAAGCTCTATGACACCTACGGCTTCCCCCTCGACCTGACCCAGGACGCCGTTCGCGCCAAGGGACTGACGGTCGACACCGACGGCTTCGACGCGGAGATGGAAAAGCAGCGGGCCGGCAGCCGCGAGAACTGGAAGGGCTCAGGCCAGAAGGCCGCCGCCGCCAGCTGGTTCCAGGTCCGCGACGCGGTGGGGGCGACCGCCTTTACCGGCTATGACGATGTCGACGGGGCCGGCAAGGTCGTCGCCCTGGCGCTGGAGGGCGAGCCGGTCGACAAGGCCTCGGCCGGTCAGACGGTGCAGGCCGTCTTTGACCGCACTCCCTTCTATGCCGAGAGCGGCGGTCAGGCCGGCGACAAGGGCGCTGTCGAATGGACCGGCGGCTCGGCCCGGGTGCTGGACGTCCAGAAGCAGGCCGGAGATCTTCACGTCCACGACCTGGAGATTCTGTCGGGCGAACTGGCGCTGGGAACCCCGGCGTCGCTACACGTCGATCCGGCGGCGCGGCTGACGACCCGCTCCAACCACTCGGCCGCCCACCTGCTGCACGCGGCGCTGCGCAACGTTCTTGGCGAGCATGTCGCCCAGAAGGGCCAGATGGTCGACGGCGAGCGCCTGCGTTTCGACTTCAGCCATGGCGGCCCGCTGTCAGCGGATGAAATCGCCCGGATCGAGGATGAGGTGAACGCCGTCATCCTGCAGAACGTCGCCGCCCGCACCGAGCTGATGGCCCCGGAAAAGGCCATCGAGGCCGGCGCCATGGCGCTGTTTGGCGAGAAATACGGCGACGAGGTCCGGGTCCTGGCGCTGGGCGAGGCCCTGAACGGCGAGGGCAGCTATTCGGTCGAGCTGTGCGGCGGCACCCATGTCGGCCGCACCGGCGATATCGGTCTGTTCAAGATCGTCTCCGAGCAGGGGGTGGCCGCCGGCATCCGCCGCATCGAGGGCCTGTCCGGCGAGGCGGCCCGCCGCTTCCTGCAGGATCAGGCCGGCGTCGCCCTGGGGCTGGCCGAGCGCTTCAAGGTGCCGGTGGCCGAGGTCGCCGCCCGGGTCGAGGCCCTCGACGCCCAGCGCCGCAGTCTGGAAAAGGCCCTGGCCGACGCCAAGAAGGCGCTGGCCCTTGGCGGCGGCGGCGCGGCCCAGGCGGGTCCCGAGGATGTCGGCGGGGTGGCCTTCATCGGCCGGGTGCTGGACGGGGTCGGCGGCAAGGACCTGCGCGGCCTGGTCGAGGACTTCCGAAAGCAGGTCGGCTCCGGCGTCGTGGCCCTGGTAGGAACCAGCGAGGGGAAGGCGGCGGTGGCCGTGGCGGTCAGCCCGGACCTGACGGACCGCTTCAATGCGGCCGCCCTGGCCAAGGCGGCGGTGATCGCCATGGGCGGCCAGGGCGCGGGCGGCAAGCCCGACTTCGCCCAGGGCGGCGCGCCGGATGACAGCAAGGCGGCCGAAGGCGTCGCCGCCGTCAAGGCTGGCTTGGCGGAGTAGGGGAGGCTCTTATCGAAATCGCTCCCCCTCTGGGGGAGCTGTCAGCCGGCCGGCGGCCGGCTGACTGAAGGGGCAGCGCAGGTCTTGCCGAGAGGGCCGCCGGCTGCGCACGGCTTGTCTTCGTCCATGGCCGGCGTTGCCCCCACCACCACCGGACCGGGTCAAGCCCGGCCCGGCGGTCCCCCGCCCCCAGAGGGGGCGGAATTTCCGCGCCGACTCCCGACCGCATCAAGTATGGCGTCGATGGCGCAAGCCATATCGGAAAGAACGACGCTGGCCGGGATGCGAAGAACCCGGATGCCGCGCCGGGCCAGCCAGCTGTCGCGGATGGCGTCATGGGTCCTCTGGTTGGTATCTCCGTGACTCTGGCCATCAATCTCGACGGCCAATTCCGCAGCGACACAATAGAAGTCGAGAACGTAGGGGCCCGCCGGATGCTGCCGGCGGAACTTCAGACCCTCAAGCTGCCGCCCGCGAAGCGCCTGCCAGAGGACGCCCTCCGGCAGGCTCGTCTTCGACCGCAACGCTCTTGCGAGAAATATCGTGTCGCGACGGGCGTCCATCTGCCCTTCACCCCGCCGCGAACACACAGAGCTTGTTGCCCACCGGGTCACGCAGATAGGCGGCATAGAATCCCGGCGTTTCAGGCGGACGGTTGCCCGGCGCGCCTTCATCGGTTCCGCCGGCGGCCAGGCCCGCCGCATGGGCGGCGTCGACCTCGGCCGGTGAGGCGGCCTGGTAGGCGATCATGATGCCGTTGCCGGCCCGGGCGGGTTGGCCGTCAAAGGGCGGGCAGATGGCGGTGTGGCAGTCGGTGAAACCCTCGCCGCCGCCCTTGGGACCATAGCCGATCCAGCCGCCGCCCTCGGTGCGGCGATCACTGCCAAGCGCATCAAACAGGGCGTCGTAGAACCGGCCCGAGACCTCACTGTCCAGGGCGCCGATAGTGACATAGCCGATCATGGGATCCTCCTTGTGTCGGGAGGATCACCCTAGGGCACGGAACGAACAAAGCAAGAACAAATACCGATGTTCGCACGCAAGGGCCGGGTCAGCGCTCGTCCGCGGGAAGTTGCACATGGACCAGCTTCCAGACGAACAGCGCCCGGCGTTCAAAGGTCAGGACGGTGACCTTCTCCGGCTGGCCGGGCCGCTTGACGGCCAGCCGCACCCGCTCGGTCCCGAAATAGTCGAGCCCCGGCCAGGGGCCGCTGACCAGGGCCTTGGCCGTGCCGGTCATGCTGCGGTCGGGGGCGGCGGCCGGCGGGCCATGGCCGGGCTGATAGCCGCGGACGATGTCGCCCAGTCCCCGGACGGTGATGTAGCGCTCGACCTTCGGTTCGGTCGGCGCGACCTCCTTCCAGGCCCGCTTCACGGCGCCGATCGGATCCTGCCAGATGGTCGGGGTTTCGGCGGTGCGCGCCGCGTCGGGATCGAGCTGCCCGTCCAGGCTCTTGCGGACGGCGGCGAAGTCGACGAGGTCGTTGATCGCCGCGACATCCTCCGCCGCGGTCGCGGCCCGCAGGGCGCGATAGCTGTTGAAGGGCGCGGCCACAAAGGCGATGGCGAAGATCGCCAGGGCCAGCAGGACGATCCGGAAGAGGTTGTTACGCATGGGGTCTCACCAGGGAAGCGCCATCTGAACACCATACCCGGGTCCGGAGGCAAGCGGTCTCAACCGCGGCGCGGTCCGCGCCTGCGGCGGTCAAGGCGGGGGCGGGTGGGCTGGATAAGCCGCCTAGGGCTTGCAGCGGGCCTCGCTGGCGCCGTCAGCGCAGAGGAACACGCTGTCGGTCAGATAGGCGTTGGCCGCCGCCTCGTCCTTGATCAGGGCCAGGGCGCGATCCTTGTCCTCGGCGCCGAAGGCCAGGGTTCCGGCGACCTTGGTGGGCGGAACGCGAAACTCGCGCTGGATCACATACATGGCGTCCTTGCCCTGGATCATCTTGATGAAGATGTGCGCGCCGTCCGGCTTGCCGAGCTGGTGGCCGCAGTAGATCTGGCCATAGGCGACCTTGTATCCGCCTTCCTCCCGGTCCACCGGGCCATTCACCGAAACGCCCTCGCAGGCATAGGAAACCCCGCTGATCATGGCCTTCATGAAAGTGGCCGGCGGCAGGGTGCGACTTTCCGGGAAGGCCTGGACGATCAGCATGTCCTGGTAGTCGTCGACCGTCTGATCGACCGGCACATATTCCTGCAGCATCATCCGGCCCTGGCGCTGGTCGGTAGCCAGGGTCCAGGGGATCTCGGCGGGGTAGGGGGCGACCACCAGCCGTTCTGCCGCCGAGGCGGCGGCGGGAAGCAGAAGGGCGAGGGCGACCAGCGCCACGGACATCGACTTCACGGGTTTGCCTCGATCAACCATTGGGTGGGTCAGGCTACAGCGGGTTGCGTCAGGCGAGAAGGGCGCCCGCCCCGGCCGCCTAACGGGCGCAAGAAAAAGGGGCGGATGGTTTCCCACCCGCCCCCTTGCTGTTGGTCTCGTCGTCGTCGGTCAGGCTCAGGCCTTCATGGCCTTCTGCAGGTTCTCATCGACCTTGTCGAGGAAGCCCTCGGTGGTCAGCCAGCTCTGCTTGTCGCCGACCAGCAGCGCCAGATCCTTGGTCATGAAGCCGCTTTCGACGGTGTCGACGCAGACCTTTTCCAGGGTGTGGGCGAAGGCGGCCAGATCGGCGTTGTCGTCCAGCTTGGCGCGGTGCGCCAGGCCACGGGTCCAGGCGAAGATCGAGGCGATCGAGTTGGTCGAGGTCGACTGGCCCTTCTGGTGCTGGCGGTAGTGGCGGGTGACGGTCCCGTGGGCGGCTTCGGCTTCCACCGTCTGGCCGTCCGGGGTCATCAGCACGCTGGTCATCAGGCCCAGCGAGCCGAAGCCCTGGGCGACGATGTCCGACTGCACGTCGCCGTCGTAGTTCTTGCAGGCCCAAACGTAGCCGCCCGACCACTTCAGGGCCGAGGCCACCATGTCGTCGATCAGCCGGTGCTCATAGGTCAGGCCCTTGGCGTCGAACTGGGCCTTGTACTCGGCGTCGAAGATCTCCTGGAAGATGTCCTTGAAGCGACCGTCATAGGCTTTGAGGATGGTGTTCTTGGTCGACAGATAGACCGGATAGTTGCGGGTCAGGCCGTAGGCGAAGCTGGCCCGGGCGAAGTCGCGGATCGAGTCGTCGAGGTTGTACATGGCCATGGCGACGCCGGAGCCGGGCGCATCGAAGACGTCGTGCTCGATGACCGTGCCGTCCTCGCCGACGAACTTGATGGTCAGCTTGCCGGCGCCGGGGAACAGGAAGTCGGTGGCGCGGTACTGGTCGCCGAAGGCGTGACGGCCGACGATGATCGGCTGGGTCCAGCCGGGCACCAGGCGCGGCACGTTCTGGCAGATGATCGGCTCGCGGAAGATGACGCCGCCGAGGATGTTGCGGATCGTGCCGTTGGGGCTGCGCCACATCTTCTTCAGGCCGAATTCCTCGACCCGCTGCTCGTCGGGGGTGATGGTGGCGCATTTGACGGCTACGCCGTGACGCTTGGTGGCGTTGGCGGCGTCGATGGTCACCTGGTCGTCGGTCGCATCGCGGTGCTCGATCGACAGGTCGTAGTAGTCCAGGTCGAGGTCGAGGTAGGGGAAGATCAGCTTGTCTTTGATGAGCTTCCAGATGATGCGGGTCATTTCATCGCCGTCCATGTCGACGACGGGATTGGCGACCTTGATCTTGGCCATGGGTGGGGGTTCTCCCGAGGGGTTGGCGCGCTGGGGGCGGGCGGACACAGGCCGCGTCGCTTCGCGCGAGGCGTGAGGGCTATAGCCGCAATTGCGCGGGACGGAAACAGGCCGGGGACCAGAGTCTTCGACCCCGGGGCCGACGCATAGTAGAAGAGCGACATGAGTGAGACGACCGACGCCCATCGCGCCGCGTCCTCCGATGAGGAGGCCATCCTCGCCGCCGCCCGCCATGTCTTTACCGAGCGCGGGTTCGAGGCGGCGACCTTCGCCGAACTGGCCGCGGCCGCCGGGATGTCGCAGGCGGCCCTGGCAAAGCGGCATGCCGACAAGCTGGCCCTGTTCACCGCGGTTCTGGTCTCGCTGGAACAGGCCCTGGACTCCCATTGCCGGGCCGCGTCATCGGCCGCCTTCGGCCGACCGATGGACATCTTCATGGCGGGATGCCGGGCCGCGGCCGAATTCGCCGGACGACGGGATTTTGCCCGCATCGTGATGATCGAGGGCCCGGCCGTGCTGGGCGAGGAAGCCTGGTTGCAGATTGACCATGGCCTGGGTCTGCCGACCCTTGCCAACGGCCTGCGCTATCTCAACCCGTCGGTGACCGAGGCGGCGCTGAAGCCGATGTCGCTGATGATCATGGGGGCAATGAACGAGCTCATCCTGGCCCTGGCCCGAGGCGACGAGGGAGTCGAGATCGATTCCAGCCTGGCGGTGCTGGAAAGCCTGCTTCGAACCTGGGCCGAGCCGCGCTAGCCGCCGCCCGTTACGGCGATTTGAAACTGCCGGGCAGCAGGCGCTCGTAGACCTCGTGGACGGCGCCGTAGCATTCGCAGGCCGCGGCCTCGAGGCCGGCCCGGTCGAGAATGTCGACGATCCCGCGGCGGTAGCGGATCAATTCGCGCTGCTGCAGTGCGCCGGCGACGGCGGTGACGGTCGTTCGCTGAACCCCCAGCATGTCGGCGAGGAATTCCTGGGTCAGGGTAACGGTGTCGGCGTCGATCCGGTCGCGGCAGGACAGCAGCCAGCGGCAGAACCTCGCCTCGACCGAATGCAGGGCGTTGCAGGCCACCGACTGGATGACGTGGCCGAACATGGCCTCGCCGTAGCGATCGACCAGTTCGGTCAGATGGGGGCTCTGTTTGCAGATGCGGCCAAGCTGGGCGGCGGGAATACGCGAGGCGTCGCCGGAAATCTGCACGATCAGGCGCGACAGCGATTCCCGCGGTTGCCGGGCGGCCGCGAGGCCCACGGCGCCTTCCCGGCCGATGGTCATGGATTCGATGGCTGCGCCGCTGTCGAGCAGGGTCATCATCGAGACGACGCAGTCGTGCGGAAAGTAGACGGTGTCGATGACGTCGCCCGGCTCGTACAGCAACCGACCCTTCTCCAGGTAGACTGGGTTAAGGTGCGGCGTCAGCTTTTCGAGGTCGTCCGGCGACAGTCCGGTAAGCAAACGGTTTTCCAAGCGCAACAGGCTCTTCATGGCGAATCAAAACGCCGGTCAGCCGGCCTGGTTGCAAACTAACGGGAAGAAGAGCCGCCCACTGTCAGATGGGCGACATAGTCTCAAACGGGTATCGGCGTTATTTCCGGAGGTGCATAAGCTTGAAGCGGGCCGGACTTTTTTTGACTGTTCCTGACCTGGCGCGAGGTCCCGATGATCTGAGGCCACTCTGTGTCAGACTGTTCGGGACCTCGCAGGTGGAAGTTATTTGAACCCTTGGTCGGGGATCAATTCAGGGAGACGTCCGTGCGGCCGCCGAGGTCCGGCATGTTGCCGGTGGCATTGGCCTTGGCGACCTCCCAGAGATAGCGCACCGGGCCGACCTCGCTGATCCAGACCCGGGCCTCGTGACACTGCAGCCGCAGCAGCCGCAGGTCGGGGTCATCCTTGCCCTCGGGATACCAGGCCGCGACCATCGGGTTCCAGAACCGTTCGATGGTGTCGCGATCCATTTCGACCGTCATGTCGCCGGCGATGCAGGCCTGAAACTCGCGGTCCCTGGCCTGCATGACGAACATCGCTTGCCGCGCCCCATGGCTGGCGTCGCGGGCCAGGTCGGTCTCGGCGCGGGTGTAGAACCAGATCTCGCCGCTCTCGGGATCGGCGAAGGCGGTCATCGGCTGGAAGTGCTGCGGCTCGCCGTCGACAATGGCCAGCATGCCAAGGCCGGCCTTGCCGATCTCGGCCCAGAGGCGCTTGGCGACGTCCTTGTCGCTGTCGGTGTCGGTGCTCATGAGGGGCTCCTGCGTTCGAGGGGGAGGCAGGAAAACCCTTCAGAGCGGCGCGACGTTCCCTTGCGCCGCCGCCGCCCTAGCGCGGACTGGCGAAGGCCGAGCTGATCCAGCCGCGATTGCCGTTCTCGTCGTCCACTTCCATCCACACCCCGTTGCGGGCGCCGGTGGGATAGACCAGCACGCCCTGGGCCAGGGTCAGCACGGCCTTGGCCTGGGGCGAGGGGCTCTGGCGCATCACCACCGCCTTGGTGGTCACCTGGGCGACCGGTCCGGCATTGGCCTTGGCCTCGGTCGTGCCGGCGACGCCGCCGGCCTGGATGTAGTTCACCAGATCAACGAAGGCGTTGAAGTAGGCGGCGCTGATGATCTTGCCGATGTCGGTGTCGCTGTAGCCGCCGCCGACCGCGCCGATCAGACCGCCAAGCCCGCCAGCCCCGCCGCCGGCGGCAAAGCTGATGTCGCGCTTCTGGGCGGTGCCCTCGGCGACATAGACCTGTTCGGTGGTGCGGCTGTCGACGAGGGTGATCAGCGCCTGGGCTTCCATGTTGCGGGTGCGCAGGCCCCCGACCAGGCCGCCGGCCTTGCCGCCGATCAGCCCGCCGACCACCCCGGCCACGGCGCCGCCGCCGGTGTTGTCATCGGCGTTGGCCAGATCGGGAATGATGAAGTAATCGGCCGCCTTGACCTGGCCGCGACCGATCTGGCTGTCGCGCCGAAGTTCGCCGCTGTCGCCCAGCGCCCGCTCGCCCTTGCGCATCTCCAGACCCGCGCCGCGGTCGACGACCCGCAGGCAGTTGGAGCGCGAGGCGAACAGCTTCAGCAGCTTCTCGGGGCTGGAGAGGCCGTAGGAGCGCCACCACTGGATTTCCGGCTCCTGGATCGCCACGGTGGCGATGGGCTGGGCGCAGTGGGGCAATTCCGGCGTCGCCGCCTTGGGCGCGGGCTTGGCGCCGTACTGGGCGTAGGCCGGCGCCGACAGGGCGACGGTCATGCCGATGGCGACGAGCGTGCTGACGAGTTTGCGCATGGCGAAGCTCCCGAACCGGTTGTTTCGCCGACGGTAGCGTTTGGCGTAACGCGGATCAATGAGCGGCGCCGGGTTGGCCCGTGAAGTTTTGGCGATTGGGGCGGAGAAGGGGGCGCGCGCCACTTGCCGGCCCGCCAATGGTCGTCAGCTTTCAGCCACCCCATTCATCACCCAACCCAACCGTCACCACCGGACTTGTTCCGGTGGTCCATTGACGCGAGCGGTTGAAGGTATCGCGCTAAATCATCCATCGCCGGACGCTTATGGACCACCGGAACAAGTCCGGTGGTGACGGGGGTTTGAAGGAGAGAGGGAGACCGTGGCAGCCGCCGTCCGGGGCGGTGCGTCCCTAGAACCCCGACACCCGCGCGTAGCGGTCCTTGTGATAGCCGGCGCCGCCGAACAGCTGCTCGGCCACCCGGGCGCGCTTCATGTAGAAGCCGGCGTCGTGGGCGTCGGTCATGCCGATGCCGCCATGCATCTGCACCATCTCATTGGTCACCAGATGCACCAGCTCGCTGGCCTTGTACTTGGCCAGCGACGCCGCCGCCCGGTGGTCGTCGCCGCCGGCGTCGAGGCCCTCCAGCGCCGCCTCGATGGCCGAGCGGCTCATCTCCAGGTCGGTGAACATCTTGGCCGCCCGGTGCTGCAGCGACTGGAACGTGCCGATCACCTGGCCGAACTGGGTGCGGGTCTTCAGATAGTCCAGGGTGATCTCGAAGGCCTGCAGGGACTGGCCCAGCATCTCCGCCGCCAGCCCGATCCGCGCCCGGTCGAGCACCGCCTCCAGCACCGGCCAGCCCTTGCCGGCCTCGCCCAGCAGTTCGCCCGGGGTCTTGTCGAAGGTGATGCGGGCGGCGCCGCGGCTGTCGGCGAGACCCAGATGCGCGGCCTTGAGGCCGGCCGCGCCCTTCTCGACCAGGAACAGGCTGATCCCGTCGGTCTCGCCGGGCTTGCCCGCGGTGCGGGCCGCGACGATCAGCAGGTCGGCGACGTCGCCGTCGATGACGAAGGTCTTGGAGCCGGTCAGGGCGTAGCCGTCGCCGGAGGCGGTCGCCCCGAGGGCGGTCTTCTCCGGCGCATGGTGCGGGCCTTCGTCGACGGCCAGGGCGGTGACGATCTCGCCGGCGGCGATCCTGGGCAGCCACGCCGACTTCTGGGCGTCAGAGCCGCCGAGGATCAGGGCGCTGGCGCCGATCAGGGCGGTGGAGAGCAGCGGGCTGGCGGTCAGGGTGCGTCCGGTCTCTTCCAGGATCAGGCCTAGGCTGAGGTAGCCGAAGGCCGAGCCGTCGTAGTCCTCGGGCACGATGACCCCGGCCCAGCCCATCTGGCCCATCTCCGCCCAGGCGGCCGGGTCGAAGGGCAGGTTCTTGCCGCTGTCGCGCAGCGCCCGCAGCTTGCCGACCGGCGAGGTCTCCTGCGTCCAGCCCCTGGCGGCGTCGCGGAGCATGGTCTGTTCTTCGTTCAGGACGGCCATATTGGTGTTTCCTACAGCTTGAAGTCTGGCTTGCGGGCGTCGACATGCGCCTCGGACGGGGCGCTGCTCAGCCTGATGAAAAAGGGAGGGGGCGCGGCAGCCCCAAAGATCTCCGCCTTCCCGGCGAAGGCCGGGATCCAGCTTGTCTCGTCGAATTCCTGACTCTGATTTCCGGGTTTGGCGGCAGACTCTGGGCCCCGGCCTTCGCCGGGGAGACGGATATTCGGCAGGCCGTCTTGAACGCCGGCGGAAACGGTCGAAGTGCGCATCCGGCTCACGCCATCACCTCGCGATGCCGAACCGCCCATTCAAGGGCCTGTTCGAGACGGTCGTTGCCCCAGAAGAGCTCGCCGTCGGCGGTGATGAAACTGGGGGAGCCGAAGACGCCGCGCGCCCGGGCCTGCTCGCCGTGATCCTTCAGGGCGGCCTTGATCTCTGCCGACTGCGCCGCCGCGATCACCGCGTCGGGGGCGGCCCCGACCTCGGCCAGCAGCTCGCGCAGCACCGCCTCATCGCCGATGTTCAGGTCGGCGACGAAGTTGGCCTGATAGACCGCCCGGGTGAAGGCCGGCGCCCAGCCCGCCTCCAGCCCGACGGTGGCGCAGCGCGCCGCCAGCACCGTGTGGCGCGGAAACTGGCTGGGATGGGTCAGGGGCAGGCCCTGTTCCTCGCAGACCCGCTCCATGTCCCGCCACATATACCGGCCCTTGACCGGCACCACATTGAACGGGCTGTCCGTCATCCCCTGATGCTCATGCAGCAAGGGGCCCAGCAGGAACGGCCGCCAGGCCACCGCCACCCCGGCCTCCGCCGCCAGCCCCTCGATCCGCATCGCGGCCGGATAGCTGTAGGTCGAGGCGAATTCGTACCAGAACTCAAGCATGGGTCGCGCTCCGCGCGGGCCATGCGTTTCCTCCCCCTCTGGGGGAGGGGGACCCGGCGCGGATACGCGCGGGGTGGAGGGGGCAGCGCCGGCTCACGCCGAGGCTCCTCGTTCTGGCGCGTTCAGCGCATAAGGTCATGGTCACCGTCATCAACCGCCGCCATTGCGTGCTTCGACACGCCCGCCTTGCGGCGTGCTACTCAGCATGACGAAGAGGGGGGCAGGTTTGATCATGATGTCCTGAGGGCGCGTCCCGGATCGTCATCCTGAGTAGCCCCGTGAAACGGGGCGTGTCGAAGGACGCAAACCCGGCGCCGCTCAAACCCCTACTGGTGATCCAGCAGCCCAAGCACCCGCTTGGCGATGACGTTCAAATTCACCTCGCTGGTGCCGCCCTCGATGGAGTTGGCCTTGGCCCGCAGCATCGAGCGGATGGTGCCCAGCTCGGCCGGGGAAAAGCCCTCGCCCTCCCAGCCCAGACCCTGCAACCCCATCGCCTCGACCAGCAGCTCGGTGCGCTCCTGGTTCAGCTTGGCGGCGGCGTATTTGATGATCGAGGTGGCGGCGCTCGGCCCCGCGCCCTGTTTGCTCTCGGCCTCGGCCCGGCGGATGGTCAGGCCGAAACAGGCCTGCTCCATCTTGTAGGCCGAAATCCGCCCGCGCAGGTCGGCGTCCTCGATCCGTCCGGCCTCATCGACCCCGACGTACTGCTTGGCCGCATCGGCCACGTCCAGCCCGCCGGCCCCGCCGAACCCGCCGGCCGAGATGTTCTGCCGCTCGTACTGCAACAGGCGCTTGGCGATCTCCCACCCGCCGTTCAACCGTCCGACCAGCTGGTCTTTCGGAACCTTCACATCGGTGAAAAACGTCTCGCAGAAGGGCGACGAGCCGCTGATCAGCTTGATCGGCCGGGTCTCGACCCCCGGGGTGGTCATGTCGAACAGCACAAAGGAAATTCCCT
Organism: Caulobacter sp.; assembly: GCA_016125585.1. Lineage (GTDB taxonomy): Bacteria > Pseudomonadota > Alphaproteobacteria > Caulobacterales > Caulobacteraceae > Caulobacter. Next base: position 21,629 of record WGLL01000011.1, read on the forward strand.
CGTGCTTCTTGGTCGTGTCGGTCCGCACCAGACAGAAGATCCAGTCGGCCTGGTCGGCGTAGCTGGTCCACACCTTCTGGCCGTTGATCAGAAAATGGTCCCCCTGATCTTCACACCGCGTCTGCAGGCCGGCCAGGTCAGACCCCGCGCCCGGCTCGCTATAGCCCTGGCACCAGCGGATCTTCCCCTTGACGATATCGGGCAGGAACTTCTGCTTCTGCTCCTCGGTCGCATACTCCAGCAGCACCGGCCCCAGCATCCAGATGCCGAAGCTGGACAGGGCCGGCCGCGCCTTGATGCGGCGCAGCTCGCTTTCCAGCACCTTGTTCTGCTCTTTGGACAGGCCGCCGCCGCCATAGGCCGCCGGCCACATCGGCGCGGTCCAGCCCTTTGACGCCATCCGGTCCATCCACACCTGGGTGTCCGGGTTGGGATAGCTGGCCTTGCGCCCGCCCCAGGGCGTCTCCTCCTCGGAGGTCATCGGGGCCTTCAGCGAGGCCGGATAATTGGCCTCCAGCCACGCCCGGGTCTCTGTGCGGAAGGTGTCAAGGTCGGTGGCGCCGAAGTCGGCCATGGCGTGGTCTCCCGCGAAATGTTGCCGCCCGGCGTATGCGGCCGGTTCGAGGGGGAGACTAACGAGCAGAGGCGGAGGGGGAAAGGGGATTCAAACGGGCGTTTGGGGTGAATGCTTACAAGTCACCCGCGCTGATAGAATATTTTCTGCAGAACCTTGTTCTTCTTGGGCGGAGAGGTATTGTTAACACGCACATCTGGTCGGAAACCGGAAAAATGTCATCTAACGCACAGAATGAAGAAGCGGGGGCCAGTCGCCCTCACTCAGCCAACTCTGGGGCCATCTTTACAACCCAGCAATTGGCCTCGTCCCAGCACGACAAGGTTCGAAAAATCGCAGCTTTCCTGCGTGATCCAGCGATAATGGATAGAATCCGAGCCTACAGTGAGCGCTACTGGGACCAGAAGTGGGATGAAAACTGGTAGCGAGCCTCGTTTGGCCGAAGGCGGATTTGCACTGGTTCCTGAGGCCATTGCCATCGCGCTTGAGTTGGACGTGCGGAAAATCGTTCCCCGTGATTCCGGGCTCTCAGAGCTGTTCGGGAGAAAGGTTTCCCGGGCCATACGGACGATGAAGTTCGACTCGCTGTCGGTAGAGTTAAGTGTGAGCAAAACGTGGCTCAGGCATGCAGCGCTCGCCATCGGATATTCGGTTTTAACGGACTTTGCTTACGACGAGACGTTGCCTCCTGGGCGAGAGATTCGGGTACACCAAGCCGCCTCCTACCTGTTGTCGGCCTTAGCGCTAGAGGCCAGTATAGAATATGGCAATTCTATCCACGAATTGATGTTGACTACAATTTCTGAACATTCCCAGTATCATATAATTGAAAATCGTTGGAGCGACCCGGGAAATTACATTAAAAATTACGGAAATGTTGAGGAATATTACAAGAAGCAAAGTATGTACCTTTTCCCCGTCGATTTGATTGCAGGTGAATGCGGCGTATTGTTGTCTAATTTATGCAGGAAATATTTCATATATCAGTTGTTAGCGGACGACATTTCGGACTTTGCAGACGACACAAAGAACAAGCAAATTTCATACGCGGTCATGAAGTATTTTAAGAGAGAGGGCGAAATGCCTGTCGATACTATCTCTCGGCAAGATATTGTGGACCTGGTTGCTGACGAATTAAAAGTCGTAAAGGGCGAAGTCAATAACTTGGTTGCGCGTGCGAGGCTGGGTGGGTTCCATTATGGGGACCGGTTGCTTGATGGAATCATCGCGGTGGATCGCATCATCTATAGATGAATGATTTGGAGACGGAAACATGCAAACGACCATAAGCGAACAGCGCCACGTGACGCCTATTATTGAGTTGACCGAGGATTGCAATCTAGGGTGCAAATACTGTTACACCGGCTCCGCATTTTTGCCTATTGGCAAGACAAAACGGATTAACGAGAAGTTTGCTCAATCGATACCGCTTCTCCTCCGGTCATTTAGGGAAGTCGTCGATTACAACGGCGGCAGGTCGACCCTAATAATTTTTCATGGCGGTGAGCCATTGCTCATAGAGCCAAGCAATTGGAAGATCCTATTGTCGGAGGCAAGGAAGCTTGATTTGCCATCGCTGCGGTTCAGCCTGCAGACGAACGGAACACTGATCAATGATGAATATTGTGAGATATTCAAGGAATATGACCTTCAGGTTGGCGTGAGCCTAGACGGACCATCAAGCGTGAATGACGTTACTCGTCCCAACAAGGGCGGAGGATCTTCCTTTTCGGCCGTGTGGCTTGGCATTGAGCGGCTGCGCGCCCACGAAATCAAATTCGGTGTTCTGGTGACCTTGACGGCGGCCAACGTCAACCAAGTGCGCGAAATTTATGAGTTCTTTGTGTCTGAAGGAATTCAGTTTTCGATGCGTCCCATATTTGGCAGCACGTATACCGATACCAAAGATTTTAGATTGAGTGCGGAGGCCTATGCTGGTGCTTTTTGTGAGCTCTTCGACCTCTGGTTTGATGATCCAAACGTTGATTTTTCGATGATCAGCGAGTTTTCGACAATGATGGCCCAATTTGCGGAACCCATTGAGGGTTGGGTTTCCTGTTCATTTACAAAAGCTTGCTCTGAGCATTTTATCTCATATGACCTTGATGGGAAGATGTCGCCCTGTAACAGATTTCACGGGAATGAGGAATTTACGTATGGGAATTTGAACGAAGCTTCCTTGGAAACTATACTCAATGGCCCGTTGCCCACTAAACTCGGGACGCGCTGGGAAGTGCTGGACAAGGAAGAGTGCGGTTCTTGTGACATGAAGCAATTTTGCTATGGCGGATGTCCGGCAAATAACGTCTCAAGTGGGGAGAGCTATTTTGCTCGAGACTTTTACTGTGGGGCCTACAAATCCATTCATGCGCATGTAGTTGGTCGAATGAGGTCCACGTTGCTTCCATGATGGCGGGCTCCTTGGCGCGAGGACGTGGCTGGTCTTAGGTCGCCCACAGTTGACTTCCCCCGCACCCACACCCCACTTCTCCTGCATGTTCCGTGCGACCTTCCAACTTTTCGGGCATCACGGCGTTAGCCTGCAGGCAGGCTCCTAGCCCCGGGCCGTCCTTGCGCCGCGCGCTTAGGGTCCGGGGCTTCAACCTTTTCTCCAGAATTCAAATCCCATCCCGCGTCTCGCCCAACGGCGAGGCGTGGCCGTTTGCGAAGACCCCCACCACCCGTCCCGCCATCATCCTGGGTGCCGCCGAGGCCGAGCGGCTGTCGGCCCTTGCCCTGCGCTCGGAGGCCTCCTCGCCGCTGGTCGCCGAACTGTTGCTGGGCGAGATCGAGCGGGCGCGGATCTGTCCTGACGCCCGCGTGCCCGCCGATGTCGTTCGGGTCGGCTCGCGCGGCGCCTTTGTCGATGAGGCGCACGGGGAGGCGCGGACCGTGCAGCTGGTCTGGCCGGCGGAGGCGGATATCGCGCAAGGGCGGGTGTCGGTGATGACGCCGGTCGGGGCGGGGCTGATCGGGCTGCGGCCCGGACAGAGCATCCTGTGGCCGGACCGGGGCGGGGAGCAGCGGGTCCTGCGGATCGACTCGGTGACGCAGCCGAAATGAGGGCGTCCTTCATCCCTTTCCACCTGTCATCCTTGGGTGGGGCCCCGCGCGGCGGAGGAATGACAGGGTTTCGGTTGCCGCTGGCGCGTCAGGCCTTCTTGCCCAACCGCGCCTACCGCCCCACCAACCCCGCCTCCAGCCAAGCCACCTCATCCCACCCCGCCAGCCCCGTCCGCCAGCGCTCCGGAATGGCCCCCACGCCGTCCCGCACCCCGGCCAGGCCGCCGGCGATACAGGCGGTGGTGTCGGTGTCGTTCCCCAGGCCGATGGCCGCCTTGACCACCGCCTCGTAAGGCCCGGCCTCCACGGCGTGGCGGGCGCCGAACAGGCTGTCGATGACAAAGCCGCTACCGCCGGGCGTGCGGGCGTCTTCGGGGCGGATCTGGTCGTTCAGGGCGGCCAGATGGACCGGCTGATCCCGATACAGTTCGCGCAAGGTCGCCACCGCCGCGCCCCACGCATCGCCCGCATCCTCCAGCAGCCCCCGCGCCCACAGGCAGTAGAGGGCGCAACAGGCCTGAACCGTCGGATGGCCGTGGGTCGGCAGCGACTGTCGGTGCGCGTCCCGCACCAGTTCGGCGTCGCTGCCCCGATGCCACAGCGCCAGCGGCAGCACCCGCATCAGCGAGCCATTGCCCTGGCTCCATTCTTCGGCCCCGCCGGACTCCTCGGGCGGCGTCCCGGCCCGCAGCCGGTTCAGGGCCTCCGAGGTCTGGATGCCGATATCGAACAGGTGGTTGTTGACCGCCATGTAGCCGACCTGATGCCAGTTGCAGAGCCGGTTGCCGAAGTCGCGGAGGTCCAGCCCGTCGCAATGCAGCAGCGAGGCCAGCAGACACAGGGCTTGCGCCCCGTCGTCCGACCACGCCCCGACCGCCGCGCCCGGATGGCTGTGCCGGAATCCCGGCGGGGGCGCGTACTCGATCAACTCGGGACGGGGCAGTTCATGGGGGGCGCGGAACTCGTAGGGCACGCCCAGCGCGTCCCCGACCAGAAGACCGATCAGGCCGCCAGACAGGCGTTCAGTGCGGGTCGGCATCGGCGGTGCTCCTGTCCGGCGGATGGGGCGCCGGCCCCTGTCGGCCGGCGCGACCCCTCATCCGGCGCTTCGCGTCCCCTTCTTACCCAGGGGAAGAAGGTATTCTAGAGGCCGGCCCGCACCGCCGCGCAGCCTTTGAGGAGGTCTGGCTTGGTGGCGTCGACGGCATCCACCAGGGAGATGTTCAGCGAGCCGATGGCCTCGCCGGAGGTGCTGGCCCAGTTCATCGAGGCCTTGCCGCCGCGATAGATGTTCTGGCCCAGATCGGTTCCGGCGTGGCTGTAGTGGACGCGGAACACCACCGTGGCCAGCTTGGAGGTGCTGGCGGCGGGGGCGACGTAGCTCTTGAGCAGTTCGACGTTGAGCTCGAGATCGGCGGCCTCGGCGGTGTCGACGACGTCGAAGCGGACGTCGCCGATCAGGGTGATGAAGCCGGAGCGGACCCATCCGGGCACGTCCTCGGCATAGAGGGTCTTGCCGATGGTCCCCATGGTGCCGGGATCCTGGCGCATGTCCTTGATGCCGGCGATGTAGACGCGGCAGACGGGCGGCGCCGGTTGACCCTTGCGCGGCCGGGGCGGGGTTGGCCGCATGGGGCGGGGCGGACCGGTTTCGGCCGAGACGGTCTGCGGCTCGGCGACGGCGGTGGTTCCGGCCGCCAGGACGAGGGCGGCGGACAGCATCAGGGTTCTGATCAGCATGGGCGCGGACTCCGGGCCGGGGGCGAAGAAGGACAGCCCCCGTCCGCCGCCTGTCCGGCGAAGATCGGGGCCCGTCTGGTGAGGCGCTTGTTCCGAACCGGTTGCCTCGGCCGGGGTCGTCTCCGGGCCCCGGCCTTCGCCGGGGAAGGGGGTCAGGAGGGGGCGTCGCCTTCTATTTCGCCGGCGCCGGCAGGACCGGCGGCGGCGGTTGCTGGATGTCGCGGGCCAGCTTGCCGGTGACCTCGGCCGACCCGTCGTTCAGGGCCTTGCGCAGCTTGGCGCCGCCATCGGCCGACCAGGCGGCGATGTTTGTCTCGCGCTTGCCGGTGGAGACGTCGAGCGGGACCATGGCGATGAACTTGCCGCGATACAGCGCATTGCCCGCCGAGCTCAGGTCCTTGGTGTTGCCGCCCTTGGCCGGCTTGAAGGCGTCCATGGTCGGGCTGCTGGCGAACAGGTTGGCCAGCAAGGTCACGGTCACGCTCGAGCCGTCGCTCGAGAACTGATAGTCGGCCGCGGTCAGCAGCACCGCGTCGCGGGGCGAGTCGCTGATCGCCGGGTTGATGCTGGCGATGGAGACGTCCTTGACCACCCGCACGCCGTCGACCTTGAGGAAGTCGACCGCCGACAGCGAGGTCTGCAGGTCCTGGCGCAGGGTCTCATCGAAGTTGAAGTCGATGACCGCGTCGCGGGCCGGCTTGACCGCCTCTTCGGCGGCGCTGGTGTTGCCGGCCTCGATGCCGGCGGCGACCAGCGCCCCGATCAGGCCGCCCTGGCCGCCGGTGTTGACCGGCGCGACATAGATGTAGATCTCGCTCTGACGGATCGGCGCCACCACCTCGGTCGAGGTCAGGGCGGCGCGGGCGGGACCCGACAGCGGCACATACTCGGGAATGGGCGTGACGCAGGCGCTGAGAGACAGGCCGCCGGCGCCCAGGGCGCAGGTCAGCATCAGGGATTTGAGGAAACGGGACATTGTGGCCCCCCGGCCAGAAAAGGCGATTGACGGCGGACAGAACAGCCCGTCGCCCGAGCGGAAGCTAGGGAAGCCGCAGCCGCTGGCAAGTGGGATTCTCATCGACCCGTGGTTGTTGGATTTGGTGGAGGTGTTTGGTGGAGTTCCTTCTCCCGCTCGCCGGGAGAAGGTGGCGGCGAAGCCGCCGGATGAGGGCGGCACCGACCGGTCCAGAAGGCCCGCTCCTTGAGGCAGTGCCGCCCGCTCTGCAAAGTACGAATCCCCTCCTGCCGGCGCTGCCCTCATCCGAGCCCACTGCGTGGGCCCACCTTCTCCCGGCGAGCGGGAGAAGGATCTGTGGCTCCCGCGAGGCGACCCGGCGCGCTATAGGGGCCGCCCGTCCCTTGCGAGCCGCGTCATGATCCCCTGGGTGCATCTTTCCACCGCGACCATGCCCGGCGGTGGCGGTGATCTGAAATTGATGCGGCGCGGCGATGAGTTCTCGATCATGGCCGAGGGCGGCATCGAGCTGATGAACAGCCGTCTCAGCGGCTCCGAACAGGCCCTGGCCGAACTGACCCTGGAGCGGCTGGGCGGGCGGGCGGCGCCGCATCTGCTGGTCGGCGGGCTGGGGATGGGGTTCACCCTGCGCGCGGCCCTGGCGGCGCTGGGCCCGGATGGGCGGCTGACCGTGGCCGAACTGGTCCCGGAGGTGGTGGACTGGGCGCGGGGGCCGATGGCGCCGGTGCATGGCGAGAGTCTGGACGATCCCCGCGTCAGCATCCGGGTCGGCGACGTCGGCGAGGTGATCGCCGGGGCCCGGGCCGACTTCGACGCCATCCTGCTGGACGTCGACAACGGACCCGAAGGCCTGACCCGCCGGGCCAACGACGGCCTCTATGATTTCGCGGGCCTGGAGGCCGCCCGGCGCGCCCTGACGCCCGGCGGCGTGCTGGCCGTCTGGTCCAGCGCGCCGCACGCGGTCTTTTCCGGTCGCCTGCGACGCTCAGGCTTCAGGTTCGAGGAGCGCCGCGTCAAGGCCGGTCCGGGGCGACGCAAGGCCAGCCACGTCATCTGGTTGATTCAGGACTGATGTTCAGGGGAATCGTCCTTCTCCCACTTGGGGGAGAAGGTGTCGGCGTAGCCGACGGATGAGGGGTTGTGCGGGCGGTTGGTCGTGAACTGAGAGACTGTGCGGCGGATCCTGGCCGATCATCCCTTCAAGTCAGCGCGACCCCTCATCCGACGCCCTGCGGGCGCCACCTTCTCCCCCAGGTGGGAGAAGGTATCCGTCGAGCGGCCAAACGCCTTGCCGACCGCTGCGTAAAGGGGTCCAACCTGAACAAAACGCCGGGAGAGCCGCCATGAACGATCGCGTCACCATCGATATCCAGGACGGCGTCGCCGACGTCCGCATGATCCGCGTCGACAAGATGAATGCGCTGGACGACGCCATGTTCTCTGCCCTGATCGCCGCCGGCGAGCGGTTGAAGACCGAAAAGGGCGTGCGGGCCGTGGTGCTGTCGGGCGAGGGCAGGGCCTTCTGCGCCGGGCTCGACATGGGCAACTTCGGCAAGATGGCGTCCGGCGCCCGCAAGGGGGGCGACGGGCTGGTCGACACCCCGCGCACCGAAAGCGGGGCCAATCGCGCCCAGAACGCGGCCATGGTCTGGCGCGATCTGCCCGTGCCGGTGATCGCCGCCGTGCATGGCGTGGCGCTGGGCGGCGGCTTCCAGGTCTGCCTCGGGGCGGACATGCGCTATGTGACGCCCGACGCCAAGATGGCCGTGCTGGAGATCAAGTGGGGGCTGGTCCCCGACATGGCCGGGGTCGCCCTGCTGCGTGGCCTGGTGCGCGACGACGTGGCCCGCGAGCTGACCTACACCGGCCGCATCTTCACCGGTGAGGAGGCCCTGGCCATGGGCATCGCCACCCGAGTCTGCGCCGATCCCCGCGCCGAGGCGCTTGCCGTGGCCCGCGAGATCGCCTCCAAGAACCCCGCCGCCATCCGTGGCGACAAGCGGCTGATGAACCTGATGGCCGACGGCGACCAGAAGGCGATCCTGCTGGCCGAGAGCGTCGAGCAGGGCGCGCTGATCGGCTCGCCCGGCAATGTCGAGGCGGTGATGGCCAATATGGAAAAGCGCGCCCCAGTCTTCGAGGACTGAGGCGGGGCCTTGTGCTCTCTGGCGGGGCCGCGTGACTCCCGGTAAGCCTCGGGCGTAGGCCGCCGAAGGGACCTGATGCGAACCTCCGAGTTCAAGATCGCCGCCCTGTCGATCGCGCCGACCCTGTCGGCGGTGGCGGCGCTGGTCGCGGGCATGGTGCTGCTGGCCTCCGGCGCGACGCCGACCGATCCCGAGCGCCTGGGCCTGCTGCTGCGGCTGTCGCCCGAGGCCCTGATCGACGCCAGCCACTTCGTCTCCTCGATGCTGGGCCTGCTGCTGATCCTGCTGGCCTTTGGCCTGCGGGCCCGGCTTGGCGCGGCCTGGGCCGGGGCGGTGACCTGCCTGGCGGTGGCCGCCGCCCTGGCGCCGCTCAAGGGCCTGAACGTCGAGGAAACCGGCATCCTGGTCCTGCTGCTGGCCCTGGTCGCCCCCTTCCGGTCGGCCTTCACCCGCACCGCCCGCCTCAGCCGGATGGAGATCACCCCCGGCTGGCTGCTGTCGGCCGCCGCGGCGGTGGCCGGGGCGGGACTGCTGGGCTGGTGGTCGTTCAGCAACGCCGACTACGGCGACCGCCAGGTCTGGCGGATGATGTTCGACGCCGACATCGAGCGGGCCATCCGCAGCTCGGTCGGCGCCGGGGTGCTGTTGCTGGCGGTGGGCGTCTGGCGCCTGTTCGCCACCGCCGCCACCCCCGGCGTGGCCGGCGAGGACGATCCCGATTTCGCCCGCGTCCGCTGCATTCTGGGCAAGGCCGAGAGCGCCGAGCCGGAGTCCAACCTGGCGCTGCTGGGCGACAAGCGTTTCCTGTTTTCGGCCAGCGGCGAGAGCTTCCTGATGTTCGGGGTGCGCGGACGGTCCTGGGTGGCCATGGGCCCGCCGGTCGGGCGGCGCAATGAGCATCTGGAACTGCTGTGGAAGTTCCGCGAGATGGCCGACGCCCACGCCGCCCGGCCCTGCATCTATGCTCTGGAGCCGGAGGATCTGGTAGACGTTGTCGAGCTGGGCTTTCACATCCAGAAGACCGGCGAGTCGGCCTCGGTGCCGCTGCAGGAGTTCACCCTGGCCGGCCGCCGCCGCGAGGTCCTGCGCCGCAACTGGCGCAAGGCCGGGGAGAGTGGCGCCACCTTCGAGGTGGCGCCCCCGGGAACGGCGCCGATGGACGAGCTGCAGCGCATCTCCGACGCCTGGCTGAAGACCCATTCGGGCGGCGAGAAGAGTTTTTCCCTCGGCGGATTCATTCCCCGCTATGTCGCCGAGTTTCCGGTGGCCCTGGTCCGGGTCGAGGGCCGCATCGTCGCCTTCGCCACCCTCTGGCCGACCGCCTCGCGGACCAGCCTGTCGATGGACCTGATGCGCTACGGCGAGGATGCGCCCAAGAACATCATGGACTTCCTGTTCGTCGAGCTGCTGACCTGGGGGCGGGAGCAGGGCTACCTGGCCTTTGATTTCGGCGTCGCGCCGCTGGCCGGTCTCGACGACCGCCCGCTGGCGCCGATCCTCAGCCGGGTCGGTCGGCTGCTCTTCGAGCGGGGCGAGGAATTCTACAATTTCCGGGGCGTGCGCCGATACAAGGACAAGTACGACCCGCTCTGGCGGCCGCGCTACATGGCCTGTCCGCACAAATGGCAGGTGCCCTTCCTGCTGGCGGATGTGGGGCTGCTGTCCTCGGGCGGCATGACCGGTCTCGGCCGCCGGCCGAAGAAGGAGGCCCTGGTCCGTCCCGGCGTCGATCCCTGTCCGGACCCGGTCAACAAACCCCTGTCGACGGAAGGCCAGCCGGCCCCGAAGGCCTAGTTTGGCGTGACCACCCCGATCAGCACCGCGGCGTGGGCCCCAAGCATGGCGGCGCCAGCCGCTGATCCGACCATGATCGCCCGCCAGGGGATCATCCGGGGGCCCTTGATCAGGTCCGGCGGCCGCGCGCCGCGCCAGCCGGCGAGGACCGTGGTTCCGACAAGGGCTGCGGTCAGCCACAGGGTGAGCGAGAGCGACATGGGCCGGATGTGCGGTGGTCCCGGTCGAGGCGCAAGAGCCCGGCTGACGATAGGGGCCCCGTGCGGCGCCGACGCTACAGGATGGGGGCGGTCAGCGGGAGGTAAATCAACGCTTCGTTAACCCTGTTGGCCGCGGAATCACCCGTCAATGGGCCTGAGGCGGCATCCGTCCACAGGATATCGCGTCCGACGCAAGATATTGTGTTAACGCCACGTTTACACACAAGGGCTCGGTGGCTAGCGTTTGCCCTTGCGTGCCGGGAGAACGAATCGAATGACGGCGGGGGCGCCCTGGAGCGTTAAGGGTATCGACCCCAAGGCGAGAGAGATCGCAAAGGATCTCGCGCGCCGCTCCGGCATGACGCTCGGTGAATGGCTCAACCACATGATCGTCGAGGGCGAGGCGCCCGAGGACGACGCGCTCGCGACCGAGGGCCAGCGCGGTCCGGCCGATCCCACCATCCTTGAAACCCCCCGACCCGACGCGCCGCCCCGCTATGAGGCCGTGCAGCATCCGGCCGACGAGGTCGGCAAGGTCGCCGATGCGATCGAACGCCTGACCGCCCGCATCGAGGCCGCCGAGCAGCGCTCGACCCTGGCCATCAGCGGCATCGACCAGTCGGTGCGCGGGGCCCTGTCCCGGCTGGAAGGGGCTGAACGCGAGCAGACCTCCGTCGCCGCCCGTTTCGAGGGCGCGGTTGATGAACTGAAGACCGAACAGGCGCGGGCCCTGGAGCGGCTGCGCCGCATCGAGGCCGAGGCGACCGGGCCGCGCTCGGCCGAGGCGCTGAAGGCGCTCGAGGGGTCGGTCGGCAAGGTGGCCGGTCATGTCTATGACGCCGAGGCCCGCACCCGCGAGGCCCTCGCCGCCCTGGAAGGCAAGATCGCGGCGATCGAGGCGGCGGCGGCCGCGCCGGTGGAGCGTCCCGAACTGCCCGACGCCGGCGTCCTGGCCGATGAGGTGGTCGCCCGGGTGGCCGGTCGGCTGGAGACCGCCGAAGCCCGCACCAACGAGGCGATCCGCGATCTCGGCTTCAGCTTCGTCAAGCTGGATGGCCGGCTGCGCAAGGTCGAGGGGGCGGACAACACCGCCGCCCTGCAGACCCTGTCGCACAATCTGAACGCCCGGCTGGAGGATGTGCGGCGGGAGATGGCCCAGAGCCTGCGCCAGACCTCCGACAGCCGGTTCGACCGGGTCGAGCACAAGCTCTCGGAAATGACCGCCCATGTGCAGGCCGCTGAACAGCGCTCGGCCATGGCGATCGAACGCATGGGACGGGAGATGGTCAGCATGGCCGACAATCTCAGTCGCCGGGTGCAGTCGGTCGAGGGCCGCAGCGCCCAGGCCGTCGAGCAGGTCGGCAGCGAGGTTTCCCGCATCGCCGGTCTGGTGGAGCAACGCTTGGCGCACAACGACGGATCCCAGGCCCAGGCGCTGGAGAAGCTCGGCTCTGAAATCGCCCGCATCACCGAACGTCTGGCCGAGCGTATCGCCAACAGCGAGCGGCGCAGCGCCCAGGCCATCGACGATGTCGGCGAGCAGGTGGCCCGGGTCACCGAACGCATCAGCCAGCGCCAGGAGCGGGCCTCGACCGACCTGGCCGAACGCATTCGCCAGAGCGAGGAGCGGACCGCGCGTCTGCTTGACGAGGCGCGCGAGAAGATCGACGCCAGCATGACCAATGCGACCCGCCGGCTGGTCGATCAGGTCTCGCAACCGCCGCCCGCCAGCCCGCCGCCGGTCGCCGCGGCCCCTCGCCAGGCCGAGCCGACGATGGATCCCTTCGCGCCTGATCCTTTCGCCTCGCGCGGCCAGGCCATTCCCGAAGACACCTTCCAGCCTCGCGCGTTCGGCGCCGACGCCGGCTTCGGCGCGGCGGAGCCCGGCTTCGAGGTCGACGACTTCCCGGCGCGGGAAGAGGCCCCGGCGGCCTTCTCCGACGACGACTTCGAGGCGGCCGATGAGTTCGTCTCCCTGTCTTCCGAGCCCGACATGGACGAGGCCGATCCCGAGCCGGTGTTCGAGGCCCGGGCCGACGCGGGCCGTCCGCTGAGCACGCGCGAGGTCATCGAACAGGCCCGCGCGGCGGCCCGGGTCGGCGGCTCCGGCGAGGCCAAGCCAGCCGGCAAGGCCTCTGGCCGCAGCCTTTTCGGAGGCAAGGACAAGGCTCCGAAGAAGCGCGCCAGCTCCACCATGACCACCGCGCTGGCCCTGACCGGCGTCCTGGCCTTCACCGGAATCAGCCTGGTGGGCTGGACCTTCCTCGATCCCAAGAAGGGCGGCGCTCCTGTCGACCGGATCACCGAGGCCCTGAAGCTGCGCGAGGCCGATCGCAAGGAGATCATGACGGCCGAGGCGGATACAACGCCCGCGCCGGAAGCCGTCGAGCCCCGGGTCGCCATGGCGGTGACCGAGGCGACGCCCGAAGCCTCGGCGGCGCCGGCTGACGCCGCGACGACAACAGCGGCGACCCCCGCGCCGGCGATGCCCGCCAGTCTCTATGCCGATGCGGTCCGGCGGCTGGAGGCCAAGCAGAAGGGCGGTCTCGAGGATCTGCGCAAGTCGGCCAACCAGGGCTATGCGCCGGCCCAGTTCTATCTCGCCAAGCTCTATGAGAACGGCGAGGGCGGCGTGCCCAAGGACCTGGCTCAGGCCCGTCGGTGGACCGAGCGGGCCGCGCAGGGCGGTGATCGCAAGGCGATGCACAACCTGGGCCTCTACAATTACGATGGCGTCGGCGGCCCCAAGAACCAGACCGCGGCCGCGCAGTGGTTCCGCCGGGCGGCCGACCTGGGCCTGACCGACAGCCAGTATAACCTGGGCAAGATCTACGAGATCGGCGCCGGGGTGACCCAGAACAGCGCCGAGGCCTACAAGTGGTATCTGATCGCCGCCAAGGCCGGCGACGCCGAAGCCCGGTCGAGCGCCGAAAGCATCCGGGCCAGCCTCAGCCCCGACTCGCGCGCCGTCGCCGAGCGGGCCGCCGCCGGCTATCGCGCCGCGGCCCCCAACCCCTCGGCCCAGGCCCAGCTCTCGGGCGACCCGGCCGGCGGCGCCGCCAGCAAGGCGCAGCGGGCGCTGTCGCGTCTCGGCTATTATCAGGGCCCGCAGGACGGGCGCGCCTCGCCCGCTCTGGTCGGGGCGATCAAGGCCTATCAGCGGGATCAGAACCTGCCGGCGACGGGCGCGCTGGATGCGCAGACCTCCGCCAGTCTGGCGATCTACGCGCAATAAAGCTCTCGCGCTTGTGGCGGCGTGGCGCGGGAAGCACGATCACGGTGCAGCCTGCCTCGAAAGGACAGTTTTGGCCGGCCGTCGCCTATGAACCGCGGGCCGATGCGAGCTAGGTAAGGCGTGGATCTGTATCTTCCGATCGCCGAGGTTTCGGTCAACGCACCGCTGCTGGTGGCGCTGGGGGCGGTCGTCGGGTTCATTTCCGGCCTGTTCGGCATCGGCGGCGGCTTCCTGATGACCCCGGTGCTGGTGTTCCTGGGCATTCCGCCGGCGGTCGCGGTGGCCAGCGAGTCCAACCACGTCGCCGCCAGCTCGGTTTCCAGCGTCATCGCCTACAGCCGCCGTCGCGCGGTCGACTTCCGGATGGGGGCGGTTCTGGCCAGCGGCGGCGTCGTCGGCGCCATCATCGGCGTCGAGGTGTTCCGCTTTCTTCTGCTGCTGGGTCAGGCCGACCTGGTGGTCTCGGTCTCCTATCTTCTGTTCCTGGGCGCCATCGGCAGTCTGATGCTGTGGGAGTCCCTGGGCACGGTGCTGCGTCGGCGGCGCGGCGAGATGCCCAAGCCGCGACGGGACCGCCGGCCTATGTGGCTCTACGCCCTGCCGCTTAAGGTCCGGTTCCCGCGCTCGCGGCTCTACATCAGCATCATTCCGCCCATCGTCCTTGGCCTTGGCGTCGGCATTCTGTCGGCGATCATGGGGGTCGGCGGCGGCTTCATTTTGGTGCCGGCGATGATCTACATCCTGCGCATGCCGGCGGGGGTGGTGGTCGGCACCAGCCTGTTCCAGATCATCATCACCACCTCCCTGACCAGCATGCTGCAGGCGGGCCGCAACCAGACGGTCGATATCGTCCTGTCGACCCTGCTATTGATCGGCGGAGTGCTGGGCGCACAGCTTGGCGCCCGGGCCTCGGCGCGGTTCCGGGCCGAGGAGCTGCGGGCCATCCTGGCGCTGATTGTGCTGCTGGTCGGGCTGCGGATGGGGCTCAGCCTGTTCATCAATCCAGACGACCCCTTCGTCATCCTGTCGGGAGCCGGCTGATGGCTGAAATGCCCGTCAACGCGCCGCCGGAGGCTCAGGTGTCCGCCGTCCTGACGCAGTCCGAGGTCAAGGTGACCTCCGGATTCCGCGGCGTTACCATCTCGGTCTATGGCGCGGTGTTCGACCCCGAGGGCAAGCCGGCGGATGTGGTGGTCACCCTGCGCGGCCCTGACCAGCCTGTGCGGATCGCGCGCAAAGTGCGGATCGCCGGGGTCTGGCTGAACAGCCGCCCCGTCGTCTTCCAGGGCGCGCCCGGCTACTACCATGTGTCCTCGTCCCGCACCCTGAATGACCTTGGCCGCTTCGCCGCCCTGCGCGAGCTGGGTCTTGGCATCGACCATCTGGCCATCGCCGCCCCGGCCGAGCGCCGCACCGAGACCCGCTACGGCATCCGCGACATGGTCGTCAGCAGCCTGGGGTCCGACTATTTCGACTGGCGCAGCGCCGTGGTGCGCCTGAAGGCGGCAGGGGGGCTCTATGCGGCCGACGAGCATGGCGTTCGCTTCGTCGACAAGGGCCTGTTCCGGGCCGACATCCAGCTGCCCGCCGGGGCGCCGACGGGCCGCTACCAGGCCCAGATCGTGCTGTTCCAGGACGGCCAGCCGGTCTCGATCCGCGAGCGGGTTCTGACCGTTGAAAAGGCGGGGGCGGAGCGGGCGCTCTATCTGTTCGCCCATGACCGGCCGTGGCTCTACGGCCTGGTGTCTGTGATCATCGCCCTTGGCGCGGGGTGGCTGGCCTCTCGGCTGTTCCGCCGCAGCTGATCGCGATCTTCAGTCTCCGCCGAGCATCGCCCAGGCCAGCGGATGGGCCTGATCCCGGCCCAGGGCCACGGCCAGGGGATGGCGGGTGAACAGGCCAGCGAAGGCCTCGTCGCGAATATTGAGACCGCCGGCGTAGGCGCCGAAGGCCGGCAGGATCACCCGCTCACCGTCGGTGGCGAAACAGCGTCGCCGCACCGCGCGGCCCCGGCCGACCAGCCTGGCGCAGGGATGCAGATGCCCCGCCGCCTCTCCGGGGCGTGGCCCGGGCAGGGGCTCGTGGCGCAGGATCAGGCCGCCGATCGCGATCTCGTCGGCGAGGTCGCCGGGGAGGTCGCGCGGCCCATCGGCGTCGTGGTTGCCGACGACCCAGACGAGCTGGCGTCCGCTGGAGAGCGCGGCGATGCGGGCGGCGTCGTCGCCGAACAGACGGTCCTCGGCCCGGCCGTCGTGGAAACTGTCGCCGAGCAGCACCACCGTCGCCGGCGCCAGGGCGGCGATCTCGGCCTCCAGCCGGGTCAGGGTCTCGGCGGTGTCATAGGGGGGCAGGAGCTGGCCCCGGGCGGCATAGGCGCTGCCCTTCTCGAAGTGGAGGTCGGCGACCACCAGCATGCGCTGACCGGCAAGCCACAGGGCGCCGGAGCTGCGCATCACTACCGGTTCGCCGTTGATCGCCATGGCCACGCCGCCGCACGGGCTGCGGGCGAAGCTGCGCTCCCTGAGGGCGGCGGCGTTCATGACAGGGCCTCGGCGATCAGGTCGTCGGCGGCGTCGGCCAGCATCATCTCCGCCGCGTCGCCGCCGACCCGCTCCTTGCCGATCTCCAGCAGGATCGGCACGGCGAAGGGGGACAGATGCTCCAGCGGTGCATGCAGGATGGCGCCCTTGATGCGGGCCAGCATCTGGCCGACCCGGGCCACGTCGATCATGCCGCTGGCCGCGTCGAGCCGGGCGCATTTCAGCAGCAGATGGTCGGGCTGGTGGCGGCGCAGGACGTCGTAGATCAGGTCGGTGGAGAAGGTCACCTGGCGGCCGGACTTTTCCGACCCCGGCATCCGTCGCTCGATCAGGCCCGAAATCAGGGCGCAGCCCTTGAAGGCCCGTTTCATCATGAAGCTCTCATCCAGCCAGGCCTCGAGGTCGTCGCCCAGCATGTCCTCATCGAAGAGCGAGTCGAAGTCGAGGTCATCCATCGGTTTCAGCGACCAGATGGCCATGGCGTAGTCATTGACCACAAACCCCAGCGGCCCGACCCGCAGCCGGTCCAGCCGCTTGGTCAGCAGCATGGCCAGGGTGGTGTGGGCCAGCCGCCCCTCGAAGGGATAGACCACCAGAAAGCAGCGCTTGCCGCGCCGGAAGGTCTCCAGAAGCATCTGGTCGGACGCGGGAATACGCGAGCGGTCGCGTTGCGCCTCCAGCCATTCGCGCACGTCGGTCGGCAGGCTGGTCCAGCCTTCCGGCTCGGACATCATCCGCCGCACCTTGGCCGCCAGGAAGGTGGAGATGGCGAACTTGCTGCCGCCCCAGCTGGGCATCTTGGGATCGTCCCCGGAAGCGGAGGTCACCAGGGCGTCGGTGGCGGTGACCCCCTGCAGCCGCCAGACCCCGCCGGCGAAGATGAAGGTGTCGCCGGGCTCCAGCATCTCCAGATAGCCTTCCTCGACCTCGCCGATCTTGCGACCGGGCTGGCCGCGGCGGCCGGCCATGCGGATGTTCAGCACGGCCGGCGAAAGGATGGCGCCGACGTTCATCCGGTGGCGCTGGGCGACCTGCGGATTGCGCACCCGCCAGAGTCCATCCTGGCCCTGCACGATGCGGCGGAAGCGATCGTAGGTGCGCAGGGCGTAGCCGCCGGTGGAGACGAACTCGACGACGGCCTCGAAGTCCTCCCAGGCCAGGTCGCGGTAAGGGCCGGCGGCGCGGACCTCGTCATACAGCGACAACAGCTCGAAGGGTTCGGAGATGGCGCAACCCATGACGTGCTGGGCCAGCACGTCGAGCGCCCCGGTGCGCGGGATTTCCGCGTCGAAGGCATTCTCGGCAATAGCCTCGCGGGCCGCCTGGCACTCGAGAACCTCGAAGCGGTTGGCGGGCACGAAGATGGCCTTGGAAGGCTCGTCCAGCCGGTGGTTGGCCCGGCCGATCCGCTGCACCATCCGCGAGGCGCCCTTGGGGGCGGCCAGCTGGATGACCAGGTCGACGTCGCCCCAGTCGATCCCCAGATCAAGGGTCGAGGTGCAGACCACGGCCCGCAGATCGCCCCGCGCCATCGCCGCCTCGACCTTGCGCCGCTGTTCGGCGGCCAGGCTGCCGTGGTGCAGGGCGATGGGCAGGCTGTCATCGTTCAGCTTCCACAGTTCCTGGAAGGCGAACTCGGCCTGGAAGCGGGTGTTGACGAAGATCAGCGAGGTCCGGTGGCGCTTGATCACCTCATAGACGTCGGCCATGGCGTGCTGGGCGGTATGGCCCGCCCAGGGCACCCGGCCCTCGGAAATCAGCACCTCGACCTGGGGCAGCGGACCGGGCGGGCCTCGCACAAGGCGCACCCCGTCGCCGGGGTCGATAGACTCTCCCTCGGCGCGAAGCGACGGGGGAGGGCTGGGCGACAGCCACCGACGGATGACGTCCGGATCGTCCACCGTCGCCGACAGCCCGACCCGCCGCATCATCGGGGCGAAGACCTGCAGTCGCGCCAGGTCCAGCGCCAGCAGGTCGCCGCGCTTTGAGGGCCAGATCGCGTGGACCTCGTCGATGATCACGCAGCGAAGGTCCTCGAAATAGCGCCGCGCCCCTTCCCAGGCGCAGAACAGGGCCAGCTGTTCCGGCGTGGTCAGCAGGATGTCGGGAGGCTTGATCCTCTGGCGCTGCTTGCGCGCCTCGCCGGTGTCCCCGGTGCGGGACTCGGCGACGATGTTCAGGCCCATCTGGGCGATGGGGGTCATCAGGTTGCGCTCGACATCGACCGCCAGCGCCTTCAGCGGCGAGATGTAGAGGGTGTGGATCCCGCGCGGGGTGTTGGGCGGCGGCCGTTCGCTCAGCTCGATCAGGCTGGGCAGGAAGCCGGCCAGGGTCTTGCCGCCGCCGGTCGGGGCGATCAGCAGGGCGTGCTGGCCGGCCCGGGCCGCCGCGACCATCTCCAGCTGATGGGCGCGCGGCGCCCAGCCGCGGCCGGCGAACCAGGCTTCGAAGCGGTCGGGGAGAAGCGCGGGCGGCGCGGCGGCGTCCATTCCGGCGATATAGCATGTTCCCCTTCTGTTTCGAGGGCGTCTGTTAGACTGTCGCGACAGGAGGCTGACATGGACGAGATCCGGGACATTGGCGGGGTGACGGTGCTGTTGGCGGCGGCGCAGGGACAGCCCGTGGCCACCGGCGAGGATGCGACCGCCCTGATCGGCGAGGCGCTGGGCGGACGGGCGGAGATGATCGTCCTGCCGGTCTCGCGGCTACATCCCGACTTTCTCGACCTCTCGTCCCGCATGGCCGGGGAGGTGATCCAGAAGTTCACCAACTATCGGCTGCGCACGGCCATCCTCGGCGACATCAGCGCGGCCCTGGATCGGAGCGAGGCGCTGCGGGCCTTTGTCGCGGAGTCCAACCGGGGCCGGGGACTGTGGTTTGTCGCTGACGAGGCCGAGCTGGCGGCGCGGCTGCAGGCGGCGGGTTAGGGATTGGTGGCAGCCCGGAACTGACCAGAATTCCGCTCATCCCGGCGAAGGCCGGGACCCATTTTCAGGCGCTCGGCTGGCTAATCTATCCGGACCGGACCGCGCTCAGGCGGCTGGGCCCCGGCCTTCGCCGGGGTGAGCGGGGATTGGTGGATGAGTCCCTGATTTCGATCAGGTCTCTGTTTCGTGTTCCCCTTTCGTTTCGGGCCGGTTCGGGGTGGTGGGTCACTTTGAAATTCGGGGCCGTTGACAATGATAGCATCACCCGGCGGCTGTCGGCTATCATCGCCACATGACCGAACCTGAAGACCCCATGATCAACAGTTGGCGCGCCATGCTCAAGTTGGAGCAGGACGCCTTGGCCGAGATCGCCAACGGGACGGCGGGCCGTCCATACGCCGCATCGGAAATTCAGCGGATCAAGGATCAGGCGGCTAATCTTCAGGCGCTGATAGACAAGTATGAGGCCGCTCGTGACGAAGACGCCTAAGCGCCCCCGCGACCCAAACGAACTGGCGAAGATGATCGCCGGGATCGCTACAGGGGAAGTGGAAAACACCCCGACCGCCCCCGACAGCCAGCGCACAGAGATTGCGCGGGCTGGGGGGTTGCGTGGCGGTAAGGCTCGCGCTGAGAGCCTTACGCCAGAACAGCGCAGCGAGATCGCCCGAAAAGCCGCCGCAAAAAGGTGGGCGAAGGACTAGAACGGAATCTCGTCGTCCAAGTCTGCACCGAAGTCTTCCCGACGACCAGCAGAGGGATTTCGTGGAGCCCCCCCGAATCCACCTGACGTGGCCGAGCCAAAAGCCTCGTCCGCAGTGCGATTGTCTCGCTTCGATGATGCCTGCGGGGCAACCGGCACTCGGTAGCGTCCAGGCTCAATTTGCTCGACCGCTGACTCCTCTTTCGCAGACCAGATTTGCGAGCGAAGCGTGTTCCGCTTCACGTCGTAACCCTCTTCTTTCGCTGCCGCGATCATCTCGTCTAAGCTCAGGCCATTCTGACCAGCCCGGCTAATCGCCTCCAAGATGACACCGAAGGCGCCAGACCGGGGATTGTCACCAGACCGGCGGGCAGCCCCCGCCACCCTTGCCTGAACAGACAAATACTCCTTGAGCGTCTTATCCAAGGCATCCGCCTCAGCGCGTAGGCGCGCGATCTTATCGCGCATAAACGCTTCCATATCTTCCATGACAGGCATCCCAAAGCCGAGGCGCGCTTATTGCACCAAACGCTGGTTTGCGCAAGTTATCCGATCGCGTTGCGCTTGTCGGGATAAATGACGCGAAAACGCCGAACGGGTTGCGTTGCCACCAGCGGCCACGTATACGAACAAATGAGACCCTCCGGCCCGCTTTGGGATTCGGCCGGAGGGTCATTGTGCAACTTAGGAAAGGAACAGGCGGTGAGTTGGCTACCACCCATTAGGAGGGTTTGAGGCCGGCGCGGTCGGCAGGGGATTGGCGTCCCTTGCCGGTCGCGGCGGCGCGACCCTTGTTGCCCCCGTAGCTCAATGGATAGAGCGTCGTCCCGCTAAGATGAAGGTTCCGGGTCCGAGTCCCGGCGGGGGCACCATCTTTCTACCACATTGAATTTATTTGTCAAATCGCTGGCGGCGACCGCTAAGTGCTTGATCAGACTCGACTATTAAACTGACCCTTATGCTTGACTAACATGCATCATTCGTTATATCGTTCCCGTCATGAACAAGCTCACTTCCGAACAGCGCGCTCACATCCTTCACCTTCTGTGTGAGGGCATGTCGATCCGCGCCGTGACTCGTTTGACCGGGGCCAGCAAGAACACGGTGGCGAAGCTGTTGAACGACGCGGGCGCCGCTCTCGGCGCCTATCAGGATGCGGCTTTCCGCAATCTCTCCTGCGCCCAGGTTCAGGTCGACGAGATCTGGAGCTTCTGCTACGCCAAGCAAAAGAACGTCGCCAAGGCGAAGGCCGCCCCGGAGGGTGCTGGCGATGTGTGGACCTGGACCGCTATCGACGCTGATACGAAGCTGGTCTTCTCCGTCATGGTCGGCGGTCGTGATGCCGACTACGCTCAGGACTTTCTTGCCGACGTGCGGGCTCGGATCGACGGTCGCTTCCAACTGACCTCAGACGGCCACTCCGCCTATAAGCGCGCCGTGCGCCGGGTTTTCGGCGATGAGATCGACTACGCGCAACTTGTGAAGATATACGGCGCCGCCCCTGACGCAGGACGCTACAGCCCGGCCGCTTGCATCGGCGCCAACCCTACTCAGGTCGCTGGCTCCCCGGATATGTCCAAGGTCTCCACCTCCTACGTGGAGCGTCAGAACCTGACCATGCGGATGCACATGCGCCGGTTCACCCGCCTGACCAACGGCTTTTCCAAGAAGGTAGAGGCGCACAGCAACGCCATTTCCCTGCACTTCGCCTATTACAATTTCGTCCGCATCCATAAGACCCTGCGCATATCGCCCGCGATGGCCGCTGGCGTGTCGGACCGCCTGTGGGAAATGGCCGATCTGGTCGCCGTCGTGGAAGCGGCGGAAGCCAAGCCGGGCAAGCGGGGGCCTTATAAGAAGCGGGTTGCTGCCGAGTAGGGCCTACCTACCGGCAGGAGCTACCCGCCTTGCAGATCCAACAATCAAATCGAACAGGTCGCCGGCCGCAGCAAACGAGGGAGCTTTCGCCAAGACTTCGATGCGGTCCGACGAGCCCTGTCGGCGCGAGCGAACAACGAAATAGCCGTCACCGCCGCCTAGATTGTCTTCACCCACGTATTCAGCGTAGGTTTGTTGGGCAATGGGCGAAACGTAGAGCGTGGTCGATTCGTCAAGTCTCGCGCTAAGGATCATGTCTTCCATGGACGAAGCTCCCAACTACAGCTTTTACAGAAACCCGCGTTTCTCGGCAAATCACCTTGCCGAATACCTTTGCACGAAGAATGCCGACCAACGGGACGCGGTGATCCGGAAGGCGAAGTTTCCTCGAAAGGTGAGCGTTGCCGCATATCAGCAGGTCGTCCCGACCATGCGCGCGACACTCTCAAGCAACACGCGAGACATGGGCCAGCTCGACGCGCTCGCGCAGCGCATGGCCCTGAAAGCGGAGAGAGAGGAAGGATACACGCGCGACGAGGCTATCCGGTGCGCCGCCGCCATTGAGGCCTTCAAAACGACCTTCGCCGCCGCCAAGCTCGGCAAAGCACAGTTCGGACCTGGCCCGCGTGATGTGACGATGAAGCTGGCGGGCGTTACGGTGAACACGCGGCTGGACCCTCCAGTTTTTGAGCAAGGTGCGGACGGCCGAACCTTCGGCGGCGGCTGCGTCATGCTGTTCGCCAATTCGGCGGAGACGCGCAAGAACATTGAGGATCGGCGAAAATATGTCGCGGCGATCACCCACTGGTCGCTTGAGCACGGCGAAACCAACGTTGAAATCCTGCCTCGGCTTTGCCTGTCCTTCGACGTCTTCGGCAAGGAGGTCGTCAAGGCCCCTACGTCGAACACGCTGCTCCGAAAAACGGTCGCCGCGTCCTGTCGGGAAGCCGCCAGCAAATGGACTGGCATTGAACCGCCTTCTGGCTATGACGGTCCCGACTGGCGATAGGTCAAGGTCACTTAATTTCAAAGTGACCCACCACCCGGTTCGGACTAGGTAGAGGGGGTGAACGCCGTCGCTCCCTCGCTTGATCTGGCCGCCGCCCTGGTGGTGTTGCCCGGGCCGCGTTGCGCCGTGGCGGACGGGGAGGGGGCGCGGGAGCTGCGGCCGCCGGCGGCGCGAGCCCTGGCCGAGGCCGGGCCGGTTCTGGTGGTGCATGCGGGGATGACGGCCAAGCGGCTGGGGCTGAACACCCCGCCCCGGGCGCGCGGCGTGTTCGATGCGCTGGAGCTGTTCGCCTTTGTGCGGCCTGCGCAGTTCACCGCGCCCTCGGCGGTGGGCCTGGCCCAGGCCCTGGGGTTGCCCGAGCCAAAGGGGGCGGCCGAACAGGCGGCGACCCTGCGCGAGGCTTGCGCCCAACTGCTGTCGGAACTGGCCATCAAACCCTGGCCGTCGCGGGAAGAGTGTCTGAACCTCGCCGAGACCATGGACCGGGCCGGCTGGGCCTGGGGTCCTGCCGTGGTCAATGCCCTGCGCAGCCGAACCGTCGGCGAGGCCGGGCGGCGGGGCTCGGGCCTGGATGTCTGGGCCCGGGTGTCGGAATGGGATGATCAGGCCCCGCCGGGCGAGCCGGGCTCGCGGCCGGTGACGCCGGAAGCGGCCGAGTCGCGGCTGGTCGAGCTTCTCAAGCGCTCCGGCCTGGAAGAGGCGCGGCCGATGCAGGCGGTCTATGCCGCCGAGACCGCCTTCGCCTTTGCCCCCCGCGAGCGGGAGGGCGAGCCGCGCATGGTGCTGGCCGAGGCCGGCACGGGTGTCGGCAAGACGCTGGGCTACCTGGCCCCGGCCTCGGTCTGGGCTGAGGAGAATGGGCCGTCGGTGTGGGTCAGCACCTACACCCGGGCCTTGCAGCGGCAGATCGAGCGGGAAAGCGCCGCCATCTATCCGGACCCGGCGGTGCGGGCACGCAAGGCGGTGGTGCGAAAAGGCCGCGAGAACTATCTGTGCCTGCTCAATTTTCAGGAACAGGTTCAGACCGCCCAACTGGGCAACGGCGATGTCATCGGCATGGGTCTGGCGGCGCGCTGGGTGCGGGCCAGTCGTGATGGCGACATGACCGGCGGCGATTTCCCCGCCTGGCTGCCGGGCCTGTTCGCCATTCCGCCCTCAGCCCAGGCCAGCGCCGCCAATCTGGTCGACCGGCGCGGCGAATGCGTCCACGCCGCGTGCGGCCATTACCGCGCCTGTTTCGTCGAGAAGGCCATCCGCGGCAGCCGCCGGGCCGATCTGGTCATCGCCAACCACGCCCTGGTCCTGACCCAGGCCGCCTTCGATGGCGCCCGCCGGGCGCGGGGTTCCAAGGCCGATGTCGAGACCGCCTCGCTCAAGCGCATCGTCTTCGACGAGGGCCACCATCTGTTCGACGCCGCCGACAGCGCCTTCTCCGCCGCTCTGTCCGGAGCCGAGGCGGCCGAGCTGCGGCGCTGGATCCGGGGGCCGGAATCGCGGGGACGGCGGGGCCGTGGGCTGGAGCACCGGCTGCTGGACGTGCTGGGCGACCGCGAGGAGGCCCGCGAAGCGCTGCATCAGGTCACCCGCGCCGCGGGCGTTCTGCCGGGAGAGGGGTGGTCAGGCCGCATCGCCCCGCCCAACGGCGAGATCAATCCCATCGGTCCGGTCGAGGCCTTCCTGGCGGCGGTGCTTGAACAGCTGCGCGCCCGCAACAGCGAGCGGAACGGTGGCGCGTCCGACATCGGCATGGAATGCGCCGCCCGCCCGGCCATCGACCGGGTCCGCGAGACGGCCTCCGACGCCGCCTCGGCCCTGGCGTCTGTCGAGGCGCCGTTGCTGGCCCTGGCGCGTCATCTGGAAGATGTGCTCGACGACGAGGCCGACGAGCTGGCGACGTCGGAGCGGGCGCGGATCGAGGGGGCGCTGCGCGGGCTGGACAGGCGGGCGCGGATGACCCTGCCGGCCTGGCGCTCGATGCTGAAGGCCATCGAGGAGGACGCCGAGGACGATCCCGATTTCGTCGACTGGTTCGACGCCACCTTCCTCTATGGCCGGGTGGTCGACGCGGCCAGCCGCCGCCATTGGGTCGATCCGACCGAGCCCCTGGCCGCGGCGGTGATCGCGCCGTCTCACGGCGTGCTGGTGACCAGCGCCACCCTGACCGACCCGGCGTCTGAGGACCCCTTCGCCCTGGCCGAGATGCGCACCGGCGCCGCGAGGCTGCCTGAGCGGCCCAAGACCCTGCGGCTGACCTCGCCCTTCGACTACGCCCGGCAGGCGCGGGCCTTCGTGGTCACCGACGTCGCCAAGGACGACGCCCGCCAGGTGGCGGCGGCGATGCGGGAGCTGTTCCTGGCGGCGGGCGGCGGCGGCGTGGGCCTGTTCACCGCCATCCGGCGGCTGCGGGCGGTGCATGAGAAGATCGCCGCGCCCCTGGCCGACAAGGGCCTGGCCCTCTACGCCCAGCATGTCGATCCGCTTGAGGTCGGGGCTCTGGTCGACATCTTCCGGGCCGAGGAGGACAGCTGCCTGCTGGGTACAGACGCGGTGCGCGACGGGGTCGATGTTCCCGGCCGCTCCCTGCGGCTGCTGGCCTTTGATCGGGCGCCCTGGCCCCGGCCCGACATCCTGCACAAGGCCCGCCGCGCCCGGTTTGGCGGCAAGAGCTATGACGACGCCGTGGCACGCAACCGCATCGCCCAGGCCTTCGGCCGGCTGATCCGCCGCGAGGACGACAAGGGGGTGTTCGTTATGCTCGACGCCGCCTCGCCGACCCGCCTGTTCGCCGGCCTGCCCGAGGGGGTGGAGATCCAGCGGGTCGGTCTGGTCGAAGCGATCGAGGCGACGGCCGAGTTTCTCAAGAAGGACAGCTGAGCTCTGATCTCCCTTCCCCCTGGAGGGGGGGAGGGCCGGGGATGTGGGTGGAGGTGGTTCCGCTGTAGCGCGACTCCGCGAGCTGGAGTCTGGGGCAGCTGAATCTGGAGCACTCCGTTTCATAGCTCGTGGCCACAGGCCCCCTCCTAAGCGATTCCTGAGAGGGCCCTCAGAGGCTTCTAAGCCGCCCGCCCTCCGCCGATCACGATCAGCTCGGCCGCAGGCCTGCCACCGCCCTGGAGCGAGTAGCTGGTCTCGGCCTCGACGACCTGGAAGCCGGCGAACATGAGCCGGGTTTCGGGGACGTCGTTGATAGACAGGATGAACCGGCCCTTCAGCTGGTGCAACGCCGCGACCAGCAGGTCGAAGTCAGCCCGCGTGAACAGGTCCTTCCCGTAGTCTCCCTCGGAGCCCCAGTAGGGCGGGTCGAGGTAGAACAGGGTCGACGGGCTGTCATAGCGAGCCAGGAAGGCCGCGTAGTGCAGCCGCTCGACGATGACGCCGGCCAGCCGTTCGTGAAGGTCCTCCAACTGGCGGGCCAGGCGGGTGACGTCCATGCGGCCTGGCCGGTGGTGGCTGACCCCGAAGTTCCGGCCGGTGACCTTCCCGCCGAAGGCCGTCCGCTGCAGGAACAGGAATCGGGCCGCCCGCTGCATGTCGGTCAGCGTGTCAGGGTCGACGTTGACAAGCCGCTCGAAGGCCGCGCGGCTGGTGATCTGGAAACGCATCATCTCCAGGAAGGCGACGTAGTGCTCCTGGAGGACGCGATAGAAGGTCCAGACGTCCTTGCTCCAGTCGTTGATGACCTCGGCCTTTGGACGGCTGCGGCGGCGCAGAAACACCCCGCCCATGCCCACAAAGGGTTCGGC
This sequence comes from Caulobacter sp., assembly GCA_016125585.1. Taxonomy (GTDB): domain Bacteria; phylum Pseudomonadota; class Alphaproteobacteria; order Caulobacterales; family Caulobacteraceae; genus Caulobacter. Next base: position 48,158 of record WGLL01000011.1, read on the forward strand.
GTAGGTGTCGTGAGGGGTGACCTCGATCAAGGCCACCAGGCGGCGCGCAAGGTTGCGCTTCCCGCCGATGTAGGGGGCCGCCGGCGCGATCGGTGCGACGGCGGTGAACTGGGGACTCGACTCCATGAACTAGGGCTCTCAAAAGGACCCCGCCGTGTACGCGGTGGGGGTGACTGAAACGCCGGCGCGCCGACGTTGAGGTGCAGGTTGCAGCCTGCGGTTCGAGGCGTTGACGCGCCCCGGACCCCCCTCTCAGCGGCAAGCCGAGCGGGGGTGAAAGTCAGCAGTGGCAGGTCCAGCCGAATCGGGTCGGGTTCTGCGGCGAGTCCCCGGTGTTGGCCTGCCCGCTCTGGAAGGCGACCGAGAAGCCGAACTGGCTCTGAGCGGTGATGTTGTGGGCGATGTTCTGGCCGGTGCAGCTGATCTGCAGGACGTAGTCGGCGACGGGCAGCGGGGTCTCAAAAGCCACCGAATATGACCCACTGGCCGTCCGCGAGACGGCGCTGAGGTTCTTGACCGCGCTGCCGGCGGCGCAGGCCCCGTTTCCACCCTGACCAGCGGCCGTCCCGTAAGCGTCGGCCACGCCGCCGCCGCCGGCGGCCGAGGTCACGACGCGCACCCAGTCGGTCCAGGCCTCGCCGTCCCAGCGTCGCAGCCAGACGCTGTCGGCCGAGGCCGCGACGAATAGCTGGCAGCCGTCGGCGCTGTCGGCGGTGTCGAAGATCGAAAGGACCAGGCCCGCATCCTCGCCGTCAGGCCGGCCGGTGGCGATCGGGCTGCTGCCGAAGAAGCCGGTCTTGGCGAGCGCGTCCAGGTCGGTGATGGCCTTTCGGCCGGTCAGACCCACCCCGGCAACGGCCGCTGCCATCTGTCCCCACTGCCCCTTCACCGGGGCGATGCCGAAGGCGTCGAGGAAGCCGACCAGGTTCTCCTGGACGTCGTTGAGCCAGTCGGCCCCGACCTGGGTGGCGGGGGCCGGGGATTGCTTGAACCGGTTGGCCACCGTGGCCCCGTTGGTGTCGATGCGATGCATGGGCCGCTAAGCTCCTTCGTAGGTAAAAATGACGCGGGTGTGGGCCGGCCGGGCCGACCGGATGATGCATTCCAGGTCCAGGGCGCCGCCTTCGGCCAGAGGGTCGCCGGCCACGCCTGCCCCAGCCCGGAAGACGGAGTAGTCGGTGCTGGTGAGCACATGGACGCGCCAGACAAAGCGCCAACGGCCGCCGCCGACCAGCGGTGTGAGAGCAGCGTCGTGAGCGTCGACATCCGGATCGAACTCGTGGATTTCGATCTCGAAGCCGAGGGATGCAGCCAGGGCGATGTAGAAGGCCCGCGTCTGACCCGCCTGGAAGGCCAGCTTCCGCCAGGCGGCAACGCGACGGGCGGACAGACTGGTCGCTGCGACAGTGCAGGGATCGGGAAGGCCGAGCACCCGCTCCCAGTCCTCCATCATCTCGAACGCCGTGCGCGGGTCGGCCTCTTCGATCAGGTCGTCGGTGCGCGCCTCGAAGCGCGCCAGCTCGGCCGCCATGCCGGTAAGCAGGTCGCCGAGGCCGACGTCCCGGTCGCGCGACCAGGCCGGGCCGGTCGGCAGCAGGCCCATCAGCTGGGCGGCGTAGGCGTCTGTGTCGCGCGCCACGATCAGCTCCAGGTGATGTCGCCGAGGACGATGATCTCTTCGTCGTCGGCTGTGACGTTGGCGGAGGGCACCGTCAGGACGTGGTCCGTCTCGCCGGCGGCGATCGAGATCGCCTCGCGGATATGGCTGAGCAGGATGGTCCCGCCCGGTTCGGCCTCCCGGGCCAGGAGATCGCGCAGCTCGGCTTCGACAGCCGCGCGGGTGTCGGCGTCGTCGGGGCTCAGCTCGATGGTCAGGTCCAGCTCGACGGGCGCGAGCGCGAAGACGGTCACCTGGGCCGTCACCGGCCGCAGGTCGGCGATGTGGTTGGCAACGGTGGTCAGGTCGCCGCCCAGGGGGATGATGTCCTCGCGGCCGTCCATGACGAAGGCGACGCCGACCGTGCCCAGGCCGCTCCGTTCGGGGAACACCCAGGCCCGGGTGACGCCGGCGATCTCTCGGGCCCAACGGACGTAGTCCGGGCCCGCGCCGCCCTGCGGCTGCTGCCGGATGCGGGCCAGAAGGCGATCGAGCAGCTGAGGGTCAGATTCCTCCTCCGCGCCGCCCGTCAGCCCGCCATCGCCGACGACCGCCGCGCTGGCCACGCCGGCGACGGGCGACACGAAGGTCAAGGCTGTGCCTTCCTCGGCCAGGCCGGCGACGCCCGGAAGGCTGGCCTCCAGCGCGGCGGTCGCAACGCCGCCGACGATCGTCACATCCGCAGTCACGCGGTACTCGACGCCATCGCTGCGCTGCAGACGGGTTTCGGCCTCGACGATGCTGCCGTTGACGCCGGTGAGCTGGGCCGGGCCGGTCGCGGCCGTCGCCGGCTTCTTTTCGAGGCCCCACACACCGGCCCAGCGGGCGAGCTGGGGTCCCGAAGCGGAATCCGGCATCAGGTCCATCGCCAGGCTGTCCAGACGCCCGTAGAGGCCGTGGACCGAGCCGGCATGGCTCCGCGCCAGGGCGCGCTCGATCGAGCGCCGCAGCAAGGCGTCGCCGCCGGCCAGCCGGCCCTTTAGATCGGTCTCGTCGCGGGCGACCAGGTCGGTCAACGTGGGGCGCGTGAAGGCCATCAGTGCAGGTTCCAGAGGAAGTCGAAACGAAGGGGCTGGCCATCCGGCCGGGTGATCGCGACCAGCAGCTGGATTCCGGTCTCGCCCAGGAACTCGGCCTCAACGGACACGGCGGAGGCGACGCCATCGTCGACCATCCAGGCGAGCGCCTCGGCGCCATAGTCCCGAGCCAAGCGGACGTCCTCGGCGCGGCGCTTGCCTCGCCGGAGCAGCCAAAGCCGGGAGCCGATGCGGTCGCCTTCGACGGGCGGCACAACATCGCCCCACCAGCCACGGCGGTTGCCGTCTTCCTCCGGCAAGTCGTCCGAGGGCGCGGCCAGGCGGTCACTGAACAGCGAGATGATGACGGCCGTCTGCAGCGCCGCGTCGGGCTGCTGCGGCTCGGCGACGACCAGGCGCGCCTCCTGGGCCTCGTTGTCCCAGACCAGAGCCAGGCCGCTCATAGCGCCTTCACCTTGGTCGAGCCGGGGCCGGTGATGAACCCGCCGGCGACGGCGTCGCCGACCAGGGCGACCTTCTTGTTCGCCCCCGCGCCGCCGAGCCGGATGTCGTCAGAGGCGACGATGACCTGGGGCGCTTCCACGGTCGCCTTCGACGACGACTTCACCAGGACATCGCCGGTCGCGTCGATCGTGGCGTCGGCGGTCACGGTGGCGGTCAGTTTGGGGGTCTGCAGGATGACCTCCTCGTCCGCCTGCAGCGTGATCTTGCCAGTGGTCTGGACAACGATGCCGTCCCGCGTGAGGTGGACCTTCTGGCCGAGGTCGTCGGAGATCGCGACCTCGCCCGGCTCCAGCTGCAGGCGGTAGCGGCGATCGCCGACCGCGACAGCCAGCGACCGGCCCCGGATGCCGCTCAGGGCCAGGATGACCGCCGAAGCCCCGTCCAAAGGGTGCGAGTTGAAGCCGTAGTCCTGGTGGCGCTCAACGTCGTCCAGGACTTCGTCGGCCAGGACCTCCAGCTGCAGCAGTTGGACCTCGCCCTCATCGTTCACGAGGCGGACGCCGCCCCGGCCGATCATCATGTTCACCGCGTCGGCCGACGCTGATCTGGGCGCCATCAGGTGGACCTCCGCTTCTTGCTGCGCTTCGCCGGCGCGGGGATGGGCATCAGGCTGAAGGCCTCCTTCGGCGACAGCATCAGTTCCGCCCGCGTGCCGCTGACCGCGTCCCGCAAGTAGGTCACCGACTTGATCAGCAGCTCGCCCTCGACGCCGATCGAGGGGGCCTTCACCGGGACCAGGCGATCGGGCGCATAGAGCTGGCCGTTGCGGGCTCGCCAGCTGCTGACGGTGACCACCAGCTCCTTCCCTTCGCCGGCGCGCCTGGTCGCCTCGTACTTGGCGCGGTCAGAGAGGTTTCCAGGGGTGCTGTCGTCGTCGTGGACGATCAGCAGAGGCCGGTGACGGCGGACGCCTTCATCCTTGGCCGTCGCTTTGGGGCGCGTTTTGCCGTCAGCGGAGTAGCCCTTCAGGAGGTATTCGGAGAACCGCTGGGTGCGGTTATCCGTGAAGGTGGCCACCTCGAAATTCTCGCCCTCGATCAGGCTGTAGCCGGCTGCCGTCTTGCCGGGCTGGATGAACTCAAGGTCGCCGTCGATCGTCGTCACCGCCGTCACGCCGCGCTGCCGGGCCATGCGGTTGATCGCGTCGAAGACCTTCTCCCCCTGCTGCAGGGCGAAGGTCGGGAAGGCGGCGCCTGTCGAGGCCACAGCCTTGACCTTGATGCCGAACGGCGCGGTCAGGTCGGCGGCGATCTGCTCAAGCTTGCGGTTCTTCCAGCTGCCGGGCGTGTGGATGGCCGAGCAGTCGATGAGGTCGACCGTCTTGGCCGCACCGGAGACGGTGAAGGGGTGGCGGCGGGGATCGATCGAATGGACCGGGGTGTCGATCCAGCCGGTCATGACCTTCTCGTCCCCGATGAGCACTTCGCAGGCGTCGTCGCCTTGGATGCCCCAGTCGGCCGGCGCGCCAGGCCAGCGGTGCGACAGCCCCAGAGAGAACGGGCCCGCCAGGGCGTCGATACCCCGGGTGACCGAGACGGACTTCCAGCCCCGCAGCGCCTGGCCGACCACCTTCAGGTTGATGTCATCGGCCATCAGCGGACCTCGCCATCAGGCGTGAGCAGCTCCAGCGTCCGGCCGCCCGGCACGAAGCCCGGATGGCTGATCCCGTTGCGGGCGACGATCTCCAGGTCGCGGCTGGCGTCACCGTAGACGCGGAACGCCGTCACCATGGCAGGCTCCGTCTGGCCTGGCGTGTAGGCGAACACCCGGGCCAGGGAGCCGCCCCGCGCGCCGACGTCGCGGATGAGGGCGGCGCGCAGGTTCTCCAGAACCAGAAAGGCGTCGTCGTCGCCGGCGTCGCCGGCCTCCAGGGCCAGGACGTCGATCGCCGCCGCCAGGTCGTCGCGGATCGCAGCCGCCTGCTCATAGGAGGTGAAGGTCGCCTCGCTCACGGCGGCCACGGCCTCGGCCGCTGCCGTTCGGCGGACCAGCGCCACGAACGCCGCCTGGTTTGCCCGCTGCCGCTTGCGCGACGGCGTGTCGCCCAGGACGTGGGCGAGGGTCGAGCCGAAGCCCATGAGGGAGCGCAACGCCGGCAGGGCCGCGAGCGGGTTTCCGGCCAGCGCGCGGATTTGGCCGACAAGCCCGATGACCCGGCCGGCCAGGCTGGCCGGCGCGGCTATCAGGGCGTTTGCCTTGGCCAGCAGGTCGCCGCCGAGCTGGCGCAGATTGCCGAGGCTGGAGATGGACGGCGCAAGGCCAGCCAGAGCCCCGTCCAGGGCCCCGGTGAACTGCCCCAGCAGGTCGCCGGCGGCTTGGCTCACGAACGCCGGCAGGCCCTCGATCGAGAAGCCCGCCGGCAGAAGGTCCGCCGCGACCACCTTGGCCTCCTCGGCGGCCTCGGCGGCCTCGCCAGCAGTGTCGGCTTCAGCGGCCGGCGCAAGGTTCGCACCGGCCTCGACGAACGGGATGGTGAAGCGGGCCAGGCCGCCTTCCGCACTGCTCTCCTCTACGGTCGCACGGCCTTCGACCGAGACGGTCAGCGAGCCGCGCCAGGGGTGGATGAGGACGCCAGGCCCCTCGGCCTCCAGAGCAGCCTCCAGGGCGTCCCTGGCGGCCATGTAGTCAGGCCCGATGACGTAGGCCTGGAGCATCCAGCGCCGCGTCTCGCGGCCCAGGTCCTCGGCCCAGGGCTCATCTGTCAGGGCATACTCATGGACCTCGGTCCGACGCCCCAGCTCCTTCGTGTGCGACGGCACCTGAAAGGGAACGCCCCGGAAGCTGCCGGGGCGGAGGTTGTCACGCCAAGCCATCAGGGACGATCCCCCGGCCGGCCGAGCCGCCAGGTGGCGTCGGCGGTGTCTCCGAAGTTGGCCTGGCGGATCACCAGGCCGGGGGCCAGGTCGATCTCCAGCTTGCCCTTCATGGGCTTCTGCAGCGGACCGCCGCCGAGGCCAGGCATAGGCCGGTTGCCGCCGAGGATCGGCGGGGCGATCGAGCCCCTGGGCGGGCCCGGCCGCGCCCAGGGATTGCGGGTCGATTCGATGGCGGCACCCAACCCGTCGCCTGCCCGGCCGAGCGCGCCCCGGACCTGGGGATTGGTCAAGCCCTCCCAGGCCTGTTGGGCCCCGGTCACGGGGTTGAGGCGGCCGGCGACGATGCGGCCGATCGGCGTCTTGCTGAGGCGGTCCAGCTTGGCGAACTGCTCGGCCAGCCAGGCCACCGACCGCGCGACGGTGGCGACGTCCTTCGAGAGCTGGACCCAATCGACGGCCTTGCCCACCCGGGCCATGCTATCGGCGACCTGCCCGACGCTGGTGGCGATCTCCTTGGCCCACTTGTCGAGGCGGCCGTCCTTCTCGGCCTTGTCGAGGAACTCCAGCACGCCAGCCAGGTGGCCCTTGACCTTCTCGAACAGGCCGGCGTCGGCGACCTTGCGCTTAAAGCCGACCCAGCTGTCGCCCATGTTCGACATCATCCCGTTCCAGGTCCGGGATTGCTCATCCATGGCGCCCTTGAAGCGGCCGTCGAAGATGCCCAGCAGGGTGCGGCGGATGTCGGCCGCCGTCTTCTTGCTGCTGACCTCGATGTCCTTGCCGTTCTGGCTGTAGGTGAAGGTGACCTTGTCGCCCTGCTGTTTGGCCCGGACGCCGAACTCCTTCAGCCGCTCGAACTCGCCGGTCTGGGCGTCGGCCAGCATCTCCACCGCCGACATCAGGTCCTTCTGCATGGCCGAGGCGGTGTTGCCGAGCGACAGCAGGGTGCCGTTCGTCGGCTCGATGCCGTAAGCCCGCAGCCGGACGTAGGACTGCATGACCTGGTCGAGGTCGTAGGGGGTGGTCTTGGCGAACTTCTGCACCCAGCTCATCGCCTCGCGGGCCTTGGCCTGGCTGCCCTCCAAGGTCTTCAGGCCGGCCTCGTAGCTTTCGAACCGCGCGCCGGTATCCACCACGCTCTTGCCAAAGCCGATCGTCCCGGCGGTCGCCCCGCCGGCGACGGCCGCGCCGGTGGTCGCGGCGAGGCCTGGGAGGCCGCCGATCACGCCGCTGGCCGCTCCGGCCAGCCAGCCACCGCCGCCGCCGCCGCCGCCGGCACGACCACGGGGCCCGCCGCCCATGGTCCGGAAGAAGCGCGTCAGCGCCCCCTCGGACCGTTCGGTTTCCAGCCGCAGGCGACGCTGGCGGCTGATCACATCCTCCAGGGACTGGCTGCCTCGGCGGTTGGCCTGGGTCGCCCGGTCCATGGCCGAGGCGTTCTTCTCGATCGCGCTCTTGGAATCGAGCCACGAGCGCGTGCCGGTCTTCACCTCACGGTTCAGGCCGTGGACGACGACCGTGTAGCTGCGGACCTTGCCCGACGCACCGCGATCGAGGGTCTCCAGGATGAGCTTAAGGTTCAGGTCGGCCATGGATGCGTTTCGCCTGGTCGTGCCAGAAGATCAGCCGGGTGAGGTCCCAGCTGAGGATTTCCGTCTCGCTGAAAGAGAAGACGGCGGCGACGTCTCCTAAGAGGTCGCGCCAGTCGGCCGGCCAGGCTTCCGAAAACCCTCCAACCTCTCCACCAGGACCATGATGTCGACGTCGGCCAGCTCCAGCATCACCCTGTAGGGGTGGCCAGACAGGAGGCCGAGCAGGGCCAGCGAGCGGGCCAGGTAGCCCTCATAGCCGTCCGTCGCTACGAGGTGCTTGCCCCGAAGCACGCCATCCTCCGGCCAATCGATGTCCAGCGAGGTGATGGTCTGGGCGACCTTCACTTCGCCGCCCTCGCCGATCGTCTTGATGACCATCGGCTCCTTCAGCGGATAGTTCTCGGCCATCTAGGTGATCTCCTCGGCCGGCGGCCCCTGAAAGGTGGTCTTCGCGTTGCCGTCGCCACCCAGGACCGGGGGCGTCGTGCAGAAGGCGTGGTTGATCAGGTAGGACTGGCCGGAGTCACAGTCGAAGGTGACCGTCGCGTCCTCGATCGAGCGGATGTTGGCCAAGCTCACGCCCTCGGCCATCTGGACGCCGCAGTCGAGCTTCGACGGCTGCGTCTCCTCGGTGAAGCCCACCGTGTTGCCGCTCTCGTCGACGACAGGCGTGCGGACAGGGCCGCCAATGTCGAGGGTCGAGCCCTTGGCGGTCCGGAGCACCTGGCCATCCAGGCGGATGGTGGCGCGGCCGAAAAGTCGGTTCGTCATGCGTGGCCCCTCCTAGAGCCGGAACTGGATTTGGGCGGCGAAGACGATCAGCTGGTTGACCAGGTCCGGCGGGATCAGGGCGTTCAGCTGGTCGACGTTCGACTCGTCCCGCTCGACCTGCAGGTCGGCGATGAACTGGTCGATGTTCTCGAAGATGCCCTCGGCCTCCAGGTCGCGGGCCCAGGCGATCAGCTCGGCCCGCGCGACTTTGGGGGTGACCATGTTGGGACGCGGCAGGTCGCTGTCGCTGCCCAGCTTGTGGCGGGGGAACTTCTGGGCGAACCGAAGGCGCAGGGTCCAGCGGGCGTAGCTGAGGATCAGCAGGGTGTTGAGGTTCAGGTAGGCGGTGTCGGCGTTCCCGCCGGCATCCTCCTGGTACATCGTCACCAGGCGCTCGATGTTGACCTTGCCGCCGGCATCGACGGTGAAGGTGCTGACCCCGTCGCGCAGCAGCAGCTCGCGCTCCGCCCGGGTGAAGCGGTCGGCCTCGGCCGGCGGGAGGAGCCCGGGCAAGGTCAGGGTCTGGAACGGCCGCGCCGGGTCGATGTAGCCGTAGTGGGCGACGATGCCGGCGGTCGTGGCCGCCCATTCCCAGGAAAGGTTCGGCGGGGCCTTCGCGGGGAGGCAGCAGACGAACTGGCTGTTGCGGCCATCGCCGAAGCTGGCCAGGGAGCCGGACGTGCCCCGGGTCGAGATGATGGCCAAGCCGTCCTGTTGCCGGGTCGGGCCCCAGCGGGCCTCCAGCTCGGCTTCCAGGGCGGTCAGGTTGGCCGAGGAGATGAACGGAGTGACGATCAGGTCGAACTGTTCGTCGCCGATCGCGGCGATGGCGGCGGCCGTGGCCGGGTCGGTCGCGCCGACGACGCCGGCGGCGACAACGGCGGTCAGGCCGGACGGGACCGCGTCCTCCTCGTAGTAGCGGACCCGGACGTCGATCCCGGCCCCAGCCAGACCCTTGTGGCGGGCCGTGAGGGTCAAGACGTCGCCGGCGCCGGCGGCCGTCACCGGCATATCCGACGCGGCGGTTACGGCGGCGGCCATGGCCGTCGCGGCTTGGGCGGCGGTGTTGCCGGACGCGATCGCCGTGTTGACCTGGCGGCCACCGATCAGCAGCGGCATGGCGCCGGCCGAGGTCGCCGGGCCGGTGAGCGTCACCGTCCAGGTCGAGTAGGTGCCGGCGGCGTCGTCAGCTTGGGACAGACCCCAGACCTCGGCCGAGGGGTTCGCCTTCAGGAAGGCGGCGCTCATCTGGGCCAGCATCGAGCCCGCGCCCCAGCTGGCCAGCGCGCCGGCCGGGCTGACGATGCGCGTCAGCGTCAGGTTCAGGGCCGAGCCGCCAGCCAGCTTCTGGCCGAGCAGGAGGACGCGGGGGGTGCGCTTCGGCAGGCCCTTGCGGGCGCGGCTGGCGTCGAACTCGACGTACTGGCCGGGGGTCCGGATGTTGACCGGGATGGTGTTGAAGCTGATTGGCAAGATCAGGCCTCCTTCTTGGCGGTGAGCTTGGCCGGGACGACGTCTTCGTCGTTCAGGCGGCGAATCCAGTACGGGTCGTCGGCCGGCACGGCGTCGCCGTCCGGGTCGAACGGCCGGCCGTCCGGCCAATAGACTTTCCGGCCCTCGGCCGGCTTGACCGTGATGGTCTCGGGGGTGGCTTTGGTGGCCATGCGCTTAGGGTTCCTGCGGCAGCGTGTGGGTGTCGGAGAGGTCTGGCGTCCCCGTGTGGGGCGGCAGGTCCCAGCCAACCTGGAAGGTTTCGAAGTCGCCGATCGCCGGCGTCTGGATGAGCGGGGGCGCGGCTGGGTCCAGGACCAGGCGGCTGCTGAAGTTGACCGCGTAGAGGCTGGCCTTCCGCTCGGCCTGGCCGCTGGAGGTGTAGAGCGAACTGCAGTCGCCCAGGACCAGGTGGCCGATGGGCAGGCCGAAGGTCTGCTGGCTGAGCAGGGCCGCGACGTCGGCCACCAGCTGGTAGCTGCCGACCTCGCCGCCGGCGCCGTGGCGCTGGCTGCGCTCGTTCCGGAGGTTGGCGCAGGCCACGACGACGGCGTAGCGGGCCTCGACCAGCGTCGTCCCGTCGCCCTGTTCCTCGATCGCTCGCCAGCCGTTGAACACGGTCCAGGCGGCCGGGTACTGCTGCACGTAGTGCGGCAGGCGCTCGTCCAGGTCGGCCGGTAGGCTGTCGACCGTCCGGATCGCGTAACCGAGGATGCCAGCCTCCGAGGCGGCCTCCAGGCGGGCGATCATGGCGTTCTCGATGGCGGCGAAGACGATCACGACAGCCCTCCCGCCAAGTGGTCTTCGCCCAGGGCGATGATCTCCGCCTCATCGGCGGCCGACACGCCCATCATCGGCCTGGCGACGATGTTGGGGTTGCGGGTGTGGGCCCCGACCGACTGGAAGACCGGAGCGCGCAGCGGACGGCCGAACGCCTGGGTGATGCGGCGGGTATGGGCCGCAACCGGCTCCTGCTTCAGCCGACCGAACTGGAAGGTCGCCGCGCGGACGTCGGCGGTGCTGACGGAAGCGAAGTTCTCGCCGGCGTCGTCGTGGAAGCTGTCGCGCAGGATGCCGTGCTCGACCAGCGTCACGCCGCCCTGCAGCTTGGCACGGACCGACGGCGTCCAGGGGGTGCCGTCCGGGGCCTTCTGCTCCTCGAAATTGTGGCGGACGCTGTCGACCAGGTATCGCGCGACGGCGCGCATCCAGGGCAGCTTCTGATCCATCCGGCTGGCGAGGGCGTCCAGGGCGTTCAACGCCCGGTTCTCGCCGCCCAGCTGGAGGCGCATGGTCAGGCCGGTCATGCGCCCCTCAGCGTGCTGCGGGTGAACAGGCGCACGGCGCTGACCATCTCGACGGTGTCGGTCCGGGCGGCGGGCGCCCCTGCGCCGGCCTCACCAGCCAGGGCCAGCTTGCCGTCCTGGATGTCCTTCAGGCTGCGGATGGCCGCGTTGTAGCGGTCGATGGTCTCGCGGGTCGGTTCGCTCTGCAGGCGGTACCAGGCGAGGTCCAGGGCCAGCTCCTTCAAGACGGGCTGGGTCTGCGAAAGCGGCAGCTGGTAGATCTTGCCGATGTAGCCGTCGATCGTGCTGTCGGCGTAGGTCAGGGCGTCGCCGGCGACGCGCTCGTCCACCAGCCGCGCGGGCGGATCGGCCCGGTCGGTCAGCTGGATGACCTGGCGCTCGCCATAGCGAAGGATCAGGTCGGGGACGGTGGCGTAGGTCACAGGAGCCTTTCGGAAAGAAGAAGGGGCGACGGCTAGGCCGCCGCCCCACTGGTCCAGGAGGAGCGCGGCGGGGGCTTAGGAGCCGCCGCCACCGCCGGCCGGAGCGGCCTTGGCGGCCTTCGGCTTGGGTTCGGGCTTGGCCTTGGCGGTCGCGGCGTCGACCAGGCCCTGGGCCTTCGCCTTGCCTTCGTCGACCAGGCGCGCGGCTTCGGCGGTGCCGGCGTCGATCAGGCGCTGGGCTTCCGCCTTGCCTTCATCGACCAAGCGCGCGCCTTCAGCGGCACCGCCGTTGACCAGCTCGGTTGCCTGGGAGCGCGCCTCCTCGAGGAGACGGTCCGCTTCGGCGCGGGCGGCGTCCAGGACGAGATTGACCCCGCCCTCGACCACCGGGCCGCCGAAGTCGAAGACCTCCAGCGCCGGCGGGATCGGGCCGCCGTCGTAGTGCCCCCCGTTGACCAGGGCGGCGGCGCTGGCGCGGAGGTCGGCCGGCAGCTCCTCCCAGGTCGCGCCGTCGTCGACGCTGCATTGCGCCGCCAGGGAGAGATCGCCGACCAGGCGGTCGATGGTCTCGCCGTCGCCCTCGGCCGGGATGAACTCCAGCCAGTCGACGGTGGAGGTGAAGACCTGGCCCGCGCGCCGGTAGGGGACGCGGGCCGGCCGGAAGCGGAGGCGGGCGGCCATGACCTAGACCACCAGCGGCGACGACAGCAGGTCGACGTCCTTGTAGTACTCGTTGTCCGAGCCATCGATCGTGGCCCGCTCGATCAGGCGCTTGGAAGCGCCCCGGTTCTGCGGGCCGGTCACCAGCAGGTCCGGCGTCAGGTTGAGCGGACGGCCGCCCTCGCCGCACAGGGTCTGGATCAGCTTGAAGGCGGCCTCGTAGTTGGCGGGGGTCAGCTCGGCCTGCGAGCGGAAGCACATCTGCCAGAAGCCGTACCCGACGTTGAGCCGGCCACGCGTCCCGTAGAGGAACTCGTCCGTCTTCAGGACGTGCTCGGAGGTGATGTCCGACAGGACCTGGAACTCGATCTTCTCGCGCTCCTGGTAGATCAGCGGCTTCAGCGGGCGCTTGGTGACCATCAGGTACCAGGGCTCGCCGGCGCCGGCCTGCAGGTTGGAGACGGTGATCGCCTCGCCCTTGGCGTTGAACGACGGGTGGTCGGTGTCGAAGAAGTACTGGTTGTCGTAGCAGGCGGTCGCGATGCCGCCGGCCAGGGCCTCGAAGACCAGCTGGTCGGGCAGCTCAGCGCCGGCCTGACCGAGGTCCTCCAGGAACGGCTTCAGGACGCCGACCTGGTCGTCGGAAACGTCGTCGCGATCGAGCTTGTAGGAGCCCTCGAACTTGCGGTTCTTGATCGCGTAGTCGCTGGTGGTCAGCGACTGCCAGACGCGGTCGCCGACCCATTCCCGCATGCGGGCCAGCTGGCCGAGCCAGCCGTACTTTTCCTCGCGCGTGGACGAGGGGACCTTGGTCGCGATGCGCGGCCAGACCGGGGTGTAGGCTGCGAACGCGCCCTGGAAGGCGGCCTTGAAGCCGGTGAAGACGGCCGCCAGGAGGGCGGCGGTGATGACGATGGCGCGGGCCATTTGGTCTCCTAGAAGCTGATTTCGATGAGGGCGCGGGCGCCGATCTGCGCCGTGTTCGCACCGCCAACGGTGAGGGAGATGACATCGCCCTCGACCACCACGTTGGCGGCCGTGGGCTGGGCGCTGTCGACGTCGCCGGCGGCCGAGGCGGCCTGGGCGATGGTGACGACGCCGCCGGTGATGTTCACCGCGCCGATCTTGCCGGTCAGGGTGGCGTCGCCGGTGGCCAGCGCGCCGTCCGTCACGGACCAGATGTTGGTGACCGCACCGCCGCGCGGAGCGACCGTGCGATAGACCTGAGCCTGGGCGCCGCGGAGGTCCGCCAGGACGACGGAGAGGTAGAGGCGGCGCGCCTTCGGCGTGTCCGCTCCGACCAGCACCCAGACGCCCTCGGCCGTGACATCGAAGACGACGCCGGCCACGGCCCGCAGGCCCGCACCGACCGTCTTGGCCACGGTCTGGTCGTCGGCGGCAAAGCAGGGCTCGCCGATGTCGGCCACCACGATGGCGTCGCCGCCGCCGGAGTTGGCGAACAGGAAGACGCCCCGATCGACGTCGACCGACTGGTCTCCGTCCAGGGCCCCGCCCAGGACACTGGCGGCGGCCAGGCCGACCACGCGGAGGGTCTTGGCCTCGGCGATCGACGCGGCGACCCGGGCGGCGATGGCCTTGCCGGCCACGGTGGCCACCAGGCCGTTTTGCCAGATTTGCGCGCCGGCCTTGACCGGCAAACGGGTGGTCTTCGGGTCGCGCTCCTTACGCGCCCGGGCGGCGTTCAGGGCGGCCATCTAGAGCCCCTCCTTCTTGGCGGCGAGGAAGTCTTCCTCGGACATCTCCATGGCCAGGCAGATGGCCCGGTCCTCGTCGGAGAGGGTGACGGTGTCGGGATCGACCTTCTGGCGGTTGCCCGGGCCCGGCTTCAGGATCGTCGGCGAAACCGCCACGATCTTGGCGAAGCGTTCGGGGTCGGAGCTGGCCAGCTCGATGAAGGTCGAGCGGGCGGCCGGGGTGATCTTGCCGGCCTCGATCGCTGCGTCGACGGCCGATTCAGCCGCCGTGTTGGCCGTGTTCTGCTCCAGCTCGGCGAGGCGCTCGGTCAGGGTGACGACCGTCTCGCGCAGGTCGGAATCCGAACCGCCCTTGAGGGTCTTGATCGCGGCGCAGATGGCGGGACCATCGGGCGCGCCGGTGAGGCCGGCCGCCGTGTTGATCGCGGCCAGGGTGGTGGCGGCGGTGGAGGCCTGGGCGGCCTCCGCCGTCAGGGTGGCGATCCGCTCCAGGACTTGCTCCTGGGTGGCGGTTTCCGGAAGCCCGAGGGCCTCCAGGAGGGCTTTGTCCATGGGGGTGTTGTCTCCGGGCTGGACGGGTTGCTCACTCGCCACAGCGGCGAGATCGAGGGCTGGGTTGTTGGTGAGGCCGGCGCGGAGGATGGCGGCGATGTTGCGCTGCTTGTCCTCGACGAAGGTGGGAGAGATGTAGCGGTACTGGCCGTCAGTCAGGGCGGCCCGGGCCTCGGCGGTCCACTCGACCCGGGCCCAGATGCCGTCCTCTCGCGCTTCCAGCTGCTTCATCCAGCCGGCGGCCGGCGCTCGTCCGCCGACGCCGCGCACCGCCGAGAAGTCGGACTGGTGGTCGTAGTCGATGACCAGCTCGGCGCGGCTGCCGACCCGCTTCATGGACGTGGCGATCACACGCTCGGCAGCCGCCTTGTCCTTGAGAAGCCAGGGCTTGCGGCCGTCGTTGGGCGCGACCTCGCCATAGGGAAACAGCTGCACCCACTCGGCGGGCTCGCCGGCGGCCGTGATCGCCAGGGCGGCGAGCGAAGTGGAGGTCAGGAAGGCGGTCTTCATCCCGGCAAAACTGCCGGTTGGGACCAACCCGTCCCATGCTGAAATCCTTCAGCATGAAGCCCGAAGGGATGGCTGAGGCGATCTTAGACACGGATCGGGACGGCGCGAAAGGCGCCCTAGTGGTCTCGCCTCACCGGCAAACGCATCTACTCCACGACGGGTTTCCGGAAGGCGAGGACGCCGGTGCGGAAGGCGTCCAGCGACAGCTGGCCGTCTAGGCTGGTGCGGAACGACCACCAGCTGCCGGAGCCGCCGGGGGCCATATCGACGACGACGTCCACGACGCCCTGCGCCAGTTTGATCCGACGGATGTAGCGGCGTAGCAGCAGCTGCTCCTCCCCCTCGGCCCAAATCCAGCGAATCTCGTCCGGGTCGGCGATCGCCTCGGCGGCCAGCGGCAGCGCCCGCAGGCGCGGCGCAGTCAGTCGAAGCGCCTGGCCGCTGGCGGTGGTGAACAGGGCCGGGCTGATCGGGACAGGCTCGCCGGCGGCGTCCCGGAAGACCTTGGCCGGTTTCACCAGCTCGAAGCGGTCGAAGAAGGCCCGCTCCGCCGCTGGCCGGTCCAGCGTCGGCATCGGCGACGGGCCGAGGCGGGGGGTTATCGGCGGCCGACCGCCCCCCATGACATCGGCGACCTGGGGCAGCCCCGCCCCGCCGCGAGGGGTTGCGCCGTCGAGCCAGGCCTGGCCGATATTGAAGTTGAAGCCCGGGTCGATCCCCTCCTCGATCACCGACGCTTCTCCGGTGCGCGGGTTGACGTAGGTCCGGTTCGGGAACCGGACCGGCTCCTCGGTCACCGACCATCCCCGGCGTTCGATCGTCCGCAGGTTCAGCTGGATGACGGTGCAGCGGCAGCGGAAACCGCAGGGCGGATAGTGGGTGGCCCACCAGGGATGGTCGACCGGCAGGATGGTGCCGTGCCACTCCCGGTGCTGCAGGCGCGTCCGCCCGTCGCCGGCCTTGCCGCCGACGCAGACGTAACGGAGAAGCGGCAGCTGCTCTTTGGTGGCCTGGATGCGCTGCCAGCGCCCGGCCTGGAAGGCGCTCCGGAGGTTCGTGTCGAAGATCGTCCGCAGCCGGCGCGTCGAGCCCAGCTGGACGTCCTTCAGCTGGCCGTCGAGCGGGTCGGTCATCGCCTGCCGGCCCCACCACCCTTTGGAGCGCAGCAACGGCTCCAGCTGGTCGCGGAAGGTCTGGAAGGTCTGCCCCTCGGCCAAGGCCTTATCCAGCCCGGCGCGAATGTCGTAGAGGACATCGCGGCGCATCGCCTTGGCCACGGTGAACGCCTTGGCGTGCTCCTCCTCCCAGACGTCCTGCCAGGCGAAGCCCTCCTGCAGGCCGCGCCCCCGGAAGTAGTCCAGCGCATCGGCCGGCGGCATCGGCTTGAGGAGGAGGTCGATCATGGGGACGGCCTAGTAAACGACGGCCGAGCCGTAGAAGGCGCGCAGGCGCTTGTAGATGGTCAGTCGTTCCTCGTACTCGCGCCGGCGCGCCCCGGCTGCGCCCAGGCCGTAATAGACGTTCGTCGAGCCGGTGCCGCCGCCGGTGCGGCCCATCCAGACGTTGCCGGCGCCCGATCGCTCGAAGCCGCCCGTCGTTCCATCCGCGACCATGCCGGCATCGGCGGTCTCGCTGCTGGAGAGCCGGTCGCCGCCGACGCCGATCTGGAGGTGGGGGAAGTCGTTCCACCCGCCCCAGCCGAACATGCAGACGGCCTTGCTGCCGACATCGGCCGGCCAGTTCAGCGCGGCTTGGCCGGAGCTGTTGTTGTTCCGATAGATGATCTGGGTCGTGCTGAGCGTGAAGCCCGTTCGGTTGGAGCCGTCGATGCTCTCCAGGGCCGACACCGCGCCACCCTTCGTGGCGATGAGCACCATGAACACCTCCTCGGCCGCCGGGATGACGACGCCGAGATCGAGGCGCTTGGTCGCAACGGTGTCGTGGCCGGTGATCGCCACCGAGGTTGCGGCATAGGTCGGTGCGCCGGCTTCGACGCCCGGCGTGGTCAAGGTCGCGCGGTTGAGCAGCGTGCTGGCCGCATTGACCCCGCAGATGTGCTCGAAGACCAGGTCACGGCGGTCGGGGATGAGAAGGCTGCCGCCCGGCTTGGTGAAGACGGCGGCGGGAGGGGCTCGCAGGGCCATGGACGCTCCTAAGCGATCAGCTCGGCCGCATCGTCCTCGGTGACGCTGCGGCTCGTCTCGCCGACCAGATGGACGAAGGTGAAGGCCCAGGGTTGGGGCTCGGCCTCCGCGTTGTAGTAGGCGCGGACCAGGCCGCCGGCGCGGACAGGTGCCTCGCTCCGGCCGGCCCGTTTCGCCCGGGACTTGAGGGTCTTGATCTTCATGGCGGCCTCTACTGGACGATCGGGATGCGCGGGGTGACGCAGGCCCACTGCTCGATGGGTTCCGAAACCGCGTTGATGGTCTTGCGGATGTCGAAAAGGGCGTTGATCCCCTTGCGCTTAAGGTTGCCGCCGTAGGTGCCCCGGGCGTATTGCACCGTCTCGCCGCTGTTGGTCAGGGGCGCGGCCAGCTTGATCCGGACCTTGTTGCGGCCGACGATCCAGGGCAGGCCGACCAGCGTCAGGGAGCCGCCGACGTTGTCCAGGACGTCGAAGCCGTAGCGGGGCTGAGCGCCTACCGACGCGACCGTCAGACCGATCTCCTTGCAGTCCCAGTAGATCTGCGTGTTGGCCAGGTCGGCGTAGGCGATCTCGATCGTCGTGCTGGTGACGGCGACCACCGAGAGCGGCGCGAAGTTGTCCCAGGCCTCACGGTCGAACCAAACGCGCTTCAGGCAGATGCCGCGCCAGGCCCCGGTGATCGCGCTCTCCCGGTTGGAGTGGTGCGATCCGCCGACCTCGTAGAGCATGGCGTATTGCGGGCCAGCGATATGGACCAGGTCCGGATAGGCCTGCGCCAGCTGCAGCTGGGCCTCGGCGAGCTTCGGATCGTTGACCGAGCCTCGGGACGGGTGGTGGTGATCCTGGATGATGATCATGTGGATCGGCCGGGTCTGCCCGGGGAACTTCGGCTTGATGTAGGTCTGCAGGTCGTTGAGCCGTTGCAGCAGGTAGCCGTAGTAGGCGGCCTTCGTGGTGCCGAGGTCGTAGTCCGTCGCGGCCTGCTGCCAGGTATCGGCGGCGAACTCGACCGACCAGCCCTTGGCCGCCGCCTTGGCCACGGCGGCATCGCAAGCCGCCTCCAGCATCGTCCAGCTGCCGTTGCTGCCGCCGCGATTGTTGGCGACGATCCCGGTGCTGCTGACGCCAGTGGACCAGCCCAGCAGCTGGAAGCCGGCCTTCGCCGGCGTCATGCGGTTTTCCTTGTCTAGCCGGTCCAGGACCGTGGCCCCGGTCTGATAGACCGGGCTCTCGCCCCAGTTCACGCCGCCGGAGGAATAGTTGGCTTCGACCATCGGCTGTAGCGCGCCGGTGAAGCGGACAAGCGGATCGACGAAACGGAGCCTGACCGCCTCGAACATCAGCAGGCCGTCGAGCGGCGCAGTGCTGATCGCGTTCATGCTGTCCGCCCCTTCGCTGTCGGACTGGCCGTCGCTCGCGTAGCAGGTCAGCTTGGCCGTGGGCCACACCGGGCCCCGGTAGCTGAGGGAGGCGAGGCCGGCCTGCAGCACGGCCTCGACGCTCTCGGCCGGGATGCCGACGAAGCTGCCGCCGGGGGTCAGTGTCAGCGCCGGCGTCTCCAGGGTGCCGTCCGTCAGGACACGGGGCCCAAGCTGGTCGTAGCTGTCGACGAAGGCGTCGGCGTATCCTGTCGGCAGCACCTTGGTCGAGACTTCGAAGTAGCTGCCCGGCTTCCAGCGGAACTGCTCAACGGCGACGCCGGCGACGTCGCGGTAAAGGACGGCGTCGCCGGCGACGACGACGTGGAAGTATCCACCCTCGGCAACGTCGGCCAGTCCGGTGGCGGTGTCGGGCTTGAACTGCGCGCCAGCGGCGGCCGTGACGTTGGCCACCTGGATGACGCCGGCAGCGTTGACGACCCCGACCTGGGCCGGGCCGGCGGCGTTGACAATGCCCAGCTGCGTGACGCCGGCGGCGGCCACCGACGCCAGCACGCCGGCCTCGGTGGCGGCGACCAGGGCGACGGCCTGGTCCTCACGCAAATCGATAGGCCCGCCACCGGTGATGGCCTGGGTTTCCCTGGCCGCGACGGCGGTGATGGCCTGGCCCTCGCGGGTGGCGACGGCCGCGATCGCCACGTCCTCGCGCTGGTCGATGGGGCCACCGTTGGCGACGGCCTGCGCCTCCCTGGCCGCCACGGCGGTGATGGCCTGGCCTTCCCGGGTAGCGACGGCCGCGATCGCCACGTCCTCCCGCAGGTCGATCGGGCCGCCGTTGGCGATCGCCTGAGTTTCCCTGGCCGCGACGGCGGTGAGGGCTTGCCCTTGGCGGACCGCCACCGCTTCGACCGCCGCCTCCGTCAGCTCGTCAATGTAGACGAGCGCCTGGCCTTCCCGGGTCGCCACCGCCTGCACCCCGTCGGATGCGGCGGCCTCGGCGGCGTCGTTGACCGCGATGATGCTCGCCGCCTGCTGCGCCTGGACTGCCGCCAGCGCGGCGGCCTGGTCGTCGCTGAGGCCATGCTGCAGGAACTGCACCATGTCAGCATAGGAGGCGTCGGCGGCCAGCGAGCCGCCAGCGATCAGCTCCTGCAGCAGGGTCAGGGGCGGCGCGCCTTCGTAGCGCACCATCACCACGCCTTCGATCGGATCGAGCTTCAGGACGGTCGCGCCGCTGCCAGGCTTGGAGCGGCGCATGGCGAAGGGCGCATTGATCAGAGGCGACAGTCCCTCCAACGTCACCTCGCCGACGACGTGGACCAGGTCCAGGGCGACGACGCCGGCCGGCGGCAGGATGACCAGGCTATCGGCCGCCGTCATGGGGAAGGCGACCCTACCGCCGGTGCGGTTCACCCCGAGGACCGACAGCAGCACCTGGCCGTCGCTGGTGAGGACGCGCTGCTCGAACAGGCGGCCGTCCAGGTTCTGCGGGACAGGCGGCCCGGACTCCTGGGGCTGGGTCAGCGCCAGGACCAGTGTGGCCGCAAAGCCAGCGTAGCCCAGGAAGCTGCCGTCCTGGCGATAGAAGGGAAGTTCGGCGACGACCTGGCTGGTCATAGTTGGTCCTCAAGTTCGGTGAGCAGATCGCCGGCGACGCCGGCCAGGCGAGCGGAGAAGGAGGCGCGGGCCAGGCGCTCGGTCAGTTCGGTGACATCCATGCTGGCCATGGCCTCGGCCAGCCGGGCCCGGGCCTGCTCGATGCCGCCGGCCTCGGCCAGGAAGGCGTCCAGGTCGTCGGCAAGGGGCGACGTCACCCATTCGCCATCCCCGACCACGTCACCGATCAGCAGGTCGATCGGATCGGGGTCCTGGCCCTCGGCGGCCGATGCCGCCAGCTGCAGGGCTCGCCTCCGGTCGAGCAATGGCCCTAAGAGCCCCTGAGAAGCCTGAGAGGCCCTTCGTCCGGGTTGGGCGGGGGATTGGCGCGCCCCCGGGTCGTTGGCGGGCAACGGCGGCGTTTTATCGGCGGCCGGCTCGGCCGCCTTCGGGGCCGTCAACAGCTCCTCGTCCTTGGCCGGATCGGGCAGGCCAAGCCGGTCGCGGATGACCGACACCCCGACCTTGCCGCCCATGCTCACGAACTCGCGGACGGCCGGCATCATCTTCTCGGCGTCCCAGGCATCGGCGCGGCCGATCCTAATCTTCGGGTACTTGCCGCTCCTGGGCGGGCCCCGGTTGAAGTCGACGATGTAGCGCCCAATGTCCCGGCTGAGGGTCGCGCCCAGCGCCTTGGCGTCGGCGCGCTCGATGTCACTCCGGACGTCGTTGTGTTCCTTGCCGACCGCATGGCCGCCGGCGATGGCGTCCGTGGTCGCCGTCTGCCCTAGGACCGCCTTCGAGACCTGCTGGTCGAACCAGTCGGCGGCCGTCTTGAACAACGAGCCGTCCGCGCCGCTCGCCCCGTTCTCGAAGGTGATGTCCATCGACTTGGGGATGATGGCGGCCGCGTCGGTGCCGATGTCGGCCACGGCCCGCAGCAGGGCGCGTTTCTCTTCCGGGGTAGCGCCGCCATCGTATTTGCCGAGGCGCAGCGGCAGGCCATAGACCTCGCAGAACGCCACCCAGTCCTTGACCGAATAGTTCTTGAACATCCACGCCCAGGACACCGGCCGGGCAAGGCCTCCCCGGATGACCAAGCCGCTCTTGGCACGGATGCGGTGGAAGACGAACTTGGCCGGATCGAGCGCCTGCAGCTGGCCGTCATCGCCGATCAGCATCGGCTCGCGGCCGGCCAGCTCGTCAAATCGGACCCAGCGCGGATCAACGAACTCCAGCCTGTCGGGCCACCACCTGGTCGCCGTCTGGGTCCAGATGATCTCCGTGACCGAGAAGCCTTTGCCAACGGCGTCCAGGATGTCGAACAGGTCGTCTTCCAGGGTGTCACGGTCCAGCCACTCGCGGACCAGGTCGGCGTCGGCCTGGCCCTCCGCGTCGTCGCTCGCCGCCTCGACGGTCATCTCCAGCTGCGAGACCTGGCGTTTCCGTGTTCCCAGCACGCCGACGTAGTGGAGGTCCTTCTCCTCCATCTCTTCGGCCAGCTCGAAATAGGCGCGCGGGTCGCCGGCCTCGGCGGACCGCAGGATGCCGGCCAGGCGGCCGGGCGTCAGGCCCTGAGCCGGGTGGCCGGCGATGATCGAGCGCGCGGCGGCGACGGTCGGGGTCGCGACCTCCTCGGTGAGGCGGGTGAAGTCGATCGGCCGCCCCAGCCAGTCGACAAGCGGAGTGGGCATCAGAGGGTCCCCTGGACGCGGAGGTCGCGTGAAAAGCTGGAAGAGGCGTCGTCGTCATCATCGTCTCGATCGACGGCGCGGGGGTCGGGCCGGCTGACCGGCTGGTAGGCGTACTCGCTGACCTCGCCGAGGCTGGCGGCGTGCGCCAGGCATAGGGAGACGGCGAAGTCGCCGTGGCGAGGCAGGCCGTCCGCGCCCTTGGTGTGGGCGTCGCTGGGGACCATCGGCACGCCCCGGATCAGCTTCACCTGGCGGAGATCGTCGACTAGGTCCGGGTGCGCGGGTATCCAGACCGTCCGGTCTTCGAAGCCTGCCTTCAGCGGCGGCATGTTCGCCAGGTACCAGGCCTGGCTCGGCTTCACCTGCTCGATGCGGTGGGCGCCGTACTCCTGCATCGTGACCTGGCCCAGGTAGGAGCCGTTGCCGTTGCTGTCGATCTTGCCGCCGCTGAAGCGCGGCAGCCGGTCGACGACGTAGAACAGGACCTGCTTCTGCTGTTCGTGCGGCACGCCCCGCATCTCGATCTCGAAGGGCACCTGGCGGTTCAGCTGCCGGTCGATGAACATCGGCGTGACGGACGAGACGTCGCCGGTCAGGGCGAAGTCCTGGCCGAAGAAGTGGCGCAGGCCCTTGTCGAGCTTGGCCAGTTCCGGGGCGACGACCTGTTCGAGCCAGGCCTGGACGTAAGCCTCGCGCTCGGCCTTCGGCTTCAGCTCGAACTCGCGCGGCACGGTCAGCCGCAGGATCAGCCGTTCCTCTACCGAGCAGGCCTCGATCACAGCCCGGGTGAAGTAAACGCCAGAGCCCTGGCTGGGAACGCAGTCCAGCTCCTCGGCCTGGTCGGCCCCGTAGAAGGCCCTGATCTCGCTCCGGAAGGCCGCCTCGCCCTCCGGCGTCCACTCGATCCCGCGCATGAGGCAGATGCGCTGGTACAGCCCCTGCTCCAGGGCGTCGTCGAAGGTGCAGCGGACGACCTCGCCCGGCCGCTTCTTCGACCGCACCTCGGTAATCAGCTGGTTGAAGGGGTTGTCGACGCCGTTGTGCGTCGAGATGACCAGCACCTTGCCGCCCCAGATGAGCAGCGCCATCGCCGCCTTAAGCAGGCCCTCGGGGTCCTCATGGAAGGCGAACTCGTCCAGGATGACATAGCCCTGCCGGCCGCGCAGGGACCGGGGCTTGCTGGTCAGGGCGATGATCTCGAAGCCGGACTTGAAGCCGATCCGGAAAGCCTTGATCCCTTCGTCGGCCGCCTTTTCGGTGCCGTCCTTGAACAGGAACTCGCTGACCTCCGTGCAGGCCGGCATGAAGGCCCT
Organism: Caulobacter sp.; assembly: GCA_016125585.1. GTDB lineage: Bacteria > Pseudomonadota > Alphaproteobacteria > Caulobacterales > Caulobacteraceae > Caulobacter. The sequence continues at coordinate 71,320 of WGLL01000011.1, forward strand.
GGCCCACATGGCGCAGCAGTCGATGAACTCCCGCGCCATGTCGAGATTGTAGCCGATGTAGAGGACGTCCATCCCCTTGGCCGACTTGGCCCGGCCGGCAGTGAGGACCGCGTCCGCTCCGATCGCCCAGGTGAAGCCGATCCGCCGGCTCTTGTCCGAGACAACCAGCTGGTTCGACGCCGTCGCCATCAACAGCCGCTTCTGGGACGGCATCAGGATGTCCGGCAGCTCGCTGATCCCCTCGACCAGGGCAGCCGGCAGGGCTTGCATCGCCTCCCGGCGGTGTGTCGCCCATTCGGTCTCGGAGATCAGGGTGCCGTCGAACGCCATCAGCGACCGATGCCCAGGATTTTAGCCTTGATGATCGCGACGGTGTCGTCGGACAGGCCGCCCTCGCCCGACTGTTGCTTGGCGACCTCATCGACCGCGCGCGCGGCCTTCCGAAGCGCCGCCTCCTCGATCTTGAGCATCCGGTCGGCATCGACCTTCTGGGCCGTCGACAGATTCCGCAGGGTCTCGGACAGCAGCTTGGCGTCCTTGGCCGAGAGGACCAGGCGCTCCTCCGCGTCTTCTTCTTCGGAGCCCCCTTCCGCCAGGAGCGTTTGGAAGACGATGCCGTGCAGCATCTCAATGTTCAGCCGCTGCACCTGGTTGTCCGGCTCATCTCCGAACCGGGCTGTCAGGGCCTCGGCCATGACCCGCGATTGGCGCATTTTCTCGCCGACCCGGGCGAGGGTTTTCACATGACGGCCAAGCGCGCTCCGAGAGACACGTCCGCCCAGCTCCTGCAGATGGGCGAGAATCTCATCAATGGTGCAGCCATCCTCACGGAGGCGACCTATCGCCTCGCGCAGCTCGCGGGGCAGGCGGTCGATGCTGGACGGCCGATTGGGTGCCGGGCGGGTCATGGCGTCAGGCCCCAAAGGGCGGCTGCGCCACGCCTTGGCAGGCGATCCGACCCTCAGCCACAGCCGCGCCGTGATCCGTGAGCGAGACCAGCATGGTGTGGTCGTCGGATAGGCTGGTCGTCACGCACTCGGCCTTCACGAGCCAGCGCAGATGCTCGCGCACATAGGCGTCGTCGATCCCGGCCCAATGGCCGCGCGCCTTCAGGCCGATCTGGACGACGCGCTCGTTCGAACGGCCACGGCCCTCGACCAGGAGCTGGAGAATGCAGAGCCGCCGCTCGGCGGCCAGGGCCTCGGCATATCCGGGCATCAGCTGGTCCTCTGCATCATGAAGGTCTCGATGCGGGCGACGCCGGCGGCAGCTGCGCGACACAGTTCCTTCACGGTGCCGATCTCGCCCTCCAGGCGAGCGATGTCGGCCTCGGTGGGCAGGTCGTCGAACTTTTCGTCGATGCCATCCAGGCGGCCCTCGGCCTTGGTCATGCGACCCTCAACCGCGCCAACGCGGGCGATCAGCTTTTGGGCTTCGTCGCTCTCCCGCCATCGGCTGGCGCGCCAAGCGACGAACACGGCGCACAGGGCCGAGATCACGGCGCAGGCGATGGGGATAGACTGCGAAAGGGTCACACTACGCTCCGACGCACAGACGCCGGGAGCGCTCGAACGCCTCCTGGCAGGTTAAGCATCGGAGCGCCGACGGGATGGCCGCCCTCCGCTCCGAATCGATCTCGTCACCGCAGCCCAGGCAGTCGGCGAAGGGGTTGGCGGAGGAGCTGCAAACCGAACGGACGGCGGCGATGCCGACCGTCCGTTCCATCTCCTCCAGGGCCTGGGCCCGGTCGATGACGTCGCTCACTCGGCCCCGGCCTCTTTGCAGGCGGCCTGGGCGGCCCTCAGGGCGTCCTCGGCGGCCTCGCCCCGGGCGACCTTGGCGTCGAGGTACTTGCCGCCCTCGGTGTTCCAGACCAGCTCGCCGCCAGGCCCCATGACGGGCGCCGGCGGCAGCTCGCGGTAGATCTCGTCCGGGCAGACGTTGCGGGTCACCGTCCGGGTCTCGACCAACGGGTCGGGGGCCGGTCCGGCGAGGTCGGGCTTAGGGCCCGAAGCGGTCGCGCACGCATTGAGCGTCGCAAACGACGCGGCCAGCAGGATCACGAGGGGCAGTCTTGTCGATCGACTCACGGTGGGTCTTTCTCTCGGCTTGAAGGGTGGCGTCGGACGTGGCGCGGGCGACGGCGGCCTTCCGGCCCGCGCGCTCCTGGGCCAGCTCGGCCTTGGTGTTGGTAAGATTCGCCTGGGCGGTGTTCCGCGCGGCCCAGACCGTCTTCACCGGGGTTGAGCAGGCCGCCTTGATCCCGAAGGTGCGGTCGGCGGTCAGGTCGTCGTCGCAGGCCTGTGCCCGTACCGAGACCGCCCAATGGACGGCGATCCGCTCCGGGCAGAGCTTGCGAACGGTGTCCGGCAGCGCGGTGCGGCCCAACGAGGCCACACAGGCGCGGTGCTGCCCATCCAGCTTCTCGAAGCGGTCACCGCGAGCGTTGGCCCCGGCCAGGGCGACGCCCAGACCAGTGATGATGACGGCGCTGATTCCGGCGGTGATCAGAAGGGCTCTCATTGAGCGGGCTCCGAGGCAGGGGGTGGGGCGATGCCGGCGCGGGCCGCAGCCAAGCGCGCCAGGTCGGTGACCGTGGCGCCGGCGAGGTAGAAGGCGGCGAGAAGCGCGATCAGGGCGATGAGCGACAACCCGAGCCAACGCAGGGCATCGGGGTCATCCAGCTTCCAGATGATGCCGGCGATGCCGGCGGCAGCCAGGGCGCCGAAGAGGAAAACGAAAGTCCGCCGCCAGGTCCACTGGACCTCCGGCAGACGAAGTGCCTCAGCCATAGTGGGCCCTCAGCAGGCCACGGAAGGCAGCGAACTTGCGGCGCCGATCCTCCAGACCATTCTCACCGCCGTTCAGCGCCCGGGTGACGGCCAGGACCGGGTACCGGGCCTTCATGTGGTCGCTGAAGTCCTTCCACATCCAGACGCCAACCGAGATGGCGATCGAGCCTTCAGGGGTCTCGGCCAGTTCCGGCGTTTTGACCAGGTCGAGGCCAATCAGGCGACCGACGATCTCATAGGCTTCGCGGCCGGTGATCTGCAGGCCGGCGCGGCCTCGGAACCGCCAGCCGTCGTTGGGCTGGGTGTTGCCCATCCGACCGCCGTAGGCCTTGTTGGCGAGGGCCTGGGGATTGTTGGCGTAGGGCTGAGCGGCCTGCAGGGTCGGGAAGCGGCGCGGCCAGACCTGGACCAGGCGGGCGGCGCTGTAGTTGAGGTTCTCGCGCTTGCGGCTGAGCCCCGCGCTTTCATGGTCCATCTGGGCCAGGAACATGGCCAGGTGGTCGATGTTGTCGAGGATGCCGGCCCGGGCCATCAAGGCCTCCTGCGACCGCAAGGCCAGAAGGTCGGCGGCAGCCGCCCGGGGGAACAGGGTCTGCAGAAGGGCGTTGTCCGGAAGGGCGAGTTGGGCGGCGCTGGGCATGCCCTGACGCTACGGTCACGCCCTAGTTGCAGCCTTGCTGAAATCCTTCAGCAGGAACTCTAGAACAGGCTTCCCTGGGTGTCGTCACGGACCGCCGGCTGCTCGGCCAGGATTTGATAGACCCGGCGTTCGGTGAGGCCGACAGTCTCCGCGATCAGGGCTTTCGTAAAGCCCCTCTTGTCCAGCTCGAGTACCCGTTGCCGCCGGGCCGGGGTGATCGGCAACGACAGGGTATGGCCCGCGTAGTGGGCGACCAGCTGCAGCGCCGCCTCCAGGCCGGCGGCGACGGCCAACGGATGATCCGGGCCGATGGTCGCCGGGACGTAGATGCGCCGGCCGCCGAACTTGTCCGACAGCCTGGTCATCGCTTCGACGCCCAGCAGCGACGTCAATGCGCCGGTGGTCCCGCTGGCGTCGCCCTCGGCGGTGTAGATCGGCTGGCGGGCGGTGGTGCGCTTGCTCAAAGCCCCGCCCCCCGCTTGGCGACTTCATAGGCGATGTCGGCTCTCAGAGCGGCCTGAGCGGCTTCCTGGAGGGCCACCCGTCGGCTCTCCCGCTCGCCGTGGGGCGCGAACTGGTAGCGGCGCGCCGCTGCGGCCCGCGCCCGCTCCGCCACCACGGCAGCCGCCTCCGCTTCGGCCAGGGCTGCCAGCGCGAAAAGGTCAGGTCCGAGGGCGGCGGCGCGGGCCATGGTCAGCCGATCGCCTCCCCTTCCCTGAGGGCGATCAGCACCGCCAGGCGGCGCTTCAGCTCGCCAACGGCGGCGCGGCCCTTCAGGCCGGCGACGTCCTGGCTCCAGCCGGCCCGCTCGGCCATCGCCTTCAGGGCCTCGATCAGCTTGTAGGCCAGGCCCTGGTCGGCCCACTGGAAGACTTCGACCTGCAGCTGGCGTCGGGCGAACGCCTCCAGGGCGGTTTCGGACGGGTCGCGGACGACGCCCAGCTGGTGGAGCGAAATCCACATAGCCCGGGCCTTGCCGGCGACAGGATGGTCGGCCGCCTTCTTCTTCAGGCGGGCGGGCTTGGAGGCCCCCCAGCCTTGGCGCCGGTACTCGTCGAGAACCTTGCCCAGCTCGGCCGTGGTCATCTCGGCAGCCGAGGACTTGCCTCCGACGCGCACCATCAGCGCGCGACGCGTGTCATCGTCCAGGCCGAGGGCCTTGGCCCCCATGTGGACCTTGGCGATCATCGGGGCGCGAGGATCGCGGCGGCTGGCGGCAGGCATCAGGCAGCCCTCCGAACAGAGGGAGACATCGCGCAGGCGTTGAGATGGGTGACGATCGCCGCGATGTGGTCCAGGCCGCCTTGGCCCAGGTCGCCGCCGCCATAGATCGTTCGGCGGACCGCAGCGGCCGGGTCCTTGCCTCTATGCGAGGCCCAGACGTAGGCGCGGACGGTGTGCAGATGCACGCCGTACAGGAGCTGCCCGTTGATCTTCACCAGACGATCAGCGGCCTTATGCAGGGCCTCCGCCCGGGCGCGAAGGATCGAAAGGAGGCTGGGGGCCAGGACCGTCACGCCTTCACCCCGCCGAGACGCGACCATGACCTGGCGGCCATCTCGTCTATCATCAGCTCGCAGCGAGCCTTGAGCAGGCCTGCGGTGACATCGGTCGGATCAGAGGCGCAGACGAAGAAGGCCTCCAAGGCCGCCTCCAGGGCCGCCTCCTGCAGCGTAGTAAGGGCAGCGGCCGAGAACCGGCCATTTGGCAGGGCGAGGACCGCGCCGATCACGACGTCGGCCACCCCCGCGCGAACGCGCTTGACCAGGTCTTCGCTCACTGGCCAGGCCTTTCGTCGCGGCAGTCGCAGGGATTGGGCGACCCGCAGACCGGGCAGTAGCGGATCGAGCGACCACCCAGGATGGCCATGGCTAGGATGACGAGCAGGATCGCCAGCGCCGGGCGGTTGGCCGGGACAGTGAACAGCTCGATGAGGGACTGCAGCTGATCAGGCATCTGCACCCTCCGACTGGCCGCGCAGCAGGAACGAGAAGTTCAGGCTGCCGCCGTCACTGGAGGCCGACCCGTCCGCCCGATGGCGCAGACGGACAACCGAGCGAGCCGGCACCCCTTCGGACGTGGTGAAGCTGCCCTGCCAGGTAGTTCGGAGTCCGCAGGGGCTGACCGCCACCATGATCCGCTCCGGCGGCGTCATACCGAGGCGCAGCGGAAGGTCGAACACCTCCGCCATGACCGGAACCCAGGCCATGGAAACCGTCTTGGCCACGCGCCGGCGCTGTCGCTTCGGGCGGCTCATCGGGCGGTCCTCGCCAGCTCGGCGCGGCGACGGTTGGCGTCGCCGGCCCGCTGCTGGTAGGCGGCCTTGCGGCGCTGCTCCGGGCCGGTGTCGATCGCCTCCGGCTGGGCGACGATGCCGGACATCCGCTCGGCCCAGGACAGGCCGCAGGCGGTCGCCGGGGGGCAGCGGGTCACGCGGCCGGCGGCGATCGCCGCGTCGACGGCGGCGCGCTCCTGGGCGGATAGATGACGCGATTTGAAGTCAGCCAGCATGGCCGTCAGGTCCTCTCGATGATCCAGGTGGTTGGGCCCAGCTCGCCCTCGATCCGCCGCCCCCACTCGCGCCGGACACGGTCCAGGGCGATGCCGGTGCGGCAGATGACGACCAGGTCCCCATCGCGCAGCTCGACGCGCAGCGGAGCGATCCAGCTGGCGAAGTCGGCGGCGCTGACGAGGGGGCGAAGGAACTCCAGGGCAGGGTCGCCCGCAGGGCCTTCGGGGCTCGGCGCGGCGAGCGCAGAGGCCGGAAAGTCCTCGAACCGACGTTGGGCCAGCCAGGTGCGGCCCATCGGGATGTAGCGACCATCGATCCCCTGGGCGCGGCAGTGGTCCGCGTAGAGACGCGCCGAGGCGATCAACGCCTCGGCGATCTCGCCGCCCTTGAGCAGCTTGGCGAACTCGACGCCGGCCAGGTGACGCGCGTCTCCGGGCCGCCGGGGATAGGCGGCCCAGAACTGCGCGAACTCGGCAGGGATGGCGGGAGGTTTGGCCATCAGGCGGTGGCCACGTCGATCGAGACGCTGACCCAGGCGTCGGTCGTCTTCGCGCGCCGGTAGAACCGGACGTAGCGCTTGGTGCCGATCACCTTGATCGAGTCACGGATGGCCTTCATGGCGTTCAGCCACCGCTCGTCCTCGATCTCGTAGCGAAGAAGAGCGAACAGCTCCGAGCGGTTGACCTTGCCTTCCTTGTCGACGTCGAAGGCCCGCTGGATGATCGCCCTGATCTCGGCGCGGCTGTCGGCTGACCATTCCGTCAGGCATTGGTCGACCAGGCTCTTTGCGGTCTGCAGCTGGGGACCGAACTGGACGAGGTCCGCGACCTGGACCTGCACCTTCAGCAGCCCGTCGTAGCTGGTCAGGGTGACGTTCCCCTTCTGACCACCTCGCAGGTCGCTATAGTCCTGGGCGAACACCGCCAGGAGCATGTCGACGTCGTCGAACGTGTGTTCCTTGAACCGGCCGATCTGCGCCGACAGCTCCTCGGCGTAGCCAAAGACCTTGCGGACGGTTTCGTCCTCCAGCTTGTCCTGGACCTTGACCAGCTCGTCAGGAACCAGCGCGCCCTTGGCGTCGCGGCGGTAGAGGTTGCCCTCGACGTTCACGCAGCCGGCGGGCGTGGCGGGTGCCCGGGTTTCTTCATCAATGGCCGCATGGGCGGCCTGCATCACGTCACTCAATGGTTCTCTCCGAAGTAGGGGTTAGCCAGCAGGCGCTGACCGGGGGGTAGGTTCGAAAGGAAGGCTTCGCGGGCCACTGCCCGCTGCCGGTCGCGCTGGGCGGCGGCGTCGAAAGAGCGGCGCAGTTCGGCGGGGGGCTGGGGCCGCTGCAGTCGCAGGAAGGCCAGCCAACGACCGAGGAAGCCGGGGGGCTTCACGGACGGCCTCCGTCGATCACGCCGAGGCCCCTAACCGTGCGCATCCGGTCAGGTGCGGCGCTGTAGGCGTTGTCGGCCTGTACCGGCTGCGGCGGGCTCCAATCGAGGAGAGGTCCCCGCCGGGCCGCGATCTCCTCCGGCGACGGTCGGGTCATAGTGTGGTGGCTAGGTCGGGGCCGGGGATCGCCGCGCAGAGCGTAGAAGTCGTCAAGCAAGCCGGCGGACGTCGGCACGGACCGGTTGAGCAGCGAGCCGCGCGTCAGGGGCAGGCCCTTGGCGACCATGCGGGCCAAGGTCTCGGCGAAGTCTGCGGCGGCGGGCGGCGGCAGCAGCTGGGCGATGTCCGTGGCCGTCTCCAGGGCGTCGTCGATCTTGCCCATCAGGCGGTCGAGATCGAGCGGCGTCACGGCTCCCAGCTTGGCCAGCTGGCGGAGGTGCCGGGCGGCGTTGCGGCCGTCCCGGATCGTGCTGAGGCGGTCCATTAGATGCGCTCCTGATAGCGTTGGGCGAAGGCGTCCTTCAGGTCCTGGACGTCGAGGTCGCGGCCCTCTGAGCGGGCCTGCATGACGGCGAGGCGGATGACTTTGTCGACGCGGCGGAGACCGCCTGCTCCGGCGGTCGCGCCGGTGCGGCGAATGAAGGCCAGGGCCGGCTCGTCCTTGACGCCCCAGGCGTCGGCCAGGATGTCGATGTCAGCTGGGTCAGGGACGGTCTGCAGGTGGCTGACGCCGATGCGGCTGTGGAGCTGCGCGAAGCCCTTCAGCAGGCCGGGCAGGTGGTTGTCCCCGACCAGGGCCAGCCCGCACTCGGTGGCGTCATGGATGGCGCGCAGTTCCTCCAGGCAGGCCGGGGTGCAGTGCTGCGCTTCGTCGATGATGATGAGGGCGTCAGCCCCCTGAACCCGCTCGCTGATGCGGCGTTTGAGCGCGCCGATGTGGCTCCGCGCGCCCGGCTCGCCCATGTCGGACAGTAGCGCGCCCAGGACGTCGGCGGGGCCGCCGCAGCCCTTTGAGACCGTGGCGACGAAGACGTTGGCGCGGGTCTGTTTGAACTGCTTGACCGCCATGGTCTTGCCGCAGCCCGGGGCGGTGGCGATCATCGCCATGTCGGCCAGCTGGGCCAGCGCCAGGCAGGTCATCATCCGCTTGCCCGAGGGCATCATGCGGTAATCCAGGCGCTTCGGCATGGCCGCCGCCAGGCTGGCCCGCTCGGTGCGGCTGGCCAGGAAGCGCTCGACCTTCGCGGGGACGTCCTGGTTCTTCCAGTAGTCGCCCTTGTCGTAGGTGCCGGGCACCCAGGCAGCGATCGTCTTCTCGTTGACGCCGGTGTCCTGGGCGATGCGGGCCCAGGTCCGCGGTGGGGTGGTTTCCTCGCGATAGGCGGCCAGGTGAGCGCGGAGGGTGTCGATCTCCTCGCGGCTGAATGTCTTGGTCGGGGCGTCAAACATGCTACGTCTTCCTTCGTCACAGCTTGGCCCTGACGGGCCGGGTTGGGCCGGTGGGGCGTTGCACCGCCCCGCCGGCCGTTCAGTCCTCGACCAGGCGAAGCGCCGGCCGAGCCGCCCGTTGAGGGGCGAGGGTTTCGAGGTTCAGGCGGTCGATCAGGGGCCGGGCGGTGGGCTCGGCGGCCTTCACGGCTGCGGCTGCCCCGCCGCGCGTCCGGACGGCCCTGACGGCCGCCGCAGGGGGCGCTTCGGGGGTTTCGGGAGTGCGGGCGTAGGCGCTGGCCACCGTGGCCGCGTCGGCCAGGGCCAACTTGCTGGCCAGCTCGCGGGAGGCGCGGCGGACATCAGCGTCCAGCTTGGCCTTCCGTTTGGCCGCTTCGAGGTCGAAGAAGCCGGCGGCCTCCTGGATGTCGGCGCTGCCGATGTAGATCCCGGTCGCCCGCTCGTAGAGGTGGACCGGCATGTGCAGGTTTTCGGGGTCGAACCGCACCGTGAGCGGCTTGCCGATGTGGTCGACCAGGAAGTGCGACCAGTAGATGTTGCCGAACAGCGAGACCGAACCGTTCCGCTTGTCCGCCCGGACCTTGTCGGCCGGCAGCAGCGCCATCCGGAGGTCAGCGTCGGTCGCCTTGGTGATGACCGAGGCGCGGTAGCTCTCCTCGAACGCGATGTCGAAGCTGCGGCCGGCGGCGGCCTCGGTGCGGCGATTGTCCCGGGCGTTGTGTTCGGCGATGCCTTGGCTGACCACCTCCAGGAACTGGCCGATCGGCGCCGCGCGGGAGCCGTAGTTTTCCGGCTTGTGGAGGGGGCTCCGGCCCGTATAGGCGCCGGCGAAGGCGGGGTGCGTGCCGACGTTCCGCTCAAGGTCGCCAAAGGCGCGCTCGATCGGCTTGGACTGGCCCCGGTAGGGCGTAGTGAAGTGGACTTTGATCCCCAGGCTGGCCATCAGGCCAAGCGGGTCGCCGGGCATTTCCTTTCCCCGGAATCGATAGGTCGCGCCGCCGGTGATCCAGCGGGAGGCGAAGGCCCGGCCGTTGTCGAAGACGCAATGGCCGGGGATGCCCCAGAACTTGAACAGGTCTGCAAAGGCCAGCTGGACCAGGCCGGTAGATTCCGACCGGCCAACGCGCCAGGCCAGGACCTTCCGGCTGTAAACGTCCTGGATCATCACCATCATCGGGCGGGCGATGTCCGGTGTCCCGTCGGCCTTGGGGCCGAAGTCAACTCGGACGTCCCACTCGTGGCCGTCGATATTGACGGCCTCCAGGGCGTGGAGATCGAGGACCGAGCGGGTCAGGGCCGGCACCGTCTGCCGAACCGCTTCAGCGCCTCCGCGAAGGCGCGCCAGGACCAGCGGATTGGTTTCCCGTTCGAGGTGACGCTGGAAGGTCTTCACGCAGGGAATGACGATGCCGCGCGCCTTCGCCAGCTCGTTAGCCCGCCGCCAGCAGCTGTTCCAGGTCGGCTTTTCCGGGCGCAGGAAGTCGGCCTTGAACAGACCCCAGATGTCCGGATCGATCTCGGCGGTTTCCGTGCAGCCCTGGCGGATCGGCGCCAGGCGTGGCAGCCGCTCGGCGGCTGGAACGCCTTTGATCAGCTTGCGCCATTCGTAGAGGGTCGAGACGCCGACCTTGCGGGCCGCGCCGACGATGGCGCTGGCCGAAGTCACGGTGTGGCCGGCCGTCAGCAAGTCCTCGATCGCGGTCAGCGCAGCCAGCCGATCCCGGGCGTCGTCCTGGACCTTGGCCGGCTGACGCTCGAACCAAGTCCAGAGCTGGTCGCGGGTGCGGTCGTTGACGGGCGTCACGTCGGCAGGCGTGTCCAGACCCCGCTTGATCAGCTCGGCGACCGCAGCCGGCGGCAGCAGGTTGCGGCTGTATTCTAGGCCACCGCCCCGGCCCGCCCTCGGCCTGGCCAACGGCATGCCGCCGGCATCCACTTCGAACGCCCAGCCCTTCTTCTGGGCCTGCTCGTTGATCTTCCGCTTGGTCTTCGGCAGGCCCGGGAGAGCGGCGTCGGCCAGCTCCTGGGCGGTCCACCATTGCTTGGAAAGTCCCCCCGTCGTGGTCATTTCTGGCCACCTTCCCGGGCCATGGGCTCGGCGACGGACTTGAGGGCGCGCAGTTCGCTGTCGATGCTCCGCTTGCGCGCTTCCAGGTCGCCGATCCGGGCGAGGAAGGCTTCTTCGCCGACCAGCAGGTCACAGCCGATGAGGCGGACCAGCTGGCGGAGGACGTCGAAGCGGCCGGTGGCCGCGACCAGGGCAAGGAACCGATCGAAGGAAATGCGATGTGCGTCGCGGGCTTCGCTCGCGTAGGCGTCCAGCATGAGCTTGGAGACGTCCTCGTCCATGAGCGCGCTCATGGCTCCGGCGACCTCGAAGCGATTCCGGGGCTCGCCTTTGAGGACGTTGGCCACCGCCGAGGCGGTCTGGCGGGGCAGCATGGCCAGCGCGCCGTCGCTCGACGCCCGTTCCGGAACGCCGAGATGGAGGGCCAGCTGGGCTGGGTCGAAGGAGGGTTTGCGTTTGACGCCCTTAGCCATGCTGGACGCTCCAGCCTTTAGGCAGGTCCATACCCTGCAGCGTTTCCAGGGCGGCCTTTCGTTCGGCGAGGCTCATCCGTGCCCAGGCCCCGATGAAGGCCGACAGGCGCTTCTTGTCGGGGCTGGGCTTCACGGCCCCTGACAGGGCTGCGACGGCGTCCGTGACGGCCTTGGCGCGGCCTTGAGTGATCTGACCGGCGACCCGCCGCTGCTGCTCCTGGGGGAGCTTCGCCAAGGCCCGCAGCTGGGACGCGTTCTGCGCGACCGGCAGGGCCCGAATAGCCGCCGCGACGTCCGGGGCCAACGACTTGTGAAGGTGGAGATCGCGATAGACCGAGGCCACCGACAGGCCGAGCTTCTCGGCGATGTCGTCGCTGAAGCCGTAAGCGACTCTCAATTTGAGATTCGCATCCCCCGCGTCCGCCTTCAGGGTCTGTTCCCAGCGCGCCTTCGCAGCCACGGACTGCAGGGTGGTGCTGGCGTCGAGGCCGGCGCGCAAGCGCTGCAGCTCGTAAAGTTCGGCGACGAAGGCCGCCCGTTCGAGGGGGTCGAGCCCCTTTCGCCAGAGGTTCTCGGAGACCTCGTCCGCGCGCCGATCGATGGCGGTCGCGCCGTCCAGGATGAAGGCTCGTACCGTGGCGTGGCCGCCCAGCTGGCGCGCCGTCAACCGGTGCAGCCCCCGGCCCAGGTCGAACTCGTCTGTCCCGGGCACCGCATAAACGCGGATCGGGTCCTTTTGACCTTCGGCGTCCATGATGCCCGCCAAGGCGGTCGCCCAGGCATGGTCTAGTTCGCGCAGGCGTTGGCCGACCCTGATCTTGGAGATCGGGACGTCGAACACCTGTTCCGCCGGGACCGGTTCGGCCCGGTCACCTTCGATTACAGTCAGGGCAGAGGTAGCGGGCATGTCTATGCCGCCCCCGCCGATAGACGATGACTTTGGTCACATTCGTGGGTAGTCTCGTCACGAACGTGACTAATCCGCCCCCCTTCGTCGTCGTAGCGGTCGGGCCACAGCGAATGGAGAGACACGCCTAAGAACCTAGCGATCGCCTTGTCGGCTTTCGGCACGCACCTCGTCAGCGCTGCGCGGCAGGCGCTCTCGGTCAGACCAGCATCGAGAGCCAGTTGCGACAGCGTCTTGCCGCGCATCCGGACCATCGCCTTGATTTCCTCCGCATGGAGGGGTCGGGGCGGGCCGTCACATTCGGAGCCGGTCTGCAGGGGTTCTGTCACGTCTGTGCCCGTTTCTGTCACGTTCGTGACGAGAAGCCATGCCCAGCGACGCCTGTCAAGGCGCTCGTCACGTTTGTGACGGCGCAAGCCATGAATGACGCACCCTTAGCCCCGGAATTTGACTTCGCCGGCTTCGGCAAACGGCTCGCCGAGGCGATCGAGCCGGAGAAGGTCACGGCCTTCGCCAGACGAGCCGACGTGCCCCACAACACCGTGTCGAAGTACGTCGCCGGGCGGGGAGCAGGGTCGCCGCGCCTCGACATCGCGGCGCGCCTGGCCAGGGCGGCGAACTGCACTTTGGAGTGGCTTGTCTGGGGTGTCGGCGATGGGCCGATCGGCAGCGAATCAAGCGTGCTGATTCCCCGCTACGCCGCGACCCTGGCCGCAGGTTCAGGGCAGTGGAACGAGGGCCGCCAGCTGGTGGACTATCTGCCGTTCACTTCCGACTTCCTGCGGGAGCGGCTCAACCGGTCTTCGGCCCACGGCCTGGTCATCCTGGAAGCCAAGGGCGACTCGATGTTGCCGACCATCCATGACGGCGAGCTGCTGCTGGTGGACGAGAGCGACACCCGCATCGTCGACGGCATCTTTGCGTTCGTCCTGGACGGCGATGCACGTCTAAAGAGATTTCGGAAGACGATCGATGGCGTGACCCTTATCAGCGACAATCCCGCCTACGATCCTGAGAAGGTGACCGGGGCGGCGATGAAAAAGCTGCAAATCATCGGCCGGCCGCTGCTCGGCCTGCAGGTGTTCTAGAGGTTCCGATGCGCCTTCTGATCTCCGCCCTCGCCCTGGCGACCCTGGCGGCCTGCAGCGAACCTGCGCCGCCGGCTGCGACGGTCGCTCAATCCCCGGCGCCCGCCATCGAGACCCGGCCGACCTATGGGACGACGGCAGGCGACGCAGTCTCCCAGTGGGGCAAGCTGGACGCGCTGCAGGCGGTCGGCCCGGCCGAGGGGGTCGAGGCCTCTCTCGGCGACTGCCAAGCCCACACCGGCAAGAGCCTCTCGGTGAGAGTCTGCTCGATCGACGGGCGGGTGTCGAACATGTTGGTGGCCAGTCGGGGCGCTGTGTCGCCTAGCCAGCTGGACGGAATCCTGCAGGCGACCGTCGCCATCGTCGCGCCGGACGCCGAGGCGGCCGATCTGGTCCGCATCCGCCGCGAGGCGAGGGAAGGCCTGGCCAAAGGCGGCACGATGCTGTGCCCGACGACCAGGTGCTTCAACATCGCCCCCCTCGGCGATGGTGTGACGGTCAACGCCGACGCGTCGACCTGACAAGCCACTAGAACAAACCTGGAACCTTTTCTAGGGTGCGCGGATGGCCAAGCCGCGCGCGACCTCCCCCTATTTCACTCTGGCTGAGCTGCTCCACTACCAAGGTCAGCTCCGGTTCGAGTGCGCGGCCTGCGGCCGATGCGCGACGAAGGACCCGCTCGACGCCTCCCTGATTTTCGGCGAGGACGCTGGCGCGAGCGACGTCGCCAAGCGATCCTTCTGCGGGGGCTGCGGGGCCAGTGGTCCGCCCATCAAGGTGACCTTCGACTTCGATAGCCGCTACGTCGACCAGAACCGCCTGCGCGAAGTTCGTCGCCGGCTTGCCGCCGACAGCCGCGATGGCGGGAGGCGGCCATGATACGCCCACCCCCGGACCCCAGTTGCCGCGACCTCGTGCTGTTCGACGGTACCCTGACGATCATCTGCAAGGGCTGCCGGAACCGGACGTCGTTCACGTCCCTGCAGGCCAGTCTCAAATTTGGTGACGACGCCCGCGAGGCCGATGTTGTCCGCCGCATCCGTTGTTCTGGCTGCAATCGGAGAGGTCGGCAGGAGCCTACCTGGTTCACGGCCTCGTTCGGCTTTCCGCCCTCGGCCTGGTGGACCCCGGAGCAGCTCGAAGACCAGCGGAAGGCCGCCGAGTTCTCCGGCCGAGATCGGTCCCAGTTCAAGGGCGTGCCCTAACGGGTCCGAACCGCCCGCCTTCCGGCAAAGCCCTCGGCGGGCCGGGCGCTCGTCCCTAACTGGGCCCCTCAGAGTGAACTGGGCCGCCTGCGGTCCCAGTTGGAGAGGCGCCGCCCGCCGTCAGGGGCCGTGCCCGGGGGCCGGTCGGCGGCGGCCTATTCTTGAAAAGCGCCCGGTATCCGGCCCCTCAGAGGCCGCTCAGAAGCCTCTGAGGGGCGATGGGCGAACTGGGACCAAACTCCAGCTTCACCCGTCGCAGGCTTGTCTAAATCGCCCGGCAGTCTAGACATCGCTTCAACGCGTCGAACGGCGGCGCGCGACAAATTTTTGTTTATGAATCAATGGACGATCCCAGTTCATGCCGGGCCATCCCACACCATCCCGGCGACTCCAGGGTCAGGTGTCCCCTAACATCCGCCTGGCTGTCTCTGGGCCGACCCGTCTCGGTCATTCGGACCGGGCTGGGTCGACCATCGCCGCCCTTCCACGACAACCGCGTGAGCCGACCGGCCGCCACCCCCATCCCAACCCTTCCCCCCTCCAGGGGGAAGGGCTCTATATTTGGCCGCCTCGCTTCTGGAGACTCTCATGACCCAACCCCTCTGGACCGCCGTCGATGGCTATTTCAATGACAGCCTCGGCGCCGATGACGCCGCCCTCGACCATGCCCTGGCGGCCAGTCGCGGGGCCGGTCTGCCGGCCATCGCTGTCGCGGCCAACCAGGGCAAGCTGTTGCAGATCCTGGCGCTGTCGATCGGGGCGCGGCGGATTCTCGAGGTCGGGACGCTGGGCGGCTACAGCACGATCTGGCTGGCGCGGGCCTTGCCGGCGGACGGGCGTCTGATCAGCCTGGAGATCGATCCGCACCATGCCGAGGTGGCGCGCAAGAACCTCGCCTTCGCCGGGCTGGACGGGGTGGCGGAGGTGCGCACCGGGCGCGGCGTCGACCTGTTGCCGGTGCTGGCGGCGGAAGGCGGGCCGCCGCTGGACCTGACCTTCATCGACGCCGACAAGCCATCGAATCCGGATTATTTCACATGGGCGCTGAAGATGACCCGTCCCGGCGGGCTGATCATCGTCGACAATGTCGTGCGCGGCGGGGCGGTGATCGACCCGAACGGGGACGCCAGCGTGCAGGGCGTGCGGCGGCTGGCGGAACTGATCGCCGACGAGCCGCGGGTCCGCGCGACGGCGCTGCAGACGGTCGGCGACAAGGGCTACGACGGCCTGCTGATTGCCCGGGTTGAAACCTGATTGTCAGCTTGCGGATAAAGCGCCAAGTCTTTGACTTAAAACGGTCGTCTTGCTGCACAATCCCTCCGCTATGAGGTCGCCGGGTTGGGAATCCAGGAGAGACCGCATGAGCCTGATGCTGCATCCCGACCTGCCGATCGACGCCGCCGCCCCGCCGCGTGACAGCGTCTGCGCCCGGGCGCTGGTCCAGCGCGTGCGATGGGGCACCGGCCTCAGCCAGGACGCCTTCGCCCGCACCTTCGGCCTCGACAGCGAGACCCTCAGCGAGGTCGAGGCGGGGCGCACCGTGCCCGACGCGGCGTTGCTGGCCTATCTGCGGGTCATCGAATGGTCGCCCTCTGCGGTGCTCGACGCTCTCAGCCGTTCGGACCATTCGCGCCGAGGTGATTGACAGGCAACCAAACGGTTGCGTAATGTCCGTGTCGATGGATACGGACGCTGTTTTTCGCGCGCTGGCCGATCCCAGCCGGCGAAGCCTGCTGGACAGCCTGTTCGCGAGAAACGGCCAGACGCTTCTGGAGCTCTGCGAGGGCCTGGCGATGTCCCGCCAGGCGGTCAGCAAGCACCTGGGGATTCTGGAACAGGCCAGTCTGGTCACCGCTGTGAAGCGGGGACGGGAGAAGCTGCACTACCTCAATCCGGTGCCCATCGCGGAAATCGCCGACCGCTGGATCGGCAAGTTCGAACGTGCGCGGGTCGTCGACCTGGTGGCGTTCAAGACCCAACTCGAGCGCCCGGAAGGGGAGACAGAATGAGCGACCCGGCCTTTGTCTATGTGATCTACATCCGCACCACGCCGCAGAAGCTGTGGGACGCCCTGCTGGACCCGGAGGTCCGCCCGAAGATCTGGTTCGGCCGCACCGTCCAGAGCGACTGGAAAGTCGGCTCGCGCCACGTGCTGACCGCGCCGGACGGCAGCATCGACTTCCAGGGCGTGGTGCTGGAGAGCGATCCGCCCCGCAAGCTCAGCTACACCTTCGAGACCGCCTCGCCGACCACGACGGTTACCTATCTGCTGGAGCCGGTGGAGGACAGCGTGCGCCTGACCGTCACGCACGACGGTTTCCCGGACAACAGCGAGCAGCGCAAGGGCGTTTCGAACGGCTGGCCGGCGATCATGTCGGCGCTGAAGAGCCTGCTGGAGAACGGCGAGCCGACGCCGCAGGTGATGGGCTAGGGAGATGGCGATGCCGGTTCAGGCGAAGGCCCAGACGATGATCCGCGCGCAGGCGGCGAAGGTGTTCGAAGCCTTCGTCGACCCCGCGGCGACGACGAAGTTCTGGTTCAGTAGGTCCAGCGGGCCGCTGGCGGCCGGCGAGACAGTGCACTGGGACTGGGAGATGTATGGCGCCGGCGACGACGTTCATGTCCGCGACCTCGAACCGGACCGGTCGATTGTCTTCGACTGGGGCGGGGAGGGGACCCTTTCACGGGTGGTGATGACCTTCACGTCGCTGGACGACGGCTCGACGTTTGTGGAGGCGGTCAACAGCGGCTTCCACGGCGATGCCGAGTCGGTTGTCGCCCAGGCTCTGGACAGCAACGGCGGCTTCACCACCGTGCTCTGCGCCGCCAAGGTCTGGCTGGAGCATGGCATCAACGCCCGACTGATCGAGGACAAGTACCCGCAGGCGCTGTCGCCCGACTGGAAGGGGCGCTAACCCCCAAATCCGCTCATTCTCGACTTTCGTCGGGATGAGCGGGCGGGGGCGGCCTCTCAACGAGAAATGCCGCCGGAGTTTCCTCCGACGGCATCTTTCGGCCTTCGCCTTCGCTCCGGCGGTCGGCGCCGGGATCAGCCCGCTGGACTGACCCCTCGCGCCTCACCCCTTCACACAGACCACCTGCCGCAGGGTGTGGACGATGTCGACCAGGTCGGCTTGCGCCGCCATGACCGCGTCGATGTCCTTGTAGGCCATCGGCGTTTCGTCGATCACCCCGGCGTCCTTGCGGCATTCGACGGCGGCTGTCGCCTGGATGTGGTCATCCAGGGTGAACCGCCGCTTGGCCTCGGTCCGGCTCATCGACCGGCCGGCGCCGTGCGAGCAGCTGCAGAAGCTGTCCGGGTTGCCCTTCCCGCGGACGATGAAGGACTTGGCCCCCATCGAGCCGGGGATGATCCCCAGATCGCCGTCCCGCGCCCGCACCGCGCCCTTCCGGGTCAGCCAGACCTCCTCGCCGAAGTGGGTCTCCCGCTCCACGTAGTTGTGGTGGCAGTTGACCGCCGTCCGGCCCAGCTTGAAGGCCGGCAACTGGCCGCGCATGGCCAGCAGGACCCGCTGCATCATCAGCTCCCGGTTGGCCCGGGCGTAGTCCTGGGCCCAGAGCACCGCCTCGACATAGTCGTCGAACAGGGGCTCGCCTTCCATGAAGAAGGCCAGGTCGCGGTCGGGGACGTGGTAGCCCAGCACCCGCCGCGCCAGCTCTTCCCGGGCGCGCCCGATGAAGTACTGGCCGATGATGTTGCCGGTCCCCCGCGAGCCCGAGTGGAGCATGACCCAGACCCGGTCGGCTTCATCGAGGCAGATCTCGATGAAGTGGTTCCCGCCGCCCAGCGTGCCCAGCTGGCGTTGCAGCTTGGACCCGTTGATCTTCGGGTGCCGGTCGAGGATCGCGTCCAGCCGGGACGCCAGGCCGGAGTTGCGCAGGACGGTCGCCGAGCTGGTCGGCGAGGCGTCCCTGAAATCTCCGCCCGGGCCGTTGCCGACCGGGACCTTGCGCTCGATCTCCGACCGCAGCGGCGCCAGGGTGTCGGGCAGGTCGGAGGCCGTCAGGCTGGTCTGCACCGCCATCATGCCGCAACCGATATCGACCCCGACGGCCGCCGGGATGATCGCCCCCTTGGTGGGAATGACCGAGCCGACCGTCGCCCCACGCCCGAAATGGACGTCAGGCATCACCGCCAAGTGGCTGTGAATAAACGGCAATCCCGCCACGTTGCGCAGCTGGTTGGCCGCCGCCGGCTCCAGCGGCACGCCCTTGATCCAGGCGCGAATGGGCGAGGTCCCGCCCTCGATGAGTTCGAACCCGCTCATGGGGTTCTCCTTTTCTGTCCAATCCACCCCAACCGGCGCGGCGGTCCAGAAACACTCCTCCAGAAACGAGGAACCCCTCCAGGCCGGGCCGGGAGGGGTTCCTTACGTACACACTCAAGGTTTGATCACCTTCAGTCCGCGAACCCGTCCCATGCGCAGATACCCTCCACGCGCGGCTGATCGCCGGGCTGGGGCAGTGCGCAATTGATGGTCAGGGCTTTGCGGGCCACGGGGGTCTCTCCTGTGAGGGCGGGGCCGATAACACGGGATTCTGTTTCGCGCCAAGCGGCAATTTCGCGGCGGCCTGCATCCGGCGGCGGCGCCGGCCCGTAGCTTGAGGGTCAGGTCGGGGCGAGAGGGACTGAGGATATGAAGCGTAATCTGCTGATTTCACTGACGATCGGCCTGACCTTGATGGGCGGCGCGGCGGGCGCACGGCCGGTGCCGGCCTCGGCCGAGGCGACGCTGCAATCGGGAAAGCCCTGGGTCACGGTCGCCGCCTCGGGCGAGGCGACGGCCATTCTGGGGGCCATCGACATCGCGGCGACGCCGAGGGCGGTCTGGGCGGTGCTGGTCGACTGCGGTCAGGCGCGGCGGATCATCAGCAACCTCAAGCTCTGCCGCGTGGTGGACAAGGGACCGGGGTGGGATGTGCGCGAGCAGGTCACCGCCGGCAACATGTTCGTCCC
Source organism: Caulobacter sp. (assembly GCA_016125585.1). Classification (GTDB taxonomy): domain Bacteria; phylum Pseudomonadota; class Alphaproteobacteria; order Caulobacterales; family Caulobacteraceae; genus Caulobacter. The sequence goes on from WGLL01000011.1 coordinate 90,812, forward strand.
CGACATCCGCAACGTCTTTCGCGCGGAATATCAACCCTATAGCCGGATAACCTTCCACCGCACGGGAGGCGATCTGAAGGTCATGCGGGGCGAATGGCGGTTGGAGGCGCTGGATGGCGGCCGGCGCACGCGGGTGATCTACGAGAACCGGGTCGACGCCGAGGTCAATCTGCCGGCCGGCATGGTTCGCGCCGGAATCAAGGCCGACTGCGGCAAGGTGCTGGTCAACCTGCGCCGGGTGGTGGTTGAGGGCTAGTCCTCCCAAATCGCTGAAAGCAAAGAGTTATCGTCGCTGCGCCTAGTGCTTTCCGCGATCGCGGCCGAAGTTGGGTTCGGCGCTTTCCTGGCCCAGGGCAATGACGCCGCGGCGGATCTCGCGGGTGCGGGTGAACAGCTCGTGGAGCTTGTCGGCCTCGCCCCAGCGGATGGCGCGGGAGAGGGCCTGCAAATCCTCGGTAAAACGACCCAAGATTTCCAGTACGGCCTCCCGATTGGCCACGAAAATGTCCCGCCACATGGTCGGGTCGGAAGCAGCTATCCGGGTAAAATCCCGGAAGCCCCCCGCGGAGTATTTCATCACCTCGGCCTGGGTCACCTCCTCAAGGTCGGCGGCGGTGCCGACGATGTTGTAGGCGATGAGGTGGGGCAGGTGGCTGGTGACGGCCAGGACCAGGTCGTGATGCCGCTCGTCCATCTGCTCGACCTGGGCGCCGAGGGCGCGCCAGAAGCGCGACAGCCGGGCGACGGCCTGGGCATAGGCGTCGTCGGTGCGCGAGGCCAGCGGGGTGAGAATGGTCCAGCGGTCCTGGAACAGCTCGGCGAAGCCGGCGTCGGGGCCGGACTGTTCGGTGCCGGCGATCGGGTGGCCGGGAATGATATGGACGCCGGCGGGCGCGGCGGCCTGCATGGCCTCGGAGACCGAGCCCTTGACCGAGCCGACGTCGGAGATGACGGCGCCGGGCCTCAGGTGCGGGGCGATGGCCGCCATCACCTCGCCCATGGCCAGAACCGGGGTGGCGAAGATCACCAGATCGGCCTCGGCCACCGCCGCGGCGAGGTCGGACTCCGCGGCGTCGGCGATGCCGAGGGCCTGGACGCGGTCGAGCACCGTCTGGCTGGCGTCGGCGACGGTGATGTGGCCGGCGGCGCCGTATTCGCGGGCGGCGCGGACCACCGAGGAGCCGATCAGGCCGCAGCCGATGACGGTCAGGCGCTCAAAGACGGGCAGGGCGGTCATCGGCTCATGAACTCCGCCAGGCCGTCGACGACGGCGCGGTTGTGCTGCTCGAGGCCGATGGTGATGCGCAGGTGGTCGGGCAGGCCATAGTTGCCGACGCCGCGGGTCAGGAGCCCCCTGGCGGCCAGGAAGGCCTCGGCCTCGACGGCGGTCCTGCCGGCGGTGGAAGGAAAGCCGACCAGCACGAAGTTGGCGGCGGATGGGACCACATCCAGGCCCAGGCCGCTGATCTGCTGGGTCAGCCAGGGCCGCCACTGCTCGACCAGGGCGACCGAGCGGGCGGCGAAGTCGTCGTCCTGCAGCGAGGCGACGGCGGCCAGCTGGGCGGGGATGTTGATGTTGAACGGCAGGCGGATGCGGTCGACGGCGGCGGCCATCTCGGCGGGCATGTAGCTCCAGCCGACGCGCAGGGCGGCGAGGCCGTGAATCTTGGAGAAGGTGCGGGTGACGACGATGTTGTCGGCGTGGCGCGCCATGGCCAGGCCGTCCTCATAGGACGGGTCGGTGTTGAACTCGGCATAGGCGCCGTCGAGCACCAGCACGACGCTGGGCGGCAGGCCCTCATGCAGCCGGCGCACCTCGTCGGCGCTGATCCAGGTGCCGGTGGGATTGGCCGGGTTGGCGAGGAAGATCAGGCGGGTGCGCGCGTCGACCGCCTCGAGCAGGGCGTCGACATCGATGGTGAAGTTCTTCTCGGCAACGTAGCGGACCTCGCCCTGGCAGGCGCGGGCGCCGATGGCGTAGGCGGCAAAGCCGTGCGCGCCCTGGATCATGTTGTCGCCGGGCTCGAGGAAGGTCTGGTTCAGCAGCTGGAAGATCTCGTCCGAGCCGCATCCGAACAGCAGGCGCTCGGGCTCGAGATTGTATTTCTGGGCAATGGCGGCGCGCAGGATGTCGGCGCGGCCGGCGGGGTAGAGGTTCAGCTGGCTTGCAGCCTCGGCGTAGGCGGAGCGGGCCTTGTCGGAGCTGCCGAGGATGTTCTCGTTGGCCGACAGCTTGACCGGATCAACCACCCCCTCGGCGGCGGCCTTGCCGGGCTTGTAGGGGGCGATGTCGAGGATGCCGGCCTTGGGAACGGGGCGGGGCGCGGCGAAACGGTCGGTGGCGGTCATCTGGGGTCCCTTGAGCCGCTTCCCGGCGGAAGGGCTCCAAATCAAGCAGGCAGGACGCGGCGGGCGATATCGCACCCGGCGTCCCGTTCAACGAGGCCTGCCTAATACACGTCGAAGGGGGCGGGTGCAGCCCCGATGACCCCGGAAAGTCGCCCGGGCGCGCGGGCCAGCCGCGCGTCGTCACGCTGGAAGTAGCCGGCCAGGGTGAACAGCCTCAACCCGCCGGCCTGGGCCAGGGGCGTGGCGGCGACGCCATCGCGGCTGAGGGCGTCGATGATGGCCGGGGCGCCTTGCTCCGCATCGGTGACCCAGAGGGTGTGATCGGCGCCGGTGGGTTCGACGGCGACGGCGGCGACGGCCAGGGCGCTGGTCGGGCCCCAGGCGGCCAGGCAGGGCAGGGTGGCGAAGACGTTCAGCGCCGGTTCGGCCAGCAACCGGCCCCACCAGGCGCTCTCGCCGCCAAGGGCGAGCACGGCGACGCCGCCGGGCAGGCGGGCGCCCGCCAGGGCGTCCTCGGGTTTGGCGGCCAGGGACAGGGGCGGGGCGTCGCCGAAGCGACGGCGGGCCATCTCGACGACATGGGCCTCGGCCTTGCCTCCCCAGGCGGTGATCCGGAAGGGCCCCTGGCGGGACAGGCTGTCGCCGATCAGCTCGCGCCAGATGCGCACGATGAGGGCCGGGGTGGCCGCCTGGCGCTCGCGGCCCAGCAGGCGGCGCATGACCTCGGCCTCGCGGCCGGGGCGCAGGCCGAAGCGGTCGCCGTCGCCGGCGGCGCGCTTGGCCGCAGCCACCGCGGCGGCCAGGGAGGCGCGCTCGTCGATCAGGCGCAGCAGTTCGCCATCGACCTGATCGATGCGGGCCCGGACAGCGTCCAGGGTCGGCGGTGCGGAAGGAGAGTCCCGGCCCATTTGTTCCTCAAATCCAGCTATCGCGCCTAAGGCCTTGCGGGCGACGATGCAATACCCCGCATCCCGCGCAAGAAAATTGCGTCAATAGAGAGGTTAATAGAGCTTGGGCGACGGTCCGATCACCAGCGGGCCGAGGCGGGCCTTGCCGTCCTGCAGGCGGACGGCGCCATGCAGGCTCTGGCCCGAGCCGGTGATGTCGCCCAGGGTGGCGTCGAGCTGGCCGACCAGCCGTCCATCGGGCCCCGGACGCAGGGTCCCGGCGCGGGCCTCCAGCCGGGCCGCGCCGCCGGTGACGGCGGCCTGGCGCACCTCGATCTCGCCGCCGCCCTGGCCCCAGGCGCGGGCGGCGCTGGCCCAGTCGGACCCGTTGAAGGCGCTGGTCCGGGTCAGGGTCAGGTTGAGGTCGAAATCGACCAGCCCGCCCTCGGTGGCCCGCGCCGCCAGGCCCTGCAGGGCCATCCGCGCCCCGCCGACATGCAGCAGCACGCCGCCAAGGTCATTGGGCCCGGGGATCAGCCGAACATTCAGCTGGCGGGCGGCCGAAAGGAAATAGGGGCTGGCCCCGGCTTCCGGCGAGAAGGTCAGGTCGGCGCCTTCGATGGCGATGCGCGGCGGGCGCTTGTCGAAGTCGCTCAGGGTGGCGCGCAGAGCCTTGCCGCCGACAATCACCGCGCCGCCGTCCGGCCGGGTGAAGGTGACGCCGGCCGGCGCCACGACCACCCAGTGATCGACGGCATAAGCATAGGCCTCGCCCTTCAGGCTCGGGGCCGTCAGGGCCCAGCCGGACGGCTCGGCGAGGCGCACGTCGTTGAGGTCGATGTCGAGGCGGAAGGGATAGCCGCCGACGCTGCGCTTGCCCCATTCGAGGCGATACCCCTTGGTGGCCAGGTCGGCGGCGGTCTGGTCCATCCGGCGCACCGCCTCGCCGCGCAGCCACATCCAGCCGAGCGACCAGGCCGCGATGACGATCAGCAGCAGGATGAAGGGAAAGGCGATGCCGGGACCACGGCGTTTGCGACCGGAAGCGGGATCGGGCAGGGTCATCGGCAAAGGGCGCTCTCTACAGGTCGGCTAGGACAGTATGGATCAGACGCGCGGCGAGGGCCGCTGGGTGTTCGGATATGGATCGCTCATGTGGCGGCCCGGGTTCCCGTATGTAGACCGGAAGGCCGCGGTTCTCCACGGGCGGCGGCGCGCCTTCTGTATCTATTCGGTGCATCATCGGGGGACTTATGAGCGGCCGGGGCTGGTGCTGGGCCTGGCGCCGGGCGGGGCGGTGCGCGGTGCGGCCTACCGGGTGGCTGAGGCCGACTGGCCGGAGACCTACGCCTATCTGCGGGAACGCGAACAGCCGACGGAAACCTATGTCGAGGCCTGGCGCGAGGCGCGACTGGAGGGCGGCGAGCGGGTCAGCACCCTGGTCTTCCTGTCAGACAAGGACCACCCGCAATGGGCCGGGGCGCTGAGCCTGGAGCGGCAGGCCGAACTGATCAGCGGGGCTGTCGGGCTGTCGGGCCGGAACGAGGACTATCTGGCCGACCTGGTCGAGCATCTGCGCGCCGAGGGCATCCGGGATGAGGGGATGGAGCGGCTGTTGAAGTTGGTGAATGGGTGACTTCTCCCTCCCCTTTATGGGGAGGGACAGCGCGCGAAGCGCGCAGGGTGGGGAACGGGAGGAAGCATCTGACTTCCCCACCCCTTGATCGCTGCGCGATCTCGGCCCTCCCCATAAAGGGGAGGGAGGTTCGAGCCGGTTCTTCGTCAATGACTTCCCCACCCCTTGATCGCTGCGCGATCTCGGCCCTCCCCATGAAGGAGAGGGAGGTCAGCGGTCGTCGGCGACGAGGCGGGCGCAGGCGGTTTCGATGGAGGTTTCCAGCTGGCGCATGAACTCAGCGCGTTTCAGGCCGGGCGGGATCTGGGGCTGGAATTCGAAGACGATGGTTCCGGGGCGCATGACAAAGCCCCTGGAGACGTTCCAGTGGAGCCCGGTGTTGAGCGCCAGCGGGGTGACCGGAAGGCCGAGCTCTCGGTAGAGGGCGGCGATGCCCGGCTTGTAGTCGCCCGCCTCGCCCGGATTCTTGCGGGTGCCTTCCGGGAAGATGACCAACTGGCGATCCTCGCGCATGCGGTCCCGGGCGTCGGTGACCAGCTTGCGCAGCGCCGTCGAATGGCCCTCGCGATCGACGACGATCATCTTCGAGCGCAGGGCCCACCAGCCGAAGAAGGGGATGGAGACCAGCTCCTTCTTCAGCACGAAACAGGCGTCCGGCAGGAAGGCGAAGCTGCCGAAGATGTCGAACATCCGCTGGTGCTTGGTGGCGATCAGGGCGGCGCCGGGCGGCAGGTGCTCAAGACCCCGAACCTCGACCCTTACCCCGCAGATTACCCGCAGCATGGCGGTGACCAGCCTGCCCCAGAGGCGCATGATCGCCATCAGCGGCTTGCGGCCGCCCAGCAGCAGGGGCGACAGCCCGACCGCCAGAAGGGCGGACACGGCGTAGAAGACGATCAGGAACAGGATCGAGCGGAGGACGGTCAATGGGCCTTGTCCCTGGATTTCGCTCCGGCCTGCGCGGCGTCCGCGGGCGCGGCCGCATCAGCCTTGTCGGGGGCCTTGCGGAACAGGCCGGCCACCGACTCCTGCACCAGCACCGCCAGATACTTGCAGTATTCCAGGGTCACGCGGCGGATCTGGGTCTGGTCGCGCCACCAGTGGGCGGCGTCCACCGCCTCGGTGCGGATGGGATAGGCGATGAGGGTCGCGCCGGGCATCTGGCCGCGCAGCTCCAGCATCGAGCGGGGCATGTGATAGTCGGCGGTGACGACGATGATCTGCTGGAAGCCGTGCTTGCCGGCCCAGGCGGCGATCTCGGCGGCGTTGCCCTTGGTGTCGGCGGCCTCGAAACCGAGGTCGACGCAGCACTGGTAGATCGGTTTCCAGGCCCCGGTGACTTCAAGCAGGTCGTCGCGGGTGACCTCGTTGTTGACCCCGGAGACCAGCAGGCGGCGGCCCTTGCCGTTCTCGAGCAGGGCGACCCCGGTCTTGAGGCGCTGGGTCGAGGCGCCGGTCAGCACCGCGACGGCGTCGGACACCGGCGGTTCGGCGGCGGGAGTCAGGGTCTGGATCCGGCCGGCGAAGGCCAGCAGGCCGACGAACCAGACCAGAATCAGGATCACGAGCAGGGACAGGCGACGCATGAGCCTGTTCTAACCCATTTCCCGCAAAATCGCCGCAGCCGAGAGACGGGCGGCGATGGCGGCGGTGAGGGCGGCCATCAGCGGAGCGGGCAGCAGGGCCAGGAGGTCGATCCAGGCCAGGGGCAGGACGGGGGTCAGGCCCTGGCCGCCGCCGGCCAGACGGGCCAAGGCGGCGATGGCGGCGGCCGATCCGGCGCCGAACAGGCCGGCCAGACCGGCGGCGGTGGCGAACCGGGTCTGGAACAGCCGGGCGACAAAGCCGGTCTCGGCGCCGGACAGATGCAGCACCTCGATGACGTCGCGGTGGGCGGCGAGGCCGGCGCGGGTGGCGAAGCCGATCACCGCGGCGGCGGCGGCGACGATCAGCAGGCAGACCGACAGGGCGAACCAGCGGGCGATTCCGGCGGCGCGCTGGATGTCGGCGATCCAGACGCTGTGGTCGTCGACCGTGGCCTGGACCCCGGCGGCCTTCAGCGCGCGGTCGAGATCGGCGGCCTTGGCGGGGGCCCTGGGGTCCAGCTCGACGGCGACCAGTCGGGGCACGGGGAGGTCGTCGAGCAGGGCCTCGCGGCCAAGCCAGGGCTCCAGCAGGGCCTCGGCCTTTTCCTTCTCCAGGGCGCGGGCCTCGGTGACCCCCTTGACCCCGGCCAGGGCCTCGGCGGCGCGGGCGGCGGCGGTGTCGGGGCTTTCGGCGCCGCGCGGCTGGATGACCACGGTGGCGGAATCCGACAGCTGGCTGGTCCAGCCCTGGGCGGCGCGGTTGGCGGCCAGGGCGCCGATGGCGGTCAGGCAGGCGAGGAAGCAGAGGACGGCGACGACGAAGACCAGGGCGCCGTCGCGGGCGTCGCGGCGCGGCAGCAGGGGGCCGGGGCGCCAGCGCTGGACATCGAACATCGCCTCGCTCACGGGTTCGCCCCCCGGCCGTAGTGGCGCAGGCGGCCCCCATCGAGATGCAGCACCGGCTTGCCGCTGCGGGCGACAAGGTCCTCGTCGTGGGTGGCGATCAGAACGGTGGTTCCCAGGCGGTTGAGCTCGACGAACAGGCGCAGGATGCGCAGGGCGTGGCCCTGGTCGACATTGCCGGTCGGCTCGTCGGCCAGCAGGATGTCGGGGCGGCCGACCACGGCGCGGGCGATGGCCAGCCGTTGCTTCTCACCGCCGGACAAGGTGGCGGGCAGGGCGTGCATGCGGTTGCGCAGACCGACCCAGTTCAACAGCTCGGCGACATCGCCGCGATACTTGTCCGGCTTGCCGCCGGCGATGCGCAGGGGCAGGGCGCAGTTGTCGAAGGCGGAGAGATGTTCCAGCAGGCGGAATTCCTGGAACACAACCCCGATGCGGCGGCGCAGGAAGGGCCGGTCCGCCGGGGCGATGGCGTCGATGTCGCGGCCGAACAGCTCCACCCGGCCCCGCGAGGCCTGCTCGGCCATGTAGATCAGCTTGAGAAGACTGGACTTTCCGGCCCCCGAGGCGCCGGTGAGGAAGTGGAAGGAGCCGGGCGCCAGATCGAAGGTGACGTCCTTCAGCACCTCGGGCGAGCGGCCATAGCGCATGCCCACGCCGGCGAAGCGCAAAACGGGACCGACGGCCTCATCGACCGGAAAGGAGTCAGGGTTGGTGGACATGAGAGCCGAAATCGGCGACCTCGTAGGAGGTTGCGGGAGCGTCCGATTCGCCAGCCATGATACTGACCTGTCCTGAGTGCGCCACCCGGTATTTCGTCGGCGACGATCAGGTCGGCGCGTCCGGCCGAACTGTCAAGTGCGCGGCCTGCGGAAACCGGTGGACGGCCCGCAATGAACCCGATCTCGAACTGTCGATCAGCGGTGAGGAAGGGGCGCTGGCGCACGAGCCCGAAGCCCTGAAACCCGAACCCGCGCCGCTGGACAAACTGCCGGGCGAAGAGCTCCCCAAGGTTTTCCGGGCCAAGGCCCAGAACGAGAAGAAGGTCCGCGAGGCGGCGACCGTCGGCGTGGTCTGGGCGGGGATGACGGCGGCCTTGCTGGTGCTGGTCGGCGGCGGGTTCGTCATGCGCGAGAAGGTGGTGCGGATCTGGCCGCAGACCGCCTCGGTCTTTGCGGCGGTCAATGCGCCGGTCAATCTGGTCGGGCTGGAGATCGAGGACATCCGCGCCGAGCCGGCCCTGCAGGACGGCCACGCGGCCCTGTCGGTGTCAGGGGTGATCCGCAATATCCGCGCCCGCACGGTGACCGCGCCGCCGCTGCAGATCAGCCTGATCAACAAGGAAAACAAGCGGGTGATGGCCAAGATCGCCCAGGCGGCCGATCCCAGCATCCCGGCCGGCGAGACGCGCCATTTTGCCGTGGTGCTGCTGGACCCGCCCAAGACCGCCTCGACGCTGGAGGTGTCCTTCGTCACCGACAAGGGCGCGGTTCCCGGCAAGGCCCCGACCAGGGCGGCGGTCAAGGCGCCCGCCGGGACCAGCCACAGGCTGCGCGGCCCGACCGAGCCGGGGCCGGTGGCGCCGCAGGTCGAGGAGGCCCAGCCGCTGGCGGCGGACGATCCCAACGCCCTTCCGGGGGCCGCATCCGATGAGCATCCGGCGGGAGACCATCATTGAGCCGGACGACGCCCGAGGTGCTGGTGTCGGAAGCCGGCATCGCCGAGGCGGTCGAGGCCCTGGCCGCGAAGATCGCCCCCCGGATCGACGATGACACGGTGGTGGTCTGCCTGCTGACCGGCGGTATCTGGTTCGGCGCGGACCTGACCCGGGCCCTGGCGCGGGCCGGGCGGATGGTCCATTTCGACGCCCTGTGGCTGTCGTCCTATCGCGACGCGCGGCAGTCCTATGGCCGGTGCGAGGTGCGGGCCGACCTGCAGCGGCCGGTGGTGGGCCGCAAGACCCTGATCGTTGACGATGTGTTCGATACCGGCCTGTCACTGAGCGAGGCGGCGCGGCTGGTGCGGGACGCGGGGGCCTCGGAGGTGCTGACCGCCGTGTTCGCCCGCAAGCCCTGGCCCGAACAGCGGGCGCTGGAGCCGGACTTCGTGGCCTGGGAGGCGCCGTCGCGGTTCCTCGTGGGCTACGGCATGGATGTGTCTGGCGGCATGCGCGGTCTGCCTTACATCGGGGCCATGGACTGACGCCACGTCATACTTGTCGCACGGGGAAAGGGCCGACAGGCTGAAGCCGCACGGTCCGCGAGAGGCCGGCGGGAGAGCGACATGGCCTATGAAACCCTTCTCACCGAGTTGAGCGACGGCGTCCTGACGCTGACCCTCAACCGGCCCGACCACCTCAACGCCTATACCGCCCAGATGGGCATCGATCTGGCGGACGCCTTCGTGGCGGCGGACGCGGACGATGCGGTGCGGGTCATTGTGGTGACCGGTGCGGGCCGGCATTTCTGCGCCGGGGCCGACATGGGCTCGGGCTCGGACAGTTTCGGCGGCGACGGCGACCGGCTGTTCGGGGCGCGCAAGGCGCCGGGGCCCAGGGGCGGGTTCGTCGGGGCGATTTTCGCCTGTCGCAAGCCCTCCATCGCCGCGATCAACGGGGCGGCCGTGGGGGTGGGGGCGACCATGACCCTGCCGATGGACATCCGCATCACCTCCGACAAGGGCAAGTTCGGCTTCGTCTTCGCCAGGCGTGGGCTGGCGCCGGAGGCGGGCTCGGCCTGGTTCCTGCCCCGGCTGGTGGGCCTGCCGCAGGCGCTGAGGTGGTGTTACCGGGCCGATGTCTTCGACGCGGCGGAGGCGCTGCGCGGCGGGCTGGTCAGCGAGGTGGTGGCGCCGGAAGACCTGCTGCCGAGGGCGCGGGAGATGGCCCGGGAGATCGCCGAGGAGACCTCGCCGGTGTCGATCGCCATGGTCCGCCAGCTCCTGTGGCGGTCGGCGGGCGAGCCGGACCTGTTCAAGGTTCTCAGCATCGACGGGCCGGCCAACATGGCGATGGGGGCGAGCCCGGACGTGAAGGAGGGGGTGGCGGCGTTTCTCGAGAAGCGGAAGCCGGCCTTTCCGGGGAAGGTTTCCTCCGACATGCCGCCGCAGTATCCTTGGTGGGAGTGAAAGGATGTGAAATCCTCCCGGATAGAGGGAGGACGACATGTTGCGGACGGCGGGACTGCTCGGGCTGACGGTGCTGGCTCTGGCGGGGTGCGGCAAACCGAAACGCGAGCCGCTTTCGCTCGGACCGTTGCCCGACCTCCCGGACTCAGCCAAGCGGAAACCGCCGGCGCCGCCCGCTCGGCCCGTGGCGGCGATTCCGGCGCCTCAGGCCAGAGACATCAGCAAGGCTTTCGACAAGGACGCGGTCCGGGACGGCCCCTATCCGGCCGGCAAGGATGTCGATGTGAGGATTGTCTACACAGGCCGGCCGCTGGACGACACGACCTCCAAATGCATGACCCCAGAGGACGAACTGGCGCTGGTCGTTCGCCGCAAGGGGCGGGAAGTGGATCGAAAGGTCTATTGCTCGTCCTATGGCCGCGCGGAGCTCTCGGTGCAGAAAGATCGCCTGGGCGCTCACTACGCGATCCTGACCGTCGGCGTTGATCGCGGGACCAGCTTCACCAAGCACTGGATGGTGGCCTATCAAGTCAAACCGAAGTTGACGCTGCGAAAGCGGGAGCTGGTGTATTTTCCATCGCCCGTGGGAACCGGTTGGGAGTACGACACGGTCCGGATCGAGCGGCCGGCCTCCGGTGGTCTGCGGTATCACATGAAGCTCTCACTGCAGGGTGAGCCGGGCGAAGACGAACACCTGCCGCCAAAGACCAAGACGGTCGTCATCTCGCCGGGTTGAGAGCGCCGCAACGATCAAGCCAGGGCCACGGTCACCGGCCGCAGTGTAGCGGATCGCTGGGGTCCAGAGGCTTTTGCCGTTGTGAGCGCCCGGTTCGTCAGTTCGCCGTCCCTGCGAGGTCCCGGATCGTCCTGCGGGCGTCCGGGATGACGGCGGAGGGAGGGGAGTCTGGTCGATATCCGGCGACGGTATAGAGTGTTGGGCGAGTCAGGTCAGGGTTGTGCCGTGATGATTGTTGGTCTGGCGGTGAAGTCGTTCCGGAACGGCCTTGGAGGCCTGAACCGCTTTTCCGGGCGGGACAACCGGCTGATGTTCTGGCCCTATGGCGGGGTGGTGATCGGCCTTTGGCTCGTGGCAATGTCGACGCCGATGCTGGGGCTCCTTCCGGCCCGCACGGCCGCTCCGGAGGGGCGCGACGCGGTCCTGTGGGCGGCGCGGAGCATGGCCGGGGATATTGCCCTGGCGGCCGTCGTCGGACTCCTATGCGGGAGTCTGGTCGCGGCGTCGGTGACCCGCCGACTGCATGACCGCAACCACTCCGGCCTCTGGGCGGCGCCCGCTGCCGTCTTTCTGGTTCTGTCCTTCGCGATTGCGCCGTGGGCGCGGGCGGCGATACCGGCGGGGAGCATGCCGGAGGGCCCCTGGTTCGCCGCGGCCTTCATCGTCGTCGGCCTCTATATCGGCAGCCTGATGGTTCTGCTGGCGACCCTGGCGGGCAGGGGAGACAAGGGTGCAAACCGGTTTGGTGAACCGCCGGTTCGGGCCCGGGATTGATGGCACGCTTCGGGTTGAACGGGAGATTTGAACATGGGGTGGCGCGTTGTGCTTGCCGGCCTGGGTGCAACCATGGCGCTGTCGATGACCGCCATGGCCCGGGACGGGATCGAGGCTGATCGCTGGCGGGCCATGTCCGCCGACGCGCAACGGACGCTGGTCGTCTCGCTGATCCAGGACCGACAGACCTGGATGGCTGAGTTTGCAGCTTCACCGGATGACAGGGTGCGCCGGGATGCCAAGGAATTTCTCGATTGCGACGACCGCGAGACCCTTGTCGGGAGGGCGGATACGGTGCGGCGGGAAATCGACGTTCACTACGGCAAACCGGAAAACGCCTGTCACACGCCGAACGCCGTGCTCGTCGCCTATCTCGACCAACTCTGCCGGATCGAGGGGCCGCAACCGCCCTCCACCCTGGCGCCCTGCGTCTAGAGCCACCCCGCCGGCGTCTCGTCGGCCAGCATTTCCTCATAGGTCGGGCGGCGGCGGATGACGGCGAACTTGTCGCCGCTGACCAGCACCTCGGGGACCAGGGGGCGGCTGTTGTACTCGGATGCCATGGCCGCGCCGTAGGCGCCGGCGCTCATGAAGGCCACCAGGGCGCCGCTGTCGAGGGCGGGGAGCGAGCGGCCCTGGGCGAAGGTGTCGCCGGTCTCGCAGACCGGGCCGACGACGTCCATCGGCTCGGGCGGGGCGTTGGTGGCCAGGACCGGGCGGATGTCGTGGAAGGACTCGTACATGGCCGGGCGGATGAGGTCGTTCATGGCCGCGTCCAGCACCAGGAACTTGCGGCCCTCGGGGCGTTCGTGGCGGTGGATGACCCGGGCGATCAGGGCTCCGGCGTTGGCGGCGATCATCCGGCCGGGCTCGAAGGCCAGCCGCACGTCCAGCCCCTCTACGACCCGGGCGACCATGGCGGCGTAGTCGGCCGGGGTCGGCGGTTCGGGGGCATTGAAGTAGGGGACCCCGAGGCCGCCGCCGAGATCGAGGCGTTCGACGGCAAGACCGTCGGCGCGGAGGTCCTCGACCAGGCCGCGCATCTTGCGGAAGGCGGCCTCGAAGGGGGCCAGATCGGTGATCTGGCTGCCGATATGGCAGGCGACCCCCAGGGGGCTCAGATGGGGATGGGCGGCGGCGGCGGCGTAGAGGCGGCGGGCCTCGCTGAAGGAGACGCCGAACTTGTTCTCGGCCTTGCCGGTGGCGATCTTGGCATGACCGCCGGCCTCGACATCGGGATTGACCCGGAAGACGACGGGGGCCTGGAGGGTCAGCTGTTCGGCGATGGCGGCGATCAGCTCCAGCTCGGGCTCGGACTCGACATTGATCTCGCAGACCCCGGCGGTCAGGGCGAATTCGATCTCCGCGCGGCGTTTGCCGACCCCGGAGAAGACAATGCGGTCGGCCGGGATGCCGGCGGCCAGGGCGCGGCGGATCTCGCCTTCTGAGACGGTGTCGGCGCCGGCGCCCAGGGCGGCCAGGACGCGCAGGACCGAGACGTTGCTGTTGGCCTTGACCGCATAGGCGATCAGCGGCTCGCCGAGGGCGGCGTGAGCGTGCAGCGCCTCGCGGAAGACGTTGAAATGCCGCTCCAGCGTGGCCTGGCTGTAGACATAGACCGGGGTGCCGACTGCATCGGCGATGCGGGTCAGGGGCACGTCCTCGCAGTGGAGTTCGCCGGAGCGGACCTCGAAGTGGTTCACTGAGGCGGCTTGCCGAAGGGATCGTTGGTCCCGGCGATCGGCTGCTGGCGGATCGTCGCGCTGCTGGAAGCCGGGTCGCGGACTTCCTGCAGGGAACCGGGCTTCGAAGGCTTGTTGGCGACTTCCGAGGCGGCGCGTTTCTCGGCCTCGGCCTTGGCCCGCTCGTCGGGACCCCAGAGCGGGGCGGGGCGTTCGAGATCGCCGACCTTGCCGCAGGCGGTGACGGCCGTGGCGGCCAGCAGCAGGGCGATCAGGACGGGGGCGCGAAGGGTCATCACAGTCTCTCTTTCCAGCGCGCGATCTGGGCGCGCACCTGATCCGGGGCCGTCCCCCCGTAGCTGCGCCGGCTGGCGGCGGATGCGGCGGGGGTCAGAACGCTATAGACGCCATCGGTGATGCGCGGGTCCAGCGCCTTCAACTGCGGCAAGGTCAATTCGGCCAGATCGACGCCCTGGCTCTCGGCCAGTTTCACCGCGGCGCCGGTCAGGTGGTGGGCCAGGCGGAAGGGCAGGTCGAGCTCGCGGACCAGCCAGTCGGCGAAGTCGGTGGCGGTGGAGAAGCCTGCGCCTGCGGCGGCGGCCATCTTCTCGCGGTTGGGCTCCAGGTCGGCGACCATGCCGGCCATGGCCAGCAGGGCCAGCTCCAGGCTGTCGAAGGCCTCGAAGGCCGGGACCTTGTCCTCCTGCATATCCTTGGAATAGGCCAGCGGCAGGCCCTTCATGACCACGGTCAGGCTGGTCAGGGCGCCGAGGATGCGGCCGACCTTGGCGCGGACCAGTTCGGCGGCGTCGGGGTTCTTCTTCTGCGGCATGATCGAACTGCCGGTGGTGAAGGCGTCGGTCAGCTTGATGAAGCCGAACTGCGGCGTCATCCAGATGACGATCTCCTCGGCCAGCCGCGACAGGTGGGTCGAGCAGATGGTCGCCGCCGACAGGGCCTCCAGGGCGAAGTCGCGGGAGGAGACGCTGTCGAGGCTGTTGGCGGTCGGCCGGTCAAACCCGAGCGCCGCGGCGGTGCGCTCGCGATCGATGGGGAAGGGAGATCCGGCCAGGGCGGCGGCGCCGAGGGGGCACTCGTTCATCCGCGCGCGGGCGTCGGCGAAACGGGCGGCGTCGCGGCCGAACATCTCGACATAGGCCATCAGATGGTGGCCGAAGGTCACCGGCTGGGCCGGCTGCAAATGGGTGAAGCCGGGCATCAGGGCGTCGGCGTGGGCCTCGGCCTTGGCCAGCAGGGCCCGCTGCAGGGCTTTCAGCTGCTGCTGGGTGCGGTCGCAGGCCTCGCGGACCCAGAGGCGGAAATCCAGCGCCACCTGGTCGTTGCGCGAGCGGGCGGTGTGCAGCCGGCCGGACGGCTCGCCGATCAGTTCGTTGAGCCGGGCCTCCACATTCATGTGGATGTCCTCGAACTCGTCGCGGAAGGGGAAGGTCCCGGCGGCCATTTCCGCCTCGATAAGGGAAAGTCCGTGCTGGATTTGCGCCTCATCCTCGCTAGATATCGCCCCCACGGCGGCCAGCATGGCGGCATGGGCCTTCGAACCGGCCAGATCCTGGGAGGCCAGGCGGCGGTCGAAGCCGATGGAGACGTTGATGGCCTGCATCAGGTCCGCCGGCTTGGCGCTGAAACGCCCGCCCCACATGGCCTGTCCGCCTGACTGGTCAGCGGCCTGGCCGGATTTCGAGGAGTCGTCTGTCATATGAACGAAGTTTCCAAGGCCGGTCGGCGGCCCGATCTGTTGCGGTGGGCGATTGCGGTGGCGATCCTGGCGGGCGCGCTGGCGGTTCTATATGTCATCCTCAGCGCGGTCATCAAACCGGCAGGGCCCGCCGACCTCAATTCGCTGAAAAAAGGCGGCCTGGCCAAGCTGGAGGTGGTCACCGACTCCCGGCCGGCGCCGACCGCCCCGTTCACGGATGCCGACGGCAAGGCCCTGACCCTGGCCGACTTCAAGGGCAAGGTGGTGGTGGCCAACTTCTGGGCGACCTGGTGCGCGCCCTGCAAGGTCGAGATGCCGACCCTGTCGCGGCTGGCGGCGACCTATGACGGCCAGCCGGTGGCGGTGCTGCCGATCAGCATCGACCGCGACGACAAGGACGCCGAGGCCCGCGCCTTCATCGCCGCCAACTGGCCCCTGAAATTCTACCGCGATGCGTCCGGCGCGCTGCCCTTCCTGCTGCAGCCGCAGGCCCAGGGCATGCCGACGACGGTGATCTACGACAAGAAGGGCGTGGAGCGGGCGCGACTGGCCGGCGGCGCTGACTGGGCCAGCCCCGAGGCGATGGATCTGATCAAGACCCTGCTGGACGAGAAGTAGGGCGCTCGCTCATGCCGGTTTGCGTGCTTTAACACGCGGCCGGCGGCCGCTGCTCAGCATGATGATGATTGTTGAGCGTTCTCCGTCCCGTCATGCTGCATAGCGAGCCGAGAGGATCACGTGTCGAAGTCCGCATGCTGTGAGCCACCCCATGACTGCCACCGAGATCGAGAGGCTTGAACGGATCGCCGACCGCGCCTGGCCGGCGGCGGAGCGGGCGAGCCTGGGCGGCTGGATTCTCAACGCGGCGTCGGGGTTTTCAGGACGGCTGAATGCCTGCTGGCCGCTGGGGCCGGCGCCAGGCGGGATGGCGGCGGCGATCGAGGCGGTCGAGGCCTGGTACGGCGCGCGGGGCCTGCGGCCGGTGTTCAAGCCGGCCGGTCCCTGTCCGGACCTGGAGGCGGCGCTGACGGCGCGGGGCTACCGGCCGCGGACGCCGATCCTGATGATGACGGCGATGATCGGGGAGGCGACGGCGCCGGTCCGGGTGACCTTGTCCGACGACGCCGATGCGGCTTTCGAGGCGGTGTTTCTGGGCAGCCAGGCCGACCCCCTGGACGCGGCCGAACGGATCGGGGCGTTTCGCCGGGTCTCGCCCCCGAGGCTTTTTGCGCGGATCGACGTCGACGGCGCCCCGGCGGCCATCGGCGGCTCGGCGGTGGAGGGCGACTGGGTCGGGATCTTCGGCATGCGGACGCTGGCAAGCTATCGCCGCCGGGGGCTGGCGCGGGACATCGTCGCGGCGCTGCTGGCCGGCGGCTGGCGGGACGGGGCGCGGCGGGCCTATCTGCAGGTCGAGGCGCCCAACGCCCCGGCCATCGCCCTGTATGAGGGGTTCGGCTTTTCCCGGGCCTTTGCCTACAGCTACTGGGACAGGGCGGCGGCCTGATCGGCCCGGCGCTGGTCGCGGGAGGCGGCCCATTGCGCCAGGGCGACCCCGGCCAGGGCGGCGAGGGCGCCCAGCCCCTGCAAGGGCGTCATCGCCTCGCTGAAGATCATCCAGCCGAGCAGGGCGGCGACGGCGGGCTGGACCAGCACCACGACCGAGGCGGTGGCCGTCGGCAGCCGGCCGAGGGCCCAGGCGATGGCTCCCTGGCCGGTGACATGGGCCAGGGCCAGGCCCAGACAGGCGGCCCAGCCGCCGGGACCGGACGGAATGACCTGCTCGCCCAGGGCCAACATGACCCCGGCCAGACAGATCGCCCCGACCAGGCTGGACCAGAACATCACCGCCATGGTTCCGAAGCGGACCCGGGCCTGACGCACGCAGAGGAAATAGGCGGCGTACCAGAGGGCGGTGGCGGCCGAGAGGATGTCGCCCAGGGGCGGGTTGGAGCCCGGCGCCGCGGCGCCGCGGCCCTCGGCCATGGTCCAGGCGCCCAGCAGGCCGAGGGTCATGCCGGCCAGGAAGATCGGGCCGACCCGCTCGCGGAAGAAGACGAAGCCGATGACCACCACGACGATGGGGGTCAGGTTGGCCAGCACCGTGGCGTTGGCCACCGAGGTCATGCCGATGCCGTAGTGCCAGAAGGCCAGGTCGGCGGCGAAGAACACCCCGGCCAGAAGCATGGCGAGGCTGGGTTTCGCCGGGTTGGCGGGCGCGGGGGCCGCGGTTCTCCGGAAGACGAAGGGGGCGAGCAGGGGCAGGGCCAGGGCCAGGCGCCAGAAGCCGCCGGCGGCCGGTCCGGCTTCGGTCAGCCGCACGAAGATCGGCACGAAGCCGATGGTGCAGGCGCCGGCCAGAAGCGCGATCAGGGGCCAGGGAAAGCGTCCGGCGCCGGGCGAGCTCATGCTGAAAATCCTAGCTCCCGGCGCAGATCGGACGCGGTGACGCCGCTCTGGCGAATCTCCCTGAGGGTCTGGGCCCTGTCGCGCTTTGCGTAGCGCTTGCCGTCCGGTCCGACCAGCAGGGGATGATGGCGATAGACCGGCGTCGGCAGATCCAGCAGGGCCTGCAGCAGTCGCTGGACATGGGAGGCGGTGAACAGGTCCTCGCCGCGCACCACATGACTGATCTGCTGGCGGGCGTCATCGACGACCACGGCGAGGTGATAGGCGACCCCGACATCCTTGCGCGCCAGCACGATGTCGCCGCCGGGCCAGGGATCGACGGCGATCTCGCCGGTTTCGCCATCGGGACCGGCGCCGGTCTCGGTGAAGGTCAGATGGTCGAATCCGCCAAGCCTGTCCCGCGCCGCCGCCAGTGACAGCCGCCAGGCGAAGGGCTTGCCCTGTTGCAGCAGGAGGGCTTCCTCCTCGGCCGGCAGGGGGCCGCCGGCCGGCGCGGTTTCAGGGCCGTGGGGCGCGCTCTGGGCCGCCTGGCTCAGTTCCCGGCGGGTGCGGAAGCAGCGATAGGCGAGGCCGTCGGCGCGAAGCCGCGACAGCGCCGCCTCATAGTCGGCCAGATGGTCGGACTGGCGCAGCACCGGCTGCTCCCAGGTCAGGCCCAGCCAGGCCAGGTCCTGAAAGATGGCCGCCTCGAATTGCGGCCGGCAGCGGGTGACGTCGATGTCCTCGATGCGCAGCAGAAAGCGCCCTCCAGCGTCCCTGGCCGCCTCGAAGGCAGTCAGGGCCGAAAAGGCGTGGCCCCGGTGCAGATAGCCGGTCGGGGAGGGGGCAAAGCGGGTGACGAAGGCGGCGCTCACCGGCCTGTCATAGACCGGCGACGCGCCGCCCGCATCAGACTTGGCTGGTCATGGGGCCGATCAGTTGTTGGCGGGCGCCTCGGAGATGTCCTCGAGGATCGCGCCGGCCTTGCGGGCCGAGGCCTCCTGAGCGAGGTCGCCGAGGGAGACGATGCCGGTGAGATGCTTCTTCTCGTCGACGATCAGGATGCGCCGCACCTCCTTGTCGGTCATCTGGAAGATGACATCGGCGATGGAGGCGTCCTCGCTGCAGGTCTGGATGTCGGTGCTCATCACCTCGCCGACCGGGGTGTCGAAGCTTCGCTTCTCGCCCACCACCCGGAGGGCGATATCGCGGTCCGTGATCAGACCGCGGATCTCGCCGTCCTCGACGACCGGAATGACCCCGCTTTCGATCTCGGTCATGCGCCGCGCGACATCAGCGACGGAATCGGTCGGCTTGGCGACCTGGGGATTGCGGGTCATCACTTCAGAGACTTGCATGGGAGGGGGCTCACTTCCGTTCGACAGGTCAGTCTAACGGGTCGGCGTCCGGGTCGTTCCGCCCCTCGCGCGACAGCCTCTCCCGCGGAGAAGGTCGCCGGGCCCCTGCACGGCGAGGCGGGATCGCGCTCGCAAGGACCCGGACGGACAAGGCCCCCGCGCCGGACGCAAGCCTAACGCCTGGAGCCGGTGAGAACAGTGTAATTTTTTGGAACGATCGCGGTCGGCGACGGCCTACTTTACCGGTTCATGGCCCCGGTAACCGAAGCTGCCCAGGTGGCTGAGCACGCCGCGCAGGAAAGCCTCGTCGCCGCCAAGCGCCTCGCGCAACGGGTTGAACTGGGCAAATCCGCTCATCTCGGCCAGGCCGTGGGCGGCGCACCAGGCGGCGATGGTGGCCAGCTCGATATCGACATCGGCGACCTCGGGACCGGCGACCTTCCTGAACGTCTCGCGGACCAGGCAGTAGGCGCTGTCTTCCTTGTCCTGCATGCCCTCGGGCAGGGAGTCCTTGTCCCGCGAGCGATCATACATCACCCGGTAGAGGGCCGGATGGCGCTGCGAGAAGCAGACATAGGCGACGCCCAGTTCGGTCATCAGGGTCTGGACGTCGGTTCCGTTCTGACGAACCTCGAGCATGGCCTCGCCGAGGGCTTCCCAGCCGACGTGGGCCACCGCTTCCAGCAGTTCGTTCTTGTCCTTGAAATGGTGATAGGGCGCGGCCGGGCTGACCCCCGCTTCGCGGGCCACGGCGCGCAGCGACAGGGCGCTGGGCCCCTCGCGCTCGAGAATGCGGGCGGCGGCGTCGACCAGCGCACGGCGGAGATCACCGTGGTGGTAGGGGCGGGTGTCGGCAACTGCTGCTGTGCTCATTACGAACCTGTATAAACTTTCATCCGAACGACGTAAAGATCATCTTGACACCGCTTAGATCGATGTTATCTAAACACCGTCCAGATCGGACAGACCCCGTTCGCCCCTCCCCGGGCAGAGCGGGGATCAACAATGGGGGGCTCCCGATAACAGGGGCCCAAACTTGAAAGATTGTGTGTCATGACCACCTCGAAACTCTCCGCCTTCGAACGCTTCTTCGACCGTTCTGTTTCCGTCTACTTCCTGGGCCTTGGTCTGGCTCTGGCCGGCGCGACGGCTTTCCTCGGCGTCTGAAGCGTCCATCAAGGCCTGGGGCGATCCGAAGCGGGTCGCCCGAAGCCTGAGCTGCCTTCTCGATCCAGACCGCCGCCGTCATCGGCGTCGGCGAAAGACTTCAGGGGACGCGAAAGCGTCCCTTTTCTTTTGCCTGCGCCCCGACTGTGGCCAATGAGCGTCTTGGAGCTGTCGCCTTTTGGCGCCATTTTCAACGGGCCCTCGGGAATGCTGGCGATTCCCGAAACAGGCGGAAAGGCAGGCGGGTCTTCAGTCCGATTGCAATCTCCACATCGCGGGAGCCCCGCGCATGCAGATAACGCCTCATGCGCCGTCCGGCTGGCCCGCCCTCGTGCTGAACGCCGACTACCGGCCGCTCAGCTATTATCCCCTGTCGATCTGGCCCTGGCAGGATGTGATCAAGGCTGTGTTCCTTGACCGGGTCGATGTGATCTCGACCTATGATGAGGTCATCCGCAGTCCCTCCTTCGAGATGAAGCTGCCCAGCGTGGTGTCGCTGAAGCAGTATGTCTCCCAGGACCGGCCGCCGGCCTTCACCCGCTTCAACCTGTTCCTGCGCGACTCCTTCGCCTGCCAGTACTGCGGCCGGCTGGACGATCTGACCTTCGACCATGTGCTGCCCCGCTCGCGGGGCGGGCGGACGACCTGGGAAAACATCGTCACCGCCTGCGCGCCCTGCAATCTGACCAAGGGCGGCCGCACGCCGAGGGAGGCCAACATGCATCCCCATCGCGCGCCCAGGCGGCCCAGCATGCATGAATTGCAGGAACGCGGCCGGCGGTTTCCGCCCGGTCACCTGCATGAGAGCTGGCTCGACTACCTGTATTGGGACATCGAGCTGGAAGCCTGACGTCGCCTAGCAGACGGCGCCATGATGACGGGCGAGCAGCGCTTTGACGGCCGGGAAGCGGCGGGCGGCGTCGTCGAGCCAGGCCTGTCCCCTGGCGATTTCGCGGGCGTTGGTCAGGCGCGAGGAGGCCAGCAGGGTCTGGCGCGCGGCGGAGTCGAAGGCCTGCTGCGGGCGTTTCGAATAGCGGCTCATCAGGGGACCGGCGACGACGGCCTCGATCGCGTCCGGGGCCGCGGACTGGCCAAGATGGTCCAGGGCCAGGGTCAGACCCTCCGCCGGGGCGGCGAGAAAGACGTCGAAGTCGACCCACAGCAGCCGGTCGGGCGCGACGCGCCCGGCTTCATCCAGATTGAGCATCTCCGACAGCCAGACCATGGCGGTGCGCTCGCCGGTCGACAGACGGTGCAGGCGCCAGGGCGCCTCGCCGAGACGGGCGTGCAGCCGGGCCAGGGCGGGCGAGGCGGCGGCGCGGATGTCGGCGCGGCCGCCGGCGCTGCCGAGAATGGCGGCGAGATAGGCGGCGGGGGCCACGGTCATGGCGATGGCGCGGGGCCGGCTGGGGCGGGCCATCAGGCTGGGGGCGAGATCGCCGGCCCAGCTGGTGGCCTTGACCAGGCTGGTCTGTCCGGAATGGAAGGTGCGCGACCACAGCCCCAGGCAAAGGCTGAGCCAGGCCTCATAGCGTGCGGGGGACCACAGGCTCTCGGGCCGCGACAGGCCGGCCCTGATCTCGGCCAGAACCGGCAGGGGCGCGGGCTCGCGCAGGCAGTGCAGGCCGTCGAAGGCGCCAAGCAGACGCGACAGCAGCGTGGAGCCGACGTGGCCGACGTGGAAGATGAAGTCGCAGCGCTCGTTGATGTTGGCGGCGTCGGCGGACAGTTCCTCGAAGCTTGACCAGACGCCGGTCATGCCCGGGGTGATGACGCGATCATCCAGAAAGCTGGCCGCCGCATACTGGCCGGGCGACAGCCGCAGCATGAAGGCGGCCTCGTTCACCGGATCGAGCTTTTGCGGATAGAATTCCGGCGTTTCCGCCAGGGCCGTTCCGAAACTCGCCATTGCAACCGACTCGCACAAACTCAAACGCTTCGGTCCCATACAGCCAAAAGCTGTGCTGCGGATTGCAGGTCTGCAATGGTCCCGAAGGCCAAACGGCGGCGGCGTCGCAATCCGTCGCGATCAGGCGGTCGGGGCGGGCTTTTCGGCGGCGAGGCGGCGAATGGCCTCCTCGATGATCAACCGCCGGGCGCGGCCAAGGCGGGGCCGGGCGACCCGTTCGCGCGACATGGCCAGGGCCTGATCGCCGTAGAGGTCGCGCATATAGGCGATCTCGCGCCGCACCTCGCGGTCGAAGGCGATCTTGCCGGGTTTGTTGAAGCCGAACATGGTAGCGATCCTGTCAGGCGACGCAGTCTAGGCCGCTTCGCCGGCAAGTTCAGCCCCCTCCGTTTGACCCGGCGTCAACGGCTTGGAAACGGGATCAGGGCTAGATTGGCGGCATGAGCTCAGCACCCGCCGCCATCGCCGAAGATCGTCGCCGCACCAAGCGGCAGCGCGCCCTGCTGGCCGGCAAGCTGGCGACCGGCGACGCCAGCCTGACCTTCGACTGCGTGATCCGAAATATCAGCGCCGACGGGGCCCTGGTGGAGACGAC
Organism: Caulobacter sp.; assembly: GCA_016125585.1. Classification (GTDB taxonomy): domain Bacteria; phylum Pseudomonadota; class Alphaproteobacteria; order Caulobacterales; family Caulobacteraceae; genus Caulobacter. Next base: position 113,625 of record WGLL01000011.1, read on the forward strand.
CTCGCCGCATCTGGCCCCGGCCGAAATGCATCTGCTGCAGGTGACCGAGGGCATCGTCTGGGACGCCCGGGTGATCTGGCGCAACGGCAACCGGCTCGGCCTGGAACTGCTGGACCGGCACGACCTGAAGGAAACGACCGAGGCGCAACTCTACGCCCTGCGCCGCATCTGGACCCATCTGGTCGGTCACTAGCGCCGATCCCGCGCCGGTCGCGGGCTAGGCTCAGACCTTCTCGCTGATCTTGATCGCCGCCCGGCAGCCGGCGCGGATGACCGCCGCCAGCAGCGGATAGCCCGGGGCCTGCCGCGCGCCCTCCTCGACGGCCAGGTCGCGGTGGGCCAGCTCATCGTCGCGGAACTGCGTCAGTTCGGCGGCAAGCTCTGGCTCGCGGTCCTGCAGCTCGGCGATCTGCCCGGCGTAGTGCTGTTCGATCACCGTCTCGACGGCCTCGGTGCAGGCATGGGCGGCCTTCTCGCCCAGCAGGGCGGTGCCGGCGCCCAGGGCGAAGCCGGCGGCGCGCCACAGCGGCGACATCAGGGTCGGGCGCACGCCGCGCTCATTGAGGATCTCGTCGAAGCGGGCCAGGTGCACCGCCTCATGGGCCTCCATCTCGGTCAGCTGGGCGGCGAGGTGCTCGCGGCCGGGGGCCCGGTCGATCACGGCGCGCTGGCCGCGATAGATGTGCACCGCGGCCAGCTCGCCGGCCTGGTCAACGCGCAGAAGCTCGGCCAGTCGGGCGGCGGAGGCGCCGAGGCCCGGACGGGGCGGGACAGGCTTGGCGGTCATGCGGCGATCCATTCGGCGCGCGGCGCGTTGATCGCCGCGATCAGGCTCCAGACAACGAGTTTCAGCGAGACCAGCACATTCCAGCCGGCCATGGACAGCCCCAGGAACACCCAGGCGGCCTTGTCGCAGGCGGGGCCGGCGGCGTTGGTCCCGTTCAGCAGGGCCCGCATCTGATCGGCGCTGGTCCCGGTCCCGCCGCCGCCGGAGGCGCAGGTGGTGGGGCCGGGCCACCATTTCCACTCGACCCCGGCGTGATAGGCGGCGAGGCCGGCGCCATAGAGGAAGATCAGCCCCAGCAGGGCGTCCAGCCAGGGCGCGGCGCGAAGGCCCAGCGGGGTGCGGCGGATGACGATGGCGATCGCCGCCACGGCCATGGCGACCCAATAGACCTCGCGCTGCTTGAGGCAGAGGGTGCAGGGCATCAGATGGCCGAAGGTCTCGAAGGCGTGGGCGATGCCCAGCATCAGGGCCGCCGACAGCAGCGCCGTCTCCGGCCAGTGGCGCAGGACCAGGGCGATCAGGCGCTTGAGAGCAGGCATTCAGCGTTCCTCAGCAGGCGGCGGCGGACCCGCCTCCAAGATAGTGGCTGGCGACCAGTCCGGCCACCAGAAGGGCGATGGCGACGCCGGCGATCAGGGCCAGGCGCCGCTCGATAACCGGCAGCATGGCCGGGCCGAAGATCTTGATCACCCCGGCGACGAGGAAGAACCGCGCCGCGCGGGTGACGACCGAGGCGACGATGAACATGACAAAGCTGAATTGCGCCAATCCCGAGGCGATGGTCACCAGCTTGTAGGGGATCGGCGTCACCCCCTTGGCCAGGATCACCCAGACGCCATAGCGGTCATACCAGCACTTGAACTGCTCCAGGCCGCCGGCGTGACCGGTCACGGCCATCAGCCACTGTCCGAAGTCCTGCAGGAAGTAGCCGATCGCATAGCCCAGCACCCCGCCCAGCACCGAGGCCAGGGTGCAGAGGCCCGCATAGAACCAGGCGCGGTCCGGACGCTTGAGCACCATCGGGGCCAGCATCACGTCCGGCGGGATCGGGAAGAAGGAGCTCTCCGCGAAGGAGATCGCGAACAGGGCGGTGGGCGCGTGACGCGAGCCGGCGAGGCCCATGACCCAGTCATAAAGTTTGCGGAGCATGCCCCTCTGCTAGAGGCATGGAGGCCAAAGGGGAAGCGGCATTTGTCGCCGCGGCGGACGGCGGCGATGTTGCGCCAGTAGTTTCATATGATACTATTCGCGCCAACCCGTTTCCCCAAATTGCGGAAGGCCCCGCCATGAACGCTCCGACCCCGACCCCCCAGGCCGCCGGCGACCTGTTCGACAACCCGCTCGGCACCGACGGCTTCGAATTTGTCGAGTTCACCTCGCCCGACCCCGAGTCGCTGAAGACCCTGTGGGAGCTGATGGGCTTTGTCGCGGTCGGCAAGCATCGGTCGAAGAATGTGCTGCACTTCCGCCAGGGCGACATCAACTTCATCCTCAACATGGAGCCGGTCGGCCAGCCCGCCGAGTTCCGCGGCGCCCACGGCCCCTCGGCCAACGCCATGGCCTTCCGGGTGCGGGACGCGGCCAAGGCCTTCAAGCTGGCGGTGGAACGCGGCGCCAAGCCGGTGCAGGGCCTGGTCGGGCCGATGGAGCTGAACATCCCCGCCATCGAGGGCATCGGCGGCAGCAACCTGTATCTGGTCGACCGCTATGGCGCGCAGCAGATCTATGACGTCGACTTCGTGCCGATCGAAGGCGCGGCGGAAAAGGCGGCCAAGAGCAGCGTCGGCCTGACCTATCTGGACCACCTGACCCACAATGTGTTCCGCGGCAACATGAGCAAGTGGGCCGACTTCTACGAGCGGGTCTTCAACTTCCGCGAAATCCGCTACTTCGACATCGAGGGCAAGGTCACCGGCCTGTTCTCCAAGGCGATGACCAGCCCGGACGGCAAGATCCGCATCCCGCTGAACGAGAGCCAGGACGACAAGAGCCAGATCGAGGAGTTCCTGCGCGACTACAAGGGCGAGGGCATCCAGCACCTGGCCTTCGGCACCGACGACATCTACGAGACCGTCGAGACCCTGCGCGCCCGGGGCGTGAAGTTCCAGCAGACCCCCGACAGCTATTACGAGCTGCTCGACGCCCGGGTGCCGGGCCACGGCGAGAATCTGCAGCGGCTGCAGGCCGACGACATCCTGGTGGACGGCGCCCCGACCGAGGGGCAGGGGCTTCTGTTGCAGATCTTCACCGAAAACCTGATCGGCCCGATCTTCTTCGAGATCATCCAGCGCAAGGGCAACGAGAGCTTCGGCGAGGGCAACTTCAAGGCCCTGTTCGAAAGCATCGAACTCGACCAGATCCGGCGCGGGGTGGTCGAGGGCTGAGGCCAGGGTTCTTGTCCCTTCGGCCCTTGAGGCAGAAGGTGGCGCGACCCTCATCCGTCGCCATCGGCGACACCGCCTCCCGTGTCGGAAGGCGGAGCCTCGGGAGCTGACCTTGAAGCCTGTCCTGCTGTTGATCGCCATGGTTCTGGGTCTCGCCGGCCCGGCCGCCGCCGAGTCCGCAAAGACGGTGAAACCGCGCTGGGCCATCGTGATCCACGGCGGGGCCGGCGTGATCGAGCGCGACAGCATGGACGCCGCCACCGAGGCCGCCTATCGCGAGGCCATGGCCGCCGCCCTGGCCGAGGGGCAGCGGGTGCTGGAGACCGGCGGCAGCGCCCTGGACGCGGTCGAGGCGACCATCAAGCTGATGGAGGACAACCCCCTGTTCAACGCCGGCCGCGGGGCGGTGTTCACCGCCGAGGGCCGCAACGAGCTGGACTCCTCGATCATGAACGGGGCGACCCTGAAGGCCGGCGCGGTGGCCGGGGCGACCCGCACGCGCCACCCGATCAGCCTGGCCCGGGCGGTGATGGAAAAGTCGCCGCATGTGATGCTGACCGGGGCGGGGGCCGACGCCTTCGCCCTGACCAGCGGCCTGGAACAGGTCGATCCGGCCTTCTTCTTCACCGAGCGCCGCTGGAGCGGGCTGGAGAAGGAGCTCAACGCCCGCAAGCTGCCGATCCCGACCCGGCCGATCAACGCGCCGTCGCCCGGAAGCAACATCTCGGCCGGGCCGCTGATCGACGACCACAAGTTCGGCACCGTCGGGGTGGTGGCTCTGGACAGCAACGGCGACATCGCCGCCGGCACCTCGACCGGCGGGACCACCGCCAAGCGCTGGGGACGGGTGGGAGACTCCCCGATCATCGGGGCCGGAACCTATGCCGACAACAAAAGCTGCGCCGTCTCGGCGACCGGAACCGGCGAGTATTTCATCCGCCTGACCGTGGCCCGGACCATCTGCGCCCGGGTGCAGTACAAGGGCGAGACCCTGCAGGGGGCCGCCGACGCGGTGATCCAGCAGCAGCTGACGGCCCTGGGCGGCGACGGCGGGATCATCGCCCTGACCGCCGACGGCCAGCTGGCCTGGAGCTTCAACACGCCAGGGATGTACCGCGCTCGCGCCGCCGAGGGGCAGGCCCCGGTGATCAGCATCTACAAGGACGAGCCGTAGAGAGCCCATGAGCAAGCGTAACTGGATCCCCGTTCGCGGCGCGCAAGGCGCCCACAGCCGCCAGGCCCATGCCGATCTGCCGGAAGGGACCTATGAGCGGGAGATGTCGAAGGAGGGCTTCTTCGGCCCCGCGGCGTTTCTCTATCACCCCAAGCCGCCCACGGGCTGGACCAGCTTCGAGGGCCCGCTGCGGCCCCGCGCCTTCGATCTCAACCGCCTGGACCAGCCGGCCGCCTCGCCCTGGAGCGCGCCGGTGGTGTTGCACAACGCCGCCACCGAGATGCGGTTCTGGATGCCGGACGGGGCGATGACCGACCTGGCCCGTAACGCCGACGGCGACCAGCTGCTGTTCATTCACGCCGGCGCCGGCGATCTGTTCTGCGACTTCGGACGGATCGGCTACGTCGCCGGCGACTACCTCTATCTGCCGCGTGGGACCATGTGGCGTCTGGCCCCGTCCGAGGCCACCGCGGTGCTGACCATCCAGGCCACCAACAGCCACTTCACCCTGCCCGATAAGGGCCTGCTGGGGCCGCACGCCATCTTCGATCCGGCGGTGCTGGACACCCCGGTGATGGACGAGGCCTTCCGCAATCATCAGGCGACGGCCGGCGAGTTTCCGGTTCGCATCAAGAAGCGCGGCGCGGTGTCGACGGCGACCTATGGCTATAACCCGCTGGACGCCGTCGGCTGGCACGGCGAGCTCGCGCCGGCGCGGCTGAACGTCAAGGACATCCGGCCGGTGGTCAGTCATCGCTATCACCTGCCGCCCAGCGTCCACACCACCTTCCTGAGTGACCGGTTCGTGGTCTGCACCTTCGCGCCACGACCCTTCGAGACCGATCCGGGGGCGATCAAGATCCCCTTCTTCCACAACAACGACGACTACGACGAGGTGCTGTTCTACCACGCCGGCGACTTCTTCAGCCGCGACCACATCGAGAGCGGCATGATGACCTTTCACCCCAGCGGCTTCACCCACGGCCCGCACCCCAAGGCGCTGAAGAACATGCTGAGCCAGCCCAAGCCGGCCACGAATGAGTATGCGGTGATGATCGACACCCGCGACCCGCTCGAGGTCGGCGAGGGAGCGGCGGCGGTCGAGAATCCCGACTATGTCGACAGCTGGAAGGGGCAGGGATGAGCGAGGCGGTCGACCTGGCCGAGAAGTTCGCCGCCATCACCGAGCACTGGCGGCCGAAGGTGGCCGCGCGGATGAACGGCCAGGACCTGCGGCTGGTGAAGGTGCAGGGGGTGTTCCCCTGGCATCGGCACGCGGACGCCGAGGAGATGTTCCTGGTCTGGAAGGGCGTCTTCCGCGTCGAGTTCCGCGACCGCGTCGTCGAGATTGGCCCGGGCCAGATGATCGTTGTGCCCCGCGGCGTCGAGCATCGAACCGCCGCCGACGAGGAGGCCGAGGTGCTGATCTTCGAACCGTCGGAGGTGATCAACACAGGTGATGCGGAGGTCTCGGAATTCACCGCGCCGCATGGGGTGGTAATTTGAGCCATCCCGATCCCGATCTTCTCGCGTTCGCCGAGGACGAGCTCTCCCGCGCGGTGACCCTGAGCTGGCGCGAGCTGTCGAAGATCACCCCCTGGGGCGACACCTTCGATGGCCTCTCTCCGGCCGGCCGCGAGGTGCAGGTGGAGCGCAACTATATCTGGGCGGCCGAGACCGGCGGTGACATCCTGTGCGAGGTCGCGGTGTTCGGCGGCCAGACACGATACGACCAGGGGGCGCGGATCAGCCGCCTCATCAAGAAACCATAAGAAGGAAACGCCCGTGAAGCTCGCCTCCCTCAAGTCCGGCCGTGACGGCAAGCTGGTCGTGGTGTCCAACGACCTGGCCTGGTGCTTCGACGCCTCGGCCGCCGCCCCCACGCTGCAGGCGGCGCTGGACGACTGGGAGCGGTGCGAGCCGATCCTGAAAGCCCTGTCCGCCAGCCTGGAGGTCGGCGGGGTGCCGCGGATGCGCTTCCATGAGCATGACGCCGCCAGCCCGCTGCCGCGCGCCTATCAGTGGGCCGACGGCAGCGCCTATGTGAACCACGTCGCCCTGGTGCGGCAGGCGCGCGGCGCCGAGATGCCGGAAAGCTTCTGGACCGATCCCCTGATGTACCAGGGCGGCTCCGACGGCTTCCTGGGCCCGCGCGATCCCATTCCACTGGCCGACGAGGCCTGGGGCTGCGACCTGGAGGGCGAGATTGCGGTGATCACCGGCGACGTGCCTCAGGGCGTTAGCCGGGAAGAGGCGCTGGGCTGCATTCGCCTGGTGATGCTGTGCAATGACGTGTCGCTGCGCAACCTGATCCCGGGCGAACTGGCCAAGGGCTTCGGCTTCTTCCAGTCCAAGCCGGCTTCGGCCTTCTCGCCGGTGGCGGTGACGCCGGACGCGCTGGGCGAGGCCTGGAAGGACGGCAAGCTGCACGGCCGGCTCGAGGTCGAGCTGAACGGGGCGCCGTTCGGCGAGGCCGACGCCGGCGTCGACATGACCTTCGACTTCGGGACCCTGATCGCCCATGCGGCCAAGACCCGCAAGCTGGGCGCCGGGACCATCATCGGCTCGGGCACGGTGTCGAACCGCGACGCCGAGGGCGGTCCAGGAAAACCGATCGCCGACGGCGGACTTGGCTACAGTTGCATCGCCGAGGTGCGCACGGTGGAGACCCTGCTCGCCGGAGAGGCGAAGACGCCCTTCCTGAAGGCCGGCGACACTGTTCGGATTGAGATGCGCGACGGCCGGCGCCATTCGGTGTTCGGGGCCATCGAACAGACGGTGGCGCCCGCGTGACCAGGAGGCGCGGCGGCATGTCACATCTGGCCCTGGCCCTGACGCCGGAGGAGGTCGACCGACAGGGCGGCCTGATGCTCGACGACTATCTGCCGTTCCGCCTGTCGGTGGCCTCCAACGCCGTCTCGCGGCTGATCGCCCGCGCCTATGAGGATCGCTTCGGCCTGACCATTCCGCAGTGGCGGCTGATGGCGGTGCTGGCCGAGGGCGGCATGACCCAGCAGCAGGTGGTCAGCCGCACGGCGATGGACAAGGTCACCGTCAGCCGCGCCGCCCGCGAGCTGGTCGGCCGCAGCCTGCTGGCCCGTGACGCCAATACCGCCGACGGTCGCAGCCACCTGCTGGCCCTGACCGCCATGGGCCAGAGCCTGCACAAGGAAATCGCCCCCCTGGCCAAGGCCTATGAGGCGGCCCTGCTGGCCGGACTGGCGCCCAGCGAGGTGGCGACCATGAAGCGTCTGCTGGTCCGGCTGGAAACAGCGGCCGGACGCCTGTCCGGGGGATAGCGGCGCCGTTCAGGCCAGGTCGTAGGCGGCCTTCAGCCAGCCGAGCACCTCGGCGTCGACCTCATCGACGTTTTCCAGGCGGACGCGATGGCTGACCATGCCGTTCCAGCTGCCCGCCGCCTCTAGCCGGCCGGCCGGCTCCACGCCCTTGAGCGCCAGGCCCAGGTCAAAGCGGGATGCAGTGGACGGGTGGAGGGTGGCGAACTGCTTGCCGCGCCGCAGGCTGACATAGCCCTTCTTCGGCGCCAGCTCGACATCGTCGCCGAAGCCCTCGGCCGCGGCGACCAGGGCGTCGTAGATGGGCCGCAGACCGGCCTTGGCGCCGTCGTACTGGCCGGACGCCGCATCCTCGCCCTGCGCCGGTCGCACCAGTCCGCCGCGGGCCATGTGGGCGATCAGATTGGCGTAGCCGTGGGTGATCCCGTGATCGGCCTTCAGCATCCGCACGATCTCGCCGTGACGTTCCAGACCGCTGGCCTTGACCACCTCGGTCCAGGCCTCGATGGGCTTGCCCGTGGTGGCGGGCAGGGCGGCGACCATCTCCTCGGCCATCTGTTCGGGGGACCTGGCCATGATGTTCAGCCTCCTTCGTTCCGCCGCACGGCGGCGCCTTTGCGAGGCTGCGTGAGAAATCCTGGCGCTTCAATCCCCCGCCGCGATGGAGCGCGTTGACGCCGCCCCCGCCATCGCTAGATTGCGGCCCCTTCCAGACACCGCTCCGGCGGGCCCCTGTGGTGGAATTGGTAGACGCGCCGCACTCAAAATGCGGTACCGCAAGGTGTGTCGGTTCGAGTCCGACCGGGGGCACCAGCTGGACTGTCGGCCCATCGCGCGCCGCGCCGTTCCGCATATTTTTGCCCAGGCCGAGAAGTTCCCGCTTGCCCGTCCCCGATCCTCGGGCATCTTGCCGGGGCTGGCGAGACTATGCGGGGCGCGAGGGCGTCGACCGGACTCGTCCTGGGGAGGCGGCTTCGCAATGATTTTCAAGCTCAAGCAGGTGATGGCGCTCGTCCGCGCTTTGGCGGCGGTTCTGGCGATGGGGCTGTTGGCGCCGGCGGCGGCCCATGCCGGACAGTATCTTCCGCTGACCCTGACCGACGTCGCCGCCGCGGACAAGGCCGTGGTGGCCAACCCCGCGCCGGTCCAGCTGTTGTTCGAGTTCAAGACCAAGGGCGCGCCCAATCCCCAGGCGACCGCGTTCCTGTCCAAGGCCGTCACCGACTACGTCAAGGCGACGGGCGTCTTCAGCGAGGTGACGACCGGCCCGGCGGAGGGCGGCGCGATCCTGTTGATCACGCTGGAGAATGTGCCCGAAGACGGCGCCTTCGGAAAGGGCTTTGCGACTGGGCTGACCTTCGGCCTCGCGGGCACCACGGTGGTCGATTACTACATCTGCACCCTCGAGTTCAGTCCCGGTCCCGGCCAGGCCAAGGTGACCAAGGAGGTGCGCCATTCGATCATCACCACGGTGGGTTTGGCCAAGGCGCCGCAGGGCGTCGTGAAGGCCAAGAACCTCGACGACGCGGTGAAGACCATGACGCGCCAGGTGGTCAGCAACGGAGTCAACGATCTGGCCAAGGACCCCGGATTCCTGGGCGGCGCCGCGACCGAAGGCCTGGCTGTCGAGTCCGCGGCCCCCGAGGACTCCGCCCTCCCGGCTCCCGCGCCGGAAGCCGCTCCCGCGACGGGCGACGAGCCTGCTCCGGCGGCGGATGAGGAGGCTCCGGCGCAGGCCGGGCCTTCCGAGCCCACGTCGGACGCCGAGCCTGACGCCGCCCCGGCGGGTCTGGCCTGATGCGGCTGTCCTTGCTGGGCGCCATCGCCGCCGCTCTGGCCCTGGCCGGCTGCGCCACGGCGCCGATCGCCCCGCCCAGCGCGACGATGGAGACGCTGCGATCGGTCCAGGCCTCGGGCATCCGGCCGATCCAAGTCGGCGTGTTCAGACCGGGGCCCGGCCTGCCGCCCGGACGGGACGAGGCGATCAATTCCCGCGCCATCAAGATCAAGCCCCTGTTTGGCGGCTCCTTCTCCGGATATCTCAAGTTGTCGCTGGCGACCGAACTGAACGCCGCCGGGAAACTGGACGCCAACTCGCCGCTGGAAGTCACCGGCCTTCTCACCGAGAGCGAACTGCACAGCGCCAGCTTCAAGACGGGCAGCGCCTCGATCGCCGCGAGGTTCGTGATGACGCGCGACAGGGTGGTGATCTACGACAAGCAGTTGCGGGTGGAGTCGTCCTGGCGGTCGAACCCTCTCGGCGGCATCGCCATCCCGGCGGCGATCAACGGCTATAACAGTCTCTATCCCAGGCTGGTCCGGGCGTTGCTGGAGGATCCGGAGTTCGTGGCCGCCGCGCGAAGCTGAGCCGGCCGGCGGGGCGGTGATGACGGGTGATCAGTCCCGGGGTTTAAGCCAGTCGTGCTCCAGCGCCCGCAGCCTCGCCGTCACCGCGAAGAGGAAGGCGGTCGACCAGGCGATGAGGATCACGCCGTTTGCCGCCTCGATGGCGCCCAGAAGCCGCCAGTTGCTGTCCAGCACCAGGTCGCCGTAGCCGAGAGCGACGAAGGTCACCGTCGAGAAATAGAGGGCCGGCTCCAGGGCCGCGAACTGACCCAGCGCGATGTAGAGCACCGCATAGAGCCAGATCTCGACCGTGTGCAGGGCGAAGATGCCGAACACGACCAGGACCAGCAGCATCGCCTGACCGGTCGGGCTCTTGTGAGCGTTGAGGCGACGGCCGGTGCGGCTCATCAACTGCAGCAGCAGGATGATGCCCCAGAAGTGGACCACGACGGTGAAGGCCACCATCAGGCTGGCGAGGCCGAGGTTGGCCGCGAGGCCGGGCAGACTGGTCGCCATGGCGGGGTCCCCGTTTTCAGAGCCGCCATGCAGACCCCAGGTGCGGCGGCGCCGTCAACTGTTGTCGGACGGTCCGTCCGGGGGCGCGAGGTTGATCCACGTCAAGCCGCCGGCCGCGATATGGCGCTAGAAGGCCGTCATGTCGCCCGGCTCGACGCCGACCCGATAGAGGGGCGGCGGTTGTCCGTCGCGACGAGGAGACAGCCATGAAGCCCGTTCTCACCACCATCCTTGTTCTGTCCCTGCTGAACGGCGCCGCCGTCAGCGCCGGCGCCCAGCCCCGCGACCGGGATCGCGACGAGCGGCAAAGCCAGCAGCAGGATCGCGCCCGCCCCGACGGCCAGCGCTGGACCCGGGGCGACCGGCTGCCCGGTCAGTATCGCCAGCGGCAGTATGTGGTCAGCGACTGGCGCCGGCGCGGCCTGCGCCCCCCGCCGCGCGGCTACAACTGGGTCCACGATGGCCATGACAACTTCTTCCTCGCCGCCATCGCCACGGGGCTGATCAGCGAGGCCATCTACGCCAGTGACCGGGAACAGCGCTGGAACCAGCGCTACCGCCGCACCTACAGCTATCGGGACGACATCTATTACCGGGAATGCCGGACCTCTTCCGATCCGGCCGGGGTGATCGTCGGGGCCCTGATCGGCGGCCTGCTTGGCAACGCCGCCGGAGACGACGGCCGTCGGGGCGGCTCGACCCTGGCCGGGGTTATCATCGGCGGCGCGGTCGGCGCGGCCCTGACCCGGGACATGGACTGCGAGGATCGCAGCTACGCCTATCGCAGCTACTACGACGGGTTCAACGCCGGTCGGGTGGGACGGCGCTATGCCTGGAGCAACCCCCGCAACGGCCATCGCGGCGAACTGCGGGTTGGCTCCTACTACAACGACCCCTACGGTTTCCGCTGCGCGACCTTCTCCCAGAGGATCTATATCGAGGGACGCTGGCGGGACGGACGCGGACGCGCCTGTCGCCAGCCGGACGGGACCTGGGCCATCGTCGACTGACGCCGCCCGCCGGCGCTCTATTTTCTGGACCGGAGGGGCGCCGGCGGCAGCAGGGTGACGATGAGCACCCGAAAGTCGTAGTTCTGGCCGCTGAGCCGGTAGTGATGCGGCACCTCCTCGGGAGAGGTGACGACGACCTCGAACTCGTCGGCCGCCCGCGGCAGGCGCCAATGGACCTGGATGTAGCCCTTGGTGCAGCCGAAGCGGATGTAGCCCTCGGCCGAGACGCCGTCCTCGGTCGAGATGCTGGTCCATTTGCCCGAGCCCTGCTTGGCGATGACGCCGCCGATCTTCGGCGGGCCGGGCGTGTTCCAGGCGCCCTGGACGTTCATCGCGTCCTCGATGCTGAGCAGTTCCTGGGTGTGGTTCTGCACCACGACGTCGACCTGTCTGAGGATGCGCATGTCAGCCTTTCCCTCGGGGCGGCGACAGGGTCACCAGGGCGGTCGGGCTGGCTGGAGACTCCTGATAGAGCAGCAGACTGTAGTCGAACTGGCGCCGGTTGACCTCACGCTCCATCGAGAAGGCGCCGACCCAGGGCAATGACCAGTGAAGCTGGACCAGGCCCATGATCGAGGACAGCCGCAGAAATCCCTCGCAGCCGATCTGCAGGGCCGACGAGGCGCAGGACAGGCTGGCGGCGCACTGCGGCGGAATCTGGCCGCCCTGGACGGTCAGGCCCTGATCCGACTTCCACTCGCCCTGCAGAACCTCGGCGGATTCGACCGTCAGCGCCGAGGGGGTGCTGTTCTGGATGACGAGATGGACGCTTCGGTAGACGGGCATGAGGATCCTTCACCCCTGGCCGCGGCTATCCGCGCGGAGTCTCCAGGACGGTGGCCAGAACCACCACCGCATCGGGGTGGCGATCGTCGATGACGATGTCGATGCGCAGGCCGGTGACATCCTCGCGGAGGATTTCGAACGGGCCGGTCCAGGGCAGGGCCCAGCGCAGCAGGGGAAAGCCGTGGGAGGTGCCGAAGCGCACATAGGCCGCCGTGCCCGATCCCAGGGTCGTCGAGACGCTGGTCCATTCGACCGCCGACTGCTCGCTGACGAGCATGCCCTGCGTGGGCGCCTGCTTGTCGGCCCAGGCGCCGGAAAGCACCGCAAAGCCCTGCACCGTGAGGTTCTCGTTGGTGCTGTTCTGCAGGACGAGCTTTACGCTCCGGTACACCTGAGCGGTCGCCATGATTTCACCGATTCCTGTGCTGGTTGTGCGACAACTTTAGATTATATCCGGGGGGCGTCAAAGCAAAACCATCAGGGGATGACGTGGGCCTTGTCGAAATTCGCGCCGGTGAAATCGGCGCCGTCGAACCGGCAGCGGCGGAACTGGCTTGAGGTGAAGTCGGCTCGCTGAAAACTGGTCCCTTCGAACCGGCAGTTTTCAAAAAGGGTGCTGGTCAGATTGGCGTCCGAGAAGTCGCCGCCCGGCAGGACGAGACCCGCGAAGCTGGCGCCGGAAAGGTCCGCGCCGCTGACATTGACGCCCTGACCGCTGCTCGCGGTGATCCGGCAGGAGGCCAGAGTCGCGCCTCTCGCGATCAGCCCGTCAAGCTGACAGCGATCCAGCCTGGCCTCCGTCAGGTCGGCGTTCGAGAGGTCAGCCTGCCGCAGGTCATCCCGGCGCAGCGCCGCCTGCCGAAGATTGCTCCGGGTCAGGTTCGCGCCGGCCAGGTTGGACCCGGCGATCTGGGCCTCGGACAGCGTGGCCTGCCGCAGGATCGCTCCCTTGAGACTGGCCGCCTTCAGCCGAAGCTTCGTCAGGTCGGCGCCGGTCAGGTCGGCGCCGTCCATGGGGTGGTGGGGAATGAGGCGATAGTCGAAGGCGGTGCTGAGCCAGGGCGCGCCGCCGTTGGCGAAGGCCTCAAGCTGCTCGGTCGGGGTCCATTCACTGGAATGCCGGCCGCCGGGGTAGCGGCCGAGATACCAGTCGACCCCCTCCCGGCAGGCGCCCAGCCGGGCGAGCAGCGCCTCGTCCACATGCCGGCCGGCCTCGCCCGTGGGCAGGGCGTCGATCAGCGGCTGCAGGCCGGTGAACACCCGGGCGCCGGAGGGAAACCGCCCGGCCTCGCCGGACGAGGCCAGGATGAATACCGGCAGACCCATGCCGGCGGCCAGGCCAAGCGCAAGGTGGGCGCCGGGGCTCACCGGATAGAGGCTGACCAGGGCGCCGCAGCCGGTCAGGGCGGCCTGGCGCGCGCTGACGGCGGACTCGGCCGACAACAGGACCGGCTCAAGGCCCAGCGCCTTGATGCGCTCGGCCGCCTCGCCCTCCAGGCCGCCGGCCTGGTCCGCCTCTATGCAGATCCTGTTGGTCACTTGATCCTCACCGCGCGGAGCAGAAACATGAACGGGGGGAGGCTGGCCGAGGCGCTGGTCACGCTGGACTGGCCGGAGGGATTGTCGCCGGTGTCCGCCGGCGAGGCGGTGCTCGAGTCGGTGGTGAAGACGTGATTGTGGGTGGCCTGGGAAATGGAGCTACCCGCGGCGTAGAGGCCGTCGGTTCCGACAATCGAGGTGGTGTAGACGTCGACGGTGTGGCTGTGGACGATCGGGTGGGTGTGTTGCGACAGGATGTAGCCGTGCGTGTGGGTCGCCGAGCCGCCGGTCTGGCCGATCTGTTCGTAGTTGACCACGCCGCGGACGAAGGCCTGACGCAGGTCGGGAGTCCTGGCGCCGACCAGGGGGCTTGCTGAATCGGTGATGGTCGATCCGTCGCAGAGCTGAAAGCCCTCGCCGGTCCAGGGAAGTTGCAGGTCGGAAGACCACCAGCTGACAATCGTGCCTATGGGAATGGCGGCCAGGCCCTGCGACTGCTGGCTGTTGTCGGCGAAGATCACGCCGCCGGAGGCGCTGATGACGCCATCGACCGTCAGCCGGTTGCCCGGGTCCGACACCCCGACCCCGACGTTTTGATTGCTCGCCAGCATCAGGTCGGGGACATCGCTCGCCGCGCCGCTCGTCTCGAACAGGATCTGGCCGGCCTCCCGCACCTCAAGGGTGTTCTGGCTGGCCCAGAAATGGATGGCGTGGATCTGGTTCGCCGCGTTCCCGTCCGCCTGGACCGATCCGTCGCTCATGAAGCGGAGACTGTTCTGGTCGCCCATGAGCACATCGCCGTTGCGGATGGTCAGCAGAGCCGGGCCGAGGTCGCCGCCAATGGCGACCCCGCCCTGGGCGGACACCGTCAGGGCGGTGGTCAGGGCGTTGATCCTGATCTTGGCCACCGCCCCGTGGCTGATGGCGTAGTCCGAGCGATACAGCCGGTTCACCGGCGCGGTCGCGACGGTGACCGTCTGGCTGGAGACGGCCTGGACCTGAAGCGTCTGGGCGGCGTCCTTGAGATCGATGTCGGGGCTCAGCGGGACCAGAATCTGATCGCCGGGGGTCAGGGAGGCGAGGTCATAGGCGTCGGCGCCGAACAGCACCGGGCCATCGCTGCTGATCAGGCCCGCGCCCGGAACCGGCTTGCCTGCCTTGACCAGCAGCGCGGTGTCGGACGCGGTCGCCGGGCCCACCCGAACCGCGCCCGACACCGCCAGGGATCCGAACAGATCGGTCAGCGGTGAGGTGATGGCCAGCGCCTGACCGGTCGCATCCATGGCCAGGGTCGGCGTGGGACCGGCGTCGTCCGGCGGCCTCATCAACAGCTGGCCGAGGTTGAGGCCGCAGACCCGTCGGGTGCTCAGGTCCGGCGTCTCGACGCGGCGGGCCGGCGTGAAGGTCAGCCTGGCGAGCGGGACGACCGCGCCCGTCTCCCGCGGGGCCTCGGGCGAGATGATCATTGTCGCGCGGTCCGCGATCCGCACATAGCCCGATCCGAGCGGATAGATCCGCCAGTCCTGGTCCTCCGGCTGGGTGGCGACGCCGAGGTAGACGGCCGGGGCGACCTGGCTTGAGAGGTCGACAAGCGCGGTTTGCGTGAGGCGTATCTCCTGTCCCGCCGCGTTGATCGCCATGCCGGGGCTCACGGTGACGCCTAGGCCCCCCGGCGCAACGGCGATCTCCAGGCCGAAGGCGACCCCCCAGTTGTGCAGGCTGCGGCAGCGAAGCGCCTGGGTCTGGATGTGAAAGGCCTGCTCGCGAGCGAAGTCGGCGGCGGTCAACAGGCCGCCGTCGGCGAAGTTCAGCCGCGCGCGATCGACGGTGCTCATAGGATCCGGATCAGTTTGAGAAGGCCGACGTAGGGGGGAATGGTCGAGGCCGACTGGGTGCTGGCAGTCAGGCCGGCGTCGGAATTGTCGCCGCTCTCCGCGCCGGACGCCGCGCCGACGGTGCTCTGCCAGTTGTGATAATGTTCGGAGGCGGCGTTGTCGCTGCTGGTGCCGGTGCCGTCCGAACCGTTGGCCTTGCCCGTGACGCCCGAGGGCGCGTCGTGGGTGTGAGGGTAGGCGTGGGTGTGGGCGGGCGTGGCGTAGTCGTGGGCGTGGGTGTCGGCGCCCGTGTGGACAAGGCTGACGCCGGTCGAGGCGACACCGACCACAAAGAGGTTGTCCAGGTTGGGTACGGCGAGGCCGTGCAGCGGGCTGGCGGGTTCATTGACCACCCCGCCCGCGCAGATCATGAAATTGTCGGGCGGATGCTGGCTTGCGGAGCCCTGCCACCAGTCGATGATCGCGCCGACCGGAATGGAAACCTGCGCCGTGGTCTGCACCGAGCCGTCGGGAAACACCAGCCCGCCGCTGGTGAGTTGAAGCACGCCCTCGATGTCGAGCTTGTTGACGGGCTCCAGCAGGCCGACGCCCAGATTGCCCGCGGCGTCGAGGGCCATGCCGACCGGGGGTTTTGCGGGGGCGGCGACGCGGCCAGGCAGCCACTGGATGTCCCCCGTCTGGGAAAAGACCAGCCGGGTGGGGCTGCCGCTGGGCGGCTTTGGCCGAAAGCTGATGTTGCTCGCGCCATCGGTGGTCTGGATCAGGCCCTGTCCGCCGAACCCCAGGATCGCGCCGTTCTGCGAGATCTCGACGTCGCCGTCGCCCACCTGCAGCCGGGCGGCGGGCGCGGAGGCCCCGAGTCCGACATTGGCCGTCCGATCGACGCTGAGGGCGGTGAAATCCTCGCTGTTGCGAACGGACGCGACCAGCGCCTGTTGATAGGTGAACGGCGCATCGGCGCAGTTCAGGGGCGTGGCGGTCATCAGTTCGGTTGCGGAGGTGACGCCGGTCACCACGCTTCGCTTGGGTTGGCCCTCGCGGTCGGTGACCATCAGGGTGTCGCCGACGTGGATGATCCGGCCCAGCCGGGAATCGGACCCTCGCACCACCGCCCCGTAGCTTGTGAGCAGGCCGGGACCGGTCAGGGCCACGTTCGGGGCGAGGACATCGAGACTGGCCCCTGGCGACATGACCCCGACGCCCAGCGGCCCGTCCTGGATGGACAGGCTGGATTGCGGCGCAAGGGATTGGCCGGCCGGCAAGGGGGCGGCGATGGACATCAGATCGGCGTCGATCCGCAGCCCCAGCAAGGGGGCGGCGCTCCAGGCGATCAGCGACGCGCGGGTCGAGGTCTGGGGACTGGTGAAGGTCACCGTCCCGGCGGGCGCGCCGGCATAGACGCGCCCCTTCGCCGACAGGCCGGCGCCGTCGACCACCGCCAGTGTCAGCGTCCGGGATGGGTCGGTGATCGCCGAGGCGTCCATCCAGGCGAGGGTGGCGGTTTCGAGGATGGCGCCGACCGCGCCCGGCTCGGCCAGCATGACCGTTTCGTGGTGGGCGATGGTGAGAACCTGGCCCTGCACGGTGGAGGCGGTGATGGTGCGGGCGCCGGTGAGCAGGATCAGGCGGCCCAGACTATCCATCGCCAGCCCGGGCGAGACCTCGATCTCGCCGGCGACCGCGGAGGGGCCCGCCGTCAGTCCGTAGGCGATGCCCCAGGTGGACAGGGCCGCGGTCCCGGCCCGTTGCATGGCGACCTGATAGGCCTGCTCGGCGGCATAGTCCGCCGCGGACAGGAATTCGCCGGGGAAGTAGCTGGTTTCGGAGGGAGAGCGACTGGTCATCGGCCCCGTCTCACCGAATTCTCAGGATCATGATCAGCCCCGCCGAGGCCGGCTGGCTGCTGGCGCCGGCCGTGTCAAACGCCGGCAGGGTGGAATTGTTGGCCTGGGACTCGCTGGTCGAAGGGACCGACAGGCCGATGGTGATGGAATGATCGTGATCGGTGTTGCTGCACTTGTTGTCGGTGGTCAGACCATCGCCGGACATCTGATCGCTGTTGGTCTGTCGGCTGATGTCCGGATGCTGGTGGTTGATCGAATGGGTATGGGCCGGCGTCGTATCGATCTGGTGCTGGTGGGTCGCCGCGCCGCCGGTCTGGCCGATTTCGGCGTAGTCACTGGTGCCGCGGATGTAGCGGCCGACCAGGTTGGGCGTGTTCTGTCCGTGAAGCGGGCTCAAGGGATCGGTGATCGCCCGGCCATCGCAGATCTCGAATTCGGCGGGCAGGGTCAGCGCCCCGTTGGCTGACCACCATTCGACGATCGAGCCGACCTGGATCGTGGCGGAGGGCGCCGTCGCCGTCTGCGCCGGGCTGTTCCCGAAGATGAAACCGCCAGACAGGGATTGCACCGATCCATCGACCACCAGGGCCTGGCCGGGATCGGGCACGCCAATGCCGACATTGCCGCTGACCGCCACCCGCAGGGTGGGAATCTGGGACTGCGGGGTCGCGCCGGCGTAGAGATCGATCTGTCCAACCTCGCTGAAGACCATGAGGCCGCCGCCGGTCGAGGCGCCGCCAAGACTGATCGCATGGCCGGATGATCCCGACTGAAGCGCGCCCGCCCCCTCGAACCGCAGAGCGCGGCCGGCATCCAGCCTGATGTCGCCGGCCACGGACAGGCGGGCCGTGGCGCTGGGCGGAGACGGGCCGATGCTGGTGCGGCCGGTCTGGTCGATGGTCATCAGCGGCTGGCCGGCGGTCGACTTCAGTTGCAGCAGATTCGCGTGGCCGCTCTGCACATCCAGAATGGCCCGGGGCGACTGCAGAGGCTGCTCCCCGATGGTCAGGCCGCCGGCGATCTCCAGAGCGCCAGAGACCTCGACCGCATCGGCCAGAAGCGAAAGCCGCGTAACCTGGTCATCCACCTCAAGCGCCAGGCTGGCCTTGACGACTTCATCGTCGGGGCCCTTGAAATCGACCGCGCCGACCTCGAAGCCGCAAGGGCGGCGCGGCCCCGGATTGATGCCCGACAGCTCCCCGCTGGCGGTCAGCACGACGGCGGCCAGGAATACGGCCTGATCGTCGACGCTGGCGCCGGCGGCGGCAAAAAAAGGCATCGCCACATGTTCGAGGCGGGTAAAGCCGCTGGCCAGCGACGCCTGCGACGGGTGGGTGCGTCTGGCCTGGGAAATGATGAAGAGATTGACCGTCTGCCCGCCAAGGTTCGGCGTCGTCAGGGTGGTCGGTTCGGTCAGCAGGATTTCCTGACCGGAAGGCTGGATGGCCAAGCCTGGCGCGATGATCACCGAGCGCTGGTCGCCGCCGGCGACGACGCCCAGACCCTGAGCGATCCCCCAGGTGTGCAGTCCCGCATTGTAGAGTCGGCGGAGACCATCCAGATGATCGCGCTCGGCGAGGAAGTCGGCCGTGCCCAGGTCCTGGCCGTCAAAGTAGTTTGGTCGGCGCGGCAGGGCTGTCGGGATCATGAGGGGATTTTCGACTTCCCGCGCGGCCTGTGGGCCGCCTCCAGCGCCTCGACCCTTTCGCTCAGAACCTTCACCGCCTCGACCAGAACGCCGACGACGGCGTTGTAGGACACGGCGTGCAGGCCCTGGCCGTCGGTGTGAACGGCTTCCGGCAGCACCGCGGCGACATGCTGGGCCACCAGCCCGACCCGCCGGTCCTGCCCGCCCGCCGGCAGATAGGCGACGCCGGTGAGGCCCTTGATGATCTCCACGGCGTCCTTGACCGGCTCGACATCGGTCTTCAGCGCCAGATCGCTGACCGAGTAGGTCTGGCCGGTCTGGTCGACGGACCAGACCCGGTTGCCGTTGTAGCTGACATTGATCATGTCGAAGCCTGCGCCGGCGGGCAGGCCAAGGGTGACGACACCGGCCTGGCTGGAGCCGTTCTCGAACCCGAAACCCGCGACCGAGCCGTCTCCGGCCGAGGCGGTGAAATCGAGCCCGACGGTCAGGGGCGCCTTGCCGACCGCGCCGGCGCCGGCCAACGGATCGCCGACCGCCAGGCTGGCGACCGTTTCGCCCGCCGTCAGACCCCCGGGCGCCGCCGGCGCCACCGCGAGCGCCGCGGCCCCCGGCGCGGGCGCGCCGACGGAGCCGGCCAGCAGCGATTGGGCCGACTGGCGCCCGGTGGCGTCTGTCGCCGAGATGGCGCCGTTGGCCCCGACGGTGACCTGACCGAGCACCAGGGCGGGCGCTGTCGGCGCGGCGGCGACCGGTTTGGGCAGCACCGGCTGCTCGACGATCTTCTTGGTCGACTGCAGCGTCTGGCTGTTGGAACTGCTGTTGTTGTCGCCGTAGTAGATGGCCACGTAGTAGACGCCGGCCGCCAGGCTGTCGCCGGCCAGATCGCGGGTCACCGCCGGGTTGACGATGATCGGCACCCCGTTGGCGTTGAAGGCCAGGCCCGGCGAGACGGTCAGGACGCTGCCGGCGAAGGACAGCTCCATGCCATCGGCCACCCCGGGAGCGATCAGCCCCTTGTTCTGGGCCGCCAGCAGGTCGCGATAATACTGCTGGTCGCGGATGAAGTCGGCCGGTTCAAGGAATTCGCCCTGATAATAGTAGGTTCTGGACAGCGGAGTGGTGGTCATATCTGTGGCCTATGCATCGCCTGGGATCGGCAGGAGAAAGCTCTCGCCGAGGTAGCTGTTGACGCCCAGCTGGGTGACCGTGGTCGTGACCTCCACGGTGTAGCTGGTGTGGGCGGGTTTCTCCTGGTCGGTCAGGGCCTTGATGGCCGCCACCTTTGAGCGCACCGCGGGTGACGACAGATCGAAGGTCGGCACCGTGAGAACGACCTGGAAAGCGAAGGGGCGGACCCCGCCCACAACCGGGTCGCCGCCCTCGTATTCCGCCTTGAGACGGGTCGTATGGCCGACCGTCATGGCCGGCGCGGAGACGACATCGTTCACCGCGATGTCGCCGTCGATGTAGATGTTGAGCAACTCCTCCAGGCCGGCCGCCGTCCCCCTCTGGCGGAAGACGGGAAGAATGGTGGCCATGATTTCCCGTTTCGAGTCCAACGTCCAGTTGTTATCGCAGTTGAAGCCGATCCAGGTTGATTGCCAGTTCAACAGGTTGTTCAGCCAGGCGCTGACCTCGTCGGTGACGGTCGTCTGCCAGCTGGCGCCGGCGCCCGGATTCGATATCCCGAAATAGTCATTGAGCTGATCGAACTTCTCGTCGCTGTAGGTGGGCGAGGGCGGCTGGGCCGGTTGCAGCGGCGGGATGAAGTCCTCGGATCCGGGAAACAGGAAGGACAGGCGGGGGTAGAAGAGCTGCGGCAGGACATCGATGACGTCGGCCAGGCCCCGGCGGTTGACCACCTCGGTGGTGGTGTCGTCGTCGGTCGGGGCGTTGCGGTCGAGGAGGTTCTGCAGGATGCCCAGATAGGCGTCGAGAAAGGCCTGGTTCCCGGCCCCGCCGCCGGGCTGATAGATGGCCGGCAGAAACTGGATATAGCGGATGGGCGGATTGGCCATGGCTCAGATCCCCGGATAGGGCAGGACGGTGTCGACCCCGACCCGCGCATGGACCCCGACCTGAAGGGTCCAGGTGTCGGTGCTGGCGATGATGTTGGCCAGCCAGATCTGCGGCAGGCCCAGGTCGTAGCCCGGCCCCAGGAGGCTGGTGACGCCGAGCTGGGAGACTCCGAGGACAAACCCGGGCAGGGTCTCGGCGTCGACGTGAACGGGCTGGCTGTGGTCGATGCCGGGCACATCGGCGATGGCGGCGAGGATGTCGTTGTCGTTCAGGGCCCGGCCGTAGGGCCATCCCTTGCCGTCGGCCCCGCCTGTGACGGGAGAGGTCAGGTCATTGATGGCGGTGAAGACGGCGTTCAGCACCGTCGAGGGATCGGCCTGGGCCAGCACCGCCAGGCGAACGGTCAGGGTCACGGGATTGTAGATCGGCGCCGAGACCTCGACCGGCGTGCCGAGCAGCCGGCGAGGATCGAGGTAGAGGTCAACCGCCTCGATCAGGGTGTCGTAGCTGAAGTCGACATACAGCATCTGACCGGTCTGGATGGTCGCGGTCAGGGTCATCAGCGCCGGCGGCTGGCTGGCGGGGGCGACGCTGATCGAATAGCCCAGCGGATACAGGGTGATGGGGATCACCTGGATGTAGGGCGGCCTCGTCCGCACCACGACGCGGCGAATGGTGTATTCGGTCGAGGCGGCGGGAACGCCCGCCGTGACCTGATAGGTCAGCTGTTCGAAGTCGGCGGTCGTGACGGCGCGGTAGGGGGTGTTCCAGTAGGCCATGGCCCGGCGGCGCAGGCGGTTGACATCGGACTGCACCCCGCGCTCGATGCCCTGGAGGTAGCGCGCCAGGCTGAGCCGGTCCGGGTCGAGATAGACCTCGACCCCGGCCAGGTAGATGATGTTGCCCTTGGCGTCGCGGAGCACCTCGCCTTCCAGCTGGCTGACCAGTTGATCGAGGGCCTCGCCGCTGGCGCCGACCAGCCAGCGGGTGAAGTTCAGATAGAGCTCGGTGGGGATCGTATCGATCCGGTAGAGGGTGATGTCGCCCAGCCAGGCCAGGAGCTGGAGCAGGGTCGTTCCCGGATCGGAGTCGTTGTAGTCGGTCCAGTTGTCGCTGTAGCGCGGGATGGACGCCGTCAGCTCCTTGACGAGCTGGGCGTAGTCCTTGTCGCTGAGAGCGGGAAGATCAAACCGGGTCGGCATTGAGGAACCCGACAGTGACGCTTCCCGGCTGGGGCAGCTGATTGGTCGCCAGATCGATGGCGGTGAGATCCTGGCCGAGGGCGACGCCGTCGACCATGGCCACCCCCTCGACATCCCCGGCCATGGCGGCGACCGCCGCGGCAGTGACCCGGGCGCCGAAGGTCCAGCCGCTGTTGTCCGACCCGCCGGTCAGCGGATTGAGGAAGCGGGCGTAGGCGTCGGTCAGGGACTTGGTCACGGCGATGCGGGTCGCGCCCGGCGCCAGCACCACCATGAAACTGGCGTCGATGGCCAGATAGTCGGGGCCGGCGACCAGGATCCAGGGCGACAGCAGGGGCAGGGCGCGGGCCCTGACGAAGTCCTCGACCCGGCTGGTCAGGTCGAACCCCGGCGTCGGGGTCTGGCCGGCCGCGTCGGGCAGGATGCTGAGCCGGATGGCGCCGTTGTCGAGGTTTTCGCACACCGCCCGCACGACGTCCTGCGAGGAGACAAGGGCGACGTTGGTGAAGTCGGCCAGGGTGACGGCCAGGCCCTGGCCGAGCACCTGACCCGGCGCCCGTTTGGGCAGGTCCTCCGGCGCATCGGCCCCGACCCCGCCGACTGCGGCCATGACGTTGGCCAGGCTGGAGACGCCGGGAATCGCCTTCTGCAGGGTGTCGAGCACGCCGCCGGCGACATTGCCCGTGGTCCCGCCGCCATAGCGATAGCGCGCGGCCTGGACATTGCGCCGACCCTTGGGCGGAACCTGACCGCGGACCCCGTCGCCGAACGCGATCTGACCGGTGCTGTGATCCAGCAGGTAGTGGCGGCTGGCGGGGGTGGAGAAGTCGAAGTTCGACACCTCCTTCCAGGTCACCCAGGCCTCGCTGAGGTCCCCGCCGCCATACATCTGGGCCAGGGACAGATCGCCGGAGAGGGCGGCGGCGAGGTCGGCGTCGTCCGGGGAGAAACTGGCCGGCATCGGCTCGAGCACGTGGACCACCGGGCCGGCGAGGATCGGCTTCTGCGGAAACTGGAAGGTCTGGTCCGGCTCGCCGGTGCTGGAGCCGAGGATGACCTCGTTCTGGCTCACCGCGTTCATCGCCGGGGTCACGTTGACGTAGATGCCGGTCAGGCTGATCGGGTCGCCGGCCAGGCTGGCCGGGGCGCGCATGCGGAGCCAGCGCTGGCTCTGGCCGAACAGGGTGGAGAGCGGAAAATCGCGCGGCGCCTGGAAGATGGCGACTCCGTCCCGACTGGAGGGGCTTGCGGTCCGGATCGGGGTCAGACCCGTCCAACCATCCCGGCCCAGGTATTCCAGGCCGAGCGCCGCGGTGAACCGCCCGCCCCGGTCGGCCAGGACCGGAGGCAGGCCGCCGGCCTGCTCGTCCGGCGCGAAAAGCAGGGTCAGGGGGCCGCCGGCGACCTGGGTCTGATAGTTGTCGCAGGCGAGGCCGATGTAGAAGGTCGGGGAGTGTTCGGCCGGGGGAACATAGGGCGCCTGGTCCAGCGGGGCATAGTCGAACCCGTTGCAGGTCAGGATCAGGTCGGGGCGCTTGACCGAGACGCAGCCGATCGACAGCGCCTGGATGAAGGGCGGCGTCCAGTTGGCCGGCTGATAGACATAGCCGAAATTGATGCCCTGCTGGGTCAGGGCGGCGACCGCGGCGTCGGGGTTGGTGACATAGGGGCCGAGAACGTCGTCGACGATGTCCTGGGCCGACTCGGTGACCATAACCCCCGCTGGCCCCCCGTAGCCGCCGCTGGCGATACGGACCCGGATCCAGTAGCTGGTCTTGTTGTTGACCGCCGTCTGCTCGATCTGCGGACAGGTGAAGCAGACATCGCCCGAATGGGTGAACTGGTCGGTGCCGTCGGTCACGGTCAGGGCCGCCCAGGCCTCGCCGTCCCAGTATTCCCAGGCCAGGACCAGCGGGCCGGGCAGGGTGATGGTCTGCAATTCGAAACTGAGGGTGACGTCGGCCTGGGGCCGCGAGAAGGTGGTCTTCGAGGCCAGATAGAAGGCGTCCTGCAACGCCGGCGTCGCGCCGAAGGGCCGTCCGCCCTTCTTCAGATCCACCGGGGTTGCGTTGTACATCGCCTGGTCAGGCGCGACCTCGTCCAGGGAGACCGTCACCGCCAGGGTGTAGATCTGCGGCAGGACGCCCTGCTGGAAATCGACGATGCGCACCCCGGCCGCCGGGGCGACGTTGAGCCAGGCGCCGCTCTGGCCGTCGACAGTCCCGGTCGGCAGGTCGGGCAGGTCGGCGAAGGCGAAGGTCAGGGTGTCATACCCGCTCAGGGTCATTTCCGGGGTCAGGGCGTCGCCCGCGGCGTTGGACCATCGCTGGAAATAGGCGGGGTAGAGGTTGGCGCCCTCCATGGTGACCGACAGCGATCCGGTCAGGCCGGTAAAGTCGAAGCCGGAGTCGGTGATGTAGAGCTGGTGAATGAAGGGCTGCTGGGCCGGGTCCGGGCCGAACAGGCTGAAGGCCGCGCCCTGGCCTCCAAGCCTCTGGGCGTAGTCGGTGTAGGCGTCGGCGTCGGGCTGCACGCCGTAGGCGGCCGCCAGGGTCAGGGGCAGGACCTTCAGGGCCTCGCTGGTCTGGAAGGTCAGGCCGGGCTGGGTCGAGGCGATGATGCGGGTCAGCGGCGGGACCATGATCGCGGTCTTGCCGGTGGTGACGAAGGCGATCGGCGCCTCGGCGGCTTCTGGCGGGCGCAGGGTGACGCCCATGAAGTCCCAGAAGGCCATGGCGTATTTGTCGGGCGCGCCGTTCAGCGGGGTGTTCAGCTTCTGGAACAGTTCGCCGAACAGCTTGAACATGACCAGGCCGACGTCGGCGCGGTCGAAATACATCGCATCGTCGCCGAAGGAGACCGCCCACTGCGGCAGGCTGACCCGAGCGGCCGCCAGGCAGGCGGCGTAGATGTCGTCCGGCGTGCGGCTGTCCAGCACCGGCGGCGCAAGGCCGCCGGCTGTGGTCACCGCCTGACTGGACGGGCGTTGGCTCATTCATCCGCCCCGGAGGTCTCGGCCAGGGACTCCTCGAGCACCTGGATGGCGCCGGCGATGCGCAGAAGGGTGTTGCGCAGTTCGCCCATGCGGGTGTCCAGGGCGGCGATCTGCTGCTCGCCGGAGGCGTATTCCCGGCGCAGCTCGACGAGGCGTTCGGTCAGCCGGTTGTGGAGTTGGATCTTGGCGTTGTCGGACATGAGGTTCAGCCCAGGTAAAAGGGATAGACGAGGTTGTGGCGGCTGTTGAAGGCGCGGATGACGTAGTCGATGCTGATCAGCAGGGTGTTGGGATCGCTGCTGTCGACGCTGGCCGAGACGTTGCTGACCTTGATGCGCGGCTCCCAGGCCTTGAGCGCCGTCCGGACCGCGTGATCGGCCAGATGGATGGCCTGTTCGTTGTTGGCCTCGAAGACCATCTGCTTGAGATCACAGCCGAAGTCCGGCTCCATCACCCGCTCCCCGCGCGAGGTCGACAGGATCAGGCCGATCGACTGCTGGATCAGGGCGGCGTCGCTCTTCATCGCCAGCTTGCCGCCAATGACATCCACCGGGAACGCCCAGCCGGCGCCGAGGAAATCAGGGGGCGGACTCTTGGGATAGACCATCGCCCTAGCCCCCGATCAGCACGTTGGATTCGGCGACCACCTTGCCGACCGGCTCGGGCGCGGGGTCGTTGCAGGTCTCGGCCGTGTCGCCGGCCCTGGCCGCCGGCTTGCTGTTGATCAGCACCGTCTCGCTGCCCATGACGATGGTCCCCTGGTTGGTCGGAGGTTCCTCGAACGAGCCGCCGATGGGGATGTGCGGCGGCTCGTTGGTCGCGCCGCTCCCGACCGTGGCGGCGGGCAGACCGTTGATCATCACCGTTTCCGACAGGCCGCTATCGATGATGCCGTTGAACGGCAATTCCTCGGGAGTCGGCACGACGTCCGGCCCCTCCACCACCAGCACGATGTGGGTGTCGACGGCCTCGATCATGTCTCCCGCCTTGGCGGCCGGTTGTCCCATCCTTCCCTCAGTTCAGCTTGATCACGGCGCCGGTCAGCGTCAGTTCGCCGTCGGCCCCCAGCGAGGCCTCGCCGTCGCATTTGATGGTCAGGCTCTCGCTGGCGGTGATCGAGACCTGGCCGCCGTTGATGTCGATGCGGCCTTCGGGCGCCGACAGGGTCAGGTCCTGGGTCGACTTGACGGTGACCTTGTTGGCCTGGGTATCGATGAGGATCGAATTGCCGGTCTTGTCGGTGATGGTGATGCTGGTCCCGCCGTCGGCGTCGTCGAACTGGATGTACGCCCCGCTGGCGGTCTGGATCTGCCGCACGGTCTGGACCTGTTCGGGCGGCACCGGCGGGGTGTCGACGCCGTTCCACAGGACGCCGATGACATAGGGCCGGCTGACGTCGCCCATCTCGAAGGCCACCAGCACCTCGTCCTGTTCGGCCGGGGCGAAGAAGGCGCCCTTCTGCGGTCCGGCGGAGAATGAGGCCACCCGGGCCCAGGCCGATCCGACCTTGAGCGTGGGAAAGTCCACCAGCACGCGATTGAGCTGGTCGGGATCGCCGTCGGCCTTCGAGATCAGGCCGATGACCACGCCGAAGATGGTCTCCTGGCTGACGTCGTCGTCGGGCAGCATGGGGAGGCCGGTCTTCAAATCCCCGTCCTCCGGACCTCGAACCGGGTGCGATAGCCCCCGGTGATGTCATAGATGTGCCGGGCGGCGACCACGTAGTAGAGGCCGTTGAACCGCTCGCCGATGTTGCTCAGCTCGACATTGACGCCGGCGACCACGGCCGGGTTGCCGGGGCATTCGGCGATGCCTTCCAGGAAGTCGTCGAGGCCGGCCTCATAGAGGCCCTGGGCCAGGCTCTGGGCGATCTGGGTGTCGGTGATGCTGGCGTCCGGCCCGACGATGGCCGAGGAGCCGAAGGAGTCGGACGCGGTATAGCCGGTCTCCTCGCCATCCATCCTGTCCGACGGCGGGCCGCTGTCGACGGTGGCGGTGATCACCTGCTTGGTCTTGGGGTCCCAACCCAGCCGGGTGACGCTGGAGCCCTTCTTGAGGGCGCGGGCTCTGGCGCGGAATTCCGTCAGGCTGACGCCGTATTCCAGACTGGCGACCGCATCCTCGCCGGAATGACTGGGTCGAAAGATCACCTGCCGACCGCTGGCGAGAAGCTCGTAGCTCAGCCGGCGCGCGCGGGAGAGGAGGAAGCGATAGTCGCTGACGTTGTTCTGCAGGACGTAGGGATAGACCGCCTCGGTGGCGCTGACTGCGGCCTCGTAGCCGGCCTCCTCGATCACCTGGCTGGCCATCTGGCTGTCGGTGCTGGTCTCGAAGGTCCGCGCCTTGCCGCCGAAATCGAGATCGAACAGGGCGTCGTAACCGGTGATCTCCATCTCCCGGCAGGTATTGGTCAGGTTGGGCTCAAGGGCCGAGACCTTGCCGCTGAACAGCTGCACCGGCTCGTCCATCCCCATCATCACGCTCATCGAGACCCCGAGGTCGAAGTCCCCGAAGTCCATGGCGCGATAGGACTGCTCGTCGTAGTCGACCGGATTGATCATCACCGTGCAGGCGGCCGGCAGATTGAGCCTCTGTTCGACGACGCAACTGGTCACCGCCGCCGCGTCGTCGGGCGACATGTCGGACCCGTCGAAGGACAGTTTGACCACGCCGCCGTGGATGGTGCTCCCGGGCATCGCCGCTACCCGTGGAAGTCTGGAATGATCAGGGTGCGGCCAAGATCCGAGCGCGTCGGAAAGGCCAGCGGATCCTCGATGCCGTTGGCCGCGGCGATGTCGCGCCAGCGGGCCGGCTTGCCCGACTCACGCCAGGCGAGGACGTCGAGGCGGTCGCTGCTGTTGACCACGGTAAAGCGGCGGCAGTTATCCAGCCCGGCGTTCTCGGTGACCTCCTCGGTCGTCGGCGCGGCGGTGAAGGTCAACGACGCCTCGCAGCGGGCCGGGACGCCGCTTGGCAGGAACAGGGTGAACCGCTGTTCGAAGTTGGACAGCACCCCGGTGTATTTGAACCCGCCCCAGCTGAAGAGGCATTTGGGTGGATCGCGCTTGGCCCCGGCGCCCTGGGTCGGTTCCTGCAAGGCGGCGATCGGATTGGTCTGCAGCCGCACGTCCGTGCCCTGCTCGTAGCTGTCGAAGAACAGGGAGATGGAGAATTCCGGATCGACCAGGGTCTGGAACTGCACCCCGGCCGAGGAGGTGCACATCACCAGCTTGCGGCTGGCGCTGTACTCGACCGGATTGTAGGGCACGGTGATCTTGGCCCCGGTGTCGAGGTTCTGGATCACCGCCTTGGTCGGTTCCTTGACGCTCACAGCCGGCCCCTCCGTTCCAGCCCGCGCCGGACATGGCGCTCGAAGTGTTCGAACAACCGGTCAGCCAAGGGCGCGATGTCCTGAACCGGAAGGTGATTGAGCGCGCGGCGCAGGGCTGGGACGTCCAGCTCCGGACGCGGGGGCGCGGGGGTGGCGGCGGGCGCGCTTCGGCTGGAGGCCTGCCGGGCGGCGTTCGGCCGGGCCGCGGGCGCCGACGCGGCGACTTCCGGGCGTCCGGGAGTCTGGCCGACGGATGGCGCGGGGGCGGGAAGCGGATTTCGCCTGACCTCCAGGGGCGCCGCGCGACCGGCCGGCGAGCGGGCGGTCGTCCTGCTGTCCGCCGGCGCCGGGCGGGCGGGCGCAAGGTCGGCTGCGGCGCTTCCCAACCGGGCGGCGGCGGTGTCCGGGGTTCGGGCGACCCGTGGAATGATCGGGGAAAAATCAAACCGGGGGGGCGGACCGCGCCTGGCCAGGACCCGGCGGTCGCTGGCCCGCGCCGTGGTGGAACGGCGACGCACCGTCAGCACGGTCGGCCGGGTCTCCGGCGCGCGCCAGGCCGCCGGGCGCGGCGCTTCGGCGGCGGACCTTGCGGGCGTTGCGCGGTCGGCGACCTCGGGATGGTCGAGGACGGCCTCCGGGCGGACCGCCAGGGCCGGAGCGGCGCCCGGGCGGGGACGCTGATCGTCGGGCAGGGTCGACGAGGGGGCCTGGGCCGGCGTCCTGATGACCGTCATCGCCGCGGCGGCGGGGGAGGGCGGGTTTGATCCTGCCGCGGGACCCGCCCGGCCAGGCGGCCGCTGCACGGCCGCACCAAGGACGAGGGTCTGGCGCAGGATGCGGATGTCGGCGGCGGACGTCAGGCCGGGGAAGGCGGAACTGGCGCCGGCCCCAGAGTCGCGGCCCCGCGCGGCCCCTCCGCGACCCACGGCCTCGGGCGGGCGGCGATCGACCTCGGCCGGGCGGCGCGACCCCGGCGTCTCTGACCCTCGGAGCGTCACCAGCCGGACGCCGGTGCGCGCCGGGGCGGCGCTCCACGAGCGGGACAGCCGGATGTCGAGCCTCAGTCGCTCCAGCCGGGGCGTCGCCGCCGGCGGCCAGGCCGGCGGGGCGAGAAGCTGGATATCGGCGTCGGCCGGCCAGTAGGCGCGGCCCAGGTAGCGGCGCATCAGTCGCTGGACCAGACTGCCCGGACCGTGCCCAAGCCGGCGGGCCAGCGCCGTCGGCGCCGGCCTCAGAAACAGCGGCGCCTTCGCCTTGCAAACCGTGAGGGTCTTCATATCAGGCCCCCGATCGAGCCGATCGCCGAGGACACCGGATTGGTCAGCCCCTCATGGGCCAGGGTGATGGTGGTCGACAGCACCTGACTGGAGTTGGAGTCGAACTGCGGGCCGCTCCAGGACACCGGATACGCCCGCCGGAAGTTCCACCACATGGTCGGCACGCCGACGTTGCTGAGCAGGTAGATGGTGCCGTTGCGCCGCTGGATCTTGCCGCTGACCACGTCCTGGTACCAGGGCCACAGCATGTCGATGTCCGACATCCCCCGGATCAGCTGGATGTCGGAATAGCTGCTGCTCTTGGGCAGCTTGTAGGCATAGCTGTTGTTGCCGCCCTGGCGGTGGTCCTCCACCTCGGTGGTGATGTCGAGACCGGTGACCTGGGTGAAGCCTCCCGCCAGGAGCCCCTGAATTTCCACAAGGAAATTGTATCCCAGATAGGGATTGTCATGGATGCCGGTGACGTTTCCGAAGACCGCCGCTGCGGCGCTGGGACCGATGACGGGCATGGCCTAGACGTCTTCCAGCGAGCGCGGACCGGGAGCCTCTCCCACGGCCTGCCGGTTGATGGCGCTGGTTTCGGCGCACCAGCGCCGGCGATCCGCATGTTCCAGATTGAGCAGGGTCTCGTAGTCCCAGTGCAGATAGTAGGCGAGGAAGGCGATCTCCCGATGCAGGGCGTCCGGGGGATAGCCCATCAGGACTCCCCCAAGGGGGGCCCTCCCGCCTCGAAGACCTCGCCGCATTTGGGACAGGTGACGGCGTGGGCCTCGCCCTCGACCTGGTTGATGCGCTGATACAGGTCCTGGAGATAGGCGAAGTCGGCGGCGAAGAGGCCCTCGATGACCTTGGGCGTGATCATGTCGAGCGACCCCAGCCGCACCACGACCCGGGACAGCAGGATAACCGACAGATAGGCCTCGTTCTGGCGAACCCGGGGGTCCTTGATGGGCAGCAGCTCATCGGCGGCGGTGGCCAGCCGCATCACCCCGTCGGCGTGCAGGTTGCCATCGGCGTCGACATAGCCCTTGGGCAGGCGGAACGGATACTCAGTCTGCAACATCATGGCTCCGTTCAGCTCACCCGGCTGATGGTCTCGACCTCAAGCTCCAGCGTCTCGATCATCGCCTCGCTGCCGGTCGCGTTGAAATCGGTGGTGCTGTATTTGGTCGGCCAGGTGTTGCTCATGTTCCAGCGCACCTTGTCGTTGCCGGCCTCGTCGACGAGGATCACCGAGACGTTCTTGCGGCCGCCGACGTCGGCGCCCAGCTGCGAGACCGAGCTGAACCAGTTGTAGAGGTCCATGGAGTCGGTCAGGCCGCGCTTCAGGGACAGGGTGCCGATGCTCATCTGCCCCGACAGCTTGCGGGTCACGGTGTCAGTGCCCTCGCGATAGCTGGTGGACTCGATGCTCATGTCCGGCACGGTCGCCTCCGAGAAGCCGGCGATCTGCAGGCCCTGGATTTCCAGACGGAAGCGGAAGCCCTTGTAGGGATCGGTGCGGGTTCCGGCCGTGGCCATATGTCGTCGTCCTGGGTGGCTGTTGGATCAGAGGTCAGGTGGAGCCCAGCGTCGCCTGCTGGATACGGATGATGACGAACTCCGCCGGGAACACCGGGCAGATCTTGATGTCGACGTAGAGCTGGCCCTGGGCCTGCAGGTCCGGCGGATTGTTGCCGGCGTCGCATTGCACGACGTAGGCCTGGGCGGCGGTGGCCCCGAACAGCGCCCCGGCCTGCCACATGGTGTTCAGGAAGTCGTTGACGTCGCGAGTGACCGTTCCCCAGAGCTTCTGGGTATTGGGCTCGAACACCACCCATTGCAGGCTGTTGTAGAGCGACACCTCGATCTCGATCAGCAGCCGGCGGACGCTGATGTAGATCAGGCTGGGATCGGTCGACAGGGTGCGGCCGCCATAGGCGCAGATGCCGTAGTTGACGAACGGCCGGATCGCATTGATCCCGTTGGGGTTCAGGGTGTCCTGGTCGCTGTCGGTGAGGATCTGGCTGACCCCGGTGGCGATGTTCAGGACGCCATAGGTGATGCCCGCCGCCACCTGCCATGGCCCGATCTGCGTGTCGGTGGCGGCATAGGTGCCGGCCATCGCGCCGGACGGCGGGATCGGCACGTTCATGCCCGACGACGGATTCAGGAAGGTGATCCAGGGGTAGTAGAGCGCGCCGTAGGACGAATGCAGGGCGTTGCCTTCGGGCACGATGCTGTCAGAACTGGCGGCCCCGGTCTTGAAGGCCTCGATGTCCTCGACCGACAGGCCGAAGGGCGGATCGGCGATGTAGAACAGGTCCAGGTGGGGCCGGTTCTCGCAGTAGGTGATGGCCTCCTGCACCGTCGAGCGCTGGGTCCCGAGATTGGCGATCGACACCGATTCCGGCGCTACCAGCAGGCTGATGTCGTTGACGGTGTCGAGGGCGGCCAGGGCGGTGTCGAGCTGCAGCGGCGTGGTCGTCGAGTCGCCGGCCCCGCCGGTCAGGGCCACGGGCGTGGTCTGGTTGGCCGGTCGCGAGGCGCCGGTCTCGGTGACCTTGACCCGGATGAACAGCGAGCTGCTGTTGATCTTGGTCTCGAGGTTGGACGACGCCGAGACTGAGCTCTTCTGCAGGTCGGCCGAGGTGTAACCGGGGAAGGTTTCGACCTGGTAGTAGGTCTCGCCGTTGATCGACTGGGCGACCAGGTTGTTGCTGACCGCATAGAAGGCGACCAGCTGGTCGTAGAAGCTGGGATCGGTTCCCGTGTCCGGCATCTTGTAGAGCACATTGATGGCGAACACCGGCTTGGTGGTGGTGTCCGTCGGGTCTGTCGGCGGCGGGTAGTTGGTGATCGTCACATAGAGGCTGTCGCCCCATTCGCCGGGGCAGGCGGCGCTGATCGACAGGGTGCCGTCGAGATAGTTGGCGGCAATCTCGGCCGAGGGCGGATCGGCCGACGCCCGAACCACGTAGCAGACCGCGCCGCCCTGGACGAAGAAGGCGTAGACCGCGAACGGCAGCTGGGCGCCCCACATCATGCCGCCGAAGGTGGCGACATACTGGTTCCAGCTGGTGATCAGCACAGCCTGGTTATAGGGGCCGGTCTCGGTGATCCCCACAAAGGCGGTGTTGCTGGTCGCCGCGGCGGTGATCAGCTGGGGGCCAGGAAGTTCCTGAACGTAGACGCCGGGATGAAGATAGCTGGCCATGTCGCCCTGATCTGATGCAATGCGTGCGAGAGCCGGGTCTCGGTTCGACTTGAGGGTAGGCCGACTGAGCGGCGGCCGTCAAACGGTTCCGGCGCCGATCTGGATACCGGACAGGCGTTGTCTCAAGGCATTACTCATGGGTAACATAATCGTGTGGGTTGTGATTTGGAAAATTCCGCTCAAAATCGTTGCAATTGAAATGGCGCTGCTACAACCTGACCGGGTCGCCGCCAGAAGCTGGCCGGCGAACTGTCACCAACAGCATTGGGCAAACAGGGAGAAGGCTAATGGCCGACCTCGGCTATCGCAGCATCGAAGTGAACGTCGTCAACGACACGCGCGGCAATCTGACCGTTCAGGGGCCGACGCTGGGCAGCGGCGACACCTGGATCACGGGCGAAACCCCGACCCAGGGCGCGGCTCTGAATCAGTACCAGTCGGCCAAGTGGGGCGTCTCCACCAATGACGTCAACGGCACCGCGACCGCCAGCGTCCAGCTCACCGGCCTGGGGTCCTACCCGGTGTCGATCTCGTTCACCAACGACATGAACGGCAACAGCAACTGCACCGTGGGCGGCAACGACCAGGTCAAGGGCACGGTGACGGCGGTGTCGACCGGCGAGCAGAACCACACGCTCTACAATGTCCAGCTGATCCCCGGACCGTAGGCGAAGCCTTGCGGCGGCGCCCATGACCGGGCGCCGCCGCGCATCGCCCTCCAGAAACCAGAGTGACCCCCGATCTCGCTATCGCCTCGATCACCATGGCGATCCGCCAGCGGTTGCAGGCGGCGCTGAACAACGCCGACCCGCCGGGCGGCGAGGTGCGCACCGAGCGCCCCGACAAGCTGACCGACAGCGGCGCGCCGCTGGTCAACCTCTATCTCCATCAGCTGAACCTGAACCCGTTCATGCGCAACAACGACCTGCAACCGGTCGTCGTGCGCACGCCGGTCAAGGGCGGCGGCTACAAGGTCGCGGCGACCCAGGTGCAGACCTACCGCGTGCCGCTGAAGCTGCACTATCTGCTGTCCTTCTACGGCGACGAGCGAAGCCTCGTGCCGCAACGGCTGCTGTCGACCTGCGTCGCGGCCCTGCATCGATCGCCCATCGTCGACGGCCGGTCGGTGTCCGCCGCCGCCGCGGCCCTGGCCACCGGCCTGGACACGACCCCGGAGCCTGATTTCGAGACGGTCGGCCTGACCTTTTCCGACATGACTTCGGAGGAGAGTTTCCGCCTGTGGTCGACCTTCAAGGCGACCTACGCCCTCTCGGTCGGCTATGTCGCCGACACCGCCATCGTCTACAGCGCCCCGACGCCGTCCGATGTGGATCTGGTGGAGACGGTCGATCTGAGAGTGAAGACGCCGCCCCCGTCGGGATCATCGGACGACGGGTGAGCCGACCTCGTCGATCAGAATGAAAACTTGAATCCGGTGTCGTTGTCGAAGTTCTGCATGATCACGTGGATCGCCAGTTGATCCGACAGTTTCGAGGGATCGTCTTCCTTCTTCCGCTTCTTTCGGGGAGCGTCACGCTTGTTCCGCTTCTGCGCCTCCGTCAGCGGGACAACGTAGTTGAACGCGTCCGACGGCACGAATTCCTGTGCATTTCGCAGGCGGTCAAACCCGCTTCCGAACGCAAGGAGGCCGCGCTCGAACGAAGCAATGGAGATCTTGTGTTCCGACAACTCTTTGGCGAGTTCCGTGGCCAGGGGACGGACCAACGCCTTGCGCCTGGATATCGACGCGTTGCCAAACTTGGGTATCCCGCTGAATTGTCTCCGTGTCTTGGTGCTGGGGGCTTTGAAGGCGACCTTGGGTTTCGCCACCACCAGCGGTGAGCCCAGAAAGGTCGTCTGGCCTCGTGGGACAGCCTGAATCGAGCTGAAGGTATGCCTGCGCTTTCGCCCCGTTCCCACCCCCTGGCCCGACAGCGGCGTGTCGGTCAGCGTGTCCATCGACCAGTTCGTGGAATCGAGGTGAAGGGTGGTGTTGGGTTCGGCCTTGAGGACGTCATCCTCCGAAGCCATGTAGCCGGCCTGCGTCGAGGAGCCATCATGCAGGATGCTCTCGTGGGCGAATTCCCAATCGTCGCTATTGGTGTCCGTGGAAGCGATCCAGCGGGAAGGCACGCGTGAGGTCAGCGTGACCTTGTCCGGGGCCGTGCTGCTCACCAGCAGCGGATTGATCAGCAACTGTGCAATCACCTGATTCTTGTCGACCTCGTAGGTGTCACTGGGATAGGCGACCGAAACCTTCATCGTCCAGTTGGGACGCTTTCCCGGCTTGCCGCCGACCTTGAGCCGCGTTCCGCCCTTGCCAATTTTTTCGATCATCCGATAGACGGGCGAATTCAATGTGCGGCGTTGCGGCGCGAAGTTGCCGCCGAAATAGCTGCGGTCCCCCAGGATCTGGTCGGCGATCAGATGCCCGCCCTCGAAGTCGTACTTGGCGACGCTCGGTGTCTTGGTCAGCAGTTCCTCGATGTTGCCGAGGTTGCCGTATGCGGTCTGCATCGGGTCGCTGACGCGCTTTGCACCATCCCTGATCCCGTCCAGGTCAGCGGTCACGGAGTGGGCTTTCGGGCAGCTTTCCTTCAGTTGCTGGATGGTCGGCTTCAGGACTTTTTCGACCGTAATGAAACGATCCACGACATAGGGAACCGACAGTCCAAGCTGATCGGCGATCTCCTTCCAGGGAGTCGGCTTTTCGACAGAGGTGTCCTCGGCGACACTGTTGGTCATCTGAAGCTGATCAACGGCGCCGGACGGATTGGCCGGCCCCAGCGCCGAAGCGAACAGGTCTTCCGCCGATCGATTGCTCGCAACCCTGCTGGCGACCTGATCAGCCAGGCGTTCGCGAGCGTCGCCCTGAACGCCCACCCCATGCCGCACACCGCCCCCGCCGTGGGTCTGATCGACAATGTGCGCGGCTTCGTGGGCCGCGGTCCTCAGATCGGGAAACCGGCCGAAGGCGACCTGTCCGGCCTTGACGTAGGCGTGGGCCTGCAGCTGGCCGGCCGCCGCCCGTGCGGTCGGACCGAAGTGAGCGGCGAGACCGCTCGGCGCATAGGCTCCAAAGGCCGCCTGGATCCGCTCGGAATGTGGAAAGGGCGAAGGGGGCGAGGACAATCCTCGCGCGGCGGTCTGGTGCAGCGTCCGCGCTTCGCCTTTCGTGCGGTTGGGGTCCAGGGCGGCCTGCTGCGTCGAGCGGGACGCCAGAACCGGACCGGTCACGCCGGCCTCCCCGGCAGCGCGCTCGAGATCAGGGCGACGCGGGTAGGTGGGCTGCGAACGGACATCGGGGCCATGCCGGCAGTCTAGCAAATTCGTGCTGACCGGCAATCGTCATAATCTAGCGCTTGGGTTGATCTGCATCGCCTGACCCGACAGTCTGTGCCCACCGACCCGCCAGGAAATGGAACAGGCCGAAGATGACCGACAGGGCGAATGGCGAGGTTCAGTTCGGGCTCGACTTTATCCGGCAGCGACTGACGGAACTCGCCGAGGGCGGCGGCAATGGCGACAGAGCGGGGCTCCCCGCCAGCCTGGATCACCCGGCCCTGTCCAACCCCTTCCTCCAGGGGATGGTGACCATCTACTCTCTGTCGCTCTTTGAGGCGCAGCTGTTGCTTCTGGTCCTGGGAGTCGAGCTCTCGCGCGAGATTGCAGCCCTGTGCGCCGCCTGCCAGAAAGATGAGCGGATGAGCTACGCGACCCTGCGGCTGGCGATCGCCATGTTTCCGGAAAGCGAGTGGCGATCATTTACCCCCGAAGGTCCGTTGCGGGCCTGGGACCTGGTGCAGATCGAGCCGGGACCGTCGCTCCTTGATGCGCCAGTCAGACCCACTGAATTCACGGTTCATATGCTCTGCGGCGAGATCAGCCGTGACAGGCTGCTGACGGACGCTCTCATCCGACAGGAACGATACGCGCCCAAGCCGATCGAACTGGTCGGCGCACAAAGCCGGCTCGCGGAAGATGTCCTGCGCATGTTCAGACTGCCGCGATCGGTGGATGACGCCTGGCTACGACCGCTGATTGTCTGCCCCGACAGTCGAGAGGCGCGACGGTTCGTCACCGCCGTGGCGGAACGCATGGAATTTCCGGTGGATCGTCTGAACCTGGACGCGATCGTCTCCGCCTCGGATCGCCAGCAAATTCGGCGGCTTCTGCGGCGTGACTATGGGGTCAACAGTTCGCTTATTCTCGTCGAGCTGACCGATGTTGAACTCTCTGCCGAGAGGCTGTGGTCGATATCGAGTTTTCTCGACGATCGATTTGGTCCCGTCATTTTCTGCGCCCCCGGACGGGTGACGGCTGCCGGCCTGTTTGATCGCGTGTTCGAACTGCCGCTCCCGAGCCCGGAAGAACAATGGGCCATGTGGCAGGGTCTGCTGGGCGAGGAGGCGGTCCCACTCAAGGCCATGCTGATGCGCTTCAATCTCGGGCGGGAAGCCATCGAAACCGCCCATGCGACGGCGATGCTGAACCGGGAGGACGATGCAGATGTCCCCGGATCTGAGCCGCCGCCCTGGCGGCCCTATCTCAGCGCCGCCTGCCGGGAGCTGCTTCGCGGCCCGCTCGAACGGCTGGCGGAGCGCATCGACACTCGCGTGGCTCTTGACCAGCTGGCCTTGCCGCCGCCCCAGCGCGCCGCCCTTGAGGCCATCATCGCCGACGTCGGCAATCAGGCGCAGGTGATCGGCGCCTTCGAGGCGTCCGGCGGATCAAGCCGGGGTCTCGGCCTCACGGCCCTGTTCGCCGGCCCCAGCGGGACCGGCAAGACGACGGCGGCGGAGGCCATGGCGACGGCGCTGGATCTCGATCTGTATCGCATCGACCTCAGCGCGATGATCAGCAAGTACATCGGCGAGACTGAAAAGCAGCTGGCCACACTGTTCGACGCGGCAGAGCGCGGCGCGAACATCCTGCTGTTCGACGAAGCCGACGCCCTGTTCGGCAAACGCACGACCGTCCGCGACAGTCACGACCGCTATGCCAATCAGAGCGTGAGCTATCTGTTGCAAAGAATTGAAAGTTATCGGGGGCTGGCCATTCTGGCGACGAACCTCGTCGATAATATGGATGAGGCCTTTCAGCGCCGCTTCACCTACACGGTGACCTTTCCCATGCCTGCCCAGCGCGAGCGCGAGGCCATCTGGCGCCATGTCTTCGGGCCGCAGATCGCGGTCGAGGCTCTCGATTTTCACAGGCTGGCGGAGTTCAATCTGTCTGGCGCGAGCATCCGCAGCGTGGCGTTGCGCGCCGCCTTTTTCGCCGCCGCCGCCAACGGTCCGGTGACGATGGAACGGCTCCAGATCGCGATTCGCGAGGAATACCGCAAGCTCAACAAGGTCATGACCGACCCGGACATTCACGGCGGCGTCGCCTGAGGCGCGCGGTCCGGACGGCTCAGCTGTGCAGACGATGAGCCGACGGCGACATCGGCTGACCGCGCGCCGCCGGGGCGGTCCAACGGTCGCTCTTGCGGCGACGGATCGAGTCGTGGAGGCAGTCGGCGAGGTCGAGCAACTGGTCGTCTCCGCAGAGGGCGGCCGCAGCCGCCAGCTGCTCACGCAGACGCTCGAAGGTCTCGTCATTCAATCGATGATGTTGGCTTCCCATGTCGGACTCCTGACCAAACAACAGCCAGGACGGGAAAATGTTCCATGGTTCGCGGCGGCGCGGCAGGGCTGCGCTGCTATCCGTTCGAGCGGGGCAGACCGGGGGCGAAGGCCTCGGCGGTTATCGCCGCCTGCCGCGGCCGGGCGCGGATCGCCCAGAGGGCGGCCGTCGGCAGGCTGACCGCGATCAGGGCCAGCTTGATCAGAACGACCCCTGGCAGCGGGAGAGGCAGGGCGATCAGCACCAGGATCATCGCCCCGAGCCCGAGCACCATGAACAGGAGCTGGCCGGCATAGCCGCCCGGACTGGCGCCGACCCAGCCCCGCGCCTCCGGCGCTGCGGCGCCAACCCGTTCAATGACCGCCAGGGCGAAGGGCCTGAAGCTTGCGGACCGGTCCTCGAAATCGCCGGCCTTGCGGAAATGGCTGTTGTCGATGGTCAGCCGGCGCCCCTGGCGGGTGCGGATTTCGATCAGATGACGCCAGGGTTTCCACTTTGTCGGGGCGAAGGCGGCCCGCAGGCTGGTGACGTCGCGCCACAGGATCGTCAGGCTCTCGCCGCCGGGTTGGATCCAGACCAGCGCCTGGGGTTCGACTCGCCACTGATGCTCGCCGCGTTCGAAGACGGTTTCGCGTTTCGCATAGGTGGTCGTCATGCAACGCCCTCTCGCCACGCCTGCCGGTCGACCCTCCCAGCCGATCCCGTGCCAGCATCCTAGGGGTTACCCGGCGGTCCGCGCCTCGTCCGAAAAGGGGGGAGGGCGCTTGTCCTCTGCGAAGCCGGCGTCCTAGATGATCAAGAATCGGGGGGCGTTGCCGGATGACGGGCGAGAGACACAGCAACTGGCGGGTCGCCGCCTTTTCGGCGCCCTGCATCCCCCTGGCGGCGATGCTGCTGCCGGTCTCGGTCTATCTGCCCAACTATTACTCCCGGGACCTGGGGGTCTCGCTCAGCGGGGTGGCCTGGGCGTTCGCCACGGTGCGGCTGTTCGACCTGTTCTTCGATCCGGCGCTGGGCCTGCTCATGGACCGGACCAACACGCGATTTGGCCGGTTCAGACCCTTCGTGGTGCTGGGGGCGCCGATCACCCTGATCGCCATCTACATGCTGTTCATGGCCCAGCCCGGGATCAGCCCCGGCTACATCCTGGCCTGGCTGATCGTCGCCTTTGTCGGCCAGTCCACCACCCAGCTTGGCCACATGTCCTGGGCGGCCCAGGCGGCGGCGGAGTATCATGAGCGCTCGCGCATCTACGGCTGGTGGCAGGCCTTTACGGTGACCGGCATGCTGCTGATCCTGACCTTGCCGGTGATCGTGGCCAGGCTCGGCGGGAGCGACGTCGAGGGCATTCAGGCGATGGGCTGGTTTGTCATTGCGACCATGCCGATCGGCATCGCCCTGGCCCTGTTCGCCATGCCCGAACCCCCGGTCCGGGCGGCCCATGCGGTGGTCAGGCTGGGCCAGTACTGGCAGATGATCCGGCAGATCAATGTCCTGCGCCTGCTGGGGACTGACATCCTGATGGGCACCGCGGTCGCCATCGCCGCCTCGCTGCTGTTCTTCTATTTCGAGGCTGTCAGGGGCTTTGGCAGGGCGGCGACCTCGCAGCTGCTGCTGATCTATTTTGTCGGCGCCCTCTGCGGGGCGCCGATCTGGTCGCGTCTGGCCCTGAGGATCGGCAAGCACCGGGCCCTGATGACCGCCGCGATTGTCTATGCCGCGGCCCAGACCTCGGTTCTGATCCCGACCAGCAACCTGATCTCGGTGCTGGTGGTGATGTTTCTGGCAGGGCTGCCGTTCTCGGCAGGGTCGATCCTGCTGAAGGCGATGATGGCCGATGTCGGCGACGAGGTTCGGCTGCGGACGGGCGTGGACCAGACCGGCATGCTGTTCTCCCTGCTGACCGGGTCGATCAAGATCGGCTCGACGGTGGCGGTGTTCGGCAGTTTCCAGCTGCTGGGCGCGGCGGGTTTCGAGGCGAGGGCCGGGGCGCAGAACGGGCCGGACGCCCTGACGGCCTTGAGCCTGACCTTTGCGGTCATCCCGGCGACCATGGGGTTGCTGGCCGCCTGGTTGATCAGCGGGCACGGGATGGACTCCGCCGCCCACGCCGAGATCCGGCGGGAGCTGGATGCGCGGGACGATCTCGAGGACATCCAGCAGCGCCTACCGGGCGGGGGCGACTGAGCCCCTTCGCAAGCGCCGGGTCGAGTCTATAGTGGTTCAAACCACAGGGAGACGCCGTCCATGACCCGCTCGAACGTGCTCGAGATCGAGCCCCTGACGCCGGCCATCGGGGCGGTGCTGCGCGGGGTCAATCTGGCCGAGCGGGCCAGCGACGACCTGATCGGCGACATCCGCGCCGCTCTGCTGAAGCACCAGGTGATCTTCTTCGAGGGCCAGGACTTCACGCCGGGCCAGCAGCGGGACTTCGCCGCCCGGTTCGGCGACCTGCACGTCCACCCCCTCTATGACCGCAACGACGATCATCCCGAGATCATGATCATCGACAATCACGTCGATAATCCCACCGACAACAACTTCTGGCACACTGACGTCACCTTCATCGACACCCCGCCGATGGGCTCGATCCTGGCGGCGCGGCAACTGCCGCCGACCGGCGGGGACACCATGTGGGCCTCGATGACCGCCGCCTACAACGCTCTCTCTCCGGCGATGCAGAAATTCCTGCAGGGCCTTGAGGCGGTGCATGATTTCGCCTTCGCCTTCACCGCCGACGGCATCGCCGGCTCCCAGGCCGGGCGGGAACGCTACGAGAAGGCGGTCGCGGCCAACCCGCCGGTGATCCATCCGGTCATCCGCACCCATCCCGAGACCGGCGAGCCCGGCATCTTCGTCAATTCGGTCTTCACCCGCCGGATCAAGGGCCTGCGGCGCGAGGAAAGCCAGGCGTTGATGACCTTCCTCAACGCCCACATCCAGAAGCCGGAGTTCACCGTCCGCTGGCGCTGGCGGCCGGGCGACGTGGCCTTCTGGGACAACCGCAACACCCAGCACCGCGCCGTCGACGACTTCCTGCCGCATCGCCGGATAATGACCCGCGCCACGGTGCTGGGCGACAAGCCGGTGTTTCGCCCGTGACCCGGACG
The DNA here is from genome assembly GCA_016125585.1 of Caulobacter sp. Classification (GTDB taxonomy): domain Bacteria; phylum Pseudomonadota; class Alphaproteobacteria; order Caulobacterales; family Caulobacteraceae; genus Caulobacter. The sequence goes on from WGLL01000011.1 coordinate 155,551, forward strand.
GCCAGCTGCGCCTGCGGCGCCCTGACGGCCCGTTGCGAGGGAGAGCCGGTGCGGGTCAGCGTCTGCCATTGTCTGGCCTGCCAGCAGCGGACGGGCAGCGCCTTCGGGGCGCAGGCCCGGTTCAACGAGGACCAGGTCACCGTCGAGGGGCCGAGCCGACAGTGGTCCAGGGTCGGGGATGAGGGCACCTCGGCCACCTTCGAATTCTGTCCGACCTGCGGCGCGACCGTGGTGTGGCGCAATGCCGAGATGCCCGGGCTGATCGCGGTGACCCTGGGGGCCTTCGCCGACCCGACCTTCCCGGCGCCGACGCGCACCGTCTATGAATCGCGCGCCCATCCCTGGCTGGAGCTGCACGGGATCGAGGAGCGCTACGACTAGCGCCGGACAGGCTCGCGCCTCTAGGCCTGGCCCACGCAGGCGGCGACGCAGGCTCTCGCCAGTTCCGCCGCGCCATCGATCAGGGGCGTGTCCCGATCCGTCGCGGACAAGGCCAGCGGGACCTCGGTGCAGCCGGCGATCACGGCCCCGGCCCCCTGACCTTCCAGGCCGGCGGCGAGGGCGGCCATCCGTTGGCTGACCTCCGAACCGACGTCGCCGCCCTTGATCCGATAGATCAGCGCCATGAAGGCGTCCTGGTCCTCCGGCGGGGCCAGCACCGCGGTCAGGCTGCGGGCGGCCAGCCGGGCGGCGTAGAGATCGTTGGCCAGGCGGGTGCCCAGGACCCCGACCCTCGCCGCGCCGGTGGCGACCGCGGCGTCGATGGCGACATCGATCAGGTCGATGAGCGGCAGGCCGCTGGCCCGGCGCACATCCTCGGCATGCAGGTGGGCGGTGTTGCAGGGCATGGCAAGGACCTGGGCCCCGGCGTCGCGCAGGCGCGCGGCCATGTCTCCCAGGACCTTGGCCGCTGCCCCTTCGCCGAAATTGCGGTCGGGCACCTGGGGATTGAGATCCATGACCACCCGGATGTGGTCCTGGTCGGCGGCGGCCGGGGTCGCGGCCTGCAGCTTGCCGAGGAAATCGAGGGTGGCGGCGGGGCCCATGCCCCCCAGGACGCCAAGGATCTTCATCGCTTGCCCGCTCATGCGAGGGCCGCTTCCAGTTCGCCGTGATAGCCGCTGAGACCCTGGGCGCCGCCGGTATGCAGGAAGACCACCGTCTCGCCCCTGAAGGCGCCGGCCTTGCTGAGGGCGATCAGGCCCTTGAGCGCCTTGCCGGTATAGACCGGATCGAACAGCAGGCCTTCGGTGCGGGCGGCCAGGGCCAGGGCGTCGACCACGCCCTGGTCGATCAGGCCATAGCCGGCGCCGACGTAGTCGCAGTCGGCGATCACCTGCTCGCGCGTGACCCGGTCGGCGTGGCCGAGGCGGCCAGCCGTCTCCACCGCCAGCTTGAAGACGTTGGCCTCCTGCTTTTCCTTGGGCGCCCGCACCCCGATGCCCAGCACAGGCAGGTCGGCGCCGCTGACGGCGAAACCGGCGACGAGACCGGCGTGGGTGCCGGCGCTGCCGGTGGCGGTGACCATCCGGTCCAGCTTCAGCCCCATATTGTTGGCCTGGCCGGCCAGTTCCAGCGCGCAATCCACATAGCCCAGGGCCCCGGTGCTGTTGGAGCCGCCGCCGGGGATGACATAGGGACGTTTCCCCTCGGCCCGCAGCTTGTCGGCGAGCTCGGCCATGGCGGCGTTCATGTCGGTGTCGGCCGACACGGTGCGCATGCCGCCCCCCATCAGCCGGTTCAGCAGGACGTTGCCCGAGCCGACATAGTCGGGCGCGCGGTTGCCCGTGCGGTCCTCGAGAATCACCTCGCAAGCCAGCCCGAAGCGGGCGGCGGCGGCGATGGTCTGGCGCACATGGTTGGACTGCACCGCCCCCTGGGTAATCAGGGTGTCGGCCCCGGCCTCCAGCGCCTCGCCGAGCAGGAATTCCAGCTTGCGGGTCTTGTTGCCGCCGCCGGCCAGACCGGTGCAGTCGTCACGCTTGACCCACAGATCGATGCCGAGCGCCGCGCCCAGCCGGGGCGCCGGCTCCAGCGGCGTCGGCAGGTGGGCGAAGCGGGCGCGGGGGAAGCGGGTCAGGTTCATTTGTCATCCCGGTGTTCGGCGAAACGTGGTAGTCTGGATACGGTCATAACTCGAACACTGGGGAGGAAACCAATGCCCAGTAGACTCGCGTATGCTGCGGCCGCCGTGACGGCCCTTTCGATGATCGCCTCCACACCCGCCTCCGGCGCCGCCATGATCCTGGGGCAGGGGCTGGCGACCGTCTGTTCCAAGGCGGCGATCGCCGGTCGCAACGACAAGAAATCCATAGAGACCTGCACCCAGGCGCTGGAGACCCAGGCCATGGGCCCCCGCGACCGGGCCGGCACCTTCGTCAATCGCGGCATCCTCAAGCTGCGCCGCAAATCCTATGACGAGGCCCGCGTCGACTTCGCCGAGGCCCTGCGCCTGTCGCCCGATCTCGGCGAGGCCTACGTCAACTGGGGCGCCAGCCTGATCGCCGAGAACCGCTATGCCGAAGGGCTGTCGGAGATCGACCGCGGGATGTCGATGGGCGTCGATGAGCCGGAGAAGGCCTGGTTCAACCGCGCCATCGCCTATGAGGGCCTCGGCGATCCGAAGAACGCTTATCTGGCCTATCAGAAGGCGGTCGAACTGGCGCCCGAATGGCAGGCGCCGCAGCGCCAGCTGACCCGCTTCTCGGTGACCCGCCGTTGAGGATACTCGCGGCGCTGGCGGCCAGTGTGGTTGCGCTGCTGGCCGCCGGCTCGGCGTCGGCCTCGGTGCTGGTGGTCGGGGAGGGGCTGGCGCCGGCCTGCTCCAGGGCCGCCTTCGCCGGCCGGTCCGACCGCAAGTCGATCGCGCTCTGCAGCCAGGCGCTGGAAGAGGGTCTGGACACCGCCGACCGGGCCGGAACCCTGGTCAATCGCGGGGTCATGATGATGCGCAGCCACGCCTACCGCGACGCCCGGCGCGACTTCGACGAGGCCATCCGCCTGCGGCCGGACCTCGGCGAGGCCTTCGTCAACCGCGGCGTGCTGCGGATGGCCGACCGCGACTACGCCGGGGCCCTGGCCGAGATCGACAGGGGCATTTCCCTCGGCGTCGATGAACCGGCCAAGGCCTTCTACAACCGCGCCCTCGCCCAGGAAGGCCTCGGCGACGCCAAGGGCGCCTGGACCGACTACCGCAAGGCCCAGGAGCTGGACCCGGAATGGGAGGCCCCGGCCCGGCAGCTGCGGCGCTTCCAGGTCAACGGCTCATGATTTTCGGCCCGGCCCTGTAAGATCGTCCTCCCTGGCGGCGTCTAACGCCATGAAACCAGGCGGATGACGATGGACGGGCGGGATCAGAGATTTGGGGACTGGATGGACCAGCACCTCACCGTGCTGGTGCGCATCAGCCGCGCCTTCGCCGCGCCGGCGGATCAGCCCGACCTGCTGCAGGACCTGATGCTGGCGGTCTGGAAGGCGGCGCCGTCGTTTCGCGGCGACAGCGCCCCGGCCACCTTCATTCATCGCGTCGCCCACAACAGGGCGATCAGCTGGCGGCGGCGCGAGTCGCTGCGGCTGTGGCGCACCGGCGTGGTTCAGGCCGAATGGGCCCGGCTGATCACGCCCGCCGAAGATCCCGCCCGGACAGATCAGCTTGAGCGCCTCTACGCCGCGATCCGCCGCCTGCGGCCCCTCGACCGGTCGCTGGTGGTGCTGTCGCTCGAGGGGATGACGCACCGCCAGATCGGCGAGCTGCACGGCCTGACGGAGGGCGCTGTGGGGGTGCGGCTGTTGCGGGCCCGCAAGGCGCTGGCGGCGGCCATCGAGGAGGACCGGGATGGACTTTGAAACCCTGCAACAGCTCTGGGACGGCGCCGGCAACCGGCCCGATCCGGAGACCACGCGACAGCTGACGGAGACGATGATGCATGACCTGAAAACCCGGCGACGCAGGCTGGCCCTGTTTGTCGCCGCCTTGGCCCTTGGGCTGACGGCCTGGACCGGGATCGCGGCCTATGGCCTGGCGATGCAGCCGGGCGGGCTGGACCTGTCGCGGGAAGGCGGCGCGGTGCTGCTGCTGGCCCTGTCCTGGATCGCGCTGGCGGTCGTCGAGCTGTGGCGACGGCGGCACGGCGCGGCGCACGCTGATCCCTATGCGACGGCGCCGGCGACCCTGCGGGCCCTGATGGACGAGAACGCCATGGCCCGCCGCCGGGTGAAGTTCATGGCGGTCATGGTCGGCCTCGGTCTGGTCGCGGTGTCCGCCACCCTGGTCCAGGCCGAGGCCGCCGGGCGGATGACCTGGGACAATGTCGCCTCGGCCGGACTGGTCATGGGCCTGGTCCTGGCCCTGGTCTGGGGCGCGATCCTGTTGAACTATTTCCGACGCCTGAGGCCCGAGGCGGGCCGGCTGCGGGAACGGCTCAACGACTATGACGTTGGCTGACGACGCGCTTCCCGGCGGCGGGCTCTGGACGGGCCCGCCGGTTCGCGTCAGCTTGGCGCGAACCTCTGGAGGAAGACGAGTATGGAATGGCGCGGCGGCCGCCGGGGCGGCAACATCGAAGACCGGCGCGGCATGGGCGGAGGCGCGGCTGCCGGCGGCATCGGCATTGTCGGCATCGCCGCGGTGCTGATCGGAGTCTTTGTCTTCGGCATCGACCCCCGGGACATGCTGCAGGTCGTCGATCAGAGCGGGGCCGGCGGAAGCGTCTCCCAGCAGGCGGGCGAGCGGGGCACCCCGCAGGACGAGGCCGGGCAGTTCGTCGACGTCATCGAAAACTCGACCACCGAGGTCTGGACCGCCATCTTCGCCGCCGAGGGCAAGCGCTACGAGCGGCCCGCCGGCGCGGTGCTCTATGATCAGGCCACCGGCACCGGCTGCGGCGTCGGCCAGGCGGCCATGGGTCCCTTCTACTGCCCGTCGGACCAGAAGGTTTATCTCGACCTGTCGTTCTGGAACGAGCTGGAGGGCAAGTTCGGCGCGGGCGGCGTGTTCGCCCGCGCCTATGTCATCGCCCATGAGGTCGGCCACCACGTCCAGAACCTGCGCGGCGCCATGGCCCAGGCCCAGCGCCAGGGCATGCGCGGCGAGGACAGCGGCGCGGTGCGGCTGGAGCTCCAGGCCGACTGCTACGCCGGGGTCTGGGCGGCGCGGGCCGCGACGGCGTCCGGCGGCGGCATCCGCTTCACCGCCCAGGACATCCAGGATGGCCTGGGCGCCGCCTCCGCCGTCGGCGACGACACCATCCAGAAGCGCACCCAGGGCCGCGTGGTCCCCGACGCCTTCACCCACGGCACCGCCCAGCAGCGGATGCGCTGGTTCCGCAAAGGCTACGAGGCCGGCGACCCGGTCTCCTGCGACACCTTCAGGGCGCGGGACCTCTAGGGGTTCCCGCCACCCCTCCCGTCAGCTTTTCACTCCACTGCCGTCATCCTGGGCCTCGTGCCCAGGATCCCTCTGTCCGCGCCACAAACCGTGGAATGACGACCCGGCGTTCTCAACCCCTCGACCTCGGGAATCCGAACGAGGGATCCTGGGCACGAGGCCCAGGATGACGCCATTCACGGAGGTCTCCGAAAGCAACACCTCAGGGGTGAAGGGCAAAAGGAAGGGCCGCCGCTACTCCGCCACCAGTCTCGGCGGCGGCGGGTCCCCGAACTCCTCGTCCTTGCGCACCTCGTCGCCCTGGCGCACCCGGTCCTCCCAGCGCTGGCGACGCAGCAGCAGCAGGGCGACGTTCAGGCCCCGGCGCAGCAGGGTCTTGGGCGCGGCCAGGGCGGCGGGGGTCAGGAACAGGGTCAGCAGGGTCGAGAAGCTCAGGCCCCAGACCACCGCGCCCGAGAGCTGGACCCACCACTCCGATCCCGGCGACTTGTATTCGAAGTGCAGGGTGCGGAAGTTGGGGTGCAGCTGGAACATCAGCGGCAGCAGGCCGACGACGGTCACCACGGTGGTCAGCATCACCGGCCGGAACCGCTGCACTGCCGACCGCATCGCCGCCTCGTCGGCCGGATAGCCCTGCCGCCGCAGCTGGTAGAAGGTATCGACCAGCACGATGTTGTGCCCGACCACCACCCCGGCCAGGGCGATGACCCCGGTGCCCAGCATGATCACCGAGATGTAGTCGAAGGTGTGGGCGAAGTTGACCACCACCCCCAGTAACACCCCGACCACCGACAGCACCACGGCCGAGAGAGTGACGATGATCCCGTAGAAGCTGTTGAACTGCCACAGCAGGATCACCGCCATCATGCAGAGGGTCGCGGCCATGGCCAGGATGAAGAACTGCACCGCCTTCTGGCCCTCCTCGTCGGCGCCGGTGAACTTCCAGCGGACGTTGGGATCGATCGGCGCCTTGTCCAGCCAGGCCTTGACCTCGGCGATCTTCTGGTTGGCGGCCACGCCCTCGATGGTGTTGGCCTGCAGCACCACCAGACGCTGGCTGTCGCGCCGCTGGATGCTGGTGACCTGCTGGCTGGGCTTTTCCTTGACGAAATAGCTGGCCGGCACCGGGCCGAACGGCGTGGTGATCTTCAGCTGGTCGAAGGCGGCGAGGTTGCGGTTCTCCGGCGTGAAGCGGACCCGGATATCGAGCTCATCCTCGGCGTCGTCGGGCCGGAAGCGGCCGACCAGCACCCCGGTGGTGACGAACTGGATCGCCTGGCCGACCGACAGCACATCGACCCCGTAGCGGCCGGCCGCGGCGCGGTCGACGGTCAGGTTCAGCTCGATGCCGGGCGAGGCGCGGTTGTCCTCCTGCTCGATCAGCTGCGGATCGGCGGCCAGCTTGGCCTTGATCAGGTCGGCGGCCTTGTTCAGCGCCGCCGGGTCCTGGGCGCGCAGTTCGACCTGCACGTCCTTGCCCTGCGGCGGACCGCCCTGCGGCAGGCGCACCTCGGTCAGCACGCCGGGCACGTCGGCGACGCGTTTGCGGATATCGTCGGCGATGTCCTTGCCGCGCAAACCCAGGGCCTTGCGGTCCTCGAAGTCGACGAACTCGACCTGGATGCGGCCCACGGAGTCCGCCGGGGCGCCCCCGCGTCCGCCGCCGCCGCCCATCTTGCCGGACGATACATAGAGCGACTCCACCCCCTTCACACCGGTCAGCCGCTGCTCGACCAGCTGCACCAGCCGGTCGGAGGACTCCGGCGTCAGGTTGCCGCGCGCCTTGACGTAGACGGCGACATATTCGGGATCCTGGTCGAGGAAGAACTCGACCCGGTGTTTCTGGGCGCCGAAGATGTAGAAAACGGCGACGATGATCACCAGCGCCGCCCCGGTGACCCGGAACGGGTGGTGGCCGGACCACCACAGCACCCGCGCGTACCAGCCCATGAAGCCGCTCATCTGGCGCGGATCGCCGTGCTCGGATTTGCGGATTTCCTCCAGGTGATGCAGGTCGACGCCCTGCTTGCGGCCGAACAGCGAGCCCAGCGCCGGGGTGAAGATCAGGGCGACGAAGATCGAGGCCGACAGCACCATCATCAGGGTGATGGGCAGGAAGCTCATGAACTTGCCGGGGATGGAGTTCCAGAACAGGAACGGCACAAAGGCGCACAGCGTCGTCAGGGTGCCGTTGACCACCGGCCAGAACATGCGGGTGCCGGCGGCCGCGAAGGCCTCCTCGCGGTCCATGCCCTCGGCCATCTTCCGGTCGGCGTATTCGACGACGACGATCCCCCCGTCCACAAGGATGCCGACGGCCAGCACCAGGCCGAACATCACCATCTGGTTCAGGGTCAGGCCGAAGGCCTGCAACAGCAGAAAGCCGATCATGAAACAGACCGGGATCGACAGCCCGACCATGATCCCCTGGCGGATTCCCAGACTGCCGATGATGATGGTCATCACCAGGATGGTGGCGATGATCAGCCCGCTTTCGAGCACCGTGAGGCTGCGCTCGATGAACTCGCTCTCATCGAAGGTGTAGGCGACCTGGATGGTCTCGGGCCAGCGCTTCTGCTCCTCGGCGACGGCGGCCCGCACCTCCTTGACGCTGTCGAGGATGTTGGCGCCCGACCGCTTGACCACGTCGATGGAAAAGGCCGGCTGGCCGTTGAAGCGGGTGATCCGGCGCGCTTCCTTGAAGGTGCGGCGCACCTCGCCGATGTCGCCCACGGTGATCAGCCGATCGCCGTTGCGCTTGATCGGCAGGGCCAGGATGTCTTCCGGCTTTTCGACGACGCCGGGAATCTTGACCGCGAACTCGGTCTCCTTGGTGCGCAGGTTGCCGGCCGGGATCAGCTGGTTGTTGCGCCCGATGACCTGGGCCAGCTCGGTGGCGCTGACATTGGCCGCCTGCATCCGGGCCGGGTCGATGGTGACTTCCAGCAGCTCCTCGCGGCCGCCGCCCAGCTCGGTGCGCAGCACGCCGGGCAGGGTCTCCAGACGGTCCTGCAGTTCGCGCGAGGTCTGGTAGAGGGTGCGCTCGGGCGCCGGGCCGGACAGGATGATGCCGATGAAGGGATCATCATTGACGTTGTTCTCGCTGATGATCGGCTCTTCGGCGTCGGGCGGAAAGCGCCCGCGCGCCATGTCGACCTTGGCGCGCACGTCCTGCAGCACCTTGTCCTTGTCGAAATTGACCTCGAACTCGAGATAGATCAGGGCCGCGTTCTGCACGGCCACAGCATTCATCTGCTTGAGGCCTTCCAGCGACTGCAGCTCGGTTTCCAGCGGGCGCACCAGCAGGCGCTCGGCGTCCTCAGGCGAGACGCCGGGGTATGGCACCTGGATGCTGACGAAGGGCACCGGAATATCCGGCGAGCTTTCGCGCGGCAGGTTGAGGTAGGTGATCAGTCCGAAGATGGACAGCACCGCCGCAACCCCCAGCACCACCTTGCGGCGGCGGATGGCGGAATGGATCAGGGCGGAGATCATGGGCGGGCGACCGTCGTGCTCTGGGTGCGCACCGTCTGGCCCTCGGTGATGTAGGACTGGCCGGCGGTGATCAGGTTGACCGGGCCGTCCAGCCCGTGGACCCAGACGCCCTCGTCGGTTTCCTCAAGCACCGTGATCGGCGCGAAGGCGACCTTGTTGCCGGCGACCACGTAGCGGACGCCCTGACGGCCGTCCGACCCCAGCACCAGGGCCGAGGAGGGCAGGCGGTGGGCGGCGGCCATGCCGGTGGCGATGCGCACATCGGCCGACAGGCCCGAGCGGGCGCGGGAGCCGGGATTTCTGGCGACGATCTCGACCCGATAGGTGCGGGTCGCCGGATCGGCGTCGCGGGCGACGAAGCGGACGCGGCCGTTCAGGGTCTCGCCCGAGCTGAGGGTGGCCAGGGCGGTGTCGCCGACCTTGACCTTGCCGATCTGGCCCTCGGCGAGATCGGCGACGATGATCAGCGGATCGAGCTCGATCATGGTGCCGCAGGCGCCGCCGGGCGCCAGATAGGTCCCGATCTCGGCCTCGCGGCGATCGAACACGCCCGAGAAGGGCGCGCGGATATTGACCTGGTCGAGCAGCACCTCGGCCTGACGCACCGCGGCGTTGGCGGCGTCGAGGTTGGCCTGGTCCTGCAGCACCTGGGTCTGGGAGCGATAGCCCTGCTCGGCCAGACGGGCGGAGGCCTCGCGCTGCAGCTGGCGGGACTTCAGGTTGGCCCGGGCCTGGTCGAGGCTGGCCTGGCGGGCGTCGACCGACAGGCGGCAGAGGATGGCGCCCTTGCGGACGAAGCCGCCCTCGGGGGCGGGAGTCGCCGCCACCGGACCGGCGGTCTCGGCCCGCACGATGACGGTCCGCGCCGCCTCGGTGCGGCCGCGCAGGATGATGGTCGCCGGACGCAGCTCCGGTTCGATCAGGGTCGTGGTGACCAGCAGGGCCGGCTTCGCCGTCTCCGCCTCGGCCTTGGCCGGCTTGTCGCCGCCCCTGAACATCGAGACGACCCCGGCGATCAGGAAAACGCCGAGCACGACGCCGAGAATGGCGATCGCCACCAGATGGGAATTCTTGAGTTTCATAATCTTCCGCGACCCCGGCGCACCCGGGCGCTGCGCCTTGCGCGCCTCGCCCCAGAGATGTGCCATCTGAACAGTGTTAGATAGGCGGCTGAGCCCGATCCGGGCAAATGAATAAATGGACAGGTGGGGGCGATCCGTTTGATGGAGCCCGGTCTCATGGCCCGCGCCCGGGCCCGATGCCTTCCAAGGCGGCGCCGGCGGCGGCGCGAGCCGTCATCGCCTCTGGCCTTCGACCCGCCCTCGACGCATAAGGCGGCGCATGAGCCGCCTTTGGGACATCACCCAGCCGCTGCGTCCGGGCATGCCCTGCTGGCCCGGCGACACGCCGTTCGACAGCGCCAATGTCTGGCCCATGGGGCCGGGAACGCCGGTCAATGTCGGCCGGTTTTCGGGCTCGGCGCATACCGGCACGCACGGCGATGCGCCGTTTCACTATGACGCCGGGGGCGCGACGGCCGAGGCTGTTGACCTGTCCCTCTATCTGGGCCCCTGCCGGCTGATCGACGTGCGCGGCGCCGGGGCGCGGATCGAGCCCGCCGATCTGGCGGGCCGGCTTGGGGATGCGCCGCCCAGGGTGCTGCTCCGAACCTACGGGCGCTTTCCGCATGATCGCTGGGACAGCGACTTCAAGGCGGTGGCGCCGCAGACCATCGCCCTGCTGGCCGACCACGGCGTCCGTCTGGTCGGCGTCGACACCGCCTCCCTCGACCCGGAAACCTCCAAGACCATGGACGCCCACCGCATGGTGGCCGCGCGCGGCATGGCCATTCTGGAAGGCCTGGTGCTCGATGCCCCGCCGCCCGGAGACTATGAGCTGATCGCCCTGCCGCTGCCGCTGGTCGGGCTGGACGCCTCGCCGGTGCGGGCGGTGTTGCGCGAGCTTTGAGATGACGCCGGACCAACAGACCGAAGACCAGATCGCCGCCCTCGACGTCGCCGATCCCCTGGCCGGATTTCGCGCGCGGTATGAACAACCCGAGGGGCTGATCTATCTCGACGGCAACTCCCTGGGCCTGATGCCGAAGGCGGCGCGAACCCGGATGGCACGGGTCGTCGAGCAGGAGTGGGGCCAGAGCCTGATCCGGGGCTGGAACGATCATGACTGGATCGGCGCGCCGCTGCGGGTCGGCGACATGATCGCCGGTCTGATCGGGGCGGAGGCCGGAGAGGTGATCGTCGCCGATTCCACCTCGGCCAACCTCTACAAGCTGGCTGTCGCGGCGATGCAGGCGCGGCCCGACCGCAAGGTGGTGCTCAGCGAGCCGGGCGACTTTCCCACCGACCTCTACATGCTGGAGGGGGTGGTGCGAACCATGGGGCAGGGGCGGCGGCTGGAGCTTCGCCAGGGCGCGGAGATCAAGGCGGCTCTGAACGCGGACGTGGCCGTGCTGGTCCTCTGCCACGCCCACTACAAGACCGGCGCCATCCGCGACATGGCCCGGCTGACCGCGGCGGCCCATGCGGTCGGCGCCCTGGTGATCTGGGATCTGAGCCACAGCGCCGGCGTGCTGGAGGTCGATCTCAACGGCTGCGACGCCGATCTGGCCGTCGGCTGCGGCTACAAGTATCTCAATGGCGGGCCGGGAGCGCCGGCCTTCCTGTTCGTCGCCCGCCGGCATCAGGACAGCCTGGTCTCGCCGCTGTCCGGCTGGATGGGCCACGCCGCCCCCTTCACCTTTCGCGACGACTACCAGCCGGCCGGCGGCATCGCCCGCTTCGCCTGCGGCACCCCGCCGGTGCTGGGCGTCAGCGCCCTGGAGGTCGGGGTCGGCATCGCCGCCGAGGCCGGCGCGAAGGCCATCCGCGCCAAGACCGCCGCCCTGACCGACCTCTTCATCCGCCGGGTCGAGGCCGGTCCCGCCGCCGCCGAACTGACCCTGGTCTCCCCGCGCGAGGCCTCGGCCCGGGGCGGCAATGTCAGCTTCCGCCACCCCGACGGCTACGCCATCGTCCAGGCGATGATCGCCCGCGGCGTCATCGGCGACTTCCGAGACCCCGACATCGCCCGCTTCGGCTTCTCCCCCCTGCCGCTCAGCTTCGCCCAGGTCGCCCGGGCGGCCGATCTCCTCGGCGAGGTGGTCTCGCAGGGCCTCTACGACCGCCCGGAATATCGGCAGCGGGCGAGGGTTACGTGAGGGCTTTCAGGCTGTTACGGAATATGTCTAGACGTATTCGAGGCAACGGATCGAATCGCGAGGCGGCTGGGGGCCCGGCCGGCGCCCGTAAGCCCAAAGGCAAATGAGGCGGTTTTGGAGACCGCTCCTTGCGACCGCTGTGCTCGGCCTGGCGGTCTTTGGCTACTGGTGGCGGGAAGATGGCTGCAACGGGTTCAGGGAAACAGACCCCCTGCATGGGAAGCGGGTCTGCTCCACGATAAGTCACCGCCTCTGGTGACTTTGCGGATCACATCGTCGCGGCATGGTCCGTTTCGCGGCGCCGCCACCGTAGCCCGCATCCCACCCTCGCAGGCCTACAAAAGCTGACATCCGTAGACGCCCGAACCTACGTCGCGACCTACGCCTACAGGACAGCGACCTACGTCGAAGCCGCCTAAAAACAACAACTTGCGGGAAAATTCGAAGACCCCGACCTAAACGCCGCGTTATAATGTGGCGCAGCTTCGATCCGCCCGGGCTGACACCCGCGCGGCCGTGCTCTAGGTAAACCTGCGAAAACAGGAGCCTCCGATGCAGTACCTCCACACCATGGTCCGGGTGAAGGACCTCGACGCCGCCCTCGACTTCTATTGCGCCAAGCTGGGGCTGACCGAGGTCAATCGGTACGAGAACCAGGGCGGCCGCTTCACCCTGGTCTTCCTGGCCGCGCCCGACGATCTCGAACTGGCCCGGCAGCGCAAGGCGCCGATGGTCGAACTGACCTACAACTGGGATCCCGAGGACTATCAGGGCGGCCGCAACTTCGGCCACCTGGCCTATGCGGTCGATGACATCTACGCGGTCTGCCAGCGGCTGGCCGACGGCGGGGTGACCATCAACCGGCCGCCGCGCGACGGGCACATGGCCTTTGTCCGGTCGCCGGACGGCATCTCCATCGAGCTGCTGCAGAAGGGCCCCAGCAAGGACCCCGCCGAGCCCTGGGCCTCGATGCCCAACACCGGGGTCTGGTAGATGAAACTGGCGGGCCGCAAGGCGCTGGTCACCGGCGCCGCCCAGGGCATCGGCCGCGCCTGCGCCGAGGCCTTCGCGCGCGAGGGCGCCGATGTGGTGCTGGCCGATATCGATGTGGACGGCGTCAAGGCCGTGGCCGGGGCCATCGCCGCGGAGACCGGCCGCAAGGTCGTCGCCCTGGCCTGCGACATCGCCGATGCGGCGGCGGCGAAGGCGATGGTCGTGGACGCCGAGGCGGCCATCGGCCCGATCGACCTGCTGGTCAACAATGCGGGCATCCTGGCCGCCGGCGACATCCTCACCACGGAACTGGAAGACTTCGACCGCGTCCTGTCGGTCAACATCCGCGCCGCCTTCGTGGTCGGACAGGCGGTGGCGCGGCGTATGGTCGAGGCGGGCATGAAGGGCGCGATCATCAACATGAGCTCGATCAACGCGGTCATGGCCATCCCGGCCCAGCTGGCCTACGTGACCAGCAAGGGCGCCATCAACCAGCTGACCCGCGCCATGGCCCTGGGCCTCGCGCCCCACGGCATCCGGGTCAACGCCATCGGCCCCGGCACCATCGCCACCGAAATCCTCAAGGGGGTGATGACCACGCCGGACGCGGCGAAGGGCATCCTCTCCCGCACGCCGCTCAAGCGCTTCGGCGAACCGGAGGAGATCGGCAAGGTCGCCGTCTTCCTGGCCAGCGACGACGCCAGCTACTTCACCGGCCAGACCCTCTACCCCGACGGCGGTCGGCTGGCGCTGAACTATACGGTGGCGGTGGACTGACGCCGTTCCGCCCGGTCGATCAGGGCGACGGCGACGGTCAGGACCGCGACAAGGCCGACGGCCGCCGCGAGGGCCAGATAGCCGAACTGGCTGTAGGTCCAGGCGCCGGCCCAGGCCCCGCTGGCCAGGCCGGCCCAGAGCAGCAGATGCGGCAGCCAGCCGAGGGGGGCGCCCCCGCTCAGGGCCTGAAACAGCCGCTGGCCCAGCTTGACCAGGGCGCCGGTCATGTAGGTGACGCCGAAGCTGACTTCGCCGTTGCGTTCGAAGGTGGCGTTGACCGCCCCCATCGCCAGCGCCAGCGGGAGACTGCAGGTGAGCTTCCACCCGGGCCCGAGGTTGAGGTGCAGCAGCAGGGACAGGCCGAGCAGGGCGGCGACGACCGCCAGCACCGCGGGTCGTCGATGGGCCCCCGCCAGGGCTCCGGCTAGGGATCCGGTCATGACGCCGAGAACGAAGGCCAGGATCAGGGCCCCGGCGATCATTGCGGCATAGGGGTGGGTGGCGAGTCCAACCCCCAGGCGGGTCGAATTGCCGCTCATGAAGGAGACGAAGAAGCCGCCGACGTCGAGGAAGGCGACCGCGTCGATGAAGCCGGCCAGACAGGCCAGGACGATGGCGACGGCCTGCAGCGGCCGGTTGTAGGTCTGCATCTGGACCGCGGTCTCCCCCGGCGCGATCCCGTCCGGGACTCAGGCCGCTTCCGGCAGATCGTAGCTGATCACCTTGAAACTCGCGAGCCGGGCGGGGCCGAAGGTGTTGGCGATGGCCACGTCGGTGGCGTCGCGGCCCCGGGCGATCAGCACCCGGCCGATGCGGGGGATGTTGTTGCGCGGATCGAAGGTGTGCCAGCCGCCGTCCAGCCAGACTTCCATCCAGGCGCTGAAGTCCATGACCCCGACGATCGGCACGCCGATGTCGCCCAGGTAGCCGGTGCAGTAGCGGGCCGGGATGTTCATGCAGCGGCAGAAGGCGATGGCCAGGTGGGCGTAGTCGCGGCAGACGCCCTGGCCTTCCTCCCAGGTCTCGAAGGCCCCCTTGGTGGCCCGGGTCTGCTGGTAGTCGAAGCGGACATGGTCGTGGACGTGGTCGACGATGGCCTGGACCCGTTCCCAGCCCGGCGCGGTGTCCTGGAACAGCGACCAGGCCAGGTCGCTGAGCCGGTCGGTCTCACAATAGCGGCTGCCCAGCAGGTAGACGATGGTGTCATCGGGCAGATCGGCGACCGGAATCTGCCGCGCGCCGGGGGAGAGGACATCGACAAGCCCGCTGTCGCGGACGACGAAGCCGGACGACAGGGTGAAGCGCCCGGCCGGCGCCATCACCCGGCTGACGATATTGCCGAAGCCGTCCAGGTACTGCCGGACATCGACGGCCGGGCTGGTCTGGAGCCAGTCGGGCGTCTCCAGGTCGTCGCGGCGCGAGGGATGCACGCTGAGGGTCAGCAGCATCGGCGTCGCTTCGGGGCAGTCGTAGACGATCTCGAAGCCGGTCTGGATGCGCATGCCTGTCCTTGAACCTGTCAGCCGGTCAGGGCAACGCTCGGCGAGGGCGGACGTTGCGCCAGTCCGCCGGTTTCGGTGGAGACCTCGACCGAGACCTCCATTCCCAGATAGTCGCCCGCCTCGCCGATCCAGGTGCCGTGCAGCGGAACGGCCTGGCGCGGATCCCGGGCGATCGCCACCCGCACCAGATCGGCGTTGCCGACGATGCCGTTGGTCGGATCGAACTCCACCCAGCCGCAGGCCGGCAGATAGACCCGCACCCAGGCATGGGTGTGACCGCCGCCGACCCGGCCGGGCGTCGCCGGACCGACATAGGGGCTGTAGATGTAGCCGGACACGAAACGGGCGGCGAGGCCGAGGCTGCGCACCGCGTCGATCATCAGCACTGCATAGTCGCGGCAGCTGCCGGTCCCCAGCCGCAGGGTCTCGACCGGCGTCTGGGCGCCCATCTCCAGCCGGGTGTTGTAGCAGAAGTCGGCGTAGATGGCCTGGGTCATCTCGCTGAGCAGGGTCTGCAGCGGGGTCTTGCCGCTGTTGCGCACGAAGCGGCGGGCCCACTGGTCGACCAGGCCGTCCGGATCGTCGTGCTGGCGCTGCATGGACGACTGCAGGTCGGGCAGGTCCTCGGGGCTGTAGTCGAAGGGCATGGCCCCGCTGTAGACCTCGATCTCGCCGTCGAGGTTGGCGAAGGCCGGCAGCGGCCGGTGGTCGAGGCGCACATGGCTGTCGAACACCAGCTCGCGGGCCCGCTCGGTGAAGCCGACGATGCCGACGCAGTTGCCGAACACGTCCTGGACGAAATGATGGTGCGAAGGATCCGGCGAGACCCGCAGGTCGCAGGACAGAAGCTGCTGGTCGTAGCTTTCCCTGGGCCGGAACATCATACGATGCTCGCCCAGGGCCACCGGATTGCGGTAGCGGTAGCGGGTCACATGGCGGATCGAAAGGATCGGCATTGCCAGAGGGTTGCCCCGATTCAGAGCCCACGTCGAAGAAATTGCTGGGTGCGGACGATTTGCCGCCGTTTGTGGTCAGCAATGAAGCGGGCGTCTCGCCCTTTCTGCTGCTGGGCGATCACGCCGGCCGGGCCATTCCCCGGCGGCTTGGCGACCTTGGCCTGCCGCCCGGGGCGATGGCGCGGCACATCGCCTGGGACATAGGGATTTCAGCGCTCGGGGCGCTGCTCTCCCGCGCCCTGGACGCCTGCTTTATCGAGCAGACCTATTCGCGCCTGGTCATCGACTGCAACCGCTGGCCGGAAGCGGCCGACGCCATGCCGGCCGAGAGCGATGGCCAGGTCGTGCCGGGAAACCGCGACCTGACGGCAGAGGACCGGGCGGCGCGGCGGGACGAGATCATGGCGCCCTATCAGGCGAGGATCGCCCGGCTGATCGACGCACGGACGGCGCGCGGTCAGCCGACCCTGCTGGTCTCCCTGCACAGCTTCACCCCGGTGATGCGCGGTCAGGCGCGGCCCTGGCGCTATGGGGTGCTGCATCTGCCCGGCTCCGATCTGTCGCAGGCCGCCCTGACCTGGCTGCGCGACCGGTTCGACCCGGCGATGGTCGGCGACAACGAGCCCTACGCCCTGGACGACCAGGAGCAGACCATTCCGCGGCACGCCGAACCCAACGGACTGGACTATCTGGAACTGGAGGTCCGCCAGGACCTGCTGGCCGACAGCGCCGGTCAGGCCGAGGTCGCCGCCGTGGTCGCCCGCCTGCTGGCCGATCTGGCGCCCGCCGCCGGCTCGGGGGCGTAGCGCCGCCCGCCGACGCTCAGTGCGACAGCAGGATGGGAATGGGCGGGGTGGTCATCAGGCTCTGGGTCGCCCCGCCGAGCACGAATTCCCGCAGCCGGGCATGGCCGAAGGCGCCCATGACCAGCAGATCGAAGCCGCGTTCCCAAGCCGCCTGTTCCAGAACCTCGGCGATGGTGCGGTCGGCGCGGGTGAATTCCTCGGCCTGGGCGACGACGCCGTGGGCCTCGAGGTGGCGCAGCAGATCGCCGGCCTGGCCGGCGGTGGTCGAGGGCTTGTCGTCCAGCACCGTCAAGACGCGAACCTCATCGGCCTGGGTCAGGGCCGGCATGGCGTCGGCGACGGCCCGCGCCCCGGCCCGCCCGCCGTCCCAGGCGATCAGCACCCGCCGGAGAGCGCGGGGCGGCTGCTCGCCGGGTCCCGCCCGGAAGATGACCACCGGTCGGCCCGACCCGAACACCAGCGCCTCGGCAAGCGCCGTCTGGGCCGGAATCTCGCCGGTGTAGGGAACGACGCAGAGATCATGGCTCCGCGCCGCCCGGGCCAGATGCTCGGGCCGGTCGTAGTAGTCGGCGTCCAGGGGCAGGGTCTGGTGAACCAGAGACGCGGCGGCGGCCTGGGCCTCGAAGCGGGCGAAGACCTCCCGCAGATTGTCCTGGCTGCGCGCCTCCTCGGCGCGGGCCACATCGCCCAGCCGCAGCAGGCGGTCGGCGATGAAGTTGCTGGTCAGCGGGATGCGGACCTGAAACCCCGTCGCCGTCACCGACCCGCCGAGGGCGGCGCACAGGGCGACGGCCTGATCGATCGCCTCGGTCGGGACGATGTCCGGATAGGTGTCGAGATGCAGCAGGATAACCCGATAGCTCATGGCGGCGTCCTCTTGAGGGGTGCGGCGGGGCGCCGGCTTCAGTGAGACAGCAGGATCGGCACGGGCGGTTCGGCGAGCATCTCGCGGCTGACCCCGCCCAGCACCAGTTCCTGGAAACGCGGCCGACCGTAGAGGCCCATGACCAGCATGTCGGCCTGCAGGCTCTTGATCTGCCGCCGGAGGATGTCGGAGGCGGCCTCGTCGAGGCTGGGATCGACGATGACGTTGGCCGCGCAGCCGTGACGCTCCAGGTGGCGCTGCAGCAGGCCGTCCGGCGCCGCGTCGCCCTCCGGGGCCACGACCAGCACATGAACCTCGTCGGCGGCCATGACCAGCGGCCAGGCGTCCCGCAGGGCCCGCGCCGATTCCCGCGACCCGTTCCAGGCGATCAGGATCCGCCTGCCGCAATCGGCCGGATAGCCCTTGTCCGGCGTCACCAGCACCGGACCGCCGACGGCCATGGCCAGGTTGCCGGCCGCGATCCGGTAGCGGGCCATGCTGACCTGGGCGACGGCGGGAAAGACGGTCAGGTCGGCGCACCGGGCGCAGGCCAGCATCATCCGGTCGTCGTCGCCCGGAATGATCCGCCACTCGGACTTGACCCCGGCGCTGGCGGCGGCGGCTTCGAAGGTCATGCGGGCCTTCTCCGACGCATCGCCGACGGCCTTGGCGTGATCCTTCAGGAGGGCGTCGATCTCCGGCGGCGACATGTAGGCCAGCGTCTCGGCCGCCATGTAGTCGCTGAGAAAGTTCGATTGCAGGAACACCCCCGTGAGAAAGCCTCCGGCGCGGCGGGCCAGATCGGCGGCGGCCGCGGCACGGGCGGCGGACGGTGTCTTCTCATCGACCTGAACAAGAATGTCGCGATAGCTCATGACCTGTTTCTCCAGTCTGGACGCCAGTATCGCCGGGGCGGCGGGCCACCGCCTTGATCGGGGTCAAAGATCGGAGCTGTCCGGGAAACGTTCGCGAAAGGCCTGGCGACGGGCCAGGGCGGCCAGCGGCAGGGCCAGAAGGTCGATGGTGGCGATGGCTGCGGACTGCCGGGTCTCGACAATCGTCCAGCTCGAACAGACCAGAAGGATCACCGCCGCCGGTCCCAGAAGGCAGAGCAGGGCCGGCAGGCGAGCCCGCCAGGACGCCAGCCACACCGGCGCGGTCAACAGCAGCAGGGCGCCCGCCTGGACCACGGCCGCGACCAGCAGCACCTCGGTCGGATCGGGGCCCTCGTAGAGATCGAAGAAGAACAGCCTGACCCCGACCGCGGCCGTGGTCAGGCTCCAGGCCAGCGCCGTCCACAGGATGGCGCCTTCCAGCGCAAAGCAGACGGCGGCGACTGCTCCGCCCATCAGGCAGACGCAAAGCAGCGCCGGCCCCCGGTCGCCGATCAGGGGCGCGGTCAGGGCCAGCAGGGCCAGCAGCACCAGGACGGCCAGCGACGGCCGCCCGGCTGGATAGCGGTGATCATGCGGCGAGACCGCGTGACGCTCGATCAGGGTTATGAGGGTGGCCATGGCGATCGCTTCTCCGCTCTGGAGACAGACTGGTGCGGCTCAGGCGCCGCCGCCTTGATCCTGCTCAAACCCGCCGCCGACCAGGACGGGGGCGAGCAGGACGACCAGATAGAGACCCAGGACCGGCAGGCCGGCGGGGGCGAGCAGGGCGGCCAGCGTCTCTGCCGGGGCCTGGCCCCTCAGGGCGAGGGCCCCGGCAAGCTCGGCGGCGATCACCAGGGCCAGAGCCAGACTGCCGACCGTCAGCCGCGCGGCGAGGTCGCCGGCGAGACGGAATCGGCGGCTGACCCAGCGGGCCGAGACCAGAATGACCGCCAGCATGATGGGCGCTTCAAGCCAGACGGCGGCTACCGACCCCAGGCGCGGCTCGATCAGCAACACCCTGACGGGACCGAGGAGCCAGCCGGCCGCAAGCATCGCCAGGCCGAAGAGCATGGCCGCCGCAACGATCCGGCCCGGCCGCGTCATCAGTCGAGGCTGTCGATATAGGCGGCGAGGTCGCGGATGTCGGCGCTTTCGAGCCCGGCCGGCCGCATCTCGTAGTGGCCCAGTTCCGAGACGATCCGCAGGCGATTTTCCAGCGCTGGTCCGCCGACGTCAGAGGCCAGCCGCCGGAAGGGCGGCGCCATCGGCGCGGGGCTGTCGCCGCTGGCGGCGATGGCGTGGCAGCGCGAGCATTCCCGCTGGGCCAGCGCCTGACCCCGCTCGATGTCGGCGGGGACAACCGGGAAGGCTGCGACGGCCCGATCCGGCGCGGCCGGGGTCTGGGCGCAGCCGGCGACCGCGACGAGGCCGGCGACGAGCAAAAGGCCTGGAACGAGCGATCTGGCGGTCATGGCGAGGGCTCCGACGGTTGTGGGCGACGTTGATCCTTCGGGACCAGACCAACATCGGTCCGGCGTCGCCGCCTTGATCACGGTCAATTTCCGTCGCGTCGCGGCCTCGCGGAGGGAAACCGGCGGAGTCTTGCGAAAACGCCCCGGAGGGCTGGAGCCTTCCGGGGCGCGTCGTCGGCCCGTGACCTTGGGGAGGCTTTGGCCGACGGACGATCAGTCCGCCCTGGATTTCCGCTGGGAAATGGCCAGGCCGATCATGGCGACCGCCGCGGCGGCGATGGCGGCGGTCTCGGCCGGGTGGGCGCGGATTTCCTGGCCGGCCTTGGCGGCGAAGGTCTTCGACTGGGCCTTGGCCTCCTCCATCAGATGGACGGCGGAATGGGCCAGGGCGGCGGCGGTTCCGGACAGGGTGTCGCTGGCGTCCTCGCCCAGGTGCCTGGCCATCTTCTTGAGATTGTGGACGACGTCGTCGAAGACGTCCTCGACCTCACCGGCGATTTCCTTGCTGATCGAACGGCCCATGGTGGTCTCCTTCGAAGCCCGCGTTGGACGGGCGGATTGGACGTCAGTCTGTCCGCGACCGTCCTGCTTCGCCTTGATCCCGATCAATCGGCGGCCCGTTCTCGAGATTTTCGAGAAGGCGATGGATCAGGGCCTCCCGGGCGGCGTCGTCCGGGGCGTCCTCCAGGGCGGCGTTGAGGGTGAGCAACAGCCGGGCGCGAGCGTTGTGCCAGTCGAGACGGGCGGCGGCGTCCGGCGACAGCCGCGCCGTCCCGCCGGGCTGTGTCTCGGCCCCCGCGCGGCGCAGGCGGAAACGGTCATCCAGCGCCGGAATGCGGATCTGGTCAGCCGGAAAGCCCGCCGTGACGAGGCGCGATCTCAGGCCCTCCGCCGCCTCCGGCTCGCCATGCGCCAGGAACAGGCCGGCGGCGACCGGCCGACGCGCGCTGGCCCATCGCACCAGCCCGGAGGCGTCCGCGTGGGCCGAATAGGAGTCCAGGGTGCGGATCCGGGCGCGCACCCGCACCTCCTCGCCCTCGATGCTGACCCTCTCGGCCCCCTCGACAAGCAGTCGGCCGAGCGTGCCCACGGCCTGGAAGCCGCTGATCAGCGCGGTGGCGTCGCGCCGCCACAGCAGACGCTTGAGGTGCTTGCGGATGCGGCCGGCGTCGCACATGCCGCTGGCGGCCATGATTACATGCCACCCCTTCAGCCGCTCGAGGTCATCGCTTTCCGAGGGCTTGCGCAGGAATCGCAGATTGCCGGCCCGGCCCAGACGGTCGAAGGGATTGCGGCCCGCCGACAGGTTCCAGCCGCGATCGAGGAAGATCTCGGTCGCCTTGATGGCCAGCGGCGAGTCGAGAAAGACGTCTCCGACCGGCGCCTCGCCGTCGTCCATCAGCATCAGGATGTCGCTGAGCAGCTCCTGCGAGCGTTCGACCGCGAAGGCCGGGATCAGGAGCGGCCCGCCGGCGGCGTGGGCCTCGCGCATCTCGGCGGCCAGGGCCCGGCGGCGGGTCGCCGGATCGGTCGCTATCCGGTCTCGGTCGCCATAGGTCGATTCCAGGATCAGATAGTCGACCCCGGCCGGGGCCTCCGGTTCGGTGACGAACTCGCCGCCGCCGGGGCCAAGGTCGCCGGAGAACAGGGCCCGCAACGGACCGTCCTCACCCTGCAGATCGACGGTGATCGACGCCGCGCCGATGATATGGCCGGCCGGGCTGTAGGTCGCGACAACATCGGGACAGACCTCGACCGGTTCGCCGAACTTCACCGTCCGGAACTGCCTGATCACCCGTTTGGCGTCGCGGCTGGTGTAGATCGGCTCGACGGGCGGGCGGCCGCGTCTCTGGTTGCGGCGATTGAGGCGCGAGACCTCGCTTTCCTGGATGCCGGCGGAATCGGC
Source organism: Caulobacter sp. (assembly GCA_016125585.1). Classification (GTDB taxonomy): domain Bacteria; phylum Pseudomonadota; class Alphaproteobacteria; order Caulobacterales; family Caulobacteraceae; genus Caulobacter. The sequence goes on from WGLL01000011.1 coordinate 177,804, forward strand.
CAGCATGATCTCGCACAGGTCCCGGGTGGCGGCGGTGGCGTAGATCGGCCCCTCGAAGCCGGCCCGCATCAGCTTGGGCAGAAGCCCCGAGTGGTCGATGTGGGCATGGGTCAGCAGCACCGCGCCGATGGCCGACACGTCAAAGGGAAACGGCTGGTAGTTGAGGGCCTTGAGGGTCTTGGGGCCCTGGAACATGCCGCAGTCGATCAGCACCCGCGATCGGTCCGTCGCCAGTTCGGCGCAGAATCCGGTCACGCAACCGGCGGCGCCATGGAAGGCGAGGGTGGGAGTCATGCATCAGCCTCTGGTTCGGGCGAGGGGAAGGGAGAGCGGTCAGGCCTTGTCGCGGCGCAGTTCCCGCAGGCGCACCTCGATCTCGGCGATCGGCGCGTCCACCCGGTCGTGGGGTTCGGTACAGGCCAGCTTGCGCTGCAGTCCGGGGGACAGGGCCGCCCGCAGGAGGCCGAGGGCGCGGGGCGGCGCCATGATCACCAGGTGATCGAAGGCATCCCTGGCCATCACCGCATCCAGATGGCTGGCTACGGCGGCGAGATAGCCCTGTTCCGACTTGTCGTGGGCGCCCTGGGTCGTCGTGCCGTGGGAGGCGAAGCCGTGACTGTCATGCACGCCGCCGGTCGGCCCCTTGTGGCGGGCATGCTCGGCCTTCACCTCCGCGATCCACTCGGGATGCTCGCTCAGCGGGCCGCCGTAACGGGCTTCCTGAAACAGCCGGGCGCGGCGTCCGTCGACCACGGCGACGAGGGTTCTGCCGTCAATCATCATGATGGGATCTCCATTTTTTGGAACCATGCGGCAGGCCGAAGCGGCGTGATGTGATCGAAATCAAACCGGCGGGCGGTCATTGGCGCTAGCAGAGGGTCGGACGACAGTTCGACCCGGACGCCGACGCCATGAGACATGCGATCATCCTGGCCCATCCCAAGCCGACCAGCTTCTGCGCCTCGGTCGCGCGCCGCTGCGTCCAGACCCTGCGGGCGCTGGGTTATACCGCCAGCCTGCGCGATCTCTATCGGATGGACTTCGATCCCCGGCTGCAGGCCGGCGAAATTCCCGGCGCCCGCAATTATGGCCCGGCGCCCGACGTGGCGAGGGAGAGGGCGCGGCTGGCCGGGGTCGACAGCTTCATCCTGGTCTATCCGTTCTGGTTCAACGCCCCGCCGGCCATCCTCAAGGGCTATGTCGACCGGGTGCTCAGCATGGGCTTCGGCTACCGGCCCGGCGTCGGTGGAACCGAGCCCCTGCTGCAGGGACGCAGCCTGACCAGCTTCTCCACCTCCGGCGCGCCCGAGGCGTGGGTCGTGGACACCGGCGCGTTCGGGGCCCTGACCACGCTGTTCGACAATCATCTGGCCGCGGTGACGGGCCTGACGGTGCGCGGTCACACCCATCTGGGCGCGGTGCGTCCCAACCTCGGCCCCGATGTCGCCCATGACCTGCTGGACCAGGTGGAACGGGCCCTGCGCGATACCTTCGGCGGGCCGGCTGACCGGGCGGGCGGCGCTCCGTAGCCGCCCCTAGGGGAAAACCCTTAAGCGGCCGACCCGAATTTCGCGGGCTCCCGTTTGACCCTAGCCATGGGGTCAAGACCACGGAGACCTTCGATGACCTTCGCAGCCACCCGCCCCGCTCCCTCCGACGCCCGCCTTGATGCGACCGGCGCCATCGACGACTTCGGCGCCATCGGCGTGCGCATGGTCTTCGCCGGCGGCGAGGAGATCTACGCCCAGGACGAAGAGGCCTGCATGATCTACCGCGTGATCCGCGGTGCCGTACGGACCACCCGGCTGCTCAGCGACGGCCGCCGGCAGATCGGCGACTTCTACTATCCCGGCGACCTTGTCGGGCTGGAGAGCGGCGCCGCCCACCGGTTTTCCGCCGAGGCGCTGGGCGATTGCGAGATCCTGGTGATCAAGAAGTCGACCCTGGCCCTCTATGGCGAGGACGGCGCCCGGCTGGAGCGGCTGATGTGGGCCGCCACCTCCCGCGAGCTGGAGCGGACCCAGGAACATCTGATGCTGCTGGGCCGCAAGACGGCCAGCGAAAAGGTCGCCAGCTTCCTGCTCGACATGGCCCGACGGGTGCGGGGCGATCAGGTCCAGCTGCCCATGGGCCGCCAGGACATGGCCGACTATCTGGGCCTGACGATCGAGACGGTGTCGCGGATGGTCACCCAGCTTCAGTCCGCCGGCCTCGTCCGCTTCGACAGCTGCCGCCGCTTCCAGATCCGAAACCGCGCCGGGCTCGAGGACATGGTCGTCGCCTGACGGAAAGACCCGGGACCTAGCCTTCGGGAAGGCTCACTGTGCTAGGGTGATGCTTCGGGACCTCGGAGCATCTGAATCGTGAATTCCGCCAGGACCTGGCGACAGTGGGTGACGGACGACCCTGGCGCGGCCTACGGCTATCTCGCCGCCGTGGTCGGCGCGCTGGTGACCCTCTTCTTCCGCCAACTGCTGGCGCCCTATCTCGATGATCGGGCGCTGTTGGTCCTCTATGTGCCGGCGGTCCTGGTGGCCGCGGGAATCGGCGGTCGTGGCCCGGGTCTGTTGTCGGTCGCCCTCGGCCTGATCTTCACCGCCGCATTGCTCGGCGCGCCGATGGTCCAGCGGCCGTCCAACCTTATCGACATCTCTGTCTTTCTGTTGCTCGGGCCGCTGATCGCCGTTGGCGGCGAGCGGCTGCGGACGCGGACGCGCGACGCCATCGCCCAGCAGGCCCACCTGCAGTCTATCCTGGCCACCGTCCCGGAGGCGATGATCGTCATCGACGACCGGGGCGTGATGCGATCCTTCAGCGCCGCGGCGGTGCGCCTGTTCGGCTGGACGGCGGATGAGGCGGTGGGGCGCAACGTCAACATGCTGATGCCTGAACCCTACAGCCGGGATCACGACGGCTACATCCAGCGCTACCTGACCACCGGGGAACGGCGGATCATCGGCATCGGCCGGATCGTGGTCGGCGCGCGCAAGGACGGCTCGACCTTTCCCATGGAACTGGCGGTCGGCGAGGCCGTCGTCGGCCGGGACCGGTTTTTCACCGGCTTTGTCCGGGACCTGACCGAGCGGCGTGACCAGGAGCGGCGCCTGCAGGAGCTGCAGTCGGAACTGGTGCATGTCTCGCGGTTGACGGCGATGGGCGAGATGGCCTCGTCCCTGGCGCACGAACTGAACCAGCCGCTGTCGGCCATCGCCAACTACATGAAGGGATCGGTGACCCTGCTGAATGCCGAGGCGCCGGACCTGGACCGGCTGAAGGACGTGCTGGACAAGGCCGGAGACCAGGCCCTGAGGGCCGGCGACATCATCAAGCGGCTGCGGGAGTTTGTCGCCAAGGGCGAGACTGAACATACCCTGGAGGACCCGGCCAAGCTGATGGAGGAGGCCAGCGCCCTGGCGCTGGTGGGCGCCCGGCAACGGGGTTTTCACGTCACCCTCAGGTTCGAGCGCGACCTGGGCCAGGTGATCGTCGACCGGATCCAGGTGCAGCAGGTGGCGCTGAACCTGATCCGCAACGCCCTGGACGCCATGGAGGGGGGCGTGCGGCGCGAACTGACCATCTCCGTTCGGCCGGCCGAGGACGGCATGATCGCGGTTGTTGTCGCCGACACCGGGCCGGGGATCAGCCCGCAGATCCGCGAGCGGCTGTTCCAGCCCTTCTTCACCACCAAGTCCAACGGCATGGGGGTGGGGTTATCGATCTGTCGCACCATTATTGAGGCGCACGGCGGGCGCATCTGGGCCGAATCCAACGATACCGGCGGCGCGACCTTCGCCTTTACCCTGCCCGTCGCCGACAAGGAGATCATCGGTGTCCAGTAAGCTGGTCGTGCATATCATCGATGATGACGCCCCGTTGCGGGACTCCCTGGCCTTCCTGCTGGAGATGCAGGACTTCGCGCCGCGACTCTATGAGTCGGCCGATGCCTTTATGGCGGCCCTGACCCCCGCCATCGAGGGCTGCATCATTACCGACGTGCGGATGCCAGGCATGACCGGCGTGGATCTGGCCCGGAGCCTGAAAGCCCGTGGGGTGTCGCTGCCGGTCATTGTCATGACCGGTCACGGAGACGTGCCGCTGGCCGTCGAGGCGATGAAGGCCGGCGTGGCGGATTTCATCGAGAAGCCGTTCTCGGACGACACCATCCTTGGCGCCATCCGCGGCGCCCTGAAAAGCGTGCAGCCGGATTCGGCCGCGACGGCGCGGGCCGAGGCGCTGGAGCGGCTGGCCGGCCTGTCGCCCCGGGAGCAGGACGTCCTGCATGGCGTCATCGCCGGCAAGGCCAACAAGGTGATCGCCCACGAGCTGGAAATCAGCCCGCGGACCGTGGAAATCTACCGGGCGAACCTGATGACCAAGACCGGGGCCCGCAACATGCCGGAACTGATGCGGCTTGCCCTGGCGGCCGGTCTCTGAGGCGAATTTGCGCTGGATCAAGGCTGAGGGCGCGATGGGCGGGCATGGCTGACGAATGCGTCAACGCCGTCAGGCCCGCCGAGGATGTTCCGCCTGCAACCCGCCGCCCCACCGACGATTCTGATTGTCGAACCCGATCTGGCCATGCGCAACGCCCTGGCGTTCGCGCTGGAGGCCGAAGGCTACCGGGTGCGTCCGCTGTCTTCGGCGGCGGCGGTCGATGACGTCGCCGATCTCGCGGCCCTCGACTGCCTGGTGATCGACCAGTCGCTCGGAGATGTTTCGGGGCTCGACTTCCTGGCCAGCATGAGGGCGGCGGGGGCGACACAGCCCGCGGTGATCCTGATGGCCCGGTCGGCGGCGGGGCTGATCGCCAGGGCCAGGCGACTGGACGCCTCGGTGATCGAAAAGCCGCTTCTGGATGATCAGCTCTTCGGCATGATCCACCGGCTCGTCGACGGTCGACGCACCCCGACGGTTCCTTCCGGCCCCTGCTAGGCGGCGATGGCCGGTCCCCCGGCGGCGATCCAGCGATCTATCCGCCCGTCCAGAATGGACAGGGGCATCGATCCGGTCATCAGCACCTGGTCGTGAAAGCGCCGGATGTCGAAGGCGGGGCCCAGGCGGCTTTCGGCGCGCTTTCGAAGGTCGCGAATCCGGAGCTCGCCGATCTTGTAGGCGGTCGCCTGTCCCGGCATGGCGATGTAGCGATCGATCTCGACGGCGATATCCCTCGCCGCCATCGAGGTGTTGGCGGTCATGTAGGCGATGGCCCGGTCTCGCGACCACTTCATCGCGTGAAGTCCGGTGTCGACGACAAGCCGCACGGCGCGCAGCATTTCGAAGTCGAGGTGGCCGAACCACTGCCAGGGATCGGTGAACAGCCCCAGGTCCTTGCCCAGGGATTCGGCGTAGAGACCCCAGCCCTCGATGTAGGCGGTGAAGCCGCCGCCGAAGCGCAGGATGTCGGGCAGGGCGGTGTTCTCCTGCGCCAGCGAGCCCTGAAAGTGATGGCCAGGCACGCCCTCATGCAGGGTCAGGGTCTCCAGCGTCGGAATTGGCCGGGTGTCCAGCATCGCCATGTTGAAATAGAGGATGCCCGGGGTCGTCCCGTCGGGGGCGCCGAGCGAGAAATAGCCGGTGCCCCGCGAGGCCCCGATCGCCGGCAGGGGGCGGACCTCGAACGGCGCCCGCGGCCTGCGGGAGAACAGTCGCGGCATTCCCAGCCAGATGCGCTGCAGGATCTCGTCGAACCTCGCCAGCAGGTCTTCCTGACGGCTGAAATAGAAGGATGGCTCGGTCCTGACGTAGGCGAACAGGGCCTGCAGGTCGCCGCTGAACCCGATGCTGGACCGGACCGCTTCCATCTCGGCGGTGATGCGCTCGACTTCCGCCAGGCCGGTCCGATGAATTTCGATGGCCGACAGGTCGGTCGTGGTGTGGCGGCGCAGGGCCTCCGCATAAACCCGGTCGCCCCCCTTCATCGCCCACAGCCCAGGCGGTTCCCTGCACAGGGACAGGTAGGTCTCCGAAAGGTAGGTTCGCCACAGTCGATAGCCGGGCAGGACCTCGGTTGTCAGCGCATCCCTGCACGCGGCGGCCAGCCGACGCTGATCCGCCTCGGAAATTCCGGCCGGAAAGGCGCGGAAAGGACGATAGAAGGGGGTGTCCTCGGGGGCTGTCGCCAGCACATCCTCCACCTGGGCCAGGACGTTTTCGACCACGATCCTGGGCTGGAGATAGCCGCGCGCCGCCCCCTCGCGCAGCCGGGCGATGGCGCTGGCCAGATAGCCGGCAAACCCCTTCAGCCGCGCGATGGCGATGTCGTAGTCCCGCGCCGTCTCAAAGCCCCCGCCGGCCCCGCTGGCGGCGTCGGCGAAGGTGAGATGAAGGCCGGCGGAGGGATCCAGAGGCGTCAGCCGCTCGATCTCGGACACGCCGCTGGTGATTCTGGTGAGGCCGGCGAGGGAGCGATAGCGGAAGACGTCATACGCCAGTTGGTCGACATCAGTGAGCCGGTCGCGGTCGATCCGTTCAAGCTGGCGAAGGTCACTGACCCTCCGGGCCAGCAGGTCCTTGGCGTAGGCGTCGGTGAGCGGGTCGACAAACCGGCCGCCGGTCGCCGTATCGACCCTCAGTGGGTCCAACGCCTGGTCGGCGCGAATGCTGTCCGAAATCAGCGAACGCAGCCCATCGGAAGGGCCGGCTTCCGCGGCGGAGACCGATGCGGGGAGGGCCCCGGCAGCCAGGCCGGCCACGACGCCCCGGCGGGACGGAAAACCCAACCCGGCCGTGTTATCCCTTGTCATGTCCAGTCCTCCGCGTCCGGAAGCAGCAGGGCGCCGCCTGTCCTCGCCGGGGTCAAGAGGCGATCGGCTGCAGAGCGTTCGAGCGGGCTGATTTTGGGGTGGGGGACGACGCCGGGAGGCGTCGTGGCTTCGAAGTGGCTCCCCGGGCAGGACTCGAACCTGCGACAAGTCGGTTAACAGCCGACTGCTCTACCAACTGAGCTACCGAGGATCATCACTTCGGAAGGAGGCGGCGTATAGACCGGGCGCGAAGCCGGTGCAAGCCGTGGCGGGCGGAAAAAAAGCCCGGCGTCGAAGCCGGGCTGTTCAAAGTCGGTGATGGTGGGGTGTCTTCATGGAAGACGCCTGGACGGTGCGACTTTATGGTTAATCAAAGATGAAGACCGTCCCGGCGGCGCGTCGAGACAGTATTGCCCCTGGGCCTGAGGCGAAGGGGGGCGACAGAGGCGAGGCCTTCTCCGGCGGCCCCGATCTGGGCCTTCCGCCAAACTCAACGGACGCGCGATCAACAGCTCAACGAACCGTGGAAATATCACTCAAATTGGGCAGGCTTTGATCGCGGGAAAAGTCGCCGATACGCGTCATGATTGAAATATAGCGAATCAAACGCGGAATTGGCAGTTTCGCGATTGTAATAATAGTTGCCAAGCCCTTAACGTTTCGTCGGGTCGCCGACATCGGCGGTAAATCGGATGGGGAGGGCGCCAGATCATGGCGAATATCAGCGGAACACCAGGCAACGACACGCTTACGGGCACCGGCGCCGACGACGTCATCGATGGCGGCGATGGCGCTGACAAGCTCTACGGCCTGGGCGGGATCGACAACATCATTGGCGGCAACGGCAATGACATCATCGATGGTGGCGACGGCAACGACGTCCTGAGCGGCGGGGCCGGCAACGATTACCTCGACGGCGGCGCGGGCAGCGACTCCATGACGGGGGGCGTCGGCAATGACGTCTATATCGTCGACGACGCGGGAGACTCGGTGAACGAACTGGTGGGCGAGGGCTACGACATCGTCCGGGCCAGCCTGACCTGGGTTCTCGGGGCCAATGTCGAGGGTCTGCAACTGCAGGGCGCCGCGGATATCGACGGCACCGGCAATGCGCTGGCCAACAACATTCAGGGCAACAGCGGCCAAAACTATCTCTACGGCGGCGACGGCGTCGACACCATGAACGGCAACGACGGCAACGACCATGTCTATGGCGAGGCCGGCGGCGACCATCTCAACGGCGGGGCCGGCAATGACACCGTCGACGGCGGCGATGGCAATGACGACGTCAGCGGCGACGATGGCTCCGACCACCTGTATGGCGGCGCGGGCAATGACACCCTTGATGGCGGGGCCGGCAGCGATGTGCTGGACGGCGGCGCCGACAATGATGTCCTGATCGGCGGCGACGGCAACGACCTGCTCGACGGCGGGACCGGCAACGACACCATGTCGGGCGGGACCGGCAACGACGTCTACTATGTCGACAGCATCAACGACACGGTCACCGAAAACGCCGCGGAAGGTTACGACATCGTCCGCTCGACGATCAGCTGGACCCTCGGCGCCAATGTCGAGGGACTGCAGCTTCAAGGGGCCGGCGACATCAACGGGACCGGCAACAGCCTGGCCAACAACATCCAGGGCAACAGCGGCAAGAACACGCTGTACGGCGGTGACGGCAACGACACCATGAACGGCAACGACGGCAACGACTACGTCTATGGCGAGGCCGGCGGCGACATCCTGTCCGGCGGCGCGGGCAATGACACCCTCGACGGCGGCGCCGGAACCGACACCCTTGATGGCGGCGACGGTTCCGACAAGCTGTATGGCGGCGACGGTACGGACTCGCTCTCGGGCGGAGCCGGCAACGACACCCTGTATGGCGGAGCCGATAACGACGTTCTCAACGGCGGCGACGGCATCGATCTGCTCGACGGCGGGACCGGCAACGACACCATGACCGGCGGCGCCGGCAACGACGTCTACTATGTCGACAGCATCAACGACACGGTGATCGAGGCCGCGAACGAAGGCTCCGATATCGTGCGGGCCAGCGTCAGCTGGACCCTGGGCGCCAACGTCGAGACCCTGCAACTGCAGGGCGGGGCCGATCTCAACGGCACGGGCAACAGCACCGCCAACAACCTTCAGGGCAACAGCGGCGCCAATGTTCTGTCGGGCGGCGCCGGGGTCGACACCATTAACGGCAATGATGGCGCCGACACCATCATCGGCGGAACCGGCAACGATCTGCTGCGTGGCGGGTCCGGGGCCGACACCTTCGTGGTGCTGCAGGAAAGCGTGGGCAACGCGACCCTCGAGGTCGATCTGATCTACGACTTCTCCACCGCCGACGGCGACATCCTCGATCTGTCCTCGATCGACGCCGACAGCATCACCGGTGGCGACCAGGCCTTCTCGCTTGTCGCCAGCTTCAGCCACACGGCCGGCGAGATGACGCTGAGCTTCAACGGCACCGAGACGCTGCTGCGTCTCGACGTCGACGGAGACGGTTCGGCAGACTACCAGATGCGTATCATCGGCGACGTCACCGGCGACAGCGGCGGCTGGCTGCTCTAGTCTCGACACCGTCGGACGAACCGGACGGCGGCGACCTCGGTCGCCGCCGTCTTGGTTTGTCGACGACGCCCGATCAGGGAAGTTGGAATAAATTGGAGGCCTGGCCCGGAATCGAACCGGGGTGCAAGGATTTGCAGTCCTCTGCGTAACCACTCCGCCACCAGGCCTCACTTCCGTCGGCGCTGGCGGCGCGCCGGGGAGGCGGTTGGCTATCAGACAGCAACCGTTCGGACAAGCGTTAGCAACGCCGCATTGCCTTCCCCTTAAGGCCGGACCTATAAGCCGAACCTCGGAACAGAGCTTTTTCGCAGGAAATCTTCATGGCCGCCGATTTCGCCGCCGCGCGCGAGAACATGGTCGAAAGCCAGATCCGCACCGCGGATGTCACCGACCTGACCCTGCAGGACGCATTGCGGATCGTGCCGCGCGAGACCCTTGCCGGCCCGGGCAAGGCGCATGCGGCCTATGCCGATACCGAGGTTGAATACGCCCCCGGCCGCTGGCTGATGCGCCCGCGGGACGTCGCCAAGCTGCTGCAGGCCCTGGCCCCCCGCCGCGGCGACCGGGCCCTTGCTATCGCCGCGCCCTATGCGGCCGCGGTTCTCGAGCAAATTGGCCTGAGCGTCGATCGGGTCGACGGCGAGGACCTCAGCGTCGTGCCGGGCGCTGACTACGACGTCATCATCAGCGAAGGCTCTGTGGCGGCGGCGCCCGGGTCCTGGTTGCAGGCCCTGGCCGTCCATGGGCGGTTGGGTGTCGTCGAACGGTCCGGGCCGGTCGGTCGCGCGATGATCTATGTTCGCTCGTCGGAGGGGGTGGGCGGCCGCTCCCTGTTTGATTCGTCCGCCCCGATGTTGCCTCAGTTCACGCCAAAGCCCGCCTTCGCCTTCTAGGCCGCAAGTCCAGACGGCGTCTGCAAGGGGCGTGCAGCTGTTGCGGTGGTTTGCCTCTTTGGCGGCAGCCGCTCAACGCTGTAATCCTGTGGCAATGTTGGTGCGTGAAAAAAGCTTAACTGGCCGCGACTGGCGGTGAGACTTACAGGCGATCATATAAGGCGGCGCACGTTGTCGCCGCCTCTGGGGATAGTATCCATGTCGAAGAGCCGCCGGGCCGGATTGTTGGCCGCCATTTGCACCGCCGGACTGATTGCCGGCGCCGCCACTCCGGTTTTCGCCGAGTCGCTGGCTGACGCGATCGCTCTGGCCTACCAGACCAACCCGACCTTGCGTGAGCAGCGCGCCAATCTTCGCGCGCTCGACGAGTCAGTGGTCCAGGCCCGGTCCGGCTACCGTCCCGATGTCAGCCTCGGCGCCAGCTACACCTCGCAATACCAGAAGTACGGCACCCCGCAGGGCAGCGTCTTCACCGGTTTCAGCAGCAATTATCGCGGCTCCTCGACCAGCGCGGCGCTGACGGTCACCCAGCCGCTCTACACCGGCGGCCAGGTGCGCTCGCAGATCAGCGCGGCCCAGGCTGACATCGAGACGGGGCGGCAGAACCTGCGCACCGTCGAGTCCTCGGTCCTGACCCAGGTGATCCAGGCCTATGTCGATGTCCGTCGCGATATCGAAGCGCTGCGCATCGCCGATGAGAATGTCGACGTGCTTCAGCGACAGCTGGACGAGGCCAAGGCCCGATTCGAAGTGGGCGAAATCACCCGCACCGACGTCGCCCAGTCCGAAGCGCGTCTCGCCGCCGCCAAGTCGCAACAGGCCAGCGCCCGGGCGCAACTGGCGATCAGCCGGGCCAACTACGCCGCCGTGGTCGGTCAGAACCCCGGTGATCTCGAACCGGAACCGTCCCTGGCCGACCTTCTGCCGGGCAGCGTCGATGAGGCGTTCGCCCTGGCGGAGGTCAACAATCCCGGCCTGCTCGCCGCCGACTACGCCGAACAGGCCAGCCGGGCGCGGGTCGCCCAGGCCAAGGCGGCTACGCGGCCGACCGTGAGCCTGCAGGGGCGCCTTGGCGCCAGCGGCGCGGCCCAGAACAGCAGCGATCCCTTCCAGGACTATGATCAGTCGGTCTCGGGCACGGTCAGCGTCTCGGTGCCGCTGTTCACCGGCGGCCAGATTTCCTCGACGATCCGTCAGGCCCAGGAGCGCAACAACGCCGACGCCGCGGCCATCGAAGGGGCCCGGCGCACCGCCCAGCGGGACGTCGCGCGGGCCTGGAACCAGTGGCTCGGCGCTCGCGCCGCGCTGGTGTCCAACGAGGAACAGGTGCGGGCGGCGCGAATCGCCTTCGAAGGCGTGCGCCAGGAAGCCCAGGTCGGTCTTCGCACCACGCTGGATGTGTTGAACGCCCAGCAGGAGCTGCGGTCCGCCGAACTGGCCCTGATCAACGCCAGGCACGACGAGTATCTGGCCAGCGCCCTGGTGCTGGCGGCGGTCGGCAAGCTTGAAGCGCGCTATGTGACGCCGGAGCAGACCCTGTATGACCCGGCCGTGTCGACCCGGAAGGTCAATCACAGCTTTGGCTGGGTGCCGTGGGAGCCGGTTGTCGGTGCCGTGGACCAGGTTCTGGCCCCCCGCGTCGGCCCGGCGCCGGACGAGGCGGTCAAGACGGCGAAGAACTGATCTTGCGGCGCGGCAACGGGTGGGTAAGACTTTCAGGCCACCTATTTGCAGGAACCGGCGGGTAAGCATAGGCTTCGCCCAACCGCCGGATTCGATCATCTCCAGCCCAGGCCCCGTCCATGTCCGATCAGACCGCCCAGGAACCGACGATGGAGGAAATTCTCGCCTCCATCCGCCGCATCATCTCCGAAGATGACGCGCCGCCGGCCGAGGGCGAGGCCGCCGCGCCCGAACCCGCGCCGCCTCCGGCCGAGCCGGACGAGGAAGAAGACGTTCTGGAACTGACCGAGGCCATCGAGGCGGCCCCGCCGCTGGAGACCCACGGCGACCTGGACATCTACGAGCCCGCCGCGCCGGAGCCGGAGGCCGCCTGGACTCCCGAGCCGGAACCGGAGCCGCCGGCCCCGGAACCCGAGCCCGAGCCGGAACCCTACGTCGCGCCGGCCTACAGCGCGCCCGAGCCGGACGAAGACATCATCGGTTCGGCCGCCGCCGCGGCCACCGCCTCGGCTTTCGGTCGCCTCGAGGCGGCCCTGGCGATGCCCGCGCCGGGCCGCAGCCTCGATGATGTGGTCCGCGAACTGCTCAAGCCGCTCTTGAAGCAGTGGCTGGACGAGAACCTGCCGCGCATCGCCGAGGCCAAGGTCGCCGAAGCGGTCGAAAAGCTCCAGCGCGGCCGAGTAGGCTGATTTCCTTCTCCCGCTTGCCGGGAGAAGGTGGCCCGCGCCTGCGGGTCGGATGAGGGCAGCGCCGGCATCTCCGGGCTGCCCTTTATCGCGTCTGGCGCTTGCCAGCCCCCGCCACATTCCCGATAGACACCACCATGCTAGACAAGAACTTCGACCCCCGGACCGCCGAGCCGCGCCTCTACCAGGCCTGGGAAGAGTCCGGCGCCTTTGCCCCGACCGACAATCCGGACGCCGAGCCGTTCAGCATCGTCATCCCGCCGCCGAACGTGACCGGCAGCCTGCATATCGGCCATGCGCTGAACAACACCCTGCAGGACGTGCTGATCCGCTTCCAGCGCATGCGCGGCAAGGCGGCCCTGTGGCTGCCCGGGACCGACCACGCCGGCATCGCCACCCAGATGGTGGTCGAGCGCCAGCTGTCCGACGCCGGCAACATGGGCCGCCGCGACATGGGCCGGGACGCCTTTGTCGCCAAGGTCTGGGAATGGAAGGCGACGAGCGGCGGCACCATCGTCAACCAGCTGCGCCGTCTGGGCGCCAGCTGCGACTGGTCGCGGGAGCGGTTCACCCTCGACGAGGGGCTGTCGGCGGCGGTGCGCAAGGTCTTTGTGCAGCTGCACAGGGAAGGGCTGATCTATCGCGACAAGCGTCTGGTCAACTGGGACCCGCATTTCCAGACCGCCATCTCCGACCTCGAGGTCGAGCAGAAGGAGGTCGACGGCGCCTACTGGCATTTCGCCTATCCACTGGAAGACGGCAGCGGCGAGATCGTCGTCGCCACCACCCGGCCCGAGACCATGCTGGGCGACACCGCCGTGGCCGTGCACCCCGATGACGAGCGCTACAAGGACCTGGTCGGCAAGAAGGTGCGGCTGCCCATCGTCGGGCGGCTGATCCCCATCGTCGCCGATGAGTATGCCGATCCGGAGAAGGGCAGCGGGGCGGTGAAGATCACCCCGGCGCATGACTTCAACGACTTCCAGGTCGGCAAGCGCCACGGGCTGGAGGCGATCAACATCCTCGACGCCTTCGGCAAGATCAGCGAGAACGCCCCGGCGCAATTCCAGGGCCACGATCGCTTCGTCGCCCGCAAGATGGTCATTGAGCAGTTCGAGGCGCTGGACCTGTTGCGCGGGATCGAGAAGACCCGCCATCAGGTGCCGCACGGCGACCGCTCGGGCGTGGTCATCGAGCCCTGGCTGACCGACCAGTGGTACGTCGACGCCGAGACGCTGGCCAAACCGGCCATCGCCGCGGTCGAGGACGGCCGCACCGTGTTCGAGCCGCGCAACTGGGACAAGACCTACTTCGAGTGGATGCGGAACATCCAGCCGTGGTGCATCTCGCGCCAGCTGTGGTGGGGACACCGGATCCCGGCCTGGTATGACGAGGACGGCAACATCTACGTCGAGGAGACCGAGGCGGCGGCCATCGCCGCGGCCGGTGGCAAGGCGCTCAAGCAGGACGAGGACGTCCTCGACACCTGGTTCTCCTCAGGCCTGTGGGCCTTCTCGACCCTGGGCTGGCCCGAGCAGACCGAGGATCTGAAGCGGTTCTATCCGACCCACACCCTGGTCACCGGCTTTGACATCATCTTCTTCTGGGTCGCCCGGATGATGATGATGGGCCTGCACTTCACCGGCGAGGTTCCCTTCCAACGGGTGGTGATCAACGCCCTGGTCCGCGACGAGAAGGGCCAGAAGATGAGCAAGTCCAAGGGCAATGTCATGGACCCCTTGCTGCTCATCAACAAATACGGCTGCGACGCCGTGCGCTTCACCCTGACCGCCATGTCCGGCCAGGCGCGCGACATCAAGCTCGCCGAGCAACGCATTGAAGGCTATCGCAATTTCGGCACGAAGCTGTGGAACGCCACCCGCTTCGCCCAGATGAACGGCTGTGTCCGGGTCGAGGGCTTTGACCCGGCGACGGCGACCCAGACCCTGAGCAAGTGGATTCGGGGTGAGACGGCGAAGACGGCCGCCGTGGTCACCCGGGCGCTGGAGGACTGCGCCTATGACGAGGTGGCCGGCGGCCTCTACCGCTTCATCTGGAACGTCTTCTGCGACTGGTATCTGGAACTGGCCAAGCCGATCCTGAACGGGTCGGACGAGGCGGCCAAGTCGGAAGTCCAGGCCATGACCGCCTGGGTGCTCGACCAGTGCCTGCTGATGCTGCATCCGGTGATGCCCTTCATCACCGAGGAGCTGTGGCAGAAGACCGCCGAGGAGGGCCCGGCCCGCGACGGTTTCCTGATGACCGCCTCCTGGCCCGCCTATCCGGACAGCTTCATCGATCCCGCCGCCGAGGGCGAGATCGGCTGGGTCGTCGATCTGGTCACCGAGGTCCGCTCGCTGCGGGCCGAGATGAACGTGCCGCCGGGTGCCCGTCTGCCCCTGACCCTCAGCGGCGCCTCGCCCGAGGCGGCGGCCAGGCTTGAGCGGCACCGCGACCTGATCCTGACCCTCGCGCGGCTCGACAGCGCGGTCCTGGCCGAGGCCCCGGCCCCCGGCACGGCGCCCTTCGTTATCGGCGAGGCCACCGGGGCCCTGACCGTGGCCGGCTTCATCGACCTGGCGGCGGAGAAGGCCCGTCTGGCCAAGGACATCGCCGGCCACATCGCCGACATGGAGCGGGTCAACCGCAAGCTGGGCAATCCCGACTTCATGGCCAAGGCCAAGGAGGAGGTGATCGCCGAGAACAGGGCCAAGCTGGCCGATGCGGAAGCCGCCAAGACCAAGCTGGAAGCAGCGCTCAAGCGGCTGGAGACCGTCGGGTAGAGAATAGTCCTCCCCCAGGCGCAAAGCGCCTGTCAGGGGGGAGGGGGACCGCCGCCGAAGGCGGCGGTGGAGGGGGTCTCCACCGCCGGCTGAGGCCCCCCTCAGTCAGCCGCCGTGCGGCTCACCGCTCCCCGGAGGGGGACCCGTTTGCCTGGTCGTTCAAAGGGGTTTGATCACCTCAAGCACTCGGCGACCCAGTTCGATGATCTGCGGCCGCCTGAACCCCAGCAACAGCACCAGGGCGAAGGCCAGGTTGGTGCAGGCGGCCGCGAACAGGCCGCCGCCGTCGTGGTTGGGATCGATCCCGAGCGGGGTGAATAGGTGGAAGCTGACCGCGCCGCTCATCACCAGCAGGCCGGCCAGGGCGCCGCCCGCCTGCAGATGCTTGAAGCGCGGATGCAGGCCGACGATCAGCAGGGTCGAGGCCAGCAGCTCGATCGACCCGATCACATACTGCGAGAACAGGCCGGTGTGGCCGAACAGGCCCGGCGCCCCCAGCGTCCCGGCCCAGCCGTCCAGCCGCCCGAAAATCTCCTGGGTCTTGGGATGGTCGGTGAACTTGTAGCGAAGGCTGTCCAAGAAGATGATCGCCATGAACACCGCCATGGCGTCGGGGACGTATCTCCAGAGCTTGCGGAGGGCGCTCATTTGTCCAGCACCGTCGGCCAGTTGGCGTCGCCCTTCTTCACCAGGCCGGGGATGTCCTTGCTCCACTTCTCCTGAATGTCGTGGTTGTAGTTCAGGTAGAGCTTGCCGCCGACGATCTTCCACTGCAGCGGATCGCCCTTGGCGGTGTAGCCGTTGGCGACGGCCCAGGCGCAGTAGCCGCCGTATTGCGGGGCGTAGGCGCGGGGATTGGCCCGGAACTTCGCCAGATTGGCGGCGGAGGAGAACTTCCAGGTCGCCCCCTGCCAATCGGTCTTGAAGTCGTCCGAGCCCTTGGTCGGCCGGCCGACGGTGAAATAGGCGACGACGTCATAGCCGCCGACGGCGACGTTGCTGAGCGCCGGGGTGTAGATGGCCGGCTTGGCCGCCAGCGCCAGGCCGGGGGCGGCCAGGGGCAGGGCGGCGAAGCCCAGGGACAGGGCGAACGCGAGGGGTTTCATGGGGTGGTCTCCTTAGGCGACGCGCTGGTCGGCGGCGTCGCCGGCCAGGGCTATGTCGAGGGGGGTCTCGGCAAGATGATTGACGTAGTTGCTCAGGGTCTTCAGCCCGACCGCCAGCACCACATCGAGCACCTGGGCCCGGGTAAAGCCGGCGGAGAGAAAGCCGTTCACATCGGCGTCGGCCAGGAAGCCGCGCTCGCGCACCATCAACAGGGTGAAGCTGCGCAGCGCCTCCATGCGGGGGTCGCTCAGCGGCCGGCCGTCGCGAATGGACCGGATATCGGCCTCGGCCATCGCGGCATGGCGCGCCCGCCGGGTGTGGGCCGGGGTGCAGTAGTGGCTGTCGTTCTCGACCGAGATGGTCAACAGCACCAGCTGTTGCTCGGCGGGGGTGAAGGTCGACTTTCCGAAGATGGCGGACAGGCTGACATAACCCTCGAGGAGCTGGGGGCTTTCGGCCATCTGGGCCACCAGCGCCGGCACATAGCCAAGATTGCTTTGCGCCTGCTCGAGGAAGGGCTTGGAGGCGAAGGGCGCGGTGGCGCGGGTGTGCAGCGGGAAATCAGCCATGGCCGCAAGCTAGTCCCATCGGCGGACGACGATAATCCGGAAGCGTTGAATATGATCCATGCTGAAGTAGCATGAATGCATGGATCGCCTGTCGGCCCTTCGCCTGTTCCTTCGGGTCGCCGAGACCGGCAGCTTCAGCCGCGCCGCGGCCGAGGCGGGCGTGGCCCAGTCGGCGGCCAGCCGGGCGGTCTCGGGCCTGGAGGCCGACCTCGGCGCCATCCTTCTGACCCGCACGACCCGTCGCCTGGCCCTGACCGAAGCCGGCCTCAAGGCCTGCGACCACGCCCGGGCGATGATCGCCGAGGACGAGGCGCTGGAACTGGCGGTGCGGGGCGCGGGTCAGGAGCCGGTCGGCCTGCTGCGGGTTTCGGCCTCGGTGGCCTTCGCCCGCGCCGAGCTGGTTCCGGCCACCGCCGCCTTTCTGGCCCGCTGGCCGAGGGTCCGGCTGGACCTGGCGGCGCGCGATGATCGCATCGACCTGATCGCCGAGGGAGCCGACCTGGCCTTTCGCCTGGGCGAGCTGGAGGATTCCCGCCTGACCGCGCGGCGGCTGGGAGTCTATCCCCGGCTGGTGGTGGCCGCGCCGGACTTCGAGGCGCGGCACGGCGCGGTCAGGACGCCCCGCGATCTCGCCGCGGTCCCCTGCATCAGCCTGACGACCTCCGCCTCCGGCAGGCGATGGGCCCTGACCGACGGCCGGCGCCGGCAGGAGGTGGAGATCGACGCGGTGGTGCGCACCGCCAACGGCGACGTCCTCGCCGATCTGGCCCGCTGCGGACAGGGCGCAATCCTGGCCCCGGGCTTCCTTGTCGCCGCCGATCTCGCCGCCGGTCGGCTGGTCAGGCTGTTGCCCGATTGGTCCGCGCCGCCGCTGACCGTCCAGGCGGTCTGGAACGGCCGGACCCTGCCCCGCAAGGCCCGGGTCTATCTGGATTTCATCGCCGCCCGGCTGGCGGTGGAGCGCTGATCAAACAGATGTTTGCATCGGCGCGAGCGGTGTGCTTCACCCAAGGTGATCCGCGACGCCAGAAGCGCGGACGCACCGACAGCTGTCCGGAGGAAACCCGATGACCGACGCCGCCCAGACCACCGCCGCCCCCGCCTGGCCGGCGATGTCGATCGCCGAGGCCCACGCCCTGCTGACCGCCCCGGGCGCGCCCTGCGAAATGGAGGAAGTGGTCATCCGGGGCATCCCGACGCGGACCTGGAAGAATGTTCCCGCCAGCCTGCGCGACACTCTGGTCGCGGCCCGCGCCCACGGCGAGAAGATCTTCCTGGTGCATGAGAACGAGCGGGTCTCGTTCGAGGCCTTCCACCGCGCCGTCGCCTCCTTCGCCGTCGCCCTGGCCGAAAAGGGCGTCCAGAAGGGCGACCGGGTGGCGATCATCATGCGAAACCTGCCGGAATGGCCGGTGGCCTTCTATGCCGCCGCCAGTCTCGGCGCGATCGTCACGCCGCTGAACGCCTGGTGGACCGGGCCGGAGCTGGAATACGGCCTGACCGATTCCGGCACCAAGGTCGCGGTCATGGACGTCGAGCGCTTCGACCGCATGGCCGAACACCTGCCCAACTGCCCGGACCTGCAGCATGTCTTCGTCAGCCGGATGAGCGACGAGGTCACCCACCCCTATGTCACCAAGCTCGAGGATGTGATCGGCGAGCCTGGGACCTGGAAGGACCTTCCGGACCTGCCGCTGCCGGCGGTCGAGATCGGGCCCGAGGACGACGCCACCATCTTCTACACCTCCGGCACCACCGGAAAGCCGAAGGGCGCGCTGGCCACCCAGCGCAACGTCAACAGCAACATCATGTCCTCGGCCAGTTCGGCGGCGCGCAGCTTCCTGCGGCGCGGCGAACAACCGCCGGAGCCCGATCCGGACGCGCCGCAGAAGGCGATGATGATCTCGGTGCCCTTCTTCCACGCCACCGGCTGCTTCGCGGTGCTGAACCCGGTGATGTTCGGCGGCGGCAAGATCGTGATGATGCGCAAGTGGGATCCTGAACTGGCCATGCAGCTGATCGAGCGCGAGAAGGTCACCGCCGCGGGCGGGGTGCCGACCATCGCCTGGCAGCTGATCGAACATCCGGCCCGGGCCAGGTACGACCTCTCCAGTCTCGAGAGCGTCTCCTACGGCGGCGCGCCCTCGGCCCCCGAGCTGGTGCGCAAGATCAAGGAAACCTGGCCCAACTCGGCCCCCGGCAACGGCTGGGGCATGACCGAGACCAGCGCCACGGCGACCCAGCACGGGGCCGAGGACTACATGCACCGTCCCGACAGCTGCGGCCCGCCGGTGGCGGTCACCGACCTGAAGATCATGAGCGTCGAGGGCGACCGGGAACTGCCGGTCGGCGAGGTTGGCGAACTGTGGTGCAAGGGGCCGCAGGTGGTGAAGGGCTACTGGAACAAGCCGGAAGCCACGGCCCAGACCTTTGTCGACGGCTGGGTGAAGACCGGCGATCTGGCGCGGCTGGACGAAGAGGGCTTCTGCTACATCATCGACCGGGCCAAGGACATGCTGATCCGGGGCGGCGAGAACATCTACTGCATCGAGGTCGAGAACGTTCTCTACGACCATCCGGCGGTGATGGACGCGGCCCTGGTCGGCATTCCGCATCGCACCCTGGGCGAGGAACCGGCGGCGGTCGTGACCCTCAAGCCCGGAACCCACGCCACCGAACAGGAACTGCGCGCTTTCGTCGCCGATCGCCTGGCGGCCTTCAAGGTCCCGGTCAAGATCGCCTTCTGGCACGAAACCCTGCCGCGCAACGCCAACGGCAAGATCATGAAGCCCGAGGTGAAGAAGATCCTGGAAGCGATGAGCTGAGGTCGGCCCGGCCGGTCCGTCGCGACCTGCAGGTGAAAATCGCAGCGGATGGACATCTCCGCCGACCTCATGCTGACATCGGCGCAGGGGAAGGAACACGCGATGGTCCAGTCACGCGCCACAACGGTCGATGAATTCATGCTCGAGGTCGGCCCCGAGCGCCTGCCGTTCATTCAGGGCATGCGGGACGCCTGTCTACGGACGCTGGTCGGCTGGGAGGAGCGGATGGCCTACGGCATGCCGGCCTATGCGCCCCCGGGCCGGTCGGACATCAGCGTCGCCTTCAACAATCAGAAACAGCACGTCGCCTTCTACGCCGGCCAGGCGGCCATAGAGGCCTTCAAGGCCGATCTGGCGAAGCCCGGCATAGACTGCGGCAAGGGCTGTGTTCGCTACCGCAATCCCGCCAGAATGGACTTTGCCGTCATCGAGGCCATGCTGCGGGACATCCGCGGTCGCCACGGGGCGATGTGTTGATCCTTCAGGCGTGCACCGGCGGTTTGCGGCCGGCCCAGGGGCGGGCGACTTCCAGCTGATAGGCCAGTTCAAACAGCAGCTTTTCCTGACCGACACGGGCGCAGATCTGGCTGCCGATCGGCAGGCCCTCGGCTGTCCAGTACAGCGGAACGCTCATTGACGGGGCCCCGGCGACGTTGTGCAGCGGCGTGTAGCCGACGTAGTCGGTCAGCCGCGCCGACAGCTCATCGAACGGCACGTCGCCGGAGACATAGCCCAGCTTGACCGGCGGGCTGGCCAGCACCGGCGAGAGCACGACGTCGTAGGTGTCGAACCAGCTGTCATAGGCCGCGACATTGGCCTGCAGCCGGCCGATGGCGGCGGGCAGGGCTCCCTCCGGCAGGCCGGCGATCAGATTGGCCATGCCCAGCGAGAACGGCTCCAGCATGGTCGCATCCGGGGTCTTGCCGGTGGCCTTGGCGACGGCCTGGACCAGTTCGGCGGCGCCGGCCGACCACAGGGTCAGGAAGTCCTGGCCAAACTGAACGCTGTCGAGGGGCCAGTCGGTCAGCTCGACCCGGTGGCCGAGGTTGGACAGCAGCCGGGCGGTTTCGGTGACGGCGGTCTCGACCTGGGGATCGGGCGCCTTGCCCGAGCCGCTCTTCATCAGCAGGCCGACCTTCAGCTTGCGGCGCAGCGGGGCGGTGACCATCCCGACCGGCGGCAGGCCGCTGTCCTTGCGTTCGGTGGCGGCGAACAGGGCGGCGGAATCGCGCACGCTGCGGCTGACCGCGTGATTGACCCCGATATTGGTCGCCGAGGGATCGATGTGGGGATCGATCAACCGTCCGCGGGACGGCTTCAGGCCGAACAGACCGCAATTCGAGGACGGAATTCGGATCGAGCCTCCGCCGTCGCTGGCGTGGGCGATCGGGATCACGCCGCTGGCCACGGCGACGGCCGCGCCGCCAGAGGACCCGCCGCTGGAGCGGCTGACATCCCAGGGATTGCGGGTCGGCAGATAGCCGATCGGCTCGGTGGTCGGCAGAAAGCCGTACTCCGGCGTCGCCGACTTGCCGAAGAAGATCAGGCCGGCGCGCTCGAAGGCGTCGATATAGACGTCCTGTCGTGTGGCCGGCGGATGACCGAGGGTCCAGCGCGACCCCGAGCGGGTCGGCATGCCGACGTAGTCGTCGAGATCCTTGACCAGGAACGGCACCCCGGCGAACGGGCCGGCCTGCCCCCCGGCGCGCGCCTTGGCCAGGGCCCGGTCGAAGTCGGAATTGACGATGAAGCCCAGGTGCGGCTGCAAGGCCTCAGCCTTGGCGATGGTGGCTTCCATCAACTCGACCGGGGTCATCTCGCCCTGGCGCAGCGCGGCCGCCAGGTCGGTGGCGTCCGGCGTCCAGCCCTGCGAGGGCGGCGCGGGGGATGCGGGAGTCGTGGCGCAGCCGGCGAGCGCGGCGGCGCCAGCGGAAGCGGCCAGCAGGCCGCGGCGGGTCAGGTCTGTCATGATGGTCGCCCCTGGAATTTCGCCCCGTCCGGAGCGTCTGATGCGCCCCTGAACCGCGGCAGAGTGACCCCAAGCCGCTGATGGCGCAACCGCGCGCCTTGCGTCCAGGCCTTGCTTTGTAGTCAATCGGCGCGGGCGGGGCGTCGGCTGGGGAGTCGGGACCGCCGGGAGTGAGCGATGTTCCGACTTGAGAACGCCCAGAGCCTGACCGGCCTGGCCCTGACGATCCTGGTCTGCTGGCTGGTGTCGGAAAATCGCAAGGCCTTTCCCTGGCGTCTGGCGGTCGGCGCGGTCGCCGTCCAGCTCCTGCTGATCTTCCTGTTGTTCGGCCTGCCGGCGGCGCGGGGCGTGGTTCTGGGCCTCAGCGACGCGGTCGACAGTCTGGCGGCGGCCACAGCCCACGGCACCCAGTTCGTGTTCGGCTATCTCGGCGGGAGCCCGCCGCCCTATCAGGTGACCGATCCGAGCGCCGCCTTCGTCTTCGCCTTCCAGGTCCTGCCGCTGATCCTGGTGATCTCGGCCCTGTCGGCCCTGCTCTGGCACTGGAAGATCCTCAAGTGGATCATTCGCGGCTTCGGTTTCCTCTTCGAGAAGGTTCTGGGCATGGGCGGCGCCTCGGCGACGGCGACCGCCGCCAACATTTTCCTCGGCATGGTCGAGACGCCGATCATCATCCGCGCCTATCTCGACAAGCTGACCCGCTCGGAGCTGTTCATGATGATGGTGGTCGGCCTGGCCACCGTCGCCGGCTCGACGATGGTCGCCTATTCCCAGATCCTGGCGAAGGTCCTGCCGCACGCCGCCGCCCATGTGCTGGTCGCCTCGGTGGTCTCGGCGCCGGCGGGCGTTCTGCTTGCCCGGGTCATCATCCCGGAGAAGAAGGGGGAGGGGGGCGTCAGCGCCGACTACACCTCGCTGCTGCGCTATGAATCCTCGATCGACGCGATTTCCAGGGGCGTGGCCGACGGGCTGATGGTGGTGCTCAACGTCTCCGCCATCCTGATCGTCTTCGTCGCCCTGGTGGCCATCGGCAACAACATCCTGTCGCTGCTGCCGCACCTCGGCGGCCAGCCGGTGACCATCGAGCGCGGCCTGGGGATCATCTTCGCGCCCCTGGCCTGGACCCTGGGCATCCCGTGGGAAGAGGCCAGCAAGGCCGGCTGGCTGCTGGGGGTCAAGCTGATGCTGACCGAGTTCATCGGCTTCATCGAACTGGGCAAGATCCCGGTTGGCGAGATGACCGAACGCACCCGGATGATCATGACCTACGCCCTGTGCGGCTTCGCCAATGTCGGGTCCGTGGGGATCACCGTGTCGGGCCTGGGCGTGTTGATGCCGGAACGGCGGGCCGAGGTCATCGGCATGGTCTGGAAGGCCTTGCTGGCCGGCTTCCTCGCCACCTGCATGACCGCCAGCGTCGTCGGCGCCATGCCGCGCGAGCTGTTCGGCATCGGCGCGGACCACGCCGCTCCGTCGCCGTCCTCCGTTGCGGCGGCGGCGGCCGACGCCGTCGCGAAAAAGAAATAAGATCCGGGAGATACGTCTTGAAACTCTACGACAGCTTCAGAGCGCCGAACCCGCGCCGGGTGCGCTGGTTCCTGGCCGAGAAGGGCGATCACGCCGTGGAGATCGTCAATCTAGACGTCTTCAAGGGCGAGCACCGGGCGCCGGACTTTCTCGCCAAGGCCGGCCTCGCCAATGTGCCGGCGCTGGAAATGGACGACGGCACGACCATCACCGAGTCGGTGGCCATCTGCCGTTATCTCGAAAGCCTCTATCCCGAGCCCAACATGTTCGGCCGCGACCCGAAGGAGACGGCCGTCTTCGAGATGTGGCTGCGCCGGGTCGAGATGATGCTGGCGACGCCGCTGATGCTGGCGGTGCGGCACAGCCATCCGGCCCTGGCCGCGCTGGAGACCCAGATCCCCGAGATCGCCGAGAGCAACCGCAAGTCCGGCGCCCGGGCCCTGAAGATTTTCGACCGTCAGCTGGCCGATCATGAGTTCATCGCCGGTGACCGCATCTCCATGGCCGACATCGTCGCCGCGACGGCGATCGACTTCTCGCGCATGGCCAAATTCGCGGTGCCGGAAGAGCTGAGCCATGCCGTGCGCTGGTACGAGGCGATGATGGCCCGGCCCGCCGCCCTGGCCGGGGTGAAGTCGTGAGAGCCCTGCTGCTCGCCGCGGCCTTTGTTCTCGCCCCTGTCGCGCTCGCCCCTGTCGCGGCCTTCGCCCAGTCCCTGACCGTGGTGGCCGCCGACGGCCATGAGACGGTGCTGACGTCCGAGGCCCTGGCCGCCCTGCCGCGGGCCGCCGCCAACCTCCGGCAGGGCGGCAAGTCGACCGCCTATGAAGGCCCGACCCTCAGCGCGGTGCTGCGGGCGGCCGGCGCGCCGGTCGGGGTCAAGCTGCACGGAAAGCCCTTGGTCGCCTATGTCGTGGTCACCGGCTCGGACGGCTATCGCGCCATCCTGTCGGTCGCCGAAAGCGATCCCTGGTTTTCAGACACCCCGGTGATCCTCGCCGACCGTAAGGCGG
This sequence comes from Caulobacter sp., assembly GCA_016125585.1. GTDB lineage: Bacteria > Pseudomonadota > Alphaproteobacteria > Caulobacterales > Caulobacteraceae > Caulobacter. Next base: position 202,188 of record WGLL01000011.1, read on the forward strand.
ATGGCCCGCTGGCTGACGACGAGGGCGACTTCAGGCTGGTGGTGGCCGGCGACAAGCGGCCGGAGCGGGCTGTGCGGATGGTGGTCAAGGTCGAGGTCAAGGCCGCGCCCTGACGGGGCGGTCTCAGACCTTGTGCGACAGGCTGGCGTAAAGGCCGTGGGCCTGCGGCTGGCCGAAGGTGGCGACCGACAGAACGCCGACAAACACCGTGGCCGCCCAGAGGATGAGGATCAGTTTCCTCATGGTGAACAATCTCCCGTTTCGAGCCGCTGATGTGGGAGATCGACCGCCGTTCTGCAACTTAACGAGCGTTCATGTGGGTGAATGTTTTGTCATGCCGCTGTCAGCAATTCTCACGCCGGCGCCGGTCGCGGCTAGAGCCTGCGGCCGACCCGCTTGATGACGCCTGAAAAGCTCATCATCGCCGCCCCGCCGGTGGAAATAAGACCGCGCACGAAGATCATCGACTTGCCGGCCTTGATCACCTCGCCGCGGCATTCCACCAGATCGCCCGCATGGGCCGGGCCGATGAACTCCCCGCCCAGGCTGACCGTCACCGCGTGACTGCCTTCCAGCTCCTTGTGAGCGATGGCGAACAGCGAAAAATCGGCGAAGGTCATGACGCAGCCGCCGTGCATGAAGCCGCCGCCGTTCATGTGCTTGGCCTCGGCGCGGAAGGCGCAGAGGATCGCGCCGTCCTCCTCCTCGCGGAAATAGAAGGGCCCCGACTGGGTCTCGTAGGGGTCGGTCTCCCACAGCCGCCAGCCGGTCCACTCGCCGGCCGTCACCAGCCGCGGTCCGCTCGAAACTTCGTTGCCGCCGTCCGCCATCTCTCGATCCCTGATCTGCTCGCCTGCTGATAGGCGGTGACGCCCGGCGGCTCAACCCCGCGCGCCGCGCCGGTTTTGCGAGACGTTTGACGCCCGCCGATGTAAGGCTTCGGCGATGACCTCGCCGATCGAAGACGCCATTCTCTCCCTCCTCGCCGACCTCCCGCCCGGCAAAAGCATCGACCCCGCCCAGGTCGCCAAGCTCATCCTGCCCGAGCGTTGGCAGCGGGCGCTGGGCCAGGTCCGGTCGACCGCCGTCGGCATGGCCCGCGCCGGCCAGATCGTCATCCTGCGCCACAACAAGCCGGCCGATCCCGACAGCTTCAAGGGCGTCTACCGGCTCCGCCTGCCGATGGACGGCGACGTCGCGCCGGTCGCCGGGCCGGACGACGAGACGGCGGACTGAGCGCCGCTTGCCGGCCGCCCTCGACAGCCTTCTGGATGAAATCTTGGGCTGCCGGGCCTGCGCCCAGGATTTCGCCCACATCCCCCGTCCGGTGGTCCGGGTTTCGCCCGCCACCCGCCTGCTGATCTGCGGCCAGGCGCCCGGTCGGCGGGTCCATGAAAGCGGCCTGCCGTTCGACGATCCCTCCGGCGATCGCCTCCGCGACTGGCTCGGCGTCGATCGCGAGACCTTCTACGGCCGCCCCGAAATCGGCGTGGCGCCGATGGCTTTCTGCTTCCCGGGGACCGATCCCAAGGGCGGAGACTATCCGCCGCCGCCCCGCTGCGCCGCGCTCTGGCGTCGCCGCCTGCTGGACGCCCTGCCCAGGATGGAGCTGGTGCTGCTGGTTGGAAGCCACGCCCAGGCCTGGGCGCTCGGCCCGGCGGCGCGGCCGACCATGACCGAGACCGTCGCCGCCTGGCGGGACTATCTGCCCGACCAGCTTCCGACCCCGCATCCCTCATGGCGCAACACGGCCTGGCTCCGCCGCAACCCATGGTTCGAGGCCGAGGTGACGCCCTATCTTCGCCACCGGGTCCGGGGCATCCTGCGACCATGAAGCGCCGCGCCTTTCTCGCCTCCCTGACCGCCCTCGGCGGCTGCGCGCCGCTGATGGTGCAGGAACCCCTGGCGCCGCCGCGGACCTTTGCCGGGCCCAGTCTGGAACCGGACAGCTTCATCAGCTTCGACGGCGCCCGGCTGGGGCTGACCGTCTGGCCGACGCCGGGCGAGCCGGACGCGGTCATCGTCGGGCTGCACGGCATGAACGACTACGCCAACGCCTTTCACCTGGCTGCGCCGGTCTGGGTGGCGCGGGGGATCGCCACCTACGCCTTCGATCAGCGGGGATTCGGCCGCTCGGTCGGGCGGGGCGTCTGGGCCGGCGAGGACCTGATGACCGAGGATCTGCGGGTCTTCGCCGACCTCGTCAGGGCGCGCCATCCGGGCAAGCCGCTGGTGGTCGTCGGCGAAAGCATGGGCGGGGCGACGGCGATCTGCGCGTTTGCCTCGGAACGGCCACCGGCCGCCGACCGGCTCGTTCTGCTGGCCCCGGCGGTATGGGGTTGGTCGAGCCAGCCGTTGCCCAACAAGACCCTGCTCTGGCTGACTGCCCGCCTGACGCCGGCAAAGCCGGTCGAGCCGCCGGACTGGTTGACAACCTCCATTCAACCCTCGGACAACACAGAGGAACTGATCGCCATGGGGCGTGATCCCCTGATGATCTGGGGGGCGCGGCCGGACACTGTCCTCGGCCTGGTCAACATGATGGAATCTGCCTGGGCCGGAACCCGCCGGATCCGCGCGCCGACCGCATACCTCTATGGCGCCCGCGATCAGGTCATTCCGGCGGAGCCCAGCCGTCAGGCCGCTGCACGGCTGCCCGGGGGCGATCTGACAGCCTTCTATGAAGAGGGTTATCATCTGCTGCTGAGGGATCGCCAGCGGCAGAGCGTGTTCGACGATGTCGCCAGCTTCGTGCTCGATCCCCAGGAGCCCTTGCCGTCGGGCGCGCCGCCAATTCCGCCGCCCTTCCGGTCGAACCTTTCCCGGAGTTGAGGGTTGTGAGGCGAAGCCGTGCGGCGTAAAGCGCCATCGCGCACATCACTTCCCGCAAACGCAAAGTTCCCGGCATGACCCTCTTCGATTCTCCCGCCTTCGAAGGCCATGAAGGCGTCCACGCCTTTTGCGACGAGGCGGCGGGTCTCAAGACCATCATCGCCGTCCACTCGACCACTCTCGGCCCCGCCGCCGGCGGCTGCCGGATGTGGCCCTACGAGAGCGCCGAGGCGGCCCTGACCGACGCCCTGCGGCTGTCGCGGGCCATGTCGTTCAAGAACGCCATGGCCGGTCTGGAGCTGGGCGGCGGCAAGTCGGTGATCATCGGCGATTCCCGCACCCAGAAGACGCCGGCGCTGTTCCAGGCCTTCGGGCGGTCGGTCGAGAGCCTGGGCGGGCGATACTGGACGGCCGAGGACGTCGGCGTCTCGCCGGACGACCTGATGGAGGCCCGCAAGGAGACCCGCTTCGTCGCCGGTCTCGAGGGCCATGCCGCCGCGTCCGGCGATCCCAGCCCTGTGACCGCTGAAGGCGTCTTTCGCGGCATCCGCCTCTGTGTGGAGCGGGCCTACGGCCAGGACCTGAATGGCGTGACGGTGGCGCTTCAGGGGGTCGGCCATGTCGGCGGCTATCTGGCCGACAAGCTGCATGCGGCCGGCGCCAAACTGATCGTCACGGATGTCAACCAGACCGCGCTGCGGGAGGTCGCCGCCCGCACCGGCGCGACCATCGTGGCGCCCGACGCGATCTTCGACGTCGAGGCCGAGGTCTTCGCGCCCTGCGCGCTCGGCGGCGCGATCAACGTCGAGACCCTGGGCCGGCTCAAGGGCCGGGTGGTCGCCGGCGCCGCCAACAACCAGCTGGCCACGCCCGAGATCGGCCGCGCCCTGTTCGACAAGGGGCTGCTCTACGCCCCCGACTATGTGATCAACGGCGGCGGCATCATCAATGTCGCCGCTGAAATCCTGGGGCTGGAAGCGGGTCTGGCCTTCGACCAGGCTTGGGTCGACGCCAAGCTCGATCGTCTTGCGCTGACCCTGGCCGAGGTTCTCGACCGGGCGGCGGCTGACGGCCGGCCGACCCATGAGATCGCCAATGAGATGGCGCGCGAACGGATCGCCGCCGGGCGGGGGTGAGGTCCGGCCTTCGCCCGGAGTCTTGGCGTTGTTCCGCGCCGAACTGCGCCATCAGGCCGGCGACGAGCTCGGGCTCTCCGGGGAGAACAGGCGGCAGCCGTCAGGGTCCAGGGCGACCTGCACCGTCTGATTGACGGCCGGGGCCTGATCAAGCGGCGCGCGGGCTCTGGCCCTGACCCCGCCGGCCTCAAGGATGAGGGCCATGTGGTCGCCCGCGAACCGGGACTCGACGACCAGGGCCGGGGCCCCCTCATCGACCAGCATCAGGGCCTCGGGTCGCGCCATGACGACGTCACCGTCATGGTCGGCGGCCACGGCGCCAAAGGCGGTGACCGCCATGCCGCCGGCCACTCGCGCCGGCAGGGCGTTCAGATCCCCCAGCAGACCCGCAGCGAGAAGCGAGACCGGTTTCAGATAGCAATCGCGCGGCGAGCCGGTCTGGACGATGGCGCCCCGGTGCATCAGGGCCAGGTCGTCCGCCATCAGCATGGCCTCTTCCGCATCATGGGTGACGATCAGAACGGTGCTTCCGGCCGCGCGCAGGGCGGCGAGGGCGGCGTCGCGCACATCGGCCTTCAGCGGGCCGTCGAGGCCGGAAAACGGCTCGTCCAGCAGAAGGACGGACGGTTCGCGGGCCAACGCCCTGGCCAGGGCCACCCGCTGCCGCTCGCCGCCCGAAAGGGAGCGGGGATGGGCCGTCGCGCGATGGTCGAGCCTCACCCGCGCGAGTTCGGCCTCGACGCGGGCCGTCCGCTCGGGCGGGGCGAGGCTTTGCAGGCCAAAGGCGACGTTCTCGCGGACCGTCAGATGCGGAAACAGCGCGTAGTCCTGAAACACCAGTCCGATGTCCCGCGCCTCGGCCTTCACATGCACGGCGGGGGCCGAAAGAACCCGGCCGCCGAGGTGGATTTCGCCGTCATCGGCCGGTTCCAGTCCGGCGATCAACCGCAGCAGGGTGCTCTTGCCGCAGCCCGAGGGGCCGAGCAGGCAGGTGATGCGGCCGGCGCCCAGTGTCAGGGTCACGCCGTTCACCGCCCGGATCGACCCGTAGCGACGCGCGACGCCGCGAAGCTCAAGCACCGGCCTCATGGCGTCTCCTCCCGGCGCCGGGGAACATGGCCGCTGATATTGGACCCGGCCCGGGAATCTAGGGACAGATAGATGGGCACGGCCAGCAGGGCGACGCCGCCGACCGCGAGGTAGGGAAGGGTGAAGCTGGACGCCGTCAGGGCCGCGCCACCGCTTCCCCGGGCCAGATGCAGCATCATGCCGCCAAAACTGACGCCCAGCGCCAGTCCGACCTGCTGGCTGACCGCCGACAGGGTCGAGGCGGCGGCGATCTTCTCGTTCGGCACATCGGCGTAGGAAATCGAATTGGCCGAGATGAACTGGCTGGCGCGGAAGAAGCCGCCGACAAACAGCAGGGCCATGATCAGGACGACAGGAGTCGCCGAGGTGAAGAAGCCCGGCGCCGCCGAAAGGATCGCGCCCAGGATGACGAAGGCCGTCAGTCCGGTCCGGAAACCGATCCGGCCGAGAACGAGGGAGACGAACGGCCTGGCCCCCAGCACCCCCAGGCCGCCCGCGAGGGTGACGGAGCCGGCCTGCAGCGGCGTCCAGCCCAGACCCACCTGCAACAGCAGCGGCATCAGGAAGGGGCCGGCGCCGACCCCCAGACGCACAAGCAGGGTTCCGGTTATGCTGGCCCGATAGGTGGCGTGGCGCAGCAGGCCGAGATCGAGGATCGGCCGCACCTTGCGCCGGGCCAGCCACAGGTAGGCGCCGCCGCAGGACAGGGCGAGGAGGATCAGCACGACCTGCAGCGACCAGGGGATCAACGTCAGCCCCGCGGTTTCCGCCACCGCGACAGTGCCGGTGATGGCGATGGAGGCCAGGGCAAAGCCGCTCCAGTCAAACCGGCCAGGATCAGGACGGATCATTCGGGGTACAAACCGCATCACCGCCGCGATCCCCAGGGCGCCGATCGGCAGGTTGATCCAGAAGATCCACGGCCAGTCGGCCACCGCCAGCACGAAGCCGGCCAGGGGTGGTCCGACCAGGGGCCCGACCAGGGCCGGCATGGTGAACCAGCCCATGCTCTTGAGCAGCTTTTCCTTGGGGGTCGAGCCGACAACAATCAGGCGGGCGACGGGGGTCATCATCGCGCCCCCCATGCCCTGAAGGATGCGGAAGGCCACGAGCTGACCCAGAGAGGTCGAAAAGCCGCAGAGCAGCGAGCCGGCCAGAAAGACCAGCATGGCGACGAGAAAGACCCGCCTTGGTCCGAACCGCTCCGCCGCCCAGCCGCTGACCGGCACAAACACGGCGAGGGCGAGGATGTAGCTGGTCAGGGCCAGCTTGAGATGCACCGGATCGACCGCAAAGGCATGAGCGAGGGTCGGCAGGGCGGTTGAGAGGGCGGTGGAGTCGATGAACTCCATGAACAGGGCGCTGGCGACCGCCAGAGAGGCGAGCCGTCTGGCCATCGGAGATGGAGGAGCGGGCTCTTCTGGGGCCATCGGGACGGGCGCTTCGGACACGACGCCTGTCTAGAGGGCAATGGCCCGTCAGGGAAAGTGGTTCTGTCGCGGCGAGCGGCGACCCGCAGGCGTCAGTCGCCGCGGGGAATGCCGCGGCGGGCCTTGGGAGCGGGCAGGCGTTTGCCGCCGCTGACGGTGAAGGAAATGCCAAACACCGTGTCTTCCCGCTGGTATCCGTAGGCGCCGATCTCCCGCTGGGTGGCGACGCCCGAAATCTGCATCGGACCTTTGCGCCAGCCAATGCCCAGTTGAAGCTTGCCGAACTCGGCCAGCTTCTCGACCGACCAACTGCTGCGCCGGCGACCGGACTTGGCCGGATCGCCAAACAGATTGAAGCCGACGGCGTCGCCGGAACTGGCCGCGAACAGGAACCACCGGCCCTTTTGACTGGTTTCCGGCGACACATCGATCTGCAGGCCAAGCCGTTTGCTGTCGAAGAGGCTGGAACGGGGCGGAATCTGCTGTGCGGCGGGGTTCTGCGGGTTGTCCCTTGCTCCCAGGGTCAGGCCGGAGCCGGGGTTGAGCGGGGACTCATTGGTGGTCAGGCTGAGCGCGACCCGGCCGCCCGGCGATAGCAGGCCGAACGGCCGGGCTCCGGGCTGGATCGTCGACAGGGGTCCGCCGCCGGCGCTCAGGGCCGCCATCCTGACCGGAGGCCGGCCCTCCGGCGTTGCCTGAGGCGCAACCCGCTTCAGCAGGCGTTCCGCCGGATCGCTCTCCCGTTCGAGGGAGGCGACCTGAAGGGCGGGGTCCTGCTGAGCGCTCGCGGCGTCTGCGATTTCCGTGACGGGCGCGCCGCCGGCCAGTTCGACGGTCGGTTGGGGGGCGTCGAAGCGGCTTGTTCGGATAGGGGCGTCGGGATCGTCGCTGACCCGGTCAGAGGCCGAGCCGCCGCTGAAGATCGTGGAAAAATCGGCGGACTTCATCAGGCTGGTGTCTGACAGGCCGTCCGAGCCGGCGCTGTTGACGGCGACAACGGACAGGGCCGCTGCCGAAACAGCGGTCAGGCAGGTCAGCGCAATACCGGCCGTTGGCCGCATCGGAACCCCCAGCGATCCATCCCCTTAACAAACGTTAACGAGTTGGCGTCGCGCCGCAACCCTGATCGCGGATGAGGCGAGCGGATGGCGATCACAATTTGTGTTCTGCGAGGGGCTTTCGGCCTTCGGGGCTACAGTTTGACCGGCGACATCCTGGGCGTCAGCAGATGCACCACCCCCAGGGCCAGCAGGTAGGCGCTGGCGGCGACGATGAAGATCGGCGTGTAGGTTCCCAGCTTGTCGAGCACCCAGCCGGCGTATTTGGCCATGGCCATGCCGCCGATGGCGCCGACCATGCCGCCGATGCCGACAACGGAGCCGACCGCCGAGCGCGGAAAGACGTCGGAGGGCAGGGTGTAGAGGTTGGCCGAGAAGCCCTGGTGGGCGGCGGTGGCGACGCCAATGATCAGGACAGCGATCCAGAGGTTGTTGGCGAAGGCGGCGAAGGCGACGGGCGTGGCCAGCAGGGCGCAGATCAGCATGGCGGTCTTGCGCGCGGCGTTGAGGCTGAGGCCGCGCTTCATCATCGTTGAGGACAGCCAGCCGCCGCCGATGCTGCCGACATCACTCAGCAGGTAGATGCAGACCAGCGGCAGGCCGAAGGACTTGAGATCGAGCCCGTGCCGCTTGGCCAGAAAATCCGGCAGCCAGAACAGGAACATCCACCAGATCGGGTCGATCAGGAACTTGCCGAGCGCATAGGCCCAGGTTTCGCGAATGCGCAGCAGGCGGAACCAGCCGATCTTCTCGACCGGATCGGCCGGATCCTGTTCGATCCAGGCCAGCTCGGCGGGGCCGACCCGCTTCTGCTCGCGCGGCCGGCGATAGACGATCAGCCAGATCGGCAGCCAGACCAGGCCGGCCAGGCCGGTGACGATGAAGGCCGCCTGCCATCCCATGGACAGAACCAGGGCGGGCACGACCAGCGGCGTCACGATCGCCCCGATGTTGGTGCCGGCGTTGAAGAGACCGGTCGCGAAGGCGCGCTCCTTCTTGGGGAACCACTCCGCCACCGCCTTGATGCCGCCGGGAAAGCCGCCGCCCTCGCCGACGCCGAGCAGGACGCGCACGGCGATCATGCTGGTCAGGGAGCGCACGCCGGCATGGGCCATGTGGGCCATCTGCCAGAGCAGGAAGGCCAGGCCGAACCCCCAGCGGGCCCCGATGCGGTCGATGAAGCGGCCGAACACCAGATAGGAGACCGCATAACTGGCCTGGAACCAGAAGATGATGTCGGCGTAGTTGGTCTCGCTCCAGCCGAACTCGGTCGACAGGGTCGGCTTGAGAACGCCCAGCATCTGGCGGTCGACGTAGTTGATGACCATCGCCGCGAACAGCAGCCCGCAGATCAGCCAGCGATAGTTCCCGACCTTGACGGCGACGGGCGGCGCGGCGGCCTCAGGCTGTGCTGTGCTCATGGACGTTTCCCTCTTCCCCCGAACCGATCGGCCCCGCCGGTTGCGCCCGGCACAGGATTGCACCGAAAGGTCCAAAATCAACGCGGGCGGCCTGCCCCGCGACAATGTCATGCACGCCGGTGATTGCGCCGGTGCTGACCAGATCGCCCGCCTTCAGCGGCCGACCTCGCGCGGCGCAATGTCCCAGAAGCCAGGCCAGGGCCTCGGCGGCGCCGCCAGGCAGGTCGGCGGCGGAACCGGTTCCAACGCTGACGCCCTCGATCAGGGTTTCGCAGGTGAGGTTTTCAGGAGCAAGGTCGCGCCAGTTGTCGATCGCTGGGCCCAGGATCAGGCCCCAGTTGTTGCCGAAGTCGCTGGCGACGACCAGCGGCCCCAACTGATTGATCGTCGCCAGGGGACTGCCCGCAGTTTCCACCCCGACAAACAGGCTGTCAGCAAGCGACAACGCCTCGTCCGCGGTCCAGCTGGTCTTGTCGGCGGGCGCATCGGAGCCGAGGCGATAGATGAACTCGCCCTCCACGGCGGCAAACCCGCCTTCGAAGACCGGAAAGGGAACGGCGGACCCATCGACAGCGCGCCAGAGGTTTCGAGCGAAGACCGGTCCGGAGACCCGCTGTTCGCCCAGGCGCGACTGGAGTTCCGGCGCGATCCGCCCGACCTTCCAGGCGACAACCGGTTCGTCCCAGAGGGCGAGCGCCTGATCCTGGATGCGGTAGGCCTCGGCCAGGTCGGCGGGAAGGGTTCCGGGAAAGGCGCCGAGCGCCGCGCCATGCCGCCGGGCGGTGGTAAAGGCCCGGGCGATTTCGCCGACGGCCGCATTGCCCGCATCGCTGACCGCCACTTCCACCACGCCCTTCATCCTCCCCGCACTTTTATCGCCGTCTCCGGCGCCCCATTGTCGGGTCGCTGTTGTCTCTAGAGGAAACCGGTGTCATTTTCAATCCGCAGACGGTCAAAAGGCTGCCGCGTGGTCATCGGGGAGAGAAGATATGGTGTGGAAACAAAAGCTTACCGTCCTTTGCGCGATGATCTTCGCAGCTGTCGCGCCCATCAACGGTTCCTTCGCTTCCGGCGCTGAGTCGAGCGGACGGACCGAGACGGCGCCCCTGGCGTTTCCCGGGGCCCTTGGCTGGGCGGCGCAGACGCCCGGCGGCCGCGGCGGCAAGATTCTGCGGGTCACCACCCTGGCCGCCGATGGGCCCGGGTCCTTCCGCGCAGCGGTCGAGACCAAGGGGCCGCGCATTGTCGTGTTCGAGGTGGGCGGGGTGATCGACCTGGGCGGCAAGACCCTGACGATTCGCGAGCCCTTCCTGACCATCGCCGGCCAGACCGCGCCGTCGCCCGGAGTGACCTTCATCAATGGCGGGCTGGATCTGGCGACCCATGACGTCATCGTCCAGCACATCAGGGTCCGGCCAGGGGAGGCGGGGTTCGCGAAGAAGAGCGGCAACGACTTCGACGCCATCTCCACCCAGGGGATCAGCTACAACGTCATCGTCGACCACTGCACCCTGACCTGGGGCACCGACGAGAACCTGTCGGCCTCCGGGCCGCGGTTTGTCGGCAATACCCCGGACGAGTGGCGGGCCGGCACCTCGCGCAACATCACCTTCTCCAACAACATCATCGCCGAGAGCCTGCGCTATTCGACCCACTACAAGATCGAACACAGCAAGGGCAGCCTGATCCACGACAACATCACCGGCATGCTGATTGTCGGAAATCTCTACGCCCACAACTTCGAGCGCAATCCGCTGTTGAAGGGCGGGGTGCGGGGCGTGGTGGTCAACAACCTGATCTACAATCCCGGCCAGCGGGCGATCCACTACAACCTGATGGCCGAGGAGTGGGGTGACCATCCCTGGCAGGTCGGTCAGCTTGTCGCCGTCGGCAATGTGCTGCGCGGGGGCATGGACACGGCCGAGCACATCGCCTTCCTCGAGATCGGCGGCTATGGCGACCTGGAGTACTACGGCAAGGACAATATCGCCGTGGATCGCTACGGGCGGCCGCTGCCGATGTTCGGTCGCTACACCACCAGCCCGGCCAAGATCATCCAGAAGCCCGCGCCGATGCTGTGGCCGGAAGGGTTGAAGGCCATGCCGGCGAGCGCCGTGCAGCAGTCGGTGCTGATCGGCGCCGGCGCCCGGCCCTGGGATCGCGACGCCAACGACGTGCAGCTGATCAGCGACGTCGCCGAGGGGCGGGGCCGCATCATCGACAGCGAGGACGACCTGCACGGCTATCCAGACCCCAAGCCGAGCAGCAAGCCGTTCAACCCTGACGACTGGAACCTCTTCGACATGACGCCGAAAAGGCCGGATGTGCTGGACGCGGGAGCGAAGGCGAAGGGGACATAGTCAGAGCCCAAGTCCTCCCCCGTGACGCTTGCGCGTCCCGGAGGAGGAACGTATCGATCCTCCAAACAATCGTTTGGGGACCAACGCCATGGCGCTCGATGCCGAAACCCGCGACCAGCTGGTCGATACCGTCCGCCGCTTCGTCACCGAACGGCTGCGGCCGCTGGAGGCGCAGGTGGCCGAGGCCAACGCGGTTCCCGAACCGATCATCGCCGAGATGCGGGACCTGGGCCTGTTTGGCCTGTCGATCCCCGAGGAATTCGGCGGGCTTGACCTGTCGATGGAAGACGAGTGCCTGGTGATCTTCGAGATGGGCCGCACCAGCCCGGCCTTCCGGTCGGAATTCGGCACCAACGTCGGCATCGGCAGCCAGGGGCTGGTGATGTTCGGCAATGACGAGCAGAAGGCCAAATGGCTGCCCGGCATCGCCGCCGGGACGACGGTGACCAGTTTCGCCCTGACCGAGCCGGAAGCCGGCTCCGACAGCGCCGCGGTCCAGACCCGCGCCACCCTCGACGGCGACGCCTATGTGCTGAACGGCTCCAAGCGCTACATCACCAACGCCGCCAAGGCCGGTCTGTTCACGGTGATGGCCCGCAGCAATCCCGACGTGAAGGGCGGCGGCGGGGTCAGCGCCTTTCTGGTGCCCAGCGACCTGCCCGGCATCACCGTCGGCCCGCCCGAGAAGAAGATGGGCCAGCATGGCGCCCAGATCCACGACATCACCTTCGACAACGTCCGCGTGCCGGTCGAGAACCGGCTGGGCGAAGAGGGCGAGGGCTTCAAGGTGGCGATGCAGGTGCTCGACAAGGGCCGGCTGCACATCGGCGCCCTCTGCGTTGGCGTGGCCGAGCGGCTGATCGCCGACTGCGTCGCCTATGCCGGCGAGCGCAAGCAGTTCGGTCAGGCCCTGAGCAATTTCCAGATGGTTCAGGCGATGATCGCCGACTGCAAGACCGAATGCATGGCCGCCCGGGCCCTGGTGCTGGAAAGCGCCCGCAAGCGGGACGCCGGCCAGACCATCGTGCTGGAGGCCGCGGCGGCGAAATACTATGCGTCCGAGATGGTCGGCCGGGTGGCGGACAAGGCGGTGCAGATCTTCGGCGGGGCCGGCTACGTCGCCGACTACGGCATCGAGCGGCTGTACCGCGACGTGCGCATCTTCCGGATCTACGAAGGCACCAGCCAGGTGCAGCAGATCGTCATCGCCCGCGAGACGATGAAGCGCGGGGGGTAGGGCGTTCGCCGTTCCTTCTCCCGGCGAGCGGGGGAAGGTGGCGGCGAAGCCGACGGATGAGGGCGGCGCTGGCCTTTGACGACTGGCACAGCCAAACTCACTCATCGCCGGATGCTGCCCTCATCCGAGCCCTTCGGGCCCACCTTCTCCCGGCAAGCGGGAGAAGGGTCAGAGCGGGTGGACGTAGACCTCGTTCTCGATGATCCGGTCGCCCTTCAGGATGACCAGATCAAACCCCCGCATCTTCGTCACGCCCTCCGGCATGGCGATGTCGCAGTACCAGCGGCCGCAGAAGCCGCCGTCGATGGCCCAGGTGGCCTCTGGCGTGTAGGTCATCGGCGGGGTGGCGGCGAACAGGCCCTCCAGATAGGGCTTCAGCGCCGCATGGCCGGTGATGCCGGCGGCGGTGTTGTTGTCCTTGTAGAGGCAGTCCTCGGCATAGAAGCCGAGCAGGGCGGGCACGTCCTTGGCGGTCCAGGCGGCCAACCAGCGGCGGTTGAAGTCCTCGATATCCATCAGCTGTGCTCCAGAACGCGGGCGCGATATTCCGGGGTGAAGATGTCCGGCGGGCAGGATTCCGGTCCGCCCATGATGGCGAAGCCATGGGCTCCAAGCGTGGGATCGGCGCCGCTGCGCTCGAAATGGGCCCGCCGCCGCGCCTTGGCCTCGTCGCCGAATTCGGCGTCCAGCGTCGAGGTTATCGATGCGGCGAACCGTAGCCGGCGCATGCGCTCCGCCCGCTCCTCGGCATAGGGGGCGAAGGCGGCCGTCGACCAGTCGTCGCCCGCCAGGATGTCGCTGACGATGCGGACGTCGCGATAGGTGATGGACAGGCCCAGGCCGACGATCGGATCGTTCCAGCCGGCCGCGTCGCCGACCAGCACCACGCCCTCGGCAAACGGCTGGTCGGTCCAGCTGTCATGGTTGAAATAGGAGAGCAGGGGGCCCGCGGGCGTGGCGTTGGCGATCGCCTGGTTCAGCGGGGAACAGGTCATCCGGAAGGCGTCGAGGAAAGCCCTGGCGCCGTCGGGTCCGCTGAATCGCCGCTTCTGCTCCAGACCATAGCCGCCATAGAGGCGCACCCGGCCGCCGCCCTGCGGGAAGGCCAGGAAGTTGAAATCGCCCTCGGTGCCGATGGCCTGCAGGTCGTCGGGCCAGGCGTCGGCGCCTTCGACGAGCAGGCCTGCGAACCAGTGGTGCGGCTTGTCCTGGTGCAGGACGATGCCGGCCGCCTCCCGGGTCGGGCTCATGCGCCCGTCGGCGCCGATGATCAGGCGGCAATCGACGGTGTGCTCCGTCTCGTCCAGGCGGTGGGTGACGCTGGGGGCGGCGCCCGGCTGAACGGCGATGACCTGGGCTCCGCGAACCCCCCTGGCGCCGCGACGGACGGCCTCGTCGAACAGGGTCTGGCAGTGATGCGGATTGCCGATGCACAGCGGGCCCGGCACATCGGCGGCGAAGATCGACAGGGGCAGGGCGCGGGCCTCGGCCTCTTCGGGCGTGCGGCTCTCGTCATAGGTGATGTGTCGGGTCAGGTGGTGACCACCCGCCGCCATCAGGGTGTCATAGAGGCCCAAGCGGCGGGTCTCGACCACCCCCCAGGGCGCTATCCATTCGCCGCGCACGCGATCTTCGAAGACCTCGGACTGTTCCAGCAGCAAGACGTCGATCCCGCGCCCGGCCAGCACCGCGGCCATGGCCGATCCACCGATGCCGCCGCCGACGATCACTACCTCATGCCGCTCTGTCATGGCCGTCGCTCCCTCTTTTCAGAAGGACGGTAGCCCTCCCGGCGGCAGGTTCAATGGCGCCGTGGCGTCAGCCTCCGCGTTCGCCGGGGCGGTAGGATTCCTCAATGTGGCCCTTGAGCTGGTCCTCGGTGAAGAGCACGGGCTTGAACCGTTCGGCCGCGAACAGTGGCGCCTGGTCGGCGTAGTGTTTCGAGCGCCGGTCCAGCGTCGCCGACCCGAACTGGTGAATGCTGCGGCTGGTCAGGTTCCCGGCCTTGTCCCATTCGACGACCATGATGAGGGTGTCGCCAGCCATGGCGGTCAGGCGTCCATCCTTGCCCGGCTCGCCATAGATGGCCCGCAGGGTGTCGGGGCCGCCATCGACCGGCAGATTGACGTCGCCGCGCACCAGGCGGTTCACCTCGCCCCATTCGGGGTCGATGCGGCCAAAGTAGGTCTTCAGGCTCGCGACCGTCTGACGCAGCGCGGCGGCGACGGTCGGTCGCGGACCTCCGTCATGAGGATCGGTCTCCACCGCCCAGGCCGTCAGCACGCCCAGGGCGGCGGCGCGGTTGTGCTGGTCGGCCCGTCGGTTCCACCCCCGCAACAGATCCTGGGCCGCCTTCAGGTCGGCGTCGCCGCCGGGATCGATGGCCAGCGCTTCCTTGACGATGGCGGCGACCCGCGAGCGGTCGCTGTAGGTCACGTCGAACTTGTAGCGGAGGAACTCTTCCGGCGTGATCGACGAGTCGGCTCCGAAGGTCTCCAGTTCGCGCCACGACCGGTTGGTCATGTCCATCTGGATGCCCATGCTGGCGGGGAAGGCGCGGGGATCGAGGCCGTCGCCGTCGGGCGTGGCGCGGAAAGGGGTATTGTTGGCGTTGAACACCAGGCCACCCTTGGGCGACCAGATCTGCGGAACCCTGTCGAAGGGCAGATAGCCTTTCCAGATCAGGTCCGAGCGATCGCCCGGCAGGGTTCCGCTCCAGTCCACTCCGGCGTCCTGGGGCCGGTCGGGATAGAGGCCGTTGTAGACATAGCCGATGGTCCCCGTGCGGTCGGCATAGATGTAGTTGATGCTGGGCAGCGCCTGCAGGGCCATGGCCGCCCGCCATTCGTCGGCGTTCTTCGCCAGATTCAGCCGCCAGTACTGCAGGGGCTGGCGAACCTCATCCATGCCGGCGAAGCGCAGGGCGAAGACGCCCCCCTTTGTCTTCAGCACCGGGCCGTGGACGCTGCGCAGCACGTCGCGATGCACCGTGATGTGGAAGGGCCCCCACAGCTTGATGCGCAGTCTGGCGCGGGTCTTCTCGAAGGTCTTCCATTGGCCGTCCAGCCGATACTGGTCGGGATTGTCGGGGTTGATCACCAGGCGGTAGGTGTCGATCAGGTCAGGCTTGTTGACTGTGTTGGCCCAGCCGAGATTCTCGTTGTGGCCGTGCAGCATGAAGGGCGATCCGGGGAAAAATCCGCCGGCGACATGCCAGCCTTCGCCGCTCTGGATCACCGCCTCGTACCAGGCCACGGGACCGGTGAAGGGCTGGTGGGAGTTGACCAGCAGCCGGGTCGCACCGTCGGAGGAGCGCGAGGGCGCCACAGCGACGCCGTTGGATCCCTTGGGCATCGGGTCCTCGGGCAGGTCGTTGAGGCGCTGCAACTCCGCATCGAGGCCATAGAAGAAGGGCGTCTTGAATACGAAGCCGGCGGCGATGTCCTTGCCGGTCATCGGCAGCAGGCCGGGCTCGACCAGGTTCTGGTGGCGGACGGCATAGAAGTTCACCCCGTCCGCATAGGCCTCCATCACCGCGCGGACGTCGGCGGGCAGGGCGTCATAGCCGCTGTTAACAGCCGGCCAGACTCCGAGGAGGTTGGCGACGTAGTCGCCGGCGGCGGCCTTCAGGCCGTTGCGCGAGGCCAGTTGGCCGCGGGTGGCCAGGGCGACGTCCTGGATGGTGGCGAAGTCGTCCTCGGCGTGGGCGTAGGCCAGGCCGAAGGCGGCGTCCGCGTTGGTCCTGCCCAGGATATGGGGCACGCCCCATTCGTCTCGCCGGATCTGGACATCATAGGCGCCGGCTCGCGCGAGGATCGCGGCCTCATTGGGTTTGGCCGGGAAATTGGGGATATCGAGGAGCAGCAGAACGATCGCCGCCAGCACGACAAGCGCCGCCAGGCCGGCAAGGCCCCTCATGATCCAACGCATCGACGCTTCCCCCTGTTTTGCGCCGATCCTAGCCTGCCGCCGCGCAAATTACTCAAGGTCTTTGCCCGGCGGCGCGTGCCCCGTCGTGGTTGGGGCGCGCCTTTCCGGTCATCCAATCATCACATTTGGCCCTTTCGTCTTGCCCCGCCGCCCCCCGACGGGCTAGGCAGACTCCGCGCAAGGGCGCCATCAGGGACCGCGTCAGACGGCTTCCGTGGCGGCAAAGTAAGAACGGAGGCCACCGGTGATGGGCGGCGAAGTCTCGATTCAAGGTCTCGATGAGGCCCCAACCAATCACGCCAAACTGAAAGCCTGGGTCCGCGAGATCGCCGCGCTGACCAAGCCGGCGGCGGTCCACTGGTGCGATGGCTCCGATGCCGAGTTCACGCTGCTGACCGACCGTCTGGTCGAGGCCGGGACCCTGAAGCGCCTCAACCCTGAAAAGCGGCCCGGCAGCTTCTACGCCGCCTCCGATCCCCGCGACGTCGCCCGGGTCGAAAGCCGCACCTTCATCTGCTCGGAAAAACAGGCCGACGCCGGCCCGACCAACAACTGGTCCGACCCCGCCGAGATGCGTGAGCGTCTGCAAGGGCTGTTCGACGGCTGCATGGCCGGTCGCATCATGTATGTCGTCCCCTTCTGCATGGGCCCCATCGGCTCGCCGATCAGCGCCCTGGGCGTTGAAATCACCGACAGCGCCTATGTCGCCATCTCGATGCGGGTGATGACCCGCATGGGCAAGCAGGCGCTGGACATGATGGGCGACGACGGCTTCTTCGTCCCGGCGGTCCATACCCTGGGCGCCCCGCTGGCCGAGGGCGAGGCGGATGTGGCCTGGCCCTGCAACGAGGAAAAGTGGATCGTCCACTATCCTGAAACCCGCGAGATCTGGTCCTACGGCTCCGGCTACGGCGGCAACGCCCTGCTGGGCAAGAAGTGCTACGCCCTGCGCATCGCCAGCGTCATGGCCCGCGACGAGGGCTGGCTGGCCGAGCATATGCTGATCCTCAAGCTGACCAGCCCCAAGGGCGTGGTGAAGTATGTCGCCGCCGCCTTCCCCAGCGCCTGCGGCAAGACCAACCTGGCCATGCTGCAGCCGACCATTCCCGGCTGGAAGGCCGAGACGGTGGGCGATGACATCTGCTGGATGCGCTTCGGCGAGGATGGCCAGTTGCGCGCCATCAACCCCGAAGCCGGCTTCTTCGGCGTGGCGCCGGGCACCGGCATCGGCACCAACAAGAACGCCATCGAGGCGCTCAACCGCGACTGCGTGTTCACCAATGTCGCGCTGACCCCCGACGGCGACGTCTGGTGGGAAGGCCTCACCGACGAGGCGCCGCCGCAACTGACCGACTGGCGCGGCAATCCCTGGACGCCCGAGAGCGCCACCCCGGCCGCCCATCCCAACGCCCGCTTCACCGTCGCCGCCGACCAGTGCCCGGTGATCGCCGACGAATGGGCCGATCCGGCCGGCGTGCCGATCAGCGCCATCCTGTTCGGCGGCCGCCGCGCCAGCGCCGTGCCGCTGGTCACCGAGGCCTTCGATTGGGAGCACGGCGTGTTCCTGGCCTCCAACACCGCCTCAGAAGGCACCGCCGCCGCCGAGAACAAGGTCGGCGAGCTGCGCCGCGATCCCTTCGCCATGCTGCCCTTCTGCGGCTACAACATGGGCGACTACTTCGCCCACTGGCTCAGCGTCGGGGCGGCGGCCAAGGATCCGGCCAAATTGCCGCGCATCTACTTCGTCAACTGGTTCCGCAAGGACGGCGGCAAGTTCGTCTGGCCGGGCTATGGCGAGAACAGCCGGGTGCTGAAGTGGATCGTCGACCGGCTGGAAGGCGAGGCCGAGGCGCTCGACACGGCCATCGGCCGACTGCCGGCCGAGGGCTCGCTGGATGTTTCCGGCCTCGACCTGTCGGCTGACAAGCTGAACCTGCTGCTCAGCGTCGACGCCGATGTCTGGCGCGAGGAAGCGTCGCTGATCCCGGCCTTCTACGAGCGCTTCGGCGATCACATGCCGGCGGCCCTGTGGAGCCAGTATGAGGCCCTAGTCGAGCGCCTGGGCGCCGGCGCGCCGGCCGAACGCAAGGTCGAGATGGCCTGACCACCGAATGGGGGCGGCGCCGGCTACCGGCGACTGCCCTCGTTGCTATCAGGGTGCGGTGGACTCTGACTGGCCGGTATCGTGCGTGGTCACGACGGCTCCCGAAGCCCGTCACCGGGCGACGGTTCTGGCAATTACGGCGGCGGTCAGTTTGGCGGAGAGCTGGGCGACCGCGTTCCGCCGTTTCCGCGAGGTGGACCTCCGACGGCTCCGTAGCCGCGTCCTTTCACCCTTGACGGGGTTATCAAGACCGTCTGCCCATTCCTGTTGGCGAGCGTAATAGGCGCCTTGGGGGATAGCCGATTCAGCAAGTCCCTTGCGCCCATGATCAGTCGATTGGCAGCCTTGGGTGTTCTTGTGGTCACGCAAAGCGTGCGTTCGCCCTCCTTCCCCCAGGAAGTTTCGGTCACTTTGGCCACCATGTCTGGCCGTCCGCCAAGCCAAGTATGGAGCTGGTACAGAGAAAAGGTGTCGATACCGGCGCCCATGCTGCCAAAAACCACCGTCACGTCGCAATCCTCGCCACCCGGCGGGGTTTCGGTCATCGGAGCGGAGGCGCACCCGGCGAGCAGCGCCGCAGCGACGAAGACCGCCAGCCGCCTCACGACAGCGCGCCCATGAACTTCGGTAGCCAGCCTTCATGGGCGGCGCGAAGCTTTGCCAGGTCTATCGAGAACAGGCCGGTCGAGGCGAAGGCCTCCCCGCCGGCCTGACCGACGACACTGGCGTGCAGGCCTGCGTCCGACGCCGCCGCCAGCAGGGCGGCGGGATCGGCCACGGCGACCAGATAGCGGGCCTGATCCTCGCCGAAGAGGAAGGGGTGGGCGTTGGTCGGGCTGGAGGCGTCGAGGGTGACGCCGACGCCGCTGGCGAGGGCCATTTCCGCCGCCGCGATCGCCAGGCCGCCGTCGGAGAGGTCGTGGATGACGCGGACGCTTCCGTCCTGAATCTGCGCGCGGACGAAATCGCCGGTCCTGCGCTCCAGAGCCAGATCGACCGGCGGCGGCGCGCCGTCCTCGCGGCCCAGCAGTTCGCGCAGGTAGAGGCTGGCGCCCAGTTCGCCGTAATTGACGCCGATAAGCACCAGGGCGTCGCCCGCCTTCATTCCAGCGAAGTCCGCATGGCGAGCGTAGTCGGTCAGCAGGCCGACGGCGCCGACGGTCGGGGTCGGCGGAATGGCGGCGCCGTTGGTCTCATTGTAGAGGCTGACGTTGCCGCTGACGACGGGGAAGTCGAGGGCCCGGCAGGCCTCGGCCATGCCGTCGATGGCGCGGACGATCTGGCCCATGATCTCGGGGCGCTCGGGATTGCCGAAGTTGAGATTGTCGGTGATGGCGATGGGATCGGCGCCGACGGCGGTCAGGTTGCGCCAGGCCTCGGCTACGGCCTGTTTGCCGCCCTCATAGGGATCGTTCTGGACGTAGCGGGGGGTGCAGTCGCTGGTCACCGCCAGGCCCTTGCGGGTGCCGTGGACGCGGACGATGCCGGCGTCGGCGCCGGTGGCGCTGTCTTCCAGGGTGTCGGCCATGACGTGGCGGTCGTACTGCTCCCACAGCCAGCGCTTGGAGGCGATGTCGGGGCAGGCCATCAGCTTGAGCACCGCCGCTTCCCAGTCCTCCGGCGCGGGCACTGAGCCCGGGTCGATCCGGTCGTGCAGCTTCGGCTGGGTCCAGGGGCGGTCGTAGAGGGGGGCGCCGTCGGACAGGGGGCTGAGCGGCAGGTCGCAGACCACCTCGCCCTTGTGCTTGAGCACGATGTGGCCGGTGTTGGTGGTGACGCCGATGATGGCGGCGTCGAGGCCCCATTTCTCGAAGATGGCGTGGCCATCACGCTCGCGGCCGGGCTTGAGGATGGCCAGCATCCGCTCCTGGCTTTCCGAGAGCATCATCTCATAGGCGGTCATGCCCTCCTCGCGCTGGGGCACCATGTCGAGGTCGAGCTCGATGCCGACGCTGCCCTTGCCGGCCATTTCCACGGAGGAAGAGGTCAGGCCGGCGGCGCCCATGTCCTGAATGGCGGCGACGGCGCCGGTGGCCATCAGTTCGAGGGTCGCCTCGATCAGCAGCTTTTCGGCGAAGGGGTCGCCGACCTGGACGGTGGGACGCTTCTCGTCGCTGTCCTCGTCGAACTCGGTGCTGGCCATGGTCGCGCCATGGATGCCGTCGCGGCCGGTCTTGGAGCCGAAATAGACCACCGGCAGTCCGGCCGAGGGAGCGGCGCTGTAGAAGATCTTGTCGGCGTCCGCCAGGCCCACGCACATGGCGTTGACGAGGATGTTGCCGTCGTAGCCGCGATGGAAGTTGGTCTCGCCGGCCACGGTGGGCACGCCGACACAGTTGCCGTAGCCGGCGATGCCGGCGACGACGCCTTCGACCAGGCGGCGGGTCTTGGGATGGGAGGGGTCGCCGAAGCGCAGGGCGTTGAGCAGGGCGATGGGCCGGGCGCCCATGGTGAAGACGTCGCGCATGATGCCGCCGACGCCGGTCGCCGCGCCCTGATAGGGCTCGATGTAGCTGGGGTGGTTGTGGCTCTCCATCTTGAAGATGCAGGCCTGGCCGTCGCCGATATCGACGACGCCGGCGTTCTCGCCCGGACCGCAGATGACCCGGGGGCCGGTGGTCGGGAACTTGCCCAGATGCTTGCGGCTGGATTTGTAGGAGCAGTGCTCGGACCACATGACCGAGAAGACCCCCAGTTCGACCGGGTTCGGCTCCCGGTTCAGACGCTTGAGGATGACGGCGTATTCCTCCGGCTTGAGGCCGTACTCGGCGGCCAGCTCGGCGGTGGTCTTGGAGGCGGGGGCGGTGCTCATGATCTTGGGCTTCTAAAGCGCGTTCCGGCAACTGGAAACCGGTTATCGGATCAAACCCGCGACAAGGCGGGACGGGAACGGGACAGGCTCGTGACCCGTTCAATGGCCAAGGCCCGGCCGTCGTCGGGCGACTGGCAGGAGAGTCCGCTGATGAGCGACAAAACCCCCAAAACCGACACCGCAAACACCGACGCCGAGACGGAGCAGCTGGCCGAGGATCGCGAGCATCTGCAGAAGCGCTACGACAAGGACTACGACGAGACCAGCAATGACGGGGATCCGGACAAGATCGTCGGCGGCGAACTGATCCCCTGACGGTTCAGGCCGTGACGCTGCTGGGCGAACGACCGATCCGCGCTGTCGCCCAGAGCATGCCCAGCAGGAAGGGGCCGATCTCCAAGACGGCGATGGCCCCCTTGAACACATAGCCGGGGACAATCACGCCCTGGCCCAGCTGGACCTGGGAGTGGACGCCGTCGAGCATGTCCTGCAACCAGGGCCAGCCCAGAACGCCGGCAAACAGCAGACTGGTGATGGCGGTGATGATCATCGCCTCCCGCGTCCCGCGCAGGGCGCTGAAGGCTCCGAGGACAGCGATCAGGAAGACCGCGCCGGCCATGGCCGAGACGGTCAGGCCCCGGTCGCCTTGCAGCATGCCGAAGCCGTAGCCGACATAGGAGGAGTCCACGAGGCTGCGGATCGGCGCGGCGCTGTTGAGGCCCGCGGCAACCAGGTGGGCAAAGCCGACCACGCCGCCGATCAGGCCTGGCCGTCCACGGAACAGGGCGATCAGCCATACAATGAGCAGAACGACGGAAACCCCGCCCGCCACATAGATCCAGTTGACCTGACTGAAATCCATTTTCTTCCCCTGTATTCTCGCCGAAGGTGCGGCCTGGCCGGCGGTCGGCCAAGTTAATTCGCGCTCAGGCAGGTTTTGATGGCGAAGGTCGAGATCAATTCCGTGGAAGACTATCTCGCCGTCTTGCCGGCCCGGCAGAGGGATATCCTGGTGACGGTGCGGGCGGCGATCGCCGCGGCGCTCCCGGACGCTGAAGAGGTCATCTCCTACGACATTCCCACCTTCAGGATTGGCGGCAGGTCCGTGGTCCATTACGCGGGCTGGAAGCGGCACTACTCGATATACCCGGTCGGCGACGCGGTGAGGACAGAGCTGGCCGCCGAACTGGCCGGGCTGGAGATCAGCAAGGGGACGATCAAATTCCGGCTCGACGAACCCGTGCCGGTGGAGCTGATCGGCCGGATCGCCAGGCTGCGGGCCGCGGAGGAGGCGGCCCAGACGTCCAGGAAGAAACGGCGCTAGCCTCAAAGCCGGACCGGCCTGGCGAAGCGGCCCTCATTGTACCAGAGCTTGATCGACCCACGAAGGCAGGCGCGCGATTTCCGCGAGGCGGCGCTTTTGGCGCGAAGCCCAGCAATCCGTGGGGTTTTGCGTAGGTGCAAGCCTCGCAACGGTAGGTCCGGACGTAGGCTGGGCGTAGGTCGAGCGGCGGCGGGTGTAGGTCGAGCGGGCGGCGCGCCGGTCTACGCCATCAACGAGGCCCTGCAAGGCGCGCGGACCCGTCGATGAATATGTCTAGACATATTCATCGGGCCGCCTGTCAGGCTGATATTTGACGCGTCAGGCGCTGGCCAGGGCGCTCTGGAACAGCAGGGCGCCGTCGGCCGAGCCCAGTTCGGCCTCGAAGGACCGGTCGGGGTGGGGCATCAGGCCCAGCACATTGCCGGCCGCGTTGCTGATCCCGGCGATGTCGCGGGCCGAGCCGTTGGGATTGTCGCGGTAGCGGAAGATCACCTGACCCTCGCCTTCAAGCCGGTCGAGGGTGGCGTCGTCGGCGAAATAGTTGCCGTCGCCGTTGCCCACCGTCATCACCGCCTCGCGCCGGCCCTGATAGGCGGCGGTGAATCGGGTCTGGCCGTTGACGATGTCGAGGGTCACAGGCTTGCAGACGTATTTCAGACCGGCGTTGCGCAACAGCGCGCCGGGCAGGAGACCGGCTTCGCACAGGACCTGGAAGCCGTTGCAGATGCCGACCGTCGCCACGCCGCGCTCTATGGCCGCCTTCACCTCGGTCATGATCGGCGACAGCGCGGCCATGGCGCCGCAGCGCAGATAGTCGCCGTAGGAGAACCCGCCGGGCAGCACGATCAGGTCGAGGCCCGTGGGCAGGGCGGTGTCGCCGTGCCAGACCATGTCGACGGAGGCCCCGGTCGACCGCTCGACGGCGACCTTGCAGTCACGGTCGCAGTTGGACCCCGGGAAGACGATGACGGCGGCTTTCATGGGCGGGCCTGTAGCAGAGTCCCGACAGCTGGGCGAGGTGATGGTGAAATTAACCCCCGAATATGCGACTCGGCCCAGACTTCAGGCGTTGGAGTTGATTGGAACTCCAGACCGAACAGTGCTCCAAATGGTCAGGAGAGGAATCACCGATGACCGTTCTTCGAGAGGACATCGCGGCGTTCGACGAAATGCAGACCGAACTGGCGCGTGACCACGACAAGGCCTGGGTGCTGTTCCACAAGGGCCGCTTTCAGGGGGCGTACGCGGCTTTCGACGACGCTGCGGCGATGGCGATCGAGCGGTTTGGCACCGGCCCCTATCTCATTCGGCAGGTCGGGGCGCCCCGCTCGGTCCAATTGCCCGGCGGCATGATTTTCACGCCTTCGCATGCCCTCGACGCAGGCCGGCTTTAAATCCGGCAAAGACGGCGCGACGCCGTCAGACCTTCTCGTCCAGGTTGGACCGACCCTTCGGGTGGATATTGGCCTTCGGTCGCGTGCGGTCGCCGGCCAGCCGCCGGACCTGCCCCGCAAGAATATCAAGGCCCTGATCGACACTGGCGCGGGAGGCGACTGTATCGACGACGATCTGGCGCATTCGCTTGGCCTACCGATCACCGACGAGGGCGAGATGAGCGGTGTTGGTGGGCGGCATCATGCCTTTGTCTACACTGCGCGCCTGTTCATCCCGTCGCTGGGACGGCTGCTGTTTCAGCCCTTCACCGGGGTCAAACTTCAGCAGGGAGATCAGCTACACCAGATCATTCTTGGCCGGCCGTTTCTGCGGAACTATCGCCTGACCTACGACGGCCGGGACGGCAGCGTGGGGCTTTCCGATGACTCTTGAGGCAGACAGATCTAGCCGATATCCACCCGGTAGCTTTCGATCACCGTGTTGGCCAGCAGCTTCTCGCACATGGCCTTGACCTCGACTTCCGCCGCCGCCTTGTCGCCGCCGACCTCGAACTCGAGCACGCGGCCGACCCGCACGCCAGTCACGTCGGCCCAGCCCAGGCCGTGCAGGGCGTTCTCGACGGCCTTGCCCTGGACGTCGAGGACTCCGGGCTTGAGGAAAACGTGGACGGTGGCCTTCACTAGTGCAGTCCTCCCTGGATGACGGTCGGCATGTCTTTCATGATCCCCAGGCGACGGGCCACCTCGGTGTAGCTTTCGATCACATCGCCCAGGTCGCGGCGGAAGCGGTCCTTGTCGAGCTTTTCGTTGGTGGTCGAATCCCACAGCCGGCAGCTGTCGGGGCTGATCTCGTCGGCGAGGATCAGGCGGGAGAAATCGCCGTCCCAGATGCGGCCGAACTCGATCTTGAAATCCACCAGGGTGATGCCGACGGCGCCGAACATCCCGGTCAGGAAGTCGTTGATCCGCAGGGTCATGGCCATGATGTCGTCGATGTCCTGGGTGGTGGCCCAGTTGAAGGCGGTGATGTGCTCTTCGGTGACCAGCGGGTCGCCCAGTTCGTCGTTCTTGTAGCAGAACTCGATGATCGATCGGGGCAGGGGTGTGCCTTCCTCCAGACCGAGGCGCTTGGCCAGGCTGCCGGCGGCGATGTTACGGCAGATCACTTCCAGCGGAACGATCTCCACTTCCTTGATCAGCTGTTCGCGGTGGTTCAGCCGACGGATGAAGTGGTTGGCCACGCCGATGGCGGCCAGCTTGGTCATCACGAACTCGCTGATGCGGTTGTTGATCACGCCCTTGCCTTCGAGAACGGCCTTTTTCTGGGCGTTGAAGGCGGTGGCGTCGTCCTTGAAGTACTGGATCAGGGTGCCGGGCTCGGGACCCTCGTAGAGAATCTTGGCCTTGCCTTCGTAGATCTTCTTGCGGCGGGTGGTCATGTGTCTCCCCGTGGGGGTGCGATGCGGCGTGGCGGGAACAAAAATCGCGCGCAGGCTCAAAGGCCAGCGCGCGCGTCCGACTCACGTCCGCGAGGATTGTTGGTCGGCGGGGAAAATACTCTCAAAGGGTCGGCAGGGAAAGACCGGGCCTTTCGTTGTCCCAGATCATCGACATGATCCGCCAGGCGCCGTCCGATCCCTTGAACAGCTGAATGGAATTGATTCCCCGACGCTCCGGATTCAGGTCGGCGGGGTCCCGCTTGGCCTCGTAGAGGCTCCAGACCTGGGCGATGTTGCCGAAGACCTCGATCCGGCGGCCGAGCTCGACCTCAAAGAAGGGATTGGCGTCAAAGAAAGGCTGGGTGTTCTCCCGATACTCGGCCTGGCCCATGATGACGATCCACGGCGCGCCCCTCTCGTCGAGACCGGTGCGCATCTGCCGCGCCTCGGGATGGAAGATTTTCGCCTGCCGCGCCCAGTCCCTCGGGCCAGCCGGGCCGGAGATCATGGCGTACATCTCATCGACTATGGCGCCGACAGCGGCCTCTTCGTTCACAAGGATTGCTCCGGTTATGATTGCGGGGCGACGCGACGCGCGGTATGGACCGCGCCGCAATGCAGTTGGAAAATCTATGACCACCTTCGACGAACGCGAAAAGGGCTTTGAGCGCAAGTTCGCCCTGGATGCCGAACAGGACTTCAAGGCCACCGCTCGGCGCAACCGCCTGCTCGGTGAATGGGCGGCCGGTCTGATGGGCCTGGAATCGCCGGAAGAGTACGTCCGCGCCGTGGTGAAGTCCGACTTCGAACAGCCCGGCGACGACGATGTCCTGCGCAAGGTGTTCGGTGATCTGAAGGGCTCTGGCCTGGAGACCACCGAGGGCGAGGTGCGGATGAAGATGGACGAATTGCTCGCCCAGGCCCGCGACCAGATCAAGAACGGCGCCTGAGCGACGGAACTTGAATTTTCGCACAACTTAGCTAACTTTCTTAGCTAAGGAGCCTGCGATGACCGTCGTCACCATCCACAACGCCAAGACCAATCTCTCCAAGCTGATCGCCGAAGTCGAGGCGGGCGGCGAGGTGGTCATTGCGCGCGGCAAGACGCCGGTGGCCAAGCTGATGCCCGTCGACCCGCCGCCGCCCAAGCGGGTTTTTGGCAGACTCAAGGGACAGGTTTCCCTGGACGAACGCTTTTTTGAACCGTTGCCCGACGATGAACTTGCCCTCTGGAATGGCGAGGGCGATTGAGGCTGCTGCTCGACACCCACGCCATCATCTGGTGGACGGGCGGCCATCCCCAGCTCACGGCCATGGCGCGCGCCGCTATCGAAGATCCGGGCAACGAGGTCTTCGTGAGCGCGGCGTCGGCCATGGAGATCGCGACGAAGTTCCGGCTTGGAAAGCTGCCGGACGCGGAACGACTGGCGGTCGATTTCGCTGGTGAGGCGGCGGCGGACGGATTTCAAACGCTGTCGATCAGTGTCGAGCACGGGCAAAAGGCCGGCGAACTGCCGATCCTGCACAAGGACCCCTTTGACCGGTTCCTGATTGCTCAGGCGATCATGGAGGACCTGGTGCTGGTGTCGAACGAGCAACTGTTCGACGGCTTTGGCGTCAAGCGTCTGTGGTGAGCCCGAGCGGCCGGCGGATCGCCGCCCAGGCGGCTGCCTTTCGCTCCAAGGACATTGAGGCGTAGGCCGGGCTGGACGAGGGCAGGGCGATGCGCTCGACGTGGGGCGCGACCCCGGCCAGCGCCTTTGCGCCCAGCCTTGCCGCCGTGGCGCCGTTGAAGGCGACGGCCCTCAGGTCGGGCAGCTGCGCAATCAGGCCCAAGAGGTCGTTTTCTCGCCGCTCGCGAATCGCCCCGTCCAGGCTGCCTGGCCGATGAGCTTCGGCGATGACGTCCCACAAGGCGATCTGGCGGTCCTTAAGGGACCCGAGGCGCGCCTCATAGGCCATGGCGTGCAGGTCGACGCCAACCGCCGCGCCGACCAGTCGCCAGAAGGCGTTCTGTGGGTGGGCGTAGTAGCGGTTCTCGGCCAGAGAAACGTCTCCGGGCAGGCTGCCGAGAATCAGCAGCCGGGCGTCCGGCCTGTAGAGGGGCGCAAAGCTGGCCTTGCGGGCCGGAGGCAGGCTCAGGCCTGTTCCCCGAACACCCGGGCGAAGATCGTGTCGACGTGCTTGAAGTGATATCCGTTGTCGAACAGATCCTCGAGCTCAGCATCGCTCAGATTGGCGGAGACGAAGGGGTCGGCTTTCAGGAAGTCGATGAACCGGCCCTCGCCGCGCCAGACCTTCATGGCGTTGGACTGGACCGCCGCATAGGCTTCCTCGCGCGAGGAGTCCTTCTGGGTCAGGGCCAGCATGACGCGCTGGGAGTGGACCAGACCGCCGAGGCGATCGAGGTTCTTCAGCATGTTCTCCGGATAGATGACCAGCCGCTCGACGACCCCGGCCAGGCGGCGCAGGGCGAAGTCAAGGTGGATGGAGGCGTCCGGGGCGATGCCGCGCTCGACCGATGAATGGCTGATGTCGCGCTCGTGCCAGAGGGCGACGTTCTCCAGGGCCGGGACCACCGCCGAGCGGACCAGACGGGCGAGGCCGGTCAGGTTCTCGGTGAGGATCGGGTTGCGCTTGTGGGGCATGGCCGAGCTGCCCTTCTGGCCCGGATCGAAGGGCTCTTCGGCTTCCAGGACCTCGGTGCGCTGCAGATGGCGGATCTCGACGGCCAGTCGCTCGATGGAGCTGGCGACGACGGCAAGGGCGGCGAACCAGGCGGCGTGGCGGTCGCGGGGGATGACCTGGGTCGAGACCGGCTCGATGGCCAGGCCCATCTTCTCGGCGACATGGGCCTCAACCCGCGGGTCGATGTTGGCGAAGGTGCCGACGGCGCCGGAAATGGCGCAGGTGGCGATCTCGAAGCGGGCCATGGCCAGCCGCTCCTTGGCGCGCTGGAACTCGGCGTAGTGGCCGGCCAGCTTAAGGCCGAAGGTGGTCGGCTCGGCGTGGATGCCGTGGCTGCGGCCGGTGCAGGGGGTGAATTTGTGCTCCATGGCCCGGCGCTTGAGGGCGGCGAGGACCAGGTCGACGTCTTCCAGCAGCAGGTCGGTGGCCTGGGCCATCTGCACCGAGAGGCAGGTGTCCAGCACGTCGGAGCTGGTCATGCCCTGGTGGAGGAAACGGGCTTCGGGGCCGACGACCTCGGCGACATGGGTCAGGAAGGCGATGACGTCGTGCTTGGTCGTCCGCTCGATCTCGTCGATGCGGTCGGCGTCCCAGACCACGTTGCGGCCGCCATCCCAGATGGCCTTGGCGGCGGAGGCGGGGATGACGCCCAGTTCGGCCATGGCGTCAGCAGCGTGCGCCTCGATCTCGAACCAGATGCGATAGCGGGTCTGCGGCGACCAGATGGCCGCCGCCTCGGGGCGTGAATAGCGAGGGATCATGCCGCCCGCTTCGCCCCGAGGCGCGCCAGAGTCAAGGCCGCCTGATCAGGTGGCGCTGGCTTTCATGTGTTTGGCCAGGCCGATAGCCGCCAGGAAATAGTGGCCGGCGGCCCAGGCGTAGAAGCAGATGGAGATGATGATCCCCTGCTGGCTGGACTGGGCGCTGGTGTCGATACAGGCCTTGGCCAACTCAGCCGTCGCGCCTTCCGGCGGGCGGCCGCCGGGGCACTGGGTGATGAAGTCGATCGGACCCTTGGGGCCAAAGGTGCCGAAGAAGGACTCCAGCACGCCGTGATGGCCCAGGTGGTTGATGTTGAACTGGGTCAGGGTGTCGATCAGCCAGCCGGTGAACACCGGCCCGCCGCCCAGGGCGATGAGATTGAGGAAGAAGAACAGCAGGGCCGTCGCCGTGGCCCGGCGATAGGTCGGCACCGAGTTCTGGATCACGCCGAACGTCGGGCCCAGGTAGGTGTAGTGGAAGATGCCGGGAACCAGCAGGATCAGGGCCGTCATCTTCCAGTCGGTCTGAAGATAGGCGGCAATGTAGATCGGCGTGGCGATCAGCAGGCCGAAGGCTGGGGTGAGGGCGTACCAGCGGGCGTTTCGCTTGCCGGCCCAGTCGGAGAAGAAGCCGCCGGCCAGGGTGCCGATGCCGGCGGAAAAGCCGCCGACAAGGCCTGTCACCAGACCAACCGTCGCATAGTCGAGGCCGAACTGACGGACAAAATAGGCCGGCACGAAGGCGCCGGACCCATAGGAGCCGAACGAGGCGATCGTCACGCCGAGCACCATGTGGACCACCGGCCATTTGGTGAACAGCACCTTGATCACGGCCCACAGCTCGCGGAATTCGTCGCCGAAGGAGAAGGGCGGTTTGACGTAGGGGGCCGGGGCGACGACCCCCTCTTCGCTGATCGGGGCGACCGGAATGTCGGAATGGCCGCGCGGCGGCTCCTTGACCAGGAGCTTGAACAACAGGGCCAGCAGCAGGCCGGGCACACCGACAACGATGAAGGCGATGCGCCAGCTGAACTCCTGGGTCAGCCAGCCGCCGGCGACGGCGCCGAACATGGTGCCCAGCGGAATCCCGAAGCTGTAGATCGACAGGGCGGTGGCGCGCTGTTTCGGCTCGTAGTAGTCGCTGATCAGCGAGTGGGCGGGGGGAGAACAGGCCGCCTCGCCGATGCCGACGCCAAAGCGAAGCGCCGCCAGCTGCACGAAATTGCCGGCCATGCCGCATAGGGCGGTGAAACCGGACCAGACCACCAGACCCACGGTGATGATGGTCACTCGGTTCTTCCGCTCGGCCAGGCGCGCGATCGGAATGCCCAGCAGGGTGTAGAGGAGGGCGAAGAACAGCCCTCCCAGCAGTCCGAGCTGGGTGTCGGACAGGTTCAGGTCGACCTTGATGGCCTGACCAATGGTGCCGATGATGGTCCGGTCGATGAAATTGAAGGTGTAGGCCGCAACCAGCATGCCCAGCACCGTGGCCTTGTAGCCATTCGAGTAGATCGGCTTTTCGGCCGTTCCCGCCGCGACATCCGTCATCGTCTGCTTCCTCTCCCCGACGCCCGCCCGGGCGGATCAATACTTATGGTGGCCGATCCTCCGTGAACCGGCTTCGATTCGGTCAGCTGACCATCTCTTCGCGGATCGTCTTACGCGCTGTCCAGAACAGCGCAAAGGCGACCAGGCCCAGGCAGGCCGAACTGATCAGCGCCCAGCGGACGCCCTCGGCCTCGCCCATCCCCATCGGGCCGGCGAAGACGTCGCTGAGGATGCCGACGGCGAGGGGACCCAGCCCCAGCCCGATCAGGTTGATGATGAACAGCAGGATGGCGGCGCAGGTCGCCCGCATGTGCGGCTCGACGATGCTCTGGGCGGTGGCATAGACCGGCCCGTACCACAGGGTGCCGAGAATCGCCGGGACGGCCAGGATCAGCACGGCGGCGCCGGCGTCGCCGATCATGATGCCGAAGATGTAGATCGGAATGGTCACGACCGAGGCGATGGCCGGGACGATGACATAGGCCCGCAAGTCCCGGGCCCCCAGACGGTCGGCGATGTAGCCGCCGAGCCAGGCGCCGATCACGCCGGCGGTGCCGCCGACGGCGCTGAGGGCGATGCCGAGAAAGCCGCGCACGCCCAGCTCGAAATCGACCTGAACAAAGGGAATCAGGGAGACGGCGGCGGACAGGATGTCCGATAGCCAGGCGGCGAGCTCGACCAACTGGGGCCCGTGGACGCGGAAGAAGAAGGAGGCGGTGAAGGGGGCGTGGCCATAGCCGATGAAGGCCTTGATGGCGGCGGCGAAGGCGATCAGCCAGAAGGTCTTCTTGACCATCAGGGCGGCCAGGGCGGCGCCGAAGGAGATTGTCGGGGCGGCGGCGCGGGCGGCGAGGTCCGCTTTCAGTTTCTTCCGCGGCTCGGGCAGGGTGAAGAAGGCCAGCAGGGCGAAGATCACGCCCGGCGCGCCGGCGACCAGGAAGGCGGCCCGCCAGCCATAGGCGTCCGCGATCAGGCCCCCCATGGCCAGGCCGATCAGGGTGCCGAGCGGCGTTCCCATCGAATAGAAGGCGATGGCCGAGGCGCGCTTGGCCCTTGGAACATAGTCGGTGATGAGCGAATGGGCCGGCGGCGTGCAGCCGGCCTCGCCGACGCCCACGCCGATGCGGAGCAGAACCATCTGCCAGAAATTCTGGGCGAAGCCGCACAGCACCGTGAAGCCGCTCCACACCGCCACCGAGGCGCCGATGATCATCGAGCGGTTCGACCGTTCGGCGAAGCGGGCGATGGGAATGCCCAGCACGGTATAGAAGATGGCGAAGGCGAAGCCGGTCATCATGCCCAGCTGCCAATCCGCCAGATGCAGGTCGCGCTTGATGTCCTCGGCGAGGATATTGACGATCTGCCGATCCAGGAAATTGAGCGTGTAGATGATCAGCAGCATGCCCAGGGCGTAGCGCCGATAGCCCTTGCTCAGGGGCTCAAGCACGGACGGGACGGGTTGAGAGACAGGAGCCGGATTGGGCTCGATCGGCGCCGGGCCGGCGGCGTCGGTCATGGGCGGTTTCCTCGAACGCTTGTTCTAAATTCTTGATCGCACTAGAGCCCGGATAGGCGGCGGCGCCAATACCCACTGTTCGAACCCTGGGAGTGATCCGTGGAAATTGTCATCGGCACCAAGCGTTGGTCCACCTGGTCGATGCGGCCCTGGCTGGCGCTGAAGCGCACCGGCGCGCCGCTTCGCGAGACCCTGATCCAGCTTCGCGAAGTGGAGACCTCAACGGCGGAGATCGCCAGGCATTCGCCATCGGGCCTTGTGCCGGCTCTGAAGGACGCCGGGGTGGTGATCGTCGATTCCCTGGCGATCTGCGAGTATCTGGCCGACCGGTTTCCGGCGGCGAAGCTGTGGCCGGAGGACCCGATCGACCGGGCTCTGGCGCGATCGGCGGCCGCGGAAATGCACAGCGGCTTTGGCGCGCTGCGGCGCGAATGTCCGATGGAACTGGGTCTGCGCACCGAAAAGCCGATGACGGCCGAGGTGGAAAAAGACGTGCGCCGTATCGTGGACCTCTGGCTCGGTCTTCTGGATCGCTCCGGCGGCCCATTCCTTCTGGGCGACTGGTCGATCGCCGACGCCTTCTTCACGCCGGTCGCCACCCGCTTCGAAAGCTACGGTGTGGACCTGAAAATCTGTGGCGACGACGGCCGGGCGCGGGCCTATTCCGAAGGCCTGCTGAAGACGCCCGAATATCTGGCCTGGCTGGCCGACGCCTGACAACGAGACACCAAGGGAGAAATGACAATGACCACCGGTCTGGAACTGCGCTCGAAGATTACCTCTGGCGGCAAGCTCGAGCTGTCGCTGGAGGAGGTTGCGATTCCCCAGCCCGCCGCCGGTCAGGTGCTGGTCAGGGTGGAAGCCTCGCCGATCAATCCCTCCGACCTCGGCCTGCTCACCGGCGCCGCGGACCTCTCGACCTTGGCGCCTGGTGGAACCGCCGATCGTCCGACCCTGACCGCTGACGTGCCGGCCGATCGCCTGCCGATGATGGCGGCGCGCCTCGATCAGTCGATGGTGGTGGGTAACGAGGGGGCCGGCACGGTCATTGCGGCGGGGGAGGGGGCGGAAGCCCTGGTCGGCAAGAAGGTCGCCCTGCTGGGCGGCTCGATGTACGCCACCCACCGGATCGCCCCGGCCGGCGCCGTGCTGCCGCTGCCGGACGACGCCACCGCCGCCGACGGCGCCTCATGCTTCGTCAACCCGCTGACGGCCCTGTCCTTTCCCGAAACCATGCGGGCGGAGGGCCACAAGGCCATCGTCCACACCGCCGCCGCCTCCAACCTCGGACAGATGCTGGTCAAGATCTGCCAGGCCGACGGCGTTCCCCTGGTCAACATCGTGCGCAATCAGGAGCAGGTGAAAATCCTCAAGGCCCTGGGCGCGGAACATGTGCTCGACTGCACCACGCCCAGCTTCAAGGCCGACCTCGTCGAGGCTCTGGTCGCGACCGGCGCGACGATCGGCTTCGACGCCGTCGGCGGCGGTCCCCTGGCCGGCGATATCCTCGCCTGCATGGAGGTGGCCCTGAATCGCACCGCCGACGCCTATAGCCGCTACGGCAGCGCGACCCACAAGCAGGTCTACATCTATGGCGCGCTGGACCTGCGCCCGACCGAGATTCCGCGCAATGTCGGCATGGCCTGGGGCACGGGCGGCTATCTGCTGACCTATTTCCTGCAAAAGGCCGGCCCCGAAGTGATGGGCCGCCTTCGCGCCCGGGTCGCCGCCGAGCTGAAGACGACCTTCGCCAGCCACTACACCGCCGAGATCTCCCTGGCGGAAGCCCTCAACCCCGATACGCTCAAGGCCTACAGCCGTCGGGCCACCGGGGAGAAATATCTGATCAACCCGGCGAAATAGCCGCGAGTCTTTCGCCAGGGTCGGAGGAGACCCACGATCGCTGACGCCGCCCGACCAACCCTGGTCGGGCGGTTTTTGCATTTGCCAGACTGTGGCTGTGCCGAATTGTCGCGGTGACTGTTGCGCCGCACTCGCGCGGGTCGGCCAAGCGGTCTGCCCCAATTGCGGACCGTTGCCGGTCTCCAAGTGTATGAGCGTGTTCACCTAGCCCGTTGAAATTCTTCAATCAGGTAACGGTCGCGAATTCGAAAACCAAAGGGATTTGAATAACTCCGCCGAATATTTGCCAGAATTGCGCCTCAATTGACGAATGCAATATTCGTTTGGAGCAGATGTGAATTGGTCAAGTTGACGCAAATCCTGAGACAAACTGTCATCAAGCGGGCCTAACGAGCCGCCCCGGGGATTGGCCCCGGGGAACTCTCTCATGTCGTCCAGGTCGCAATATCGCCTGCAGTTGCTTGCCGGCGCTGCAATGACGTTGTCTCTCGTCGCCGCTTCGCCTTCGTTCGCCCAGGCCACGACGGTGTCGGTCGCCGGTGCGGCGGCGTCGGAAGTAGTCGCAGGCGGGTCCGTCGCCGCCGATGACGGCGCAGAGACCGCCGACTCGCCGGTTTCGCTTGAAGAGGTGGTTGTCACCGCAACCAAGCGCGAAACCAGCCTGCAGAAGACGCCGGTCGCCATTTCGGTCGTTGGAGAGGCCGCGGTCGAGGCGCGGCACGTCGACAGCCTGCTCGACCTGGGCGACGGCTCGATCCCTTCCCTGCGCATAGCCACCTTCGAAGCGCGTCAGTCGGCCCTTACGATCGGCATTCGCGGCATCGTTCCGTTCGATGCGAACCAGACCGCTCGCGACCAGGGCAACGGCGTCTACATCGATGGCGTCTATCTGGGCCGCCAGCAGGGGCTCAACGCGGCGCTGTTCGACATCCAGCGCATCGAGGTGCTCCGCGGGCCGCAAGGCACCCTGTTCGGCCGCAACACCGAGGGCGGCGCGCTCAGCATCGTCACCAAGGGCCCCACGGGCGAGTTTGGCGGGCGGATGCTGGTCGGTGTCGGCAACTACGCCAGCTACACCGGGGAACTGCACCTCAACCTGCCCGAATACGCGAACTTTTCGGTCAAGCTGGACGCCCTGAAGCAACATCAGGACCCGACCACCCGAAACCCCCTCGAGCGCCAGGCCGGCTGGAACCAGTATGACCGCACTGGTGGGCGTCTGTCCGTGCGCTGGAAGCCGACCGACGCCTTCACCGCCGACGTTTCCATCGATCATGCCCGGGACGAGAACACGCCGTTCTACAGCCAGCTTCTCAACTACAACCCGCTTGGCAAGACTGTCCGCACCGTCGCGGAGATGCAGGTCAGCCCGGTGCTGCCGGCCGGCTACATCGCGCCCTTGCCGGCGCTGGTCGAGGTCCACACCGACCGTCAGAAGGTCGCGGAGATCGGCGTGCCGCAACAGCCCAGCGTGGACATCACCCAGGGCGTGTCGGCCAATCTGAGCTATGTGGTGTCTCCCGCGCTCGAATTGCGGTCCATCACCGCCGCGCGTGAAGTCGCCACCCACCAGTGGGACAACTCCGGCGGCGCCCACCGCGTCGCCTTCTCACCGAACGGCAAGTTCAGCCGCTACAGCCTGTCGGACCTGTCGCAAGATCAGTTCAGCCAGGAATTCCAGGCTATCGGCAGTCTGTCGCAGGTCGAATACGTGGTCGGCGCCTACTACTTCAAGGAACACGCCGAGGAGTCCGCCGCCACGCCGTCGACCAATCAGTGGAACGCCGACGGCACGGCCTACACCATCCTTAATCCGATCGCCCCCAACGCCGGCTGGATTCACGGCTACCGCGCCCTGCAGCGAGCGAGCAAGGCGGATGCCGAGAGCTGGGCCGTGTTCGGCCAGTTCACCTACACGCCGGCGGCGTTCGACCGGTTCCACCTGACCGCCGGCGGCCGCTATACCCACGACGACCGCAACGGCACGCTCTACATCGTCCAGAACAAGCCGGCGAACTTCACCTTCAAGTTCAAGGAAGGCCGGTTCGACCCCATGGTGACCCTGTCCTTCGACGCTGCCGACGGCATCAACCTCTACGTCAGGTACGCCACCGGCTACCGCGCCGGAGGGGCCAACGACCGGTCGCAGACCTTCTCTGCCTTCGGTTCGGAAGAGGTGAAATCCTACGAGATCGGGTCCAAGATGGACCTGCTGGACCGACGGCTTCGCCTCAACCTGGCGGCGTTTGCGACCGACCGCAGCGGCACCCAGACAGACTTCGACAACGTCGACACCAACCCGCTCAGTCCGACCTTCAACCTGCACACCGAAGAGACCCGCAATGCGCCGGGGACCTCCAAGATTCGCGGCTTTGAAGCCGAGCTGACAACGCGTCCGGTCGAAGGCGTGACCCTGGGTCTGTCCTACGCCTACACCAAGGTCGACGTGCCTCCGACGCCGAACCCCTTCCTTGGCAACACGCTGACCCAGGTCAACACGGTGTTCACTCCCGAGAACGCCGCCTCGGCCTTTGTCGACTTTGAAGCCCCCGTCGATTTCATGGACGCCATCTTCCGCGCCCACCTCGACGCCAACTACGCCGACGCGCAGTACAGCTTCCAGTCGGAGTCGGTGAAGACCGACTCCAGTTTCATCATGAACGGCAGCATTGCGCTGGACGAGTTGACGTTGCCCAACGGCAGCCAGGGAACCCTGCGCCTATGGAGCCGCAACCTGCTGAATGAAGAGCACGTCTACCGTCGCTCGGCCGCCAACGCCGGGGTGCTGGGCGACTACGGCAACTTCAACCCGCCGCGCACCTTCGGCATGGAGCTGACGGTCAACTTCTGACCGGCAAGATCGGTTGAAACAGGGGCGACGGCCGGGGGGCGACTCCCGGCCGTCTGTCATGTCCGGCGTCTACATCAGCCCCAGGGACTTGAAACTGGCCACGCCCTCGCGGCCGACCACCAGATGATCATGCACGCCGATACGCAGCGCCCGCCCGGCCTCGACGATCTGCCGGGTCATGTCGATGTCGGCATGCGAGGGGGAGGGATCGCCGCTGGGGTGGTTGTGCACCAGGATGATGTTGCTGGCCGACAGCTCAAGGGCGCGGCGCATCACCTCGCGGGGATAGACCGGCGCATGATCCACCGTGCCGCGGTTCTGGATTTCGTCGGCGATCAGCTGGTTCTTCTTGTCGAGGAACAGCACGCGGAACTGCTCGCGCGGCTCATTGGCCAGGGCCAGCTTCACATAGGCCAGCAGGGCGCTCCAGGAGGAGATGACCGTGCGCCGGACAACCGGTTCGCGGCTGACCCGAAGGGTGGCTTCGTGCAAGGCCGCCAGATCCAGGGCGACGGCCTTGCCGATGCCCTTCACGGTGCAAAGGTCCTCAACCGAGGCGGCCAGCACCGCCGACAGTGACCCGAACCGCTGGATGAGGTCCTTGGCGCGGGGTTTGACGTCGCCCTGGGGGATCGACCTGAACAGGAAAAGTTCCAGCAATTCGTAGTCCGGCAGCGCCGCAAGCCCGCCTTTCATGGCGCGATCCCGCAGCCGCTCGCGGTGGCCGACACGGTGGTTTGCCGGCGGCGGCGGCTGCCTCTCCTGGGGAAACAGGGCCGTGAGCGGGGCGATGTCTTCGACGGCGAATTCAGACATGTCGAACAATGTTCCCCATATGTTCGAATTTATCAAGGCCCCCCGAAGCGGGGGTGGCGAGCGCGCCGGCTGCGTCCATGATTGGACCCGGTAAGGAGACCCCTCATGGCGCGATTCACATCTGCACTGACCCTGTCAGTGGTGCTGGGCTTGTCGGCGGGCGCGGTGCGCGCCGGGGCGGCCGAGCCCTCGGCCGCAGCCGTCTTCTCGCGGGGCATGAGCGAGGTCTGCGCGCCCTGGCAGGAAGGGGCGGAGCAGAAGGCCCTGTACCGGTCTCTGAAGGGCAATGGCTGGAACGTCGATCTGCTTCCAAGAATGGAAGGGGCCTGGGGGTCGGCGCAGTTTCAGCCCCGGCGGTATGATGAAAAGCGGGGTTGCAACGCCATGCTGACCCTGTCCAGCGAAAGCGAGAAGGCCGGAGCAACCAGGGCGGCGCTCGACTGGGTCGCCCGGAAATATCCGCAGATTCCGATGACCAACCAGAACAAGCCGGTGCAGATCGCATCCGGACCGGTGCATGCCTGGACCTGGGTGGGCGAGACGACGACCATCACCTTCTACGTCGCGGACAAGGTGGCGGGGGTCGAGGGGCCGCACGTCGTGCTCAGCATCAAACCCCGTTAGCGAGCGGATCGCTGTCTCTTGCGGCCGGCGACGCCGCGAGGGCGGCGAAGGCGGCGTAGAAGGCCTCGTCCGGAACCAGGTCCGGGGTCAGGAAGCGCTGGAACAACAGCCCCTCGGTCAGGGCGTGGATCACTGCAACCAGGACCTCGGCCGGCATCGGCAGCCCGTCCTCGTCGGCCACGGACCGCAGCCAGGCGGCGCCGGTCGCAAAAGCCTGACGGGTGTGGTCCTGGATGCGCTGGCGCAGCTCCTCGTGGGTCAGGGCGTGCGCCATGCCCGTCAGCCGCCCGACCGCCACCGCCTCGCGATCGGGAATGGAGGCCAGGGTCGCCTCGGCCAGAGCGCGCATTTTGTCCGCAAAGCTGGAGTCCGGCCGGAACCGGGGTTTGATCGGCGGCCAGTAGGTCTCGGCCAGGGCCATGAACAGGTCGTCGCGATTCCTGAAATTGCCGTAGATGGCGCCGCTGGTCATGCCGGCGCGCTCGGCCACGGCCTGCAGGGTCGTCTGGGCATGACCCTTTTCCCGGATCAGGTCACGGGCGGCGGCCAGCAAGGCGGCCCGCGTGCGGGCGCGCTTGTCGCCCTTGCGGCGTTTGCGCGGGCTGTCAGGAGCCTCGGGGGTCAGCATCGCGATGCCATCATTGCAGTTTTATAGAATATTATTTTATAGAAGGTATATATTTCTTCGCGAGGCTCGTGCCGTGACGGCTACGGACACCATCACCACCGCCATGTCTGCCTTCGTCGAAGCGGGCGACCTGGCCGGCGTCTCCACCCTGGTCTGGAAAGGCGGTGCAGTGGCGCACCGCGCCTGTTTCGGCCTCCGGGACATCGGAGCGGCCTTGCCGATCGAGCCTGACACCCTGTTTCGCATCGCCTCCATGTCCAAGCCGGTGACCTGCCTTGCGGCCCTGATGCTGATGGAGGAGGGCGCTTTCGCCCTCGACGACCCCATCACCGGGGTCGCGCCTGAGTTTGCCGACATGCGGGTTATGCGCTCGGTCTCGGGGGCGATGGACGACACCGTCCCGGCGGCGCGGCCGATCACCTTCAACGACCTGCTCAGCCATCGCTCAGGCCTGACCTATGGCGACTTCCATCCAGGACCGATCGCCGCCGCCTTCTCCTCGGCGCTGGGTGGAGATATCGACAGCGACCGCGCTCCCGAAGCCTGGGTGGCGGCCCTGGCCCGCCTGCCCTTGATCGACCAGCCGGGAGCAGGATTTCACTACGGCCACTCGACCGATCTGCTCGGCATGCTGATCGCCCGGCTCGACGATGCGCCATTGGGGCAGGTGCTGCAACGGCGGATCTTCGGGCCGCTGGGCATGAAGGACACCGGCTTCATCGTTCCGCCGAAGGACCGCGCCCGCCGCGCCGCGGCCTGCGGCTTCGACGCCGAGGGCAGGCCGGTCAATCTGCCTGCGGTTCCCGGCGGGGCTGCGCTTCCGGAACGGCCCGACGACATGACGTTCGAATCCGGCGGTCAGGGGCTCTGGTCGACCATGGACGACTATCTGGCCTTCGCCCGCTTGTTCATTGGCGGCGGCGCCGTCGATGGCGTTCGCCTTCTGCGGCCCGGGACCCTGTCTCTGATGACCTCCAACCACCTGACCCCGGACCAGCGAGCCAGCGGGGCGATGTTCGGCATGCCCATGTTCGCCGCCGGACATGGTTTTGGCCTCGGCCTCGCGGTGATGATGGAACCGGACCTTGCCCAGGCCTCCCTCTGCGGCGGCGGCGCGGGATCGGTCGGCTGGCCGGGCGCCTATGGCGGGTGGTGGACAGCGGACGCTGCGGCAGGCTCGGTCAGCATCCTCCTGGCCCACAGCATGGTCGACATGACCCAGATGTCCCGGGGCATCGGATTGGGGGTGCACATGGCCCGCGCCCGGTTCGCCGAGCTCGCCAGAGGTCTGGAGGCGCGGCCTGCTTGTCAGGAAGAGAATCACGGACTAGAGGCAACCTTGGTCGGCAGTTCACCAAGGCGTCGCTGTCCCGCAAGGGAAGCTAAACCTGCCAATTTTCACATCGACAGACACTTGTCCCGTGCCGCGTCGAAAGTCAGCGACCATCGACTGATCAGATCCCGGCACGCATCGAGGATGAGTGATGTCCAGAACCGTCTTTCCCTTCGCCGCCGGCGACGTCTCCGCCCTGGCCCGGTCCCTGGGTCGAGAGCTTGAGACTGTCGATGGCAAGCCCGGCCATGTTCAGCTGCTCAACATGCTGACCCGCGCCATCGGCTACAGAAATTTCCAGCATTTTCGCGCCCAGCAGGCGGCGATGGAGCGGCTTGAGCAGCCCCCGCAGGTTGCCGAGCCCGTGGACCATCTGCGAGTCGAGCGCGTGGCCAACCACTTCGACGACGAAGGGGTGATGATCCGCTGGCCCTCCAAGGCCAGCCAGCAACAGCTGTGTCTGTGGGTGTTGTGGTCGCGCCTGCCGGCCGGGGTCGTCCTGACCGAGCGGCAGGTGAATGATCTGCTGCGCGAGGCTCACAGCTTCGGCGATCATGCCCTGCTGCGGCGGGAGCTGTTTGGCGCCGGGCTGGTGTCGCGCACGCCGGACTGTCGGGAGTACCGCAAGATCGGCCGGCAACCGCCGCCCGACGCGCTGGCGCTGCTGCGACGGCTGGCGGTGCGGGGCGGCCAGAGCACGTTTCGATAAGCGGAAACCGGTTATCGGATTAAATGCGCGCCCACAAAAACCTGGAGCAGAGCGCGGCTTGACGTCATCAAGTCGCGTTCGGCTCTAGTCCGCCTGGAGCGGCGGCTGGAACAGGCCTGTCGGCGAGGCGGTGAAGATCTCGATGCCGTTCTCGGTGACGCCGATGGAGTGCTCGCACTGGGCCGACAGCGACTTGTCGCGGGTCACCGCCGTCCAGCCGTCGTTCAGCACCTTCACATGCGGCTTGCCGAGATTGACCATCGGCTCGACGGTGAAAAACATCCCCGGCTGCAGCACCGGACCGCTGCCCGGCCGGCCGAAGTGCAGGACGTTGGGCGAGTCGTGGAACACCTTGCCGACGCCATGGCCGCAGAAGTCGCGGACCACCGAGGCGCGCTGGGATTCCACATACTTCTGAATGGCGTGGCCGATATCGCCGAAGGTGGCGCCGGGCTTGATGGCCGCCAGGCCCAGTTCCAGCCCCTTGTAGGTGATGTCGACCAGGCGGCGGGCGCGAGCCGGCACCTTGCCGACGCCGTACATGCGGCTGGTGTCGCCGTGCCAGCCGTCGACGATGACGGTGACGTCGATGTTGACGATGTCGCCCTCGCGCAGCGCCCAGTCGCCGGGAATGCCGTGGCAGACCACGTGATTGCGCGAGATGCAGACGGTGTGGGTGTAGCCCTTGTAGAACAGGCAGGCGGGCAGGGCGCCCCGTTCGACGATGAAATCCCTGGCCAGGTTGTCGAGGTGCGAGGTCATCACGCCGGGCTGAACGTGGGGGATCAGCATGTCGAGGCATTCGGCGGCCAGACGGCCGGCCTTGCGCATGCCTTCGAAATCAGCGGCGCCGTGCAGCTTGATCTCTCCGGTGCGGGTCTCGAATTCGATGTCGTCAGCGGTCAGGGTCATGGCTTTTCGGGTCCGGTCCGACCGGCGGCGCGGCAGGCGATACAGGTGTGATGGCGTCTATGTCGCAATCATAGCACGGAATTTCAACGCCGCGGGACTGAGGGCGGCTGACTCAGCGTCGGGCGGCGGCGGTCGAATAGGGTTGCGGTCCGTCGGGCAGCAAGGCCGCCGGCAGGACGCCGCGTGACAGATCGCTGGCGGCGGTCAGGGGCGCGCGCCCGCCGTTCAGCCGCGCCCGGTAGACCGTGACATTGGACATCACGTTCATCACATAGTTGCGGGTCTCGGCGAACGGAATGCACTCCAGGAAATCGAGCGGGTCCACCTTGGGGTCGCGGGGGTCTCCGCAGATCTGGATCCACTGCAGCGGCCGGCCGGGGCCAGCGTTGTAGCCGGCGGCGGCCATGACATAGCTGTCGCCGAAATTGGAGGTCAGCCGTCCGAGGAAGGCCGAGCCCAGCTGCATGTTGTAGTCGGGATCCCAGAGCCGGTCGGGATTCCAGTCCAGGCCCGAGCGCTTGGCCGTCTCCCGCGCCGTCCCCGGCAGCATCTGCATCATGCCACGGGCGTCGGCGCCCGAGCGGACGCGTGGGTCGAACTGGCTCTCCTGGCGCACGATGGCCAGCACCAGGGCCGGCTCTGCGCCGCCGCTGACCCGGGGCGGCACCCGAACCGGATAGCCGCGCTCGTGCAGGATCAGGCCGCTCTGGGCGCCCCGGCGATAGGCGATCAGCGACACTTCCTGCTCGTCGACGCTCTGCAGCAGGTCGACCAGCATGGCCAGTTGCACCGGGGTCTCGACCGTCTCGCCCATATAGAGGCCGAACACCCGCACCAGATTGCGCTCGCCGGCCGACGCCAGCAGGCGAATGGCCCGGACCAGCTCGGTGGTTTCGAAGCTGACCCGCTCATCGGCGGTCGGCTGGGGATCGGGGCTCAGAACCAGGGTCCGGATCCCGGCCCGCTCGGCGGCCAGCTGGCCATAGAAGGTCGTGGTGTGGTCGGCGCCCTGGCGATAGAAGGCCTGGGCCCTGGCCATGTCGCCCATCTGCTCGGCCGCCCGGCCGCGCCAATAGTAGGCCCGGGCCTTGCTGACCGGGCTTTTCACATTGTCTTCCAGACGCTTGAAGTGGGTGTCGGCCAGTCTCGGATCGTGCAGTTTGTTGAGCGCCAGCCAGCCGGCGTAGGACTCCGCCTCGGCGAAATCGACGCTGCCGGGCGTCAGGTTATGGACGCTGATGATCTGGTAGGCGCGCGCATAGTCCCCCGACCGCAAGGCGTCGTTCATCCGCAGCCGCATGCTGGTGAAGTCGCTCGAGGCCCCCCCGCCGCCGATGCGGC
Organism: Caulobacter sp.; assembly: GCA_016125585.1. Classification (GTDB taxonomy): domain Bacteria; phylum Pseudomonadota; class Alphaproteobacteria; order Caulobacterales; family Caulobacteraceae; genus Caulobacter. Next base: position 245,344 of record WGLL01000011.1, read on the forward strand.
TGCTCAGCGCGCTGTAGGGCACCGGTCCCGGGGGAAGGGCGGCGGTATGAGCCTGCTGCAGCGCCTCAAGTCGCCCTTCGGGACGCGGCCACCCGGCGAAGTCGTGAACCGCGCGGGTCAGTTCAGCCTCGCCCAGATCGGCGCCGAACACATCGACGATAGCCCAGTCGACGATGCGCCGGGCGACGGGATCAGCCAGGTTGGCCTGCAGCGCCCGGGCGCGGGGCATGTCCTTGCTGCGCACCGCATCGAGCGCCATGCCCAGGGTTCGGGCCGGCGTGACCTGCACCACGCCGGGCGAGGCCGCGTCGACCGCGCCGAACGGCTGGGGTTCGGCCACCGCCACGCCGGTGACAAGCAGCAGGGCCATGGTCAATGCGGTCTGGGGAAGAATGGACAAGGCGAGCGCCACCCGGAAGCAGAAGTGAACGGGCGCCGCGGCGGGGCGGGCGACCTGAAACGAAAATCTATTTCAACTGATTTGCTCTTTAGATTCAAATCGAAGGGGCGCTTTTCAGCACACGAATGCGTCAGCGGCGCCTCCGCCTGTCCCGGTTGGTGCGGCAACAGGCTTGCATAAAGAGTTGATATCAACATAAATGAGCCTATGTCCTCTACCGCCAACTTTCCCGCCGAGGCGACGGCGCACATCCGCGACCACTGCCTGTGCCTGCATGCGCAGAGGGCGGCGCGGGTTCTTGGCCGGCGGTTTGACGACGCGCTGAGGCCGGTGGGGCTGACCAATACCCAGTTCTCCCTGCTCAATGCCTTGAACCGGCCGGCGCCGGCCACGATCGGCGATGTGGCGCGTCTGCTGGGCGCTGACCGGACCACCCTGACCGCGGCGCTGAAGCCCCTTGCGCGGGACGGCCTGACGACCGCCGAGGTGGATCAGAAGGACTCCCGGGCCCGGCGGATCGCCCTGACCCCGGCCGGACACGCGCGCCTGGCCGCCGCCCTGCCGATCTGGACGGCGGAGCACGCCGCCCTTGAGGCGGAACTCGCCGAGGGACACCCCGACCAACTGCGTCAGGGTCTTGGCGCCCTGGCCGGCCGCCCCCCTTCCCGACAGCCCGATGGAGCAAGCCTGTGACCATTCAACTGACCGCCTTCAGATGGGTGCCGCCCTTCGCCCAGGGCTATGTGCGCGACCTTCGAATTCGCTGGGCGCTGGAGGAGGCGGGGCTGCCCTATGAGGTCGTGCTGATCGATCCCGATACCCAGAAGTCGGAGGGTTATCGCCAGTGGCAGCCGTTCGGTCAGGTTCCGGCCTATCGCGACGGCGAGGTTGAGATGTTCGAGAGCGGCGCGATCGTGCTGCATATTGCCGACAAGTCCGAAAAACTCTGTCCGCGCGATCCGGCCGGCAGGGGCCGGGTGACGACCTGGGTGCTGGCGGCGCTCAACTCCATTGAGCCGCACGCCCAGACCCTGCTCAATCTGGACGCCTTCTTCTCCGGCCAGGACTGGATCGAGGGCAGGCGTCCCTCCGCCCGGGCCATGATTGACGGCCGGCTGGCAAGCCTGAGCACCTGGCTCGGCGACAAGGACTATCTCGAGGGCGCCTTCACAGCCGGCGACCTGGTCATGGCCTGTGTGCTGCGGGAACTGGACGGCGACGGCTATCTCGACGGCTTTGCCAACGTCAAAGTCTATGTCGACCGCTGCCTGGCCCGGCCAGCCTTCGTCAAGTCCTTCGAGGACCAGATGAACACCTTCCGCCAGTTCGCCCCGGCCTGAACGGCCGTCGCCCCCTCAGCTTCGACTGGAGTTCACCATGAAGACCTTCCTCGCCGTCTACATCGGTCGGCCCAATCCTGATCAGAGCGGCGAGGACTTTCGCCGTGACAACCCGCAGAAGGTCGCCGAGGGCATGGCCGCCTGGGGCAAATGGATGACCGATCACGCCGCCGCCGTGGTGGTCCCGGGCGGCCCTCTGGGCAAGACCAAGGCGGCTTCGGCCAAGGGCGTCAGCGACGTCCGCAACGCCCTGACCGGCTTCACGATTGTCCAGGCCGAGTCGCATGAGGCGGCGGTGAAGATGTTCCTCAACCATCCACACTACACCCACTTTCCCGGGGAGTCGGTCGAGGTGATGGAGGTCCTGCCGATCCCCGGCGCCTGAGAATTCGCCCGCTTCCCCGGCGAAGGCCAGGGCCCGGCTGAAAGGGCGCGAAGGGGTCACGGCTTAAATGACCGCAGGGGTTGATCTGGACCCCGGCTTGCCGGGGAGACGGGGAGTGTTTCGTCCCTATCGCCGCCAGGGCAGGGGGCGGGCCAGGGTGATGGCCTGCGGGGACAGGGTGCAGCCGTAGATCAGCACCTCGACCCCGGCCCGGGCGGCGACGTCCAGACCCCTGGCGAAGGCCGGGTCAAGGTCATGGCAGGCCGAGAAGGCCTCGCAGTCGGTGCGCTGGACGACGAACAGCGCCACGGCGCGGTCTCCGGCGGCGACCATGGCCTGAAGCTCGGCCAGATGCCGGGTCGAGCGCGCCGCCACGCAGTCGGGAAACTCGGCCAGGCCCGGAGTTCGCGACAGGTGCACGTTCTTGATCTCAAGCCAGCACCGTGGCTCGCCATCGCGCTCCAGAAGGAAGTCGACCCGGCTGGCTTCGCCATACTTCACCTCCGGCCGCACCCGGTCATAGACGGCAAGCTCGGCGATCCGCCCCGCCGCCAACGCCTCGGCCACCAGCCTGTTGGGCAACATGGTGTTGACCCCGACCAGCCCGCCGCCGTCCTCGACCATCTCCAGGGTATGGGCCAGCTTGCGCTTTGGGTTGTCGGAGGTGGACAGCCAGACCGGCAGGCCCGGGGTGTTCAGGCCAAGCATGGCGCCGGGGTTGGGGCAGTGGGCGGTGACAGCGCGGCCGTCGTCCAGCACGACATCGGCGAAGAAGCGCTTGTAGCGTTGAACGAGGCGGCCACGGACGAGCAATGACGGGAACCGCATCCTCGGGACTCAGTCTTCTTCGTCGTCGCGGAGGAGGGCATCCAGGTCTTCAGGCTTGAGCCGTTTGATGGCCTCTTCCTGCTCCCGGTCATATTGGCGGTCATTGGGCTCGACGCCTTTCTGACGCTGACGACCATATTGCTTCATGAACACGGCGAGGTTGGCGGCGCGAAGGCTTCGTTTCTCGTCCCGGTTAAGCTTCCTGGGCATGTCTTACCCTACCATGCCATTTGCCCTTCTCCAGGGGTTGAGGCGGTCGCACGGGCGCTCTAAGTCCGTTTCATCGGTCGGATGCAAGGAAAGATCAGCGCCATGGCGAGCCAGCAACGGGTGACGGCGGCGGTGCTGATCATCGGCGACGAGATCCTCTCCGGCCGGACCCAGGACACCAACCTCAACGCCATCGCCCGATTTGTCGGCGCCCACGGGGTGGACCTGGCCGAGGCCCGGGTCGTCGGCGATGTCGAGGACGAGATCGTTTCCGCCATCAATGTCCTGCGCGAGCGCTACGACTATCTGTTCACCACCGGCGGCATCGGTCCGACCCACGACGATATCACCGCCGACTGCGTGGCCAAGGCGTTCGGCGTCAGCCTCTACGAGCATCCCGACATCATCGCCATGATGGAGGCCCGCTGGGGCGGGGAGGTCAACGCCGCCCGCCGGCGGATGGCCCGGGTGCCGGAGGGTGGCAGCCTGGTGAAGAATCCGGTCCAGGGACCGCCCGGCTTCCAGATCGGCAACGTCTTCGTCCTGGCCGGCGTGCCCAGCATCATGCGCGGCATGCTGGAAGACATCGGCCACCGGCTAAAGGGCGGGGCCGTGGTGATCTCGAAAACCCTGCGAATCGAGGGCTTCGGCGAAGGCGACATGGCCGCGCCTCTGGAGGCCACGGCCAGGGCCCATCCGGAGATGTCGATGGGCAGCTATCCCTTCTATTCGGCGGCGGGATACGGCAGCCAACTGGTGATCCGGGGGCGGGATGCTGAAAAAATGGCCCAGGCGGTGCGCGATCTTGAGGCGGCGCTGACGGCGGCGGGGATCAGCAACATCACTCATCTTGACAGCGAACAGGCCTGAGCGTTCTCTTCGCACGAAGTCCGCAGACAGTAGAGAGTTGTATCCCATGCGCATCGCGCTTATCGCCGCCGCCCTGTTCGCCGTGGCGAGCCCCGGTTTCGCCCAGACGGCCACGCCCGGCCCGGCCCCGGCGACCAAGCCCGCCGAGCCCAAGAAGGGCGGCATGGACGATCCCAACCGCATCGTCTGCAAGCGCGAGCACGTGGTCGGTTCCAACCGGCCCCAGAAGGTCTGCATGACGGTGGCCCAGCGCCAGCGCCTGAAGGACCAGGCGGACCTGATCAGCGATCCGGGTCGTCAGACGCCCGGCACCGAGAGCGATTTCAAGAGCTCGGGCGGCATCGGCGGCTAGGCTGACGCTGGCCGGGCCGACTCCGCGCCCGGTTCACCTTTCGCGATAACGGGACTAAACTCCTCTCTCGTGGTCGTTAGAGAGAGGAGCAGTCATGTTTGTACTCGTTCCATTGATGGCGGCGTTGGTCGCCTCGCCCGCTCTGCCCGCGACCGGGACCGCCGGGTCGCGGCCGGTCGCTCGCACCGAGGTTCCGATCGGCGTGGTCGGGCGCCAGGACCTGGACCGGATCATCTGTCGCCGCGAGGCGGTCCTGGGATCCCGGCGCGAGAAGAAGCTCTGCTTCACCCGCATTGAGTGGTCCCGCCGGGAAGAGGCGGCCCAGCGGATGATGGACAATACCCTCTGGCGGGTTGGCGGCGACAAACCGCCGCCGGAACGGCGCTAGATCCGGCGCTTCGTTCCTGGCGGGCCTTGCGCGGCCGGGATTTTGCGAAACGGCCCGTCGCTGGATTTAAAAGTCCGGCGGGCGCCTGCTATAGAGTCGCGACACGCGAGCGGGCGTGGCGAAATGGTAGACGCAACGGACTTAAGGCAATTGAGTGCGCCCCGGGAAACCGGGGACGTAGAACTGCTCAAATTCGGGGAAACCTTGAACGGCAATCCCGAGCCAAGCCCAGGAGTCTCCGCTCCCGGGAAGGTGTAGAGACTAGACGGGCAGCACCTAAAGCGGCGACGCCAGGGTGAAGGGATAGTCCAGACCACGAACCTGACCCGACGCGTCAATCGCGCCGGCAGGGCGGCGAAAGCCGAAGTGGTACGAAAATCCGTCGAGCCGGAAGGTTCATGTGAGTTCGAGTCTCACCGCCCGCACCATCCCCAGCCTTTTCCGGCAGACCGGGCGGTTCAGCTTCGTCGCGCGATCAGGCCGACACGGCTCAAGCGTTCGAGCATGGCGCGCAGGGCCGCCTCGCCGGATTGCGGGAACCAGGCGCAGAGCTCCTGCACCGTGAAGGCGGGCCGTCCGAGCAGCCAGGCGACGGGCTTTCTCAGACCCTCAAGCGGAATCAGGCCAGCGTCGGTGCGCAGCATCCAGCCGGCCGGCCCCTGGACGATTTCGGCGCGGCGAGGGCGAACCTCGAAGGCTTCCAGCGGGCCGACCGAGGGAAGGGAAAACTCGCTCAGATCGCCGAAGATCGACTGTTGCCAGCCGACGACCTCCTCGCGGAATGCCGGACTGACGATCATGGCCCGAAGCCTGTCCCCCAGCGCCTCCAGCCGCGCGTCCAGCGCCGCGCCGCGATCCTGCGCCGGATGCGGCAGGTAGTCCCGGAACAGGCTGTCGGACAGCACCTCCTGTTCCAGCAGACGCAGCAGGCCGCGCCCGTTGCGCGGTTCGACCGAGAAGGTCACGTGCAGGGACGCCTGGCTGCTGGCCAGGGCGTCGTGGAACTGGCCGCGGGGGATGTAGAGAACATCGCCCGGCCGCATCACCACCTCCTGCAGCAGACGGCCCTTCTGGCGGTCGAGCTGTTGCTGGATGTCAGGATGGTCGGGCGGGGCGGTCAACGGATTGTCGGCGCGGCCCTCATAGATGCGCCAGACCTTCTCGCCTTCGGTATGGATGGCGAACACCTCATGGGTGTCGAAGTGGCTGTTGAAGGCGCGACGGCCGCCGAACGAGCAATAGATGTTGGCGCTGGTCAGGCCGAGCAGATCACGCTCCAGGCCGCGGGCGGTTTCCCGAAGCTCCGGCGACAGGGCCTCGACGGCGTTGGCGACGAGGCTGGCGCCCATCGACAGAAAGACCTGGACCTTGCGCGGATTGACCCGCCGGGTCTCGCCGTCGAGGGTCTGGATGGTGTCGCAGTAGTGTTCGGGCGCGATGCGGCCGCCTTCGATGAACAGCTTGAGGCGCGGCTCGGTCCAGATGCTGGACATCGACAGCATGGCATTGAGCTGATCCCAGGTCAGAACCGACCGCCGGGCATCGCTTTCGGCGCGGATGTGGAGGGGCTGCTTGCCGTAATAGTCGGCAAGGAAGCGATCCAGCGGGATCGGCGCGACAAGGCTCGCGAGACTGTCCATGGACGCAGCCATAACCAAGGGCCCGTGCGGTGTCGAGCAGCCGATAGCCGGTCATCCGCCCAGCAGAAAGGCCGCCGCGACGACGGTCGCGGCGGCCTCTTGCGACCGCTTCATCATGAAGCGGTCGGCCACCTGTCGGAAGATCAGGGGAAGGTGGACTTGAGGGTCAGGACGACCTTCTCGCCGCAGTAGGTGGCGCAGCCAAGATCGCTGTCGTGGTAACGCAGGTCGAGGCTGAGGTGGTCGATCGGAGCCCAGGAGGCGCCGATGTTCCAGGTGGTGTAGTCGCCGCCGGCATCGAAGGACTGCTCGCCGACAGCGCCGCTGACCGACCACTTGTCATTGATGTCCCAGGAGCCGTTGACCTCGCCGTAGACGGCGGAACCGACGCCGCCGAAGAAGTCAGGCGAATAGTACCAGGCGGTGCCGATGGTGGCCGGGCCGACCGGAACCGAGGCGGCGGCCTTGAACTCGGTGTACTCGTAGTTGGAGCTGCTCTTGTCGCCGATGTAGCCATAGTAGATGGCGGCGAAGTCGAGGCTCACCGGACCCAGTTCCGGGGTCACGCCCACATAGAGGTCGAGCTCGGCGTCGGTGCTGTCGCCGAAGTCGACGTTGGAAATCCACGCGCCGCCGTAGAGCGGGCCATTGGCCAGGTCGACGCCGCCGAACACCTGCGGGCCGTCCGTCTGGCTGACGCCCCGGAAGATGTAGTCAGTCGACGCGCCGACATTGTAGCTAACAGACAGGCCGCCGTCGTCCTCGGCAAAGGCCGCGCCGCCAAGGGCCAGGGACGCCGCAGCGCCGACCAGGGCCAGTTTCCAGAATTTCATCGCTATCCCCTTTATGTTTGGCGCCGTTCGACATCCATGCCGCCCGGCGTCGCCCCCGTCTCTTCGATCGAAGGTCGATGACAGAATGGCGAACGGTTCCCGGGCCGCTAAGCTTGACCGGGCGGCTTGGAACCTGCCGGCCCGGCCTGTCGTGAAAACGTGCGCCTTGAAATTGGATTCGCCTATCTTTTGAGCAAAGATTGGCGGGGCGCCGAGGGCCGGACCCGTCGATAAACGGGCCCGGCCCGGGCCGGCTTCCCGACAGAGTCGCCGCTATCGCATCGACAGCGACGCGAAGCCCAGATGGGTGCCGGCGTCGACCAGCAGGGTCTCGCCGGTGATATGCCGCGCGGCCGGCGAGGCGAGAAAGACCGTCGCCCCGGCGATATCCTCGGCGGTCGAGGCGGCCTGCAGCGGGGTGCTCTTGATCACCCCCTGACGCATCCGCTCAAGGGTGTCGGCCTGCATCGACTTGCCGAACCAGGGGGTGTCGATGAAGCCCGGGCACACCGCATTGACCCGGATCTTTGGCGCCAGGGACCGGGCCAGCGACAGGGTCATGGTGGTCAGGGCGCCTTTCGAGGCGGCGTAGGGCACCGAAGAGCCGATTCCGGTGACGGCGGCGATCGAGCTGGTGTTGACCACCGCTCCGGCCGAGGGCGCGGCCTCCAGCAGCGGGCGGGCGGCGCGGATCATCTGGAAGGTGCCAACCACATTGACGGCGTAGAGGCGCAGGAAGTCGTCGCTGGAGACCGCGTCGAGATCGCCGTGATTGGGCGCGAACTTGGTCATCCCGGCATTGTTGAACAGGGCGTCGATGCGCCCGAACGGCTCGGCGGCGGCGGCGATCCTGCGGCAGGCGGCGTCATCGGCGACATCGCCCTGGGCCAGCACGGCCCTGGCGCCCTCGGCCTCGACCAGCCGCGCGGTCTCTGCGGCTTCATCGGCGCTGCTGGCGTAGTTGATGATGACGGCGGCCGCGCCCCTCTGGGCGGTCTCCACCGCGACAGCGCGGCCCAGGCCGGTGGAGCCGCCGGTGACCAGAACAACAAATCCGTCAAAATCCTTGCCCGCCATCTTGGCCTCTCCCTGAACGTCCTGAAGCAGTTGGCAGGGGTCATAGCGCGCGGCGCCGACCTTGTCCCGCCCGTTGCGCGGGTCTAAAGCGCGGCAATGCAAGAGACCCATCTGACCCAGCTTGGCCAACTGGCGACCACGCCCGAGCGCCCCGAGGACGCGGTGCTGGAGCGCGTGCCCAATCCGCAGGCCGGAACCCTCTACCTGGCCCGGTTCACCGCGCCGGAATTCACCTCACTCTGTCCGGTCACTGGCCAGCCGGATTTCGCCCATCTGGTGATCGACTATGCGCCGGGCGACTGGCTGATCGAATCCAAGTCGCTGAAGCTGTTCCTGGCCTCCTTCCGCAACCACGGCGCCTTCCATGAGGACTGCACCGTCGCGGTCGGCAAGCGGATCGTCGAGACCGCGGAGCCCCTCTGGCTGCGCATCGGCGGCTACTGGTATCCGCGCGGCGGCATTCCCATCGATGTCTTCTGGCAGAGCGGGCCGCCGCCGGAGGGGCTGTGGCTGCCCGACCAGGGCGTCGCGCCCTATCGCGGGCGGGGCTGATCCGGCGACCACATCGTGGTCAGGGCGGCGACATCGGGGCGGACCCGTTCGGCGGGCGGCTCGGCGGCGGTTCCGATGAAGACGAAGCCGGCGACCTTTTCACCGTCAGCCAGGCCCAGCAGGGCGGTGGCGTCGGGGTCATAGGCGTACCAGTCGGTGATCCAGTTGGCGCCAAAGCCCATGGCGGTCGCCGCGTGCAGCAGGTTGGTGCAGACCGCCCCGGCCGACAGCAGCTGCTCCCACGCCGGGATATCGCCTTCGACCGGACTGGAGATGACGGCGACGCCCAGGGGCGGGGCCTTCACCTTGGCCAGCTTGGCCGTCAGCTTCACAGGGTCGGACGACGCCGCGGCGATAGCCTCCAGGCCGACGACAAAGGCCGTCTTGGCTTCGCCGCCGAGAATGACGAACCGCCAGGGCGTCAGCTTGCCGTGATCGGGAACCCGCGCCGCAAGCCGCAGCAGGTCGTTCAGCTGCGCCGCGTCCGGTCCCGGTGCGGTGAGGGCGAGGGCCGAGGCCGACCGCCGCCGCGCCAGATAGGCCAGCACCGCCGGCGACGGGACGATGGGCAAGGGATAGGCGAACTGCGGGGCCGGGGGCGCGGGTGTCGACATTCCGGTCAAACCGGCAGCGGCATCAGGTCGGGACCCTCATCGGGCGCCCGCAGGTGGATGCGCTCCTGCGGCGCCAGCGGGCGGTAGGTGGATTCCAGATCGGGATCGCGCTCGCCATCGACGGTGACCCTGGTGACCAGCTGTCCGGTTTCGGGGTCGCGGGCAAAGGACTCGCAGGTCTTGCGGCCGGCGTACTCGGCGACCGATTCCTCGAGGATCGCGGAAATCGCCGCCGTCTGTTCCGCCGGGGCCGGGGCGCCGTCCAGCAGCACCGCGATTTCGATCTTGTCGAAATCGAAGATGGAGCACAGGGCGTCGCCCTCGATGGTGGAGGTTTCCTGCATGACGATCTGCAGGTCGGGCTCGAGCGACAGGCGGTAGTGATAGGTCTGTCGCACCTGATTGGCCGACAGCAGGTCCATGAAGCCTATGTCCTCGCAGCTGTCGTCATGGGCTCGCCAGCCGCCGCAAAGGGGCTGGCCGCTGCGGGCAAGCTCCTGAAGCGCGGCCGTGTTCAGGGTCAGATCCGCGCTGCTGGCGGTCCCGGCCCCTATCGCGAGGAGGGCGGCGAGGGCGAAAATCGTCTTCTTCATGCGCATGCGGCCTTCGAACGGAGACCTCCGAGGTCTAGGACCGTCCCGTGACGGACGCAACGGCGAGGTGAAGATGCCGCATCCCCCTGCATGGCTCAAACCCCATGGCAGACCCTGGGCCCGCCGGGCCGAGCGGCGGGTCTATGACAACCCCTGGCTATCCGTCAGCGAGTATGACGCGACCGCCCCGACCGGCGCGCCGGCCCTCTACGGCTTGGTGCATATGAAGAACTACGGCATCGCCATCCTGCCGCTTCATGACGACGGCACGGTCACCCTGGTCGGCCAGAACCGGTTCGCCATGGGTTATTCATGGGAAATTCCGGAAGGCGGCGGCCCGCTTGAGGACGATCCCCTGCACAGCGCCCGGCGGGAGCTGCGCGAGGAAGCCGGGCTTGAGGCCGCCGACTGGCGACTGATCCTGAAACTGCAGCTGTCCAACTCCGTGACCGACGAGCGCGCCTTCGGCTATCTGGCCACCGGCCTCAGCGCGGTGGACACCGATCCGGATGATACCGAGGACCTGGCCCTGGCCCGCGTTCCCTTCGCCGAGGCGCTGGCGGCGGCGGTGGCCGGGCACATCGAAGACGCATTAACAGTGGCGATGCTGCTTCGGGCTTACCATATGGCGTCAAAGGGCGAGCTGTCGGGAGCTCTGGCGCGGCATGTGCTAGGGTGAGCCGAGGTGACAGGGAGGCCGGCATGGCCAAGCATCTGGAAGTGGTTGAACCGGCCGTCGCGCCCCCCGTCTGGGCGTCTTTGCGCAACGAGGCGGAGCGGGCCTCCCGCGAGGAGCCCGCCCTGGCCAGCCTGCTCAATTCGGTGATTCTGTCGCACGACCGGCTGGCCGACGCCCTGTCCTACCAGATCGCGCGAAAGCTGGGCGACCAGGAGCTTAGGGCGATGAGCGCCCGGGAGTTCGCCGATGAGGCGTTCGAGGCCGATCCGGCGATTATCGTCGCCGCCGAGGCCGACCTGCGCGCCGTCTTCGAGCGCGACCCCGCCTGCAAGGGCTATGTGCAGCCCTTCCTGTTCTTCAAGGGCTTCATGGCCCTGCAGACCCACCGGGTCTCGCACTGGATGTGGACCCACGGCCGCGACACCCTGGCCTTCTATCTGCAAAGCCGGATGAGCGAGGTCTTCCAGGTCGACATCCATCCCAACGCAAAGGTTGGCGCCGGGGTGTTCATCGACCACGGCACCGGCATCGTCATCGGCGAGACGGCCGTGGTCGGCGATGACGTCTCGATGCTGCACGGCGTGACGCTGGGCGGCACCGGCGCGGAGCGCGGCGACCGCCACCCCAAGATCGGCAAGGGCGTTCTGCTGGGCGCGGGGGCCAAGGTTCTCGGCAACATCTCCGTTGGGGACTACGCCAAGGTGGCCTCGGGCTCGGTGGTGCTCAAGCCGGTGCCGGCCCATTGCACCGCCGCCGGCGTGCCCGCGCGGCTGGTCAACTGCCCGACCTGCGAGGAGCCGGCCCGGACCATGGATCACACGCTTGCGGAAATGGTCTACGACTACACCATCTAGGGGGTCATCGTCGGCGCGTGGATTAAGGGGTTGCGCCCGGCGCGCGGCTGACTAGGTTCCGCGCCACAGTTCTCAATTTACCTGCCGACCGGAGCGCCCCCCGTGGAAGACGCCGAAATCCAGAAACTCGAAGCCCATCTGAAGCGCACCTTCGGCAATCCGCACGTGGCGGTGAAGGCGCGCAAGCAGAAGGACTCGGCCGAGGTCGAGATGAAGGGCGAATTCATCGGCGTGATCTACGTCGATGAGGACGAAGACGGCTCCTACATGTTCGAGATGGCCATCCTCGCCGAAGACCTCGAGTAGCCTGTCATGGTCCCGCGCGAAGCCTTCAGCTATCGCCGGGACCCCGCTGTTCCCGCATTTCCCGACGACCGGCCGGTGATCGTCTTCGACGGCCATTGCGCGTTTTGCAGCGCCGGCATGCGGCTGGTGCTGCGCCTCGACCGCCAGAAGCTCTTCCGCCTGTTGCCGGCGCAGACGCCCCTGGGCGAGGCCCTCTATCGTCACTACGGGCTCGATCCGAGCGACTACGAGAGCAACATCCTCATCGAGAACGGGGTCGCCCGCTTCAAGGCCGACGGCAGCCTGCGCATCGCCGAGGCGCTCGGCTGGCCCTGGCGAGCGGTGTGCCTGTTCCGGATAGCGCCCCGTCGCTGGCAGGATGCTGTCTATGGTCTTATCGCCCGCAATCGCCTGAAGATCTTCGGCCGGACCGAGGTCTGCTATCGGCCGCAGGCCGATTGGGCCGACAGGGTGTTGGGCTAGCCGGTGCGCGTCCTGATCATCGGCGGCTATGGCGTGTTCGGCGCACGGCTGGTGCGGCTGCTGGCGGCCGAGCCGCGCCTGACCCTGCTGGTCTCCGGTCGCTCGGAAGGGCGGGCGAGGGCGCTCTGCGAGCAGTGGGGATGGGAGGACGGGGCGATCCTGCAGCCGGCGCGCCTGGATCGCGATGGCGACGTCGCGGCGCAACTCGCCGCGCTGAAGCCCGATGTCGTTGTCGACTGCAGCGGCCCTTTTCAGGCCTACGGGGCCGAGCCCTTCCGCGTCGTCGAGGCCTGCATCGCCGCCGGCGTCCACTATCTCGATCTCGCGGATGGCAGTGATTTCGTGCTGGGGGTCGAGGCCTTTAACGCGGCCGCGCGCGCCGCCGGGGTGATGGTCATCAGCGGCGCCAGCACCTGTCCGGCCCTGACGGCGGCCGCCGTCCTGGAGATGACCGGCGGCTGGGCCGAGATCGAAAGCATCAGCGCCGGCATCGCCCCTTCGCCGCACGCCGTGGTCGGCGAGAACGTCCTGCGCGCCATCACCAGCTATGCCGGCAAACCCGTTGCCCTGCGCCGGGACGGCCAGACGGCCAGCGGCCGGGGCCTTCTCGAGACCCGCACCGTCACCATCGCCCCGCCTGGACGTCTGCCGCTCTACAGCACGCGGTTTTCGCTGGTCGATGTGCCCGATCTGACGGTGCTGCCCCGGTTGTGGCCCCGGGTGTGCTCGATCTGGATGGGGGCGGGACCCCGGCCGGAGCTGATGCACCGGATGCTCAACGGCTTGGCCTGGCTGGTCTCGCTTGGCCTGCCCTTGCCCCTGACCGCCCTGTCGGGCCTGTTCCATGCCGCCAAGACCCGCCTGAGCTGGGGCGAGGATCGCGGCGGCATGTATGTCGAGGTCGCAGGGGTGGACGCCGCCGGCCGGCCGGCAAGGCGCACCTGGTCCCTGACCGCCGATGGCGACCACGGCCCCTTCATTCCTTCCATGGCCGCCGCCGCCCTTGTCGGCAAGCTGCTGGTGGGCGAGCCGCCCGCGCCCGGCGCCCGCACCGCCGCCGGCGCCCTGACCCTGCGGGACTACGCGCCCCTGTTCGAGGCGCAGGGGATCGTCACCGGCGTCCGGGACCACCTGCCGCCGCAGGCCCCGGTCTATCAGCGGGTTCTCGCCGGCGCCTGGGCGGAGCTGCCGCCGGCGGTGCGGGCCATGCATGATCTGCCGGCGGGGCGTCTGGCGGCGCGCGGCCGGGCCAGCGTCGAGCGGGGGTCCAGCCTCCTGGCCCGGTTGGTCGGCGTTGTGATCGGCTTTCCCCGGGCGCAGGTCGATGGCCTGGTTGAGGTCGTCTTCGAGCGGCAGGGGCTGGCGGAACGCTGGACCCGCAGCTTCGGCGACCAGCGCTTCGCAAGCCGCCAGTTCGCCGGCGAGGGGCGCGCCGCGCATCTGGTCGTCGAGGCGTTCGGCCCGCTGGCCTGCGGCATGGCGCCGGTGCTTGAGGCAGGCCGTCTGCGCCTGATCCCGCGCCGCTGGTCCCTGTTCGGCCTGGCCCTGCCGGCCTGGCTGTTTCCCCGCATTGAGGCCTGGGAGGCGCAGACCGATGGCCGGTTCGCCTTCAACGTCGCGATCTCGCACCCGCTGACCGGGCCCATCGTGGCCTATCGGGGCTGGCTTGAGCCGATGATGCGGGACGACGCTTAGGCGCCGGCCTTCTTCCCCTGGGCTGCGCTGAAGGTGTACAGCGCGGCCAGGGCGGCGATGAACACCGCGATGCCGATCAGGATGGCCGGGCCCTCGAAGGCGTCGCCGACCAGCGCCATGGGGGACTGCGAGCCGCTCGCCACGATCACCCCGGCCAGGGCGACCCCGAACAGGCTCTCGCCGACAATCAGGCCCGAGGCCATCAGGACGCCCATGCGCTTGATGATCTCGCCATGCGGCCGGCCCCTGGCCCAGCGGTCATAGGCCCAGCCGGAGATGGCGCCCAGCACGACCGGGGTCGTGGTGCTCATCGGCAGATAGATGCCGATGCCGACGGCCAGCGGCGGCAGGCTGAAGCGGGTGGTCTTGCGCAGCACCTCGTCGACCAGCACCACGGCGGCGCCGATCAGGCCGCCGATGCCGATCAGGCCCCAGTCGAGACCGCCCTCCAGCACGCCCTTGGCCAGGGCCGAGATCAGCGTGGCTTGCGGGGCGGGCAGGGCGTCGGGGCGCACCACCGCGCCGCCGGCGAAACCGTAGGCGCTGTTGAGCAGATCGAGGATCGGCGGGATCACCAGGGCGCCGGCGATGACCCCGACGACCAGGGCGGCCTGCTGCTTCCAGGGCGTGGCCCCGACCAGCTGGCCGGTCTTGAGATCCTGCAGGTTGTCATTGGCGATGGTCGAGACGGCGAACACCACGGCGGTGGCGAACAGGGCGAAGGCGACCAGCACTGGGGCGGTGTCGGACGGCAGGGCGACGCGGGCCATGACCAGCAGCAGGGAGGCGCCGATCACCGCCAGGATGCCGATCCCCGACAGCGGGCTGTTGGACGAGCCGATCAGCCCGGCCATGTAACCGCAGACGGCGGCCACCAGAAAACCGACGATGACCACATAGGCCAGGCCGCCGCCGATCAGCACCGCAGCGCCGACCCCGCCGACGCCGCCGGCCTGCAGGAAGGTCCAGAACAGCCAGGCCAGCGGCAGCAGGGCGGCGACGCTGACCCCGGCGACGATGCCGATGGGGATGTCGCGCTCGGTGATGTCCAGCGCGTCGGCGTGGCCGGCGGTGCGCTGGGCCTGGGCGGCCAGGGCGCTCATCAGCCCGCGCCACAGGGGCATGGCCAGGCGGCCAAGGGTCCAGATGGCGGCGACGCCGATGGCCCCTGCGCCCATGAAGCGCACCTTGGTGCGCCAGATCCCGCCGGCGATCTCGGCGATGTCGCCGACGCTGACCAGGCCGGAGGTGAGGATGGGAGTGACCACGCCCCAGGAGATGACCAGGCCGGTCAGCATGGCCAGGCCGACCGACAGTCCGACCAGATGTCCCGCCCCAAACAGGGCCAGGGAGAAGGAGGTTCCGGCCGCGCCGGCCCCGGCGCCGACCTTGAAAAACTTCGTGAATTCAACGGCCATCAGCCGTGTCGCGGTCAGGGCGGCGACCCCGGCGGCGGCCAGGGACGAGACCACGACGACGATCAGGCCGGAGCGGCCCTCGGCGGCGGCGGCCGTGGCGTTCTCCCGCGAGCCGGAGCCGACCTTCAGCACCTCGGCGGCGGCGACGCCTTCGGGGTAGGGCAGGTCGGAGTTGGTCACCAGGGCCCGGCGCAGGGGGATGGAGTACATCACGCCGAGGATGCCGCCGATGGCGCAGACGGCGAAGGAGGTCCAGAAGGGAAAGCCGCTCCACCAGCCGATCATCACCAGGCCCGGCAGGACGAAGATGATCGACGACAGGGTGCCGGCCGAGGAGGCCACCGTCTGGACGATGTTGTTTTCCCAGATGGTCGCGCCGCTGAACATCCGCAGCACCGCCATCGAGATCACCGCCGCCGGGATCGAGGAGGCGAAGGTCAGCCCGACCTTGAGGCCCAGGAAGACGTTGGCCGCCGTGAACACCAGGGTGATCAACACCCCCAGGATCAGGCTGCGCAGGGTCAGTTCGACCCTGCGGTCGGGCGTGGCGGTGGTCACTGGTGGCTCCTCCCCGGGGCGTGCCTATGGGGCGGAGAGTGCGCAGGATCGGGGCCGCCGCTCAAGGGGCCAGTTCGGAGCCCGGCTTCGGGGCCGGGCTCCCGCCTGGATCAGAGAACGCCCAGCATCTCGGCGACGAGGGGGTGGCGGACGATGTCGCGGTCGGCCAGACGGACCACGGCGATGTTGTCCACCGCCTCGAACCGCTCGGCGACGGCGGCAAGGCCCGAGAGTTCCGGCAACAGGTCCGACTGGTTCGGGTCGCCGGTGACCACCATGGTCGAATGCCAGCCCAGCCGGGTCAGCAGCATCTTCAGCTGCACATAGGTGCAGTTCTGGGCCTCGTCGATGACCACGAAGGCGTTGTTGAGGGTGCGGCCGCGCATGTAGCCGACCGGGGCGATCTCGATCAGGCCCTCGGCCATCAGGGCCCGCACCCGCTTCATCGACAGGCGGTCGGAGAGGGCGTCGTAGAGGGGGCGCAGATAGGGGGCCAGCTTGTCCTCCATGTCGCCGGGCAGGTAGCCGATCGACTCGCCGGCTTCGACGGCGGGGCGGGACAGCACGATGCGGCCGACCTTGCCGGCCTCCAGCGCCTCGACGGCCTTGGCGATGGCCAGATAGGTCTTGCCGGTGCCGGCCGGGCCGAGGGCCATGATCAGGTTGTGCTTGTCGATGGCCTCCATCAGCGCCGCCTGGCCGTCGGACTTGGGTTTTATGGTCTTGAGATAGCCCTGGTCGCGATCCTGCTGGCCATGACCCCCCAGCGGCGACCATCCGGCGCCGACGGGCAGACGCCGGACCTTGCTGTCGTCGGCGAACTGATCGGGGTCGAAAGCGCCTTCACGGGCAACGCGCTTCAGGGCTCGCTTGGTCATGACTCAGCCTCCACGGGGGCAAGAAAAAAGGGCGTCGCCACAACGGCGCGCCCTTGGGTCGGGATGGGAAGAGGGGAGAGTCGCGCACAGCCCGGCGGCCGGCCTTCGCTTCGATCAACAGGCGGTGGCGAAAACCGCCGGAGCACCAAACGCGACACCCATCTCTCCGTCTTCAGGAGTCCGCGGCCGAGAAGCCGGACGCGGGGGGATCGGACGGAGCTTTGAGGGCCCCCTCGAATCGCCCGACTAGGATGATGCTAACTTGGTTTATGAGGGGTTAAGCAAGCGGGTTTCCCGAATATATGAGGCACACGGATGACTGTTTATGCTTTGGGCGCGCGGCGTCCGACTCTGCCGCCGAACGACGAATACTGGGTCGCGCCAAGCGCTTCGGTGATGGGTGATGTCGTTTTCAGTAAGAACGCCAGTATATGGTGGGGCGCGACGGCGCGTGGCGACACCGACACCATCACTATCGGCGAGAACAGCAACGTCCAGGACGGATCGGTGCTTCACGCCGACCACGGCGTTCCGCTGAATATTGGCGCCAACGTCACCGTCGGCCATCTGGTCATGCTACACGGCTGCACGATCGGAGACGGATCGCTGATCGGCATCGGCTCGATCATCCTCAATGGCGCGAAAATAGGCCGAAGTTGCCTGATCGGCGCCAATTGCCTGATCACCGAGGGCAAGGAAATTCCCGACAACAGCGTGGTCATGGGCGCGCCGGGCAAGGTGGTCCGCGAGGTGAGCCCCGAGCAGGCGGCGATTCTGGAGGCGTCGGCCCATCACTATGTCCAGAACTGGCAGCGCTATGTGCGCGAACTGACCGTCATCGATTGACGGACGGAGGGGAAGGGGTGGGCAACTGCGCCCCGAACGGAATCTCCATTCTCCGCTCATCCCGGCGAAGGCCGGGACCCAGCCGCGTGATCTCGATGTTTCCGGGATAGCGCCAGCCAGCTTCGGGCGCCGAAATCCGGTCAACCGGATGGCCCGGCGCCCTGGCGGATGGGGCCCGGCCTTCGCCGGGATGAGCGGGTTTGGGGAAGTACAACAAGGGAGCAAGCCATGGCCTATGAGTTCATCAAGGTTGACCGCGAGGGTCCGGTCACCGTCTTCACCCTCAACCGGCCGGAGGTGATGAACGCCCTTCATTCGCCGATGCATTTCGAACTGGACGAGGCCTTCAACGCCTTCGCCGCCGACCCGGAGCAGTGGGTCGGCATCGTCACCGGGGCAGGCGAGCGCGCCTTCTCGGCCGGCAACGACCTCAAGCACCAGGCCGGCGGCGGCAAGATGGGCAGCCCGCCGTCGGGCTTCGCCGGCCTGACCAGCCGCTTCGACCTCAACAAGCCGCTGATCGCCGCGGTCAACGGCGTCGCCATGGGCGGCGGCTTCGAGATCGCCCTGGCCTGCGACCTGATCATCGCCGCCGACACCGCCGTCTTCGCCCTGCCCGAGCCCAAGGTCGGCCTGGCCGCCCTGGCCGGCGGCCTGCACCGCCTGCCCCGCCAGATCGGCCTCAAGCGCGCCATGGGCATGATCCTCACCGCCCGCCGGGTCAGCGCCGCCGAGGGCGAGTCCCTTGGCTTCGTCAACGCCGTGGTCCCCGCCGCCGAGCTGATGGCCGAGGCCAGGAAATGGGCCGGGCTGATCAGCGAATGCAGCCCGATGTCGATCCGCGCCTCCAAGGAGGCGGTAATGAACGGCCTCGACGCCGACAGCCTCGAGGCGGCGATCCGCGACCAGTTCAAGCACCCGGCCGTGGCGGCCCTGTTCAGGTCCGAGGACTTCGTCGAGGGCCCGATGGCCTTCGCGCAGAAGCGCGCGCCGCAGTGGAAGGGGCGGTAGGCAGGCCGGGCGTTCGTCGGCGCCGACCATGAAATCCTCCGCCATCCCGGCGAAGGCCGGGACCCAGTCTTTGGTCATCCCGTCTTCAGGAGGCTCTTCCAGGCCCGGTGGCTGAATCTGGACCCCGGCCTTCGCCGGGGAGGCGGGTTCTGGGCCATTTTCCAAGGTCCATTGGCCCGGCCCCCTATCGAAGCGGCCCGCCCATTATACGCCCCCACCCCACCGGCGACAGCAACGAAGGGGATCGGCGCCGGCGCGGCCGCCCAGGCGCCGGGGGTTTCCGGCGGGTCCAGGGTTGGCGTCCGGCGGGGTTACAACGGTCCCGCGGCGGGGGTCAGGCGGGGGCGATAGGGGCCAAAAAGCGGGGCGCGGGAGTCCCAAGTGGGGCGGCGGAAATTCTCCGGGACGCGGGTCCGGGAATCGGGGTCCGGCGGATATGTCTAGACATATCGGGCGATCGGACGGGCGGATAACGCCGCGCCAGATAACGGGTCTCGCAGGTTGGCGGCCAAGGGCTGAATTCGGCCAGCATTGTTGAGACGCCGGCAGTGGCTCATGATCGTCGCATGACCTCCATGGCTCCTCTTGCTCTGCTTCTTGTGTTGGGCGCATCGCCGACGATCGCCACCGCAGCCGAAAGCGCCCAGTGCAAGGTTGCCGACGTTCGGTCCATGCCAGAACTCCAGTCCCGGCTAGGCCGCAGGGCGGTGGAAGCGATCAGTCTGGCGGCGACGGCCGGGGTCGAGGATGATACGGCCTTGCTGGACTTGATCGACCCGAGGGCGACCTTTTCGCTGGGGTCCGGGGATGTGGGCAGGCCGCTGGGGACGGGGCCTGGGGCGGCGCGAGCCATGGCGCGGGAAATGAAGGCGGATTCGTTCCGGTTTCTCGGCTGGAACTCCATTCCGGCGCCCGCCGACGATCCCTGCGGCCGTCAGGAGGTCAAGGTCGACTTCTTTGACAGCGGCCGGAACACGGTCTTTCCGGTGACCTTCGTCTTCAAGGCCGGGCGGATCGTCGAGGCCAAGGGCTGGTCGCTGTCTTTCGAGGCTGGTCCCGTGGCGCGGGCGCCCGACGTCGACTGACATATTTAGCCAGCAAGGCGGCACGACGGGCGGGATTCGGTATGTTCCCAGCCTATAGAGCAGCGTCACATCGGGAGCATTTCTCTGGGGGAATGCTCACATAGACATATTTGAATATTCCCGACGCTCCGTTGTTATAACGAAAGAAAATTGGCAAGTCGCAGTCAGGGCAACTTGATAGCAGTATGACTATCAACACAACAAATGCGAAAGCGCCCTGATGCATCGGAATGGAAACGATCTCGTAGTAGTTTGAGATGAGGAATGGAAGGGCAAATAAAAGGGCGAATGCCCCCGCCATTCCTGAGAAATATATGGATCTCGGCCTCATGCTGTTCGCTCCGACTCCACGTATTTGGCATGAATGCTCTGGGGATTTGCCTGATCGCCCCGCCAGTCCCAGCCTGCCCCTCTGTGATCCCACTTTTCAGAAAGCGGGAGTCAGGACGCAAGAAGGAGCAGGGGCGGAGTCGCAATTTTCGTCAAAGACCCTATCTAGACGCCCGCATGACCCATTCCCCGTCCTCCTCCGCCGCGCTTCCCCCCGCCGATGACCTTGTCGCCACCTTCCAGATCGAGGGCTGGCCGGTGCGGGGGCGGATCACGCGGCTGGGCGCCTCGATCGACGAGGTGCTGACCCGGCACGCCTATCCCGAGCCGGTGGCCAATCTGCTGGGCGAGATCTGCGCCCTGGCGGCGCTGGTCGGCTCCAGCCTGAAGTTCGACGGGCGGCTGATCGTCCAGGCGCAGGGCGACGGGCCGGTGAGTTTCGCCGTCTGCGACTATGACACCGACGGGACCTTCCGCGGCTATTGCCGGTTCGACGCCGAGCGGGTGGCCGAGGCCAGCCAGGGCTTTGTGCGGCCGGGCGCCCGCACGCTGCTGGGCGAGGGGCTGTTCATCATGACGGTCGACCAGGGGAGCGACATGGACCGCTACCAGGGTATCACCCAGATCGAGGGCGAGACCCTGGCCCTGTGCGCCGAGCAGTATTTCGCCCAGTCCGAGCAGGTGCCGACCCGCATCCGGCTGGCCGTCGGCCAGGTGGATTCCGGCGGGGGTCCGACCTGGCGGGCCGGCGGACTGATGATCCAGAACATCGCCGAGGACGCCGCCCGCGGCTCGACCGAGGACGCCTGGTTCCGGGCCCAGGCCCTGTTCCAGACCACCGGCGAGGACGAGCTGATCGACCCGACCGTGCCGGCCGAGACCCTGCTGTGGCGACTGTTCAACGAGGACGGGGTGCGCCTGTTCGAGCCGCTGGCGCTGAAGACCTTCTGCCGGTGCTCGGAAGAGCGGATCGCCACGGTGATCGACAGCTTCTCGGACGAGGAGCGGGCCGAAATGGTCGAGCCGGACGGCAAGATCCATGTGACCTGCGAATACTGCAACCGGGTCTATGCGCTTGGCGTCGGCGAGGTTCCGGCGGCGGGGTGAGGTCCGGACTTCCGGAAACAGGCTGTTCCGTCATCCCGGCCGAAGCGTAGCGCACAGCCGGGACCCGGAAGGGACGAGGCTGGGGTCGGGATGTGTCAGCGCGCGCGCCTGGAGCCGCTGGGTCCCGGCTCTGCCTTCGGTCGTTCGGGATGACGCAAGCAACGTCCACTGTCGCCATCACCCCGGAAGAGGCCCTGCTCTAGTTCAGCTTCTTCGCCGCCCCCGGCAGGTGGAGCGAGAACTCCGGGATTTCCGCCTCGAAGGCGTCGCCGTCGTCGGTCAGCATCTGGTAGGCGCCGCTCATCACCCCCGACGGGGTTTCCAGTGGGCAACCTGAGACATAGCGGAAGGCCTCGCGGCCCCGCAGGATCGGCTGTTCGCCGACCACGCCCCGGCCCCGCAGCTCCTCGCGACGGTTCTGGGCGTCGGTGATCACCCAGCGGCGGGAGACCAGCTGGATCGTCTCCTGGCCATGGTTCTCGATCTCGACGGTGTAGTTCCAGAAATACAGGTTCTCGACCGGATCGGACTGGCCCGGGGCATAGTTGGCCTTCACCCGCACGACGACGTCGCGGGTGCGCGCTTCATAGACCGGGCTGTCGGAAGTGCCACGCTTGCGGATGGGTCTCATGCGTCGTCCAGGGCTTTGCTCAGGTCCTTGCTCAGGTCGACCACGTCCTCCAGGCCCACGCTCATGCGCACGAAGCCCTCGGTCAGACCGATCTCGAGGCGCTTGTCCTCGGGCATGGCGCGGTGGGTGGTGGTGGAGGGATGAGTCGCCATGGACTTGGCATCGCCCAGGTTGTTGCTGATGTCGACGATGTTCAACCCGTCGAGGAATCGCCATGCCGCCTCACGCGAACCGAGGTCGAAGGCGAGAAGATTGCCAAAACCGCTCATCTGGGCCCGGGCCACGGCGGCCTGGGGGTGGTCGGCGCGCCCGGGATAGCGGACGGACCGCACCTTCGGGTGCGCCCCGATCAGATCGGCCAGAACGGCGGCCGTCTCGGTCTGGCGGCGCACCCGCAGGTCCAGCGTCTCCAGCCCCTTGAGCAGGACCCAGGCGTTGAACGGGCTGATCGCCGGGCCGGTGTGGCGCAGGATGTCGCGGTAGGCGTCTTCCATCAGGGCGTGGTCGCAGAGGATGGCCCCGCCCAGCACCCGGCCCTGGCCGTCGATATGCTTGGTCGCCGAATAGACAACGACGTCGGCGCCCAGCGTCAGCGGTTGCTGGAAGATCGGGGTGGCGAAGACATTGTCGACCACCACCTTCGCTCCGGCGGCATGGGCGATCTTCGCCACCGCGGCGATGTCGGTGATCTCCAGCAGCGGATTGGCCGGGCTCTCGACCAGCACCACCTTGGTGTTGGGCCGCATTGCCGCCCGCCAGGCGTCCAGGTCGGTGGCGTCGACGAAGGTGGTCTCGACCCCGAAGCGGGGCAGCCATTGCGAGACGATCCAGTTGCAGGAGCCGAACAGGGCGCGGCCGGCCACCAGATGGTCGCCCGCCCGCAGCAGGCCGGTCAGGGCGACATGCACCGCCGCCATGCCGCTGGCCACGGCGCGGCAGTATTCGGCGCCCTCCAGAAGGGCCAGACGCTCCTCGAAGATCTGGGTCGTGGGGTTGGCGTAGCGGCTGTAGACAAAGCCCGGCTCGTCGCCAGCGAAGCGGGCGTCGGCGCCGGCGGCGCTCTCGTAGACGAAGCTCTGCGTCAGATAGATGGGCTCGGAGGTCTCGCCGAAGGCGCTGCGGTGAATGCCGCCGCGGATCAGCTTGGTGGCCGGCTGCCAGTCTTCGGGTTTGTCGGCCATGGGGGTCTCCTTGCGATGCGGCGCATCAATCGCACAGGCCGGCGCCCGGTCAAGGCCGGGGCGGCGATCGCCGGCCCCCGAATTCCTGAGCGTCGTTGCAGCCGCGCTGCGGCTGGAGGTCTGTCGGGCGCACGACCGTGTTGAGGGAACCGGGTTCGCCGAAGCGGCGTTCAGGGTTAATGTCGCCCGGCGCCGTCCCGGGCGTCCTCAAGGAGAGCCGCCTTGCTTCTGACGACCATCTTCCGAGTCTTCGCCGCCATCCTGGCCCTGTTCGGGATCCTGAACTTCGTCCTGCTGGTGCTCGCCGACCCGATCGGCCGCTTCTCGCCGGTCAGCTTCAGCGCCACCACCGGCCTGACGGACGCCATCCTGCTGTTCGGGGTGGGCGCCGGCGTCTGGATGCTGGGGACGGGCGGTCACAAGGCGCATCACTAGCCCCGACCGAAAGTCCCGCCCCTGACCGTCATCCTGGGCCCTGCGCCCAGGATTCCTCTGCCCGCGCCGCCAAGGGTCAGGCATCCGTGCGCCGTCTGCGCGACCTCGCGGGCCAACTGCCAGTGATCCTGGGCGCGGGGCCAAGGATGACGGCGAGTCTTCGGCGCATTCACTCACTTCAGTCACAAACCGCGCCGCCTCAATCGGGCAACGCAACCCGGCTCGCCGCGTAGGCTCGCGCGGAGCCAAACCGACCCACAAAGCCCGCCGATCGGCCGACCGTCCGACCTACGCTCCGACCCACGTCCACAAACGGTCGGCCACCGGACCCCCCCACACTGCAAGGCGATTCCGGCTCCAAAGGTCTCCAATTCCGCCACAACGCCTTTTCCGTAGGGCGGGCGGCCGCGATATACTGGACCGGCGCTTCGATAGCGGGCCCGGCCGGGCGCCAAGATTCCCTTGCAACCGGCGTCGCGCGCGGCGAGTGTCCGCCAACGATGAATGACACACCTCCCGCGGGGATTCTGCCCTGCCAATCCATCGAGGACCTGATCGCGCAGGACGCCATCCGGTCACTCACGCCCTTCGACTCCGACCAGGTGCAGCCGGCCAGCCTCGATCTGCGGCTGGGCGAACGCGTCTGGCGGGTCCGGGCCTCCTTCCTGCCGGGCCTGAAGCGGACCGTCATGGACCGGCTGCCCGACGTGGCCATGCATGAGCTGGACCTGACGCGCGGGGCGGTGATGGAGCGCGGCTGCGTCTACATCGCCGAGATCCAGGAGCGATTGACCCTGCCCAAGGGGGTTTCGGCCCGGGGCAACCCGAAGAGCTCATCGGGGCGGGTGGACGTCTTTGTCCGGCTGCTGACCGACCATGGTCCGGCCTTCGACGATGTCGCCGAGGGCTATGACGGGCCGCTGTATCTGGAGATCGCCCCCCAGACCTTCTCGGTGCTGGTCCGCACCGGCACCCGGCTCAACCAGCTGCGGCTGAAGCGCGGGCGGCCGCCGGTGCTGGAGACCCGCAGCGTCGGGGTCGACCTGTCGTCCGGCATGGCCGGGTTCCGGGGACGGCGCCACGCCGGCGTCATCGACTTGGACAAGGAAAACGGCCACGACCCGCGCGACTTCTGGGAGCCGCTGGAGCCGCGCAAGGGCGAGCTGCTGCTCGACCCCAACGAATTCTACATCCTGGCCTCCAAGGACGACATCGAGATCCCCGTGCTGCAGGCGGCGGAGATGACCCCGATCGACCCCTCGGTCGGCGAGTTCCGGGTGCATTACGCCGGCTTCTTCGATCCGGGATTCGGCACCGCCGAGACCGAGTCGGTCGGCTCCAAGGGCGTGCTGGAGGTGCGCAGCCACGAGACGCCCTTCCTGCTGGAGGACGGCCAGACCGTGGCGCGGCTGGTCTATGAGCCGCTGACCGCCCGGCCGACCCGGCTGTATGGCGAGGACGGGTCCCACTATCTGCGGCAGGGGCTGAAATTGTCGAAGCATTTCAAGCCCTGGACCTAGGGCAGCGCGCGATTTGAAGGACGCCAACCGCGCGGCTCCAGGGTTCTGTCAGCGCGCGTTGCGAACCGATGATCGGTTTCCGCCCCGCGGACGCGCGCCGGCCGAGGTCACGTGTCCCCGACATAATGTAAGGGTCGCTTGACATTGATTGGCGCCGGTGAGACAAGCGTCCTTGTCATAACGACAAGGAGGGCAGACATGACCCAGCCATCAATCGCCGGCAAGGCAAGGGCTCACCGCAGCCGCATTCTGTTGCTTCTGACCTTTTTCGGGGCGGGCGCCGGCGTGGCCGTCGCGCTGCTCGCGCTGGAGATGGACATCGGCCTCGCCGGCCTGATCTTCGCCGTCGTCGGCATCGTCCTGGCGACTCTGTCGCTGATCGCGGCCGCCCGCTGGTGGGGCCTCGCGGACGAAGCGGTGAAGGAAGCCCACAAGACCGGCTGGTACTGGGGCGGTTCGGGCGGTCTGGGCCTTGCGGCGGGCCTCCTGGGGCCGCTGTTGACGCTGCAGCCGGACGTCTCCCTGCGCCGGTTCGCCCTGTTTCCCGGCGACGCGGGCCTGATCGCCACCGGCGTCGCCCTGACCATTGGCCTCGCCTTCGCCGGCTACCTGGTCGGCTGGGCCGGCTGGTGGATCCTCCGCGGTCGCTGATTTCTCGATTAAAAACGGATATTTGCCATGGTTCGCACCTCATCCCTCAGCCCGGCGGCCCGCCGCTACATGCGACGCTTCGTGCCGGCGATGCTGGCCTATGTCGTGGTCCTGTTCGCCTCGATCTATGTGCTGGACCAGCTGCACCCCACGGGACTGCTGCTCTGGGGCGCCGCCATCGCGCCGTCCCTGCCGATCCTGGCGGTGATCGCGGTGATGGGGCTCTACATCGTCGAGGAAACCGACGAGGTGCCGCGCACGGTGGCGGTGCAGTCCATGCTCTGGGGCATCGGCATTTCGCTGTCGGTGGCGACCGTCTGGGGCTTTCTCGAGAACGCCGACCTGGCGCCGCATCTGTCCAGCTTCCTGATGTTCCCGATGTTCTGCGCGGCGATGGGCCTGTCCCAGCCCTTCATCTGGCGGCGGTATCGCTGATGAAGAACCGCCTGAAAGTGCTTCGCGCCGAACGGGACTGGAGCCAGGCGGATCTCGCGGACCGGCTGGAGGTCTCCCGGCAGACCATCAACGCCATCGAGACCGGGAAATACGACCCCAGCCTGCCGCTGGCCTTCAAGATCGGCCGCCTGTTCGGCCTACCCATTGAAACCATCTTCGACGACGCTGCGGCGTGAACCGGGCGAGAGGAGAGCCACAATGAATAGCGCTGCATCAAATCCGGGACCCGGCGCCCGTCGCCTGATCCTCGCCGGGCTCGGCCTGGTCTTCGGGGGCGGCCTGGGCTACGCGGTCGGCCGGCTGATCAAGTCCGGCGTGCTGAGCGCCGATGGCCTGGGCTGGTCGGATATCGCCGCGGCGGCCATCGCCGTCTGCCTTCTGGCCATGGGCGTCGTGATCGGAGCCGCCAGTTTCAGCCGCGTCGCGGCCGGACGGATGATCGACGCCAGGAGCGGCAGGCCCGCAACGCCGGCGCAACAGTCCTTCTACCGGCAACAGGCCATCGTCCTGGCGCTGGCCGGGATCATGATGGCCGCGCCGGTCGCCACGGTGGCGGTGTTCGGCAAGGTTCCGGAACCGCTCGGATCCATTGTCATGCTGGGCGTGATCGCCGTTTTCCTGGTTCAGACCGCCTTCAATCTGACCGTCTGGCGGCGCGGCGACGAGATGATGCGGCAGGTGATCTCCGAGACCGGGGCCGTCTGCTTCTGGATCCTGCAAGGGCTGTTGTTCCTGTGGGCCGCCGCCGAGAAGCTGGGGCTGGCCCCGGCGCTCAGCGCCTGGGACATCATGACCATCCTGATGGGGGTCTACCTCGTCATTTCCTCCCTGATGTCCATTCGTCGCGGCCTGGCCTGAGCGTCGCCGTCTTGCTGATACATTTCTGTTGGAGTTCTTCCCCATGCTGCTGAAGGTCATGCGCCTCCTCGCCCTCATCGCCGGTCTCCTGGCTCCCGGACTGGCTCACGCGGCCGATCCGACCCGTTTCACCGTCGAGGTGAAGGGCAGGGGGCCCGACGTGATCCTGATCCCGGGCCTGGCGTCCAGCCGGGCGGTCTGGGACGGGACAGCCAGGGCCCTGGAGGGCCGCTACCGGCTGCACATCGTCCAGGTCAACGGCTTCGCCGGCGCGCCGGTCGGCGGCAATGCCGAGGGGCCCATCGTCGACGGGATGGTCGAGGAGCTGTCCGGCTATATCCGTGACCAGCGGCTGGATCATCCGGCGGTGATCGGCCATTCGATGGGCGGGTTCACCGCCCTGGCCCTGGCCGAGCGGCATCCCGATCAGGTCGGCAAGGCGATGGTCGTCGATGCGCTGCCCTTCTTCAGTGTCCTGATCAACCCGGCGGCCACCGCCGAGACCATCAAGCCCCAGGCCGAAATGATCCGCGGCAACTTCCTGGCCATGAGCGACGCCGACTTCGCCAGCCTGCAGGGCGCGACGATGAAGCGGCTGGTCAAGGGCCCGCAAGGCTATGCGGACGCCCTGAAATGGTCGCTTGAGAGCGACCGCGGCGTGATGGGCCAGGCGACCTACGAGATCATGACCTCCGACCTGCGCGGGCGACTGGCCGGGATCCCGGTCCCGATCACGGTCGTCTATGCGCGGGACGCCAGCATGGGCTTCGGCGCCAGTATCGTCGACGGCGTCTACCGCGACAACTACGCCGCCCTGCCCGACAAACGGCTGGTCCGCATCGACGGCGCACTGCACTTTGTCATGCTCGACCAACCTGACCTCTTCATCAAAGAGGTTGAGGCGTTTCTTCAATAGATCAAATGCGATCTCGGGAGTTTTTCATGTTTCGATCGCTACGGACGCTCGCCGCCCTGGCCGCCAGTCTGCTTGTCCTTGTCGCGGCGCCTGCCCTGGCCCAGCCGGCCATGTGGGTGATCAAGGACGAGGATTCGACCATCTATCTGTTCGGGACGATCCACATCCTCAAACCCGGCGTCGACTGGCGAAGCGAGGCCTTCGACAAGGCCTTCGCCTCGGCGGACGAGCTCTGGCTGGAGCTGATCGACAGCGACGACCAGGCGGCCAACCAGAAGCTGGTGATGACGCACGGGTTCGATCCGGCCAATCCCCTGTCGAAACGCCTGACCCCCGAGGAATGGACGCGGCTGTCGGCCGCCACGGAGAAGCTTGGCGTTCCGGCCGCCAATCTCGACCCGATGAAACCCTGGCTGGCCGGCATCACCCTGTCGGTCGTGCCGATGCTGAAGGCCGGCTTCGATCCGGCGCAGGGCGTCGACAGCACGCTCAAGGGCGACGCCGGCGACGCCGCCAAGTCGCTGCGCGCCTTTGAAACGACAGAGCAGCAGCTGCTGTTCTTCGACCACATGCCGATGAAGGTTCAGGTCGCCTTCCTGATGAGCGGCGTCGATGAGGTCGATGAGGGGCCCGCCGCGCTGGACGCCATGGTCGGGGCCTGGAGCGCCGGCGACGTCAAGGGCCTGGAAGATCAGCTGGTGACGCCGATGCGCGAGGAATATCCCGAACTCTATCAGGTGCTTTTGGTGGAACGGAACACGGCCTGGGCCAAGGTTCTGGAAGAGCGCCTGGCCGGAAAGGGCGTCAGCTTTGTCGCCGTCGGATCAGCCCATCTGGTGGGGCCCGACAGCGTTCAGGCGATCCTGGCCCGACACGGGATCACGGCGCGGCGCTTCTGACCTTGCCGGCGGACGGCGCGGCCTGGATCGCGCCCAGGAGGTCGGCGATCTCCTCGGGGTGGGAATGGAAGGCCAGCAGGCCGGCCTTCGGCAGTGAGGCGAAATCGACCTGGGGGAGGGCGCTGAAGGCCGCTTCCACGCCCTCCAGGGCCAGGGGCTCATACTCCACGACCCGCCAGCGGCGGCCGCCGATGTCGCCGGGCACCTGCCAGCCGCCGGCGTAGAAGCTCTGTTCCTGCGCGAACCCCTTGCTGGTCCGCACCGCCATCGCCTGGATGTCGCGCACCATGGAGGTCAGGACGCCGGGACGGGCCAGGACCTCGATGTCGGCGTCGACGTGGTTGGCCGAGCGTCGGACGATGTCGCGCAACAGGTCGGTGCGGGTCTGGCGACGCAACATCTCGGCGACCATGGAGACCATTTCCGGCCGCGACATGAACAGCCGGGCGACGCTGCCCATCAGGGTGTAGGCGCTGCGGACTTCGGGACCGGGCCAGCGGGGGTTGGTCAGCATGCCGATCGTCACCCGGTGCGGGTAGCGACGGGCGAATTCCAGCGAGGTGGCGGCGGAATCGTCCCGCGACAGAATGGCTGTCTGATCCAGTCGCAGGGCGTCGAGGATGATGGCCAGATCCTCGGCCGCCACGCCCAGATAGTCGCCGTCCGCCAGATCGGTGAGACCAAAGCCGGGGCGCTGCGGCGTGATCGGCCGCCAGCCCCGTCGTTGCAGGGCCGCGACGAAGGCGGCGGGCAGGGTGCGCCCGGTGATGGTGCCGTGCGGCACCAGCAGGGGCCGGGCGCCGCGAGGGCCATAGTCCCAGAAGGCGATCTGTCGCCCGCCTGGCGCGGCGGTCACCCGCAGGCGACCGATGGCGTTGTCCGGCTGGTGGGCGACCTCGCCGGCCCGGGTGATCGCCTCCAGCGCCCCGGCCTCGGTGACCAGCCTCACCAGATCCCGGGCCTGGGTCACGCCGGCCTTGGCGTAGAGCGCCTTCAACTGGCCGCGAACGGTGACTTCCTTGACCCCCAGCCGTCCGGCGATTTCGGCGGCGGAAAGCCCCTGGGCGGCCTGGGCGCCGACGCGGGCCTCGGCCGGGGTGGCGCCAAGGGTGGCGATCATCAGCGGGGCCAGGTCCGGATCGACCGGAACGTCGCCGCACATCAGGGCCATCAGGCGGCGGACAACATCGCTGGTCCGCCGCGCGCCCAGCTTGCGCTGGATCTTCTTCAGGGCCTCGCGGGCGGTTTCATAGCCGACGCCGATGCGCTCGGCGACGATGTGAACCGTGGGCGCATCCAGAATGGCCTCGGCCACGCGCGCCTCAAGCGGGGTCAGCCCCAGGACCTGGGCGGCGCGCGACGCCAGGTCGCTGGCCCGGGACGGCGAGAAGCCCAGAAGGACGATGCGGCGGTCGTCGGCTTCCAGCGCTTCGAGGGCCGCCCGGGGCAGGGGCCAGCGGCGGGCGGCGGCGCCGTCGCCGGCGCAGGCGGCGATGGCCGCGCCGTCCAGGGTGTCGACCAGGCCCGAGGCGTGGCCGTGCCTGTGGGCCAGCTGGATCAGCCGGCGAAAGGCGGCGTTGTCCCTGGGATCGCCGAACCATTCGGCGAAGGTGTCGTCGCCGTGGATCAGATTGCCGCCGACCCCGACCACGGCCACGCCCAGCGCGGCGGCTGGCGCCAGGCCTGCCAGGGCCTGGGAGATGTCGAGATTGGCGGCCGCCTCGAGCGCCGCCGCCAGGGCCTCGGGCTCGCGCAACGCGGCGCTTTCCAGCGCATGCCAGCCGTCAAGCAAGGCCCGGGCGGGACTGCCGTCGGCCAGACGGTTCAGCAACGACTCCGGCAGGGAGCTTTCTACGCTGTCGAGCACGGCGACCTTGGCTCCGGTCCGTCAGCCGCTCCGACGAACTCAGGGCCTAGGCTAGCATGGGATCGGCCGTCGCGTCAGGCCGACTTCTCACGCAGGTAAATCGACCGCTTGGGAACGCTCATCACCCGCTCCAGCATCGGGGTGAAGGCGTCAAGGGGCATCGACTTGAAATTGGGGTCGAAGGCTTCCTGGTCGAACAGGTGGCAGAACTGCGCCGTGTATTCGAAATGCGGATGGCCGCGATACTGGTCGCGCATGTCGCGGTCCAGACCCAGGTGATGGAAGAAGTAGTAGCCCTGGAAGATGGCGTGGTTGGCGACCATCCAGTGGTTGGCTTCGGAGACGAAGGGCTGGACGATGGCGGCGGCGACGTCGGCGTGATTGCGCGGGCCGAGGGTGTCGCCGATGTCGTGCAGCAGGGCGCAGACGACGTATTCCTCGTCCTTGCCGGCCTGATGGGCGCGGGTGGCGGTCTGCAGGCTGTGTTCCAGCCTGTCGACGACGAAGCCGCCGCAGTCGCCTTCCAGCAGCTTCAGGTGGGCGATGATGCGCTCGGGCAGCTTGCGACCGAACTCGGCCGAGGCGGCGGCGATGATCCCCCAGTCCTCGGCGGTGCCCTCGGTCATGGCGTGAAACTTGGCCCGCGCTTCGGCGCCGTGCTCTCCGTCGGCCATCCGTCGATCCTCCCAACAGCTGTTTGACCCATCGTGCGCGCGCGGCGAGACCGCGTCAACGCCGGGGTCGGGGCGGGGCGTCCCGGAACGCGGGGCGGCGGAAACCGTTACCGGTCAGGACTGGCGAGGCGGGGCGTCCGATTGTCGCCGGGACAACCCTTGAAGGACTATATGTTGACCTCACCCCGGCCCTCGCAGCGTGGAGACGTCCTGCTGCGCGCTCGCAATCTGAAAATGGCGCGGTCGGCGCACGCCTATGTGCGGGGCAACACCCTGAAGTTCTACAGTTGGCTGGAACAGAGCGACAAGGTGCTGCCGCAGGGGCCGCCCATCTGGATCTGCGGCGACTGCCATCTGGGCAATCTCGGACCGTTGGCCGACACCCGGGGCGGGGTCGAGATCCAGATCCGCGACCTGGACCAGACCGTGATCGGCAATCCGGCGCATGATCTGATCCGGCTTGGCCTGTCGCTGGCCTCGGCGGCGCGGAGCTCGGACCTGCCCGGCGTGGTCACCGCGCGGATGCTCGAGGCCTTGATGGAGGGCTATGAGGCGGCGCTGCATCTGGACCCGGACGAGGCGGCGGCGCATCCGCCGGTCATCGGCGAGGTGCTCAAGCAGGCGGCCGGCCGGACATGGAAGCAGCGGGCCCGCGATCGCCTCAAGCACGTCACGCCGTCCATCCCGATCGGCAAGAAGTTCTGGGCCGTGAGTCGCTCCGAGCGGCGGGCGATCGAGGCCATGTGCGCCACCGACCAGATCCGTGACCTGGCGACGCGGCTGAAGGGCCGCAAGGCCGGCGCCGACATCCGCCTGCTCGATGTCGCCTACTGGATGAAGGGCTGCAGTTCGCTTGGCCGCCTTCGGTATGCGGTCCTGCTGGCCATTGAGCAGAAGGGCGGACGGGAGCCGGACATCTGCTTTCTGGACATCAAGGATGCGGCGACCGCCGCCGCGCCGCGGGATCCGGACGCCCGGATGCCGCGCGACAATGCCGAGCGCGTCGTCGCCGGCGCCCTGGCCCTGTCGCCCAATCTTGGCGACCGCATGGCCGCCAGCCGGTTGCTGGACAAGGCGGTGGTCGTGCGGGAGCTGATGCCGCAGGACCTGAAAGTCGAGATCAAGCGGCTGACCCAGGAGGAGGCGATGGCCGTGGCCCGGTCGCTGGCCGGCGTGGTGGGCAGCGCCCACGCCCGGCAGATGTCGGCGGAGGTCCGCTCGGCCTGGCTGGACGAACTGGCCCACAACCGGTCAGGCCGTCTGGACGCGCCGTCCTGGCTCTGGGCCAGCGTGGTCGAGCTGGTTTCGACCCATGAAGGCGCCTACCTCGAACATTGCCGGCGCTATGCCCTGTCGGTCGCCGCCTAGCGCCGGGCCGGGACGTCGGGGCGCAAGGCTCACATCGCATCTTGAGGGCGCCCGGAACACGGGCTAAGGACAGCGCTTCCGGAACGGCC
The DNA here is from genome assembly GCA_016125585.1 of Caulobacter sp. Classification (GTDB taxonomy): domain Bacteria; phylum Pseudomonadota; class Alphaproteobacteria; order Caulobacterales; family Caulobacteraceae; genus Caulobacter. The sequence goes on from WGLL01000011.1 coordinate 278,200, forward strand.
CCGACCCCGGCATCGTGATTGCTCAACCCCGAGCGCTCCGGTCCGGGCTTGGCGGCGGACAGTTCCGGCGATGCGGCCGTAGTTCAGAGGTAGAACGTCAGCTTCCCAAGCTGAATGTCGGGGGTTCGATTCCCCCCGGCCGCTCCAGTCTTCTCCCACCCGGACATTCCACCGGCCCGCCGCGGCGAGCGCCCGGCGCGTCGTGCGAGGCGCATCGGGCCCCTTTTAATTCATTTATCACTAAGTTAATGAAACCGGATCGTGACCCGGCGGCGCTGGCGGATCGGCGGCCGGGCAGGGGATTGTTCCGAAAGGGTGCTTTGGCATGGCGGAAACAGGAGTCGCGCTCGGGTCCATCCTGGCGCATCACGCCCGGCGGTCGCCGTCCCGCGCGGCGCTGATCATCGATGGTGCACCGGTCCGCTATGATGACCTGGATGCGCGCTCGAACCGGCGGGCCCGGATGATGGCCGCCCGTGGCGTTGGCCAGGGCGACTTCGTGACCGTCGCCCTGCCCAACGGGCTGGACTTCTATGAGAGCATTTTCGCGATCTGGAAGCTGGGGGCCGTGCCGAACATCGTCGCCGCCAAGCTCGCCCGTCCGGAAATGGAGGCGATCCTCGAAATTGTTCGCCCGAAACTGTTCATCGGCGTCCCGCCCGCGTCCGGCGTGGCGGCCCTGCCTGGCAATGACGACGGCTGCGATCAGTTTTCGGCCGATCCGCTGCCGGAGACCGTCTCGCCCAACTGGAAGGCCATGACCAGCGGCGGGTCGACCGGTCGGCCGAAGGTGATCCTCGACGCCATGCCGGGGCGCTGGGACCCGACAGAGGGATTCCTGGGCCAGAGGCCGGGGGACGTGATCCTCAATCCCGGGCCGCTGTATCACAACGCCCCGTTCCACTGCATCACCATGGGCCTGTTCGTCGGAGCGACCATCGTGGAGATGGGCAGGTTCGACGCCCGCCGCGCGCTGGAGCTGATCGAGGCCCATGGGGTGAACTGGGTGACCATGGTGCCGACGATGATGCATCGCATCTGGCGTCTCGGTCCGGAGGTCCTGGCGCCGTTCAACCTGCCAAGCCTTCGCATGATGCTGCACATGGCCGCGCCCTGTCCCGCCTGGCTCAAGGAGGCCTGGATCGGCTGGCTGGGCGGCGAGCGGGTCTGGGAATATTACGGCACGACGGAGGGCATCGGCTCGACGATGAATTCCGGGACCGACTGGCTGGCGCACCGCGGGTCGGTCGGTCGGGTCCGCGAGGGCTACGAGCTGAAGATTCTTGATGACGCCGGTCAGGAGCGCCCGATCGGAGAGGTCGGGGAGGTCTATTTCCGGCCGCGCGGCGGCGCGGGGTCCACCTACCGCTATCTCGGCAGCACGGCCAAGCGGATCGGCGACTGGGAGACGCCCGGCGACCTGGGCTCGGTCGACGCCGAGGGCTATCTGTATCTGTCCGATCGGCGCAACGACCTGATCATCTCCGGCGGGGCCAACATCTACCCCGCCGAGGTCGAGGCGGCCATCGAGGCCCATCCGTCGGTCCGGACCAGCGCCGTGATCGGATTGCCGGACGAAGAGTGGGGCGCCCGCGTCCACGCCATCGTCCAGCCGGTCGACGGCGAGGCCCTGAACGAGGCGGCGCTGATCGCCTTCGTCGCCGATCGGCTGGCGCGCTACAAGCTGCCGAGGACTGTCGAATTTACCGGTGAGCCGCTGCGGGACGAGGCCGGCAAGGTGCGGCGGGCGGCCCTGCGCGAGGCCAGACTGGCCCAGGCCTCCTGAGAGGCGGGTCTCAGGTCGCCCCGGGCTTGTTTCTTTTGTAGAGCGCCTCGAAACCGGCCGCCATGAAGGTGACGAAGCGGTCGCGCACGGCGGCGAAATCGTCCGAGGCGCAGAGGTTGCTCGACAGCCGGTCGATACGGCCGGTTCGCGAGAGGATCAGCGAATAGGCGCCGGAGGTGAACTGGAAGCTCCAGAACAGATCCTCCGCCCTGGCGTCGGGCAGAGCCTTCTGCAGCAGGCCGACAAGGCGCAGCACCAGGGGATCGAAATAGAGATCCATCTTCTCGGCGCCGTAGCCGGGGGCGTTGTTCACCTGCGAGAAGATGCGGCCGAAATTGCGCCAGCCCTCGTCCCCGGTCACATAGACGTCGAAGGCGCCGTCGTAATAGGCCCGCAGCGCCCCCTCCAGAGTGGGATGATCGCCGACCTCCGCCTCATAGGCGTCCAAACCGGCGGTGCGGGCCTCGACGGCGTATTCCACCCGCCGCTGGAAGACCGCGTCGAACATCGCTTTCTTGCCGTCGAAATAATAGTGGATCAGGGCCGGGTGGACCCCCATGCGGTCGGCGACGTCCTTGATCGTCACCCCGAAATAACCAAGCTGGGCAAACAGTTCCTCGCTGGTGTCGAGGATAAGCTTGAGCGTCGCGGCCCGCTGCTCGGCCCGTTTGTTCGGGCGCTTGGGTTTCGGTGTTGCTGCCATTGCGCCGGTTTTCCTGATCGGACGCGTCTGCATGCCGCCGCCCACTCCACAAATCACGCGGAACGATGAGGCGGCGACCCTGACGGGTCAAGCGAGGCGTCCGCAATGCACAAATTACACTTAGCACTAAATGAATGAAATTGACGAGCCGCCTGTCTTCGGGTTAGCCCTGTGGAAAGCAATCGATAAAGGGAGGGTATCGTGGTGAAACTTCGCAGGACGACGCGGCGGATTGCACTGTCGGGGACGGCGATTCTCGCGGCCATGACGGTTTCGGCCGGGACCGGCTGGGCCCAGGAAGCCCCATCGGGGCAGCCGAAGGGCGACGGCGAGACCACAGTGGACGAGGTGGTCGTCACCGGGTCCAGCATCCGGGGCGTGCCGCCCACCGGTTCCAACCTGATCAGCGTGACCCGCGAGGACATCGAGATCATCGGCCCGGTGAGCACGCCAGACCTGGTGGCCACCATTCCCCAGCTGAACAGTTTCAATACCGCGCCCCAGCCGGCGCTCGGAGGGTTTGGCTCCTTCGCCCCCGGCATGCGCGGCCTGCCGGCCAGCGCCACCCTGCCGCTGATGAACGGCCATCGCCTTGTGGCCGCGGCGGCCAACGAGACCAATCCTGACTTCCCCCTGATCCCGGGCCTGGCCCTGGAACGGGTCGAGGTGGTCGCCGACGGCGCCTCCTCGATCTACGGCTCCGACGCGGTCGCCGGGGTGGTGAACTTCATTACCCGCAAGCGGGTCTCCGGCCTCGAGATCTCGGCCAGCTACGGCGCCGGCGACGATTACCAGGCCGGGTCCATCGGCGCGCTGATCGGCAGGACCTGGGACAGCGGCTCGATCCTGGCCGCCTATCAGTACAGCGAAAATGACAATGTCGCCGGCGGCGACCGCGACTACCGCCTCCAGGACTTCCGGCCCTACGGCGGCATCGATACGCGCTCGACCTCCTGTCCGGCGCCGAACGTGCTGGCCAACACCTCCTTCTATTCGGTGCTGCAGGGCGCGCCGGGCTTTACCGGCCTCAACTACTGCGACAATGGCGCGGTCGCCGACCTGTTTCCGCGCACCCGGACCCACAGCCTGTTCCTCTCGGGTCGTCAGGATCTGGGCGCGGCGGCGACCCTCTGGGGCGAGATGCTGTACTCGGACCGCAAGGACGAGCTTCGCGTCGCCCCTCCCGGTCAGACGGTATTCCTGTTCAACAGCAATCCCTTCTTCCAGGGACCGCCCGGCGCCACCAATGAATATGTGCTGTTCCGGCCGGACAATCTGGTCGGCTCGGATCATTTCACCAATACCGACGACCGGAAGGTGGGCAACGCCTCGATCGGCGTCGATTTCACCCTCCCTCGCGACCTGAACCTGACCGTCTACGGCTCGTACGACTGGGCCGACAACGACGCCTTCATTCCCCAGATCAACGCCACCGCCCTGGCCGCGGCGGCGGCGGGACCGACGACGGCGACGGCTCTGGACCCGTTTGGCAACGGCACCTCGCCGGCCGTGCGGGCGGCCATTCTCGATTCCGCCACCGATGTGGGGATCAAGCAGCGCGTCAGCCTGGGGGCGGTCAAGCTGGACGGCCCCATCGCCGAGCTGCCGGGGGGATCCCTGCGCTTCGCGGTCGGCGGCGAACTGCGGCGGGAGACCTTCGAGCAGCGGGGCTTCGTCGGCGCCTCCGCCGTGCCGGAGGATCTCGACCGGGACATCACCTCGGTTTACGGCGAGCTGTTCATCCCGATCATCGGCGAGGGCAACGCCTTGCCGATGGCCCGGAGCCTGTCGCTGTCGATCTCGGGGCGCTACGACGACTACAGCGACTTCGGATCGACCAGCAATCCGAAGATCGGCCTCAATTGGGAGCCGGCCGAGGGCGTCGCTGTGCGCGCCTCCTACGGCACCTCCTTCAGGGCGCCGGGCCTTCGCCAGGTCGGGGCGACCGTCGGGGCCTACTATCTGAGCGCGGCCCAGGCGGCGACCTACGCCAACGACCCGACGCGCGGCGCCGCCCAGGTCAATACCGTCTATCTGCTGGGCGGCAATCGGGACCTGCAACCCGAGGAGGCCACCACCTATTCGGTCGGCGTCGACGTCAATCCGGTGTTCCTGCCCGACCTGCGGGTCAGCCTGACCTATTACAACATCGACTATACCGAGGTGATCGGCACCCCGGCGGTGCCCTATGTCTTCACCGACCCGACCTTCGCCCCGCTGGTCTATCGCAACCCGACACCGGCGCAGCTCAGCAGCCTGCTGGCCCTCGGCACGCCGGTCAACCTGCCGGCTCCGCTGCCGGCGATCGGCAATGTCCTGGACCTGCGCCTCAACAACTTCGGCGTCCGCAAGACCGACGGACTCGACTTCGACATCAACTACCGGTGGCCCACCGGGTTTGGCGCGGTGTTCGCCGACCTGGCCGGCAACTATGTGCTCAACTTCGACACCCAGTTCTCACCGGGCACGCCGGTGTCCAACAGCCTGCGGCTGGGAATCCCGCGCTGGACGGCGCGGGGGACGCTTGGCGTCAACGCCGGGGCCCTGTCGGTCGTCGGCTTCGTCAACTACCGCGATGGCGTCCGCAACAACTTCACCACCCCGACCGGCCTGCAGTCCTACAAGGCTGACCCCTATACGACGGTCGACCTGAGAGTGATCTGGGCGCTGCCGGATCAGGGCTGGACGAAGGGCGGGACGGTCGCCCTGCAGATCAACGATCTGTTTGACGAGGATCCGCCGTTCTTCCCCGCCTCGGACGGTATCGGCGGCGCCTACAACCCGATCGGTCGCACTGTCGCGGTGAGCCTGCGCAAGGCCTTCTGAGTGAGCCACGGCAAGTCAACGGCGGAAGCGTCCAGTTCCATGATCCAAGATGTCTTCCGCCGCCCGCCCGGTCTTGAACCGGGGAGGCTCTCCCGCCTGCGGGCCGATCTCGCGGCCTTTGTCGATCGCGGCGAGCTGGCCGGGGTGGTGACCCTGACCTCGGTTCGCGGCGAGGTCGTCCAGTCGGAGGCGATCGGTCTGAGCGACATCGAGTCGAAGTCGGCCATGGCGCCCGATACGCTGTTCCGCATCGCCTCGATGAGCAAGCCGATCACGTCCGTGGCGGCCCTGATGCTGGTCGAGGAGGGACGGATCGCCCTGACGGACCCGATATCGAGCTGGGTTCCGGAACTGGCCGGTCTCAGGGTGTTGCGGAATTCGGCCGGACCGCTGGATGACACCGAGCCGGCCCGGCGGGAAATCACCGTCGAGGACCTCCTGACTCACCGCTCCGGCATCGCCTATGCGCCGTTTTCCGAAGGCCCGCTCAAACAGGCCTATGAAGAGACTCTCGGCGATCCGGGCATGAACCGGATGAGCGTCGACGCCTGGCTCGCCGCCCTTGGGACGCTGCCGCTCGCCCATCAACCGGGGGATCGCTTTCACTACGGCCATTCGACCGACGTGCTGGGTTTCCTGATCGGACGCATCGAGGGAAAGCCGTTTCGCCAGGTGCTGCAGGAGCGCATTTTCGACCCGCTGGGCATGACCGACACGGACTTCTGGCTGCCGAAGGACAAGCGTTCCCGGCTGGCGAGCCTCTATCGCCATGACGAGGCGACCGGCGGTCCCGCGAAGGTCGAACTGGAGATGTATGACGCGCCGCCGGCCTATACGCCGGGCGGCGGCGGTCTGATCTCGTCGGCGCCCGATTATCATCGCTTCGCCCGGATGCTGCTGGAGGGCGGGGCCGTGAACGGCGTCCGGCTGCTGAGGCCCGAGACCGTCCGTCTCATGTGGACCAACCGGCTGACGGAGACCCAACGACAGTATCCGTTCGCGGGCATGCCGCTGTGGCGCAAGTCCGGCTTTGGCCTCGGCCTCTCCATCGCCGAGGACCTCAAGGATAACCCCTACGCCGTCGGCGCAGCGGGCTCGGTTACATGGCCGGGGATCTTCGGGACCTGGTGGCAGGCCGACCCGGTCAATGATCTGGTCATGATCTACATGATCCAGCACCAGGTGCCGGTCTCGGCGAACGCCGGCTCGACCATCGCCACCGGTCGCGGGGCCGCCGGACGCGCCGCCCTGCCGGTCTATCAGCGCGGAATCTACGAAGCCCTGGCGCCCCGCTCGGCGCAACCGGACAGGCGTGTCGGCGCGTGACCCGCGCCGCCCCTCATCCGGCCGTGGTCGCCGGCGCCGAGGCGGCGGCCAAGGCCGCCCGCGCCGCGCCGCTCAGCCGCCGCTTCAAGGCGCAGTACGGGGTCGGGGCCCTGGCCGATGGCGTCGCCGGGGCGGGCCTGGGGTTCTTCCTGCTGTTCTATCTGACCGCCGTCTGCGGGATGTCCGGCGCCGAGGCCGGAATGGCCAAGCTGATCGCCCTGCTGGTCGACGCCGTCGCCGATCCGGCGATCGGCCTGGCTAGCGACCGCCTCAGATCACGGCTCGGCCGCCGCCTGCCGTTCATGATCTGCAGCGTCGCGCCGTTCGCCCTCGGTTTTGGTCTGCTGTTCTCGATCCCTGACGCGCTGGAAGGCGCGGGTCTGTTCCTCTACGCCACCGCCTGCCTCGTGATCCTGCGCCTGTCCCTGTCCTTCTTCGTCCTGCCGCTCACCGCCGTCGGGGCGGAAGTCACCGACGCGCATCGGGAGCGGGCGAGCATTGTCTCGTTCCGGCTGACCTTCCAGAACATCGGCATTCTCTGCGGAGTGGTGCTGGGCCTGGGCGTTTTCATGTCCGGCGCTGACGGCTTGCTGGACCGGCGCAACTACGTCCCCTTCGCCTGGACCTGCGCCGCCGTCATGTTGGTCGCCGGGGTGATCGCCATCGGCGCCGTGCGCCGCGCGCTGCCGCGGCTTCATGGTCCGGAACAGGGCGGCGGGCGGTTTCTGACAGGGTTCATCCGCGAACTGGCCGAGCTGTCCCGCAACCGCTCGTTCCTTGTGCTGTTCGCGACCGTCCTGACCTACTTCCTGGCCTATTCGGCCCATGTCTCCCTGGCCCTCCACGCCAGCCGGTATTTCTGGAACCTGGACACCGGCGCCATCCAGATGATCCTGCTGAGCACCACCCTTGGACCCCTGCTCGGCGCGCCGATCAGCGCCTTCGCCCTGCGCCACATCGAAAAGCGCACCCTCTCGATCGGCGCCTTTCTGGCCATCGGCCTGCTGCTGATCTGGCCGCCGCTCCTGCAGCTCTACGGACCGGTTCCGCTGGCGCCCGGCGCCGCAGCGGTCGTGCTCTTCGTCAACGGCCTGCTGGTCGGCACCGCCATCATGATCGGCGGAATCGGCTTCCAGTCGATGCTCGCCGACACGGCGGATGAGCATGAATGGCTGTTCGGGGTGCGCCGCGAGGGGCTGTTCTTCTCCGGATTGACCCTGGCCTACAAGGCGGCCTCGGGCCTGGGCGGGCTGATCGCCGGCCTGGCGCTGGATGCGATCCGGTTCCCCACCGATCTCGCGGCCCGGGGCCCTGCCTATGTCATCCCGACCGAGGTCCTGCAGAAGCTGGCGCTGATTTCCGGGCCCTTGCCGGCCGCCTTCGCCCTGATCGCGCCGCTGTTCCTGCTGGGTTATCATCTGACCCGGGCGCGGCACGGCCGGATCATCGCCGATCTGGCCCGGCGCAACGCCGACAGGGCCGGGAAGGGCGAGGCCGGCGGCGCGCCCGAAGAGGGGACGGTGTGAGATGAGACGCGTATCCGGCCTGCTGGCCGCCCTTCTGTCGGTCTTCTGGGCGGGTCTGGCGATCGCCGCCACCCCGCCGGTCGTGCAGGCGCCAGTCGGCGTCCTGCGCGGCGAGACGGAGGAGGGCGCTTTTGTCTTCCGGGGCGTTCCCTATGCCCAGCCGCCGGTCGGCACGCTGCGCTGGCGGCCGCCGGTTCCTGCGGTTCCCTGGCAGGGCGTGCGGGAGGCGACCCGCTTCGGCGCGGCCTGCATGCAACCGCCATCGCCCTTCTATGACCATGCGGCGGTGAGCGAGGACTGCCTCTACCTCAACATCTGGACGCCGCCCAAGGCCCGCAAGGCGCCGGTCCTGGTCTGGATCCACGGCGGGTCGCTGGTCAGCGGGTCCGGCAGCGAGCCCTTGTATGACGGCGCCCGGTTCGCCGGGCGCGGCGTGGTGGTGGTGTCGATCAACTATCGCCTGGGCGCGCTGGGCTGGCTGGCGCATCCGGGTCTGAGCGCCGAATCGCCCAGGGGCATCTCCGGCAACTACGGTCTGATGGACCAGATCGAGGCCTTGCGCTGGGTCCGGCGGAACATCGCCGCGTTCGGCGGCGACCCGGACAATGTCACCATCGCCGGCGAGTCGGCGGGCGCGCTGAGCGTCGCCTTCCTCCTCGCCTCGCCGGAGGCGCGGGGCCTGTTCCACAAGGCGATTGCCCAGAGCGCCTATGTGATCACCATGCCCGACCTGCGAAACAGCAGCTTCGCCGGCTGGCCTGACGCCGAGACCATTGGTCAGGCGCTGGCGGGCAAACTGGGGGCGACCGACGTCGCGGCGCTCCGCGGCCTGAGCGCCGAAACCCTGGTTCGCGGCGCCGCGCCCGCCGGCTACTTCCCGCTCGGGACCGTCGATGGAAAGGTCCTGCCGCGGCAGCTCGTCGAGACCCTTGATCGGGGCGAGCAGGCCCGGGTTCCTGTTCTGGCCGGCTACAATGAGGGCGAGATCCGCTCGCTGCGCTTCCTGCTGCCGCCGGCGCCGGCCGACGCGACCGCCTATACGGCCGAGATCCGGGCGCGCTATCAGGACCTCGCCGGGCCCTTCCTGGAGCAGTATCCGGCCGACGACATTCCGGCCAGCATGCAGGCGACCACCCGGGACGCCATGTACGGCTGGAGCGCCGAACGGCTGGCGGCCAGGCAGGCCGCGATCGGCGCGCCGTCCTACCTCTACTACTTCGACCATGGCTATCCGGCCGCCGACAAGGCCGGCCTGCGGGCGTTTCACGCCTCGGAAATTCCATTCGTGTTCGGCGGCATCGCCTCGACGCCGGGCTACTGGCCGACGATCCCCAGAACGCCTGGGGAGCAGAGGCTGTCCGACGCGATGATGGAGTATTGGGCGAGCTTTGCCCGGGACGGAGTTCCCACGGCGTCGGGCGAGCCCGCCTGGCGTCCCTTTGGCGCCGATCGCGCCTACATGGCTTTCGAGGATGCGCCGCGCATGCGCGCCGCGCCGCCCAATGGCTACGCGCTTCACGAGGCCGTGGTCCGCCGACGCCGCGAGAGCCATATCCCGTGGAACTGGAACGTCGGCGTGATCGCGCCGCCGCTGCCGCCGGAAAGGCCGGCCTCGGCGCCTTCGAAGTAGGATCCCGGCGACGGCATCACGCAGGTTTGCGCGCGCCCGCCTGGCGAGATCAGTGGTCGGTCAGGGGACGGGGTGCTCAAATGCGCGCATGGGCAGAACCCTATCCAGATGGAGCCGGCGACTGGCGCTGGCGGCGCCGATCCTTTGCGGCGCATGGGCCCTGCCGCTGCCCCAGGGCGCGATGCCGCCCGCGCGTCACGCCGTGGAGCGGACGGCTTACCATGCGGCGACCGAGCAGGAGCGGCTGCAGGCGAGCCTGAGCCGGCTGGCCGAGGCCTTTCCTGGAGACGTCGCCATCGCCGTCCAGCGGGTCGACGCCGACTGGACGGTCAGCGTCAACGGCGACAAGGCCATGCCGCAGCAGAGCGTCAGCAAGCTGTGGGTCACCCTGGCCATCCTGGCGGCCGCCGACCGGGGCGAGCTGTCGCTCGACGAGACGGTGACCATTCACAAGGACGAGCTGAGCATCTTCTACCAGCCGATCCGCAAGCTGGTCGGGGAGGCGGGCTATACGACCACCCTGCACGACCTGATCCGACGGGCCCTGCAACAGAGCGACAATGCGGCCAACGACGCCCTGGTCCGACGGCTGGGCGGGCCCTTCGCCGTGGAGGTGGCGGTGGTCGGGCGCAATCTGGACGGGGTCCGCTACGGGCCGGGCGAGCGGACCATGCAGACCGCCGCCGCGGGGCTGACCTGGAAGCCGGAGTATTCGTTCGGCCGCGCCTTCTGGGAGGACCGCGAGGCCCTGCCGCAGGAGAAGCGCAAGGCGGCCCTGCAAGGCTATCTGGCCGACCCGCCGGACGGGGCGACGGCCCTGGGAATTGTCGGGGCCCTGGCGCGGCTGCATCGGGGGACGTTGCTGTCGCCGGACTCGACGGCCCTGATGCTGGACACCATGGCCGGCAGCGTGACCGGCGCCGGCCGGATGCGGGCCGGTCTGGCGCCGGGCTGGCGCATGGCCCACAAGACCGGCACCGGTCAGGTGATGGGCAGCCTGGCGACCGGCTACAACGACGTGGGCCTGGTTACCGCGCCGGACGGCCGGGTCTACGCGGTCGCCGTGCTGATCGGGGCGACGCGCCAGCCCCTGAAGGCGCGGCAGGCCCTGATGTCGGCGGTGACCGGTCTGATCAGCGGCGCCTCGGCCCCGGCGACCGGCGACGGGACCGCCGACGAGGAGGCGGCGCCCGACGCCCTGTGAGACCTCTGCTTCGGCGGCCAAACCTGGAGACAGGGGAACGGAAGTCCGCCCCGGCGCTTCCCTAGGGACCCATCCCCAACACCCTGGACGCCGGAGCACAGCCATGACTGACGACCGCAAGCCCCTCTATCTGAACCAGTCGACCGCCGAGGACCTGACCCGTCTGGACGGGGTGACGTCGGAGATCGCCGCCGCCATCGTCGCCGGCCGGCCCTATCGCAGCTGGTCGGAGCTGGAGCGGGTTGACGGGCTCGACAACGCCAAGATCGACAGCCTCAAGGGCGCGGTCGCCGATCTGGGCGAGCCCTCGTCCGGACCCATCGGCGAGGCCGGCAGCGGCGGCTCGCCCGGCGCCAACCTGGGCCGGGCGTGACCCCGGCCCGCCCTGCGGCCTGAACGATGACCGGAGTCTTCTTCGACAGCCTTGCCTCTCTGGGCAGGGTCGTGGTGGTCGGGATTCCGGCCTATCTCGCCCTGGTCGTCGTGTTGCGGATCAGCGGCAAGCGGACCCTGGCCAAGCTGAACGCCTTCGACCTTGTGGTGACGGTCGCGCTGGGCTCCACCTTCGCGACCGTTCTGCTGTCGAAAGATATCGCCCTGTCGGAGGGCGTACTGGCCTTTCTCCTGCTGGTTGGCCTGCAGTTTGTGGTGGCCTGGGGGTCGAAGCGCTGGTCCAGCGTCGCTGACCTCGGCAAGTCCGCGCCGCGGGCGGTGCTGGTCGACGGCGCCTTTCGCGAGGACGCCATGCGGTCCGAGCGGATCACCCGCAAGGAAATCCTGTCCGCCGTGCGCGGGGCCGGGCAGGGCGACCTGTCCCGGATCGCCGCCGTGGTGCTGGAGACCGACGGCAGCCTGAGCGTCATCGCCGTTTCCGATCTTGGAGACGGCTCGGCGCTTGAAAACCTGCGGATCGGCTCGCCGCCGGACAGACCGTCAGCAAGCTGATCTAGCGGACCTCGAAGCGGCCCTCGCGCGCCAGGTTACCGAACTTGGTCAGGTCCTCGTTGAAGTGCAGGCGCACGGTGCCGATGGGACCGTGGCGCTGCTTGCCGATGATGACCTCGGCCTGGCCGGCGACGCGGTCCATCTTCTCCTGCCAGTCCATATGCTTGGCCTGGTCGGCGGTGTCGGGCTCCGCGCGGCCCAGGTAGTAGCTTTCGCGATAGACGAACATGACCATGTCGGCGTCCTGCTCGATCGAGCCGGACTCCCGCAGGTCGGACAGCTGCGGCCGCTTGTCCTCGCGGTTCTCCACCTGGCGGGACAGCTGCGACAGGGCGAGGACGGGCACGCTGAGTTCCTTGGCCAGGGCCTTGAGTCCCTGGGTGATCATGCTGACTTCCTGCACGCGGTTGTCGCTCTTGCCCTCGCCGCCGGTGATCAGCTGCAGGTAGTCGACGACGATCAGGTCGAGGCCGACCGACCGCTTCAGGCGGCGGGCGCGGGCCACCAGCTTGGCGATCGACAGGCCGCCGGTGGCGTCGATGTAGAGGGGGGCTTCCTGGATCTCGAGGGCGGCGTCGCGCACCCGGCCGAATTCCGAGGCGTCGATCTCGCCCTTGCGGAGGCGGTCGCCGGAGACGCCCGAGGCGTCGGCCAGCAGACGCAGGGCCAGCTGCTCGGCGCTCATTTCGAGGGAGAAGAAGGCGACCACGCCGCCGCTGACGGTCTTCTTGCTGCCGTCCGGCTGCGGCTCCCAGGCGTAGGCCTTGGCCACGCTGAAGGCGATGTTGGTGGCCAGCGCCGTCTTGCCCATCGACGGGCGGCCGGCGAGGATCAGAAGGTCGGAGGGATGCAGGCCGCCCATCTTCTGGTCGAGGTCAACGAGGCCGGTCGAGATGCCGGCCAGGCCGCCGTCGCGGCTGTAGGCCTCGGCGGCCATCTCGACGGCGCCGCGCAGGGCGTCGGCGAAGCCGATGAAACCGGTCGAGGCCGTGCCGCTCTCGGCGATGTTGTAGAGCTTCTGTTCGGCGACCTCGATCTGGTCGCGGGAGTCCCGTTCGGCGTCGGGCGAGGACGCATCGGCCGCGATCTCGCCGCCGATGCGGATCAGCTCGCGGCGAACGGCCAGTTCATAGACCACCCGGGCGTAGTCGGGGGCGTTGGCGGCCGGCGGGGCGCGGTCGACGAGGTCGGCGAGATAGCGCAGCCCGCCCAGTTCCTGAAAGGCGGGATCGTTGCGGAACTCGTCGGCCAGCAGGATCGGCTCGGCCAGCTGGCCCTTGCGGATGTGCAGCTCCATGGCGCCGAACAGCCGCTGATGGAACGGCTCGTAGAAGTGGCTGCCGGTCAGGCGGTCGCTGAGGCGCTCGTAGGCGGCGTTGTCATACAGCAGGCAGCCCAGCAGGGCCTGTTCCGCCTCGATGTTGGAGGGCAGGTGCTGGGGCGCGGGGTCAGAGTGAACCGGGCGCAGATCAAGTGCTGGAACGATGGCCATGGATTACCGATACCTTAACGCGTCCCGTCTGTGGCCTCAGGAGGCCGTGATGAACGGGGACAAGTCGGGCGCGCCTGTGGATGTCCGGGACCGTCCTGTTTCAGAACGTGAACGGACGAAAAACGGCGCGGAGATCGCTCTCCGCGCCGTCTTGTCGTTTGCCGTCAGACAGGCGGATCAGGCGTCGTCGTCGCCGAACCGTTCCTGTTGGCCGGCGCCGCCTTCAACCAGGTCGGCGGCCGCTTCGGCGTCGAGGCGAGCCTCTTCCTCGAAGCGGCTGGCGATGACGTCCTCACCGCGCGCCTGGCGCTCGGCTTCGTCTTGGCTGCGGGCGATGTTGATGTTGACCGTGACGGTCACTTCAGCATGCAGCTTCACCTTCACCGGGTGAACGCCCAGGGTCTTGATCGGCTTGTCGAGGACGACCATGGCGCGATCGATCTTGCCGCCGCCGGCGTTGACCATGTCGGCGACGTCACGGCCGGAGACCGAGCCGTACAGCTGACCGCTTTCCCCGGCCTGACGGATCAGGACGTAGGACGTGCCGTCGAGCTTCTCGCCCGCCTGGCCCGCGGCTTCACGGGTCTTGGCGTTGCGGGCTTCGATGTCGGCGCGCTGGCCTTCGAAGACCTTGATGTTGGAGGCGGTGGCGCGCAGGGCCTTGGCGCGGGGCAGGAGGAAGTTACGGGCGAAGCCGTCCTTCACCTGGACCACATCGCCGAGGGCTCCCCAGCCTTCGACTCGTTCGAGCAGGATAACTTTCATCGGTCTGTTCCCCTTACTTCACGACGTAGGGGAGCAGGGCGAGGAAGCGGGCGCGCTTGATCGCGCGGGCCAGCTCACGCTGCTTCTTGGCCGAGACGGCGGTGATCCGGCTGGGGACGATCTTGCCCCGCTCGGAGATGTAACGCTGCAGCAGCTTCACATCCTTGTAGTCGATCTTCGGGGCGTTGGCGCCGGAGAACGGGCACACCTTGCGGCGGCGGAAGAACGGACGGCGAGCGCCGCCCGAGGCCGCGGCGGGAGCGCCGGCTTCAGGGGTGGTGGTGGTGTCGGTCATGCGTCGTCTCCCGAAGTGCGCTCGGCGCGTTCCGGACGTTCAGTGCGCTCGGGGCGGTCGCCGCGATCGCCACGGTCGGGGCGATCCCCGCCGAAGTCGTCACGACGCTCGCGCTCGCGGTCGCGGCGGGCGAGAACCGGGGACAGTTCCAGGTCGAGTTCCTCGACGCGGATGGTCATGTAGCGCAGCACGTCTTCGTTGAGAGACAGCTGGCGTTCCATTTCCTTGACGGCCGGCGCCGGAGCGTCGATGGCCAGCAGGGAGTAGTGACCCTTGCGGTTCTTCTTGATGCGGAAGGTGAGGTTGCGGAGGCCCCAGTATTCGATCTTGGCGATGTGACCGCCCTGACCTTCGATGAGGGCCTTCATGTCCTCGTTCATCTGTTCGGCCTGTTGCGGGCTGATATCCTGCCGCGCAATGACCACGTGCTCGTAAAGCGCCATGTTTTCCTTCTTCCGATGTGGAAGGCGGCGAACAGTCCGGCGGAAGCCCGAAGTGTCCGATGGATCCAGCGCGTCGGAAGGGGAGAACCCCCCGCCATTCAAAAGGTCCGCGCAGGACCGCCTCCCTGAGAGAGGGCGCGCTAATACAGGCGAAGCAGGGGAAATGCAAGCGGTGCGGGGGTTTTGACCGGTCCGACTCCCGGGCCGGGCGCGGCGGCTTTTCCGATTGCGACAGCGCCGCTGTCGTGCAACCGATGAGGCAGTCGTTTGCGGGCTTGCAGCCTTGGGGGAAATACAGATGCGTAGAGTGATCCTGTCGACTGGCGTGGCGATGAGCCTGTTGTTCACCAGCGGACTGGGGACAGTCCAGGCGGCGCCGGCGGCAAAAAACGCGCCCGCTGCGGAAGCGGCCAAGCCAGCGCCTTCTCCACGCTCGCTCGAACTTGCGCGTCGCTATTTTGACGCGATCAGAATGACTGACACGGTGCGGGACGTGCTCGAAGGCATCGATCCCGTGATGGCTCTGGGTGAAGACGCCGAAGACGGCACCGATTCCGCGACCATGCGCGCTTCGATCAACGAGGCCTTCGTCGCCGCCATGCCGGAGTATATCGACGCCCTGGTGCCGATCGTTGCGGGCATCTTCACCGAGGAGGAACTGGAGGCGATGGTCGCCTTCTACGAAAGCCCGCTAGGCCGATCCTCCACGGCCAAGGCGGCGCAGATGACCGCTCCCACCACCGAGGTGATGATCAAGCTGCTTCCCCGGATTCTGGAAGACGCCATGGAACGCTACTGCAGCAAGACAACCTGCAGCGATGAGCTCCGCGAGAAGATCAAGAAGATGGAGTCCTGAGGGACCGGGCGTAAGGCCCTAGTGCTGGGCCTTCCACTTGCGGACGGCCTCCAGGGTCAGTTCGACGTGCTGGCGGGGGTTCATGTCGCTGTGGACGTAGAGCACCTTGCCGTCCGGGGCGATGACATAGCTGGTGCGGCTGGAGATGCCGACGGGCAGCTTGCTGTCCCAGGCCTTGGCGATCCTGGCGTCCTTGTCGGCGGCGACCGGGAATTTCCCCGAGCAGCGCTCGTTGTCGGCCGAAAATTCCTTCAGCCGCTCGATGGAGCCGGCGGTGACGCCAATGATGCTGGCGCCGGCGGCGGCGTAGTCGTCGGCGGCCTCGGCGAACAGATGGGCCTCAAGGTCGCAGCCGCCGGTGAAGGCCGCCGGGAAGAAATAGACCACCACCGGGCCCTTCTTGCGGGCCTCAGCCAGGCTGTAGGTCATCGGCTCGCCGGCCTTGAAGCTGGGCAGGGTGAAGTCGGCGACTTTGGTTCCGACCTTCAGCGCGGCGAGGGCGGGGAGGCCGATAGCGGCGATGGAGACGGCGGCGATGGCGGAAATCAGCAGGCGACGGTTCATGGCGGGGCTCCGGTCAGGCGTTGGAAGCTAGCGCCGGCGCGGGCTGTGGCAAGGGCGCGACAAGCGAAGCGGCCCACCATTATAGCCGGATTGCCGCCCCGGTGCATCCGGGACATGCGGAATAGTCAATGAATTCAGGGCGCAACCTGTAGGGCGACCGTCAGGCGGCGTGGGTCGCGGCGTAGGTCCGGCGTGGGCCGGGCGTCGCCGGATGCAGGCCGGGACGTCGCCGCGCCGACCTACGGCAGGGCGGCGACGGCGTCAGGCCCGCGGAATGACCGGGGAATATGTCTGGACATATTCGGAGGCGGTCAGGGCTTCAGGGACTGGCTGGCCTGGTCCCAGGCCAGGGGCTCGCGCGGACAGGGCTTGCCGCCGTAGCCGCAATCATTGTCATCGCTCTTGTCGACCAGAAGGATCCGCGCCGGCGCGGTCGAGATATCGAGGTCCCAGGCGACGGACTTGCGGTCCAGGGCCAGGACCCAGCCGCCATCCGGCTGTGAGGCGAAGACCTTGAGCGAGGGCTGCGGCGCGTTTTCAGGGGCCTCGTTCTCGAAGAGGCAAAGGTCGTAGTAGCTGCCGACGACCCAGTCGCGGACGCCGTCGCCGTTGATGTCGGGGATCTGCTGGATCGGGGCGTCGGCCTCGGCATAGTCGCCCCCGGCGGCGCGGCAGGCCTTCTGCTTCTCGGCGAAGGCCTGTTGCACGATCGGCGGCGTTTCGGACAGCGCGGGATCCATCGCCGACAGGGAGCCGCCGACCAGCATGGCCAGGCCCTTGCTGTTGGGAACCTCGACATAGCCGTCGACGCCGGCGTCCCAGCGATAGGCCCGCAGGCACTCGTCGGCGCCGAAGCTGTCGCAGACCGAGCCGTGATAGTTGACCTCAACGCCCCGGGCGGACTTTGGACCGGTGATCTTCAGGTCGCCAGACGTCCGGGCAAAAACCTGCTTCCATGTGCCGTCGGGCTTGCCGACGAAGAGTTCGTGGCGGCAGCCGCCGGTGCCGCAGAAGTAGGAGGCGTTGGGCGCCTCGGTGAAGTCGACCGCCCAGTCGGCGAGCTTGTCGCCATTGAGGTCGACCTTGCGGAACATCGCCGACGGGGCCTTCTTCATGAAAGGCGGCACGACGGACGGGTCATTGGCCTCTTCCGGGGTCAACCCCTCGATGGCGGCGGCGACCACCTCTTCGCGCACCGCCGCCCCGATCGCCGGCGGCGGGGTCGCGGCCAGGGCGCACAGCGGGGCGGCGCCGGCGATCAGGCCGGCGGTCAGGACGAGGGTCAGTTTGGCAGGCGACATTTGAAGCGAGTCCGGATGCTGGCGGTCAGGGTGACAGGGCGGCGAGACTGGCACGTCGGCGGAATGGCCGCACAGCCCGTTTGGGGGGAAGATTGCGGCGCCGAAGGGCGGTGGACGCGGCCGGGTCGGGATCGCGGCCGGGCGCTCGCCCTTGTCGCCCGGAGCCCTTTCGCCTATCGCTGCCCGCCAGAATCCAGCGTCTACCGGAGCCTTTCCATGACTCTCGCCTTTGTTTTCCCCGGTCAGGGCAGCCAGGCCGTCGGCATGGGCGCCGACCTCGCCGAAGCCTTCGCCGCCGCCCGCGAGGTGTTCCAGGAGGTCGACGAGGCGCTGGGCCAGAACCTCAGCAAGCTGATGCGCGAGGGGCCTGAAGACGTCCTGACCCTGACCGAGAACGCCCAGCCGGCGCTGATGGCGGTGAGCCTGGCGGTGACCCGCACCCTGGAGAAGGAATTCGGGATCGGCATGGACCGCGCCGCCTTCGTGGCCGGCCACAGCCTGGGTGAATACAGCGCCCTGGCGGCGGCGGGATCGCTGTCGCTGAGCGACGCGGCGCGACTGCTGAAGCTGCGGGGCCAGGCCATGCAGCGGGCGGTTCCGGTGGGCGCCGGGGCGATGGCCTCGCTGATCGGCAAGCAGACCGATGTCGCCCTGGCCGAGGCCGCCGCCGCGGCCGGCGCCGAGGTCGGGGTCTGTGTCGTGGCCAACGACAACAACATGGGCAATGTGGTGATCTCCGGGGCCAAGGCGGCCGTCGACCGGGCCATTGAGAAGGCCGAGGAACTGGGCGCCCGCGCGATCCGCCTCAATGTCTCCGCCCCCTTCCACTGCCCGCTGATGCAGCCGGCGGCCGACGAGATGGCGGCCGCCCTGGCGACGACCACCCTGCTGGCGCCCAAGGCGCCGCTGGTGGCCAACGTCACCGCCCGCCCGGTGCATGATCCCGAGACCATCCGCGCCCAGCTGGTCGAGCAGGTCACCGGCCGGGTGCGCTGGCGCGAGACCATGGACTGGATGGCCGGGGAGGGCGGGGTGACCCGCTTCGCCGAGGCCGGCGCCGGCAAGGTGCTGTCGGGCATGATCAAGCGCTCCTGCCCCGACGCCACGGCGACGCCGCTGAACACGCCCGCCGACCTGGAAGGGTTTGCGAAGTCGCTTTAGGCCCTCGCGATCGTCATCCTGGGCCCTGTGCCCAGGACCCATTGTTCGGCCGCCGCGAACCTCCGCCATGAAGGCGCGGCGGCGGCTACACCCCACGGGTCGTGCTAGCGGATCGAGGGATCCTGGGCACAGGGCCCAGGATGACGGGGTGTGGGCGGTGGAGCGCAAAAGCATCAAGTCGAGCCAAAATCACAGCGGGTTCTGCGTCGCCGCGAACCGCCGCCATGAAGGCGCGGCGGCGGCTCCACCCCACGGTTCGTGCAAGCGGATCGATGGGTCCTGGGCACAAGGCCCAAGATGACGGGGTTGGGGGTGTGGGCGGCGGAGCGCAAAAGCATTAAGTAGAGCCAAAATCACAGATGGCGCGTTCAGGGATTCGGGCGCGGAAACACAGGAACCCCCCTCATGTTTGACCTCACCGGCAAGACCGCCCTCGTTACCGGCGCGACCGGCGGCATTGGCGGCGAGATCGCCAAGGCCCTTCACGCCGCCGGCGCCCATGTGGTGCTGTCGGGGACCCGCGAGGGGGTGCTGAACGACATGGCGGCGCAGTTCGGTGAGCGGGTTTCGGTGGCCGCCGCCAACCTGTCGGAGCCCGACAGCGTCGATGGCCTGGTCGCCGCCGCGGAAGAGGCCGCCGGCAATCCCCTGGATATCCTGGTCGCCAACGCCGGCATTACCCGCGACGGACTGCTGCTGCGGATGAAGGACGAGGATTGGGAGCAGGTGATTCGCGTGAATCTGGAATCCTACTTCCGGCTGTCGCGCTCGGCGCTGAAGGGCATGATGAAGCGCCGCTCCGGCCGGATCATCGGCATCACCTCGATCGTCGGCGTCATCGGCAACGGCGGACAGACCAACTATGCGGCCTCCAAGGCCGGCATGATCGGCTTCTCCAAGGCGCTGGCCCAGGAAGTCGCCAGCCGCAACGTGACGGTCAACTGCGTCGCCCCCGGATTCATCGAAAGCCCGATGACGGACGCCCTGAACGAAGCCCAGAAGGCGGCCATGACCGGGCGCATTCCGGCCGGACGTCTGGGGTCCGGCGCGGACGTCGCCGCCGCCTGCGTCTACCTCGCCAGTGAGGAGGCGGCCTATGTCACCGGCCAGACATTGCACGTCAACGGCGGCATGGCGATGATCTGATCACGCGATTATTAGCGGGAACCCCCGCTGTTCTGATGCTGGCAAGGCCGAAAGAAACCTGCTAGCGAGACACCCGAATTCCGCCGCCAGACGTTGGCGCGGAGGATTTAAGACCAAGAGGGACCATAAAGAATGTCCGACATTCTCGAGCGTGTGCGTAAGATCGTGATCGAGCATCTTGATGCCGATCCCGAGAAGGTCACCGAAAAGGCCAGCTTCATCGACGATCTTGGCGCTGACAGCCTCGACAACGTCGAGCTGGTCATGGCTTTCGAAGAAGAATTCGACATTGAAATTCCGGACGACGCCGCCGAGCACATCCAGACGGTTGGCGACGCCGTGAAGTTCATCTCGGAGAAGACGGGCGGCTGATTCCGTCCTTCCTGTATCCGTAACGTTTGGCCGCCGCGCCGCATGGGCTTTAACCTGATGCGCGCGGCGGTCTTCGTTTCGAGCCGGGGGTTTGGTTCAAGGTGCTAACGACGTCGGGGCGGCGGAGCCTTGCTCGCTTTCGCCCTCCGCGCTCAAGGCAAGGAGTTTGACTGCATGCGTCGCGTTGTCGTCACGGGCCTCGGCCTTCTGACCCCCCTGGGGCAGGGTGTCGAAACCAGCTGGGAAGCCATCAAGGCCGGCAAGTCCGGCGCGGGCCGGATTTCCACCTTTGATCCCGAAGGCTTCGGCTGCGAGATCGCCTTCGAGGTGCCGCGCGTCGACGGCCGGGGCGGCGGCG
The DNA here is from genome assembly GCA_016125585.1 of Caulobacter sp. Taxonomy (GTDB): domain Bacteria; phylum Pseudomonadota; class Alphaproteobacteria; order Caulobacterales; family Caulobacteraceae; genus Caulobacter. The sequence continues at coordinate 298,899 of WGLL01000011.1, forward strand.
GACCGGATGTGCCGGGCAGCTTTGATCCCAACGGCACCATGGCGCCCAAAGATCAGCGCAAGGTCGACGACTTCATCCTCTATGGCATGGCCGCCGCCGACGAGGCCGTGCGCGATTCGGGCTGGGTCCCGGAAAGCGACGAGGACAAGGAGCGCACCGGCGTCATCATCGGCTCGGGCATCGGCGGTCTGGCGACCATCGAGAAAACCGCCCTGGAAATGCGCGACAAGGGTCCGCGCCGGGTCAGCCCCTTCTTCATCCCCTCGGCCCTGATCAACCTGGTCTCCGGCCAGGTGTCGATCCGCTACGGGTTCAAGGGCCCCAACCATGCGGTGGTCACCGCCTGCGCCACCGGCGCCCACGCCATCGGCGACGCCTGCCGCCTGATCAAGTACGGCGACGCCGATGTGATGCTGGCCGGCGGGGCGGAAGCCTCGATCTGCCCCATTGGCGTGGCCGGCTTCGTGGCCTGCCGGGCCATGGCCACCGACTTCAACGACCGTCCGACCGAGGCCTCGCGTCCCTATGACCGCGACCGGGCCGGCTTTGTCATGGGCGAGGGCGCCGGAATGGTGATCCTGGAAGAATACGAGCACGCCAAGGCGCGCGGGGCCAAGATCTACGCCGAGGTGGTCGGCTATGGCCTGTCGGGCGACGCCTATCACATCACCGCCCCGGCGGAGGATGGCGACGGCGGCTTCCGGGCCATGAAGGCGGCGTTGAAAGACGCCGGCCTGACCCCCGCCGATATCGACTATGTCAACGCCCACGGCACCTCGACGATGGCCGACTATCTGGAACTGGGCGCGGTCGAGCGGCTGCTGGGCGAGGACGCCCGGGGCAAGGCCATGAGCTCGACCAAGTCGATGACGGGCCACCTGCTGGGCGCGGCCGGGGCCATCGAGGCGATCTTCTCGATCCTGGCCATCCGCGACAACATCGCCCCGCCGACGATCAATCTGAAGGACCAGGAGCGGGAATCGCCGCTCGACCTGGTGCCCAATGTCGCCAAGCCGATGAAGATCGACGTGGCCATGTCCAACAGCTTCGGCTTTGGCGGCACCAATGCGGCGGTCATCTTCCGCCGGGCTCCGTGAGCGGCCGCCGATGAGCAAGGGGGAACGCCCGGGGGGGCTGTCGGCGCTGCGCCGACTGATGATCATGGGTTTCAGCGCGCTGCTGACCCTGGCCATGGTGCTGGCGCTGGTCGCCGCCTGGGCTCTGTGGACCTATCAGGGCCCTGGCCTGGCGGCCAAGGACGGCAAGACCCACGTCGTGGTGCTGCGGCGCGGATCGGGGCTCAACGAGATCGCCTCGGCGCTGGAGAAGGCCGGGATCGTGCGCTCGGCGCCGGTGTTCCTGGCCGCGGCGCAGATCACCGGGGCGGCCCGGGAACTGAAGGCCGGGGAATACGAATTCCCCAGCAAGGCGCCGATGAGCCGGGTGCTGAACGACATTCGCAAGGGCAAGGTGGTTCGCCACCAGGTGACCATTCCGGAGGGCTGGACCTCGGAGATGGTCGTCGAGCTCCTGATGAAGCAGGACGCCCTGACCGGCGAGGTGGCGACGCCGCCGGAAGGCTCGATCCTGCCCGAGACCTATGACTACGAGCGCGGCGAGGAGCGGGCGGCGGTCCTGCAGCGGATGATGGACGACCGCGACCGGCTGCTGGCCACCCTGTGGGAGAAGCGCAAGGGAGGCCTGCCGATCCGCACGCCGGAGGAGGCGGTGATTCTGGCCTCGATCGTCGAGAAGGAAACCGGCCTGGCTTCGGAACGCCCCCGGGTGGCGGCGGTGTTCATCAACCGGCTGAACCGGGGCATGCGGCTGGAGAGCGATCCGACCATCATCTACGGCCTGACCAAGGGCCGGCCGCTGGGACGCGGCATCCGGCGCTCGGAGCTGGAGCGGCCCAATCCCTACAGCACCTATCAGATCGACGGCCTGCCGCCGACGCCGATCGCCAATCCGGGACGCGCCTCACTGGCGGCGGTGCTGGATCCGCCCGACACCGACGAGATCTTCTTCGTCGCCGACGGCACCGGCGGGCATGTGTTCTCCTCGACCCTGGAAGAGCACAATCGCAACGTCCTGCGCTGGCGGGGCGTCGAACAGCAGAAGAGCGCCGAGCACAAGGGCGCGGAAGCGGAGAACTGATGGCCCTGTCCGGAATGACCGGTTTCGCCCGGGCGGAGGGCGGCCTGCAGATCTGGACATGGGCTGTCGAGGCGCGCTCGGTCAACGGCCGCAACCTGGAGGTCCGCTTCAAGGGGCCGCCCGGGTTCGATTCGCTGGAACGGGGGGCGCGGGACGCGGGGCAGGCGCTGTTCCAGCGCGGCCAGGTGTCCCTGACGCTGCAGGCCAGGCGGTCGGAGGCGGCGCAGGCGGCCGTCAGCATCAATCTGGCGCAGCTTGAACGCTATCTGGCGGCGACGGCCCCCTATGTCGCCGCCGGGACAGTCGCCGCCCCGACGGCGGACGGGCTGCTGGCCCTGCGGGGGGTGATCGAGACGGCCGAGGCCGAGGAAGACCCCGAGGATCGGGCCAGGGTCGAGGCGGCGATGATGGCCAGCATCACAGAGGCCCTCGAGGCGCTGAAGCTGGCGCGGCTGGAGGAGGGAACCGCCCTGGCGCCGGTGCTGGCGAACCTGGTGGACCGGATCGAAGGCCTGGTCGGCGAGGCCGAGGGCCAGGCCGCAGAGCAGCCTGGGGTGCTGCGGGACCGCTTCGCCCGCCGCCTGACCGAGCTGGCCGGGGAAGCGGCGAGCGAGGAGCGCATCGTGCAGGAGGCCGCCGCCATGGCGGTGAAGGCTGATGTGCGTGAGGAGCTGGACCGGCTGGGCGGCCATGTCGGCGCGGCGCGGCAGCTGCTGTCCGGCGAGGGGCCGGCGGGGCGGCGGCTGGATTTCCTGACCCAGGAATTCATGCGGGAGGCCAATACGCTGTGCTCGAAATCCGCCACCCAGGCCTTGACGGCGACGGGCCTGGCGTTGAAGGCCACCATCGAACAGTTTCGCGAGCAGGTGCAGAATGTCGAGTAGTTCCCAGAGCACGCGCGGCATCCTGTTGATGATCGTGGCCCCCTCTGGCGTGGGCAAGACCTCCCTGACCCGCCGCCTGGTGGCCGACCATTCCGACCTGCATCTGTCGATCTCGGCGACGACACGCCAGCCGCGCCCCGGCGAGCATGAGGGGCGGGACTATCATTTCGTCGACCGGGGCATGTTCGACGCCATGGTCGAGGATGACGCCTTCCTCGAATGGGCCGAGGTCTACGGCAACCGCTACGGCAGTCCGCGCACCCCGATCATGGAGGCGCTGGAGCGGGGCGAGAGCGTGCTGTTCGACATCGACTATCAGGGGGCGATGACCATTCACGCCAAGGTCCCCGACGACTCGGTGCTGGTCTACATCTTGCCGCCGTCGCTGGCGGAGATGAGCCGGCGGCTGCATGCCCGCTCGCAGGACAGCGAGGAAGTGATCGCCCAGCGCATCGCCCGCTCCAAGGACGAGGTCAGCCAGTGGAGCAAATTCGACTACGTGCTGCTGAACGAGGATTTCGACCAGGCCTATTCGGACCTGGCGCACATCTACCACGCTGAACGCCTGCGCCGGTCCCGCAACCTGTGGATCGCGCCGTTCGTGGACGGCCTGATGGCCGAGGACGTCTAGACCGCGTTCCGACTAGTGGGAACCGGCAATCGGATCAAAACGCGCGACCACAAAATCTGGAGCAGCGCGGTTTGTTTCCATCAAATCGCGCCCTGCTCCAGACTCCGGCAGCCGGCGGCGGCTGCCGCGTCTCAAGCATCGTCGTGAGACCCGCATCAAGGGCTTGCGCCGTCCCCTGGGGATGGCCTGATGATCGATCTGTCCATTGGAGACGGTCGTGATCGAACAGACTCTCGCCGCCAAGGCTTTCGCCAAGCGATTTGGCGTGTCGGTGAAGGCCCTGCGTCTTTACGAGGCGCATGGGCTCATCACGCCTGACCGCACCCTGGCCGGCTGGCGGGCCTATGGGCCGGGTGAAGCGCGCCGCCTGGCCGGCCATTCTCGCCCTGAAGCAACTGGGCGTGCCGCTGGGCCGGATGGCCGGACTTCTGACCGGCAAGGAAAGCCTCGCCGGCTTGCTGGCGTTGCAGGAACGACTGCTGGAAACGCGTCGCCAGGAGGCGGAAGTCGGCTTGCGGGTGGTTCGCACTGCCAGGGTCGCCTTGGACGAAGGCGAAGGCCTGTCGACTGACGACCTGACGGCCCTGGTCCGGTCGGTCCAGGCGCCCGAAAACGTCTGGACCCCGGAATTGGACGCCCTGGCCCGGAAGCATTTCACCGCCGCACAGCGGCGGATCCTGATCGGCAAGGCGAGGGAAGCGACCCCCGATACACCCTGGTCCGCCCTGATCGCCGAGGCCGAGCGCTTGGCGGACGCCGATCCTTCCAGCGAGCCGGCCCGCGATCTCGCGCTCCGCTGGTTGACCGAGGTTGGCAAGATGACCGGCGGTGACAGGGACCTGCACAATCGATCCTATCGAATGGCGAGCGATGTTCGGGCCGACCCGGCGCTCGCCGCGGCCTTCGGGATTTCAACGCGCGCCTGGGATTTCATCCATGCAGTGGTTGCCCGCGCAAGGAGCGAGGGGCGGGACGAGGTCTTCACCGCCGCGGCGCTGGGCGGCGCGAACCCACAGCAAGAAAAGGCGCGAACCTGATGACCCTGAACGCATCACGATGGCCCGTGGCGACAGGCGTATTGATCGCCTTGGGGGGCGTCGCCTTGGTCGTTCTGCTGCGCGATTCCGGCGTCCTGTCACCCGATCCGTTGCAGCAACGGCTTTGGGCCGCTCTGGGCCTGTGGGGTGTGATGGCGACCATCATCGTTCTGATGATCCTTGTCGAAAGGCAGCCCTTCACCTCGGTGGGCCTGGGGCCGCCAAGGCTGTCCAGCCTGGCCTGGGGGCTGCTGTTTGGGGTGGTGGGCTTCTTGTCGTTTCCGGTCTGCCTGCTGGTCCTCAAGGGCATGCATCTGTCCCCGCCGGATCCGGCGGCGTACCGGAAGCTGGCGGCCTTGCCGCTCTGGCTACGGGCGCTGACGGTCCTCACGGCGGGTGTGACCGAGGAGTTCCTGTTCCGTGGCTACGCCATCTCCCGCCTCAAGTCGCTCACCGGTTCAACGACCTGGGCGGCGTTGATCAGCGGGGCTGTCTTCATCGTCCTGCATCTGAGCGCCTGGGGAGCGAGTCAGCTATTGTTCGTCGGTGTCGCCACCGTCTTGATGACCGGCCTGTTTCTCTGGCGGGGCGATCTCTGGTCGAACATCGTCGCCCATCTGTTCATCGACGGCGTTCCGATGCTGCTGCTGGGACTGGCGCCGCCGCCATAGGTCAATTTAGCGGGTCGGGAGCGGCGGTTGAACCGCCGTCAGACCGCAGCGGCCAGTCGCAGGAACCCGGCGACGTCGACGGTCTCGGCCCGCGCGTCGGGATCAACGCCAGCCGCTTCGCAGAGGGCGGCGCCGCCAAGGGTCTTGAGGCTCGAGCGCAGCATCTTGCGGCGTTGGCCGAAGGCGGCCGCCGTCACCCGTTCAAGCGCCGTGACAAGGGCAGGGGCCGGGGGCGTCTCCAGCGGATCGAGGCGCACGACGGCGGAGGCCACCTTCGGGGGCGGGGTGAAGGCCTTGGCCGGCAGGTCCATGACGGTGCGGGCGGCGCAGACGGTCTGGCTGATTACCGCCAGGCGGCCATAGGCCTCGTCACCAACGCCGGCGACGATGCGGTCCGCCACCTCCTTCTGGAACATCAGGCTCATGGAAGCGGGCCGCCAGGGGCCGGTCAGCCACTTGATCAGCAGCGGGGTGCCGACGTTGTAGGGCAGGTTCGAGACCACCAGTCCCTCGTCGCCTGCGCCCAGCTCGGCGATCAGGGCGGCCTCGTCGACCTTGAGGGCGTCGGCCTCGACCAGGGTCAGGGCGCCGTCGGCGGCCCCGGCGACCTCGGCCAGCAGCGGCAGGAAGCGGGGGTCCTTCTCCACGGCGATCACCCGGGCGCCGGCTTCGAGCAGGGCGCGGGTCAGGCCGCCGGGCCCGGGACCGACCTCGATCACGGTGCGCCCCTCCAGCGGCCCGGCCAGACGGGCGATCTTGCGGGTGATGTTGAGGTCGAGCAGGAAGTGCTGGCCGAAGGCCTTGCGGGCCAGCAGGTCGTGTTCGGCGAGACTCTCGCGCAGGGGCGGAAGCTGGTCGAGGGTCATGCCGCGGCCCGTCGGTCGGCGATCTGGCGGGCCATGGCCAGGGCGTTGATCAGGCTGTCGGGCCGGGCGACGCCGCGGCCGGCGATGTCGAAGCCGGTGCCGTGATCGGGCGAGGTGCGGACGATCGGCAGCCCGAGGGTGACATTAACGCCGCCCCAGAAGTTGAGCATTTTCAGGGGGATCAGGCCCTGATCATGATACATGCAGAGCACCGCGTCATGCCGCGCCCGGGCCTCCGGGTGGAACAGGGTGTCGGCGGGACTGGGCCCGACCGCATCGAGGCCAAGATCGCGCAGGGCGCGGACGGCGGGGCCGATGATGTCGATTTCCTCGCGGCCGATGCCGCCCTGTTCGCCGGCGTGGGGATTGAGGCCGGCGACGGCCAGGCGCGGGGCGATGATGCCGAAGTCCTGCCGCAGGGCGCGGCCGACGACGAGGCCGGCGTTGACCAGGCCCTCGATGGTCAGGCCGGCAGGAACCTGGCTGAGCGGGGTGTGAATGGTGGCCAGGCAGACCCGCAGGCCGGGCTGATCGGCGGCGTCGGCGGCCAGCATCATCACCGGGCCGCTGGGCCCGTCCTGGCGGGCGGCGGCGGTCAGTTCGGCGAGAAACTCGGTATGGCCGGGGAAGGGGAAGCCGGCGGCATAGAGCGGCGCCTTGGCGATCGGTGCGGTGACCACCCCGGCGACGCCGCCGGTCAGGGCCAGACCGACGGCGGTCTCGATCCAGCGGATGATGGCCTCGGCATGGTCCGATGAGGGCTGGCCGGCGACGACCCCGGCGGCCAGCGGCAGATGCAGCACCGGGATGGCTTCGGCGAAGACGGCCGGCGCCTCCGCCGGACCGGCGACGATGCGCACCGGTACGCCGAGACCGCCCGGCGAGGAGCGCAGGGCGTCGGCGTCGCCGATGACCAGAAATGGGTTGGCCCGGGCTCGCGTGGCGGTCCAGGCCTTGACGATGATCTCCGGTCCGACACCGGCCGGATCCCCTAGCGTGACGGCAAGGGGGCGGGTGGTCACCGAACCTCGATGGTGGCCTGGGTGCGCAGGTCGCGCAGAACGCGCCGGGAGATCATGTCCAGTTGCTGGCTGCGCAGCCGGCGCTCGATCTGTTCGGCGGTCGGCAGGGCGCCGCCGCTGGTGCGCTTGCCGCAGACCATCAGCAGGTGAACCCCGACGTCGCTGCGGATCGGGGTCGCCGACAGCTGGTTTTCCGGCGTGTTGGCGGCCGCCGTGGCGAACTCGCCGGTCAGGTCGGTCATTTCCATCTCGCCCATGTCGCCGGCGATGACGCCGGGAACCTGGCCGGCCTTGGCCTCGAGATCGGCGCAGGTGGGATTCAGCGCCCGCAGTTTTTCAAGAGAGCCGGCGGCGGCGTCGATCGCGGCCTGATCGGCCGAGCCGTCGAGGGAGACCGCGGCCTGCTTGAGGGTCACCAGGGGCTTGGTCCCGCCGGCGCGCTTTTCCTTGAGGTAGATGATGTAGACGCCCTGGTCGGTGGCGATGGGGGCCGACAGCTGGCCCGGGCGCAGCTGTTCGAGGGCGGCGTCGACCTGGGGCGGCATCTCGCCCGGCGAGACCCAGCCGGCGTCGCCGCCGGCCGCGGCGGTGGCCGAGGCGGAAAACTGGCGAGCCACGGCGGGGAAGGGCGCGCCCTGCTGCATCTGGGCGATCAGCTGCTGGGCGCCGTGATAGGCCACCTGCATGCCGCCGACCGCGTTGGCGTCGATGTAGATTTCACTGATCTGGTACTGCGGACGGGCCGCGGCCTCTTCCATCCGCTTGCGGGTGGCGGCGATCTGGTCCTCGCCGATCCGCATGCGTCCGCCGTAGCGACCGCTCATGTACTGACCCCAGCTCTGCTCGATCCGCACCTGCTCGCGGTAGGTGGCGGGGGTGATGCCCTGCTGCTTGAGGAGCCCGTAGAACTGGTCCTCGGTCATCTTGTATTCGCCCTGGACGATCTGGGAGACGATCTCGTCGACCTCCTTGTCCGTCAGGACGATGGTCATCTTGTTTTCCTTTTCCGCATGCCGCAGCTCCTGGAGCTTGAGGCGCTCCTCGATCAGCTGCTGCAGGGCCATCTGCTGGATCTGCGGAATGGTCTCGTTGGTCGGCTGGAAGCCGGTGGTCAGGATGACCAGCCGCATCCGCTGCACCAGATCGTAGCTGGAGATGATGTCGTCATTGACGATCGCCGCCACGCTTTCAGCGATGCCGGGTTCCGGAACGGAGACCGGCGCGGCCGGCTGTTCCTGTGCAATCGCCACAGGAGCGCCGCCGGCAAAGGCCATCGCCAGCACCGAAACGGTCGCCAGAACCCTGCCTGTAGTCCTCAAGCCTGAAAGCAATCTCGTCATTCCCATAGAACATTGCCACGGCCGCTCAGGGCGCGCCGTGCGGAAGGTCACCGCCTGTAGCCTTTATCGCCCAATGTGGCGAGCGTTAGGCGCAGGACCACGGAGTCCGAGGGCCCCAGCGACCGGTTGAAGGTCTCTTCATGTATCCAGACGATCGCCGCATCGAGGCAGTCGTCACGATAGAACAGGCCCAGCTCCTGACGCCGCCAGACATCGTTCTCGATGTCCCAGACCCCGGCCACGGTGACGCCCACCGTCTTGGTGACGAAGACGTCGCCGGCGAAATCGATGTCCTGGCGTTCGACGCCGGTGATGTCCTTGTTGTCGTGTAGGTAGCGGACATAGCCCGAGCCGCGCTCGAAGCTGACGTCGGCGCCCAGCTCAAGCCGGCGCAGATCGGCGGTGTCGCTGTCCAGGCGGGCGCGGCCATACAGGGTCAGACCCTGGATGGGCCTGGCGTCGCCGGCGACGATCCAGTCGGAGGCCCGCGGCTGCAGGCCGCTGCGGCCGGGCAGGGCGGGGTTGCGCTGGTCGCGGAAGCTGCGGCCGACCAGCAGGCTGTAGGAGCGGCCGTCGTCGAAGCTGACCGTGGCCCGGGCGCCGGCGTTGAGGCGCAGGCCGCCCTCATAGAGATCGAAGCCCGGCGACTTGTTGGGCCGCAGCAGGTTGGTTTCGTCGAACTCCAGGACCACGCTGTCCTCGTTGGGAATGCGGGGGTCGAGGTCGCTGTCCGGCGAGATGGCCAGCTGGGCCAGAGGCTCGATAACAATCGTGCGATCCCCGTCGCGGCGGAACAGGGGATAGCTGAAATCGACCCCGGCGACGCCAAGCGCCCGGCCAAAGCTCGAATCATTCCCGGCCGCCGGATAGTCGGAGATGTTGTAGTAGTCGCCCCGCACCTGGACGAAGGGCGAGAGCCGCAGGCCGCTGGTGAAGGTCAGGTTGCTGCGCCAGTCGACCTGGCCGGTGGCGCGGCGGCTGTCGGCGCCGGGCTGGCTGGCGACGTACTGCGACTGCTGGCGGGTCAGGACGACGCCGCTGCCCAGCAGGCGCACCCGGCCGCCGAGGATGGGATCGCGCGATTCCCAGCGGGCCTCGATCAGGGGGGCGATGGTGGGGAAGGTGCGGTCGTTGTCGGTGGGACGCAGGCCCTGGACGCTGATGGCGTTGATCGACAGCCAGGAGAGGTTGTCCTGCCGCGTGGCGAACAGCTGCGAGGTCAGGCGGCGGTTGTCGCTGGCCACCAGGCCCCGCTGACGGGCGACATTGGAGATGTCGTACTTGTCGAAGATCAGGTCGTCGCTGGCCCGCTCGGCGGCGAAACCCCACTTCCAGTTTTCGTCGATGTCGAAGTCGCCGTTGGCCAGGATGTAGCTGCGGCTGGTCAGATTGCCGACCCGGCTGCCGTTGCTGTCGAGGTCCTTTTCATAGGTGTAGCCGAACCGGGCGCCGATCTGGCCGCTGTAGAAGCGCTGGCGGTAGTCCAGATTGAGGAAGGGGTTCACCTTGGTGTTGAACTGCGGGCTGATGATCACATCCGACGAGGGCGAGATCACCTGCACATAGGGCTGTTCGTAGGACAGGCCGCGGCGCTGGGAGCCGACGATGGTGGGCGGCAGCAGGCCGGACTTGCGGTCGGCGTTGGGGTCGGCGTGCCAGAAGACCGGGGAGTAGAAGACCGGAACGCCGAAAATCTCGATCACGGCGTTCTTGTAGTAGATCAGCTGGTTGTCGCCGTCCTGGATCACCTGGTCGGCGCGGATCGACCAGGTCGGCTTTTTGGTCTTGTCTTCCTCGCAAAGCTCGCAGGGGGTGAAGATCGCCTTGTTGAGCTCGGCGTTCTTGTCGTCCCGGCGCACGATGGTGTCGGCGGCCAGCTTGATGTTTTCCTGCAGCCGGGCGGAGAAGCCCTTGGCCACCCCGGCCCGCAGCTGGTCGTCGAGAACGACCTCGTCGGCGAAGGCGACCGTGCCGTCCGGCTCGATGATGGAGACCGAGCCGCTGGCGGTGACGACGCCGGTCGTGCGGTTGTAGAAAACCTTGTCGGCCCGCAGGGTGCGGCCCTGGTGGCGGATCTCGACGCCGCCTTCGGCGGTCAGGGTCTGGGCCTTGTCATCCTGGATCAGGGTGTCGGCCTCGAGATAGTAGGCGTCCTCGCCCAGACCGTCGTCGACGAGCGGGGCCGGGGGCTGGGCCTTGGGGACCGGCTGCGCCAGGGCGTGGGCGCCAAAGGCGCAGACAGCCAGGGTCGCCACACCGGCCAGAAGCACGGCGCGGGCGGACCGCTGATCATCTCCACGAACTCTGACCATCGACTTCCCTGTTTCCTTCCCGACCCCGGCGACGCGGGGCCGAGTCACCCGTCTTCTGTATAGCAAAGCAGGGTCAGCCCCGATAACAACGCCAGCAGGGGCGGCGCCCAGGCCGCAAGCATCGCCGGTATGATCTCGGCCTTGCCCAGCGCCAAGCACATTTGATTGAAGAAGAAGAAGGCGAAACCGAGGACAACCCCGGATCCGGCGAGCGCCGGCAGGCCGCCCAGCCGCATCAGTCGCAGCGAGAACGCCGCCGCCAGCACCGACATGGCCGAGAACAGGATCGGCGTCGCCAGCAGTTGTTGCAGACGCAGGCGGTAGGGCAGGGCCGAGAAGCCGGCTTTTTCCGTGCCGGCGATGGTGGCCGGCAGGCGCCAGAAGGCGATGGCCTCGGGGGTGGTGAAGCGCTCGATCGCCGCCTGATCATCGAGGGTCGAGGGAATGGTCAGGCTGTCGGAGCGCACCGAGCCGGCGCCTGGCGTCGCCTCGCGCACCCCGGTCAGGCTCCAGTAGCCGGGCATCAGCCGGGCCTCGTCGGCCTCGACCCGGCGGGAGAATTCGAGGCCGCCATCGTCGGCCACCCGGTAGATGAACATCGAGACGGTCTTCAGCCGCACTACCCCGTCGACCTCGTCATGGGCGCGGGCGCGAATGACCACCTGGGACTTGTCGTCGGTCTGGCGCAGCCAGGTCTCCTTGGGCGCGGCGGTCAGATAGTCGTCCATCACCGCCGTGCGGGCCTGCTCGAAGCGGACGTTCATCCAGGCGGCGAGGGGGTTGAGGGCGGCGACGGTGAGGGCGCCGACCACGAAGGCGGCGGCGGCGGCCGGCAGGATGAAGCGCCAGGCGGACACGCCCGCCGCGCGCATCGCGATCAGCTCACTGCGGCGGTTGAGCCCCATGAAGGCGGCGAGGGTGCCGAACAGGAAGGCGAAGGGCAGCAGGGCCAGGATCGTCGACGGCGCCTTCAGCACCGTCAGCCAAAGCAGGACGACAAAGCTGGCGTCGGCGCGGCCGCCGACATTGCGCGAGACATCGACGAAATCGATCAGCACGATCACGGCGGCGATGATCGCCAGCGCCCCGCCCACCGAGGTCAGGGTGCGGTTGAGCACATAGCGTTCGAGGCGGCCGGGCAGGAACCTCATACCGAAGCCCCCACCGGCGGTCGCGGCATGCGCATGAAGGGCAGCCAGGCCTTCCAGCCGCTGCGCGATTCCACCGGACGGAAGATCTGGTCAAAGCCCCAGACCGCGGCGGCGATGGGGATCAGATACTGCATCACATTGAGCATGGCGCTGTCCTCGCAGGCGGCCTGGACAGCGAAGCCGATGATGCGGATCAGGGCCGCGGAGGCGCCGATCAGGGCAATGCGCCGGCCATAGCCGAGGCGGCTGAAGCCCGCCCCGACCACGGCCGCCAGGGCAAGGGCCATGAAGGCGATCGAATAGAGCGGAGAGGCCAGGCGGGAATGGCCCTCGGCCAACATGCGGTCCCGGTTCTTGCGCTCGTATTCCTGGGTCAGGTCCGGGAAGAACAGCTCGTGCAGATAGCGGTCCGACGCCTTGTAGCGGATGGTGTCGCGGGTGTTCAGATAGGGCTTCAGGTCGAGGGCGTATTCGTCGAAGGTCAGATAGTTGAGCACGCCCCGATCGGAAAATTCCTGGGTCGAGCCCTGGTGCATGACCAGCAGCGGCGAGTCCTGCTTGAACACCACCTGCCCGCGCTTGGCGGTGTAGGTTGTGGCGTGGCCGTCCGGGGTCATCTGGTGGATGAAAAGGTTGTGGATGGTGCCGTCCGGATCGACGGTCTGGCCGTAGACGGTCAGGCGCGGCGCCGGGTCGGTGAACTGGCCCTCGACCACCAGCATGGCGGCAAGGTCGGTCTTGGCCTGGAAGATCAGCTTGCGGTACTCGCGGTAGGCCGCCGGCTGAATCCAGAGATTGATGACAAGGCAGACCAGGGTGGCCAGCACCGAGAGCTTCACCGCTGGCGAGATGACCCGCCAGCGACTCATGCCGCCGGCGTAGCAGACCACCAGTTCCTGATCGCCCTGCAGCTTGTTGAGCGCCACCAGGGCGGCGACCAGAACCGCGATGGGAATGATCAGATTGGCCAGCTGCGGCATGGCCAGGATGATGATCTGCAGATAGATCCAGGCGCTCTGCCGCTGCTCGATGATGATGTCGAGCTGGCCCAGGCTCTGGCTCAGCAGCCCCACGGCCGCCAGCGCCGCCGTCGCCAGCAGGGTGGGCCATAGAAGCTGGCGGAAAAGGTAGCGTTCGATCAGGCGCATGCGGACTTCGTGACGGGGCCGCACGACGGGCCGCCGGAGAGGCTGTTAGTAGGGCGGCGCGCGGTTTCGCACAACCGCTGCGCCTTCCCCCGCGTCCTGCATTGGACTATTCCGCCCGCAATGGCTTTTGCAGGAGTGTTCCATGCGCATCGAATTTGTTCAGATTGACCGCGAGAACCCGCCCGGCGCCGGCGCGGTCGCGGCGGCCGTCTTCGAGGGGCCGACCCTGTCGGCCGGCGCTGGCGACCTCGACAAGGCTACTCACGGCGCCGTGGACCATGCGACCCGGGCCGGCCGGTTCAACGGCGGCAAGGGCCAGAGCCAGGAACTGCTGGGCCCGCGCGGCCGGGAAAACATCCGCGTCGCCCTGATCGGCATGGGCGCCGCGGGCGACTGGAACGAGGAGGCGGCCGAGACCTTCGGCGCCCGGGCCTATGCTGCGCTGAAGACCTGCGGCTCGACCGCCCTGGCCCTGCTGATGCCCGAGGTCAGCGCCGAGGAGGCGGCCCGGGCGGCCTTCGGCGCGACCCTGGCCAGCTATCGCTTCGACCGCTACCGCACCACCGAGAAGCCGGACAAGAAGCCCTCGGTGCAGACCGTGGTCGTCTCCGTCGACGATCCGGCCGCCGCCAAGGCGGCCCACGCCGATCTGGCCTGCCTGGCCGAGGCCATCTTCTTCAGCCGCGACCTGGTTTCGGAACCGGCCAACATCCTGCATCCGGAAGAGTTCGCCCGCCGGGTCAAGGCGCTGGAGCCGATGGGTCTGGAAGTCGAGATTCTCGGCGAGGCCGAGATGAAGAAGCTCGGCATGGGCTCGCTGCTCGGCGTCGGCCAGGGCTCGCGCCGTGAAAGCCAGCTGGCGGTGATCCAGTGGAAGGGCGGCGGCGACGCCCAGCCCATCGCCTTTGTCGGCAAGGGCGTGACCTTCGACACCGGCGGCATCTCGATCAAGCCGGCCGACGGCATGGAAGACATGAAGTTCGACATGGGCGGCGCCGGCGCCGTGGCCGGACTGATGCATGTCATCGCCGGCCGCAAGGCCAAGGCCAATGTCGTCGGCATCCTCGGCCTGGTCGAGAACATGCCCGACGGCGACGCCCAGCGTCCGGGCGACGTTGTCACCAGCATGTCGGGCCAGACCATCGAGGTGATCAACACCGACGCGGAAGGCCGCCTCGTTCTGGCCGACGCGCTCTGGTACTGCCAGGATCGCTTCAAGCCGCAGTTCATGGTCGACCTGGCCACCCTGACCGGGGCGATCATCATCTCGCTGGGCAACGACTATGGCGGTCTGTTCAGCAACAACGACGCCCTGGCGGAGAACCTGCTGGCCGCCTCCAAGGCCGAAAGCGAGCCCCTGTGGCGGCTGCCGCTGCCGCCGGCCTATGAAAAGCAGATCGAGAGCGCCATCGCCGATGTGAAGAACACCGGCGGGCGTCCCGCGGGGTCGATCACCGCGGCGCTGTTCCTGCAGCATTTCGTCAATGGCACGCCCTGGGCCCACCTGGACATCGCCGCGACCGCCTGGCGCAAGTCGGGGACCATCCCGACCAGCCCCGAAGGCGCCACCGGCTTTGGCGTCCGGTTGCTGAACCGGATGATTAAGGACCGCTACGAAAGCTGACCCGGGCCGCGCCCCCATCCCCGCGACATCCCGGACGGTCGGATGGCCGGTCCGGGACCCGGCGGGGAGGGGCGCAATTTCGCGGTTGCGATGGCGGCGCCGGTCGCGCCAGATGAGGGGGATGGGTCCCGGCTTTCCCTCCAGCTTTCGCCGGGGTCCGGCCGGGATGACGGAGGTTGGGTTTGGCCACTGCCTGCGAGGTCTGGTTCTATCATCTGGAGCGCTCGTCGCTGGACGATGTGCTGCCCGAACTGCTGGACAAGACCCTGCAGCGAAAGTGGCGGGCGCTGGTCAAGTGTGGCGCGCCGGAGCGGCTTGAGTCGCTCGACACCTGGCTGTGGACCTGCCGGGAGGACGGGTTCCTGCCGCATGGCCTGGCCAGCGAGCCGTTCGCCGATCATCAGCCGGTCCTGCTGACCACCGAGGACGACAACGCCAACGGCGCCCAGGTGCTGTTCCTTGTCGAAGGCGCGGCGCCGGGCGATCTTTCGCCCTATGAGCGGTGCATCGTGCTGTTCGACGGGCGCGACGAGGCGGCCCTGGCCGGCCCCCGGACCCTGTGGAAATCGGTCAAGGCCCGGAAGCTGCCGGCCTCCTACTGGCGGCAGGGCGAGCAAAGAGGTTGGGAGAAACAGGCATGAGGCGAATGGGCGTGGCGATGATGACGGTCGGGCTGTCGGGACTGTTCGCCTGCGCGCCGACGCCGCCTCCGGCCCCGCCGCCCGCGCCGGTCGTGTCGGCGAAGCCGCCGCCCCTGCCGATGCCGGCGAGGCCGCCGAAGGACCATTGCGGGGCCTGGGAACTGCAGCACCTTGTCGGGCGGCCGAAGACGGACATTCCCGTGCCCGTCGATCCGAGCAAGCGCCGGGTGGTCTGCAACACCTGCCCGGTGACCATGGACTATCGCCAGGACCGGCTGAACATCGTCTTCGACGCCAGGACCGGGATCGTCACGGAAGTGAAGTGCGGCTGATCGCGGCCCTGCTGGGGTTGGGGCTGGCGCTGACTGCCAGCGCAAGCCCGGCAGTGATGTCGGATAAGATCGATATGATCGTCATCGGAGATGGGACGCGGGGAGATCCTGCGCTCCTCTTGCCTGAGAACGGAGAAGTCCTGCTCGATCCGCCTCTGGTCTGGACCGCCAAGGTCAGCATCAGATACGTGCTGCGCGGCGGGCCTGGAGCCGGCGATCTTGAGGTCCGCTATGTTGATCGCTGGGGCTATCAACCGGGAACCATGGTCTACTTTCTGTCCCATCACGAGGACGGAAGCTACTGGATTGTCTGCCGAGACGAATGGCTGGGCGGCGCCACCGGGTCTGCCAACGGCGATCCGGACCACGGAGTCGCCCTTCGCCGAAATTTGCGTCTCAAATCCTGCTGATCCTGGCTGTTGACCGCTTCAAGGGCCCCGGACGGGGCGATCAGGCGCTGACCGCCTCCAGCGCCTCGGCCGCGGCGATCCACACCGCCTCGGCCTCGTCGACCTGGCTCTGCACCCTGGCGCGTCGCTTGCCGAGATCGGCGGCGGCGGTGGGATCCCGGACATAGAGGTTGGGGTCGGCCAGCTTCTGGTCGATCTCGGCCAGGGTCCTGGTCACCCGGGCCAGGGTTTCCTCCGCCGCCGTCAGCTTGCGCTTCAGCGGACCGGCCACCGCCGCCGGATCGCGCCCGGCCGGGATCGGGGCCTTGCTGTTGACCTTCGGGGCCTCGGGCTCGCCCTTGACCTGGGTCGGGCTGCGGGCGGCGACGCGGGCGCGGTCGAGGACGAATTTGGCGTAGTCGTCCATGTCGCCGTCGAAGGACTTCACGCCTCCATCGGCCGCGAGCCACAGGCGGTCCGCCACCAGTTCCATCAGGGAGCGGTCGTGGGTGATCAGGATCACCGCGCCCTCGTAATCGTTCAGGGCGTCGAGCAGGGCCCGGCGGCTGTCGATGTCGAGGTGGTTGGTCGGCTCATCGAGGATCAGCAGGTGCGGCGCGTCCATGGCCACCATGTTGAGCAGCAGGCGCGCCCGCTCGCCGCCGGAGAGGTTGCCCACGGTGGTTTCCGACTTGTCGTAGCTGATGCCCCACTGGGCCAGCTTCGAGCGGCGCTGGCTCTCGCCCTGTTCGGGCAGGGCGCGGCGGATGATGTCCATCGGGGTGTCGACCGGATCGAGGGCCTCGATCTGATGCTGGTGGAACCAGCCGACCTTGATGCGGCGGTCGCGGTGCAGATCGCCCGACTGGATCTCCAGCGCCCCCGCGATCATCTTGGCGAAGGTCGACTTGCCGGCCCCGTTGACGCCGAGCAGCCCGATGCGGTCGTCGATGTCCATCCGCAGGTTGAGGTTCCTGAGGATCGGCGGGCCGCCGTAGCCGACCGCGGCGTTGTCCAGCCGGATCAGGGGCGGGGCCAGGGGGCGCTTGGGCGAGGGGATGGTGAAGGGGGCGGTGCGCTCCTCCAGGGTCAGGGTCACCGGCGGCAGCTTCTGCAGCATCTTCAGGCGTGACTGGGCCTGGGTGGCCTTGGAGGCCTTGGCGCGGAAACGGTCGACGAAGGCCTGCATATGGGCGCGCTTGGCTTCGATCTTGCCGCGCATGGCTTCGGCGAGGCGGGCCTTTTCGGCGCGCTGTTCTTCGAAGCTGTCGTAGCCGCCAGTGTAGAGGTCGAGCTTTCCCTCGCGAACATGCAGGATGTAACCGACGGAATTATTGAGCAATTCCCGGTCGTGACTGATGATCAGGGCGGTGTGCGGATACTTCTTGAGCCGTGACTCCAGCCACAGGGCGCCCTCGAGGTCGAGGTAGTTGGTCGGCTCGTCGAGCAGCAGCAGGTCGGGTTCGGAGAAGAGGGCGGCCGCCAGGGCCACCCGCATCCGCCAGCCGCCGGAGAACTCGGCCATCGGCCGGGCCAGATCCTCGTTGGAAAAGCCGAGGCCGGCGAGAATCTCCGACGCGCGGGCCGGGGCCGAGTCGGCGTCGATCTCGATCAGCCTGGCCCAGATGTCGCCCATCTCCTCCGGATCGGCGGTCTCCAGCCGCGTCATCAGGCTGTGGCGCTCCTCATCGGCCTCGAGCACCGTGTCCAGCAGGGAAACGGGGGTCGCGGGGTGTTCCTGGTCGACCGAGCCGATCCTCGCCGCCTTGGGAATCCTGATCTCGTCGTCGCCGGCGTGAAGTTCGCCGAGGATCAGCTTGAAAAGCGTGGACTTTCCGATCCCGTTGCGCCCCACGAGACCGACCTTGCCGCCCGTCGGAAGGGTGACGGTCGCCTTGTCGAAAAAGCGTCGTCCCCAGGCGTTGAAGGTAAGGTCGTTGATCTGAAGCATGATTACGCAAGCAAGTGTTGGCGGAAGGGAGGGTCGCCGCTATAAGCCCGCGACCTCCCAAATCCCACCTCTTTGTAGGGCTGAAGAAAACTAGTTATGACCGAACGCACCTTTTCCATCATCAAGCCGGACGCCACCGAGAAGAACCTGACCGGCGCCGTGAACGCCGTCATCGAGGCCGCGGGTCTGCGCATCGTCGCCCAGAAGCGCATCAAGATGTCCCGCGCCCAGGCCGAGAAGTTCTATGAGGTCCACAGCGCCCGCCCGTTCTTCGGCGAGCTGGTCGAGTTCATGACCCGCGCCCCGGTCGTGGTGCAGGTACTGGAGGGCGACAACGCCGTCGCCCGCTACCGCGAAGTGATGGGCGCCACCAACCCGGCCGACGCCGCCGAGGGCACCATCCGCAAGCTCTACGCCGACAGCGTCGGCGAGAACTCGGTGCATGGTTCGGACAGCCTGGACAACGCCAGGATCGAGATCGCCCAGTTCTTCACCGACGACGAGATCGTCGGCTGAGCCCAAGCAGGTTCCAGAGATGATGAAGGGTCGGCGGATCGCTCCGCCGGCCCTTTTTCTTTTTCAGTGGCCGCCGGACGGCTCGTCTCCGTTCGACGGCGACCAGCGCTTCATCGCGGGGCCGATGGTGCCGCCCTGGACCAGCACCGAGAACAGCACCACAACATAGGTGGCCGCGACCAGGATGTCCTTGGCCGGGCCGGCTGGC
The DNA here is from genome assembly GCA_016125585.1 of Caulobacter sp. Lineage (GTDB taxonomy): Bacteria > Pseudomonadota > Alphaproteobacteria > Caulobacterales > Caulobacteraceae > Caulobacter. The sequence continues at coordinate 317,779 of WGLL01000011.1, forward strand.
AGCGACAGGGCGAGGGCGATGGAGATGCCGCCCCGCAGGCCGCCCCAGCTCATCACCCGGAAGGCCAGCTGGAAGGGCAGCAGGTCGCGCCAGAACAGCAGCGGCACGCCGACCGAGAAGGCGCGGGCGAGGAAGACCAGCGGAATGGTCAGGGCGCCCAGCCACAGCAGCCCCAGCCGGTCGGCCAGGACAATGCCCTCCAGCCCGATCAGCAGGAACAGGATGGCGTTGAGAATGTCGTCGATCAGGGCCCAGAACTTCAGCAGGTGATCGCGGGTGATCTCGCTCATCGCGTAGCTGACGCCGTGGTTGCCGATCAGCAGGCCGGCGACGGCCATGGCCACCGGGCCGCTGACATGGATGGCCGAAGCCAGGGCGTAGCCGCCCATCACCGTCGCCAGGGTGATCATCACCTCGACCGAATATTCGTCGATGGCCTTCATGGCCCGGTAGGCGATCCAGCCGATCACCAGGCCCAGGGCCGCGCCGCCGACGGCCTCGACCAGGAACAGCTCGCCGGCGTGGACCAGGGAAAAGCCCTCGGCGCCGCCGGCCGAGACGGCCGCAGCCAGCAGGATGGAGAAGATGACCACCCCGACGCCATCGTTGAACAGGCTCTCGCCAACGATGGTCGCCTGCAGGGTCGGCGGCACATGGGCGGTCTTCATGACCCCCAGCACGGCGACCGGGTCGGTCGGGCTGATCAGGGCCCCGAACACGAAGCACCACATCAGCGGCAGATCCATGCCCAGCAGCCGGGTGATCCCCGCCAAGCCGAGGCCGACGATGACGGTCGAGACGACCACCCCGATGGTGCTCAGGAAACCGATCTGCAGACCGCCGCGCTTCATGTGGGCGATGTCGACATGCAGGGCGCCGGCGAACAGCAGGAAGGACAGCATGCCGTCCATCAGGGTGGCTTCGAAGTCGATGCCTTCCAGAAAGCGGGCGACAGTTTCGGAGATGCTGCTGCTGGGGATGGTCTTGTCGATGACGATGACAACCAGCGACGCGACCGCGCCCATCAGGGTCAGGGCCACGGTCTGGGGCAGTTTCAGGAAGCGGTGATTGACCCATCCGAGGATCGCCGCCAGCACCACCAGAATGGCGGCGGCGTAGAACGGGGTCAGGACAAAGTGCTCGAACATGGCGTCTCGTCAGAACTGGCGGGCGTCGATCGGAACGGGGGAGTTGCCGGAACTCCCAGCTGCGCCCGAACCTGCCCGAACGACCGGGCGCTGTCGATCAAAGTCGGGACTTGCGGCGACGAATTCGCCGGTCAGTCGCCGGCGCGAACACGCTCCGAAAGGGCGCGAGGATAGAGGCGGTGCTCCTCGGCGAGCACCCGGGCGGCAAGGCTTTCCGGCGTATCCCCCGCAAGGATCGGGACCCGCGCCTGGGCCAGCACCGGCCCCTCGTCGACCCCGGCGGTGACCAGATGCACTGAACAGCCGGCTTCGGCGTCCCCGGCCTCGATGGCGCGGCGGTGGGTGTCCAGGCCGGGATAAAGCGGCAGGAGGGAGGGGTGGATGTTGAGCATCCGGCCCGCCCAGGCCTCGACGAGGAACGGGGTCAGGAGGCGCATGTAGCCGGCCAGGGCGACATGGTCGCAGCCATGACGGCGCAGGGCGGCGTCCAGCGCCCGCTCGTGGGCCTCTCGGTCGGGGCCGAAGGGCTTGTGGTCGATGGCCAGGGCCGGGACCCCGAGAGCCTTTGCGCGGGCCAGACCGGCGGCGTCGGGCCGGTTGGAGATCACGCAGGCGACCTCATAGGGACAGTCTTTGGCCGTCGCGGCGGCGATCAGTGCCTCCATGTTGGAGCCGGCCCCGGAGATCAGGATGCCGACCCTGGCCCGGCCCGCGGTCATGCCCGGGCGAGTTCGCCGCAGATGAAGGCGTCCTCGCCGGCGTCGAGCAGCTGCATCAGCACGTCCTGGGTCTGGTCCTTGCCGACGATCAGCAGCAGGCCGACGCCGCAGTTGAAGGTGCGGCGCAGTTCATGATCGTCGATGCCGCCCTCGCGCTGCAGCCAGTCGAACACCGGGGGCAGGGGCCAGGCGTTCCAGTCGAAGCGGGGGGCCAGGCCCTCGGCGATAGCGCGCGGCGGGTTTTCGATCATGCCGCCGCCGGTGATGTGGGCGACGCCCTTGACCCGGCCGGCCTTGAGCAGCGGATGGACGCTCTTCACATAGATGCGGGTCGGGGTCATCAGCGACTCCGCCAGGGTCCCCTCGCCGAACGGGGACTTCGCGTCCCAGGCCAGGCCCGAGCGTTCGACGACCTTGCGAACCAGGGAATAGCCGTTGGAATGCGGGCCGCTGGAAGCCAGGCCGATCAGGATGTCGCCCGGACGCTGATCGTCCAGCCGGGGCAGGACGCCATCGCGATTGACCGCGCCGACGGTGAAGCCGGCCAGGTCGTAGTCGCCCTCGCTATACATGCCCGGCATCTCGGCCGTCTCGCCGCCGACCAGGGCGCAGCCGGCCCGCTTGCAGCCCTCGGCGATGCCGGCGACGACGCTGGCGGCGGTCGCCACGTCCAGCTTGCCGGTGGCGTAGTAGTCGAGGAACAGCAGCGGCTCGGCGCCCTGGGCCAGCAGGTCGTTGACGCACATGGCTACCAGGTCGATGCCGACCTGGCCGTGCAGGCCCGTCTCGATGGCGATCTTCAGCTTGGTGCCAACCCCGTCGGTGGTGCTGACCAGCAGCGGGTCGTCATAGCCCGCCGCCTTGAGGTCGAAGAGGGCGCCGAAGCCGCCCAGCCCGCCGGTCACCCCAGGTCTGGCGGTGGCCCTGGCCAGGGGCTTGATCGCCTCGACAAGGGCGTTTCCCGCGTCGATATCGACGCCGGCCTGAGCATAGGTGAGGCCGTTGGGACGGTCGGTCATGGCGGATTCCGGGTCACGAAGGGGCGAGAATTGCAGGTTTGGCGCGTCTGAAGGCTTGCAGACTCGCCCGCAGGCGGGGCTATAGCTACCCGATGACGCCTATTTCAACCACCGCCGAACTGGCGGCGTTCTGCAATCAGCTCAAAGGCCAGCCTTTCGTCGCCGTGGACACCGAGTTCATGCGCGAGACGACCTACTGGCCCAAGCTGTGTCTGATCCAGGCCGCGGCCCCCAACGGCGCGGAAGCCTGCATCGACCCGCTGGCCGACGACATGGACCTTACCCCCTTCCTGGAGGTGTTGCGCGACACCTCGATCCAGAAGGTGTTCCATGCGGCCCGGCAGGACGTGGAGATCTTCAATAACCTGGGCGCCATGCCCCGGCCGCTGTTCGATACCCAGATCGCCGGCATGGCGGCCGGATTCGGCGAGCAGATCGCCTATGACGCCCTGGTGCGCCAGATGCTGAAGATCGAGCTCGACAAGTCGAGCCGCTTTACCGACTGGTCGCGGCGGCCGCTGGCCGACAGCCAGCTGACCTACGCCCTGGCCGACGTCACCCATCTGGCCCGGCTCTATCCGGTGCTGCGCGGCAGCCTGGAGAAGGCGGGGCGGCTGGCCTGGGTCGAGGAGGAGATGGAGGCGCTGGTCGATCCGGCCCTCTACGACGTCAATCCGGAGAACGCCTGGAAGCGCCTTCGGCCGCGCAAGCACGCGGCGCGGTATCTGGCGGTTTTCAAGGCCGTGGCGGCCTGGCGCGAACGCACCGCCCAGACCCGTGACCAGCCGAGGGGACGCATCCTCAAGGACGACGCCATCGACGAACTGGCCGCCCAGGCCCCGACCGACGCGGCGGCGATGGACCGGCTGCGCGGGGTGCCCAAGGGCTTCTCGGGGTCGAAATTCGGACCCGATCTGCTGGACGCCATCCGCGAGGCGCTGAAGGATCCGGAAGGCTACGCCCCGGTGATCGAGCGCGAACGGTCTTCGCACAATCCGGCGGCCGGCGCGGTCGTTGAACTGCTCAAGGTGCTGCTGAAGGCCCGGGCCGAGGACGCCGGCGTGGCCTCCAAGCTGATCGCCACCGTGTCGGATCTGGAAAAGATCGCCAATGACGATCGCGCCGACGTCGGCGCCCTGAGCGGCTGGCGCAAGGAGGCTTTCGGGGATGACGCCCTGAAGCTGAAGCGCGGCGAGCTGGCTCTGGTTCTGGATGGCACCCGGGTGCGGGTGGTCGAGGTCAGGCGCGCCCCGAAGGCGGCGGCGGCGGAGTAGGCCGCGCCTCAGCGTTCCTCCAGGGCGTGGAAGATACGGGCGATCTGCACGGTGTCTTCAAGCACCTCGTATCGGATGACATAACCTCGCTTGCCAAAGGGCGCGCGAAGTTGCCGGACGCCCGAGCCGACGTTGTAACCGCGTTCCGGAAACTGATCGAGCGAGCGAATTGTCTTTCGGATCGTCGTGATCGCTCTGGTCGCCGCCGAGGGGTTCTTGTCCGCCAACCAGATCCTGAGCCTCGCGAGGTCGGCCAAGGCGTCCGGCGAGAGGACAATTCTCAAAGTTTGCGAACTTTGGGCGTTGGCAGTTCCTCGCCCGTTGCCCAGGATTTCATCCAGGCCTCGACCTCTTCCCAGGGCGCGCCCATCCGGGTTTTCTGAAGGTCGTCCAGAATGGCGCGATCGATGGCCGGGTCTGGATCGACAGGAGCGCCGGCGGTTTCGTCGGGAAAATCCAGCCAGCCATCGGCCACCATCCGGGCCACGACATCTTCAGGCTCGATGCCGGCCGCGTCCGCGGCGTCGCGCAAACGTCGAAACGTCTCCGGATCAACCTTCAGGGTCGTCTCGCCGTCTGCCATGGCGCCAGACTAAGCCAATCGGCTCTCCTCGCAAAGCTTGCCAATGGCCCCTGAAAGATGATTCACAGTCCCCCCAAGCAACCGCCCCAGAGCGCTCCATGTCCAAGCCCCGCACCACCGCCATCATCTATGATTTCGACGGCACCCTGGCCCGGGGCAACATGCAGGAGACCAGCTTCATCCCTGCCCTGGGCATGACGCCCAAGGAATTCTGGAACGACACCGTCCGGCCGCAGACCATCAAGTCCGACGGCGACGACATCCTGATGTACATGCAGCTGATGCTGCAGACCGCCCGCAAGGCCGGACTGACCGTCACCCGCGAGATGCTGCAGGAGCATGGGCGGGGGGTGCTGCTGTTCGACGGCCTGCGCGACATGAGCTGGTTCGACCGGATCAACGCCTTCGGAGCCCGATACGGGCTGAACATCCAGCACTACATCCTCTCGTCCGGTCTGCAAGAGATGGTCGAGGGTTGCCCGATCTATCCGGCCTTCGAGCACGTCTTCGCCAGCCACTATGTCTACAACGAGCAGGGCGAGGCCGAATGGCCGGCGGTGGGGATCAACTACACCACCAAGACCCAGTACCTGTTCCGCATCAACAAGGGCGTGCACAACAACTGGGAGCACGAGAAGATCAACCGCTTCATGCCCGACGACGAGCGCCCGGTGCCGTTCGAGCGGATGATCTTCGTCGGCGATGGCGACACCGATGTGCCGACCATGAAGATGATGCACACCAAGGGCGGCCATTCGATCGCGGTCTACGACCCGCGCACCGAGCCCAACGACCAGACCAAGCTTCACCGGCTGATCGCCGAGGACCGGGTCAATTTCGTCGCCGCCGCCAACTACACCGATGGCAGCGCCCTGGACCTGATCGTCAAGGGCATCCTGGGTCGCATCGCCATCCATGAAGGGACGATGCCGGCGGACTGACGGCCGGCCTCAGTCGGAGCGGATCTCAGCCCTAGCGTCGAGGTGGCCGGCGACGGTGGCCGCCCGCCGGCCGGTCTGTTCGCCCAGCAGAAGGTCGGCGCGCTCGTGGTCGGTGGTCAGCAGCAGCCGGCCGCTCTTCAGCGACAGGCGGGTGTGGGTCAGCAGGGCGGAGTCCCTCCCGGTCAGGTCGCAGCCGAGGCGGATGGCCGACCCCAGGGCCCGGGCGCGGCGGCGTCCGGCGTCGTTCAGTAGGCGATTGATGGTGCCCGATTCCGGCGTCTTCGATGAACTTGTGTGGCGGGCGAAGGCGGCGAGGGCGAGGAAGGCCCGCTCGGCATGGCTCTGGCCGGCGACCGGCGCCCGCAGGACCTGTTCGAAGACCAGATCGGCGCGATGATCTGGGTGCAGGCGCGTGCCGAGGTCCGCCAGGCGGCAGGCCGCGGCCCGGATCAGGGGGTCGCGATCCCCGAAGATGGGCGCCAGACCGTCGAACACCGGCGACAGCCACGCTTCCAGCGTCGGGCCGAGCGTGGTGTCGGAGCTGGTCCGGGCGGCTAGGGCGGCGAAGCCCTCGACCAGCGGATCAAGCCGGCGCGCGTCCTCGTCCATGGCCTCGAACAGAAGGCCCTCGCGAACCCCGTAGGCCGACAGGCACACCTTCTCGACGCTCAGAGACAGGATCAGGCGCTCCATGACCACGGCGGCGTGCGGCAGAGTCTCGGCCCGCTTCTTCGAGACGCCGTCGACGGCCTCCAGCGACCGGCGGGACTGGCTGGCGACAAAGCGGCAGGCGTCGAGCGCCTCGCTTCGGGTCATCTCATACTGATGCACCACCCGCAGCGGATAGTCGGACATGTGCATGTGGATGAGGGCGAGGTTGCGCCAAGCCCCGCCGACGGCATGGAAGATCTCACAGCTCAGCGCCGGAGCTTCGGCCAGGCGGGCGTCGACCTCCCGGCGGCGAAGGTCGGGATTGTCATAGGGAAAGGGGCCGAACTCGAAGGGGCCGAGGGGCAGGGTGACGCCGGCGGCCGCGGCGTCGGCGGTGATCGGGGTCAGCTCCAGGCTGGCGCCTCCGAGATCGCCGACTACGCCCTCCTGCGCCGGGGCGCCGGCCAGGACGCCCAGGGCGGCGTAGCGGGCTTCTTCCTGGCCGCTCAGGACGCGCAGCTTCAGTCCGGTCTCGGCCTGGACCCGCCCGGCGAAGGCGGGGCCGTCCTCGGCCTCGCGGATCGCGGCGGTGGCGGCGGTGAAGATATGCTCCGGCGGCAGGCGGTCGATCACCATCCTGAACCGCTTGAGCGCCGACAGGGCGCTGACCGCCCCTTCCTCGGACAGCTTTCCGGTCTTCTTCAGGTCGCGGCCGAGGCCCGCCAGCACCTTTTCGTTGAAGACCGTCCACAGCGAGCGGCCCTCGACCCGGTAAAGCACCAGGCGCACGGAGTTCGAGCCGACATCCACCACCGCCGCGTCGTGGCCTGCGCCACGGGCCGGCGGGCTAGCGGTCATGGTCAAGGTCCAGAACCCTCGGCAGGTCGCGCACATTGTGGCCCCGGCCCGACAGACTGGGGTTGGTCATGAAGTAGTCGTGGGCCGAGAAGGCGCCGCGCCGGTTCCAGGCCGGGTCGCGGCTGTAGCCGCCGCGGGAATTCAGCACCCAGCTCTGGGCCTCGTCGTTGAGATTGGCGACCATGATCTGGCCGAGGATCTGTTCATGGACGGTGGGATTATCCACCGGCGTCAAGGCCTCAACCCGGCGGTCGAGGTTGCGCGGCATCCAGTCGGCCGAGGAGATGAAGAGCTTCGCCGCCTTGCTGGGCAAGGGCTCGCCATTGGCGAAGGCGACGATGCGGGCGTGTTCGAGAAACCGCCCGACGATGCTTTTCACCCGGATGTTTTCCGACAGGCCGGGAATTCCGGGCTTGAGGCAGCAGATGCCCCGGATGACCAGATCGATCGGCACCCCGGCCTGACTGGCGATGTAGAGGGCGTCAATGATCTCGGGATCGACGACGGCGTTCATCTTGGCCCAGATGCCGGACGGCTTGCCGGCGCGGGCGTTGTCGGCCTCGGCCCTGATCATCGCCAGCAGGTCGGTCTTCATGGTGTCGGGCGAAAAGCTGAGCTTTTCCAGCCGCTCGGGCCGGGCGTAGCCGGTGATGTAGTTGAACAGCCGGGCGCTGTCGCGGCCCAGGGCCGGATCGGTCGTGAACAGGCTGAGGTCGGTGTAGATCTTGGCGGTGACCGGGTGATAGTTGCCGGTGCCGAAGTGGCAGTAGGTGCGCAGGGTGTCGCCCTCGCGGCGCACCACCAGGCTGAGCTTGGCGTGGGTCTTGTACTCCACAAAGCCGAACACGACGTGGACCCCGACCTTTTCCAGGTCCTTGGCCCAGCGCAGGTTGTTCTCCTCGTCGAACCGGGCCTTGATCTCGACCAGGGCGGTGACGTTCTTGCCGTTCTCGGCCGCCTCGATCAGGGCGGCGATGATCGGGCTGTCCTGGCTGGTGCGGTAAAGGGTCTGCTTGATGGCCAGCACCTGCGGATCGCGGGCCGCCTGGCGCAGGAACTGGACCACCACATCGAAGCTCTCGAAGGGGTGGTGGACCAGGATGTCCTTCTCGCGGATCGCCGCGAAACAGTCGCCGGCGTGGTCGCGGATCCGCTCGGGGAAGCGGGCGGTAAAGGGCGGGAATTTCAGGTCCGGGCGATCCTTGGGGATCAGCTGCGACATCGCCGAGAGGCCAAGCTTGCCATCGATGAAGACCACGTCGTCCTGCGCGGCGCCCAGGCCATCGAGGATGAAGTCACGAAGGTCCCGGGGCATGCTGGTCTGGACCTTGACCCGCACCACCTCGCCCAGCCGGCGCCGCTTGAGCTGGGTCTCGAACTCCCGGACCAGATCCTCGGCCTCTTCCTCGATTTCGATATCGCTGTCGCGGATCACCCGGAAGAGGCCGCGGCCGTCCACCTCGTAGCCGGGGAACAGCTGGTCGAGGCAGAGGATGATCAGGCTTTCCAGGGCGATGAAGCGCCGCTCCTTGCGACGGGCGGGGCTCGGCAGCTCCCAGAACCGCTTGACCTGCTGCGGCACAGGCACGAGGGCGAACAGCGGCTTGCCGTCGCCGGCGCGGCGCAGCTTCAGACCCAGGCAGAAGCCGAGGTTGGGAATGAAGGGGAAGGGGTGGGCCGGATCGATGGCCAGGGGCGTGAGGACCGGGAACAGCCGGGTCTGGAAGATTTCCTCCGCCGCCGGCCGGTCGACGGCCATCACGTCCCGCGCCTCCAGAAGCCGCAGCCCCTCGTTGGCCATCTGGCCGCGCAGGGTGCGCCAGATCTGCTGCTGGTCGGCCATCAGCTCGGCCGCAGAGGCGTTGACCTTTTCAAGCTGCTCGGCCGGGGTCAGGCCATCGAGGCTGACCTTGCGGACGCCCTGGCGGACCTGTCCCTTCAGGCCGGCGACCCGAACCATGTAGAATTCATCGAGGTTGTTGGCCGAGATCGACAGGAAGCGCAGCCGCTCCAGCAGCGGATGACGCGGATTTTCGGCCTCCTCCAGGACCCGGCGATTGAAGGCTAGCCAGGAGATTTCCCGGTTGAAGAAGCGATCCGGGGAGGTCAGCAGGGCCTGGTCCACCGACAGCCCGGTCAGGGGCGCCGGAGTGTCGAACGAAGCGCTGGCGGTCGCGGGCTTGGGCATTGGTCCTCGATCAGGATGAGCGGAGACCTTTGGCCCATGCCTGCAACAGTTTCAACGCAACCATAGCCCCTGGCGGGTTAAACCGCGACAAACGCCTCATCGTCGAAGAGGTCGCTGGTTTCTTCCAGCAGTTCCCGGGCCAGGGCGCGGTTGATCGCCCGGCCTCTCGCGGCGGCGGCCTCGTCCATGCGCGAGACGAGGATTCGGGCGGCGGCGACAGACCGCTCCATCCGGGCCTGCAGATAGGGATAGAGATCGGGTTCGGGCTTGATGTGGCGGGCCTTGAACAGGGCCTCCAGCACGGCCCGCAACTGGGCGTCGTCGGGCGGCGCGATCTCGGCGACCGTCAGGGCGTTCAGGCGCGAGCGAAGATCGGGCAGGGCGGTCGGCCAGGTCAGGGGACGCTCGCGGGCGGTGAGCAGCACCGCGCGGCCGGCCAGGGCCTGGTTCAACAGGTGAAACAGCACCTCGTCCTGGCCCAGCATGTCAGCATCCTCGACCAGGACCGGGCCGGAGCCCTCCAGGGTCGCCGGGCGGCCCGGAAAGATCAGGGCGGCGCCGTTGGCGTCGGACCAGGCGTGGGCCAGATGGCTCTTGCCGCTGCCGGCCGGACCGACCAGGGCCAGGGCTCCGCGACCCAGGGCGGCCCAGTCGTCCAGCGCCATCACCGCAGAGCGGTTGGCGTCGGACAGCACGAAGGCGTCGCGGGTCCAGACGGTCGCGGGCTCGAAAGGCAGCCGGAATTGGGCGGGAATGGTCACGCGCCGGTTCTAGCAGGGCGGGGGTTGCGGGTCGACGCGGGCCCGGGCCGGAGGCGGGGATAGCCGGGGCAGGGCTGTGGACAACACCGTCAGACGGCCGCTGGCTTGCGGCCCCAGACGGCCGTGGCGCAACCGAAGAAGAAACGCTGGTAGCCGACCTCGAGCCCCTCGGCGCGAAGATCTTCCGCAAAGCCGGAGGCGTCGCCGAAATTGGTGCTGTAGGTTCCGATCATGGCGAAGTCCCGCGCGCCCCGCAGGAAGAGTCTCTCGATCGCCGGCAGAACGACCAGCAGATGCAGGCGATAGAGCGGCCGCAACCACCAGCCCCTCGGATCGGACGCCTCGATCATCGAGAACACGCCGCCTGGCTTCAGCACCCGTGCGGTCAGGGTCGCCAGCCTTTGATGCTGTTCGGCGTTGAAGGTCTTGAGACCGAAGGTGGAGACCACGAAATCGGCGCTCTCCGGGGCCAGGTCGCTGGCCAGCAGGTCATCCTCGATGAACGCGATCCTGTGGGCGCGCATGGCGTGCAGCCGTTCCAGGGCCCGCTTGTGCATCCCCGAAGAGATGTCGACGGCGGTGATCGAGGCGGTATCAGGCAGGCGCTTCAGCAGGTGCGGCCAGACCTCGCCTGTGCCGGCCATGAAGTCGTAGCCGCTCGGGGCGGCCACGGCGGGCGGGGGCATCAGCTCCACGCACTGGCGGCGCCAGCGCTCGGTGAAACCCATCGAGCAGATGTAGCTGAAGGCGATATAGCGATCGGAACATCGGTCGAAGACAGCCTTGACGAACCGGGGGTCATAGAGGTCTTCGGACATGGTGTGAGATGATCGGGCTTCGCCCGCCGGCGCAACGGGGGAAATATGGCCAAGGGGTTTCTGCGCAGCTTCGCCAGGGTGGCGACCATGGGCGAGGCTCTGGACGTCGCCCGCGACCTTCTGGCCGCGCTCGATGGCGCCGCAACGGTGATGAGTCTGCTGGTCGAGCCCTACTACAAGGAGGACGGCTGGATCGAGGTGACGCCGAGGTTCAGCGATTTCGACATCGAAGCGGTCAAGGCGCGGCTGGCGGCTGATTGGGTCGAGGGCGGCGAGGGCTGGATCTGGAACCCCGAGGCCCACTGGAACCAGGGGGAGGGGGCTTCCTTCGCCGTTCCGAAGATCGTCTGGGCGCTGGTCGAAACCATCGACTAAGGCGCCGTTTGCCTTGACTTTCCGGGGCCTCCATGCGCCCTTCCGCGCCTCTCGAAATTCCGACTCCAAAGCCCAGATTCATGCACGCCTATCGCACCCATACCTGCGGCGCCCTGCGCGCCACCGACACCGGCGCCACGGCGCGTCTGTCCGGCTGGATTCATCGCAAGCGCGACCACGGCGGGCTGATGTTCATCGACCTGCGCGACCACTACGGGCTGACCCAGCTGGTGCTGCACCCCGGCACCCCGGGCTTCCAGATCGTCGAGCGCCTGCGGGCGGAAAGCGTTATTCGCGTCGACGGGCAGGTGGTCGCCCGGTCGCCTGAGACGGTGAACCCGGGCCTGCCCACCGGCGAGGTCGAGGTGCAGGTGACTTCGGTCGAGGTGCTGTCGGAAGCGGCGGAACTGCCGCTGCCGGTGTTTGGCGAGCCCGACTATCCCGAGGAAATCCGCCTCAAGCACCGTTATCTCGACCTGCGCCGCGAGACCCTGCACAGGAACATCGTCCTGCGCTCGAAGGTCATCGACAGCATCCGCAAGCGGATGGTCGGCCAGGGCTTCCTCGAGTACCAGACGCCGATCCTCACCGCCTCGTCGCCGGAAGGCGCGCGCGACTTCCTGGTGCCCTCGCGCCTGCACCCCGGCAAGTTCTACGCCCTGCCGCAGGCGCCGCAGCAGTTCAAGCAGCTGCTGATGGTCTCGGGCTTTGACCGCTACTTCCAGATCGCGCCCTGTTTCCGCGATGAGGACCTGCGCGCCGACCGGTCGCTGGAATTCTACCAGCTCGACGTCGAGATGAGCTTCGTGACCCAGGAAGACGTCTTCGCCGCCATCGAGCCGGTGATGCACGGCGTGTTCGAGGAGTTCGCCGACGGCAAGTCGGTGACGCCCTATCCCTTCCCGCGCATCGCCTATCGCGACGCCATCGCGTGGTATGGTTCCGACAAGCCCGACACCCGCAACCCCATCAAGATGCAGGACGTCTCCGAAGGGTTCCGGGGCGGCGGCTTCGGCCTGTTCGCCCGCATCCTCGAAGACGGCAAGAACGCTGTCTGGGCCGTGCCGGCGCCGGGCGGCGGCAGCCGCGCCTTCTGCGACCGGATGAACAGCTGGGCGCAGGGCGAGGGCCAGCCGGGGCTGGGCTATGTGTTCTGGAGCGCCGACCAGGGCGGCTGGGGCGGTCCGATCGCCAAGAACCTGGGCGCCGAGGCGACCCAGGCCCTGATGAGCGGCCTGGGCCTGGGCGAGGGCGACGCGGCCTTCTTCGTCGCCGGAGATCCCAAGGTCTTCTACAAGTTCGCCGGCCTGGCCCGCACGCGGGTGGGAACCGAACTGAAGCTGATCGACGAGGGCCGGTTCGAGTTCTGCTGGATCGTCGACTTCCCGATGTTCGAATGGTCCGAGGAAGAGAAGAAGGTCGACTTCAGCCACAACCCCTTCTCGATGCCGCAGGGCGAGCTGGAGGCGCTGGAGACCAAGGACCCGCTCGACATCCTGGCCTACCAGTACGACATCGTCTGCAACGGCTATGAGCTGTGCTCGGGGGCGATCCGGAACCACAAGCCGGAGATCATGCTCAAGGCCTTCGAGGTCGCCGGCTACGGGGCCGAGGTGGTCGAGGAGCAGTTCGGCGGCATGCTGAACGCCTTCCGCTACGGCGCGCCGCCGCACGGGGGTCTGGCGCCGGGCATCGACCGCATCGTCATGCTGCTTGCCGGCGAGCAGGCGATCCGGGAGGTCATCGCCTTCCCGCTGAACCAGCAGGGCCAGGATCTGCTGATGAGCGCGCCCTCAGAAGTTGACGACAGGCAATTGAAAGACCTGCATATTCGGCTCGCGCCGCCGATCAAGATCTGACGCCTCGTCCGACGACAGGCCGGGCGGCGCGCGTCCGGCCAGTCGGATCACCGAGTCGCGGGGCCTGATCGGGTCCGGCCTAGTGCGGAGGCTTGGGCGGCGCCGGCGGCTTGGGCGGAGCGGGCGACCGGATCATCAACACCCGCCGTCCCTTGCAGATGCGGGGCGCCAGTCCGGAGGGCAGGCGGGTCTTGCTGTCGGAACAGGCCGAATTGACCTGCTGCTGCGACAGGTTGCGGGCGCCGGACAGATCGGCGCCGGCGAGGGACGCCCCATCAAGGTCGGCGCCCCGGAAGTCGGCGCGCGAGAATTCCGACTGCATCATCTGGGCGTGGGTCAGGTCGGCGTTCTGAAAGTCCGCGTCGGAAAACTGGCTATAGATCAGCGCCGCCCCGATCAGCTCGGCGCCGCGAAAGTCGGTGCGATCGGCCGAAACCCTGGCAAGGATGGCGTGAGGCAGGTCGGCGCCGCGGAACTTGGCGCGGTCCAGTTTGGCGCGGGTGAAGTCGGCGCCGGGGAGGTCGGCGCCGTTCAGGCTGGCGCGGCTGAAGTTGGCGGAGATGAACACCGATCCGGCGCCCTCGACGCCGTCCAGCTGGGCGCCGGAGAAGTCGGCCTCGGTGAAATCGCTGCCCATCAGCTCGGCGCCGCGAAGATCGGCGTCCGACAGCCTGGCGCCGCGAAAGCTGGAGCGAACGAAGGAGGCGCCGCGCAGGTCGGCGCGGCTGAGAGACGCTCCGCTGAAGTCGGCGCTGAGGAAGCGGGCGTTGATCATCTTCTTGCCCGCCAGGTCACAGCCGCGGCAGGCGCCGCCGAAGGACACCTGCCGGGGGATGTCCCGTTCGTCGCCGATCATCTTGGCCTCGGCAGTTCCGGCAATGGCCAGCAGCGCCAGGGTCGAGAGGGTGAGTGCGAGGTTCTTCATTGATCCCCGTGTGGCCCAGCCCCTTGGGAGACGCCACTTAATTATCAGTAAGAATTGAACTTTTGGCTGATCTACTCAGGCCGGAATCAGCATTGAGGAATGCGCAGACCCGCCGGCAGACGCGTCGACAGATCGCCGCAGGCGTGATTGAGCTGGGCCTGGGTCAGGCCGACCGCGCGATCCATTTCGACGCCCGAGAAGACGGTCCCGTTGAGCTTCGCCCCCCGGAAGTTGGCGCCCTGCAGATAGCTGCCGACGAAGTTGGCGTTGCTGAGGTCGGCGCCGGCGAAGCTGGCCCCGCCGAACACGGCGGCCGAGGCGTCGGCGTCGCGCAGATCGGCGCCGGAAAAGTTGGTCCGATTCATGACTGCCGCGGTCAGGGTCGCCTGCCGGAGCCGCGAGCGGCTGAGATTCAGACCGCGTCGTTCCAGCCCCGTCAGGTCAGCCTGGAAGAGGTTGCAGCCGGGACAACTGGCGCCGCCACGAACACGGGCGATCTGGCCGGCGTTCTGGGCCAGGGCGGGGCCTGCCAGGACGGCGATGCCGAGGGAAAGAGCGATCAGGCGTTTCATGACGCTACAGCCTTGCACGACGGGGGTCTTTATCCCGTTAACGCTGCAAGCGGCGGGCCAGGAGGATCAGGGCATGGCGCCCTGGTCGACGACGCCGCCGCAGGTTTCGCAAACGCCGGCGTAGACCGACTGGTCGCCGCAGGAGGGGCAGACGCTGGCCGCCCTTGGGTGGTCGATGGCGATATCGGCCGAGCGCTTGCCGAAGGGCAGGAAGACCAGATTGTCCGGCGCCGCGCCGCGGGAGAAGCCCTTGGAGATGAAGCGGCTGGCCGGTTGCGGCTCGGCCTCGAATGCCTCGCCCGGCGCCTGGGGCGCGCCGTCGGCCTTGCCGCGACCCAGACCATCGGCATTGAGCGTCTCGGCGCCGCCGCCGGCCAGGTCGTTGCGGCCCAGATAGCTGATGCCCAGTTCGCGGAAGACGTAGTCGAGGATGGAGGTGGCCGAGCGGATGGTGTCGTTGCCGGTCACAGGGCCGGCCGGCTCGAACCGGGTAAAGACGAAGGCGTCGACGAATTCCTCAAGCGGCACGCCGTATTGCAGGCCGATGGAGATGGCGATGGCGAAGTTGTTCATCACACTGCGGAAGGCGGCGCCCTCCTTGTGCATGTCGATGAAGATCTCGCCCAGTTCGCCGTCGTCGTATTCGCCGGTGTGCAGGTAGACCTTGTGACCGCCGACGGCTGCCTTCTGGATGTAGCCCTTGCGGCGGTCGGGCAGTTTGCGGCGGGTTCGGTCGCGCTCGACCACCCGTTCGATGATCCGCTCCTGAACCGGCGGCTCCGTCGTGCGGGCGGGTTCGGAAGCGGGTTCTTCGGCCAGGTTGAGACTGAAGTCCCGCGGCGGCGCGACGCGGTCCAGCCGCAGGGTGCGAACCCCCGCCGCCAGGGCCTGAGCCTGCAGCAGCACCGCTTCCGACGGCAGGGCGGCGAAAGTCATCGCCAGGGGCAGGTCAGCCGGACCGCCACAGACATCCTCGATGGCGGCGTGCATTGCCAGCCTGGCCGACAGGGGCTGTTCCGGATCAAGGATCGCCCGCAATCCGGCCGAAATGTCGCTGACCCGATCGAGCCTGTCATCGCCGAGAATGTGACGCTCGGCCTCGGCCACCTGGGCGGCGGAGAAGCCGGCGAGGGCCAGGGTGTCGAAGTCCGGCTCGGCCAGTTGTTCGGCCGAGGCGCCGAGCACGTCGCGCAGGAATCCGTCGCCGATAACCAGGGGACTGAAGGCGTCGGGAAGGCGGCTGACCAGCGGCAGGACGGACTGGGCCGCCTCCAGCTCCAGCACCGTGAAGCCCAGGGCCGACAGGCTGGCCGTGTTGATGTGCGGCGCCTCATCGAAGTCGCGATGGCCGGTCAGGGCCAGGCGCAGGACGTCGGGGTCCTCGCCCAGCTGGCGACAGGCTTCCAGGGCTGGGGCGGCGATGACCCGGATGATCTCGCCATCACCCGTCTCCGCCAGCGTGCCCGGACCCTGCCATGGACCGGCGCCCAGGCCGGCCCCGCCAAGCCGCAAGGACAGTTCGGCATGCTCGATGGGCGCGACATCGGCCAGATTGCCGGCGGCGGTGACCGCCCGGCTCCACAGGTCGGCGGCGACGGCGCGGGCCTCCTCGCTGTCGTAGGCAAGCCCCCGGGCGACCAGCAGGCCGGCGGTATTGGCCAGGGCGAGGGTCGCCGGCCCGTCCGGTCCAGCCTCAAGCCGCAGGGCGGTGGCGGTGAGGCGAGCGGCTGCCTCGATGCCGGCGGTGTCGATGCTCCCGTCGGTCAGATAGGTCATCAGGTCGATGGCGGCGACCGGGCCGGTCGGGCGGGAAGCGAGGGCGGCGGCGTCCGCGGCGGTCAGGGCCAGGGTCGCGGAGCCCGTGCGCCATCCGAGGGCGGCCAGTTCCCGCTCGCGGCCGGAAGGGCCGTCCTCGGGGAGGAGAATGATGCAGGCGGGGCGCGCGCTGGTCTCCGGCGGCGGCAGGGTGTCGGACAGGCCGCAGAGGCCGGCGCCGATGGCGTTGCGGATCGCCGCGTCGCTGGCCCCGGCGGCGCGGGCGGCGCGGGCCATGCGAGCCAGGGCGGGATTGGCGGAAGGATCGCCGCAGGCGGCGGCATCGCCCTCGCATCGACGGACGGCGTCGCTGACCGCCGCCAACCGTTCGCCGAGGGTTCGCATTGCCGGGCCGGCAAGATCGTGGGCCGAAACCTCCGCGGCAAAGGCCTGGAGACGGGCCGAGGCGCCCGGAGCCGCAAGATCGATGATGGGCAGGGGCGCGGGGCGGGTCGGCGCCGCGAAGGCGATCACCCCATGGCTGAGCAGGCTGTAGAGTTCGTCGCGGAAGGCGCCGGCGTCCCCGGGGCGGGCGAACAGGCCGCTGGTCCAGCCGCGCTGCGCCAGATCCTGCGCCTTCCGGGCCGGGCCACCGCCCAGGAGACCGGTGGGGCTGAAGGGCTGCCGCAGGACATTGGGCAGGTCCTTGACGGCCTCCGGCTCGGCCAGCCTGTCGGCCCAGTCGAGCCAGGCCTGCACCCTGGCGTCGGACCAGGCGCACGGGGCCAGGACTCCCCGCAGGGCGTCCGCGCCCTCGAGGGTGCGGAGCTCAACCTCCGGCCCGGCGCCCTTGGCCCTTCGCCGTTCAAAACGCATGCGAGACTTCGCTCCAACCCAACGGGGGCAGGGTAGGGGGTGGGGCCGCCTCGATCAATAGATGATGGGGGTCGCGGGCCTTCCATCCACAAGATGTGGTGGCCAGGCCAAAATACGTCCGACGCTTTCCCTTTGGCGCTCGCCCCTCTATTGTCCCGGCGCATAAACCCCTTAGCGGATGACGGATTCTCGCGTGCTCAAAGCGATCTTCACCTGGTGGAACGGCGTCACTCTTGGCCAGCGCATGCACATCGCGCGCCGGGGCGTGAAGGTGGGCCAGGACGACTATGGCAACACCTACTATGAGGCGCGCGACGACAAGGACAGCTATGACGTCGGCCGCAAGCGGCGCTGGGTGATCTACAGCGGCTATGCCGAAGCTTCCAAGGTGCCGCCCGAATGGCACGGCTGGCTGCGCTATACCTTTGACGAACCGCCGACGATTGCGCCGCTGCTGCGCCGGTCGTGGGAGAAGGATCATCTGCCCAATCTGACCGGGACCGTGCACGCCTGGCGGCCCAAGGGCTCGATCGCCGGCGCCGGCCAGCGGGACGCTGCGACCGGAGACTATCTGCCCTGGACTCCGGAATAGTCCGATGAGGAGCGTCGCCGTTCGCAGTCTGGCGATCTGTCTGCTGGCGAGCGCCGGCATGGCCAGCGCCCAACCCGCGCCGGCGCCCCAGCCAGTCCGACCGGCTCCGACCCCGGCCGCGCCGCCGACGCCGCCCCCCGCGCCCGCGGCGGAAGAACCGCCGCCGGCGACCGTCGCGCCGCCGGCGCCCGTTCTGGGTCCGCCGCCGAAGGTGGATATCCAGCCGATTCCGGAAAAGCCCTCGCCCAAGGCCAAGACGGCCGAGGAAAAAAAGCCGGTCGAACCGGTCAAGCGCGTGCGCGGCGGCGTCGCCATCGTTCAGGCGCTGGACAAGGTGACGGCCGAGACCCTGCGCTTCGAGGTGCCGGTGGGCGGCTCTGTTCGCTACAAGTCGCTGGTGTTCACCGTTCGCGCCTGCGAGAGCGCGGCGCCGGATGAGACCGCGCCGGAATCGGCGGCCTATGTGCTGGTCGACTCCTCACCCAAGCCGCAGCCCGGTCGCCCGGCCCCGCCGACGCGGCAGGTGTTCCGGGGTTGGATGTTCGCCTCGTCGCCGGGCCTGAACCCGTTGCAACATCCAGTCTATGACGCCTGGCTGATCGCCTGCAAGGCGGGCTGACCACCGCCGCCAAACCGCCGAAAGTCGCCTTCGACCTCCAGCGCGAGCGCCAGCCTGCGATGGTATTCGGCGCGGGGAATCTCGACGACGCCGAACTGGGTCAGATGCTCGGTGACGAACTGGCAGTCGAGCAGGCGATAGCCGCCGACCTTCAGCCGGGCGACCAGGTGGACCAGGGCCACCTTGCTGGCGTCGCGGGCCCTGGAGAACATGCTCTCGCCGAAGAAGGCGCCGCCCAAAGACACGCCGTAGAGCCCTCCGACCAGCCGATCCTGTCGCCAGCATTCGACGCTGTGCGCCTGGCCCCGGGCGTGGAGCCGGCCGTACATCGACTCGATGGCCGGGTTGATCCAGGTGTCCTCGCGGTCCGGCGCGGCCTCGGCGCAGACGCTGACGACCTGGTCGAAGGCGGTGTCGATCCGAACCTCATAGACGTCGGTGCGGACGGTGCGCGCCAGACGACGGGGAATATGCAGGCCGTCGAGCGGCAACACCCCGCGACGGGGCGGGTCGATCAGGAAGACGCCCTCATCCTCCCGGCTGTCCGCCATGGGAAAGACGCCCCGCCGGTAGCAGGCGATCAGGTCGTCGAGGGTGAAGACGTCGTCCAGGTCAGCGGCTCCGGCAGTGTCCACACAGGTCCGTCATCCCGGCCTCGGGCCCGAAGGGCCGGAGCGCCGGGACCCAGCGCGACCGCACGCCATTGAGCGACCGAATCCTCGCGCCACGCCCGCCTGGGTCCCGGATCGGCTCCGTGAGCCGTCCGGGATGACGGACGGGAGGGGTTCTACCCCTGCGCCTTGATCCAGCGTTCCAGCCAGTGGATGTCATAGTCGCCGGCGCGGATGTCGTCGTTCTGCAGCAGGTCCTGAAACAGCGGGATGGTCGTCTCGATGCCGCTGACTACCATCTCGCCGAGGCAGCGCTGGGTGCGGGCGATGCATTCGGCGCGGTCGCGGCCATGGACGATCAGCTTGCCCACCAGGGAGTCGTAATAGGGCGGGATCGAATAGCCGGCGTAGAGGCCGCTATCGAGGCGCACGCCCAGGCCGCCCGGCGCGTGGAAGTCGGTGACCTTCCCCGGCGAGGGGGTGAAGGTGCGCGGGTTCTCGGCGTTGATGCGGCATTCGATGGCGTGACCCTCGAAGACGACGTCCTCCTGGGTGAAGCTGAGCGGCAGGCCGGCGGCGATGCGGATCTGTTCGCGGACGAGATCGATGCCGGTAATGGCCTCGGTGACCGGATGCTCGACCTGCAGGCGGGTGTTCATCTCGATGAAGAAGAACTCGTCGTTCTCCCACAGAAACTCGATAGTGCCGACGCCCAGGTAGCCGATGGCGCGGATGGCCTCGACCACGACCTCGCCGATCTTCTTGCGGCCTTCGGGGCTGAGGGCCGGGGAGGGGGCCTCTTCCAGCACCTTCTGGTGGCGGCGCTGAAGCGAGCAGTCGCGTTCGCCGAGATGGACAACGTTGCCGTGGCTGTCGGCGATGACCTGCAGCTCGATATGGCGGGGCTTCTGGAGGTAGCGCTCCATATAGACGGCGTCGTCGCCGAAGGCCGCGCGGGCCTCAGAGCGGGCGGTGGAGACCGCTTCCAGCAGGTCTTCGGCGGTCTGGGCGACCTTCATGCCGCGTCCGCCGCCGCCGGCGGCGGCCTTGATCAGCACCGGGAAGCCGATGTCGGCGGCGGCGGCGATGGCCTCTTCCTCGGTGGTCAGGGCGCCGTCGGAGCCGGGCACCACGGGAATGCCGGCGTCCTTGACCGCCTGCTTGGCGGTGATCTTGTCGCCCATCATCCGGATGTGTTCCGGCTTGGGTCCGATGAAGGTGTAGCCGTGGGCGCCCACGATCTCGGCGAAGCGGGCGTTTTCCGACAGGAAGCCATAGCCGGGATGGATGGCCTGGGCCCCGGTGATCTCCGCCGCGGCGATGATCGAGGGGATGTTCAGATAGCTCTTGGCGGCGCTGGCCGGACCGATGCAGACGCTCTCGTCGGCGAGGCGGGCCCACATGCCGCTGGCGTCGGCTTCCGAATGGACCGCCACGGTGGCGATACCCATTTCCTTGCAGGCGCGGTGAATCCGAAGGGCGATTTCGCCGCGGTTGGCGATGAGGATCTTGTCAAACACGGGCGCTACTCGATGACGACGAGAGCTTCGCCGAACTCGACCGGCTGGGCGTCGCCCACCAGGATTTCCGTGATCACCCCGGCGCGCGGCGCGGGGATGGGGTTCATCGTCTTCATCGCTTCGACGATCAGCAGGGTCTGGCCCTCGCCGACCTTGTCCCCGACCTTGACGAAGGGCGGATTGCCGGGCTGGGCCTGCAGGTAGACGGTGCCAACCATGGGCGACTTGACCTCGTCGCCCTTGCGGGCGGCCGGCGCCGCGGGAGCAGCCGGTTCAGGCGCGGCGGCGGCCGGGGCGGGAGCGGGCGCCGCGGCCGGGGCGGCGGCGGCCGGGGCGACAAAGGTTTGCGGCGAGGCGGAGACGGTCACCTCGCGGGCGACGCGGATGCGCAGGTCGCCACGCTCGACCTCGATCTCGGTCAGGCCGGTGCTTTTCAGGATGTCAGCGAGCTTGCGGACGGTCCGGGTGTCGATGGCCGCGTTATCGGCCGACTCGTCAGCGGAGGAATTGGACATGAAGGAAGCCTTGTTCTTGTTCTTCAACTACGACCGGATCGCGCCGGCCAGGCCGGCTGCGGCCTCGACCGCCAGTTCGTAACTCGTCCCGCCGAAGCCGGACACGACGCCCGTCGCGGCGAGCGAAACGTAGGTTGTCTTGCGGAACGCCTCGCGGGCCGCCGGGTTCGACAGATGGCACTCGATCACTGGAATAGCGAGAGTCTTGAGGGCGTCCAGCAGGGCCACGGAAGTGTGACCATAGCCGGCCGGGTTGATGACCAGGGCGCTGGCGGCCTCGCGCGCCTCCTGGACCCAGTCGATCAGCTGGCCCTCGTGGTTGGACTGGCGGCAGTCGACGGCCATGCCGAACAGGGCCGCGCGCGCGGCGCAGCGGGCGTCGATATCGGCCAGGGTCTCCCGGCCGTAGATGTCAGGTTCGCGGACGCCCAACAGATTGAGGTTGGGCCCGCTCAAAACAAAGATCGGTTTCGGCATTCGGCCCCGCCGTCGAGTCAGAGGGCCTTGTATCGCCGCTGGGCCGGGGTCACAAGGCTGGTGGCTCCAACGGGTGGAGCGGGAAGTGTTCGAGGCGGTGTTGGAACGAAGGGCCCTGACCATTGTCGAGCGTGTCCGGCTGGGTCTGCGCTGGTACGGGCTGGTGGTCTGCGTGCTGTTGATCGTCGTTGCGGTCGCGGCCTGGGCCGCCAATCTGCGGGCGACATGGTCGGACGGCGACCTGACCGGCAAGCTGTGGCTGAGCCTGGTCACCCTGGGCGTCATCGCCGCCTTCGTCTGGTTCTTCCGGGTGATCGAGGCCTCGCGCCGCCAGCTGCTGGCCCGCACGGTGATCAGGGAGGATGGCGATGCAGATCCAGCTGAACGGTGAGTCGCGCGTCCTGGAGGGCGTCGACACCATCGCCGGGCTGATCGCCCATCTGGGCCTGGACGGTCGCAAGGTGGCGGTGGAGCGCAATCTCGAGATCGTGCCCAAGTCGACCTATGCCGAGGCGCCGGTGATGGACGGCGACCGGATCGAGATTGTCACCTTCATCGGCGGGGGTTGAGCCTCCCATCGGCGGCGCGGCTGGTGTAATCCCGTCTGCATGAGCACAAACGACACCTGGACCGTCGCCGGCCGCACCTTCTCCTCCCGACTGATCGTCGGCACCGGCAAATACAAGGACTACCAGACCAACGCCGACGCGGCCCGGGCCGCCGGCGCCGAGATCGTCACCGTGGCCGTGCGCCGGGTGAACCTGACCGATCCGTCGCAGCCTCTGCTGATGGATTTCGTCAAACCCGATGAGTTCACCTATCTGCCCAACACCGCCGGCTGCTTCACCGGCGAGGAGGCGGTGCGCACCCTGCGGCTGGCCCGCGAGGCCGGCGGCTGGTCGCTGGTCAAGCTGGAGGTGCTGAGCGACCCCAAGACCCTTTATCCGGACATGGAAGAGACCCTGCGAGCCCTCAAGCTGCTGGTCGCCGAAGGCTTTGACGTGATGGTCTACTGCACCGACGACCTGGTCTACTGCCGCAAGCTGGAGGAAGCCGGCGCCGCCGCCATCATGCCGCTGGGCGCCCCGATCGGCTCGGGCCTCGGCATCCAGAACAAGGTCAACCTGCGCCTCATCGTCGAGCAGACCACCGTTCCGGTGCTGGTGGACGCCGGGGTCGGCACCGCCTCCGACGCCACCGTGGGCATGGAACTGGGTTGCGACGGCATCCTGATGAATACCGCCATCGCCGAGGCCAAGGACCCCATCCTGATGGCCAGCGCCATGAAGCATGCGGTGATCGCCGGCCGCGAAGCCTATCTGGCCGGCCGCATGCCGCGGCGGCTGTACGCAGATCCGTCCTCGCCGCTGGCGGGCCTGATCTGATTGCCGCCCCGTCCCCTGAGGTCTAACCTTGGTCGTTGGTATCGGGGGGCTGATTGATGCGCGCTGTGTGGTTGCTGGGCTCTGTCCTGTCGCTGGTGTCAATGACGGCTCCGGTGGCCGAGCCCTTCGTCGCAACGGCCATCTCTCCGGTCTGCAGTCCCGGCGCGGCGGACCCGTCGGCGACGATTTCCGCCGTCATGCTCCCGGGTTTCGGCACCGGCGGCATGATTGTCGCCACCGTCAATCCCGAGGCTCAACGCTGGTTCGACTATGGTCTGCAATCGACCTGGGCCTTTGCTCACGCCCAGGGACGCGATGGCTTCAAGGAGGCGGCGCGCCTGGATCCCGACTGCGCGATGTGCGCCTGGGGCGAGGCCCTGGCCGCCGGTCCGACGATCAACTTCGGCATCTCGCCCAAGGAACGGGCCGAAGCGCTCGTCCTGGCCCGGCGGGCGGTGGCCCTGTCGGCCGGATCGCCGGACCGGGACCGGCAACTGATCTACGCCATGGTCAGGCGTTATAGCCGGGGCGACAAGGCCTACGCCAAGGCCATGGCCGCCCTCGCCAAGGCCTGGCCCGATGACGATTCGGTTCAAATTCTCGCCGCCGACGCCTGGATGATCGCCGACCAGCCGAAGGCGGCCATCCCGCTTCTGGAGACCGTTCTGGCCCGCAATCCGACCAGCACCGGAGCCATCCACTTCTACATCCACGCCAGCGAATGGATCGGCAAACCGGGCCTTGCGGAGCAGTACGCCAACACTCTTCAGGACCTGGCGCCGGGCGCCAGCCATCTGATTCATATGCCCTCGCATACCTATTACCAGATCGGCCGCTACCGCGACGCCGCCCGGGCCAATCTGGATGCGATCAAGGTCGATCAGGCGGCGATGACCCGGCCCGGCGCGCCGGAGGTCGCGTGGAAAATTCCCTACTACGGCCACAACGTCGCCTTTGCGATGGGCGGCGCCCTGATGTCCGGGGAGACCGCCGCCGGGCTCGGCATCGCGCAGCAGTACAGCGCCATTCCGGTCGAGACCCTGAAACAGGGCGGTGCCTATGCCCAGCGCGGCGCCGGCTCGGCCTGGATCGCCTACGGCCGGTTCGCCGATGTTGACAAGGTTTTGGCCATGGAGGCCCCTGACAAGGGTCTGCCTTACGTCCGCGCCCTCTGGCGCTACGGTCGCGGCGAAGCCTTAGCCCGGCAGGGCGACGCGGCCGGGGTCAGGGCAGAGGCGGCGAAGATGCGTGACCCGTCGGAAGTCGGCGCGATCAAGGATCGCAACATGATCGCCCTGGTCGACATCGCCTATCTGACGCTGATCGGCCGCGCGGCCATGCTGGACAAGGACTACGCCGCCGCCGCAGACGCCTATGGCAAGGCCGCCGCGAAACAGGAACGGATCTTCGCTGACTACCGCGATCCTCCGGCCTGGTGGTGCCCCGCCCGCCGCAGCCTCGCTGCCGCCCTGTTGGCTCAGGGTAAGGCTCAGGAAGCCCTGGCCGAGACCAGGACTGTGCTCAAGGTCTGGCCCCGCGACCCGATGACCCTGCTGGTGGCGTCACGCGCCAGCAGCAAACTGGGGGACCAGGCGACGGCCGCCGCCGATCTGAAAGAGGCCCGCGCCGGTTGGGGCTTCGGCGAGGTGGCGACCACGCCGCTGGCGCTGATCTAACGCCCGCTATTCGCCGCCTTGATCGCCGCCTTCAGGGCCTCGGGATCCGCGCCGGGCACCACCGTGTCGCCGATGATGAAAGCCGGGGTGCCGTTCAGCCCCAAGGTCTTGGCCAGGTTGCGCACGTCGGCGATGTACTGGCGCTGCTTGTCGCTGGCCTCCAGCGCCCGGACCGAGGCCGGCGAGATGCCGTTGCGGGTCAGAAGATCGTCGACCATGGCGTCGGTGAGGGGCTTGCGCGACATCATCTCCTGATGGCTGTCGAGGAAGAGGCCCTTTTCGCTCAGGGCGCGGGCGGCGGCGGCGGCGTATTCCGAGGTCGGGCCGAAGTTGCCGAGGGTGTAGTCCTTGAACACGAAGCGGACATCGGGGTTCTCACGAACCAGGGTCATGACCTCCGGCGAGATCAGTTTGCAGTAGCCGCAGTTGTAGTCATAGAACTCCACCACCGTGATCTTGCCCTTGGGATTGGCGACGAAATCGCGGCGGTCCCGCTCCAGCTGCGTGCGGTATTTCGGGATCTTCTTGCGGCCTTCCTCGGCGACCCGCTGTTCCTCGGCCTGCTGCTGCTCCTGCAGCGCCTGGGACATCTCCACCAGCAATTGCGGGTTCTGCAGCAGATAGGCGCGGACCTTGTCGCCGAAGGCCTTGTCGACCGGGACCTTGCTGGCCTCCTCCGTGGGGGTCGCCGCAGGGGCGGCGGGCTTGTCGGTCTTGTCGCAGGCGGCCAGGCCAAGCGCGGCGGCCGTAACGCAGGCAAGCAGGGTCGGAAGGCGCATGAAACTCTCTGTCATTCGTGAAGCCGCGCGTCGCTACTGACGCGATGAAGGCGTGTCCCTGGCGAGGTCCTTGAGGTCCTCGTTGCTGGGGTTGGCGGTCAGGACGATATCGGTGGCCCGGCGCCAGCTGACGCTGTCCTTGTCGAGCAGTTCCCGAGCGCGCATGGCGAAGACCCGCGCCTCGTTGAGACCGCCAAGGCCATAGTAGTATTCGGCGGTCGCCAGCCGGGCCAGGCCCTCGTCGCCGCGGGCGTCATAGGCCTGGGCCAGAAGCCGCCAGGCGTCCGGGATGTCCTCGTCCAGCAGGGCGCGCTTGAGTTCATCGATGCCCTCGTCGCGCTTGGCCGGATCGCCCAGATTGATCAGGGTCTGGCCAAGGTTGATCCGCAGCAGGGGGGCGTTGGGCTTGAGCTCAACCGACCGGCGCTGGGGATATTCGGCCTCCTTGGTACGGGCGAACTCGAACAGCATCTGGCCCTTGAGCTCCCACAGATAGGGGTTTTCCGGCTGTTCCTTGAGCAGGTCGTCGACCAGGGTGACGGCGCGATTGACGTCCTTCAGGCGGTAGTAGGAGATCGCCCGCGCATACCGCGCGTGGAAGCTCTTGTCGGTCTCCGGATACTTGACCAGGGCGGCCTGCGGCGTGGTGAAGCCGATGATCTTGGCCTTCATGATCTCGTGCCGCTCGATCTCCTCGGGCGTGTCGACCACGTCATAGTGCTTCTGCTTTTCGACCCGGCTGCGCAGCAGTTCGATGCGCTCGGACGACAGCGGGTGGCTGCGGAAATAGGGGAAGCGACGAGCCTCCTGGAAGACTTCCTGGTAGCGGAATTTGTCGAAGAACTCGACCAGGCCCCGGCCCGACTGGCCGGACGCCTCAAGGAAGCCGACGGCGGCCTGGTCGGCCCGGCCTTCCTGTTCGCGGCTGTAGCCCAGGGCGCCGAGGGTGCCGAAATAGCCGGAATTGCCGATCAGGACGGCGCCGGCGTCGGGGGCGCCGGCCAGCATGGCCAGGACCCCGAGGCCCATGGTCAGCAGCATCGGGCGCAGGCCGGCGTTCTGCATGTCGCCCGAGCGCAGGGGGTGGGCGCCGGCGAGGTGTCCGGTCTCATGGGCCATGACGCCCTTGAGCTGGTTGGGGGTCTCGGTCTCCATGATCAGACCGGTGTTGAAGCCCAGCATCAGGCCCTGGGTCGCGAAGGCGTTGAGGGTCTTGTCGCCGACCAGGAGGATACGGACATCCTTCGGCGTCAGCCCGGCCGCGATCAGCAGGGGGTCAGCCTCCTGATGCATGATTTCCTCGATCTCGGTGTCGCGCAGCAGCGAAACCTGATCTTCGGCGAAGGCGGGCAGGGCGGCGGCGTAGACGACGCTGAACGCCGAAAGGGCCGCGATCACGGTGCGGACGGGCCGCCATGAGGAGAAGGTGCGGGCGCTCATTCGAACAATCTACTCCGATTGCGCCCCCGCGCGGAACTCTACATCCGGCGCGCGATCCGGCGAAGCGGAATTGCCGCCGCCCGGATCGTCGCCGTGACCCCGCCCGGCGTCGTCGACGCCGGGCGGGCCCAGGACTATTTGCGCCACCAGCCGCGCTTGGGCTTGGCCGGAGGAGCGGTGATTTCGGCCGGATCGGGCTCGGCCGGCACGACCGGCGCAGGCGCCGGAGCCGGTTCGGGCTCCGCCTGGGCCTGGGGAGCCGGTTCCGGAGCCGCCTCAACCTGAGGCGCCTCCACCTGTGCCGAATCAGCCTGCGCCGGGGCGGGCGCTTCCGGTTCGGCCGGGGCCGGGATCGCGTCGGCGGCCGGTTGCTCGGCGACGACCTCGGCTTCCGCATCGGCCTTCTTGCCGCGGCCGCGGGCGCGGCGGGGCTTCTTCACCGGTTCGGGCTCGGGCGTCAGTTCCACCCAGACCTCGTCCGGCGCCGCGGTGGCGGGAAGCTCGGCGGGAATCTCGGGCGCGATCACGACGGGCGGTTCAGCGGAGCCGGCGACGGCCGGCGCGGCGTCGGTCGCCTCGTTCGTGGACTCGACGGGCTCCCGGCGGCCGCGACCGCCACGGGCGCGCCGACTGCGGCCGCCGCGCTCCTCGCGGTCCGGGCGTTCCCCGCGTTCGGGGCGGGGCGCCCGGTCAGGACCTTCGTCGCTCTCGACCAGTTGCGGCCGGACGGCGTGATCCAGGTTGCCCGGCGTGGCCAGCATGCCGCCGCCTTCCAGGGTGGCGGGATCGTGCCACTGGAACGGATCATCGCCGAAGGGCACCCGGGGACGGGCCCAGGCGAAGCCGTCGCGAGGACGATCTTCCTCACGGCTGCGGCGCCCGCCGCGACGGCCGCGACGACGGCGACGGCCGTCCTTGTCGAGGTCGTCATCGCCGTCCGCTTCGAAGGCTTCGCCGTCGCCCGAGGCCGGACCGGCGGTCGCCGGCGCCTCATCGGCGTCATCGCGTCGACCGCCCCGACGGCGGCGACGACGGCCGTTGCGGCCTTCGCTGTCGCCGCGAGCGTCTCCGCGTCCCTCATCGCGAGGCGAACGGTCGGACGCGGCGCTGGATTCGGCCTCGTCCTCTTCGTCGTCGATGATTTCCTCATCGTCCTCGTCCTCTTCGGGCGGAACGAAGTCATCATCCTCGACCAGAACCTGGCCGGGCAGGGCGAGGGCGGCGGTGTCCAGCGGGTGCAGGCTGTGCTCGCCGGTGGCGGTGCGTTCCAGCTCATGATCGGCATGGGCCAGGGCGTCGTCGATCTGGATGGTGACGTAGAGCTGATGCACCTGATGAATGCGGGCCAGATGGCTGCGCTTTTCGTTGAGGATGTAGAGGCCGACCGCGGCCGGGACCTTCAGCGTCAGCTCGCCGCCGCCACGCAGCGCTTCCATCTCCACGGCGCGCAGGGCCGAGAGGGCCGAGGATTCGACCGAACGGACCCGGCCGACGCCTTCACAATGGGGGCAGACATGGGTGGTGCCTTCCAGCACGCCGGTGCGGCGGCGCTGGCGGCTGATTTCCATCAGGCCGAAGGAGGAGATGCGGCCCATCTGCACCCGGGCGCGATCGTCCTTGAGGTTGTCCTTGAGCACCTTCTCGACGGCGCGATTGTTCTTCGACTCATCCATGTCGATGAAGTCGATGACGATCAGCCCGGCCAGATCCCGCAGGCGCAGCTGGCGGCAGGTCTCTTCGGCCGCCTCGAGGTTGGTCTTCAGCGCGGTCGCCTCGATGTTGCGCTCGCGGGTGGCCTTGCCTGAGTTGACGTCGACGGCGACCAGGGCCTCGGTCTGGTTGATGACCAGATAGCCGCCGGATTTCAGCGGCACGACCGGGGAATAGATCTGCGACAGCTGGCTCTCGATACGGTGGGCCACGAACAGCGGGGTCGGATCGCGATAGGCCACAACCTTCTTGGCCTGGGCCGGCATGATCATCCGCATGAAGTCGCGGGCTTCCTTGTAGCCGGCCTCGCCCTCGACCTGGACGCTGTCGATGTCCTTGTCGAACAGGTCGCGGATGGCCCGTTTGACGAGGTCCTCTTCCTCGTAGATCAGGGCCGGCGCCACGGAATTGAGGGTCGTCTCGCGGATGTTTTCCCACAGCCGCATCAGATATTCGTAGTCGCGCTTGATCTCGGCCTTGGTGCGCTTGGCGCCGGCGGTGCGGACGATCAGTCCCAGGCCCTTGGGCACGTCCAGGCTCTGGACAACGGTCTTCAGACGCTTGCGGTCGGTGGCCGAGACGATCTTGCGCGAGATGCCGCCGCCCCGGTCGGTGTTGGGCATCAAGACGCCGTAGCGTCCCGCCAGGGAGAGGTAGGTGGTCAGGGCCGCGCCCTTGTTGCCGCGCTCTTCCTTGACGACCTGGACCAGCATGATCTGCCGGCGGCGGATGACGTCCTGGATCTTGTATTTGCGCATGAGGCGGCGACGGCGGCGCTCGACCTCTTCCTCCATGTCGTCATCGTCGTCGGTGCCGCGCGGGCGGCCGCCGCGATCCTCAGAGCCATGATCGGCGTCGTCATGCGACTCGCCGTCTTCGTCAGCGGTCTCACCGCTGTCGGTGTCTGCCTCGCCGGCCGAATCGTCATCCTCGAGCACCGCATCGGCGTCCTCGCGGGCGGCCGGCTTGGCGCGGCCCCGGCCACGGCCGCGATCGCCACCGCGTCCGCGCTTGGGCGGCGCGGGCTCATCGTCCTCCTCGGCGACCTCGCGCATCAGCGCCTCGCGGTCGGCGAGCGGAATCTGGAAATAGTCGGGGTGGATTTCGTTGAAGGCCAGGAAACCGTGCCGGTTGCCGCCATACTCGATAAAGGCGGCCTGCAGGCTGGGTTCGACCCGGGTCACCTTGGCGAGATAGATGTTCCCGCGAAGCTGTTTGCGATTGAGGCTTTCAAAGTCGAATTCTTCAATCCGGTTGCCGTCCAGGACGACGACACGCGTTTCTTCGGCGTGTGCGGCGTCGATGAGCATTTTTTTCGTCATCGATGTTCTCTCTCCGGCAAAGGGCGCGCTCTTGGCGCTGCCGCCGGTCTGTTGTTACGGCGCGCAGCACGTCGCGAAGCCCGTCGCTCTCGGAAGCGGCGGGGCCTGGCATTTGCGTGATCGGGGCGTGCGCGCGGCCCATGAAGGTCTCTGTTGTTCCCGTATGCGCCGGTGCGGCGCTGGGGGCGGAAGTGTTTTTGCGTCCTTCCGCAAGGTGCGAGGCCGGACGCCAGCCAGTGGTTCTGCACGGAGCGGACCCGTCAGATGCGGGGCGCGGCGCGCGGCGCGACTATAGGCGGACCGATGGGGGGAAGGGAAGGGCGCAGGTTGTGACCGGGGGACAACCCCGTCGCATGGGCCCGATGTCCAGAAAATATCCATTTTCCTAACCCGGCTTAACCCCTTCTCCACCTCCGCCCTTGCATATGCGGTTCTGATCGTCGGATGGGCGTGTAATTGAGGCGAAGAATGCGCGGGCGTGGTGGCGTAGGGACGGGCAGGCGGTGGACGGCGGCGATGATCGCCGGCGGTCTGATCGTGGCCGCCCTTGGCGTCGGCGCCTTCGCTCAGGCGTCGAACGCCCTGGTCGGCGTGCTCAAGGTTCGGCTGGGCGGCGATTCGGCGGAAACCCGTCTGGTCGTCGATCTCGACCGCTCCGTCACCGGAAAGATGATCAATGACGGCTCGACCGGTCGCGAGGTCGTCGTCGCCTTTCCGAAAGTCGCCATGAGCGGCGACATGAAGGGCGCCGGACAGGGCGTCGTCCGCCGCTGGACCATGACTCCCAAGGGCGGTTCGGCCCGACTCACCATCGAGCTTTCCCGCAACGCCCAGGTTTCGCGCCGCTTCCTGCTGCCGCCGGGCGACGGCGTTGATCACTATCGCTATGTCATCGACCTGAAGGCCGTCGGCGGCGGTCGGGATGATCCCCGTGATACCCGCGGGCTTGGCCCGGCGCAGTCCGCGCCGGTCGAGGTCGCCTCGCGCCGCGAGCCGACGATCCCGATCAAGGCCTCCCGCCGCAGCGGCCGCAAGGTCATCGTCATCGACGCCGGCCATGGCGGGCACGATCCCGGCGCCCTGGGCCGCAATGCCCATGAGAAGGACGTCACCCTCTCGGCCGCCCTGGCCCTGAAGAAGCGGCTGGAGAAGACCGGGCGCTATACGGTCATCCTGACCCGCGACAGCGACGTCTATGTGCCGCTGGAAGGGCGTGTGCGCATTGCCCGCCGGGCTGACGCAGACCTGTTCATCTCTCTGCACGCCGACGCCGGTCCTGAGTCCACCAGCGGCGCCAGCGTCTACACCCTGTCGGAAAAGGGCGAGGGCCGGGTTGGCAAGGTCCTGAACAAGGACGACTGGCTGATGAACGCGTCGGTCAACGGCGGGGATCGCGGCGTCGGCCAGATTCTGCTCGACCTTTCGCAGCGCGCGACCAAGAACCGATCCGCCGCTTTCGCCGAACTGCTGGTTGATGAGATTTCCGATGTCACGCCGATGCTGCGTCGCAGCCACCGTGACGCCAATCTGATGGTCCTCCTGGCCCCGGACGTGCCGGCGGTGCTGCTGGAAATGGGCTTCATCACCAGCCCCAGCGACGAATCGCTGCTGACCTCCCCGGCCAGTCAGGCGCGGTTGGCCGACCGGATCGGCGACGCGATCGATCGCTGGTTCTCCCGTGACCTTCGGGTGGCTTCACGATAGCGGCCCAGCCTCTCCGGCGAACACCGGTGAAGCGTGATCTGTGACCCCTCCGTCATTGGCGCCCGGCCTCAGGCGCGCTAGAGGGATTCCCATGTCGGAAAAGCGTGCAGGCGGCGTCTGGCCGGTCTTCAATCCGCCCGAGCGGTGGGTGGCGGTATTGGGTATCGCCGTGCTCAGCCTCATTGCCGTGGCGGGCTTCGCGATCGCCATCTATGCGGCTGTCCTGTTCCACGACATGCCCGACGCGGGCGATCTGGTGGACTATCGCCCGCCAACGGCCACGCGGGTTTATGGCTGGGACGGCACCCTGATTGGCGAGTTCAGCCGTGAGCGTCGCATCTTCGTCCCCTACGACCAGATGCCGCCGCGCCTGGTGCAGGCCTTCATGGCCGCCGAGGACCGCAACTTCTTCCATCACAGCGGCGTCGATGTTCAGGGCCTGGGCCGGGCCATGCTGCGCAATGTG
Source organism: Caulobacter sp. (assembly GCA_016125585.1). Classification (GTDB taxonomy): domain Bacteria; phylum Pseudomonadota; class Alphaproteobacteria; order Caulobacterales; family Caulobacteraceae; genus Caulobacter. The sequence continues at coordinate 349,917 of WGLL01000011.1, forward strand.
GTCAATGTGGTGCGTGGGCGACGCTTGGAGGGCGGCTCGACTATCACCCAGCAGGTCGCCAAGAACGTACTGCTGACCAGCGACGCGACGCTGGGCCGCAAGCTGAAGGAAGCCATTCTCGCCCGCCGTCTGGAACAGACCCTGACCAAGGATCACATCCTTGAGCTCTATCTGAACGAGATCTGGCTGGGCTATCGCAGCTACGGCGTCGCCGCGGCGGCCTACAACTATTTCGGCAAGTCCCTGGACAACCTCAGCCTGGCGGAAATGGCTTATCTGGCCTCACTGCCCAAGGGGCCGGACAACTATCATCCGATCCGCCAGAAGGCGAACGCCATCGGCCGCCGCAACTGGGTCCTGAGCCAGATGGCCGAACTGGGCTGGGTCAGCCGGGCCGAGGCCGAGGCGGCGATGAAGGAGGACCTGATCGTCCAGTCCGCCCCCTCGCGCGCCAAGTACAAGGACGCTGACTATTTCGTCGAGGAGGTCCGTCGGCGGGGTCTGGGGACGATGGGCGAGCGCCTCACCGAAGGCGGCTACTACATGCGCACCACCCTGGACTCCAACCTGCAGACGGCGGCGCGGGTCGCCCTGATGAACGGGCTGGAGAACTATGACCGTCGCCACGGCTGGCGTGGCGCCTGGGGTCATACCGACATGGCCGCGGGCTGGGAAAAGGCCGCCCTGAAGCAATCGCCGCCGTCGGAGCGCCGGGGCTGGCGCGCCGCAGTGGTGCAGTCGGTCGAGGGCGGGGTTCGCGTGCAGCCGGCCAAGGACTTTGCCGCGGGGCCGCTGGCGTCCGAGGACGTGGCCTGGGCGCGCGGCGGCAAGGGGCTGAACGTCGGCGACCTGATCTTCGTCGAGCCGGATGACAAGAAGCCTGGCGAATACCGGCTCAAGCAGGTGCCGCAGGTCAATGGCGCGCTTGTCGCCATCGAGCCCAACTCGGGCCGGGTGCTGGCGATGGTCGGCGGCTACAGCTATTCGCTGTCCAACTTCAACCGGGCGACCCAGGCGATGCGCCAGCCCGGCTCGGCCATCAAGCCGTTCGTCTATGCGGCGGCGCTGGAGGGCGACTACACCCCGGCCAGCATGGTCACCGACGCCCAGATCACCCTCAAGGGGGCGGTCAATGGCGAGGACTGGACGCCGGAAAACTACAACAAGAAATACTACGGTTCGATGCCCCTGCGGCGCGGCCTTGAGCTGTCGCGCAACGCCATGACCGTGCGCCTGGCGCAGGGCGTGGGCATGCGCAAGGTCTCCGATCTGGCGATCAAGATGGGCGTGACCAACAATATGGCGCCGGTTCTGGCCATGGCCCTGGGGGCCGGCGAGACCACGCCGCTGAAGATCACCGGCGCCTACGCCGCCTTCGCCAATGGCGGACGCCGGGTGGAGCCGCACATGATCGAGCTGGTCGAGGATCGCGAGGGCAAGGTTCTGTTCCGGGCGGACAAGCGTGACTGCCCGCGCTGCAATGCCGGCTTCAACGGCGACGAAAGTCCCAGGATTCCGCCGGGCGGACAGCAGGTGATCGATCCGGTCACGGCCTATCAGATCACCTCGATGCTGGAAGGGGTGGTCCAGCGCGGCACCGCGACCCAGGCCCGGGTGCTGGGCCGGCCTGTCGCCGGCAAGACCGGCACCACCAACGAATACCGCAGCGCCTGGTTCGTCGGCTACACGCCTCAGATCGTCGTCGGGGTGTTCGTCGGCTTCGACGACAACCGCTCGCTCGGCCACGGCGAGGTCGGCGGGGTGGCGTCTCTGCCGATCTTCATCGACTTCATGCAGTCGGCCCTGAAGGACGTGCCGCCCACCGAGTTCAAGGCCCCCAAGGAGGCCAGGTTCGCCATGGTCGGTGGTATCCGCGAGGCCTTCAGGCCGGGCACCGAGCCGCGAGGTCCGGTCGGACCGCCGCCGGGACCCAAGCCGCCGGGCCCCATTCCCTACGACGACGCCTTCCGCCTGCCGGTCGCGCCGCCGCCGGAACAGAAGGCTCCGCCCAAGCCGAAGGCCAAGGCCCCCGACGATCTGAGCGGATTGTATTGAACCGGCCGGCCCTGTAAGCCCGCCCTCCACGCCGCCGTCGGCGGCGTCGCCCAAGTTGCTGGAGTAGTTGCATGAGACCGGATGTCGAGGCCGCCAAGGCCGACATCGAGCAGGCGATCAGCCTGCTCAGGAGGCGTCTTTGACTGGGATCCTGCCCTAAGACGCCTGGACGAGCTGGACGCCCGTTCCGAAGACCCCACGCTCTGGGACAAGCCCAGCGAGGCCCAGGCCCTGATGCGCGAGCGCCAGCAGCTGGCCGGCAAGATCGAGGCCGTGCGCGGTCTCGAGCGCGATCTGGCCGACGCGGTCGACTATGCCGAGCTGGCCGACATGGAAGAGGACGAGGGCGCGCTGGAAGAGGCGCGCGCCCAGTTGAAGGCTCTGCGCGAGCGCTCGGAGCGGGCGCAGCTCGAGGCGCTGCTGTCGGGCGAGGCAGACGGCAACGACGCCTTCATCGAAATCAACTCGGGCGCCGGGGGCACCGAATCCTGCGACTGGGCCAACATGCTGCTGCGCATGTACAGCCGCTGGGCCGCGGCCCATGGCTACAAGGTCGATCTGGTCGAGGAGACCTCGGGCGAAAGCGTCGGCATCAAGTCGGCGACGCTGCAGATCACCGGACCCAACGCCTACGGCTGGCTGAAGACCGAGGCCGGGGTGCACCGGCTGGTGCGCATCAGTCCCTATGACGCCGCCGCCAAGCGGCACACCAGTTTCGCCTCGGCCTGGGTGTTTCCGGTGGTCGACGACACCATCGAGATCGACATCAACACGGCCGATGTCCGCACCGACACCTACCGCGCCAGCGGCGCCGGCGGTCAGCACATCAACAAGACCGACTCGGCGGTTCGCCTGACCCACATCCCGACCAACACGGTCGTGGCCTGCCAGTCAGGCCGCAGCCAGCACCAGAACCGGGACGAGGCCTGGAAGATGCTTCGGGCCAAGCTCTACGAACTGGAACTGCAGAAGCGCGAAGCCGCCGCCCAGGCGCTGGAAGACCAGAAGACCGACATCGGCTGGGGCCACCAGATCCGCTCCTACGTCCTGCAGCCCTACCAGATGGTCAAGGACCTGCGGACCGGCGTCGAGACCAGCGACACCGACGGGGTGCTGAACGGCGATCTCGACCAGTTCATGGCCGCCTCCCTGGCCCAGCGGGTCGGGGCGACGCGGGACGCGACCGAGGCGTAGCGACCCTCGGCGGCGAACCGCCTGACGCCAGCGCTACGGCCGCTTGCGGACGATGGCGTCCAGGCTCCAGCGTCCGCCGCCGGCGAAGGCCAGGTAGAAGAAGATGAAGCAGAACAGCAGAGCCGGCTCACCGCCGTTGAGGGCGGGATAGAAGCTCTTGCTGGCATGGGCCAGGAAGTAGGCCACGGCCATCATGCCCGACAGCAGGAAGGCGACGGGCCGGGTGAACAGTCCCAGCGCCAGCAGGCCGCCGCCGACGATCTCCAGCCAGCCGGCGACCAGCAGCATGGTCGGCAGAGGGTCGGGAGCACCGGGCTGGGCGACCGGGAAGTGGAAGATCTTCATCAGGCCGTGAGCCAGGAAGGCCAGGGCGGCGACGACGCGCAGGATGCTGAGCACCTTGCCCGAATGGGGCTCCAGTCTGTCCATGATCTGTCCTTCCGGGCCTAGGCGGCCCTGGGTTGAGTGTCCGCCAGTCGCTGAATGGCGACATAGTCGGTCTTGCCGGTGCCGAGGACCGGCACTTCGGAAACCTTGAGGATCTTGCGCGGCACAGCCAGCTCCGGGGCGCCGATCGACTGGGCGTGGCTCAGCAGCATGGAGACATCCGCGTCCGCGCGATCGGTGACCAGCAGCAGCCGTTCGCCCTTCTTCGGATCCGGCATGGAAATGACAGCGTGCCGGCCGTCGGGCCAGACCGCGACGGCCAGATCCTCGGCGGCTGTCAGGGAGACCATCTCGCCGCCGATCTTGGCGAAGCGCTTCACCCGGCCCTTGATGGTGATCCACAGGTCATCGGTCATGGTGACCACGTCGCCGGTATCGTGCCAGCCGTCTTCCGGCGGATCGACGCCGCCGTCCTCGCGCAGATAGCCGGCCATGATGTTGGGCCCGCGCAGCAACAGCCTGCCGCCTTCGGGGATGCCCTCGACCGGCTCGATCCGGTAGTCCATCCCGGGGAGCAGACCGCCGACGGTGCCCCGGCGATTGTCGTCCGGCTTGTTGACCGCGACCACCGGGGCCGCCTCGGTCGCGCCATAGCCCTCCAGCACCGGCACCCCGCCAAAGCGGTCGGCGATCAGGTTGTGGGTTTCGTCCCGCACCTTCTCGGCCCCGCAGACAATGAACTTCAGACCCGACAGTTCGCCGGGATCGGCGGAGCGGGCGTACTGGTTCACGAAGGTGTCCGTCGCCAGCAGGATCGAGGCCTTGCAGTCCTTGATCAGCGGCGGAATCTGCTTGGTGTGCAGCGGCGAGGGGTACTGGAAGGCCTTCATGCCGGTCAGGATCGGCAGGATGACCCCGCCCGTCAGGCCGAAGCAGTGGAAGGTCGGCAGCGGGTTGAACATCACCCAGTCGGGATCCAGGTCAATGTGCGCGGCCACCTGCATGGCGTTGGCGATCAGGTTGGCCTGGGTCAGCACCACGCCGCGCGGCGCGCCGAAGCTGCCGGAGGTAAACAGGATGACGCCGGGGTCGGACGGCTTGCTTTTGGCCGCAAAAAGTTTGGGCGACAGGGCCGCGGCCGCGGCGAACAGCTTGTCGGAAAGACCCAGCTTGGCCCGCACATCTTCGAGATAGATCACCTTGGCGTTGGTCTCGAGGGCGTCGACCAGATCGTGCAGCTTGCCCTGTTCGATGAAGGCGTGGGCGGTCAGCACGGTCTTGACGCCGGCCAGTTTGCAGGCCGCCCGCAGATTGCGCAGGCCGGAGGTGAAGTTCAGCATCGTCGGCACCCGCCCGAAGGCGTGCAGGCCGAAGAAGGTCACCACCACGCCGGCGCTGGAGGGCAGCAACAGGCCGACATTCTCGCCCGGCTCGGTGATCTGGGCGATCTTGCGACCCAGGGCGAAACTGGCCCGGATCAGGTCGGTGTAGCTGAGCGGTTGCCGATTCTGATCTTCCAGAATGGACTTCTTGGCGCCGTGGCGGGTTCGGGCGACGAGCAGCGCGTCAAACAATGAGCGCTCGGCGTCCCGCGCATCATAGGCACGCGGCATATGGGTCAGACTCCCGAATGTTTCCCAGCGGTCTCGTTGGGAGACGACCGTATAGAGCCGCTCACGGATTGAAAAGGTCCGTTACCTGCCGTGATCAGGGAGAGGATTTGCAGCCGGCTCGCCGGAGGCCGCGTGCCGGCGCACGAATTTGTCGATCATGGCCAGCCAGGCGCCGCGCGGACCATCGGCCTCAAGCTGGCTGTAGGGGCCGACCGCGCCCGGCGGCCCGGGGCCGATCTCGCAGGCGACCGCCTGTCGGCAGGCGGCGTTGAGGGGCTCGGCGGCGCTGATCAGCAGAACGGGGGCGGTAATCCCGGGCAGGGCGGTTTCGGCCTGTGCGCGCGCCTCGTTCATGGCCAGCCGCCGGCCGACGCTGGGGGCGCCCATGCGCAGGTCGGGGTTGGCCTGGGCCCAGGCCTGCTGGACGGTGTTGCGGAACCGGTCGCGACCCGGCGCGCCGGTGCGATAGGGATGGGCCTGACTCCAGCCGGGATCACCGGGCTGCCTGAACCCCTTGAGCCCCAGGCGACCCATTGCCTCTCCAACAGGCGACAACGACGCCAGGGCGGATGGCGCGGAGGCCACGACGCCGCCAGGGCGGGCGAGGTCGCGACCTGCGAGCAGGGCGATAAGAGCCCCGTCCTGGCTGCCCAGCAAGAAGACCGGCTTTCCGTCCTCGGGGATCACCACGCGCAGCATGGCCCTGACGGCCAACAGGTCGGGGGCGGTTCCAGGGATGTGGCCGTTGTCCCGCCTCACGCCAAATCGCCCGGACCCGCCCTGACCGGCGCCCTCCAGGACCCAGACGGTGTAGCCGCGGCGGTTGAAGTCGCTGACGGTTTCGAACCACGCCTCGGCGCTTTCGCCATAGCCTGGCAGGATCAGAAGATGGGCGTCGACTCCGGTCGGCGGCGAGGCGACGCCGTAGCGTTGCGCCGGAAAGTCTCCCGCCTGAACCAGGCCCCAGGCCCAGCCTTCCGGTGGAAAGAAACGCGGCGAAAGCGAAGGCGGCGGGCGACTGTCGGTGAACGGCGCCGAGCCGCCATCGGGACCACAGGCCGCCAGCAACAGACAGAACAGAAGGGCGAAGCCGCGGACCATTGGCGGCGAGTCTGTCCACCCTCCGTCGCCCGCCGCAAGTGTGATCCCGCCACAGGCGGTCAAAAGATCGCCTCCTGCGGGTCGCGGCCCCCCTGCAACGCCTTGATCCGGCGAGCCGGAAGGACGATCTAGGGGCCATGGTCACCGTGATCGACACCCTCAAGGTCCGCCCCCGCCATCCGGAGAAGCAGGCCCGTCCCGACAGCCCGCTCTTGCGCAAGCCCGAGTGGCTGCGTGTGCGCGCGCCCGGCAGCGCCGGCTACAACGAAACCCGGGACATCGTCCGCCAGCATGGCCTGACCACGGTGTGCGAGGAGGCGGCCTGTCCCAACATCGGTGAATGCTGGACCCAGAAGCACGCCACCATGATGATCATGGACGAGATCTGCACCCGCGCCTGCGCCTTCTGCAATGTCGCCACCGGCCGGCCCGATCCACTGGACCCGACCGAACCGACCCGGGTGGCCGAGGCCGTCGCGACGATGGGCCTGAAGCATGTCGTCATCACCTCGGTCGACCGCGATGATCTGCCGGACGGCGGAGCGCAACACTTCGCGGATGTGGTTCTGGCCATTCGCGCGGCGGCGCCGGCGACCACCATCGAGATCCTGACCCCCGACTTCCTGCGCAAGGGCGGCGCGGAGGCGGTGGTGATCGACGCGGCGCCCGACGTCTTCAACCACAATCTCGAGACCGTCCCGCGCCTCTATCTGAGCATCCGGCCGGGCGCGCGCTACTACAATTCCCTGCGCCTCCTGGAGCGGGTCAAGGAGCGCGACCCGGCCCGCTTCACCAAGTCAGGCCTGATGGTCGGTCTTGGCGAGAGCAAGGAAGAGGTCATGCAGGTGATGGACGACATGCGCGCCGCCGGCGTCGATTTCCTGACCATCGGCCAGTATCTGCAGCCGACCCGCAAGCATGCGCCGATCGACCGGTTCGTTACGCCCGACGAATTCGCCGCCTATGAACAGATCGCCCGCTCCAAGGGCTTCCTGATGGTTTCCTCCAGCCCCCTGACCCGCTCGTCCCATCACGCGGGCGAGGATTTTGAACGGCTGAAGGCCGCGCGGCTGGCCCGCGAGACGGCGGCCTAGGCGGTTGCGTCACGCGCTGACGCGGATTCTGCCCTATGCGCCGGAGCTCCTGTTCGAGCTGGTCGGCGACGTTGAGCGCTATCCGCAGTTCGTGCCCTGGGTCACCGGCATGCGGGTGTGGAACCGCCGCGAGCTCGAGCCGGACGTCAGCCAGCTGGACGCCGAAGCCTCCGTCGCCTTCTCCTTTCTGCGGGAGAAGTTCGCCACCCGGGTTCGCCGGGACGCGGGCCGCCGGACCATTGCTGTTGATCTGCTCTACGGGCCGTTTCGCAGGCTAAGCAATCGCTGGCGGTTCGAACCGCATCCGGAGGGGTGCGAGGTCAGTTTCGAGATCGATTTCGAGTTCAAGGCCCCTTTCCTCGATCGCATCCTGGCAGCCAACTTCGAACCGGCCGTGGCCAGGCTGATGACCTGCTTTGAGGATCGCGCGGCGGCTCTGAGCAAGGCCGGCCCCTCGCCCCAGGCGGGGAGGAGCTGAGCCCGGCTACTGCCGGCCGTCGCCGGGACGGCTGCCCGGCAGGCCTTCGCTGTCATCACGCGGCAGCAGACCGCCGCCCTGGCCGACGTTGCCCAGAAGCTGTTCGAGAATGGTGATCTCGCGACCGCGAGTCGGGGTTTCCCGCCCGTTGAAGGCGATGACCTTGCCGTCCTCGAGGGTGTAGGTGTTGACCGAGGCGACCTGCTGGCTGGCCGGATCGAAGGCGACGGCGACGACGTCGCGCTTGGCCACGCGCGGCTTGTAGAAGGCCACGCGGTCGGTGACCTGGGTCATGTAGAACCACAGGTTGGAATCGATGGTGGTGCCGGACTTCATCTCCTCGCCGGGCTGGGCGTTCTCGCTCCGGGTCAGGGAGGTCGCCGAGGGCGAGCCCAGCTTGGACAGGACGGTGGACTTGGTGTCCTCGCCGACCTTCACGTCGGCGGGGTTGTTCTCGACAACCTGGAAGCCGGAATAGGTGGTCATGGGGGTGCAGGCCCCCGTCGCCAGAATGGCCGAGCCTGCGAGCAGCGCGAGTGCGGACTTGCGGAACATGTCGTCTCCGGGGGCCGTTTCTGGCAGGCGAGGTTAGCGCACCGCCGCCAGACGCGATCCAAATTCTGTTGTTCGAACCCGCCCGTCCGCGCCGGATGCCTTCATTCGGCCCGGACAGGCTCGTGTGACCTTTGACCTATCGCCCGCAGGGGCTTAGTTCAATGCCTCGCTTTAGCGGTAGGCCGGGGCGAAATCGAGGCGGATATGTTCTTCAAGCGGCTGATGAAGCCAAGGCCGGCGCAGATTGCGGCGGAAAGCCTGTATTCCGGGGCCGTCGCCCAGGCCAGGACGCCGGCGCTCTACACGACTATGGCGGTTCCGGACACGCGCGAAGGCCGGTTCGAACTCTACAGCCTGCACATCATCCTGTTGATGGACCGGCTCCGCGGGCAGGGGCCTCAGGCCGAGGAAACCTCCCAGGCGCTGGTGGATCGATTCACCCGCGGCCTGGATGACGCCTTCCGCGAACTGGGTGTCGGCGATCTGTCTGTGGCCAAGCGGATCAAGAAACTGGCCGAGGCCTTCCTGGGCCGCGCCCGCGCCGTCGACCAGGCCTTCGAGGGGCTTCCGGATCGCCGGTCCATGGTGGCATTGCTGGCCCGTACGCTGTTCGACGGCGACGATGCGCGGTCGAGCGCCATGGCCGACTATCTGGTGCGGGCCCGGGAATCGCTGGCCGGCCAGCCGCTGGATATCCTGCTTGATGGAGACGCCCGGTGGCCGACCCTGTGAACGGCGGGCCCCTCTGGTCCCATACCGTGACCCTGGCCGAGATCGGCCGGACCGCCCCGACTTTGACCCTGTCGGCCGACGGCGCCACCCGGGTGACGATCGCCCGCGAACTGGGTCTCGTCCGCCTTGATTCCCTGACCGCCACGGTCCGCACCCGCCCCTGGCTGGACGGGGCGGAAATCGACGGCGAACTGAAGGCCAGGGTCACCCAGATCTGCAGCGCCACCGGCGACCCCTTCGAGCAAACCCTTGAGAGCGCCTTCACGGTCCGCGCGGTGCCGGAGGGCAGCGACGCGGCCCCGCAAAGCGACAGCCTGGAAGTCGATATCGATCCGGAAGGCGAGGATCCGCCAGACGTTCTTGAAGGCGACAAGATCGATGTCGCCGCCTATGTCGTCGAGCATCTGGCGCTCGAGATCGAGCCCTTTCCGCGGAAGCCGAGTGCGGTCTACGACCCGCCGGCCGAGGAGACCATCGATTCGCCCTTCGCGGTGCTGCACCAGTTCCGCAAGGGTCAGGCGGAAGACTGACCGTCCGGATTGAACCATGAGCCAAGGCTTGCATCCGCCCGGGTCGGCGCTATCGTCCGGCCGCTTCACATTCCGTCCCTCCGGGGCCGGGCCCACAGGATTTGAGCGTCTTGTCCAGTCCGCTCTGGCGGCGTCTCCGGGAGCTTCAGGCTCGTTTTGTCAGACTCATTGATCCTCTCCGTCGACGCCATGGGCGGCGATCACGGCCCGGCCGTGGTGATCCCGGCGCTTGGCTTCGCGGCCGGCAGGCTGGCGGGGCAGGGGGTGCGCTTCATTGTCCACGGCGACCAGGCCCGGATCGACCCTGAGCTGGCCAAGGTCCCGGCCCTCAAGGGTCTGGCCGAGGTGCGTCACACCGACAAGTTCATCTCCATGGACGAAAAGCCGGCGCAGGCGATGCGGCGCGGCAAGGGCTCGAGCCTGTGGAACGCTGTCGAGTGCGTCAAATCCGGAGAGGCCGCCGCAGCGGTCTCGGCCGGCAACACCGGCGCGATGATGGCTATTTCGATGTTGATCCTGCGGCTGGCCGCCGAGGTCGATCGCCCGGCCCTGACCGCCAGCTGGCCGACCAGCCGCGGCGTGACCACGGTGCTGGACGTCGGGGCGAATGTCTCCAGCGACGCCGAACAGCTGGTCGAGTTCGCCATCATGGGGGCGGCCTTCCACCACGCCATCCACGGCAAGGACCGGCCGGTGGTCGGGCTGCTCAACGTCGGGTCCGAGGAGCAGAAGGGCCATGAGGAGGTGCGCGAGGCGCACGCCATCCTTCGCGGCACCGCCTTCGAATTCGACTACCACGGTTTCGTCGAGGGCGACGATATCCCCAAGGGCACGGTCGATGTGGTGGTCACCGACGGCTTCACCGGCAACGTTCTGCTGAAGACCGCGGAGGGCGTCGCCCGCTTCTTCGGATCGGAGATGCGCAGCGCCTTCACCGCTGGCCCGCTGGCCATGGCCGGCGCCCTGCTGGCGTCCCGGGCGCTTGGCCGGATGCGGCTGCGGATGGACCCCGGAGCGGTCAACGGCGCCCCGCTGCTGGGTCTCAACGGCGTGGTGGTCAAGAGCCATGGCAGCGCGGACGCCAAAAGTTTCGCCTCGGCGGTCAAGGTGGCGGCCGATCTGGCGCGCAGCGACTTCGCCGCCGAGATCGATCGCAATGTCAAACGTCTCTCGGCCGCCTTGGCCGAGTCAGCCCAGTCCGGCCCACCGGTGGAGTCGTCCCAGTGAGTGAGTTGTTGCGTAGCGCGATCACCGGCGTCGGGGCCTATCTGCCGCCTGACGTGGTGACCAATGAAGCCCTGTCGAAGATCGTCGACACCAGCGACGAATGGATCGCCGAGCGCACCGGTATTCGCCGCCGCCACCGCGCGGCCGACGATCAGGCCGTTTCCGATCTTGCGGTCGAGGCGGCGAAGAAGGCCCTCGAGGCCGCCGGCAAGACGGCGGCCGACATCGACCTGATCGTGGTCGCCACCACCACCCCCGATCTGACCTTTCCGGCGACCGCGGCGATCGTCCAGCGCAAGCTGGGCTGCCCGGTCGGCATTGCCTTTGACGTTCAGGCCGTCTGCTCCGGCTTCGTCTACGCCCTGACCGTCGCCGACGGCTTTGTCGCCAGAGGGCACAGCCAATGCGCCCTGGTGATCGGCGCCGAGGCCATGACCCGACTGATGGACTGGACCGATCGCGGCACCTGCGTGCTGTTTGGCGACGGCGCCGGCGCGGTGGTCGTCGAGCCGGTTTCAGGAACGGGCGCCAACACCGACCGGGGCCTTATCAGCTTCGCCCTGCGTTGCGACGGGACCAAGCAGGACCTGCTCTATGTCGACGGCGGCCCATCGACGACGGGCACGGTCGGCAAGCTGCGGATGGCCGGCAACCAGGTATTCAAGCACGCGGTCAAGAACATCTCCGAGGCCATCGAGGCGGCGCTGGAGAAGGCCGATCTGACCATCGCCGATGTCGACTGGTTCATTCCTCATCAGGCCAACCAGCGGATTCTTCACGGGGTCGCCCACCGGCTGGGTCTCGATGAGAACAAGGTGGTGCAGACGGTGGCCGAACACGCCAACACGTCCGCCGCCTCAATTCCCCTGGCCTTCGCCGCCGCCGTCGACGACGGCCGGATCAAACCCGGCGACCTGCTGCTGATGGAAGCCATGGGCGGCGGCCTGACCTGGGGCGCCTGCCTGGTCCGGCTGTAGGTGCTGGGGCAAGGACGGCGCCTCGAATCGGTCCGCTATTGAGCGCCCGACTACGATAAGGGCCGGAACCCTTTGACCTGACGCACTATTCGGGCCATGGATAGGCCGTTGAATTGGTTGGGAGGGGTCCCATGAAGGGCGCGACTCTGACGCGAGCGGAACTGTGTGAGGCCGTCCACGAGGAAGTGGGCCTGACGCGGCAGGACTGTTCGGGACTGGTGGAGCGCACGCTCGACCTGATGGCCGAGGCGCTTGAGCGCGACGAGCAGGTCAAGCTGTCGGGCTTTGGCGTGTTTCAGGTTCGCGCCAAGCGGGCCCGCATGGGTCGTAACCCCAAGACGGGCGAGCCGGCGGAAATCGAACCGCGCCGGGTCATCGGCTTCCGCGCCAGCCAGGTCATGAAAGCGCGAATCGACCGCGCCCTCGAAGGATAGGGACGCGGGGCGTGGCCAAGGGCCCCAACGCCTTCCGAACGATTTCCGAGGCCGCTGACGAGCTCGGCGCGCCCCAGCATGTCCTGCGGTTCTGGGAAACCAAGTTCACCTTCATCAGCCCGATGAAGCGGGCCGGCGGCCGGCGATTCTATCGTCCCCAGGACATCGAGATCCTGCGGGCGGTCCGCACCCTGTTGCACGACGAAGGCTACACCATCAAGGGCGTGCAGAAGCTGCACAAGGACGGGGGCCTCAAGAGGCTTATGGCCATCGCCAGCGGCGAGGAGACCCCGGGTCCGCCACCGGCAGAGGCAGGCTCCGGTCAGGAGCGCGACCTGAGCGACGAGGCGCGGGGCCGGCTGACCGAAACCCTGAACGATCTTGAGGCCATCAAGGTCCGTCTGGACGGGCTGCTGAAGCGGCCCTGACCGGGGTTTTCAGCGATGTTCGGGAGAAGCGAGAAAGACCGTTGCCCCGGCGAGGCCTCATCCCTATAAGGGCGCTCCTTCCTATGTCGGAGCGTGGCGCAGCTTGGTAGCGCACTTGACTGGGGGTCAAGGGGTCGCAGGTTCAAATCCTGTCGCTCCGACCATTCTCCTCCCGAACGAGGGCCTCACGGGGTCCTGTTCATCCAGGAGAGCAGGGGGAAGAGCGGCAGCCCCCAGGCCGTTCCAGCGATCGCGAAATAGATCATCTCGATGAGGAAACTCTTCGGCAGCAGGCCGTGCAGGCTGACGGCCGCCATGGCGTAGAGCGCCAGGAAGATCAGGATGGCGATGGTTCCAACCGCCTTCTTCAGTCTCGGATTCATGACAACTCCCGCCGCCAGTCTCTGGCGACGGGAGGTTTAGGACGTTCGGCGCGTCTTCTCCAGCGCCCGCATTTCCTCGTCGGGCCTATCGGCGTCTGAACAGGCCGAGCACGAACAGCAGGATCACCGCGCCCAGGACCGCGGCGCCGAGACTGGCGATCCAGCCGCCGTAGGCAATGTGCATGAGATCAACGATGATGAACTTGCCGATGATGGCGCCAAGGATGCCGACGACAAGATTTGTCAGGAGGCCGTGGTCGCGCCTCATGATCTTTTCGGCGATCCAGCCGGCGAAGATGCCGACGATCAGGACGCCTATCCAGTTGAGACCTTGCATAGTCTATTTCCTCCAGCCTTTTGTCCTGGCGGTAATTCCCCAGTTGCGATGAAGGTTCCTCCGCCGGAGAGCCCGGGTCAACGCCGACGGAGCAGGGCCTCAAGTCCGGTCATCGCCAGCGCCGAAAGGGCGATGACGACCAGCAGCGGCCAGAATTCAGTGAGCGGCCAGCCGAGGAGCGACGCCAGCCAGGGCGCCAGCAATCCGCCGGCCAGGGCCGCGGCCATGCCGGTGAAGACCGAACGCCTGCGGCCGGTCACCAGGGCCGCCGCGGCGCCGCAGATGAAACAGAGCAGGACAAGGCCGAACAGGCCGGGCAGGGGCATGGCGGCCTCGGGTTGCGGGTGAGGCATCATGCCTCGACTTCATTGCCGCGTCACCCGCTGGACCCGCCGGGCGCGGAGGCGTAGGAGGCCTGACGATGACTTCCTTCCTGCGTTCCGACCGCTCCCGCCCGGTCGCTGTGTGGCTGCTTGTCGTAGCGGCCTTCATCTTCGCCATGGTCGTGGTCGGCGGCGCAACCCGACTGACCGGATCCGGGCTGTCCATCACCGAGTGGAAGCCGGTGACCGGCGCGCTGCCGCCCATGGGCGACGCCGCCTGGCACGGCGAGTTCGCCAAGTATCAAGACATTCCCCAGTACAAGCTGCTCAATCGCGGCATGACCCTGGCCGAGTTCAAGGCCATCTACTGGTGGGAATGGAGCCACAGGCTGCTCGGCCGGACTGTGGGCCTGGTGTTCGCGATTCCCTTTGTTGTCTTTCTGATCCGCCGTCAGATCCCGCGACGACTGATCTGGCGTTGTGTCGGCCTGCTGGGGCTGGGCGGGCTGCAGGGGCTGGTCGGCTGGTGGATGGTGGCCAGCGGTCTGTCCGACCGGGTGTCCGTCGCGCCCGAGCGGCTGGCGACCCATCTGGGCCTGGCCCTGGCGCTGTTTGTCGCAACGGTCTGGACCGCGCTCGACGCCTGGGCCGGGCAACCGAGGCACGAGACGGTTTCCCGCTGGCGCCCGGCCGCGCTGGTGTTCCTGGCGGCGGTGTTTGTGCAGTGCCTGCTTGGCGCCCTGGTCGCCGGGACACACGCCGGCTTCGTCTACAATGACTGGCCGCTGATGAACGGGGCCCTGATCCCGAGCGACTACGCCGGCGCGGGTTTCTGGCAGACCCTCGCCCATAATCAGGCCTCGGTTCAGTTTCACCACCGGCTGGGGGCCTATCTGATCGCGATCGGGGCAGTGGTTGTCGCCGTGCTCGCCGCGCGCGACCGGCTGTTGGCGCCGTCCGCCAGGCTCGCCGCCTACGGGCTTGGGGGCGTGGTGGCGTTGCAGGTGATCCTGGGGATCAGCGCGCTGATGGCGGTGGTGCCGCTATGGCTCGGCATTCTGCATCAGGCAGGCGCGGTCGTGTTGCTGGCCGCCGCGACCGTCTTCGCCTGGCGGGTCCGCCGGCCCTGACGCCGAGCGGTCGGGGAGTGGCGATTTGGCGACGCCCGGGGCTCCGTGGCGGCCAATCGATGGATCGGACGGCGAAATAGTGCGGGTATTATATTACCGCACAAATAAAACACTGTAAAAACAACTGATTAGGGTCGATTTGCCACTTCATGTCTGGTTGACAGGCCGCGGTCCGCCACGTATTAGCCCGCCCTCACGTCGGGGACCGCTTGTTCCCGCCTGCAACGGAACTTTGAACCCATGATGAAGACCACGGCTTCGCTGAAGCCCGCCGAGGTCGAGAAGAAGTGGATCGTGATCGATGCCGAGAACGCCGTCGTTGGCCGTCTCGCCTCGTTCATCGCCATGCGTCTTCGCGGCAAACACCGTCCTGACTACACCCCGCACGTCGACTGCGGCGACTATGTCGTCGTGCTCAACGCCGACAAGGTGAAGCTGACGGGCCGCAAGCTCGACCAGAAGATCTACTACCGCCACACCGGCCACCCGGGCGGTATCAAGCAGATCACCGCCGGCGCCCAGCTGAACGGCCGCTTCCCCGAGCGCGTGCTCGAGAAGGCCGTCGAGCGCATGCTGCCCAAGGAAAGCCCCCTGGCCCGCGCCCAGATGACCCACCTGCGTATCTACAATGGCGGCGAACACCCGCACGAAGCGCAGAACCCCGAAACCATCGCGTTCGCTGATCTGAACGCCAAGAACGTGCGGAGCGCCTGATGGCCGAAGGTCTCGAAGCCCTGCAAGCCCTGTCCTCGTCGCCTGAAGCGGCCCCGGCGGAGCCCAAGATCGACAAGTTCGGCCGCGCCTATGCGACCGGCAAGCGCAAGAACGCCATCGCCCGCGTGTGGATCAAGCCCGGCAAGGGCACGATCACCATCAACGGCCGCGACCAGGAAGTCTATTTCGCGCGCCCCGTGCTGCGGATGATGATCGCCCAGCCGCTGGAAGTCTGCGACCGCCTCGGTCAGTTCGACATCATCGCCACCGTCGAGGGCTCCGGCCTGAGCGGTCAGGCCGGCGCGGTGCGTCACGGCCTGTCGAAGGCGCTGACCTACTATGAGCCGGGCCTGCGCGCGGCCCTGAAGCCGCACGGCTTCCTGACCCGCGACAGCCGCGTCGTCGAGCGCAAGAAGTACGGCAAGGCCAAGGCCCGCCGCAGCTTCCAGTTCTCGAAGCGCTAAAGCGCGACGTCAACACGTTGCGAAAGGGCGCTTCGGGCAACCGGGGCGCCCTTTTTCTTTGTCCGGATCAGGAGGGGTCATGTCTGTTCCCAAGATATTCATCGACGGCGAGGCCGGGACCACCGGCCTGCAGATCCGCGAGCGGCTGGAAGGCCGGCGCGACATCCAGGTGGTGTCGATCGATCCGGACCGCCGCAAGGACGCCGAGGCGCGTTCGGAGTTGCTCAACAGCGCCGACCTGGTGATCCTCTGCCTGCCCGACGACGCCGCTCGCGAAGCGGTCGCCCTGATCACCAACCCCGATGTCAAGGTGATCGACGCCTCGACGGCGCACCGGACGGCCCAGGGCTGGATCTACGGCTTTGCCGAACTGGCCGAGGGGCAGCGGGCGGCGATCGCCGGGGCCAGCCGGGTGAGCAATCCGGGATGCTATCCCACCGGGGCCATCGCCCTGGTGCGGCCGCTGATCGATTCCGGCCTGCTGTCCCCCGACTATCCGGTCAGCGTCAACGCCGTCAGCGGCTACACCGGCGGCGGCAAGGCGATGCTCGCCGAGTTCGAGGGGGAGGGCGCCGACGCCTTCCGCATCTACGGCCTTGGCCTGGACCACAAGCACCTGCCGGAGATGCAGACCTTCGCCCGCCTGTCGCGGCGTCCGCTGTTCGCGCCGGCGGTGGGCCGCTACGCCCAGGGCATGATCGTCGAGGTTCCGCTGTTTCTCGATCACCTGCCGGGCGAGCCCAAGCTGGCTGACCTGCACGGGGTGATCTCGCGGGCCTATGCCGGAGAGATCTTTGTCAGCGTCGCCAGCCTGGAAGAGGCTGCGGCCCTGAAAGGGCTGCAGCCGGAGGCGCTGAACGGCACCAACCAGATGCGGCTGTATGTGTTCGGGTCGGACGCCGGGCGGCAGGCCCGGCTGGTGGCCCTGCTGGACAATCTCGGCAAGGGGGCGTCGGGCGCGGCGGTGCAGAACATGAACCTGATGCTGGGCCTGCCCGAGGCCGCCGGCCTGACATGAGCGGAAGACCGGCCCGTCCCGAAGACGCGCCGGCCATCGCGGCGCTGCACCGGCTGAGCCTGTTCACGGCCATGCCGGGACTGGCCGACATCCATACGCCCGAAGAGGACCTCGCCTATTTCCGGGACGTCCTCTTGCCCGCCCAGACCGTGCGGGTGATCGACGGCGAGACCGGTCTGATCGCCTACGCCGCCTGGGCCGAAGGCTGGCTCAACCATCTGTATGTCCACCCCGACCACCCGGGCGAAGGGCACGGGTCGCGGCTGCTGGCGCTGGCGATGGCCGAGGCGGGGGCCTTGCAGCTGTGGGCCTTCCAGCGCAACGCCCGGGCCCGCGCCTTCTACGAGGCGCGGGGTTTCACCGTTGTTCGGCTGACGGACGGCTCCGGCAACGAGGAGCAGGAGCCCGACGTGCTCTACGCCTGGAGCCGCCAGGACTGAAATCTCACGAAGGCCTCACCGGCTCGTGCGCGGCGGTGACTTTGCAAGCGGCCGCGGCGGCCCATATTGCCAGTCATGATCAATCGCCGCTTCTTTCTCCTCTCCGCCGCGGCTCTCGGCGCCTGCAGCCAGACCGAGCCCGTGCAGGCCGCCGAGAGCGACTTCGCCAATTCGTCCTGGCGCAAGCTGACCGACGCCCAGTGGCGCCAGCGGCTGTCGCCGCAGGCCTATCGAACCCTGCGGCACGAGGACACCGAGCGGCCCGGCACCAGTCCGCTCGAGCATGAACACCGCCGGGGGACCTTCGTCTGCGCCGGCTGTGAGCTGCCGCTGTTCAAGAGCGAGTGGAAGTTCGAGTCCGGCACCGGCTGGCCCAGCTTCTTCCGGGTCCATGAGAAGAACATCGCCCGCAAGCGCGACCTGCTGATGGTGATCCCCCGCACCGAATACCACTGCGCCCGCTGCCTCGGTCACCAGGGCCATGTGTTCCCGGACGGCCCCGCGCCCACCGGCCTGCGCTGGTGCAACAACGGCGTGGCGCTGAAGTTCATCCCGGGCTGACTATCCTTTCCCGTCATCCCGGCCGGAGCGCAAGGCGCGGAGAGCCGGGACCCAGGGCGGGCGTGAGTGGAGATGTATCAACCGTTGTTGGCCGCGCCCCTGGGTCCCGGATAGCCCCTGCGGGGCTTCCGGGATGACGGACGAGTTGTTCGGCGTCAGGGCTGGTTCAGCCAGCGCTGCTCGGCGTCCAGCATGGCAGCGACGAGGTCGGGGCGGTCGATGCCCGCCAGGTCCGCGCGGGGCGTCTTGCCGCCTTCCTCGAGCAGATAGGAGAGGAATCGCAGGCTGGGCCGGTAGCCGGCCAACCGCTGCGGATCGAGGGGCGGAACCTGGCCCGGGATGCGCGGCGCGATGAGGTCCTCGAAATAGACCGCCCCCAGGCGCAGGATGCGCCACAATCCGTCATCCCGCCGTTCGACGCGAGCGTGAAGCCGGGCGTGGCTGGTGACCATCACCTCGACCCCGCCGATGGTCCCGCCCAGCAGGATGGCGCAGCCGGTCTCGGCAAGGGCGCGGTCGCCGTTGAGCGTCACGAGCGAAGGGGCCATCTGGTGCAGATGGCGCAGGCCGGCGGCGAAGGCGCGCTCGGAGGCCGCCACGAAGTCCGGTCCGGAGGTCTCGATCCAGGAGATGCTGACGACGGAGTCGGGATGATAGCAGGCGGCCATCCGCGCCCACTGGCCCTGGTCGCGCGCAGCCCGCTCGGTCTGGATAACCTCGGCGACGGCCAGCTTGTCGGATTGGGACACGGGTGAGACCTTGCGTTGGCCTGCGAGCATAGCTGCGATTCTTCGAGCCCCGTTGAAAATGCACGACAGCCCCGAGACGTCGGACGCCAGGACCCTGGCCTTTTATGACCGGGAGGCGGCGGCATACGCGGGGCGGCGGCTGCCGAAGCGGAGCGTCCGTCTGGAGCGGTTCGTCGGTGAGATGCCGTCTGGCGCCGCTGTCATGGATCTGGGTTGCGGCGGTGGGCAGGATTCCGAGGTGATGCTGCAGGCCGGCCTGCGCGTTGCGGCGATCGATGGATCGCCCGGCCTGGCGAGAGAGGCCGAAAGGCGGCTGGGGCGACCGGTGCAGGTGCTGCGGTTCGAGGATCTGGACGCGGTGGACAGTTACGACGGCGTGTGGGCCAACGCCTCGCTGCTGCATGTCGCCATCGAGGCGCTTCCCGACGTTCTCGCCAGAGTCTGGCGGTCGCTCCGGCCCGGCGGCCTGCTGTTCGCCAGCTTCAAGGCCGGGGACGCACCCGGACGAGACGCCATTGGCCGCTATTTCAACTTCACCAACAGAGAGGAGCTGGAGGCGTTGTTTCGCCAGGCGGCGGCATGGTCGGAGCTGACCATCGATGAGGGGCCCGGCGGCGGGTATGACGGCGTCCAGCGCACTTGGTTGATGACCTGGGCCCGCCGTCGATGACCCCGCCACGGATTATGGTCACCGCCTTCGCAGAGGCCGCCACGGAGGCGACGGGGTGGCGGTTATCATCGACGTCTTCCGGGCCTTCACGACAGCCGCTGTCGCCCTGTCCAACGGCGCCGAACGGATCGTCATGGTCGGTGACCTGGACGAAGCCCTGGCGCTGAGGGAGTCCGGTCTGGGCCGCTACTGTATGGGAGAGCGGCGCGGGGTGCGGCCAGACCGCTTCGATTTCGGAAATTCGCCGGCCGAGATCGCCGGCCGACGGTTTGATGGCGAGACCCTGATCCAGACCACCTCCAACGGCACCCGCGGTATCCTTGCGGCCTCGCGAGCGGCGCGGGTCTATGCCGGGGCGCTGGTCACGGCGGAAGCCACCGTCAGAGCCGTTCGCAGCGGGGCAGCCGCCGAAGTCGCGCTTGTCGCGATGGGGGAGAAGGACTGGGTGCGGACCGAGGAAGACGACCTCTGCGCCCTGTATCTTCGGGCCCGGCTCCTGGGGCGTTCACCCGACCGGGAGGCGTTGCGCCGGCTGGTGGAGACGATGAGCAGCCGTTCGGATACGGCGACCCTGAGCCGGGAGGACATGGACGCCTGCCTCGCCATTGACGCCTTCGGCTTCGCCGTCCGTGTGCGAACCGTGGGCGGCTTGCAGATCGCGACGGCCGAGCGCGCCTGACGCCAAAAGAAAAGGCCCGGTGGAAAACCACCGGGCCTGATCTTCTGAAGGGCTGTGTCGATCAGCCCTGCGGCTTGGGCATATCCAGGCCGGAGGGCGCCGGGGCCGTCGGCGCGCCGTTGTTGGCGACCGGGGTCGCCGCCGGGGCGGCGGCGGGGCGCTGGAACTTCAGGCTGCGGCCCTGGAAGAAGGCGCCGGTTTCCATGGCCAGCTGCTCATGGGTGATGTCGCCGTCGATGTAGGAGGTGCCGTAGAGGCGGACCTGCTTGGCGGTCACCGAGCCGACGATGCGGCCGCGCACTTCGGTGGCCTCGGCGTAGACGCTGCCCTCGATGTGGCCGGTCTCGCCGACGGTCAGGCGGCCGACGCGGACGTCCCCCCGGACGACCCCGTCGATCTGCAGTTCGCCGTCGCCGGTGACCCCGCCCTCGATGGTGATGCCGCTGGAGATCAGCGAGGCGACCTTCGGCTTGGGCCGGGTCGCGTCCGTCGCCGCGGCGGGCGTCGGTTCAGGGTTGGCCACCGGCTTTGCGGCGGGTGGAGCAGATTTGTTAGCGGGCTTGCTGAACATATTCACCGGCTTTCAGATAACGGTTGGGATTCTGAGGCCGTCCCCCGACCCAGATTTCGTAGTGCAGATGTGGCCCGGTCGAACGTCCGGTGGAGCCCATGGCCCCGATCCGTTGTCCGACCCCGACGCGCTGTCCCACCCTTACGGCGATGCCCTGCAGGTGAGCGTAGCGGGTCTTGAAGCCGCCCCCATGGTCTATTTCAATCGTATTGCCATAGCCTGAACGAACGCCGGTAAACGAAACCACGCCCGGCGCGGTCGCATAAATCGGCGTGAAGAACCCGCCCGGGAAGTCCAGGCCGGAATGGAAGGCCGGCCGGCGGGTGAACGGATCCAGCCGAACGCCATAGCTGCTCGAGACCGCCGCCGCGCCGGTGGGGCGGTAGAAGGGCAGGGTCTTGGCGGCGCTGGTCAGGCCGCGCATGTCGTTCATGTCGTTCGAGGCGGCCTGGATGCGGCGGGCGAAATCCTCGTCGACGTCGAGCACCACGGCCAGGGCGCGCGGATCGCGGGCCTCGATCAGCGGACCGCCGAGCGAGCCGCCGCGCGCGACATAGCTTTCCGGGCTGAGACCGGCGAGGCGGAAGGCCGCCCGCAGGCGCTCCGCCCGGGTCTTGGCGAAACTGTCGGCGGCCTCGATCAGCCGCTCCTGATCCATCCGGGTATATTGCACCCGCTCGATCGGGTTCTTGGCCAGCAACCGCGGCTTGGCGGGGGCGAGCGCCTCGGCGGCGCCGGGCACGCCCTTGAATTCCTGGAGCAACTGGGCGAGCGCCGCGTGGCGCTTCTCGACGGACGCGGCCATTTCGCCGAAGGAGCCGTTGGTGGCGTTGAGCTGCGCCATGGCGCTGTTCAGACGGGCCTGACGGTCCGCATTGACCCGCTCGTAGTAGGCCTTCTGGCGGACCAGTTCCTGGTCCGAGGCGCCGGCCGACAGCGCGTTAACCAGCATCGCCGCGGTGCTGATCCCCATCCACAGGGAGAGAAGGGCGACCAGGCCGGCGCCGGCGATCTGCTTGCTGGTCGAAAGGACGTATCCGCGCATCTCGCCGCCGGAGCGAACATAGAGATGCCGTTCAGGAAAGAGCTCTTCCAGAGCCCTACGTACTCGTCGCAAGCGTTTTGACGCCATAGCCCCCGAGACCCGGATTTCTGTCCGGGGCCGATATGCAACGATGTGAAAGGAGGGTGCAAGTGCCTTCGCGTCACGCGGGTGAATCCGGCGCGCAAGAAGGCCTTGTCGCTCAACGGTTAACCAAGGTGCAGAGATTGCGCCAGAGTCTTGGGCCGAAATGGCCAGTTCCTGACTTTATTGGCCGGGGCCCGCGATTTCTTTGCAACAGTTACTGAAGGGTCAGCGGCGGGAGGGGAGCCGGGGCGGATTGACGCACCCCGCGCGCCCGTCAGAGCGCCTGGACCGCCGCCAGCACCTGTTCGACATGGCCGGGAACCTTGACCTTGCGCCAGATCTGACGAATGACGCCGCCGCCATCGATCAGCCAGGTCGAACGATCGATGCCCATATATTCGCGGCCATACAGCTTCTTTTCGACCCAGGCGCCGTAGCGCTCGATCACATCGTCGTCGGCGTCGGAACCGAGGGTGAGGTCGAGATCATACTTGGCCTTGAAGCGGGCGTGCCGGGCGACGCTGTCCTTCGACACCCCGACGACGACGGCGCCGGCCGCGGCGAAGTCCGCCGCCGCGGCGCTGAAGCCCTGGGCCTCTTTCGTGCAGCCCGGCGTATCGTCCTTGGGATAGAAATAGAGCACCACGGTCTTGCCCTTGAGCGCGGCCAGGCTGACCCGGCCGTCGTCGGTGGGAAGATCGAAGTCAGGGGCGGCGTCGCCCACGTTCAGCTCGATGGTCATGGCTCTTTTTCCCTGGTGATCAGACCGGCTTGATCAGCACGATCTTCTTCTTGCCCTGAGACAGCTTGATCACCCCATCGACCACGTCCGCCGGGGTGATGAGTTTCATACCGTCCATTTCCTGCCGGTCGTTGACCCTGAGCCCGCCCCCCTGGGCCAGGCGGCGGGCCTCGCCACGGGAGGTAGAGAGGCCGGCGTCGACGGCAAGGGCGGCCAGCATGATGCCCTCCGCCAGATCGGCTGAGGCGATCTCGACGGTCGGCAGGTCGTCGCTGAGCGCGCCCTGTTCGAAGGCCTTGGTGGCGGCCTCCCGAGCGGCGTGAGCGGCCGCCTCGCCATGCAGCATCCTGGTGGCCTCGTCGGCCAGCACCTTCTTGGCGTCGTTGATGCCGGCCCCGGGCAGTCTTTCCAGCCGCTCGATCTCGTCCAGCGGCAGGTCGGTGAACAGCCGCAGGAACTTGCCGACGTCGGCGTCCTCGGTGTTCCGCCAGAACTGCCAGTAGTCGTAGGGGCTGCGCAGGTCGGCGTTCAGCCACACCGCCCCGGCCGCCGTCTTGCCCATCTTGGCGCCAGAGGCGGTGGAGAGCAGGGGGGTGGTCAGGCCGAAGGCCGGCTTCTGATCTACGCGGCGGATCAGTTCGACCCCGTTGAGGATGTTGCCCCACTGGTCCGAGCCGCCCATCTGCAGGGTGCAGCCGTAGCGGCGATTGAGCTCCAGGAAGTCGGTCGCCTGCATCAGCATGTAGTTGAATTCGAGGAAGGTCAGCGGCTGCTCGCGATCCAGCCGCAGCTTCACCGAGTCGAAGGCGAGCATGCGATTGACGGTGAAGTGGACGCCGTATTCCCGCAGGAAGTCGATGTAGCCGAGCTTGCTCAGCCACTCGTCATTGTCGACCATGATGGCGTCGGTCGGGCCGTCGCCGAAGGTGAGGAATTTGGCGAACACCTGCTGGATGCTGGCGATGTTGGCCTGGATGTCCTCATGGGTCAGCAGCTTGCGCGACTCGTCCTTGCCCGAGGGGTCGCCGACCTTGGTGGTGCCGCCGCCCATCAGGACGATGGGCTTGTGGCCGGCCTGCTGCAGCCGGCGCAGCAGCATGATCTGGATCAGGCTGCCGACGTGCAGGCTGGCGGCGGTGGCGTCAAAGCCGATGTAGCCGGTGACAATCCCCGCGCTGGCGGCGGCGTCCAGTTCGGCCGGATGGGTGATCTGGTGGATGAAGCCGCGGTCCCGCATGGTCTGCAGGAAGGCGGACTTGAACTGGGGCGTCTCGGTCATGGCGCCCGGCTCTATCATGGCGGGCCGGGTCTGCAAGGTGGTTGGCATCGGAAGGGCTCCATTTGGCGTGGGGCCGGCGACGCTGTCAGTCTGGGAAAGTCAGGACATGCCGCCGGGGTTGGGCGGCATGCGATCGCAAGGCCGCTCGTCAGAACGAGCGGGCGTAATAGAGGCTGGAGAAGGCAAGCCGGGCGATCATGGGTCGCTGATATCGCCAGGCATTGACCGGCGTCAACGGGTCGCTATCGAAGGGCGGATGAGGCTGACCCTGAAGCCACACCCCGATACGCCGTGCGACGCGGTGCGCGAGATCGCCGTCGAGGTGACGCGCGAGGGGATGGCGCTGTCGCTGAGGTTCGAGCTGACGGGCGATGCCGAGGCCATCGCCTTCCCGGAATGGCGCAACGCGGGACGGGCCGACGAGCTGTGGGGCCACACCTGTTTCGAGGCCTTTCTCAAGCCCACCCCCACAATCCGCTCATCCCGCCGGAAGTCGGGACCCAGTGGTCTCGATCTGGAAGAGGACGGCGCTGATCAGAGCGAAGGCCTTGTGGATGGAAGCCGGCCGGGTCACGACTTTGGTCTGGATGAGCGGGAAAGGGGGTACGTCGAGGTCAATCTCTCGCCCTCGAACCAGTGGGCGGTGTACGCATTCGATGGCTATCGGCACGGGATGTCGGCCCCCGAAGGAGTCGAGCGCAGAGCCCTCGAACGAAGCCAGACGCCGGACTGTTTCAGGCTCTCAACGACCCTGGATCTCGACCGGTTGAACGAACTGTCTCTGACCGCCTGGCGGCTCGGCCTGTCGGCGGTCATTGAATTGAAAGACGGATCGAAGTCCTACTGGGCCCTGGCCCACGCCCCCGGCAAGCCGGATTTCCACCACCCCGACGCCTTCGCCGCCACCCTGTCTCCGGAGTCCCCATGAAGTTCGGCCTCGACCGCCTCCTCGCCGATCCGGACCTGCGCCGGGAGCTGTCGGGCCGCCGGGTGGCGCTGCTGGCCCATCCGGCCTCGGTGACCGCCGACCTGACCCACAGCCTGGACGCCCTGGCCGCCTGTCCCGAGATCAAGCTGACCGCCGCCTTCGGGCCGCAGCACGGGCTGCGCGGCGACAAGCAGGACAACATGATGGAGTCCTCGGACTTCACCGATCCGGTGCACGGCATCCCGGTGTTCAGCCTCTATGGCGAGGTGCGTCGGCCGACCGGCCAGGCGATGGGGACGTTCGACGTCATCCTGATCGACATGCAGGACCTGGGCTGTCGCATCTACACCTTCATCACCACCCTGCTCTATGTGCTGGAGGCCGCCGCTGAGCACGGCAAGAGCGTCTGGGTGCTGGACCGGCCCAATCCCGCCGGCAGGCCGGTGGAGGGCCTGACCCTGCTGCCGGGCTGGGAAAGCTTCGTCGGCGCCGGGCCGATGCCGATGCGGCACGGCATGACCCTGGGCGAACTGGGCCGCTGGTTCATCGACCACTACAAGCTGGACGTCGACTACCGGGTGATCGCCATGGAGGGCTATGACCCCGAGGCGGGGCCGGGCTTCGGCTGGCCGCTGGGGAAACGCGCCTGGATCAACCCCAGCCCCAACGCGCCCAATCTGTCCATGGCCCGGGCCTATGCGGGGACGGTGATGCTGGAGGGCGCGACCCTGTCGGAAGGCCGGGGCACCACCCGGCCGCTGGAGCTGTTCGGGGCGCCCGACATCGACGCCCGGGCGGTGATTGCGCAGATGCGGGCACTGGCCCCGCAATGGCTGGAAGGCTGTGTGCTGCGGGCCTGCAATTTCGAGCCAACCTTCCACAAGCATGTCGGAAAGCTCTGCAACGGGGTGCAGATCCATGTGGAAGGACCGCACTACGATCACCACGCCTTCCGGCCCTGGCGTTTGCAGGCCGTGGGATTCAAGGCGATCCGGACCCTGTATCCGGACTACGACCTGTGGCGCGATTTCCCCTATGAGTATGTCCTCGACCGGCTGGCGATCGATGTGATCAACGGCGGGCCGGGCCTGAGGGAATGGGTCGATGACCGGGCGGCGACGCCGGGCGATCTGGACGCTGTGACCACGCCCGACGAGACGGCCTGGCTGGACGCGCGCCGACCCTATCTGTTGTACTGACCGGGAAGCGATCCGGAGGGGTGATGACGGAGGAGACTTCCCCGGATCCTGGTGCGGCGCCGGGCGGGTCCTCGGCCCGTGGCCTTATCTCGGTCTGGTCTTGGCGCTGAGCCTGCCCTTCTATCTGCTCGGCGTCGCCTTTGACGGCCCGACCCGACTGTTGCCCATAGCCCTGCCGATCAGCGCGCTGATGGCTTTCGCGCCGATGATCGCGGCGATCATCCTGAGCTATCGCCAGGGCGGCGGCGGCGCGGTCCGCCGCCTGTTCGGGCGACTGGGTTCGCCGCCGCTCACCGGGCGACCGTGGCTGGCGCTGGCGGCGCTGGTGATGATCCCGCTGGCCCTGCTGCTGGAATGGATCATCCTGGGCCTGTTGGGGACGCCGCTGCCTTCGCCGCGCCTGCCGATGATGGCCCTGATCGGATTCGCGCCGATGTTCCTGGTCGGCGCGATCGGCGAGGAACTTGGCTGGCAGGGCTACCTCTATCCCCGGCTTGAGGCCCGTTGGTCCGCCGTTACGGCCAGCCTCGCCCTCGGGGCCTTCTGGGCCCTGTGGCATGTCGTCCCTTTTCTTCAGGCGGGGCGAGCGCCGGAATGGATCTTCTGGCAGTGCCTGACGATGCTGCCGTTGCGGCTTCTGACCGTGTGGTTCTATTCGGCGGGCGGCCGCAGCGTGGCGCTGGCGGTGGTGTTCCACGCCGCCTGCAACGTCGCCCAGTTCATGTTTCCCAACCTCGGGTCGCACTATGACCCGAAGCTGACCTTCCTGATCCTCGCCGGGATCGCGCTGGTCTGGGCGCTCGCCTGGCGGCCAAGGGCCTCACCGGCGCCGGCAGGGCGCCGCCGGTGAGCCGCGATGTCAGGGCAGGGGGCAGGCGAAACTGCCCTCGAAGCTGTTGGTCATCATATAGGCCGCATCGGGAATATAGGGTCCCATGACTGCCTTCTCCGTGCCGATCTCGCTGACCGCCTGAATGGCGTGGGCGAAGTCGGGGTCGGCCAGCATGTTGCGGATCTGGATGACCCCGGCGTTCTCGTCGACCGCGCCGTCGCCGTCATCGGCCAGTTTGAGCCAGGCGACGCCGCAGGCTGGAATGGCGTTACGCGGCCGATCGGCCTCGCGGCTGACCACGATCGTGTAGAGGCCATCGGCGTCAAGCGGCACTTCCTCGTCGAACAGGCAGGCGGTGGCGCGGGTGTTGGCGAAGCCCTGGTTGGAGCAGATCGACCAGTATCGAAGCTCGCCTGACCCCATCACCTTGTCGCCCGCCAGGGTCCTGGCGACCGTAGGCATCCTGCCGCGCAGGACGAGCACATGACCGTAGTGGCGATTGACGATGGTGCGGATGTAGTTGTTGTCCGGATTGGGGAAGAAGCCGCCCTCGCTCTTGCGGGCGCCGACCGGCTTTTCTCCGGTGTAGATGCCGATCAGGAACTTGCGGTCATACTGCACATGCCAGGTCAGGGGATTGGTCGCCGGCCAGTACGCCGGGCGATCGGGCTGATGGGTCATGGTCTCGAACTGGGCCAGGGGGATCGACAGGGCCGCAGGGCTCAGCGCCGGGGCCTGGGTTGTGTTGAGTGCGTCACAGGCGGCCTGACCGGTGAGCCGCCGACCGTCGGCCAGGGTCAGAACCGGCTCCGGCAGGGGTACGCCGCCAAGAATGTCCTGGCCGCGGTCGGGGACATAGACCCGCATGATGATCACCTGCTGGCGGCCTTCGCCCTGGCCGGGCGCGTGCAGGACATTCTGCCCGGCCCCGGCCCCGGCCAGGGACTTGCCCTCGATCTGTGACGGATCGGGTTGGGCGTCGGCGATGGTTATCGAATACGCCCGGCTCGCGGCGTCACGGCGGGCCCCGGTCCGGAAGGGGTTGGTCGCCCCCGCCTTCGGCGCGATGCGATAGTCGGCCAGGGCCTCGATCGGCTTGCCCGCTCCGTCGTAGCTGATGAAGGACATGTAGCGGGCGTGGGGGAAGTCGCCGTTGAGCTCGAGGGTCGCGCCAGGCGGCGTACTGATCACCGCCGTCCAGTAGCGGGCGGCGGCGTCGGGGTAGGCGACATTGACATAGGGGTCGGCGCCGACCGGCGGCCGGAACCAGAAGCAGGTCCTCGCTCCGGGGATGCCGGCGACGGCGGCCGGCGTCGCCGCGACGGTGGCGGCAGGCTGTATGAACAGGGCGGCGGCGGTCGTCAGACCGGCGATCAGGGCTTTGAAGCGGATGGTCAAGGCGTCCTCGCGAAATCCGGGATTGGTGAGGACAGCTTGCGCCGCGTGTTGGCCTAAGAATGTGCTATTTGTGACAATTGATGACCAGCCTGTGTGACCCCCTCGAATGTCTGAAGGCTACGGAAGTCTTCGCGGCCGCGCCGGATGCGGCTCTGGCCGGGCTCGCCGGCCTGGCGCGGGAAGAACACTATACCGACCGTAGCCTGCTGACGGCGCGGGGCGCGACGCCGGATCGCCTCTGGCACGTGCTGGAAGGTTCTGTCGAACTGGGCCTCTATTCGGAAGCGGGCAGGCCGGCCCTGCTGGCCCCGATCATGGCGGGCGGCTGGGCGACCTGGCTCGGCTGCTTTCACCGGGCTCCGTTGCCGCACGATCTGTGGACAGGCCCCAACACCCGGCTGCTGGCCTTTCCGGCGGCGGCGGTGCGGCGGCTGGGCCAGGACTGTCCGGCCATC
This sequence comes from Caulobacter sp., assembly GCA_016125585.1. Classification (GTDB taxonomy): domain Bacteria; phylum Pseudomonadota; class Alphaproteobacteria; order Caulobacterales; family Caulobacteraceae; genus Caulobacter. The sequence continues at coordinate 378,723 of WGLL01000011.1, forward strand.
CTGCCAGCCGTGATCAACAGGATCGGCGAGCGGATGCGCGACCTGATCGGCTGGTCCCTGGCGGCCAGCCTGTCCGACCCCGAACGGCGCCTGGCCAATCTGCTGGCCGTGTCCGCGCGGGGCGTCTCCGCCTCTGGAGACGGGAGCGTCGAACTGGCCCTGACCCAGGACCGGCTGGCGGCCATGGGGTTCGGCACCCGCCAACGGGTGGCGAGGCTGATCAGGGCCCTGACCGACAGGGGCCTGGTCGAAGGCCGGTATGGCCGGATCAGGATCTGTTCGCCCGAGGCCCTGGACGCCTTCGCCGCCGGGTGAGCGGGCGGTCAGCCCTCGGCTTTGGCCCGCTCGATGCCTTCCAGCACCATCTTGCGGGCCAGGGCGGCGTCGCCCCAGCCCTTGACCTTGACCCATTTGCCGGGTTCCAGGTCCTTGTAGTGGCTGAAGAAGTGCTCGACCTGGTCAAGGGTGATCTGCGGGATGTCCTTGTAGTTCTGGACGGTCTCGTAGCGGGCGGTCAGGTGCGAGGAGGGCACCGCGATCAGCTTCTCGTCGATCCCGGCCTGGTCTTCCATCAGCAGCACCCCGACGATGCGGCAGCTCATCACCGCGCCGGGCGCGACGGCGCGGGTATTGAGGACGATGACGTCGCACGGGTCGCCGTCGCCTGACAGGGTGTGGGGGATGAAGCCGTAGTTCCCCGGATAGCGCATGGAGGTGTAGAGGAAGCGGTCGACGACCAGCACCCCGGCGTCCTTGTCCAGCTCATACTTGATCGGTTCGCCCCCCAGCGGAACCTCGATCACGACATTGACGTCCTCGGGAGGATTTTTCCCGATCGGGAGGGCGTTCAGATTCATCAGGCGGGCTCGGCTTCCAGTCGTTTGTCCAGGTAGTCGCCGACGTGCATTTCGACGTCGGGAAGGTTTTCGGCCCAGAAGTGGGTTGCGCCCTCGATCAGGTCGTAATCGATGACGATGCCCTTCTGGCTGCGCAGCTTGGTCACCACCCGCTCGACTTCCACGTTGGGCACCACGGTGTCGGCGCTGCCGTGCAGGAAGAGGCCCGAGGCCGGGCAGGGGGCGAGGAAGCTGAAGTCGTACATGTTGGCCGGCGGCGAGACGCTGATGAAGCCGTCGGTCTCGGGACGGCGCATCAAGAGCTGCATCGAGACCCAGGCGCCGAAGCTGTAGCCGGCGACCCAGCACTGGCTGGCGGTGGGGTTGGTGGTCTGCAGCCAGTCGAGGGCGGTGGCCGCGTCGGCCAGTTCGCCAATGCCGCCGTCAAACTCGCCCTGCGAGCGGCCGACGCCGCGGAAGTTGAACCGCAGGGTGGCGAATCCCCGCTTCATGAACAGGTGATACATCTGCACCGCGACCGGATGGTTCATATGGCCGCCGGCGCGCGGGTGCGGGTGCAGGATCAGCGCGATCGGCGCGTTTTCACGCTTGCCGGGGGCGTACCGACCTTCGATCCGGCCGGCGGCGCCGGTCAAAACCACTTCGGGCATGGGCAGTCATCTCCTCTGGCGCGGCTGCAATACTTGACCGCTGCGCTTGGTCTTCCTAGATCAGGCGCATCGACGTCGGCCCGGCCGACGCGCGGCGCGGCCTTTAACACAGGGCCGCACCCGGACGCCAAGGAATCTCGCCATGCGCCTGTCCACAAAAGGCCGATATGCCGTAATGGCCATGACCGATCTGGCGGACCGTCAGGACGCGGACGGCGCGCGGGCGGTCTCCCTGGCCGAGATCGCGGCGCGCCAGGAGATTTCGCTGAGCTATCTGGAGCAGCTGTTCGCGCGGCTGCGGCGACGCGGTCTGGTCAAGAGCCTGCGGGGACCGGGCGGCGGGTATCGACTGGCCCGGGCGGCGTCGGAGACACATATCGCCGAGATCGTGCTGGCCGTGGACGAGCCGCTGCGGGCGACCCGCTGCGGCCACGCCTCGGCCAAGGGCTGCATGAAGGCAGGAACCCGCTGCACCACCCATGACCTGTGGGAAGAGATGGGACGGCAGCTGCACAACTATCTGGCGTCGGTCTCGCTGGCCGATGTGCTGGCCGGGCGGCTCACCCCCGACGGCAGGGCGGCGGCCGCATGACGGGAACCTACCTGGATTATAACGCCACCGCGCCGGTGCGGCCGCAGGCGCGCGACGCCATGCTGGCGGCGCTCGAGCAGGCGGGCAATCCCTCGTCGGTGCATGCCGCGGGCCGCGCGGCCCGGGCGCAGCTGGAGCGGTCCCGCGAGGCGGTGGCGGCCCTGGTGTCGGTGACTCCCGGCTCGGTGACCTTCACCAGCGGCGGGACCGAGGCCAGCGCCCTGGCCATCGACAGCGCCGTCGCCGCCGGGGTCGAGCGGATCATTGTCGGGGCCACCGAACACGACGCGGTCTGGGAGGCCGTCGCCCAGGCTGGACTGCCGGTCGAGGTCTGGCCGGTGGATGCGCGTGGCGTGGCCGATCTGGACTGGCTGCAGGTCGCTCTGGCGCGGCCGGGGCGGGCCCTGGTCTGCCTGATGCTGGCCAACAACGAGACGGGCGTGATCCAGCCGGCGTCGGAGGCCGGGGCGATGGTGCGCGAGGCCGGCGGCTGGCTGCATGTCGACGCGGTGCAGGCGGCCGGCAAGATCGCCATCGATTTCAGCGGCCTGAAGGCCGACACCCTGAGCCTGTCAGCGCACAAGCTGGGCGGTCCCCAGGGCGTCGGGGCCCTGGTCGCCGGAACCCGCGCCACCCTCAGCCGCCGCCAGCACGGCGGCGGGCAGGAACGCGGTCGCCGCGCCGGGACCGAGAACATGCCGGGCATCGTCGGCTTTGGCGCGGCCGCCGAGGCCGCGCTTGCCGGCCTGGGGTCCATGGCCGCCCAGGCCGGATGGCGGGACGCCGCAGAGGCGCGCTGCAAGGCGGCAGGCGCCGTGGCGCCCGGCGCGGGCGCGCCGCGTCTGCCCCAGACCCTGGCCCTGGCGGTTGCGGGCTGGTCCGCCGAGACCCAGGTCATGCTGATGGATCTGGCCGGGGTGATGATCAGCGCCGGGGCGGCCTGTTCGTCCGGCAAGGTCAAGCCCAGCCGGACCATTGAAGCGATGGGCGCGGCTGATCTGGCCGGTGTGACCATCCGTATCAGCGGGGGCTGGGCCTCCACCGAAGACGACTGGACAAGGTTCGCCGACGCCTGGCTGGCCGCTTTCGAGCGCCACCGGACCCGGCAGGGCGCACCGATGAAGGAAACCGCGTAAGTTATGGCTGCTGTTAAGGAAACTGTCGATCAGGTCGGTGCGCTGGAAGCCTACAAGCACGGCTTCATTACCGATATCGCCCAGGACTTCGCCCCCAAGGGGCTGAGCGAGGCGACGGTGCGATTCATCTCGGCCAAGAAGGAAGAGCCGGAGTGGATGCTGCAGTGGCGGCTGGAAGCCTTCGAGCGCTGGCTGGCGCTGGAAGAACCCGACTGGGCCAAGGTCAGCTTCCCCAAGATCGATTATCAGGACGCCTACTACTACGCCGCCCCCAGCCAGAAGGAGGGGCCCAAGAGCCTCGACGAGGTCGATCCGGAGCTTCTGGCCACCTACGCAAAACTCGGTATCCCGCTGAAAGAGCAGGAAGTTCTGGCCGGCGTTGAGGGCGCCTCCCGCTATGCCGTGGACGCGGTGTTCGACAGCGTCAGCGTTGTGACCACCTTCAAGAAGGAACTGGCCGCGGTCGGGGTGATCTTCTGTCCGATCAGCGAGGCGATCCGCGAACACCCCGAACTGGTCCGCAAATACCTCGGCTCGGTCGTGCCGGTCAGCGACAACTATTTCGCCTGCCTGAACAGCGCCGTGTTCAGCGACGGCAGCTTTGTCTATGTGCCGCCGGGCGTGAAATGCCCGATGGAGCTCTCGACCTATTTCCGCATCAACGCCGCCGAAAGCGGCCAGTTCGAGCGCACCCTGATCATCGTCGACAAGGGGGCCCAGGTCTCCTACCTCGAAGGCTGCACCGCGCCGATGCGCGATGAGAACCAGCTGCATGCGGCGGTGGTCGAGCTGGTGGCGCTGGAAGATGCGACGATCAAATATTCCACCGTCCAGAACTGGTATCCGGGCGATCCGGTGACCGGCAAGGGCGGCATCTACAACTTCGTCACCAAGCGGGCCGACTGTCGCGGCGACCGCTCCAAGGTCAGCTGGACCCAGGTCGAGACCGGCAGCGCCATCACCTGGAAATACCCCTCCTGCGTCCTGCGCGGCGAGGGCAGCAGTGGTGAATTCTATTCGATCGCCATCACCAACGGCCATCAGCAGGCCGACACCGGCACCAAGATGATCCATCTGGGCGCCAATACGAAGTCGCGGATCATCTCCAAGGGGATCAGCGCCGGGAAGTCCTCCAATACCTATCGCGGGCTGGTCTCGGCGCACCCGAAGGCCAAGGGGGCCCGCAACTTCACCCAGTGCGACTCCTTGCTGATCGGCAAGGACTGCGCCGCTCACACCGTTCCCTACATCGAGGCCCGCAACGGCCAGGCGGTGTTCGAACATGAGGCCACGACGACCCGCCTCTCCGAAGATCAGCTGTTCTACGCCATGCAGCGCGGGCTCAATCAGGAAGAGGCGGTGGCCCTGCTGGTCAACGGCTTCGTCCGCGACGTGCTGCAGACCCTGCCGATGGAGTTCGCCGTCGAGGCCCAGAAGCTGGTGGCAATCTCCCTGGAGGGGTCGGTCGGGTGATGCTGCGCGCCATCGACCACGTCCAGATCGCCATCCCGCCGGGCGGGGAGGAGACCGCGCGTCCCTTCTATCGCGATCTGCTGGGCCTGACCGAGGTTGCCAAGCCCGAGCCGCTGGCGTCGCGGGGCGGCTGCTGGTTCGAGGCGGGCGCAATCAAGGTGCATCTGGGCGTCGAGCAGGACTTCCGCGCCAACACCAAGGCCCATGTGGCTTTTCTGGTCGATGACGTGGCAGGGATCACCGCCCGGGCCGTGGCGGCCGGCTACACCATCAAACCCGATGACGAACTCGGCGATGTCGAGCGCGTCTTCATCTACGACCCCTTCGGCAACAGGCTGGAATTCCTCAAACCGCTGGCCACAGCCTCGGAAGGTGAAGAGTCGAGTGCGTCTCCCTTCCCCCTGGAGGGGGGAAGGGCCGGGGATGGGGGTGGAGGCGCCTCCACCAGGGCTGTACGCCACCAGCGACCCGCTGAAGCCACAGCGCGCGCCCGTCGCCTGCGCAGCCAGATGACGCTCGGTGAAAAAGCCCTCTGGGCCGAACTGAGAAAATCCGACCTGCGGTTCCGCAGGCAGGCTCCCATCGGTCGCTACATCGTCGATTTCGTCTCGCACAAAGCCTGTCTGGTCGTGGAGGTCGATGGCCCTCAACACGAGACGCCCGAAGCGCAGGCCTACGACGCCGAGCGGACGGCATTTCTCAACTCGGCGGGCTACAGCGTCGTCCGATTCCCCGAAAAGCTCGTGCGCGAGCAGCCGGGTCAGGTCTTTCGCGCCATTCACGCTGAAACACCGCCACCCCCATCCCCGACCCTTCCCCCCTCCAGGGGGAAGGGAGACGCGCGTTACGACGTGCGATAGTGCGAACTGAAATGTCAAAAGAACCAATGCTCTCGATCAAAAACCTTCACGCCTCCGTCGCTGACAAGCCCATCCTCAAGGGTCTGACCCTGGAGGTTCCGGCCGGCGAGGTGCACGCCATCATGGGGCCGAACGGGGCGGGCAAGTCGACCCTGTCCTATGTGCTTACCGGCCGTCAGGGCTATGAGGTCACCGAAGGGTCGGCGACCCTTAACGGCGAGGACCTGCTGGCGCTGGAGGCCAATGAACGGGCCGCCAAGGGGGTGTTCCTGTCGTTCCAGTATCCGCTGGAAATTCCGGGGGTTCCGGCCCTGACCTTCATCCGCACCGCGATGAACGCCCAGCGCAAGGCGCGGGGCGAGGAGGAGATCGCGGCGCCGGCCTTCCTCAAGCTGGCCCGGGAGACCGCCGCCTCGCTGAAGATCGATTTCGAGATGCTCAAGCGCAGCCTCAATGTCGGCTTCTCGGGCGGGGAGAAGAAGCGGATGGAGATCTTCCAGATGGCGATGCTGTCGCCGCGCTTCCTGATCCTCGACGAGACCGACAGCGGCCTGGACATCGACGCCCTGAAGATCGTCTCGGCCGGGGTCAACGCCATGCGCAGCCCCGAGCGCGGCATGCTGGTGATCACCCACTACCAGCGGCTGCTCGACTACATCAAACCGGACCGGGTCCATGTTCTGTCGGCAGGACGGATCGTCGCCTCGGGCGGCCCCGAACTGGCACATGAGCTGGAAGCCGAGGGCTACGACAAGTACGTGCAGGTGGCCGCGTGAGCCTCAGCACCGCCCTCAAGACCGGCGATGTCACGCTGCTGCCGTCCCGGCGCGACGAGAACTGGCGCTGGACGGACCTGCGGGCGCTGATCCGGGATTTGCCGGCGGGCGCAGACGCCGAAACCGTCGGTTATGACGGCCCGTTTGCCGCCCTGGGCGGGCAAGAGCGGGTCTGGGTCAACGGCCACGCCGGCGGCGACTCCCAGATCACCGTCGAGGCCGGCGACAGGGTCGCCGTCGGATTCCGGTTCATCTCGACCCGGCCGTCCGGCAACGCTTCAAGGGTGAGCGTCCGCGTGCGCCCGGGCGGGCGGCTGGTGCTGCTGGAAAGCTACGAAGCGGCCGCTGACGGCGCCATTGCCGCGGTCGACCTGGACATCGAGGTTCAGGATGGCGGCCGGATGGAGCGCATCGTCCTGGCCGCTGACCAGGCCCAGAGCATCACCGTGTCGATCGCCGAGGTCACCCTGGGGGCCGCCGCGGCCTACGCCCAGACCCTGCTGACCACCGGGGCCCGCCGCCAGCGGCTGGAGACCCGGGTCGCTCATCCCGGCGCCGACGCTTCGGTCCGCCTGGACGGGGCCTATCTGCTGGCCGACCAGCGTCACGCCGATCTGACCACCATCGTCACCCATGGCGGGGTCGATGGCGCGACGAGCCAGTTGACCAAGGGCGTTGTGCGAGACCAGGCGCGGGGCGTCTTCCAGGGCCGGATCGTGGTCGAGCCCGGCGCTGATCGCACCGACGCCCGGATGGGCCACCACGCCCTGATCCTGTCGGACCGCGCCGAGGTGGACGCCAAGCCCGAGCTGCTGATCTTCGCGGATGACGTTCAATGCGCCCACGGCAACACCATCGGCGCTCTGGACAAGGAGGCGATCTTCTACGCCATGCAGCGCGGCATGTCGGTCGATCAGGCCCGGGCCATGCTGACCACCGCCTTCGTCGGCGAGGTCATCGACCGGATCGAAGATGACGGCGCCCGCGAGATCGCCCGCGGCTGGGCGAGCCGTCAGCTTGAGGGGGCAGGGGACTAGCGATGGCCTTTGACGCCCCCCTCGATATCGAGGCGATCCGGGAGCAGTTTCCGGTCCTGTCGCGCCAGATCAACGGTCGGACGCTGGTCTATCTGGACAACGCCGCCAGCGCCCAGAAGCCGCGGGCGGTGATCAGGGCGATGACCGATGTGATGGAGGGCGGATACGCCAACGTCCACCGGGGCCTCCACACCCTCGCCAACGAAACCACCGAAGCCTATGAAAAGGCGCGGCTTTCGGTCACCCGCTTCCTGGGCGCAAACGAGGGCGAAATCGTCTTCACCAAGGGCGGCACCGAGGCGATCAATCTGGTCGCCGCGGGATTGGGCCAGACGCTGGGGGAGGGGGACGAAATCCTCATTACCCAGATGGAGCACCACTCCAACATCGTTCCCTGGCACTTCCTGAGAGAGCGCAAGGGCGTGGTGCTGCGGTTCGCCCCGGTCACCGAGACCGGCGAACTGGATCTGGCGGCGACCCTGCCCATGATCAACGACCGCACCCGCGTCGTCTCCCTGACCCAGATGTCGAATGTGTTGGGCACGATCAATCCTCTGCAGGCCATCACCGAGGCCGCCCATGCCGTTGGGGCGATGGTGCTGGTCGACGGTTGTCAGGGCGCCGTTCACCTGGCCATCGATGTGAAGGCCCTCGATTGCGACTTCTATGTCTGCACCGGCCACAAGCTCTACGGCCCCACCGGCATCGGCGTCCTCTACGGCAAGGCCGAACGGCTGGCGGCGCTGCCCCCCTATCAGGGCGGCGGCGAGATGATCGGGACCGTCAGTGAGACCAAGATCACCTACGCCGACCCGCCGATGCGGTTCGAAGCCGGAACGCCGCCGATCATCGAGGCCATCGGCCTTGGCGCGGCGGTGGAGTGGATGATGCGGTTCGACCGCGCCGCCGTCGCCGCCCATGAAAAGGCGCTCTACGACCGGGTGATCGAACGGCTGGACGGCGCCAACTGGTTGAGGGTGATCGGAACAGCGCCGGACAAGGGCGCGATCCTGAGCTTCACCATCGCGGGCGCCCATCCGCACGACATCGCCCAGATCCTCGACAAGCAGGGGGTGGCGGTGCGCGCCGGCGCCCATTGCGCCGAGCCGCTGATGGCCCGTTTCGGGGTCACGGCAAGCGCCCGGGCGTCCTTCGCCCTATATAACAGCCTGACCGAGGCCGACGCGTTCTCCGACGCGCTGGTCAAGGCCCGCAGCTTCTTTGCGTGAGATGAGATGACCGAAGCCCCCCAAGCCGCCGAAACGCCGACGCCGCTCACCCCCCAGGAGCTGAACGTGCTGACCGACAAGCTGGTCGAGCAGTTCAAGACGGTGTTCGACCCGGAAATCCCGGTCGACATCTATGAGCTGGGCCTGATCTACAAGGTCGATGTCTCCGACGACAAACACGTCGCCGTCGACATGACCCTGACCGCGCCGGGCTGCCCCGTGGCCGGCGAGATGCCGGGCTGGGTCGAGGACGCGGTGATGGAACTGCCCGACATCAAGTCCTGCACCGTCGAGCTGGTGTTCGACCCGCCGTGGGACCCGTCCCGCATGTCCGATGAAGCCAAGCTGCAACTGAACATGTTCTGATCATGGAAACCGTCGTCACCCCCCGCGCCCGCCGCCCCCGGCCCAAGGTCGTCACCCTCAGCGACGCCGCCGCCGAGCGGGTGAAAGAGATCATGGCCAAAGCTGAAAAGCCCTATGCCGGCCTGCGCGTCGGGGTGAAGAACGGCGGCTGCGCCGGCCAGGAATATATCCTGGAGTATGCCGAGGAGGCCGGGCCGCTGGATGAGGTGGTCGAGGACAAGGACGTCCGCATCCTGATCGACCCGAAGGCGGTGCTGTTCCTGATCGGCACCACCATCGACTATGAGGTCACCCGCCTGGCCTCGAAGTTCGTGTTCCGCAATCCCAACGAGACCGACGCCTGCGGCTGCGGCGAGAGCGTGACGATCGTGCCGGCGTCCTCCGAAGCCTGATCCTTCTCCCGCGCGCCGGGATACCGAATTTTCAGGCCGCCGCTTCCCGCGCCTGCATCTTGCGCAGCTCATCCGGCGTCGGCACCAGCACCGACGGCTCCACGGGCGTTCCGGTCGCCTCGGCGATCAGTTCCTGGCTGCGGGTCTCGACTACGTCGCGCAGTTTCCTCAGGAAGGCGTTCTTGTCATCGCCGGGCTTGATGGGGTCGAGGAATTCGACGGTCGCCTTGCCGGGGGTCTTGTTGAAGTCCTGTTGCTGCCAGAACAGACCCAGGTTGGTCGCCACAGGCACCACCGGCAGGCCAAAGTCTCGGGCCATGAAGTAGACGCCGGAGCGATAGCGGAAGTGCTCGCCCGGTCTGGCGAGATTGCCCTCCGGAAAGATCAGGATGCGCTTGCCCTCTTCGTTGGCCTTTGCCGCGCTGGTCGCCAGGGCGTTGCGCGCTTCGGGGCCGCCGCAGTTGTCGACGATGATCGCGCCCATCTTGCGCAGCAGGCCGCCGATCAGCGGAAACTTATCCATGTGATCGCCGGTGACGAAGGTCATGTTGTCGACGCTGGAATAGAGGACAAAGCCGTCGCCCCAGCTGTGATGCTTGGCGCCGATGATGAAGGCGCCCTGGGGCAGGCGCTCCTTGCCCTTCACCTCGATCTCGATGCCGGCGATGGCCCGCATGCCCCACATCATCCGGTGGGTGTAGAGCTTGATCGCCCCTGCCATGGGGCGCCGTCCGGGCAGGATCGACAGCATGACCGCGCTCAGGGCGTAGAAGACCGTCGCGGTCCAGTAGTAGCAGGCAAAGAGGATGGAGCGCATGGCGCGAGGATCCTTGCTGGAAGGGTGGGGCAGGGTCAGCGGGCGAACAGAACGGCCTGGACGGCCTTGGTCATCAGCGGCGCGTGAGCCGAAAGGCTGTCCTCGCCCAGGCGGCCGTAGGCCTTGTTCTGGGCCGTCTGGGTGATCACCCCGATGGCCATGGCCGCCAGGAGCCGGGGGTCGGCGGGCGGCAGTTCGGCGCCGACCATGGCCTGCTTGATGATGGTTTCGGTGACGGTCACCGGATCGCGGCCGTCCTCCTGATAGAGGGGGATGAAGCGGTGCAGCTGGGTCAGGTGGAAGGCAAACGTCAGCCAGTCCTCGTCGGCCACCTGGCAATAGGCGCGGACGATGGCGGCGGCCTTGTCGCGAATGCCGACCGCCTCGGCGGCGCTCTCCGCAATCAGGGAGGAGAGGCGGCGGTGGACGGTCATGAACAGGCTGGCGGCCAGTTCGTCCTTGCCCTTGTAGTGGCGGTAGAGGGCGCCCTCGGACACCCCCGCTTCGGCGGCGATGGCGCGGGTGGTGGCGGCGTCGACGCCGTCACGGACGAAGACTTCCAGCGCGGCGCGTTCGATGCGAGGCTTCACAGACATTGAGGCGTCTCCTTGTGTGAGCATTTGCTCACATTCGACTCCGCTTTGCAAGTGAACAATCACTCACACCGGATACCGGCATGGAAGAATTTCTGCAGGACCTGTTCGCGCCGATCGGCCCGGTCACGGTCAAGCGCATGTTCGGCGGGCTGGGCGTCTGGTTCGACGGCATGATGTTCGCGCTGGTCTTCGGCGAGACCGTCTATCTGAAGGCCGACGCCGAAACGCTGCCGACCTTCACGGCGGCGGGATCGGAGCCCTTTGTCTATACCCAGCGCAAGCGCGACCGGCAGGCCAGCCTCAACTACCTGAGCCTTCCGGCCGGCGCCGAGGATGATCCCGCCGAGGCATCGCGGTGGGGCAGGCTGGCCATCGAGGCGGCCCTGCGCGCCCGGGCGGCCAAGGGACCGAAAAAGCAAAAGGCCCGGGCCGATATCGGGCCCGGGCCTTGGGATGGGTGATGTGCGGGAGGGCTAGCGCCCCTTGAAGGCCGCCGGACGCTTCTGCAGGAAGGCGCTGACACCCTCGATGAAGTCGTCGCTCTTGCCGGCGATCTTCTGGGCCTGGCGTTCGGCGGTCAGCTGGGCGTCCCAGCTGTTGTCCTGGCTCTCCCAGATCAGCTTGCGGATCTGGCCGAGAGAGGCCGGGCCTTCGGCCAGCTGTTTGGCCAGGGCGATCGCGGTGTCGAGGAGGTCGGCGTCGGGCACCACGCGGTTGACCAGGCCCCATTCCAGCGCCTTGTCGGCCGGGATCTTGTCGCCCATCAGCGCCATTTCCATGGCCCGGGCCCGGCCGATCATCCGCGGCAGCAGATAGGTCGAGCCGCCGTCCGGCACCAGGCCGATGCGACGGAAGGCCTGCAGGAAGTAGGCGCTTTCGGCGGCGACGATCAGGTCGCCGAGCAGGGCGAAGGAGCAGCCGACGCCGGCGGCGGCGCCGTTGACGGCGGTGACCACGGGCAGGGGGCTGTTCTTGATCTGGCTGACCAGCGGATTGTAGACGGTTTCCAGGGCCCGGCCGGCGTCCGGCTTGCCGTCGACGTCGAGTTGTCGGCCGGCCGCGCCGCCTCCGGAGAGGTTGGCGCCGCTGCAGAAGCCGCGGCCCTCGCCGGTGAGGACGATGGCCCTGGCGCCGTTCTCGCCCGCGGCGCAGCGGGCGAAGGCGTTGGACAGTTCCTCGGCCAGGTCCAGCCCGGCGGCGTTCATGGTGGCGGGGTCGGCCATGGTGATGACGGCGACGCCGTCATTCACCGCCAGCTTGATCTTCTTGTAGTCCATCGGCGGACCTCCCTTGGTTCTGTTGGCCAAGGGTAAGCGCGAATAACGCCGGGTAACGCCAGAAAAAAGTTGAGCCCGAAGGGTCAGGCGGCGACGGAGGCCACCTGTTCGCCGTTGGTCACGCGGTTGCGGCCCGAACGCTTGGACACATAGAGGGCGGCGTCGGCCCGCTCGATGGTGCAGGAGCCGGTCTCGCCCGGACGGCGCTGAGCCAGGCCGGAGGAGATGGTGATGGTGCCCAGGTCCTCGTTGGTCGAGCGGCGCTTGAGCATGCGGGAGGCCACTTCCTCGCGGATTTCCTCCAGGCAGGCTTCGACGATGGCCGCGTCCTCGCCGGGGAAGATCATGGCGAACTCCTCGCCGCCATAGCGGGCGGCAAAGCGCGGCGTGGCGCCAACCCGGCCGATGACGCTGGCGACGAAGCGGATCACCTGGTCGCCGGTCTGATGGCCCCAGGTGTCGTTGAAGTTCTTGAAGTGGTCGATATCCAGCACCGCCAGGGTCAGGGCGCCGCCCTGTTCATCGGCGTCTGCGCAGGCCTTGGCCAGTTCCTCGTCGAAGGCCTTGCGGTTGGCCAGGTTGGTCAGGCCGTCGGTGGTGGCGTCGCGACGGACCTGTTCAAGATGTTCGCGCAGCCGCGCGACCTCGGTGGTCGAATCGGACAGCCGCTGTTCGAGGGAGGTGTTCTGCTTCTGGACGCGGTCAGTGGCGGAGGCCAGGGTCTCGACCATCTTCTTGAGGGTGGTCGGGTCCGTCGCGGCGCCCAGGTCGACGCTGGCGCCGGCCAGGGTCTGGCCATAGGCGTGGGTCGATTTCTGGGCGGTCTGGATGGCCTTGGCCACCGAGGCCAGTTCCTGGGTCAGCTTGTCCCCGGCGTCGCGGATCTGTTCGTTGAGGCGGGCCTTCGCCAGGTAGGCGGCGGCCAGTTCCTCGCTGACGTTCTCGGTCATCGGCTCGCCGGCCGAGATCAGCCGATTCAGCTCCTTGGCCAGGGCGCCGTCCGGGTCGGCCACGAAATGCGACCAGAGTTCGAAATTGAGCGGAGTCGGCCAGACGCGGTGCTTCTCCATCAGCTCAATGGCCTTGCGCACGATGGTATAGGCCTGCGGCCCCCTCATGGTCTGTTCAATATCGCCGGACATCGTTTGGCCTTCCCCCGGTTCCGGCCGGCTTTCAGCCGACGTTCCGCTGTCTATCCGGGGACCATAAGGGGCTAACGCCAAACGTCCGGTTAAAACGGCAAACCTTGTTCGCTTGCGGCTGGCATCGACAATCGTCATTCTGATCGACGATAACCTATAGCGCCGGCGCAACCGGCCGCCCGGAGGACACGATCGATGAGCGACGCCGCCACCATGCAGGACATTCTCGCCCGCCAGAAGGCCGCCCACCTGCGCGACGGGGCGCCGACGGCGGAGCAGCGGATCGAGCGGATCGACCGCTGCATCGGCCTGTTGGTCGACAACGCCACCGCCATCGAGGACGCCCTGAACACCGATTTCGGCAACCGGTCCCGGGAGGCGACGCAGCTGACCGACGTGGCCGGCTCGATCGGGCCGCTGAAGCACGCCCGCGACCATCTGCGCAAATGGATGAAGGGCGAGAAGCGCAAGACCACGCCCGCCATCCTGGGCCTGTTCGGCGCCAGGGCCGAGGTCGCCTATCAGCCCAAGGGCGTTGTCGGGGTGATCAGTCCCTGGAACTTTCCGGTCAATCTGACCTTCGCGCCGCTGGCCGGGGTGCTGGCGGCGGGCAACCGGGCGATGATCAAGCCTTCGGAATTCACCCCGGCGACGTCGGAGTTGATGAAGACCATGTTCGGCGGGGTGTTCTCCGAAGAGGAGATCGCCGTGATCACCGGCGGTCCGGAGGTCGGCCAGGCCTTTTCCGAGCTGGCCTTCGATCATCTGATCTTCACCGGCGCGACCTCGATCGCCCGTCATGTGATGCGGGCGGCGGCGACCAATCTGGTGCCGCTGACGCTGGAACTGGGCGGCAAGAGCCCGGTGATCATCTCGCCCAGCGCCGACATGAAGATCGCCGCCGCGCGGATCATGAACGGCAAGACGCTGAACGCTGGCCAGATCTGCCTGGCGCCCGACTATGTGCTGGCGCCGGAAGACCGGGTCGGCGAGTTCGTCACCGAGGCCAAGGCGGCCGTCACCCGGATGTTCCCGACGATCAAGGACAATCCCGACTACACCGCCGTTGTCGCCCAGCGTCACTATGACCGGATCATGGGCTACATCGAGGACGCCAGGGCCAAGGGCGCCGAGGTGATCGAGATCAAGCCCGACGACGAGGACCTGAGCCAGCAGGAGCATCGCAAGATCGCCCCGACCCTGATTCTCAATCCGACCGACGACATGACGGTGATGCAGGACGAGATTTTCGGCCCGGTGCTGCCGGTGAAGACCTACAGGACCCTGTCGGAGGCGACCGGCTATATCAACCAGCACGACCGGCCGCTGGGGCTCTACTGGTTCGGCACGGATGACGCCGAAAAGGAGAAGGTGCTGGCCTCGACCACCAGCGGCGGGGTGACCATCAACGACGTGGTGATGCATGTGGCCCAGGAGGAACTGCCGTTCGGCGGCGTCGGTCCCTCCGGCATGGGCAGCTATCACGGGGTCGACGGCTTCCGCGAGTTCAGCCACCGCAAGGCCATCTACACGCAGATCAAGAAGGACATCGGCCCGCTGGTGGCGATGCGGCCGCCCTATGGTCCGGCGATCCGCAAGATGCTGGCCGGACAGATCAGCCGCTGAAACCGGGGTGCGGCGCCGGGGCCACATTTCCCCGGCGTCACAAGCGCGCCCTTACAAGGCCGCGATCGGCTGCCTACATTAAGGCTGTCGCACAGTGTCCGCGACAGCGTTGAATCTGGAGATTTGCCCATGCGCGCCCCTGTAATCCTGGGCGGGCTTATTCTGGCCAGTCTGGCGGCGTCGTCCGCCCAGGCCCAGTCGTCCGTCGACTACAAGATCCAGGCCCGGTGCCTGGCCGTCTATGAGGCGGCCGCCGGCGCGGTCGAGGACTCGGGCGGCGACAAGGCGCTGGTCAAGAGTTTCGACCGTAACCGCGAACGCACCGCCCTGGCGCTGGCCGCGCGGCGCGATCTGCCCGCCGGGACCAATCCCGCCGCCCTGCAGTCGGCCGCCGCCGACAAGCTGGAAGGCTTGGGCGTCGAGGCGCTGGTGACTGAAGCCAAGGCCTGCGACCAGACCCTCGGCTACTAAATCAGGCCGTCCAGACAGGACAACGCCCGCCTCGCAAGGTCGCGAGGCGGGCGTTTTCGTTTACGGCGCAGGGCTGGTCAGTCGTCCGAAGAGGGCGCCACCGTCGGCACGGGCCGGCTGAGGAAGGCCGGCAGGTCCGAGCCGAAGCCGACGACGCGGCGATCATCATCATCACGCGGCGGCGGGGCGCGAACGCCGCGAACGGCGTCGGGCTGACGTTCCGACCGGGCTTCGGGCCGGGGCTCCGGGCGCGGTTCCTTGCGGCTCTCCGGACGGGCCTGGGCGCGGGGCTCGTCCTGGGCCTCGGCGGCGGGCGCCTCGTCGCGGCGACCGCGGCTCCGGCCGCCGCGTTCGCGGCGCGGACGCTCCTCGCGAGCGGGGCGGTCGTCGGCGACAGGCGTCGCCTCGACCGTCGCCGTGGCGGGAGCCTCGGCGGCGAGATCAGGTTGCGGCGCCGCGGCCGGATCGGGCTTGCGGCTGCGCCTGGGCGTCGGGGCGGCGATGGCTTCGGTGCCGACCGTGGAGGTTTCCGATTCCGGACGACCCCGGCTGAATTCGCGCTTGCGTTCAGGCCGCCCGCGGGACCCGCCGCGCTCGCGGTCGATCTCCTTGCGGCGCTGGTCCTTGTCCTTGGCGCTGTTCCAGTCGAGCTCGAGGGTCAGTTCGGCGGGCGCCTGGCCGATCAGCTTCAGGACCTTGTCGAGGTTGCGATCGTCGGCGGGGGTGACGATCATGAACGTTTCGCCCAGCTTGCCCGCGCGGCCGGTGCGGCCGATGCGGTGGACGTAGTCGTCGGCGTGGTGCGGGACGTCGAAGTTGAAGACGTGGCTGACGTCGGGAATGTCGAGACCGCGGGCGGCGACGTCGGAGGCCACCAGCAGCTTCAGATCGCCGCTGCGGAAGCGCTCCAGGGTCTTCATCCGGGTCTGCTGGTCGAGGTCGCCGTGGATGGGGGCGGCGTCATGGCCGTGAACCATCAGCGACTTGGCGACGATGTCGACCTCGCTCTTGCGATTGCAGAAGACGATGCCGTTCTTGACGTTTGCCCGTTCGACCAGGGCCCGCAGGGCCATGCGCTTGGCGCTCGGCGAGACGATCGGCACCTTGACCAGGTGCTGGGTGATGGTCTCGGCGGTGGTCGCCGGGCGAGCGACCTCGATCCGGATCGGATCTTTCAGAAACTGCTTGGTCAGCCGGGTGATTTCCGGCGGCATGGTGGCGCTGAAGAACAGGGTCTGCTTCTTCGGCGGCGTCATCTTGAAGATGCGCTCGATGTCCGGGATGAAGCCCATGTCGAGCATGCGGTCGGCCTCATCGACGACCAGGGTCTGAACCCCGGTCATCAGCAGCTTGCCGCGCTCGAAATGGTCGAGCAGCCGGCCGGGGGTGGCGATCAGGACGTCGACGCCGCGGTCGAGTTTCATTTCCTGGTCGCCGAAGGACACGCCGCCGATCAGCAGTGCCCAGCTGAGCTTTTGATACTTGCTGTATTTTTCGAAGCTGGCGGCGACCTGGTCGGCCAGTTCGCGGGTCGGGGCAATGACCAGGCCGCGCGGCATGCGCGCCTTGCTGCGGCCCGCGGCCAGCCTGTCGATCATCGGCAGGGTGAAGGCGGCGGTCTTGCCGGTGCCCGTCTGGGCGATCCCGAGGACGTCCCGGCCCGCGAGGGCGATGGGGATGGCCTGTTCCTGGATCGGGGTGGCGGAGGTGTAGCCGGTCTCGGCGACCGCCTGCAGGGTGAGGGGCGAGAGCCCCAGGTTTGAAAAATCGGTCATTATCACGCTGTTGAATTCGGAACCGCCCATGTGTGGGCGAGCGGGCGGCGCGGATTCGCCAGACCTGTCCCGAAGGGCCTGTACATAGGCGGAGACAGCGCAAAGTCAACGTGAACCTTGGTTTGCTGGACCGCCGCAAGATCAACCAAACCCCCTTCAAGGCGTTTCGAGACTATGAAACGCGCGCTTTTCTTGTCCTTCGCCCTGATGGCGGCGCCCCTCCCGGGTCAAGCCGCGACGCAGACCGTTTCCATGGAGGCGGTGTTCGACAACACCATTGTATCGACCTACCCCAGCGGGCGCTCCACGCGCCTGTGGCTGAACCGCGACGGCAGCTACAGTGCCCGGCGGACCAACGGCAAGGCGACCGCCGGGCGCTGGAGCCGGAAGGGCGACCGGGTCTGCCTGCGCCAGACAAGGCCGATCGCGATCCCGCTGACCTTCTGCTCGAAGATCGTCAGCGGCGGGGTCGGGACCCGATGGGAGAGCAGGAGCCCGAAGGGCGAGCCGCTGAAGAATCGTCTGGTCGCCGGGCGCAATTGAGAGAACGATGGTTAACGAGCCTGTCGTCGTCCGCTAGGATTGCGCCGCAGCCCCGGCGCAGAGCCGGGGAAAAACGAGACGGATGGGAGCGAACATGAGGAAGCTTGCAGTGATGGCGGCGGGTGCGGCCCTGGGCTTGGCGGCTCTGGCAGGGCCGGCCATGGCCGATCCGATGGCCTCGGCCTATGGCAACACCGTGGTGGTGACCTATCCGGGCGACGCCACGGTGAAGATCTATGTCAACGCCGACGGCACCTACACCGGCGTCGGTCCCGATGGCTCGGCCAGCGGCGGAAGCTGGAAGATCGAGGGCGACCAGACCTGCTTCACCCAGACGACGCCGGCCGCCGGACCGCCGTCCTGCAGCCCGACGGTCGAGAAGAAGGTCGGCGACACCTGGACCGCGACGGGGCAGGGCGGCGCGCCGGTGACCATCACTATTGTTGAAGGCCGCTAACGGGCCGCTCCAGCCGGTTCGTCGGGCATGACGTCCGTGCCCATGAGCCGGTCCCACAGCCGAAAGTGCAGTCCGAAATTGGTCTGCATGCGCCGATGATGGACGCCGTGGTGGGTGGCGGTGATCAGCCACCCGCCAATGGGCCCGCGCACAAAGCCGCGCGGCCAGATTTCCACACCGCAGTGGTTCAGGGTCGCGGTCGCCGTCATGGCGATCAGCAGGAACAGGATGACCCCGACGTGGATCGGGATGAGGAAGACCAGCACGGGCAGCACCCAGGCGACCATGGCCGCCTCGGTCAGGTCAAAGGCGAAGGAGGCCCAGGCGGTCGGCGCCGGCGAGCGGTGGTGGCCCGCGTGAAACCAGCGAAACAGCCGGCGATGGTGCATCAGCCGATGGACCCAGTAGTAGTGGGCGTCCTGGATCAAGAGATAGATCAGGCCCGACAGCGGCAGCCAGATCAGCGGATAGGCGCGCCAGTCGGTGTAGATCAGGGTGTGACCGGCTTTCCAGGCTTCGACGACCAGCGCGGCCGGCAGGGCGTAGACGGCCGAAGAGGCCAGAGACAGCAGGATTTCATGGCGGACGGCGCCGGACGGCGGCCGGGGCCGGTCGGGCCGGCGCTGGACCAGGGCGTAGATCAGGCCGGAGGTCAGCAGGTAGCGCCCCGCGATGATAGCGGTGAGGGCGGCGAAGCTGGTCAGGAAGCTGATCACCGGCCGACCATTGAAGCGCGGCCGGCCGGCGTCAAGCGATCATCGTCAGGCGGCGGCGCCGCCGATCCGGGCGATGACGGCCGGGCTCTTCGGCCGTTCGGACAGGGCGTCGAGGAAGCTCTGCCACCAGTGGTCGAGGCTTTCGGCCTCAAGGCCTTCCTGCAGGGCTTGCCAGCGCAGGATCCGTTCGGCCCGGTCCATTTTGAGGGCCCGGTGAATGGCGTCGGCGGTCTCTTCCCGGTCATAGGGATTGACGATCAGGGCCGAGGTCATCTGGGCCGCCGCGCCGGCGAACCGGGACAGGATCAGCACGCCGGGGTCCGCCGGGTCCTGGGCGGCGATATATTCCTTGGCGACCAGGTTCATCCCGTCGCGCAGCGGGGTGATCAGGGCGGCGCGGGCGGAGCGGTAGATGCCGGCCAGTTCGTCCTGGCGGTAGCCGCTGTTGACGTAGCGCAGGGGCACCCAGTCGAGACTGGCGAACCGGCCGTTGATCCGCCCGGCCTCGGCGTCGAGCCGGCCGCGCAGGTCCTGGTAGGCCGCCACCGAGTCCCGGCTGGGGGTGGCGATCTGCAGCATGAAGACCTTCTCGCGGGATTCCGGATGATCCTCCAGGAAGCGCTCATAGGCCTGGAAGCGCTCCTCCAGACCCTTGGAATAGTCCAGCCGGTCGACGCCAATAATCATCTGGCGGCCTGACAGGCTCTCCTCCATCCGCCGCTGGGCCTCGATCGAGGCTTCGGACGCAGCTTCCGGGGCGAAGTCGCGAGGATTGACGCCGATCGGGAAGGCGCCGATCTGGGTCTTGCGGCCGAAAGCCTCGACCACGCCATCCTCCTCGACGGTCACGCCGAGCTCGTGGTTCAGGTAGCCCTTGAAGGCCGACAGCCACTCGTCGGTGTGGAAGCCCAGCAGGTCGTATTCGAAAAGGGCCTGCACCAGCTTCCGATGGCCGGGCAGGGTGGTCAGCAGCTGTCGCGCCGGCCAGGGAATGTGCAGGAAGAAGCCGATCCTGTTGGTGAAGCCCAGCTTGCGGAGTTCGGCGGCCAGCGGGATCAGGTGATAGTCGTGGATCCACAGGGTGTCGCCCGGCGCCACCAGGGCCTGAAGCGCCGCCGCGAAGCGTTGATTGACCCGGGCGTAGCCGGCGCCGAAGTTGCGCTCATAGGCGGTCAGGTCGATGCGGTTGTGGAACAGCGGCCAGAGGGTGCGGTTGGCGTAGCCGTTGTAATACTCGTCGACGTCCTGCTCCTCGAGATCGACCTTGGCGACGGTGACGTCGCCGATCCGGTCGAGGGACAGCTGGCCGGTGTATTGCGGAATGGTCTCGCCGCTCCAGCCGAACCAGACGCCCTGGTTCTCGCGAAGGGCCGCCGTGATCGCCGCCGACAGCCCGCCAACCGCTCCGCCGCCGACATCGCGGGACAGACCGACACGGTTCGAAACGACGATCAGACGGCTCACGATACGATCTCCCTGAAAGGCAGCGGTTGCTGGGTGGGTATGGCGGCGCCAAGCCAGGCAAGCAGGGCGTCGGGACTGCTCAGCCTCCACCGGGCCAGCGAGGGCCGGGGCGGTCCGACCAGGATGGCGGCCCCGCCAAGGTCCACGGCCGAGGCGAAGGCGTCCTCGTCGGTCAGGTCATCCCCGATCATCAGCGGCGCACCGCCCGAAAAAGGCTCGATCGCCATGAAGGCTCTGAGCGCCTCGCCCTTGTCGGGGCCGGGGGTGCGCAGTTCCGCAACCATGCGGCCTTCCTGCAGGACCAGATCGTGCTGCTTGGCCAGGCGACGGACCAGTTCGAGCACGGCGGGGCCGGACGTCGGGCTGGCGCGGTAGTGAATGGCGACGGCGGCGCTCTTGCGCTCGACCAGCAGACCGCGGTCGGCGCTGGCGAAACCGTCCAGCAATTCGCCGGCCTCGGCGAGGGCCGGGTGAGGCGGGGTGCGGTGCAGGCCGTCCCGGGCGCAGCGCCGCTCCAGGCCGTGCTGCCCGGCGACGTTGGGCACGGCGCCTTCAAGAATGGCGTCGACCTCGGAAATCGGGCGACCGCTGAGCACGGCCATGCGGCCGGACAGGGCCTTGCCGAGCGCCTTGAGGGTTTCCGTCCTGAGGGGCTCGGGCCGTACGGCGTCCGGCGTCGCCTCGATGGGCGCAAGCGTTCCGTCCAGATCCAGAAACAGTGAAGTACGCGCGAGGTCGAGGCCGGGCGGCGCTTCGGAGGGGACCTCCAGACGCACGTCTGACAGTTCGATCATTACAATAACTCTAGCCCCGGTTCGCCGCGCCCAGGGGAGAAGGGTGCCGTTGAGAACTGCGACCTAACGAATATGGGGACGCTTGGCTCCCGATGTAACCCTTTTGTGATCTCGTGCGGGAGGGTAAGAAAGGTGAATGTCGGATGACAGTCAGTGATCCGGGCCCTGCTGCCGGTTTATTCATCAGCCCCTCAGGCAGTTCCGCAGAGTATTGAGGCGCTAGATATCCAGTTCGCCGGCAAATTCGGCGTTCTCCTGAATAAACCTGAATCTCAACTCGGGCTTTCTGCCCATCAGGGTTTCCACCAGATCCTCCACGGCTTCCTCCGAGCGAGGAAGGGTAACCCGCGCCAGGGTGCGGGTGGCCGGATCCATGGTGGTTTCCTTGAGTTGGCTGGCCATCATCTCGCCCAGGCCCTTGAAGCGGCTGATCTCCGGCTTCTTTCCCTTGTAGTCGGTGGCCAGCAGCTGGTCCTTGTGTTCGTCGTCGCGGGCGTAGGCGGTCTTGCCGCCGTGGCTGATGCGGTAGAGCGGCGGCAGGGCCAGGTACAGTCGGCCGCCCCGGACCATCTGCGGCATGGTGCGATAGAAGAAGGTGATCAGCAGGGAGGCGATGTGGGCGCCGTCGACATCGGCGTCGGTCATGATGATCACGCGGTCGTAGCGCAGATCCTCTTCCTTGAACTTCGAGCCCGGCTGCACCCCGAGGGCCAGCAGCAAGTCGGAGAGCTCCTTGTTGGCGGTCATCTTCTCGCCGGTCGCCGAGGCGACGTTGAGGATCTTTCCGCGCAGGGGCAGGATGGCCTGGGTCTTGCGGTTGCGCGCCTGTTTGGCGCTGCCGCCGGCGCTGTCGCCTTCGACCAGGAAGATTTCCGAGCCCTCGGCCGCCTCGCCGGAACAGTCGGCCAGCTTGCCGGGCAGGCGCAGCTTGCGGGTGGCGCTGGCGCGGGCCACGTCGCGGTCCTTGCGGCGCTTGAGCCGCTCCTCGGCCCGTTCGATGACGAATTCGAGCAGGGCGGACGCGGCCTTGGGCGAGGCGGTCAGCCAGTGGTCGAAGGGGTCGCGCAGGGCGGTCTCGACCAGTTTCTGGGCGTCGGAGGAGGAGAGCCGCTCCTTGGTCTGGCCCTGGAATTCCGGGTTGCGCACGAAGACGCTGATCAGCGCGCCGGCGTTGGCGATGACGTCGTCGGCGGTGATGATGCCGGCGCGCTTCTCACCGGCCAGTTCGCCATAGGCCTTGAGGCCCCGGGTCAGGGCGGCGCGGAAGCCGCTCTCGTGGGTGCCGCCCTCGGGCGTGGGCACGGTGTTGCAGTAGGACTGGATGAAGCTGTCGGACTCGCCAAAGCCCTGCGGCGTCCAGGTGACGGCCCATTCCACCGCCCCGGCCTCGCCGGTGCGTTCGATGCGGCCACAGAAGGCGTCGGGGGTGACGGTCGTGACGCCTTCAACGCGTTCGGCGAGGAAGTCGGCCAGGCCGTTGGGAAAGTGGAAGACGGCTTCCGGCGCGGTCTTGTCCTGGATGCGCGAGGGATCGCAGGACCATTTGATCTGCACGCCGCGGAACAGGTAGGCCTTGGAGCGGGCCATGCGGTAGAGCCGCGCCGGCTTGAAGGCGACGCCCTCGCCGAAGATCACCGGGTCGGGCAGGAACTTGATCGCCGTGCCGCGCTTGCGGCTGGGACCGATCTGCTCCAGGCCGCCGAGCGGCTTGCCGCGCGAGAACACCTGGCGGTATTCGAAGCCGTCGCGCCAGACGGTGACCTCGACTCGCTCGGACAGCGCATTGACCACCGAGACGCCGACGCCGTGCAGGCCGCCGGAGGTCTCATAGGCCTTGCCGGAGAACTTCCCGCCCGAGTGCAGCACGGTCATGATGACCTCGAGCGCCGACTTGCCCGGATGCTTGGGGTGGGGATCGATCGGGATGCCGCGACCGTTATCGTAGACGGTCAGGGCGCCCTCGGCGTCGAGGCTGACCTCGATGGACTTGGCGTGGCCGGCCACGGCCTCGTCCATGGCGTTGTCCAGCACCTCGGCGAACAGGTGATGCAGGGCCCGCTCGTCGGTGCCGCCGATGTACATGCCCGGCCGCTTCCGCACCGGCTCCAGGCCCTCCAGCACCTCGATGCTGCTGGCGTTGTAGTCGCCGGAGGGGGCGGGCATCGGCGTGGGCGCGGCCTTTGGTTTGGCCGGCGCGGGCACGGGCTCATGGGCCTCCGCCAGCGGCGCGGCCGCAGGGGGATTGAGGGCGTCATCGAAGAGGGAGAGGGAAGCGGGTTCTGGTTTGGACATTACGCGGGGGAGTCTAGGCGATTCGGCCCTCCCTAATGAGCCGCCATGTCGTCGCGCGCAACAGAGGGGATTGGAGGTTGATGATCGGGTGGCGAGGGACGGTTCGGGCAGTCCCACCTTTCCCCTCATCCCGGAGCATGCCGGGATGAGCGGTATTTGGGAAGCCGCCGACGGCGAATGCCCGGCTTCTTCTCGTGAAGCGCGAAAGATCAGGAAGGTATCAACAGGGGAAAGATGGCGGAGGCGACAAGGCATCCGCAGATCGCCAGGGCGGGCACGTAAACCAAGTAGGCAGTGATTTTTGTCTTGTTGTCGCCCATCGATGTACCGAGGAACAGAAGGCCCGCCCCGGTAGCGGCCAGCGCGGCAGGCAAGCCAAGGAACAGGTAGGCAATTTCCGGATAGGATTCATCCGGACGCCCCGCCCAGCACCAGGCCAAATCTGTGAAGGCGAACATCGACATCGCTGCCAGCGCGAGAAGGGCCAAAGCAAGAGGAGCGAACTTTTTCAGAACCGCTGTTCCTTGCATGCAGCGACTGTTTCCTTTGTCGATGGGACCTGACCTGTGTGCCGGGATGAGCGGTATGATGGGATGAGCGGGGACTGGAGGGAGTCACCCCACCAGGTAGACCCGCGTCCCGCACAGCGTCACCTCGCCGTCGGCGTCGAGCAGGCTGCGGGCCTCGGCGGCTTCTTTCACCGCAGCGACATCGTTCACCACCACATCAAAGCCTGCCAGGCCCTCGCCGCGGTCGTCGCGCAAGGGGACGAAGCGGATCTCGCCGCCCTGGAGCGGGATCCGCCAGCCGTTGTCGTCGCGGGCATCGAGGCCCAGCACCTGTGACCAGCGGGCGGCCATGGCGGCGGGATCTTCCGCCTGCAGTTCGGCGCCGATGATGGCGGTGGACGTGTCGGTCCGGACGTTGGCTTCCCAGCCCGGGCCGCCCCATTCCCAGCGCTCCGAGGGGTCCATCCAGTCGAGGGAGATGATGGCGCCGCCGGTGTCCCTGGGGTGAAGGTGGGTTGCGGCGACGCCGGGGCGATCGATCTGTTCGACGGTGCGGGCGCCGGCCTCGGCGGCGGTTTCGCGGGCGGCGGCGAGGTCGGGGACCTGGAGGATGACCATATAGCCGCCGTCGCCGCCGCGCTTGTCGATCAAGCGGCCGGCGGTTGTGCCGGGCTGCTGCGGCGAGACCACTTCGAGGAAGGTATGGCCGACGGCGTAGACGGCGTTCTTCAGGCCGTACTTGTGGACGCCGGGGTCATCATAGGGGTGATGGACGCCGAGCACGGCCTCGATATCGGCGGAACAGGCGGCGAGGTCGGCGCCGACCAGGGCGATCTGTCGAAGACGCATTGTGTCTGCTCCTTAGTATCCGTGGAAGACGGGCGGGCGCTTTTCGACAAAGGCTTTCACGGCCTCCTTGTGGTCGGTCGTCGCGGCGCAGTGGACATGGTGGGTGGCCTCCAGGTCGAGGCAGTCATCGACCTCGCCGCCCATGGCCCGGTTGAGGTTTTCCTTCATGTAGCCCAGCGCTACGCTGGGGCCGGAGGCGAGTCGCCGGGCGATCTCCCGGGCCTTGTCGGCCAGCGCGTCCGGCTCGCAGACCCAGTTGGTCAGGCCAAGCCGCAAGGCTTCCTGCGCGTCGATGCGGTCGGAGAGGTAGTAGAGCTCCCGCGCCTTGGCCGAGCCGACCAACTGGGTGAGGAAGTAGGTCCCCCCATAGTCGCCGGAGAAGCCGACCTTGGCGAAGGCGGTGGTCAGAATTGCGGTGGAAGCCATGATCCGCAGGTCGCAGGCCAGCGCCAGCGAGAAGCCGGCGCCGGCCGCCGCGCCGGGCAGGGCGGCCAGGGTCGGCTTGGCCATCTTGAACAGCTTGCCGGCGGTGGCGCGCTGGTTGATCCGCTGACGGGTGATGGCGGCGTCGACCGAGGCCGGGGCGCCGGAAGCGTTGCGGTCGTTCATGCCCTTCACATCGCCGCCGGCGCAGAAGCCCTTGCCGGCCCCGGTCAGGACCACGCATTTCACCGCCGGCTCCAGCTCGGCCCAGGCCAGCTGCCGCGCGAGGGCCTGGTTCATCGCCTCGCTCATGGCGTTGCGGGCCTCGGGCCGGTTCATGGTCAGGGTCAGCACGCCTTCGGTGAGGTCGCAGAGGAGGTCGGGCGTCCCGGCGTCGGGGATGTTGGTCATGGCGTTGGCTCCCTAGGTCCGGATCGCGGTCTGGCGCCGCGTGGTCCGGTGTTGCGGGCATAGTGCCACAGGTCCGGGCGATGTCGCGGTCTGTCTCGGAGTGCGGGCCGATCGCGGTTGCCGAGACGGCGAAGGCATTGCTAGTTTTGCGAGAGAGTTGCGTTGGGGGGCGGGGACGTGGGCGACAGACCATTCTGGGAGGATCGCCTGTTGCGGCCGGAAAGGGCCCGGACGACGGCCGCGCTGGTCGTCGTGGCCGGGCTGGCGTTTGTCGGCGGCATTCTGGTGACGGTCGTGGTGCTGGGAGCGGCGGCGCTGAGCGGCGTCGAGGCCAAGCAGGTCGTCGATCAGGTGCTCTATGGGCTGGTGATCGGGTCTCTCGCCGTCGGCGGCTTTCTGACGATGATCCTGTATTTCGCCGCCGGGCTGCGAAGCGGAGATCGAGGCGGAGCCTATGACTTTGCGGTGATCGCTGGCTCGTGCGTCGCTGGCAGCCTGCTGGCCCTGACGGTGCTTTTTGTGCTCGGTGCGCCGATCCAGGACGAGAACAAGGCGATCCAAGCGACCGTCGCCGAGAACCGCAGGATCATGCAGGGCGATGCGGAGGCGTTCGACGCAGAGTTCGACGCCGAGACGGGCGGCGCGCAACTCCTGTCGTTCACGGTGATGGCAAGGGATCCAGGATTGAAGGGTACGCGTCGAAAGATCGCTCGCAGTCGGGAGGTCGTGGCGAGGTATCGCGCGCTGCACGCCAGCCGACTGGTCGAAAACCGGGCGCGGCTGAGCAAGGTTTTGAAGAACGGGAACCGTCGAAAAGCCCTCCTCGACAGCTATGATCAGGAGGTGCTGGCCGCCAGGCCCCAAATGGATCGCTATTGGGACCTGCAGGACCGGGTGATGGCCGACATTGATATCGCCGTGAGTCATTTGGCGAGATCGCCCGGGCGATGGGGCCCCCGGGGCTACATCTTCAATCGCGAGGTCGACTTTGGCAGGTCCAGCAGCCTGTTCCGGCAGGTTGATGCCCGCACCACCGAGTTGCAGGCTCTCTCGCTCGAAATTCGGTACGGCTTGACGGTCGGACGACAGCCCGCTGTGGAGCCTGGCCGGAACTGACTTCGGGCGTCTCTCAGGCGGTGGCGCGCCGGCGGAAGCTGTCCGGATCGGCCTGCGCCCACCAGCGGCTCAGCGCCGTGCCGGGGGCGTCGGTGAGCAGCTGTCCAGGCTCCACGAACGGGTAAATCTCGTTGATCGACCGCATCTCGGCGGCGTTGATCCTCTGGCGCAGATGTTCGGGCGAGAACTGGTCGGGGGAGTCGAGACCGCAGGCGACGACCATCTCGTGCAGGGCGTGCAGCGTGTTCTTGTGAAAGCGGGCGACCCGTTGGGCCTTGTCGGGGACGACCAGGGCGCGCTGGCGGGCGGGAGACTGGGTGGCGATGCCGGTCGGGCAGGTGTCGGTGTGGCAGCGCATCGACTGCACGCAGCCCAGGGAGAACATGAAACCCCGGGCGGCGTTGCACCAGTCGGCGCCGAGGGCGGCGTTCATGGCCAGGGCCGCGCCGGAGGTGACCTTGCCCGAGGCCGCCAGCTTGACGGTTCCCTTGAGGCCTGTTCCGACCAGGGCGTTGCGAGCCAGGATGAGGCCTTCGCGAAGGGGCATGCCGACGCTGTCCGACAGTTCCGACGGCGCCGCGCCGGTGCCGCCCTCGGCGCCGTCGATGACGATATAGTCGAGGTGGACGCCGCTGGAGAGCATCGCCTTGATCACGGCCATCAGCTCATGGGGATAGCCGACGCAGAGCTTGACGCCCACCGGCTTGCCGCCGGACAGCTCCCGCAGCCGCGCCGCCCATTCGATCAGCTCGCGGGGGGTGGAAAAGGCCGAATGGGCGGCGGGGGAGAGGCAGTCCTCGCCAACGCCGACACCGCGTGTCCTGGCGATTTCCTCGGTAACCTTGGCGCCTGGAAGCAGGCCGCCGTGGCCTGGCTTTGCGCCCTGGCTGAGCTTGATCTCGATCATCTTGATGGCGCTGTTCTGCGCCGTTTCCGCGAAGCGGGGTGGATCGAACCGGCCGTCCTTGTCACGGCAGCCGAAGTAGCCGGAGCCCAGTTCCCAGACCAGATCGCCGCCGTGCATCAGGTGGTAGGGCGAGACCCCGCCCTCGCCGGTGTCGTGATAGAAGCCGCCAATCCTGGCGCCCAGGTTCAGGGCCTCGATGGCGTTGGCGCCTAGGGCGCCGAAGCTCATCGCCGAGATGTTCAGGCGCGAAGCGTCGTAGGGTTGCGTGCACTGGTCGGTCCCGACCCGCACCCGGTTGTCCGGGTCGGCGTCCGGGTTCGGAGCCATGGAGTGGGCCAGCCACTCATATTCCTCGGAGTAGACGTCCAGTTCGGTGCCGAAGGGGTGGGCGTCCTCGGCCCCCTTGGCCCGGGCGTAGACCAGGGCGCGTTCGTCATGGCTGAAGGGCCTGCCATCGAGATCGCTCTCGACGATGTAGGACCGCAGATAGGGACGCAGCCACTCGAAAAACCAGCGAAAGCGGGCGGAGAAGGGATAGTTGCGGCGGAGGCTGTGACGGGTCTGGGTCAGATCGACCAGCGCCAGGATCAACGGCGGGGCGGTGAGGAGCAGGGTCAGCAGAATCCAGGGCGTTCCCAGCCAGACCGTCAGCACGATCACCGCCGCATTGACCGCCGCCGCGATCCATAGGGCGACGTTGCGGCCGACCCAATGATCGGAGAACAGGGCGGCAAGCAGGCTCGATCGGGCCATTGAAACTCCGTGCGTCGGGGAACCTTCAGAACACCTGGCCGGCCGGTTGGTTCGGCGCGGGGATCTGATCGGCGCGCGGGGAGGCTATTCGGCGGCCGACAGAGCCTTGAACAGGTCGTATTCGAGCGTGCCGGTCGAGGGGCAGATCAGGGCTGTGCGGCGCATGCCTGTCGGGATGACCAGAAAGCGACGCCGCTTGGCGCTCTCGCCCTCGCCATTCATCAGCACCGTCACCACCGCGCCGCCATCGTCGGCCGGATCGATGACGATCGACAACCGATAGCTGACGTTCCGCAGCACGCCGCGCATTTTCGGACAGGCCACCCAGGCCCCCTGCTGCGTCGGGCCTTCGGCCATGATCGTGCCGCCGGAGCGATCAAGGCTGGACGGGCTGACGCCGTTGGCCGCTAGAAATCGGACCGTGCGGGTCCAGACCTGATCGGGGCTGAGCGCGAACCGCTTTGATGTCGGCTCTTCCTGCCGGGCGAGCGCCGGGGCGGCCGCGCTCAGGGCCACGGCCATCAGCAAGGACGCCAGGGAACGGATCATGGCTTGGTGTAGGCTTTCGGATAGCTGCCGGCCGGCGCCGCGTAGCGATCCCGCAGCTCGAAGGCGCGACTGTCTTCGGGCTGTTTGACGCCGCCGATGAACACCGCCGTGGGCCAGGTCGACAGTTCCAGGGGATCGCCGTTCCAGACCACCACGTCGGCGGTCTTGCCGACTTCCAGCGAGCCCACCTGACCATCCATGCCCCAGATCTTCGCCGGAGCGAGGGTCAGGGAGGCGATGGCGGAGGAGTAGGGCAGGCCGTAGCTGACCGCCATGCCGGCGTTGAACCGGGCCTGGCGCAGGTTGTTCTGGTCGCGGCTGCCCATCACCGCGACGGTGACGCCGGCGGCCTGCAGCCGGGCGGCGTTGTCGAGGCGCGAGGCCAGGGTCTCGAAGCTGTCGGGCAGGTCGCGTTCGGTGTCGATCATTACCGGCACCCCGGCTGCGGCCAGCTGCGGCGCCACCATCCAGCCCTCTTCGGCGCCTTCGATGATGACCTTGATCTTCTCGTCCCGGGCCAGCTTGAGCACCTGCAGGATGTCGGAGGCGCGGCTGACGCGGACCAGAAGCGGGGTCCTGGCCTCGACCACCGGGACCAGTGCTTCCAGGTCGATGCGGGACAGGCCGAACTCCCGGGTGGCGCCCCGGTCGTAGGCGCCGCGGTTGCGGGCATAGGCGCGGGCGTCCTCGAAGGCAGAGCGGACCAGAACCATGGCCGCGCCGCGCGAACCGGCGGCGCGGGCGCCGGCTTCGCCCAGGTCGAGGGTGACGGCGGCTTTCGGGCGGATGACCAGATCGGACTGGCCGGACGCCAGACTGACGATGGCCGCCTGGCCGGCGAACAGAGGCGGATCGGCGTCGCCGACCCCGCCGCCGCCCGAGAATTCCTCGGCGCCGCTGTCGTCCTTGTGACCGCCGCCGCCGCGCGACAGGATCGGGGTGGCGACCGCGCGGGTCAGTCCGGTCTGGCGGGCCATGGGGATCATGGTCGAGGCCGGGTTGACGCCATACTGGATGTCGAAGCCGGCCGAAAGCTTGCCGGAGCGGTCATCACGGGTTTCCTGCACCGCCTCGACCTCGGAGACGGTGAGGTTGGAGGAAGCGGCGATAAAGCCGGGGGTCACCACGCCGCCCTTGGCGTCGATGACCGTGGCGCCGGCCGGGGCGGTGACGCCCGCGCCCAGGGCGACGATCTTGCCGTCCTTCAGGACGATGGTCCCGTTGGGGATGGCGCCGGCGGCGGAGACGGTCTCGATCCGCGCATTGACGATGGCGTAGGTCTCGGCCGAGGCCGGGCCGGCGATCAGCATCGCGGCGGCGGCGAGGAGCAGGGTTCTCATGGGTGGAAGGCCCCTTCACCGGGTTGGCCAAGTTCGAAATCGGATTTGGGCTGGTAGCGCGGATCGCGGCGGTCATAGGCCAGGCCGCCGTCGATGAAGACCTTCTCGGCCAGGGTATAGACGCTGAAGGGATTGCCGCTCCAGAGCACCACATCGGCCCGCTTGCCAGGGGTCAGGCTGCCGGTCTGGTCGGCGATGCCCATGGCCTTGGCGGGGTTGGCGGTGATCCAGGTGATGGCCTGGGCCGGGGTGATGTTGAACCCGATCCGGTTGCCCGCCGCCATGGCGATGGCCGCTTCCTGGTTCAGGTGCTGGGTGATGGTCTCGTCATCGGAGTGAATGACCACGCAGGCGCCGGACTGGAAGGTGATGGCCGCGTTGGCCTCGATGCCGTCGAGGCTCTCCATCTTGAAGCCTGCCCAGTCGGCCCAGGTGGCGATGCAGATGTCGTTTTCCTTCAGCAGCGGACCGATCTTGTAGGCCTCGCTGGCGTGGTGGAACATGGTGATCTTGTAGCCGAACTCCTTGGCGATA
Source organism: Caulobacter sp. (assembly GCA_016125585.1). Lineage (GTDB taxonomy): Bacteria > Pseudomonadota > Alphaproteobacteria > Caulobacterales > Caulobacteraceae > Caulobacter. The sequence goes on from WGLL01000011.1 coordinate 409,452, forward strand.
TCGATCATCACCGCCATCTCGTCGGCGCGGTAGCAGTGGTTCTCGACCAGGATCTCGCCGCGCAGGACGCCGGCCAGGGTCTCCAGCTGCAGGTCGCGCTTGGGCGCGTCGGCCTTTTCCCCCTTGTCGTGCTTGGCGTTGTAGTCGTCCCATTTGCGGCGGTATTCGGCCGCCTCGATCCAGGCCTTGCGGTAGCCGTAGACATTGCCCATCGCGGTGGAGGGGCTGCGACCCTTGCCGCCGTAGACGCGCTTGGGATTTTCGCCGCAGGCCATCTTCAGGCCGTAAGGCGCGCCCGGGAACTTCATCCCTTGCATGGTGATCGACGGCACATTGCGGATCGTCACCGAGCGGCCGCCGAACAGGTTGGCGCTGCCCGGCAGGATCAGCATGGAAGTGACGCCGCCGGCGCGGGCCCGGTTGAAGCCCGGATCCTGCGGCCAGATCGAATGCTCGGCCCAGACCTGGGCGGTGTTGGGGTCGGTGGCCTCGTTGCCGTCGGAACGGGCCGAGACGCCGGGGGAGGGATAGACCCCCAGATGGCTGTGGGCGTCGATGATGCCGGGCGTGACCCATTTGCCCTTGCCGTCGATGACATCATAGCCCTCGGGAACAGCAGTGTCCGCGCCGCCGACGGCGATGATCCGGCCGTCGCCAAAGACCACCGTGCCGTTATCGATCTGGCGGCCATCGGCGGTCAGCACCGTGGCGCCGACGATGGCGGTCGGCCGAGCGGGCAGGGGCTTGTAGGTGGAGGCGAAGGGCGCCGCCTCATCCTTGCCGCCGGCGCCCGGCGCCAGAGGTTTGGCGTCGGCTTTTTCCGCCGGTTTCCCGGCGGCGGCCCCGCCGGTGGTGGCGCAGGCGGCGAGCAGCACCGACAGCGTCGCGGCGGTCAGACCCGCCTTCCATTTCAATGTCATCGCCCGTCCCGAACCACCCAACTCAATGAGGGGGCAGATCAAACCAATTGGCCGCGGGGATCAAGGGCTGTTCGACGCCGTCCGCGGCCCCTGTTCCGAAAGCGATGGAAACTGCGGCGGCCAGGCTGACACCAAGCTCAGGCGCGAAAAATAGACTGCAAAATCAATGTCACGTGGGTGCGGATTTCTGGCAGACGGCCCGCCCCCGACGAAAGTGCAACCACAGAGAGAAAGTATGAGGCGAACACGAAAAACCGCGCTATCTTGAGCTGTTTAATCTTGATGGGGGGTTCCGCCATGGCTGTCACGTTCAGTTCCACGTCCACCGCGACCTATCCGGCGCCGACGTTTTCGGCCCGTGTCCTGGTCGGTGACTTCGATGGCGATGGCGACATCGACATCCTCTACCAGACCGGCGGCAACGGCACCGCCTTCCAGTACGCCCGATCGAACGGCGACGGCACCTACACCATCCTCAGCCAGGCCGCCTCGCCCTTCTCCGGCGTGACCCTGGCCGACCATAATGGCTCAAACTATTTCGCCGCCGATTTCGACGGCGACGGCGACATCGACGTTTACGCCAGCGCCAACAGCGGAACTGGAACCTTCTATCGCAACGACGGCGGAACCTTCACCAGCCAGTCCACCGCCACCTTCCCCTCGCCACAGTTCTCGGCCCGGATCGTCACCGGCGACTTCGACAACGACGGCGACGTCGATATGCTCTACCAGACCGGCGGCGCCGCTTCGGCGTTCCAGTTCGCCCGGTCGAACGGTGACGGAACCTTTACCCTCCAGTCCCAGGCCGCATCGCCCTTCTCGGGCGTCACCCTGCTGGATTTCGTGTCGAAGAACTATCTGACCGGCGACTTCGACGGCGACGGCGACACCGACATCCTGGTCATCGTCCAGAACACCACGCCGCAGATGTACCGCAACGACGGCGGCAGCTTCACCCAGGTCGCGGTGGCCAGCGGACCGGCCCCAGCCTTCGTCCGCGCGGTGGCCGGCGACTTCGACAGCGACGGCGACACCGACATTCTCTACCAGACCGGCGGTAACGGCACGGCCTTCCAGTACGCCCAATCCAACGGCGACGGCACCTTCACCCTCCTGTCCCAGGCGGCCTCGCCCTTCGCCGGACTGACCCTGCCGGACCACAATGGCAGCAACTACTTCGTCGGCGACGTCGATGGCGATGGCGACGACGACATCATCGTCAGCGCCAACGCAGGCACAGGTTCGACCTTCCTGGCCAACGGCAAGCCGCCGGAACTGGCCAGCAGCACCCCGGCCGATGACGGCACGGGCGTGTCGACGACGGCCGACATCGTCCTGACCTTTGACGAGAGCGTCTCCAAGGGGACGGGCAATATCTACATCATCCGCACCAGCGACAGCACCATCGTCGAGACCATCGACGTGACCAGCGGCCAGGTGACCGGGTCCGGCACGACCTGGACGGTCAACCCCAGCATCACCCTGGCCGGCAACACCGCCTACGCCGTTCAGATCGATGCAGGGACCTTCACTGACGCCGACAGTTCGATCTTCTTCGGCATCGGCGACAACACCACGCTCAACTTCACCACCGGCGCGGCCGCGGCCGCCGTGGCGGATAACGACTCCAACTCGGTCAATGAGAACGCGACCATCACGGCCGGAGACGTTACCGGGAACGACACCGGGTTCACTTCGGTCACCGAAGTCAACGGCAACGCCGCCAATGTCGGCAACCAGATCACCCTGGCCAGCGGCGCCCTGCTGACGCTCAACGCGAACGGGACCTACGCCTACGATCCAAACGGCGCCTTCAACAGCCTGGCCGCGTCCGGCTCGGGGGCCAGCAACACCTCCACCACCGACAGTTTCACCTACACCATCAATGGCGGCGACACCGGCACAGTGACCATCACCATCAATGGCGTGTCCTCGAACGGCGACGCCCTGCAGGGCACGGCGGGCAGTGAAACGATCAGCGGCGGCGCGGCCAACGAATACATCTATGGCGGCGACGGCGACGACACGCTGAACGGCAATGACGGCAATGACACTCTCTACGGCGAGAACAACGACGATATCCTGAGCGGGGGGCTGGGCGCCGACAAGCTTTACGGCGGCGACGGCGTCGACACCCTCAATGGCGGGGCCGGCAACGACCGTCTCGATGGCGGCGCGGGCGCCGATACCCTGAACGGCGACGACGGCAACGATCTTCTTGATGGTGGGACCGGAGCCGACGCCATGGCCGGCGGCGTCGGCAACGACGTCTATTACGTCGATGACGTCGGCGACACGACCACGGAAAACGCCGCCGAAGGCTATGACATCGTCCGCAGCACCATCACCTGGACGCTGGACGACAACATCGAGGGCCTGCAGCTTCAGGGCGCCGGCGACATCGACGGAACCGGCAATGCCCTGGCCAACAACATCGTCGGCAACGCCGGCAAGAACACCCTGCATGGCGGCGACGGCGTCGACACCATCGATGGCGGCGACGGCAACGACTATGTCTACGGCGACGACGGCGGCGACCACCTGTATGGCGGGGCCGGCAACGACACCGTCGACGGCGGAACCGGCAGCGACACGCTGGACGGCGGCGATGGCTCCGACAAGCTCTACGGCGGAACCGGCAACGACAGTCTGGTCGGCGGCCTGGGCAATGACGTGATGTACGGCGGCGCCGACAACGATGTGCTCGACGGCGGCGACGGCAACGACGTTCTGGATGGCGGGACCGGCAACGACACACTGCGCGGCGGCGTCGGCAACGACGTCTACTATGTCGACAGCGTCGCCGACTCGGTGGTCGAGAACGCTGGCGAAGGCTACGACATCGTCCGCAACTCGGTGAACTGGACCCTGGGCGCCAATATCGAGGGCCTGCAGCTT
>WGLL01000012.1 GCA_016125585.1 Caulobacter sp.
CGCGGCTTGTTCGGAAGCAGCGGCTCGATCAGCCGCCACTCCACCTCGCTAAGGTCATATCGCGCCATCTCAAGGCTCCTTTCGGAAGCCTTGAATCAGCGCCGACCTCAGCCAGCAACCTTTATGGGTTCAGAACCTAGCCGCGCCCGGCCCGAAGCAACAGAGGCCAGTTGGTGCCGCCCCGGCTCAATCGATCACGGCAGGAAGCGGAAGGACTCGTAGAATTGCCCCGCCCAGGGCTGAGCCTTGTTGTCAGGGCCCGGGGTGGTGAATAGCTGATAGAGATGGCCTTCGCGATAGATGATCCGGTCCATCAGGATCGACCCGTTCGCGGATCGGAACACCAGCTCACTAGCTGGCGCGCCCTGGACCGTGAAATCCCTGCGCGACAAAACAAGACCACCCTTGGCCTTTCGTGAGGTCTCGACGGCATCGAAAGCTTGCTTTGTATCGGGAACTTCGCCGACCGGCATGACCGCCACGATGACCATGTTGGCCGCATCGTCGACGACGTAGGTGCGCATCTTCAGCCCGTTGGTCTCCGACTCCGTGATCTGCGGATACCTCGGAAAATTTATGGAGAACTTGTCCGGCGCGAAGTTGAAACGGGTCCAGGTTGTCTGGGAGACGGCGGCCGTGGCCGTGATGACCATCAGGACGGCGGGAAGCCAGGCAATTCTTCGCATCGATAAAACTCCTCCAATGGAGGATTGATAGCGCTCCCGAGGCCGCGTCACATGCCCCGTTGCGGGGGGTCAGGGCTTGTCCGGCACGGGATTCATCGTCCCGGGCGCTGTAGGCTTGGGCGGGGCGACGATGCGGAAGCTGTTGATGAAGCGGTCGGCGCCCTCGGGCGCGCCGTCGATGGGGCCGACGGCCATCACCTGGAAGAAGTTGTCGCCCTGGATGATCATCCGGGTGTGCATGGTCACGCCGCTGTCGGTGGAGCGAATCACCAGATCGCGGGCGGGGGCGCCGTCGACCGTCAGGTCCGCCTTGCTGATGACCTCGCCCTTGATGGCCCCCAGCGAGCCGGTGGTGGCGTTGTCGAGCGCGATCTTGGGGTCCTGACCGCCGGCGCCGCCGGTGGAGACCACCAGAAAGGCGCCCGTCGTGCCGGCCTCGAGGGAGGCGATGTCCATTACCGCCCCGCCGGGGGTGGTCTCCTGAGTCAGGCTGGGAACACCGGGAAACTCGACCAGATAGCCGTATTTGCTGTCCTTGTGGGTGCGCCACGACCCCTGCGCCCAGGCAGCCTGCGGCAGGGCGGGAAGCACGGCCAGCGTCATGGCGGCGAGGCCCAGAGCCAGGGCCAGGATAACAGGGCGAAGGGCGGAAGAGGCGGCTCGCGACATGACGGCTCCGTGCACGGGGCGCCGCGACCGTTATCGAACGGAGGGCGGCGCCAGGCTCATGGTCAGGTCTGTCTAGACCCTTTCGAGGCTCGGGTCAGCCGCCGGTGACGTCGGACCAGAACCGCTTAGCCTTGCCGAGGAAGTTGGCGGATTTGGGGTGCTGCGCCTCGCCGGTCAGATCGGCGAACTCCCGCATCAGCTCTTTCTGGCGCGCCGACAGCTGCGTCGGGGTCTCGACGAACAGCTCGACGACCAGATCGCCGCGCTCGCGCGAACGCAGGGACGGCATGCCCCGGCCCCGCAGGCGCACGGTCTTGCCGGTCTGCACGCCTTCGGGAATCTTGACCTTCATCCGGCATTCGCCGTCGCAGTTCTCGCCGCCGGTCAGGCAGGGCGCCTCGATATCGCCGCCCAGCACCGCCGTGCTCATCGGCACCGGCACGGTGCACAGCAGGTCAAGGCCGTCGCGCTCGAACAGGTCGTGCGGCGCCACCGACAGGAAGATGTAGAGATCGCCGCGCGGACCGCCGCGCTGGCCGGCGTCGCCTTCTCCGGCCAGGCGGATGCGCGAACCGTCGTCGACCCCGGCCGGGATGCGCACCGACAGGACCCGCTCCTTGCGGACCTGGCCGGCGCCATGACAGCCCTTGCAGGGATCCATGATCATCTTGCCCGAGCCGCCGCAGCGGGGGCAGGCGCGCTCGATGGAAAAGAAGCCTTGCGTGGCCCTCACCCGTCCGGCGCCGCCGCAGCTGCTGCAGACCGTCGGGCTGGTCCCGGGCTTGGCGCCGGAGCCGTCGCAGATTTCGCAGGCCATGGCCGAGGGCACCTTGATCTCGACCTCGGCGCTGGCATAGGCCTGCTCCAGGGTGATCTCGAGGTCGTAGCGCAGGTCGGCGCCACGGGCCGGGCCGTTGTTGCGCTGGCGGCCGCGGCCGCCGAACATCTCGCCGAAGGCGTCGCCGAACACCTCGTTGAAGATGTCGTGGACGTCGGAAAAGCCCTGGTGGCCGCCGCCGCCGCCCATGCCGTTCACCCCGGCATGGCCGAAGCGATCGTAGGCCGCCCGCTTCTGCGGATCGGACAGGATGGAATAGGCCTCGTTGATTTCCTTGAAGCGCGCGGAGGCGTCCTCGCAGCCGCCGTTGCGGTCGGGATGGTGCTCCATCGCCTGCTTGCGGAAGGCGGACTTCAGCGCCGCGTCGTCAACGCCGCGAGCCACACCAAGGATTTCGTAATAGTCGCGCATGGCGGCTCGAAACTTACCTGGACATCAATGTCGGGAGGTGGGGGCGGTTCCGCTCCGTCGCAAGCCTCGAGGCTGGACGGAGCGGGATGCCGCGAAGGCCCGGGAAGGCGCTGGGCCCCGAGGGGCGGCGCGCTTCCTGGACGGCGTCAGTCATCAGGCCGACTTCTTGTCGTCGTCGACTTCCTCGAACTCGGCGTCGACGACGCCTTCGTCCGCGGCTTCGGCGGCGCTGTCGCCGCCCTCGGCCGTTTCGCCCTGCTGGGCCTTGTACATGGCCTCGCCGAGCTTCATCGACGCCTGGATCAGGGTCTGGGTCTTGGCGGCGATGTCCTCGCCGTCGCCGCCGTCGATGACCGCCTTGAGGTCGGCCAGAGCCGTCTCGATGGCGCTCTTCTCGTCGGCGCCGACCTTGTCGCCGTGTTCGGCAAGGGCCTTCTCGGTCGAGTGGATGACCGCGTCAGCCTGGTTCTTGGCCTCGACGGCGGCCTTGCGCTTCTCGTCGTCCGCCTTGTTGGATTCCGCTTCCTTGACCATCTTTTCGATGTCGGCGTCGGAAAGGCCTCCGTTGGCCTGGATGCGGATGGCCTGTTCCTTGTTGGTCGCCTTGTCCTTGGCGGTCACGTGAACAATGCCGTTGGCGTCGATGTCGAAGGTGACCTCGATCTGCGGCACGCCGCGCGGCGCCGGCGGAATGCCGGCCAGGTCGAACTGACCCAGCACCTTGTTGTCGGCGGCCATCGGACGCTCGCCCTGGAAGACCCGGATGGTCACGGCCGACTGGTTGTCGTCGGCGGTGGAGAAGGTCTGGCTCTTCTTGGTCGGGATGGTGGTGTTGCGCTCGATCAGCGGGGTGAACACGCCGCCCAGGGTTTCGATGCCGAGGGTCAGGGGGGTCACGTCGAGCAGCAGCACGTCCTTGACGTCGCCTTGCAGAACGCCGGCCTGGATGGCGGCGCCGAGGGCGACGACCTCATCGGGATTGACGCCCTTGTGGGGCTCGCGGCCGAAGAACTCCTTCACCGCGTCGACGACCTTGGGCATGCGGGTCATGCCGCCGACCAGGATCACCTCGTCGATGTCGCTCTTCTTGAGACCGGCGTCCTTCAGGGCCTGTTCGCAGGGGCCGATGGTGCGGGCCACCAGATCCTCGACCAGGGCTTCCAGCTTGGCGCGCGACAGCTTGATGTTCAGGTGCAGCGGACCGGACGTATTCATGCTGATGAAGGGCAGGTTCACCTCGTACTGGGTGACGCTGGACAGTTCCTTCTTGGCCTTTTCGGCCTCTTCCTTCAGGCGCTGGAGGGCCAGCTTGTCCTTGCGCAGGTCGGTGCCGGTTTCCTTCTTGAACTCGTCGGCCAGGTAGTCGACCAGACGCATGTCGAAGTCTTCACCGCCGAGGAAGGTGTCGCCGTTGGTCGACTTCACCTCGAACACGCCGTCGCCGATCTCCAGGATCGAGACGTCGAAGGTGCCGCCGCCGAGGTCGTAGACGGCGATCTTCTTGCCGTCGTTCTTTTCCAGGCCATAGGCCAGGGCCGCCGCGGTCGGCTCGTTGATGATGCGCAGGACTTCCAGGCCGGCGATCTTGCCGGCGTCCTTGGTGGCCTGACGCTGGGCGTCGTTGAAGTAGGCCGGAACGGTGATGACCGCCTTGGTCACCGGCTCGCCGAGGTGGGCCTCGGCCGCTTCCTTCATCTTGCCGAGGATGAAGGCGGACACTTCCTGCGGTGAATAGTCCTTGCCATGGGCGCGCACCCAGGCGTCGCCGGTCGGGCCCTTGACGATCTCGTAGGGCACCATGTCCTTGTCCTTGGCCACCACCTTGTCGGTGAACTGGCGGCCGATCAGGCGCTTGATGGCGAACAGGGTGTTGGAGGGGTTGGTGACGGCCTGGCGCTTGGCCGGCTGGCCGACCAGCCGTTCGCCGTCGTCCATGATGCCGACCACCGACGGGGTGGTCCGGGCGCCCTCGGCGTTCTCGATCACTTTGGGCGTCTTGCCATCCATGATGGCGACGCACGAGTTGGTCGTGCCCAGGTCAATGCCGATGATCTTGCTCATCTTGCGGTCTTTCGCTCCTGCTTGGCGGACGGAACACATAAGGGGCCTGGTGATTCAGCACCCCGTGTCTTCCTGTTCCGTCCCCTCTAGAGTTGGGGCCTCGCGGCCGGTTCAAGGTCGACGTCGCTTCCGTTTGGGGAAAGCGCCGTTTCGAGTCGGAATATGGGAAGCACCCGGCGTCCCGCAAGGGCAAAACCCTATTTGCCGTGGGGGTTTGCCCGCGACGAGGAGAGAAGTCCAGCCATGAGCGCGCCGCCCGGCTTCCGCCTGCTCCCCGGGGCTCTCGACCACGCCGCCCAGCAGTCGCTGGCCGGCGTGGTTCTCGCCGCCATGGAGGCCGCGCCGCCCCTGCATCATCAAACCCCGGGCGGACGCCGGATGAGCGTGGCCATGACCAGCCTCGGGCCGCTGGGCTGGATTTCCGACGCCGCCGGCTATCGCTATGTCGAGCGCCACCCGGGCACCGGACAGGCCTGGCCGGCGATGCCCCAGGTCCTGCTGGACCTGTGGTCGCGCCTGGCCGACCCGGACGTCCCGCCGGACGCCTGCCTGGTCAATCTCTATCGCGGCGAGGCGAGGATGGGCCTGCACCAGGACCGTGACGAGGCCGATCCGGCCTTTCCGGTGTTGTCGGTGTCGCTGGGCGATACCGCCATATTTCGCATCGGCGGAACCGCGCGCGGCGGCCGCACCGCCTCGGTGCGGCTGGCCTCCGGCGATGTCTGCCTGCTGGCCGGCGAGGCCAGGCTGGCCTTCCATGGGGTCGACCGGATCCTTCCCGGCTCCTCGAGCCTGATCCCGGGCGGCGGCCGCATCAATCTGACGCTCAGGCGCGCCCGCCCCGCCTGACGACTTTGTCCCGTGACATTCTGGCGCTAGGTTGCGGAAAATCGTCAGACCGGGAGGCGCCTTGATGTTGACCCTCACCCGTCCGGAGGGCTCCGAGCCCGAGGACTTCCATGTTTCGCGTCGCATGCTGGGCGGCCTGTTCTTCGCCGGCTACGCGGCCGCGGCGGTCTCCGCCAGCGCCGAGCCGATCCACACCGACAGCCAGGGCCTGATCGAGGGGGTGGTGCAGATCCCGTCCTTCGACCGGTCCATCCCCGGATACATCGCCCGGCCCGACGCCGGCGGCCGCTTCCCGGTGGTGCTGGTCATCTCCGAGGTGTTCGGCATCCACGAATATATCCGCGACACCTGCCGCCGGCTGGCCAAGCTCGGCTACGTCGCCCTGGCGCCGGACTTCTTCGTGCGGCACGGCGACCCGGCTCCGGTGGTCGACTTTGGTGAAATTCGCCGGATCGTCGGCTCGACCACCGACGCCGAGACCAAGGGCGACGTCAACGCCGCCATCGCCTGGATCAACCGCCAGAAATTCGCCGATCCCAAGAAAAAGGTCATTACCGGCTTCTGCTGGGGCGGCGCGGTGGTCTGGCTGTCCTGCGAACGCACCCGCGAGTTCAAATGCGGCGTGGCCTGGTATGGCCGCTTGGCCCGCCCCGCCGACGGTCAGTTCCTCAGCGAGCCGGACCGCGAATGGCCGCTGGACCTGGCCGGGGTGCTGAAATGTCCGGTGCTGGGTCTCTATGGCGGCAAGGACCAGGGCATCACCGCTGAAAGCATCGAGGAGATGCGGAAAATCCTCGTCCGCACCCAGAAGGTGGGCAGCGACATCATCGTCTATCCCGACTCGCAGCACGGCTTCCACGCCGACTACCGCGCGACCTATGATCCGGTGGCCGCCGCCGACGGTTGGAACCGCATGCTGGCCTATTTCGCTGCCTACGGCGTCCCGCCCAAGCGCTACCGGCCCCGATAGCGACGGGGCCGGTTCAGCGGCGGATGTCGGCCAGCACCTGCACGGCGAAGTCGACATCCGCCTCGGTGTTGCGGAAGCTGGGCGTCAGGCGGACGTGGCGGGTCAGATAGGGCGCCGCCGAGCCGATGATCCGGGCTGACCGCAGCCGCCGCACCACGCCATCCGCCGACAGCCCCGGCACGTCGAAGCTGACGATTCCGGCGCTCAGGGCCGGGTCGATCGGCGTACGAAGGGCGATATGCGGCATCTGGGAGAGGGCCAGCTTCAGCCGGCTGGCCAGCTGGCGGGTGCGGGCGGCGATCGCCGCCTTGCCGACCATGTTGTGAAACTGGAAGGCCTCGTTGAGCGCCCAGACATGTTCGAAGGCCTTGAAGCCCCCCGGCGTCATTCGCGCCCCGGTGTTAGGACCGGGATCATAGTTTCCAAGCCAGGCGCTGTAGGCCCCCGGAGCCAGAAAGCTGGGAATGGTCGGGGAGAACCGGGGCAGGGCGTCCGGCCGGAAAAAGACCACCCCGGTGCCGCGCGGGCCGAACAGCCACTTGTGGCACCCCGCCGCCAGCACATCGCAGCCGAGCGTCTCCATGGTTTCGTCCTCGACGCCGAACCCATGCACCCCGTCGACGCAGAGCAACACCCGCTTGTGAGGCTCGCGGCCGGCGTTGACGCCGCGCAGGGCCCTGGCGATCGCGCCGATCGGCATCTTCAGCCCGGTCGAGCTATGCACCCAGGTCAGGGCCAGAACCCGCGTCCGCTCGGTGATCGCCCCCATCAACCGCCCGACGATCTGGGGAATGCTGGCCTCCCGGGCCTGATCGAACAGGCTGATCCGGCGCACTGTCGCGCCGTTGCGCTGGGCCGCCAGCCGCAGGGACTCGTGGGTGACGTAGTAGTCGTGGGTGGTCGTCAGGACCTCCTCGCCGTAGCCAATGATCAGGCCGTTGTAGACCAGGCCGATGCCGCTGGTGGTGCTTTCGGTCAGGGCCACGGCCTCGGGGTCGGCGCCGAAATACTGCCCGGCCGCGCGCCGGGCGGCGTTCTGCAGGGGCCTCTGGTTGGCTTCCAGATAGGTGACCGGATTGGCGTCGAGGGCCTCGCGGTGACGGGTGATGGCGTTGCGGACGATCCGCGGGTTGGACGCGAACAGCATCGCCGACAGATTGACCCAGCTCCAGTCGAGCGCCCATTGCGAGCGAACCCAGTCCCAGTTCTGACCCGGCGCGGCCACCGGCTCCGGCGACGGTGCGGCCGTGTCCTGGCCGGCGAAGTCCGGATCGCTTTCCGGTGGACCGTCACCGGGCAGTCCCGGCGGGACCTCCTGCGCGGCGACGGCCCCGGCCGCGGCCAGGCCAAGCCCGGCGCCGGCCAGCAGGCTTCGCCGGCTCAGGCCCGGCGGCCCGATCTCATTGCTTCCGGACATCACCCCTCCAGTCCCGCCCCGCCGTAAACCTTTTCAGGATCGGCGCTGCGGATCACGCGGCTTCGTCCTGGGCGGGAATGGCCATGGGGGCTCTTCCATTCCGCCGCGTCAAAGCCTCATTGTCGCGCCCAGGGAGTGCAAGACATGAGCGCCATCACCATTCCGGAAGAGATCGCCACAAAGGCCATCGATCCGAAAGCCTACGCCGACGACAGCGTCCATGAGGCGTTTCGCTGGCTGCGGGCCAACAACCCCCTCGGCAAGGTCGAGCTGGAAGGGCTCTATCCGTTCTGGATGGTCACCCGCCACGCCGACATTCTGGAGATCAGCCGCCAGAACGATCTGTTCCATTCCGGCGACATGCCGACCACCTTCACCACCATCGAAGGCGACGCGGCGGTGCGCAAGATGACCGGCGGCAGTCCGCATCTGGTGCGCAGCCTGGTGCAGATGGACGCCCCCGATCATCCCAAATACCGGGTGATGACCCAGGCCTGGTTCCTGCCCCAGAACATCCGCAAGCTGGAAGAGCGCATCCGCCAGATCGCCCGCGAGCATGTCGACCGGATGGCGGCGCTGGGCGGCGAATGCGACTTCGTGAACGAGATCGCCCTCTATTATCCCCTGCGGGTAATCATGGAGATTCTCGGCGTGCCGCCCGAGGACGAGCCGCGCATGCTGCGCCTGACCCAGGAGCTGTTCGGGGCCCAGGACCCGGAGATGAACCGCCAGCGTCAGGAGATGATGGGCACGCCCGAGGCCATGGAGGCCCTGCAGGCCGTCATCGCCGACTTCTACATGTATTTCAAAGGCATCACCGATGACCGCAAGGCCAATCCGGCCGAGGATCTCGCCACGGTGATCGCCAACGGCCAGATCGACGGGGCGCCGCTCAACGACCTGGAGGCGATGAGCTACTACATCATCGTCGCCACCGCCGGCCACGACACCACCTCCTCCTCGACCGCGGGCGCGGTCTGGGGCCTGGCCGCCAATCCCGGCGAGTTCGCAAAGGTCAAGGCTGACCCGTCCCTGATCCCCGGCCTTGTCGACGAGGCGATCCGCTGGATGACCCCGGTCAAGCACTTCATGCGCTCGGCCACCGAGGATACCGAGGTCGGCGGTCGCAAGATCGCCAAGGGCGACTGGCTGTGGCTGGCCTATCCGTCCGGCAACCGGGACGAGGCGGTGTTCGAGGACCCCGACGCCTTCCGGGTTGACCGCAAGAGCGGCAAGCATCTGGCCTTCGGCTATGGCGCTCATCTCTGCCTTGGCCAGCATCTGGCCAAGATGGAGATGCGCATCCTGTTCGAGGAACTTATTCCGCGGCTGGAATCGCTGGAACTGGCGGGCCAGCCCCGGCTGGCCCAGGCCAACTTCGTCAGCGGACCCAAGTCGCTGCCGATCCGCTATCGGCTCAGCTGACGCAAAAACGGCCCCCAGCAGGCGCCGGGAGCCGTCTCTGATCTTTGCTGCATACTCGGCGGCCGCGAGGGGCCGCCAGCCATGCGCCCTAGTTGGGCTTGGCTTGTTCGGCGGTGTCGGACACCGCGTCGCCGGCGGCCGAGACGTCTTCGCCGGCGCCCTTGATGGTGTTGCAGGCGGCGGTGGACATGGCGGCGGCCAGAATGGCCAGAATGACAATCTTGCGCATGGGGACTTCTCCTCGTGATCGACCCGAAACCGGGGCAGGGAACTTGCCAGACAACAACGCCGACAGGGGGCCCCGGTTCCCGCGCGGCGCGGCCGGATCGTCGGTCAGGGGTGGGCTTCGGGCGTGGGGAAGCTGAGGGTCACCGTCAGACCCCCTTCGGGATTGACCGACATCTCGGTGCGCCCGCGCAGCTGGCGGGCAAAGGCGTTCATCAGGGTACGGCCGACGCCCTTGGCCTCCAGCGCCTCGAGCGGCGGGCGCTCGCCGCCGCCGGTGTCGGAAATGCTCAGCACGGCGTCGGGATCGCCGACCCGGAACTCCACGGTCAGGGCGCCGCCGCGCGCCGCCAGGCCGTGCTTCTGGGCGTTGGTGATGGCCTCGACGGCGAACAGCGCCAGGGGCGCCAGCTTGTCGGGGTCGATCATCAGGGAGTCGGCCTGGACCTCGACGCGCACTGAGCCGCTGGCGGTCCCGGACATCATCAGCTGAGCGGTCAGTTCCTCGAGGAAGGCCCGCAGGTCGGCGTTGCGCAGGTCGGCGCCCTGATAGAGGGCCCGGTAGATCAGGGCCAGGGCGGTGATCCGCTGGCGGGTGTCGTTGATCGCCTGGCGCGCGCCGGGGTCGGTCAGGGCCCGCTCCTGCATCGACAGCAGCGAGGAGATGACCTGCAGGTTGTTCTTCACCCGATGGTGGATCTCGCGCAGCAGATCATCCTTGAGGGCGAGGGATTCGGTCAGGGAGGCGTCGCGGGCGACGATGGCGCCGGCCATCTCGTCCAGGGTCTCGGCCAGCTGGCGGATTTCCGGCGGCGCCGCCTCGGCCTGCAGCGGCCGGACCGAGAAGCGGCCGCGGGCATAGATGTCGGCGATCCGCTGCAGGTAGCCGATCCACCGCAGCACCGCCCGGTCGGCGGCATAGAAGACCGCCATCAGCGCCAGGCTGAAGGCCAGCAGCGAAAAGATTATGCCCGACAGGGGGTCGAGCCAGGCGCTGGACCAGATGCCGCGTGCGGGCGCCGACAGGACCACATAGACGTCATTCCCGACCAGCGGCGCGATGGAATAGTCGCGGTCTCCGCCCTTGGGAGCGTGGGCGGTGATCAGGGCGCCATTCGGGCCGCGCGACCGCTCGAGCCAGGCGGCGGGAATGACCGGAAAGGCGTCGGCCCGGGTGACGGTGAGCACCGCGCCCTGGGCGTTGACCAGGGCGACCTCGGCATTCTTCGGCAGGCCCCGGCCCTCGGTCTGGGGTCTCAGGCTGGCCAGGGGAATGACCGCGGTCAGCACGCCGTCGGCGTCACGGCCGGCGCGGACAGAGGTCAGGACCACAGGCTCGTTGGCGTAGGCGACGCCGGGCTGGGTAGTGAGGGTCTGCTCCGCGCCTTGAAACAGGTCGCGGAACCAGGGGCGGTCTCGGCGCTGCGGGTCGGGCGGCACGCTGTCGGCATAGCAGGCGACCCGGCCCTGGGCGTCAAAGCGGATCAGATTGGCGTAGCCGGGAATGCGGCGGACAACGTTTGACAGCCGCTGAGCGCAGTCGATGCCGATGACGCCGGGGGCCAGGGTTTCCAGCAGGATATTGGCCGCCTCGAACCGCGCCCGGGCGTTGGTCACCGTCCGCTTCGCCGCGCCCTGCAGCGCCGCCCGCTGGTCGATCGCCTCGCGGCGGAACGACAGCCCGGACTGGATCGCGCCCAGGATCAGCACCGGCGCCAGGGCGACCGCCAGGGTCGCCGCGAGGCGGGCGCGGATCGTGCGTTCAGGTTTGGTAACGGCTTCAAGGTCGGAGCCGGGGCCGCCCCGCCTGCCCCGTAGCAGGCGTCTCACCGCGCGGCGCTCAGTCTCTCCGCCTCGGACAGGATGTTGCCCATGGCCTCGTCGGCCGGACGGCCGTCCCTGCCATAGGCGCCCGCCTCAAGAATGCCCTGCACGGCCTTGCGGGCGCGGCTGACCCGGCTCTTCACCGTGCCGACGGCGCAGCCGCAGATCTCGGCGGCTTCCTCATAGGCAAAGCCGCCGGCCCCGACCAGGATCAGGGCTTCACGCTGTTCGGCGGGGAGCACGGCCATGGCCTGGCGCAGTTCGTCCAGCGCCACCGGAGATTCCGGATCGTCAACGGCCACGAGCGTCCGCTCGGCGGCCTCCTGGTCGAGTTGGGTCGAACGCCAGGAGCGGCGCTTGTCGGAATAGAACTGGTTGCGCAGGATCATGAAGGTCCAGGCCTTCATGTTGGTGCCCAGCTGGAAGCTGGCCCGGGCGTCCCAGGCCTTGATCAGGGCGTCCTGGGCCAGGTCGTCGGCCTGGGTGGCGTTGCCGGTCAGGGTGCGGGCGAAGGCGCGCAGATGAGGGATCAAGGTCACCAGATCCTTCTGGAAGACATTGTCCCGGGCGGCGCCGGTCAGGGTGCTCAGATCCTCGGAGGCGCTCAAGATCAGCGCTCCTTGCCGGACGAACTGTCGGCGCGGCGCAGGATCTCAAGAAACTCGTCCGGCACCGGTTCATTGACCACTTCGTCGAACATCTGACGCAGTTTGACGCCGATGGCGCGCTGGCGCAGACGCGCCTCGTCCGAATTTTCGGCGGCGACGTGGGGTCTTGAAGACTGTTGATCAATCATGCGGTCGACGCCGTTGGGCGTATTTTCCCCGTCTTTGCTGGATATGTCGCGCTTCAACGCCGCCGCCCCCTTCTGAGTTCCACGTGCCTGCCGGGAACCGTCCCGAAGACATCCTGATACATTCACCAAACGCATGGAACCCGGTTGCGTTCCGCACGTTGTCGTCCCAGGTTCGTTGTGCGCGCGATTGCGACGCGTGGTGCGATGCGCCCCGACTTTAACGAAGACATTTGAGACGGAGGGGTCATGAGTCTTCTCGCCCGACTGGCGCCACATCTTCCCTATGTTCGCCGCTACGCCCGCGCCCTCACCGGCAACCAGACCTCCGGTGATCACTATGTCCGGGTGACCTTGGAGGCGCTGGCCGCCGGCGACCTGTCGCTGCATGAGCAGCTCTCGCCGCGCGTCGCGTTGTATCACGTGTTTCACGCCATCTGGGGCACCTCGGGCGCCCAGCTTGAGGATCGCGCCGGCGCGGAGGAGATCGGCAACCAGCCCGCGGAGCGCCTGATGCGCATCGCGCCCCGGTCGCGGCAGGCCTTTCTGCTGACCGCTCTGGAAGGCTTTACGCCGACCGAGGCGGCGCAGATCCTGGATGTCGCCTATCCGGAGGTCGAGCGGCTCATCGCCCAGGCCCAGAGCGACATCGACGCCGAGCTGGCCACCGACGTCCTGATCATCGAGGACGAACCGGTCATCGCCGCCGATATCGAGGCCCTGGTCCGCGAACTGGGCCACAATGTCACCGACATCGCCGCCACCCGCACCGAAGCCCTCGAGGCCTTCAAGCGTCAGTCGCCCGGCCTGGTGCTGGCCGACATCCAGCTGGCGGACGGCTCATCAGGCATCGACGCGGTCAAGGACATCCTTGAGCAGATGAACGTTCCGGTGATCTTCATCACCGCCTTCCCCGAACGCCTGCTGACCGGCGAGCGGCCCGAGCCGACCTTCCTGATCACCAAGCCCTTCCAGCCGGAAACGGTGAAGGCGGCGATCGGTCAGGCCCTGTTCTTCCATCCGGGCCGGCAGAAAGCCGCCGCCTGATACCACACGGTTGCGCGCTCCAGGGCGCGCAACGGAAAGCGGGGCTGCTCGGCAAGAGCGGCCCCGTTTTCGCGCCGCCCTATCGACCGGCGTCGGCGGCGGCCGGGACCGGGGTATGTTCCGTCCGCGCCAGATCGTCGGACTTGAACGCCCAGGCCGCCAGCAGAACGATGGCCGCCAGCACGGTCGAGAACATCAGAACCCAGAGCACGGGACGACCCTTGTCGCCCTGACGCGCCTCGGTCGCCTCGACCTCGATATGATCGCCGTTTCTGTCGTGGATGACCTGCGCCATGCTGTTCTCCTTGTCTGGGTTTCGCCGGCTCCTCCGGCCGTGACTCAGAGGGAAACGCGCCAGCGGCACGCGATGTTCCGGCCGGCGGCCCGCGGTCGCCCTTCCGCCGCCCTGCGGGCAGCGGCGAAAATCACGTCAGATAAAAAGATCAAAAAAATTTGGCGGCGACGGGAACGGTTTTTGTCGCATCGCCGTTTATGGGTTGCGGAGGCGGCGACGCCCCCCCCCGACTTGAGGCTGACCACAGTCAGCCTGCCGCCTCCGCACCCTGTTTCAAAGATGCATTGCCATGAAGGGCGGACCTCTTCCCCTGGGTCCGCCCTTCGCCTTGTCTGCCTGGTCTGCCTGAGGGTCAGGCGGCCGGAGACAGCCGCAGGGTCACCTCTGTCCGCCGCCGCAGAGGCGCCACCGCGCCGGCCTCGGTCACCGCGCCGGACTCGCCCGCCGCCGTCACCCGGGCGTCGCCGATGCCCAGATCCCGCAATGTCCTGGTCACCGCGGTCGCCCGCTGCTCGGACAGTTTGAGATTGGCGGCCGGATCGCCGACCGGATCGGCAAGCCCCATGACATCAACGCTGTTCACGCGGCAGCCGGCCGCCTGATCCGCGGCGCCCTTCAGCACCGCCTTGGCGTCGCGGCTGATCCGGGCCGAGCCGGTCTGGAAGTAGATGGCCACGCTGATGTCGGAGCAGGGGGTAAAGCGGGCGGTCTCGACCGGCTTGGGAAGCAGGCTGCAGGCGCCCAGGGCCACAAGCCCGCCGGCCAGCGCCACCGTCATCAACAATCGTCTGTAGGTCATGGTGTCCCCGATGTTCGGCCAGAATTGGCCGCAGATACTCGCCGCCTAGAGGCGCGGCTGCCCGTTCTCCCAGAAGTAGGCGCCCTTGACCGGGTCGAAGTAGTAGTAGCGGCCGCTCTTCTGATCGAGATACTGCCGACGGTTCAGGCCCGACGGCGCGGGGCGCCCGGCCAGCGGAGACCGCATCGTCTCCCCCGGCGGCGGGGGCGGCGGCGGTGGAATATGCGCGCAGGCGGAGAGCGCCGACGCGATCAGCAGCGATACTAGCAGCAGGCCAGGTCTCAACGGGGAAATTCCTTTTGGACATGCCTCGCGGGGCGGCCTTTCGGCCGACCCGTCTGGCTGCGATAACGCCGGTAGTCTATCAATGGTTCCCTGCATGGAACCCGGACGGAACCTGCGGGAACCTCGCGGCGAGCCTGCCGTTGATGAGGCGACTTTTCTCTTGGAGAACCGCCATGAAACCCCTGTTCCGCAAGCGTGCGGCAGAGCCGCGCGAGGCCACGCCCGACAACGGACCGACCAAGGGCCCGACCGACGCTGACCTTTCCGCCGCCTATCAACGGGGCCGCAAGGATGAACGGGCCCGGCACAGGCGTTCGCCGCTGATCGCGGTCGCCCTGGTCGCCGTGGCGCTGGTCGGCGGCGCGTCTCTGGTGCTGGCCGCGCGCGAAGGATCGTTCCGCGAAGGCGGGGCGGTGCTGGACGCCGGGGTCGGCGTCGCCGCCCGTGAGGCCGTGCCCACCCTGAAGCGCGGCGCCCACAAGGCCGGCGAGGAACTGCGCAAGGTGCAGGATAACCTCTCCTCGGACACGCCGGGCTGACGCGGGTGGCGGGGGCGAAGACAGACGGGCGGCCGGACATCCGGCGCATTCAGGTGATCGCCAATCCGGCGTCCGGAAGCGTGGGGCCTAATGTGCGAGGCGAGGTCGAGGTGATCCTGGCCCGGCACGACGTCGAGGCCGTGATCCATACCACCGGGGAAAACCGGCTTGAGGACCTGCTGGCTGCGGCGGTGGCGGCCAAGCCGGACCTGCTGGTGATCATCGCCGGCGACGGCACCGCCCGCGCCGCGGGCGAGGCGGCCGGACCGGACGGGCCGCTGGTCGCGCCGCTTCCCGGCGGCACTATGAACATGCTGCCCGGCGCCCTCTACGGAACCCGTGACTGGAAGACAGCGCTGGAAGACATCCTGACCGACGGCGAGGTGCGCCCGATTTCGGGCGGCATGGTGGATCGGCACGCCTTCTATGTCGCCGCCATCCTCGGATCCCCCGCCCTCTGGGCCAGGGCGCGGGAGGCTGTGCGGCTTGGCCGGGTATGGCTGGCGGTGCAAAGGGCGCGCTGGGCCCTCAACCAGGCGTTCCGGGGCCGCCTCCGTTTCACCCTCGACGGGGAACGGCGGGAAAAATCCGAGGCCCTGTCCTTCATCTGTCCCCTGGTTTCGCAAGGGGTCGACAACGACATTGCCGGCCTTGAGGCCGCCGCGCTCGATCCGAGCAGCGCCCTGGACGTGTTTCGGCTCGCCCTGTCCGCCGCGGCCGGGAACTGGCGGATCGACCCCTCGGTCCACGTCACCATCTGCCGCCAGGCCTATTGCTGGGCCGGCGGCAAGATCCCCGCCATCCTTGACGGCGAACCGGTGTCGCTTGATCGCACCGCCCTGGTCCGGTTCCGCCCCAATGCGTTTCGCGCTCTGGTGCCGGCCGAACGGACAGACCCGTGACTCTCAGGCTGTTTCACGCCTCCGACATTCATTTCGGCGGCGAAAACGAGGGGGCGGTGGCCGGCGCGGCCCGCTGGCTGGCCGACCATGACGTCGATCTGGCGATCGTCAGCGGCGACCTGACCCGCGAGGGTCAGCCGCGCGAGTTCGCCGCGGCCCGCGCCTGGCTGGACAGCCTGCCGGCCCCAGTCGTGGTCACGGCGGGCAATCATGATGTTCCCTATTTCAACATTCCCTATCGCCTGTTGATGCCGTGGAAGCGGTTCAACCGCTGGGCCGGCGATCTGCGGGCGCCGCCGCCGGTCGCGGGCCTGACCTATGCCGGGATCAATACGGCCCGGGGCGTGCAGCCCCGCGCCAACTGGTCGAAGGGTCAGATCAGCCGCCAGCAGGTGCGCCGGGCGGTCTCGCGCATCGCCGATGGCCCCGACTCGGCCCTGAAGCTGATCACCTGTCATCATCCGCTGATCGAGGTGGTCGGCGGCCCGGTCACCGGCAAGGTCTGGGGCGGTCACGCGGCGGCCAGGGCCTTCGCCGAGGCCGGGGCCGACCTTGTCCTCACCGGCCATGTCCATACCCCGTTTGTCGAACCCTACCCCTATGGCGACGGCCGCACCCATGCGGTCGGCGCCGGCACGCTGTCGATCCGCGAGCGCGGCGTGCCGCCGAGCTTCAATGTCCTGGAGGTCGAGTCCGACACCGTGACCATCATCGCCCAGGCCTGGGACGGGGTTCGCTACACTCCCTATCGCACCTGGCAGGTCGAACGGCGGGTCAGCCCGGAAGCGCCCGCATCAGCGCCGCCATCTCCGTCTCCCCCCGCGCCTCCAGCGCCGCAATAACCCCGGCCCGCGCCGCCGGCGGCTTGGTCTGGCCCAGCTTCCAGACGCCCTCCAGCCGGGTGACCTCGACCTCGAAGGCGACGATGCCGGCCAGCATCGCCTCGAACCGGCCTGGCGACATCTTGCGCCGGGTCCAGACCGGCTTGGGCGCCAGCGGCGTCTCGAAGCGAAGCGACAGGTCGTCCAGCAGTGCGGCGGCCTCCTCGGGCCCCAGGATTCGCACCACCCCTTCCATCTCCGCCGACAGATAGTTCCAGGTCGGGACCTGATCGTCCTGGCCGTACCAGTCGGGACTGACATAGGCCGAGGGGCCGGTCGCCACCGCCAGCACCGTCTCCCCGCCGCCAAGGGCGCGGCTGATGGCGTTGGACCGCGACAGATGGAACCGCAGTCGCCGCCCCTCCAGCAGGACCGGCGTATGGGCCGCCAGGGGCCGGCCTTCACTCACCGCGCAGATCAGGGCCAGGGGATGGCCCGCCACCAGCCCGGCCAGGGCCGCCTCATCGGCCTGCCGCAACAGGGGAGAGGGGTGCACTATTTTACCCGGTACTTTTCAAACCAGGCGATGATGGCCGCCGCCTTGGCGCCGGACTGCGAGGGCCTGGCGGCGATGCCGCCATGGCTGGCGCCGGGTACGATGACGAAGGCGGACGGCACGTCCTGCAGCTGCAGCGCCTGGTAATACTGGGCCGCCTCGCTGACCGGGGTGCGATAGTCGTTCTCGCCGACGACCACTAGGGTCGGGGTCTTTACGTTGCCGACCAGGGAGAGGGGCGAGCGGGCCCAGTAGGAGGCCTGGTCTTCCCAGGGCTTCTTGGCGAACCAGTAGCCGGCGGTGACCAGGGGAATGTCGCTGGTCAGGGCCTCGCTGGTCCAGTTGATCACCGGCTTCTGGGCGGCGGCGGCGCGGAAGCGGTCGGTCTTGCCGATGATCCAGGCGGTCAGCACCCCGCCGCCGGATCCGCCGGTGACGAACAGGTTGCGGTCATCGACGTTGCCGGTGGCGATTGCGGCGTCGACGGCGCTGATCAGGTCGTCGTAGTCGGGGCCGGGATAGTTCTTGTCGATCAGGTTGGCGAAGTCCTCGCCGTAGGAGGTCGAGCCGCGCGGGTTGGTGTAGAGGACGATGTATCCGGCCGCCGCATAGAGCTGCATGTCGGTGGCGAAGGTCGGGCCATAGCTGGTGTTCGGCCCGCCATGGATCTCGAGGATCATCGGATATTTCTTCGCCGGGTCGAAGTTGGGCGGATAGACCACCCAGGCCGGCACCGGCTTGCCGTCGATCGAGGATTTCACCGCCAGCGGTTCGACCCGGCCCAGGGTCTTGGCGCCCAGCAGGGTGTCGTTGAGATGCGTCGCCTGCAGGGTCTTGCCGCCGCGGCGGATGAACAGGTCGGCGGGACGCGAGGTCGTCGCCCCGGTCCAGGCGATGACGCCGTCGGCCGCGTCGAAGCCGCCGCCGCTGTAGGGGCGGTCGAGGCCGCCGCCGCCAAGTTGCGCCGGCAGGACGGAGACCTTGCCGGACAGGTCGGCCACCGCCAGCCGGGTGATGGCCTCGTCGACATACTGGATGGTCAGGCTCTTGCCGTCCGGCGACCAGCGGAAGTCGTCGATCGACCGGTTGAGATCAACAGCCAGACGGCGGGGATTGGAGCCGTCGGCGCCGGCCACATAGAGGTGGGTGTCCTGATAGGCCAGCCGGTGGTCGTCGTAGCCGAGGTAGGCGATCTGCCGGCCGTCGGGCGACAGGGCCGGGGCGAAGTCGGGGCCGACCCGGTCGGTCAGGCGCTTGATCGCGCCGTTGGCGATGGTCAGCTGATACAGGTCGACCAGGGCCGGATCCCGCTCCCAGCCCGTCTCGCGGGCGCTGGAGAAGACGATCGCGGCGCCGTCCGGGGTCCAGCTCAGGGGCCCCTGGTTGTCGAACGCGCCGCTGGTCAGCTGGCGCGGGGGGCCGCCGTCGGCCGGGACCAGATAGATCTGGCTGGCGCCGGGCCGGAGAAAGCCCTCGGAATCGGTCTTGTAGCGCAGGCCGGTGATGATCTTCAGCGGCTCGGCCCAGGTCGCGCCCTCCGGTTTGGCGGCCGGGGTTCCGCTGGACAGCTTCAGCCCGTCGGCGCCGGTGAACATCAGGAAGGCGATGCTGGCGCCGTCCGGCGACCAGGCGATGGAATCGGGCCCCTCGGGCAGGGTGGCGATGCGGGCGGTGGCGCCGGTGTCCATCCAGCGCACGAACAGCTGGGCGCCGCCCTCGGCGGTGGAGACGTAGGCCAGGCGCTTGCCGTCCGGCGACCAGCGCGGCGACATGGCCGAGCCGGTTCCGGCGACCAGAGGCTGCTGGGCGCCGGTGGCGGTATCGACGATCCAGATCGAACGGCGGGCGCGGTCGGAATTGATGTCGTTGCTGACCCGCACATAAACCACCTGCTTGCCGCCCGGCCGCACCTGCGGGTCGCTGGCCTGTTGCAGGCCGAACAGATCGGCGGCGGTGAACGTGCGCTGGCTTTGCTGCGGCGGCGCGGCGTCCTGCGCCCCGGCGCACAGGGGAGTGACGGCCAGGCAGGCGGCCATGGCCAGCAACAGACTCAGGTTCTTCATTTCAGACGCTCCCCAAACGGCCCGCTATTTCAGGCCCAGCACATTCTGCATGTCATAGAGTCCCGGCGGCTGGCCGGCGGCCCAGACGGCGGCGGCGATGGCTCCGCGGGCGAACAGTCCCCGGTCGCTGGCGCTGTGCGACAGGGTCAGCACCTCTTCATCGCCGGCGAACAGCACCTGATGCTCGCCGATGATCCCGCCGCCCCGCACCACCGAAAAGCCGATCTCCCCGGCCGTGCGCGGACCGGTCATGCCCTCGCGGGGGGCGGCGCGGACATCGGACAGGGCCACGCCCCGGCCCCTGGCGGCGGCCTCGCCCAGCATCAGCGCAGTGCCGGACGGGGCGTCGACCTTACGGCGGTGGTGGGCCTCGAAGACCTCGATGTCGAAATCGTCCGGCAACGACCGGGCGGCCCGCTCCACCAGCCCCAGCAGCATGTTGACCCCGAGGCTGTAGTTGCCCGACAGCACGATGGGGATGCGCTGCGCCGCCTGCTGGATGCGCCGGCTCTGGTCCTGCGACAGGCCGGTGGAGCCGATCACCAGGGCGACTCCGCCGCGGCCGGCGGCGGCCTCGGCCAGGGCGGCGGACGCCTCGGGCACGGTGAAGTCAATGACCACATCGGCCATCGACAGCGCCTCGGCCTGGCTGACCAGACCGGGTCCGTCCGCATCCGGACGATCGAAGCAGGCGGTGACGGCGACGTCGGCGCGTCCCTCGGCGGTGCGCTCCACCGCCTGGCCCATGCGGCCGAGCGCCCCGGCGACGGCGATACGGACGGGGTTGGCGGTCACGGGCGGCTCCTGAACAGACGGCGGGGAACAAAGCACAAGCGCGCCTGAAATCAAATTCCGTTCCTCCCTCGGCGCGCAGCGTCGGGGGAGGGGGACCGCGCGCGAATACGCGCGGGGTGGAGGGGGCGGCGCGGGCCTGTCAGGCCAGGGCGCGTTCTGGCGCGATGTCGCAACCGCCTCCGCCAGGCCAATCACCGCTGCCGCCGCCGCTTTCCCGACTGTGCAGCAATTGACGGACCCGCCGTCCGCCGCCGAAACTCAAGGTCAACCAGATCAGAGGAAATCCATGCCCCAGCTCAGCGCCAACGGAATCAACATCGAATATGACGAGCGGGGCTCGGGCGAGCCGCTGCTGCTGATCATGGGGCTGGGCGCCCAGATGACCCGCTGGCCGGACGCCTTCTGCGACCAGCTGGCCGGGCGCGGCTTTCGGGTCATCCGCTTCGACAATCGCGACATCGGCCTGAGCAGCAAGATGGACGCCGCCGGTCTGCCCGACATGGCCGCGGTCTTCGCCGCCTTCGCCGGAGGACAACCGGCGCCCGTGGCCTACACCCTGAAGGAAATGAGCGAGGACGCCGTCGGCGTGCTCGACGGGCTTGGCATCGACAAGGCCCATATTGTCGGCGCCTCGATGGGCGGCATGATCGCCCAGCTGGTCGCCGCCGACTTTCCGGACAGGACGCTGTCCCTGACCTCGATCATGTCGACCACCGGCAACCGCGAGCTGCCGTCCGGCACGCCGGAAGCCATGGCGGCGCTCAGCACCCCGGCGCCCAATCCGCACGACGACCGCGAGGCCTTCCTCGATCACGGGGTGAAGACCGCCCATGTGATCGGCTCGCCGGGGCACATCGACGAGCCGGCCCTGCGCGAGCGCATGGCGGGCGATCTGGAGCGTTCCTACTATCCGGCCGGCTTCATGCGCCAGTATGCGGCGGTGCTGGCTTCCCCCGACCGCCGGCCCAAACTCAATGGCCTGAAGGTTCCGACCATGGTCATCCACGGCGAGGTCGACCCCCTGGTGCCGCTGGCCGGCGGCGAGGACACCGCCGGGACCATCCCGGGCGCCGAGCTGATGGTCATTCCCGGCATGGGCCACGACGTGCCCAGGGTCTTCTACACCCCGATCATCGAGGCGATCGTGAAGGTGGCGGAGAGGGCCGTGGCGGCGGCCTGATGACACCGACCAGACCGCGCAATCTTGGCCTGTATGTCCTTGTGGCCTTTCTGGTCCTGCTGACGGGCTTCGCCATCCATCAGGGCGCATCGGTCCCCGATGGCCGGAGCTGCGTGAAGCGGGTCGCTCATCTGGTGCTGCAGGGTGAGGACCATCCCGGGGAGAGGGGCGAAATCGCCAGGCTGTGCAGGCCCAGCCGGGGGCCGGGCTAGAGGCCGACCCGCCCATGCCGCCAGGTTCTGACGCTCACAAACCCTTGTAGCCCGTTGCTGGTTGTTCCCGACCCGCGCTGTGAGTAGGTTGCGCCCCTTTCCCCGCGACCACGGGCGCTTTTTCGCGCCCGGCCCCCTCGAAGGCCCCTGATGAACGAGTCCGAAAAGAAATCCTTCACCGACAAGGAGGCGCTGGACTTCCACCAGTTTCCGACCCCGGGAAAGATCGCCATCGCGGCGACCAAGCCGATGGCCACCCAGCGTGACCTGAGCCTGGCCTATTCGCCCGGCGTTGCGGTGCCGGTTCTGGCCATCGCCGAGAACCCCGAGCTGGCCTACGACTACACCTCCAAGGGCAACCTGGTGGCGGTGATCTCCAACGGCACGGCCATCCTCGGCCTCGGCAATCTGGGGGCCCTGGCCTCCAAGCCGGTGATGGAAGGCAAGGGGGTGCTGTTCAAGCGCTTCGCCGATGTCGACGCCATCGACATCGAGGTCTCCACCGAGGACCCCGACGAGATCATCACCGTGGTCAAGAACATCGGCGTGACCTTCGGCGGCATCAATCTGGAAGACATCAAGAGCCCCGACTGCTTCCGCATCGAGACCGAGCTTCAGGAACTGCTCGACATCCCGGTCTTCCACGATGACCAGCACGGCACGGCCATCATCACCTGCGCCGGCCTGATCAACGCCTGCGAGATTTCCGGTCGCGACCTGAAGGACGTCAAGGTCGTGCTCAACGGTCCGGGGGCGGCGGGCATCGCCACCCTGGAACTGATGAAGGCCATGGGGGTCACCGCCTCCAACGTCATCGCCGTCGACCGCAAGGGCGTGCTGTACCGCGGCCGGACCGAGGACATGAACCAGTGGAAGAGCGCCCACGCCGTTGAGACGCCCCACCGCACCCTGGCCGAGGCCATCAAGGGCGCCGATGTGTTCATCGGCCTGTCGGCCAAGGGCGCCCTGACCAAGGACATGGTCGCCAGCATGGCGGCCAATCCGCTGATCTTCGCCATGGCCAATCCCGACCCGGAGATCACCCCTGAAGAGGTGGCCGAGGTGCGCGGCGACGCCATCGTCGGCACCGGCCGCAGCGACTACGTCAACCAGGTCAACAACGTCCTCGGCTTCCCCTACATCTTCCGCGGCGCCCTGGATGTGCGCGCCCGGCGGGTGAACATGGAGATGAAGATCGCCTGCGCCCAGGCCCTGGCCCAGCTGGCCCGGGAAGACGTGCCGGACGAGGTCGCCGCCGCCTATCACGGCCGTCAGCTGAAGTTCGGCCCCGACTACATCATTCCCGCCCCCTTCGACCCCCGGCTGATCTGGTACATCCCGCCCTTCGTCGCCCAGGCGGCGATGGACAGCGGCGTCGCCCGCCGGCCGATCGAGGACATGGACGCCTATCGCGCCACCCTCGCCCGGCGCCTCGATCCCACCGCCGGCTTCCTGCAGAAGGTCGCGGGCGGGGTGCAGTCCAAGGCCCCCAAGCGCATCGTCTTCGCCGAGGGCGAGGAGCCGAGCGTCATCCGCGCCGCCTACGCCTTCGAGCAGCAGGGCCTGGGCAAGGCCATCCTCTGCGGCCGCGAGCAGCTGGTGAAGGAAAACATGAAGCTGGCCGGTCTCGACCCCGACGAGGTCAGGATCGAAATCGTCAACGCCCGCCTAAGCGACCGCAATCCCGACTATGTCGACTTCCTCTACAAGCGGCTGCAGCGGGAAGGCTATCTGAAGCGCGACATCCAGCGGCTGATCAATCAGGACCGCAACAGCTTCGCCGCCTCGATGCTGGCCCATGGCGAGGCCGACGGCATGGTCACCGGCGTGACCCGCAACTTCGACCAGGTGCTGGAAGAGGTGACCCGGGTGATCGACCCGGCCCCCGGCGGCCGGGTGATGGGGATGTCGATCCTGCTGGCCAAGGGCCGGACCCTGTTCATCGCCGACACCAACGTCACCGAGATGCCCGACGCCGAGGATCTGGTCGAGATCGCCTGCGAGGCGGCCCGGTCGGTCGCGGCCCTGGGCTATACGCCGCGCGTGGCCTTCATGAGCTATTCCAGCTTCGGCAACCCGATGGGCGAACGCTCCGAGAAGGTGCGGGAGGCGGTGGCGATGCTGGACGAGATGGACGGCATCGACTTCGAATATGAAGGCGACATGCCCCCCGAGCTGGCGCTGGAACCGGAACGCCGGGCCAACTATCCCTTCATGCGCCTGACCGGCCCGGCCAATGTGCTGATCATGCCGGCCATCCACTCCGCCTCCATCTCCACCAAGCTGGTGCAGAGCCTGGGCGGGGCGACGGTGATCGGTCCGGTCCTGCTGGGTCTGTCCAAGTCGGTGCAGATCTGCCCGCTCAGCGCCTCGGTCTCGCGGATTCTCAACATGGCGGTCATGGCGGCTTACGAGCAGCCGGCGACCCAGGAAGGGTGAGGGTTATGGCTTCATGAGCATGGACATCAAGCGCCAGGCGTAGAGCGGACCGTCGTCACGGTTCCAACGCCCGTGACGCGCAACTGACTGGTCGCCGCTGCGCCCCCTTCCCCCTGGAGGGGGGAAGGGCCGGGGATGGGGGTGGAGGTTTTTCGGCTGGCGTTTCCATGGAAGCGGCCCGCCATCGGCCCCGCATCCTGTCTCCCTTTGAGGCCCGGCGTGGACTCGCCAGCGGCCAGCCCGGCCGGACCGCCGCCACCCCCATCCCCAACCCTTCCCCCCTTCAGGGGGAAGGGAGAATCGTCTGCGTTGGACAACACCCCATGCCCCATTCCCGATCGCCGGTGCTCGGCATCGATTTCGGCACCACAAACACCGTCATCTCCATCACCACCGGTGATGGCGAGGCGCGGCTCATTCCGTTCGCCCATGATGACGAGACCCTCGTGGCCTTCCGCTCGGCCCTGAGCTTTCACGCCCCGGCCGATGACGAATCGGCGCGGATCGTCGAGGCCGGCCCCTGGGCCATCGAGACCTATCTGGAGGAGCCGCTGGAGACGCGGTTCATCCAGTCGTTCAAGTCCTATGCGGCCAGTCCGCTGTTCGTCGACACCGAGATCCTGCGCAAGCGCTTCGCCTTCGAGGACCTGCTGTCGGCGTTTCTGATCAAGGTGCGCGATCACGCGGGCGAGGCCCTGGCTGATATGCCGGCCCGGGTCATCGTCGGTCGGCCGGTCAACTTCGCCGGCCTGAGGCCTGACCCCGCCCTGGCCCTGACCCGCTATCAGGAGGCCTTCAGCCGGCTCGGCTTCGAGGACATCCGCTACGCCTATGAGCCGGTGGCGGCGGCCTTCTTCTTCGCCCGCAAACTGCAACAGGACGCCACGGTTCTGGTCGCCGACTTCGGCGGCGGCACCAGCGACTTCTCCCTGGTCCGGTTCGAGCGGTCAGGCGGCAAGATCCGCTCCCAGGGCCTGGCCAACAGCGGCGTCGGGGTGGCCGGCGACGCCTTCGACTACCGGATCATCGACCATCTGGTCTCGCCAAGGCTGGGCAAGAACTCCCGCTACCGCGCCTTCGACAACGTCCTGCCCATTCCCAACCGCTACTACACCGCCTTTGCCCGATGGGAGCAGCTGGCCATCCTGCGGGCCAGCCGCGACATGCGCGACATCCGCGCCCTGGCCCGCACCGCCGTCGAGCCGGAGAAGATCGAGGCCCTGGTCGAGATGCTGGACGATAACCACGGCTACCGCCTGTATCAGTCGGTCTCGCGCCTGAAGGAGGCGCTGTCGGCGCAGGAGGAGGCGACCTTCCTGTTCGAGGCCGGGTCGATCCACATGGAACAGGCGGTCCGGCGCGCCGAGTTCAACAGCTGGATCCAGCCGGAACTGACCGCTATCGAGGGCGCCGTGGATGAGGCGATGGCCCGGGCCGGCCTCGGCGCGGGCGGCGTCGACCGGGTGTTCCTGACCGGGGGCTCGTCCTTTGTCCCGGCGGTGCGGGCCATCTTTGAGCGGCGGTTCGGGGCGGACAAGCTGGAGTCCGGCGCCGAGCTGGTGTCGATCGCCACCGGCCTGTCGCTGATCGGGGCCGAGGACGACCTGGACCTGTGGAGCCAGCGGGCGAGTTAGACCGGCGTTCAGCGTCTTTTCGACTCGCCGCCGCTGCGCCAGACTGTTCGATGAACGTCCGGGGGCCAGATGACCGACAACCACGCCAACCACGCCCTGTTGCGCACCCGGACCGGGGATCACGCCCGGGTCGGATTCGTCGAGCTGTTCTTTGACCTGGTGTTTGTCTTCGCCGTCACCCAGCTCAGCCACAGCCTGATCGAACACCCCACGCCGCAGGGCCTGATCCAGACCGCCATCCTGCTGGGCGCGGTGTGGTGGGGCTGGATCGACACCGCCTGGGCGACCAACTGGCTGGACGTCGACAAGGCCCCGGTGCGGCTGTTGCTGTTCGGGATGATGGGGGCCGGACTTCTGATGTCGGCGGCCCTGCCCCAGGCTCTCGAGAGCCGTGGGGCGGTGTTTGGCCTGGCCTTCGCGGCCCTGCAGATGTCGCGCACCGGCTTTGTGCTGTGGGCGGTGCGCAACGATCCCGTGCTGAAGCGCAATTTCCAGCGCATTTTTGTCTGGCACGGGGCGGCCGCGGCGATGTGGGTGATCGGCGGGTTCGCACCCACAGAGATGAGGCTCTGGGTCTGGCTGGGCGCCCTGGCCATCGACAGCGCCGCCCCGATGCTCAATTTCCGCGTCCCGGGTCTGGGACGATCCCGGACCGGCGACTGGACGGTCGAGGGCGGCCATATGGCCGAACGCTGCGGGCTGTTCACCATCATCGCCCTGGGCGAGTCGGTGCTGGTGATGGGGGCGACGACGGCGGCCCTGCCCTGGACGCCGATGCTGGCGATCGCCTTCGCCGGGACCTTCGGCGGGGCGCTGGCCATGTGGTGGGTCTATTTCTCGTCCAACGCCGAGGCGGCGTCAGAGGTCATCTCCGGGGCCCGGGACCCCGGGTCCATCGCCCGACTGGCCTATACCTATGTCCACGTCATCCCGATCGCCGGGATCATCGTCACCGCCGTGGGCGACGAATGGGTGCTGGCCCACCCGTCCGGCCACACCGACGTCAAGACCGCCCTGGCCGTCGTTGGCGGACCGGCGCTGTTCCTGCTGGGGGTGCTGCTGTTCAAGCTGGCGGTGTTCCGGCGGCTGTCGCCGTCGCGCCTGACCGGCCTGGTCGTGCTGGCGGCGATCGCGCCCTTCAGCCTGATGCCGAGCCCCGTCGCCCTGTGCCTCGCCACGACCGCGGTTCTGATTCTCGTCGGGGCCTGGGAGACCATCGCCCTGTCGCGGGGGGCGAAGTCGGCCTAGGGGCGGCCTGGCGTCGTCAGCTACGCCACTTCAGGGTCACCGGCCTGACCGGATTGTCGAACACACGGCCCGCCGCGCGGCTGGTCGTCCATTCCTTCTTCAGCTGCTGATACCACTTGGCTTGCGTGTCGGCGTCGTCGACCCACAGCAGGGACGGGTCGTATTTCAGCCCCTCGTTCTGCAGGTTCACCATGGCCGCGTCCTGACGCAGGAAGGCCCGCGCCCCCGCCGCCACGAAGGGGCGCAGGAACAGAAAGGCCGGGTGGTCGGACCAGACGATCTGGGTGATCCGGGTCGCCGTGTCATGGACCGGGGTCAGACAGGTCAGCGACAGCACCTGACGCGGGCCGATGGTGATGTGCTCCCACCGCAGACCGGGCAGGCGGAAGGTGATCTCGGTCAGGGGCTCGCCGCCGAGAATGGCGTAGGCCCGGGAGTTCTTCGACGGCTCATGGCGGATCATCGAGAAGCCGGCCTCGCGGGGCTCGAACTTCTTGGCCTTGTCATGCTGGCTGCCGGAAGAGCGCCACCACCACTGCTGATGCACATAAGGGCCGTGCGCCGGGTCCATCAGCCCGACCACCGCATGGTCGATATGGCTGTCGAAGACCATGCGGTCGACAATCTTGGGGCCTCCGCCGACCACGCCGGGAAACTGCGGCGGCGGCTCGGGCGGCTCGCCCTCGAAGCGGGGATCGGAGGCCATCCAGACGAACACCATGCCCTGGCTCTCGGCCACCGGATAGCGGCGCACCCGGATGCGGGAGACGTCCATCTCCTGGCTTGCAGTCATCGAGGGGATGGCGGTGCAGCCGCCGTCCTGACCGAACCGCCAGCCGTGATAGGGACATTCGACGCTGGGGCGGCCGTCCGGTTCGGCGACGATCCTGCCAGCCGACAGCGGTGCGGCGCGGTGCGGGCAGACGTCGCGCAGGGCGAACAGGCCGCCCTTGCGGTCGCGGCCGATCAGCACCGGCTCGCCCAGCAGCTCGTGCCGGGCCATGGCGCCAGGTTTCACATCTCCGGCCAGGGCCGCGAAATACCAGATGTCGCGCAGAAAGCCAGTTCCGAACCGGCTCGCCGCCGGGCCGCCATCACGGGTTCTGGTCTTGGGAGCGTCGCCGTCAGCCATGCCGTTTCATACCGCCCCGCCGCGCCGCGGCAAAGCGGCCTGCAACAGGATTGATCCACCGCAAGGACATGGACCTGTGACGCAGGGGGTTTATGGTCGCCGCAAGATCGCTCCTGAAGGAACAGACCCATGATCCGTCTTCGTTCGGTGCTTCGTTTCCTGCCCGTGGCGCTGCTCGCCGCCACGCTCGCCGGCTGCGGCGTCAACACCATCCCGACCCGCGATGAACAGGTGAAGGCGGCCTGGGGCAATGTGCAGAACCAGTATCAGCGCCGCGCCGACCTGATCCCCAATCTCGTGGCCACGGTGAAGGGCTATGCGGCCCAGGAAAAAGAGGTGCTGACGGCGGTCACCGAGGCCCGCGCCAGCGCCACCCAGGTGCAGGTCGACGCCTCGACCATCACCGATCCCGTCAAGTTCGCCCAGTATCAGGCCTCGCAGGACAGGCTCTCGGGCGTGCTGGGCCGGCTGATGATGATTCAGGAAGCCTATCCGGAGCTGAAGTCCAACCAGAACTTCCTGGCCCTGCAGAGCCAGCTGGAAGGCACCGAGAACCGCATCACCGTGGCGCGCAACGACTACAACGAGGCGGTGCGCCTCTATAACACCTCGCTGCGCACCTTCCCGACGGTGATCTGGGCCAAGACCCTCTACGGCGGCCAGAAGCCGGCCCAGCCCTTCACCGCCGCCGTCACCGCCCAGACGGCGCCCACCGTCAGCTTCGACGCCCCGGCCGCCCCGACCACGGCGCCGTAATGGCGATGGCGGGTATGGCGCGTCTTTCCGGGTCAAAGCCCTTCCCCCTGGAGGGGGGAAGGGTTGGGATGGGGGTGGCGGCCGTTCAGCTGGCGCGGTCTGTGACGAGCCGGCTGAGGTCCATGCTCGGCCCGGCCTCTCGTTCCCGCCCTTCGACACCGCGCCAGGCGGCCAGCACCTCCACCCCCATCCCCGGCCCTTGCCCCCTCCAGGGGGAAGGGGGGCGTCGGCTGGCCCTGGTCGCCCTTTCGCTGGTCCTGTCTCTGTTGGCCCTGCCCGCCTTCGCGGCGCCGACGTTTCCGGCCCTGACCGGCCGGGTGGTCGACAACGCCCATATGCTGTCGCCGGCGACCCAGGCCGACCTGACCCGCAAGCTGGAGGCGCTGGAGAGCCAGACCGGTCATCAGCTGGTGGTGGTCACCGTGCCGGACCTGGGCGGGCTGGAGATCGAGGATTACGGCTACCGGCTGGGCCGCGAATGGGGCATCGGCCAGAAGAAGATCAATGACGGGGTGCTGCTGATCGTCGCCCCCAACCAGCGCAAGGTGCGGATCGAGGTCGGCTACGGGCTGGAAGGGGTGCTGACCGACGCCCTGTCCAGCGTGATCCTGCAGACGGCGGTGCTGCCGAAATTTCGCGCCGGCGACATGGAGGGCGGGGTGGTGGCCGGGACCGACGCCCTGATCCAGCAGTTGTCGCTGCCGGAAGACCAGGCCCGGGCGGTCGTCGACAAGGCGGCCGAGGCGCCGGTTAAGGACGGCGACTTTCCGATTCCGGTCATCATCATCCTGTTCATCGTCGTCTTCATCCTGGTGCGCATGGTCGGCGGGCGGCGGCGCGGCGGCTGTCTTGGCGGCGCCCTGCCCTGGATCATCGCCGGCAACGCCAGCAACTGGGGGAGCGGCGGCGGAAGCGGCTGGTCCGGCGGCGGTGGCGGCGGATTTTCTGGCGGCGGCGGCTCCTTCGGGGGCGGCGGCTCATCGGGGGGCTGGTAGATGCGGATGACCAAGGCCGACCAGGATCTCATCGCCGCGGCGGTGGCCCGGGCCGAGACCACGACCGCAGGCGAGATCTACTGCGTGCTGGCGCCCCGGGCGTCGGACTATCGCGAGGTTCCCCTGGCCTGGGCGGCCGGCCTGTCGCTGGGCCTGCCGATCTTGGCGCTGCTCGGCGGCTTCCGGCCGGAGGCCCTGGTCGGGCTGTTCGGCGGCTGGAGCATCGGCCACGCGGCCGCGCAGGGCCAGACCATCTTCAATGCCCTGGCGGTCTACATCGCCCTGCAGGCGGGCATCTTCCTGGCGACGGTGCTGCTGGTCTCCATCCCGCCCGTCCGCCACTGGATGACGCCGTCCGGCCTGAAGGCGGCCCGCGTGCGCCAGGCGGCCCTCGACCAGTTCCTCAGCCACGGCCTGCAGCTGACCCGCGAACGCACCGGGGTGCTGATCTTCGCTTCCCTGGCCGAGCGTCGGGCGGAAGTCATCGCCGACGAGGGCGTCTACGCCGCCGCCCCCAAGGCGGTCTGGGCCGAGGTGGTGGCCCTGCTGACGGCGGGCCTGCGGCGCGGCGACGTCGCCGGCGGCTATGTCGCGGCGATCGAGCGGTCGCGACAGATCCTGGCCGAACATGTCCCGCCCCGCGCCGACAATCCCAATGAATTGTCCGACCGGATCGTGCTGCTGGGCGGGGAGGATTAGCGAACTTTTCCCCCCGCCTTCCCGGCGACCCGAAGGGCGGCGAAGCCAAGGCCGGGATCCAGCCGCCTGAGCTCCCGTCCTTCAGGACAAATCGTCCAACCCCGCAGCTGAAACTGGATCCCGGCCTTCGCCGGGACAGCGGGAAAGCTGCGGGCGTGGAAAGTCTTGGCAGGAGTAATGGAGAAACCTAAGCCGCGCCGCGTTCGCGCTTGCGGACGAACATGGTGGCGTCGGCCTCGGCCAGCACCGTCTCGGCCTCGACGCCGGGCGCGATCTCCCGCACCCCGGCGCTGATGTGCAGCGGCACCGACCAGTCGCCGCACTGCACCGGTTCGGCCTCGATCACCCGGACCAGGCTCTCGGCCTTGCCGCGGGCAGTCTCCAGATCGGCCTGCACCAGGATCACCGCGAACTCATCGCCGCCCAGCCGGCCGACGATGTCGCTGTCGCGGACATTGGCGACCAGCCGTTCTGCGACGGTCTTCAACGCCTGGTCGCCGGCGGCGTGGCCGAAACGGTCGTTGACGCTCTTGAAGCCGTCCAGATCGAGATAGACCAGGCTGGCCGAGGCGCCGTAGCGGGCGGCGAAGGTCGAGATGCGGCCAAGCTCGCGCATGAAGGCCCGGCGGTTGAGCACCGGGGTGAGGACGTCGCGGTCGGCCAGCCCGGCCATTTCCGCAAGCTGGCCCTTCAGCCGGGTCACCTCGCCCCGCAGGTCGTCGATCTCGCCCAGCAGGGTCTTCAGGGCCCCCTGCACCGAGGGGGTCAGTTCGGCTTCGGTCAGGCCGAGGAAGCCGGCCTGGTCGGTGGATTGGGCCTGGGCCGTGGCCTTGGCGCCGGCGGCGGTCAGGGCGCGACGCCGGATCGCCGAAAAAGCCTCCGCTCTCGCGCCTGTGATTTTCATCGCAGAATCACCTGTCCGCCCAACCCTGGCCGAATCTGACGCATTGGCCGCGGCGCCACAAGCCGCCGGCCCCGGACGCCGCGAACAGTCCCCCCGGATGTGAAAAAAACTGGCCGGAATCGCCTGTCCGGCCTGGCTTGGAGGCGGAAGCGCATACACTTCCGGCAGACCTCCCTCTATAGTCCGCCCCTTTCCGGGCCCCGGCCCCTGACTTCCACCTGGGAAAGCCAGACACCATGATCGCAACGGCGCCGGTGGCGATTATCATGGGCAGCCGCTCGGACTGGCCCACCATGAAGGGGGCGGCCGAGAGTCTGGACGCCCTGGGCGTCGCCTATGAGACCCGCGTGGTCTCGGCCCACCGCACGCCGGACCGCCTCTACAGTTTCGCCCGGGGGGCCAAGGCCGCCGGCTTCAAGGTGATCATCGCCGGCGCCGGCGGGGCGGCCCATCTGCCCGGCATGACCGCGGCCATGACCGAGCTGCCGGTGCTGGGCGTGCCGGTGGAATCGAAGCTGCAGAACGGTCTCGATTCCCTGCTCTCGATTGTCCAGATGCCGGGCGGCATTCCGGTCGCCACCCTGGCGGTCGGACGGGCGGGGGCCAAGAACGCCGGCCTGCTGGCGGCGCAGATCCTGGCCCTGTCCGATCCCGCCCTGGCCGACCGGCTGGCGACCTGGCGGGAGCGCCAGACCGAGGCCGTGGCCGAGACGGTGGAGGACTGATGCCGGACGCCGCTTCATCGCCCCTGGCGCCGGGCTCGACCATCGGCATTCTCGGCGGCGGCCAGCTCGGCCGGATGCTGGCCCTGGCCGCGGCGCGGCTCGGCCTCGATGTCGTGATCCTGACGCCGGATGAGGACAGCCCCGCCTCGCGGGTGGTCAAACAGACCTTCGTCGGCGCCTATGACGACCCCGCCGCCCTGGCCGACTTCGCCCGGGCCAGCGACGCCATCACCTATGAATTCGAGAATGTCCCGGCCGCCGCCGTCGAGGCGCTGATCGGCCTCGGCGCCCGGGTGGCGCCAGGACCAAAGGCGCTGGCCGCGGCCCAGGACCGGGTCGCCGAAAAGCAGTTCCTGGCTTCGGTCGGGGTGGCGACGGTGGATTTCGCCCCGATCGAGACGGCCGATGAAATTCCCGAGGCCTGCCGCACGCTGGGGCATCCGGCCCTGCTGAAGACCCGTCGCGAGGGCTATGACGGCAAGGGGCAGATCTGGATCGAGAAGCAGGCCGACGAGGCCGGCGCCCTGGCGGCCATCGGCGGCAAGCCGGCGATCCTCGAGGCCCGCGCCCGCTTCACCCGCGAGCTGTCGGTGATCGCCGCCCGGGGCGCGGACGGCGAGATCGCCATCTATCCCCTGGGCGAGAACCATCACGAGGGCGGCGTCCTGCGCCGCACCACTGCCCCGGCCAGTGCCGACAAGGCCACCCTGGAACAGGCCGAGCGCATCGCCGCCCAGATCATGGCCGGCCTCGACTATGTCGGGGTCATCGGGGTGGAGCTGTTCCAGCTGGAAGACGGCCAGCTGCTGGTCAACGAGATCGCGCCCCGCGTCCACAACACCGGCCACTGGACCCAGGACGGTTGCGCCGTCGACCAGTTTGAACAGCATATCCGCGCCGTCGCCGGCTGGCCGCTGGGCTCGACCCTGGCCCTGGCCCGGGTCGAGATGATCAATCTGCTGGGCGAGGAAGCCGCCGGCTGGGCGAAACTGGCCGCCGACCCGGATGCTAGGGTGCATCTCTACGGCAAGCGCGAGATGATCCCCGGCCGCAAGATGGGCCATGTGAACCGGATGCGGGGCCCGGTCTAGACGGCTTGGTCTGGTGCGATGCCTTCGCCCTGGTCGTAGATGTACAGTGTCACAGGATACCCGACCCGGCTGGCCCAGATGACGGCGTCGGCAAGCGAGATGTCCGTTCGCTGCTCATAGATGCTGACCTCTTTCCAACCATCCGGTGAGATCTGGTCGGAATCCTTGCAGCCATTATCCTGCCAGGTCGGTTCAATCACCGCGTTTACCTGCTTCCACCGGTATTGCCGTTTCCGATGATCCTTGATGTTGGTGATCATCGCCGGTCAGCCGATGAAAAAGGACCAGATCGGTCCCGTCCATTGCAGCCCGTCGCCCTGATGACAGGTCATGTTGCGCCCGCCCGCCGCCTCGATCGCCTTGGGCCAGAAGGCCTTGGCGGGGGCGTTGCGTTCGGCGATGGCGATTTCCCACTGGCCGGGGTGCCGGGCGAAGATCTGTTTCAGGGCCCGGGTCGCCACCCCGCCGCCGCGAAACTTCCGGGCGACGAAGAACTCCCCCATGTGGCGGTCGTTGGTCGCGCCGCGGTGGCTTTCGCGGTTGATCAGGGCGAAGCCGGCCCGCTTGCCGCCGACCTCGATCAGCAACGGCCAGAATCCGTCGTCGCGCCAGTAGGGATCGAGGGGATAGGGGTCGAAACGACCCGAAGCATCGACATCGAAGCGGTCCGAGCCAGGCGGTTCGAACTGCGAGAAATCGTAGGTGTAGAACTGCATCAGCCCCTCGATCAGGGGCCGGTCCGCAAGTGCGGCGGGACGAACGGCGACCGTCACGCCCGGCCGTAGCGCATCCGGGCCAGGGCGCCGGCGATGTCGCGGGCCAGATCGGCTGGCTTGATTCCGGCCTTCCATTTCTCGAAGTCCATGACGTTCTGGATGCGGGCGTCGAGATAGCTCAGGGCCGCCTCCCGGCCGGAGGCCAGATCGATGGCCTGAGCCGAGATCAGGATGCCGGAGAGAATGGCCCGCTTCGAATAGTGGTTCTCGTCGGTGGCCGTGTCGCCGGCCCAGCGCCACAGGCCGTCGGCGCTCTCCCAGACCAGCCGCAGGGCCAGGGGCAGGTTGAGCGGCAGGGCGAGGAACCCGGCCAAGCGGCGCAGGGCCTCGCGGTCCCGGCCGGCGGCGTCCAGCCGGGCCTCGACGGCGGCGCGGATGCGCTGGCGAATCTTCAGGGCGGCCGGGTCGGGCAGGGCGGCCAGGGCGGCGGCGTCATGGCGACGGGACAACAGGGCTGCCAGGTCGCGCGGGCCGTGCGGCAGCAGCAGGTCGGCCTCGCCCCGGTTCAGCCCGGCCTTGCGGGCGGCGGCCAGGGTCATCGGGCGCGTCCAGCCCATCCCCGGCGCCAGGGTCAGGGCATGGTCGAGAATCGCCTGTTCGGTCTTGGCGGCCCAGTCGGGACCGGCGGTGGAGGTCGCGCTCATGACGTCATCCTATACCGGCGCGGCGAGGGCCGCGACGGGATTTGCCGTCCGGGCCTCCGAAAGCGGCGTGACGGGGCATGGGGATCGGGGCGACAAACAGTTGATCTGACTCACTGAATGGCCGCGCGCCCGGTGGACAAGGGGATTTACCTCTGCTATCCCGCCCGCCTCGCTCCGACAGGGTTTCCTGCCGGAGGACACCGATATTTGTTTTCGACCGCCCTGCCGCGCAGGCGTGCGGCGGGCAGCCGAAGGAGAGATACCCCTGGTTCAGATTTTCGTCCGCGACAACAACGTCGACCAGGCGCTTAAAGCCCTGAAGAAGAAGATGCAGCGCGAAGGCTCGTTCCGCGAGATGAAGCGTCACGTGCATTATGAAAAGCCGTCGGAAAAGCGCGCCCGTCAAAAGGCCGAAGCTGTCCGTCGCGCCCGCAAGCTGGCGCGCAAGCGCGCCCAGCGCGAAGGCCTGATCGCCGCCCCGAAGAAGCCGATGGGCCGGTAGGCGTCAGCCTCGACAGACCACGAAAAGGGCCGTCCGCAAGGGCGGCCCTTTTTCGTTGCCTTGAGTGATCCTTCTCCCCTTGGGGGAGAAGGTGTCGGCGTAGCCGACGGATGAGGGGTTGATGAAAGAGGCCGCCGCCACGGGGGGCGGCTTTCGACAATCCCCGCCCACCGGCGCGACCCCTCATCCGAGCCCTTCGGGCCCACCTTCTCCCCCAGGGGGAGAAGGCGACACCTACCCGCCCTTGATCCGCACCCGCGCCTTCGCCTCGCGGCCCTCGCCGTCGATCACCGACACGGAATAGAACCCCGGCGCGGCGGGGCGCCACACGGGCCGGCCGCTGACCCCGTCCAGCGGCACCGGGCGGCCGTCGACATACCAGCTCAGGCCCTCGCCCCCGGCCGCCAGCACCAGGCCCCGCGCCTTCGGCCCGAAGGCCTCGACCTGCACCGTGGCCCGGTCCGGCGGAAAGATCAGCCGGGGGCCGGCGTCCGCCTGTTCCAGCCGCTGCAGCGCGCCGGGCGCGGCCTTGGGCTTGATCGGCGGCGGGGCCGAGGGGCCGGCGGCGACGATGTCGGCGACGTCGAACAACAGGGGCAGGGCCGCCTCCCGCCCGGTCAGTCCGCCCCGGGCGCCGCCGTCGGCCCGGCCGGTCCAGACGATGATCACATAGCCGCCGGCCACCCCGGCGGCGACCGCGTCGCGGAAGCCGTAGGAGGTGCCGGTCTTGAAGGCCATGGCCGGCCCGCCCCGGGTCAGGGCCGAGGGGATGCGGCCCTTGGGGCCGGGGGCGTCGCGCAGGATGTCCAGCACCTGCCGGGCGGCCCCGGCCCGCACCAGGCGGCGGCCGCCAAAGGCGCGGTTCCTCAGTTCGGCCTGGCGGGTATAGGCCAGGGGCTTGGCCAGGCCATCATCGCCCAGCGCGCAATAGAGGACCGCCAGGTCGCGCAAGGTTATGCCCTCGCCGCCGAGGGCGATGGCCAGGCCGGGGTCGCCGCTGGCGGAGCGTGGCCGGTGCAGGGTGACGCCGGCGTTTTCCAGCCGGCCAAGGAAGCTGGACGGGCCGATCTTTTCCAGCATGGCCACGGCCGGGACGTTCAGCGAATGGGCCAGGGCCTCGCTGGCGGTGACCTCGCCGCGGAACATCCGGTCGAAGTTCTCCGGCTGGTAGTCCTTGAAGCGGGTGGCGACGTCCTGGATCTTGGTGTCGGGCGCGGCGGCGCCGTCGTCGAAGGCCATGGCGTAGATGAAGGGTTTCAGCGCCGAGCCCGGCGAGCGCAGGGCCCGGGTCATGTCGATCCAGCCGCCGGGTCGGTCGAGGCCGCCCGAGCCGACCAGGCCCCGCACCGCCCGTCCGTCGATCTCGACGACCATGATGGCGGCGGTGGCGTCCGGCCCCTGTGTGCGGGCATAGGCGGCGGCCATCGGCTCCAGCCGGGCCTGCAGCCCGGCGTCCAGGGTGCTGGCGATGGTGGCGGTCCCGGCCGGCGCCGCCCGCGCCAGCTCGCCGGCGATGTGCCAGGCCCGCCCCGGAAAGGCGGCCCGGCCGGGCAGGGGTTCGGTGTCGGCCTCCAGGGCCGCCGGCTCGGCGATGAGGCCGGCGCGGATCATCCGGGTCAGGACCCCGGCGCGGGCGCGGCTGGCGGCGTCGGGAAAGCGGTCGGGGCGGCGCCCCTCCGGCGCCTGGGGCAGGGCGATCAGAAGGGCCTGCTCGCCGGGCGTCAGGCTCTCCGGCTCATGGCCGAAGTAGGACAGGCTGGCGGCGCGCACCCCCTCCAGATTGCCGCCATAGGGGGCCAGGGTCAGATAGAGGGCGAGGATTTCCCGCTTGCTGAGGCGGGCCTCGAGCTGCAGCGCCCGGACCATCTCGATCAGCTTGCTGGGCAGGGTGCGGGGGCGGGGCTCCAGCAGCCGGGCGGTCTGCATGGTCAGGGTCGAGGCCCCGCTGGTCACCCGGCCGTGAATCAGCGCCGACCCCATCGCCCGGATCACCGAAAGGGGGTCCACGCCCGGATGCCACCAGAAGCGGCCATCCTCGATGGCCACCAGCCGCCGGCGAAAGCTGGGATCGGTGCGGGAAAGGTCAGCGCGAATTCGCCAGCGCCCGTCCTCCACCGGCAGGGCCCGCAGCCAGGCGCCGTTGCGGTCGAGGGCGACGGGGGACGAGCGCAAGGCCCGGCCCATGTCCGGCGGAAACGCCAGGTCCAGCGCAACCAGCACCGCCTGCAACGCCATCAAGGCGATCAGGCCCCGCACGAGGACCGGCACGACCCTCTCCCGGAGGGAGAGGGGGGGACCCGCGAAGCGGGAGGGTGAGGGATTACGCCGCCAGCCGGTGAGACGCATGGGAAGAAACAATCCTGCCAACACCGTAAACCCTCATCCTCCCACCGCTGGCGCGGCGGGCCCCTCCTTCTCCCTCAAGGGAGAAGGAGGTGGATCAGCCGCCCGTCCCGATCGTCACCCGTCCCGCCAGACCCCGCCCATTGACCGCCGGCCGGTACATGTCCCGCGCCTCCGCGCCGGGGAAGAAGAAGTCCCCGGGGGTGACGGCCCTGGCGATATAGGCCAGGGCGTAGGGCCTGTTGCCGGCCAGGTCCATGGCGGCGATGTAGCGGTCGTCGCGCGCCTCCTGGATGTCGGCCCCGGTCAGTTCGCCGAGGAACTTGAACGGACCATCCTTGGCGTCCTCGGGACTGAGCACCGTCTCGACCTCGAAGCCGGCGGGCAGGGCGTCGTCGACCACCAGGGCCATGGTGCGGCCCTGGAACGAGCGGCCCGACAGCTTGACGATGATGCGGTCGCCCTGGTTGACCGATCCCAGGTTCACCCCGCCGCCCTGCAGGGTGAACAGCTGCTTGTCGATGCCGAGCCCGTTGGTCGCGGCGCCGGGGGCGGCGATGGTGGTTCCCCGCACGGTGACGGTGCGCCACAGGGCGCCGCCGCCGCGATTGACGAAGCGGGCGTCGGCCAGCTTGCCCACCGCCCAGCGCGGGGCGCCGCCGGCGGGGGTCAGGGCGGTGACGCCGGTCGCCTCGATACGGATCGGGCCGGCGGCCTTCATCATCGCCGAGGCGGCCTGCAGCAGCCGGGCCTGTTCCTGGGTGTTGAGGCTGTCCGGATCACGGACCACGCCCTCCAGACGGTTCACCAGCGGCTTGACCAGATCGGGCTCGCCCGCCTCGTAGCCGTAGGCGATGACCGCGGCGATGTCGCGCAGCGGACTCTGGTACCAGTCGGCCTCGTCGCGATAGCCGAGCTTGGCGACGGCGCCCTTCAGCGCCGAGCGGGCCCGGGCCTTGTCGCCCATCAGGGCCAGGCCGGCGGCGACCTGGGCCCGGGCGACGGGATTGTCGTCCTTCTTCATCTGCACGTCGTGCCACCAGCGCAGCCGCGCCAGATCGCCGTGGCCGGACTTGGCCAGGACGTAGAGGGCGTAGGCCGAGGCTCGCGAGCGCATCCGTTCGGTGGCCTTCTTGGCCTCCTCCTCGTTGCGGCCCCACCAGGCCGGATACTGGGTGCGGTAGCTGACCGAGACCCAGCCGTCTGGCCGGCTGATCGCCTTCATCGCCGACAGGGCGCGGTCCATGGCGCTGTCGGGCACCGGGGCGCCATGCTGCTTGGCTTCCCACAGGAAGTCGGTGGCGTAGGCGCCCAGCCAGGCGTCGGCCTGACCATCCCCGACCCGCCACAGGCCGAAGGCCCCGTCGAGGGTCTGGCGGTCCAGCAGCTTGCCGACCGCCTCATTGAGGCCGGCGCTCGACTTGCGCTGTTTCGGATCGGGCGCCACCTCGCCGGCGTAGAGCAGCGGATAGGCGACCGAGACGGTCTGTTCGGTGCAGCCGTAGGGATAGCGGGACAGGGCCGCGGCGATCGCCGCCGGGTCGAAGCCGCGGATCGGCGAATAGCTGACCTGCAGGCTGACGTCCCCGGCCGCCATGCCGGCCAGCAGGTCCGCCCCCGGCGTCCAGGCGGCGCCGGGTTGCTGCAACTCGGTGGTGGTCCGGGTGATGGCGCCCCAGCCCAGCCGGCTCTGGATCGGATAGGACTTGGCGGTAGCGAAGTCCGGCCCGGCGACCTTGAAGCTGACCTCGCCGATGCCGATGCGATCGGGCGCCAGGAAGGGGATCTTCTCGGCGATCCGCTGGCCGAGGGCCAGGCGCAGCACCTTCTTGAAGGTCATGACGATGCCGTTGGTGGCGCTGGTCTCGACGGTGTAGTCGCCGGCCTTGCCCTCGACATTGTGCAGTTCCAGCGTCGCCACCGGCTTGTCGCCGGGGCTGAGGAAGCGCGGCAGGTTGAGGTCGGCGACGACCGGCTCGCGCACCGTCATGGCCTTGGCGTCGGAGCCCACGGCCTCGTCGGTCCAGGCCACGGCCATGATCCGCAGTTCGCCGTTGAAGTCGGCGGCGGGCAGCTTGATGCGGGCCTTGCCGAACAGGTCAGTCTCGACGATGCCCGACCACAGGGCCACCGACTTGATCGGGGTGACGGTCAGCCCCTCGCCGCCCAGCTGATCGGCGCCGAAGTTGACGTTGGCCGGGGCGCCGAGGTTGGGATCCAGCAGCCGCCCGTAGTCGTCCCGGTAGTCGAGGGTCAGGGCCCGCTTGCCGAAATACCATTTCACCGGATCGGGACTGGAGAACTTGGTCAGCCGCAGGATGCCTTCATCCACCGCCGCGATGGTGACCCTGGCCCTCTGGCCCAGGCCCAGACCCTTGACCTCGACAGGCACCTCGACCGGCGACTTGGCGTCGAGTTTCTCGGGCGTTCCCAGGGTGACGGTCAGTTTCCGCGACTTCGGATCGACCGGCACATACAGCAGGCCCAGCGCCCGGCGCGGCTTGGGCGTGGCGACCGGGTCGCGCGGCTGAATGACGCTGACCAGCACATAGGCTCCGCCGCCCCAGGCCGCCGAGGTCTTCAGCTTCAGGGTCGTGCCGCCTTCGGGGACGCTGAAGGTCTTGAAGTCGATGACCCGGTCGGTGGCGACCGCCACCTGGGCCTCGCCGGCATAGGGGCTCTTGATGGTCAGCTCGACGCTGTCCCCCTGCCCGGGGGCGTCGCCGTTGAGACCGATGCGGACGAAGTCGGGCGCCTCGCCGTCGCGGGCCGGGCTGCCCCAGCCGGCGGCGAAGCGGATGACCGTCTTGGCCCCGTCCGGCCCTTCCAGCTCCAGCCGGTAGTCGCCCCATTCGAGGCGGCGGCCGATCTTGGCCGGGCCGCCGGCGCCGACCTTCAGCTCGCCCTTGGTGATCACCGCGTCGCGGCTGGTCCGTCGCCATTGCCAGCGGCCGTCCTGCTGGAACCAGTCATAGTCCCAGTTCTCGCTGATCAGGGTGTAGGTCCCCTCCGCAGCGATGCGCTTGCCGGTCGCGTCGACGGCG
The DNA here is from genome assembly GCA_016125585.1 of Caulobacter sp. Taxonomy (GTDB): domain Bacteria; phylum Pseudomonadota; class Alphaproteobacteria; order Caulobacterales; family Caulobacteraceae; genus Caulobacter. The sequence goes on from WGLL01000012.1 coordinate 40,595, forward strand.
ATGACGTCGATGCCGATGCTGGGGCGCGATCCGCCGCCCTCGCCCTCATCGACCTTGGCGCCGAGATAGACTGACTTGGTGCGGACCTTGAGGAACAGGCTTTCACGCACCGGCCGGCCGCCCGGTTCGAAGACCGAGGCGGTGACCGTGGCCTTCAGCGGTTCGGCGCTGTCGCCGGCCTCGCTGCTGTTGATCGCCAGCACCGCGCGGCCCGCGCCGTCGGTGACCGAAGATCCGAGTTCGAGGAACTTCTCCTGGAAGCCGTCCTTCTCATTGCCCCAGCGATAGCCCTTGTACGCGGGGAAGGGGTTGGGGTCGGCGGCCAGGCGCGCCTCGCCCTGGGTCTGCAACCCGGCGCCGGCGGCGCCATAGAGGAAGCGGGCGGTGACGGCGACGTTGCGGGTCTCGCCCGCGGTGACCGGCTGGCCGGCCTTGCCTTCGGTGTCGACCGCCAGCCGCTGGGGCGCGAAGTCCTCGACCGAGAAGCTCAGTTCCCCGGCGGCCTTGTCGAGGCCCTCGATCTCCAGCTTCGCGGTCCAGCGGCCGCGCGGCGAGCTCTTGGGCAGGGCCACGTCCCGGGTCAGGGCGCCGCCGGGCGCGCTGTCAAAGGCATAGCGCTTGAACTCGACGCCGGACGGACGGCGCACGACGATCTCGCCCTTGCGATCCTTGACCGCCCGCGACTGCAGGTCGCGAACCAGGGCGGTCAGATGCACCGTCTCGCCGGGGCGATAGATGCCGCGATCGGCATAGAGGTAGCCGTCGATCTCGGTCCCGGCGACCCGGCCGCCGGTCTCGTCGGCGTCGGGCGAGGGGCCGTTGCGGCCGCCAACCCCCTGGTTGGACAGATCGACGGGCGAGCGGTCGAGGTCGAGGACCGCCAGGTCGCCCTGCTGGCCATAAGCCATGACCATCTTCGGCTTGAGGGCGTTCTCGCCCATCAGCAGCGGACGCAGGAACCGCACCCGGCCCTGGTCGTCGGTGCGCGCCTCGGCCAGATCCTCGCCGTTGCGGGCCACCAAGGCGACGCGAACGCCGCTCATGGTGCGGGCACTCTTCAGGGAGCGGACCACGACGTCCAGGCTCTCGGCGCCGTCGTATCCGGCCATGGCCATGTCGGTGAACATGATCCAGCGGCGGGCCTGGGCCGGCTGCACGCCCTCGTCCTCGTCATCGGTCTTGACCCCGGCGGAGGCGTCGCGGGCCTTGATCACATAGCCGCCGGCCTTCATTTCCTTGAGCACCGCGCCCAGCGGGAACACGGTGGTGACCCGTTCGCCCGTGCCGCCGCGCACCGCCACATCGCCCTTCCAGACAATGCGCCCCTCGTCGTCGGGGCTGTCGTCGCCATAGTCGCCGGGCCAGTCGCCCTCTCCGGTGGGATCAGGCGCGCTGATCGACTTGCGGACCAGGTTGCGGTCCGAGACGCGCCAGACCTCGATGGCCAGGCGCGAGACGTTGACCGTCTCGATGCCGACCCCGTCGCTGTCCTCGCGCGGCAGGATCACGCCATTGCCGGCGAAGCCGACGTAAGGCGGCTTCTCGCCAAAAGTGAAGTCGACGTCGGCGTTGGCGGCCAGCTTCTGGTCGCCCTTGCCGGGCAGGCCCTTGAGCAGCGTCACGCGGCGGTCGGTGAAGCCCATGCCGGCGATGCACAGCTCGGAACTGTTCTTCGGGTTGACGCTGACCGCGGGGGTCCCGCCCAGATCCGGCGAGACCAGCACGAAGTCGGAATAGGACTTGGACGCGTCCAGCGGCTTGGACAGTTCGATACAGGCCTTGGGCTGTTCGGCGCTGGTGTCCAGGCGGGTGCGCCAGACGGCGAAACCATCGGGTTTGGGAATGCCGCGCCGGGGCGCTCCCGCGGCGCGGGGCTTGCCGAACAGGTTCCAGGGCAGGGCGCCGGGGGTGCGGCCGTCGGCGTCGACGGTGGCCACCGAACCGCTGCTCTTTCCGCCGCCGAAGAAGCCGCCGTTCGCGGTCACATAGCCGCCGCCGAAACCCAGCGCCAGGGCGGCCGCCGCGACGATGGCGATGGTCGGGCTCAGGCCCTTCGGCATCCTGACCCGCTCGGGCAGTCTCAGGCGCGAGCGCCAGGATGGAGACGACGGCGCGGCGGCGGGAGGCGGGGTTTCCGGACCGGTCTCGCCAGTGGTGTCGTCGCTCGGCGCCATAGGCCGCCTCCCCATTCAAGCACGCGTTCGGGGAGTGTGCGGCAAAGCCGGAACAGTGGTCAATGAGCGCGCTCAAAGACTCCCGTATGAGGCGAGGGCCCGGGTCGCAAAAGGGCGCGCGCCGACCCCCCAATTGCAGGTCGCCGGCAGCGGCCGACCGTCTATTCTGAGGGTGGATCGCCGGATTGGTCCCTTTGCGGGGAGCCGGGCGATCAAGGCGAAACCCGTGACGACCCCGTCCGGGGGGACGACTCCAGCGGGGCCGGGAGGATCGCAAGCGGTCGCCCGGCCCCGACCTCCAGTCCGCCCAGTTCAGGGGCTGCGCATCTCTCAACGCAACGCTCGTCCTTGACCTCGCCACATTGCGGGGGCAAACGCCCCTGAAACCGGCCCAGTGGAGGAAAGCTCATGCGCGTTGGCGTGCCCAAGGAGATCAAACCTGGCGAACACCGCGTGGGGCTGCCGCCCACCGCCGTGCGCGAGTATGTGGCCCGGGGCCACCAGGTGCTGGTCGAGACCACGGCAGGCGCCGGCGCGGGCTACCCCGACGAGGCCTACGTCAAGGCGGGCGCGACCATCGCTCCAGACGCCGCGGCGGTGTTCGCCGGCGCTGACATGATCGTCAAGGTCAAGGAACCCCAGAAGGTCGAGTGGGAGCGCCTCGAGCCGCGCCACATCCTGTTCACCTATCTGCATCTGGCGCCCGATCCGGCCCAGACCGAAGGCCTGATCAACTCCGGCTGCGCCGCCATCGCCTATGAGACCGTGACTGACGCCAAGGGCGGTCTGCCGCTGCTGGCGCCGATGAGCGAGGTCGCCGGCCGTATCGCCGTCTTCTCCGCCGCCGAGACCCTGCTCAAGCACAATGGCGGCATGGGCCTCCTGCTCTGCGGCGTCCCCGGCGTGCCCCCCGCCCGCGTCGCCGTGCTCGGCGGCGGCGTTGTCGGCATGAACGCCGCCCGCATGGCCATGGGCCTCAACGCCGAGGTGGTGGTGCTGGAACGCTCCATCCCCCGGATGCGCGAACTTGACGACATCTTCATGGGCCGGGTCCTGACGCGCTACTCGACCCTCGACGCCATTGAGGAAGAGATCCTGAAGGCCGACGTGGTGATCGGCGCGGTGCTGACCGCCGGCGCCGCCGCGCCCAAGCTGATCAAGCGGACCGACCTGCCCCGGATGAAGCCGGGCAGCGTGCTGGTCGACGTCTCCATCGACCAGGGCGGCTGTTTCGAGACCAGCCACCCGACCACCCACGCCGAGCCGACCTACACCGTCGACGGCGTGGTCCACTATTGCGTCGCCAACATGCCGGGCGCCGCCCCGCGCACCAGTTCCGAGGCCCTGGTCCATGCGACCCTGCCCTTCGGCCTGGCCCTGGCCGACCACGGCCTGGACGCGCTGAAGCGGGACAGGCATCTGGCCAAGGGCCTCAATGTGCTGAAGGGCCAACTGACCCACCCGGCGGTGGCAGAGGCGCTCGGCAAGCCGTTCGTCGATCCCTACGGCGCCTGGGCCTAGTCACCGCCGTCGCACGTCCACCCCCCATGAAGGGGAGCGGTGCTACCGAACCCGCGCCTTCCACTGCTCGCGGGTCTGGCCCCAGGCGTCCACCGGCTTGTCCTCGAAGGGCGGCGGCAGTTTGCTCGGCCCCCAGTTGGTCGAGCCCAGACGTCTGGCCACGACCTGGCTTGCGGTATTGGCCGGGTCGATGGTGTGGATCACCTCGGTCCAGCCCAGGGTGTCGAACGCCCAGTCGATGGTCGCCTCGGCGGCCTCGACCGCATAGCCCTTGCCCCACGCCTTCTTGAGAAGGGCCCAGCCCACTTCGGTGCCGGGCCAGCCCTCGGGAACCCAGGGGCCGATCCGGCCCAGCCATTCGCCGCTTTCCTTCTCCAGCACGCTGAACATGGCATACCCGGTCAGGGTCCAGGCCCCGGCCATGCTCATCAACCCCCGCCAGGCGGCGGGGCGCTCCTGGGGGCCGCCGATGAAGCCGGAGTTCTCCTCGTCGGCCATCAGCTCGGCCCAGCCATCGAAGTCCTCCATCGCCGTCGGGCGCAGGATCAAGCGGGCGGTTTCGAGGGTGGGGCCGGGTGCGATCATAAAGGCTATGTAGCCTGACCATCGCCCACGAAAAAGGCGCCCCGGAGGGCGCCTCTGTCGTCTGCATCAAGGGAGCGCATCGGCTCCACCGGGTTTTCTGGGGGGAGCGCTTAAACCCGGTGGAGCCCGGCGCGCCGGTTCACAGGCCGAAGGCGCGCGCGGCGGTTTCCATCTGGGCGACGCCCAGCATGGCGACGATGGGGAGAGCCGCGAGAAGCAGGCTGGCGAAGTTGGAAATACGAACGGTCATCTGAGTTGTCCCTCTGGTTGCTGTGGACCGCGTCCCTGCGATCCGATGTCCAGATGAATACTCGCGAGCATTCGAAAAGGCTTGTTAAGTCGGCGTCATGACACCGATTTAAGAGATTAACCTCAATGTCATGATGTTACGGCCATGTAATCAGGGATTGCCGGCCGGTCGACGCTTCGGCGACTGTCCCTCCGTCCCGCGAAGGAGGAACAGTCCGCCGGTTTAGGCCATCACGGTCTCGCGCCGCACCAGGGCGGCGTAGGCTTCCATCAGGCCCAGCGAAATGGGCCCCGGCGTGAAACGATGCTCGCCGATCTCGGCCACCGGGGTGACCTCGGCCGCGGTGCCGACAATGAAGACCTCCGAAAAGCTCCCCAGTTCCTCGGCCGGGATGTGGCGTTCGTTGATCTCGTAGCCCCGCTCCCTGGCCAGGCGCATCACCGTGCGGCGGGTAATGCCGTCCAGAAAGCAGTCGGGCGTCGGCGTATGGATGACGCCATCGCGGATCAGGAAGATGTTGGCGCCGGTCGCCTCGGCGATATAGCCGCGGTAGTCGAGCATCAGGGCGTCGGCGTAGCCGTCGCGTTCCGCCGCATGCTTGGAAATGGTGCAGATCATGTAGAGGCCGACCGCCTTGGCGTTGGTCGGGGCTGTCTGCGGCGAGGGCCGACGATAGACGGCATGGGCCAGCCGGATGCCCTTGCGCTTCTGCTCGGGGTCGAAATAGCTGGGCCATTCCCAGGCGGCGATGGCCACATGGATCTTCGTCTGCTGGGCCGACACCCCGATCATCTCGCTGCCGCGCCAGGCGATGGGCCGCACATAGCAGTCGGTCAGGCCGTTCTTCGCGCAGGTCGCCTTGCAGGCCTCATCGATCTCGGCCACCGTGAAGGGGATTTTGAAATCAAGGATTTCGGCCGACTTGAACAAGCGCTCGGTATGGGCCGTCAGCTCAAAAATCTCCCCGCCATACATGCGCTCGCCCTCGAACACGGCGGAGGCGTAGTGCAGGCCATGGGTCAGTACGTGCACCTTCGCATCGCGCCAGGGCACAAACTGCCCGTCCAGCCAGATCCAGCCGTCACGATCATCGAAGGGAACGAGGGACATCGGGTAGATTTCTCCTTTACATCTCCAGTCTACACCCGCGCCCCGCCGGGGGCGCAAGTCAAACCGACGAGGCCCATATCATGAAAGCGCCGGCCGATCCCCGCCTGATCCTCAGTGAGGGCGAGCTGGACCTGGGGCTGGAGCTGATGCTCCTGGCCGAGACCGGACTCTGGACCGCCGTCGACGCGGCCATGGCGGCCGAGCCCTCAGGCCTGGGCCGTTCACACTGGCGGGCCGCCTTCCTGTTGCGGCGGCGGCCGGGGGCCGGAGTCAAGGAAATCGCCCGGTTGACCGGCCTCAGCAAACAGGCGGCCAGCCGCACCTTGGCCGATCTGGAGAGCAGGGGTCTGGCCGAGAAGGATCAGGGCGATCTGGACAGCCGCCGTCGGCCCGCCCGGCTGACCGAGGCGGGTCTGGTCTTCGAAGCCCGCATCGCCGAGCGGTTGCGGGCCATGGTCGGGCAGGCCTATCGCGACGCGGGGCTTGACGGCGTGGCCTCGGCGCGGCGCATTCTCGCCTCGCTGGCCGGACCGCGTCTTGGTGTTCGCCGGGAGGACCCATGACCGATCGTCACCTGCTGGTCGTCGATGACGACGATCGCATCCGCGACCTGCTCAAGCAGTTTCTCAATCGCGCCGGCTTCCGGGTGACCACGGCCGCCAGCGCCGAGAGCGCCGGCCGCCTGCTGGACACACTCGATTTTGACCTGGTGATCCTGGACGTGATGATGCCCGGCGAGGACGGCCTCAGCTTCGCCCGCCGCCTGCGGACCACGCCGGGACCGACGGGCAAGGCGGCGATCCTGATGCTCACCGCCCGCGGCGAGACCAGTGACCGGATCGAGGGTCTGTCGGCCGGGGTCGACGACTATCTGGCCAAGCCCTTCGAACCGCAGGAGCTGCTGCTGCGCATCGAGGCGATCCTGCGCCGGGCGGGACCGAGGCCGAGCGACGCGGGGCCCCTGTCGCTCGGCCGCTGCCGGTTCGACCCGGTGCGCGGCGAGTTGACCCGGGACGGCGCCCCGGTCCGGCTGACCGAGGCCGAGGTGGACCTGCTGCGCACCCTGGCCAAGGCGCCGCACGCCCCGATCGATCGCTACACCCTGGCCCGCGACGACGCCGACGCGGCGGGCCGGGCGGTCGATGTGCAGGTCACCCGCCTGCGTCGCAAGATCGAGGACGACCCCAAGACGCCGCGCTATCTGCAGACGGTGCGCGGCGTCGGCTATCTGCTGGCGCCGGACTGATGGGCGCCGAGATCTCTCCGGGCGGGACGGCATGAAGATTCGCCCCCTGCGCATGCTGGTGCCGCGCGGTCTGAAACGCTGGCTGCCGCAGTCGCTGTTCGCCCGCACCCTGCTGATCATCGTCCTGCCGGTGGCCATCATGCAGGGGGTCGTGACCTGGATTTTCTTCGATCAGCACTGGCAGACCGTCACCAGCGGCCTGAGCGACGGCCTGGCCGGCGACGTGGCCTGGATCGCCCAGACCCACGAGGCCAACCCCGGCCCGGCCAATCTGGCGCGCCTGGCCGAGCGGGCGGAGAAGACCCTGTCGCTGTCGGTCAAGCTGGTGCCCGGCAAGACCGTGCCGGAGCGGCGGCCCAGCGCCCTGTTCGCGCCTGAGGACCGCGCCCTCAACGCCGCCCTCGAACGGCGGCTGGACGCACCCTTCTGGGTCGACAACCGCAGCTACAACAGCTGGATCGGCATTCGCGTCCTGGCCTCGGACGGCGTGCTGAAGATCTATGCGCCGCGCGAGCGGGCCTTCGCCACCTCGGCGCCGATCTTCATCCTGTGGATGGCGGTGGCGACCCTGCTCTTGACCGCCATCGCCATCCTGTTCATCCGCAATCAGGTGCGCGCCATCGAGCGGCTGGCGGCGGCGGCCGACGCCTTCGGACGCGGGATCGAGGGGCCGGAGCCGTTCAAGCCCTACGGCGCCCGCGAGGTGCGGCAGGCGGCCCAGGCCTTCCTGTCTATGAAGGCCCGCATCCAGAGGCACATCGAGCAACGGACCGTTCTCCTGGCCAGCGTCAGCCATGATCTGCGAACCCCCCTGACCAGGCTGAAGCTGGAAATGGCCCTGGCCGAGCCCTCCGACCGGACCGAGGCGATCAAGCGCGATCTGGCCGAGATGGAGCACATGATCGACGAATACCTCGAATTCGCCCGGGGCGAGGGGGGCGAGGCGGTGGAGTTCACCGATGTCGCCGGCCTGCTGACCCTGATCTGCGATGACGCCCGGCGGGCTGGCGCGACGGTGGAGCTGGCCGTGGATGCGGGCCTGACCGGAGAGGTGAGGCCGAACGCCCTGAAACGGGCGGTGGACAATCTGGTGGCCAACGCCGCCGGCCATGCTGACCGGGTCCGGGTCACCGGCAGCCGCCCGTCGGCCGGGGGGCTGGAGATCGCCGTCGATGACGATGGGCCCGGCATTCCCGCTGACAAGCACGAAGAAGCGTTCAAGCCGTTCAGCCGGCTCGACGATTCCCGCAATCAGAACCGCAAGGGCGTCGGTCTTGGCCTGGCCATCGCCCGGGATGTCGCCCGGGGGCACGGCGGCGAGGTGTTTCTCAGTCGCTCGACCCTTGGCGGGCTGAAGGCGGTGATCCGGCTGCCGGGCTGAGCCTGTTCCGATTGGTGGGAACCGGCAATCGGACCAAACAAGCGACAACGAGAATCTGGCGCTATGCTCCAGGCGACGCCGCTATTCGGGCCACAGCTCGGTGACGCCGCCCTTGCGGTTGAGCATGTGGGTGGCCCGCTTGATCACGGTCAGCAGTCGTTCGATGCGGGCGTCGCCATCATAGGTCAGATCGGCCCGGGCCAGACCCTCCAGCATGAAGCGGGCGAGGTCGCGGCTGGCCTGGAAGCGCGGCCCGGCGCCAGCGTGCAGCATCTTCAGGAAGTGGTCGCCGATCTGGGCGCGATCGAATTCGGCGCGGGCCGGGGCGATCATCGCGGCGACGGCCTGATCGGTGCGGGCCGCCACCTCCAGCTCCATGAAGGCGGTGAAGGCCGGATGGCGTAGCAGCTCCCAGTAGCTGTCGATGGCGTGTTCGGTGACATCCGCCCCGGGCGGAAGGTCCTCGGCGGCGCGGCGGAACAGCTCGGCGCGCTCAGCCTGAAGGTGGCCGATCACCCCCTGCAGCAGATCCTCGCGGGTCGGGAAATGATACAGCATCGCGCCGCGCGTAATGGCCGCGGCCTCGGCCACGGCGGCGTTGGTCGCAGCGCCATAGCCCTGGCTGGCGATGACTCTGATCGCCTCATCGAGAATACGGGCCCGGGTTCGCCGTGACTTGGGCGTATCCCGGTCTTTACGCAACAGTTCCATGGCTAGCGATCTAGGGTTCCGCTGTTCATGCCGCAACGCACAATAGCGGCGAAAGCGTCGATTCACGAGACTGACATGCAATCAGCCTAGCGGCTGTGCGATCGCGGCCATTTCCGGGGGCGGAGCATGACCACAGAAACGGCAGTCCGGCGCTACCGCAGCCTGTTCATCTCCGACATCCATCTGGGCACCCGCGGCTGTCAGGCGGAACTGCTGCTCGACTTCATCCGCCACGTCGAATGCGAGCACCTCTATCTGGTCGGCGACATCGTTGATGGCTGGAAGCTGAAGGGGGGCTGGTTCTGGCCCCAGGCCCATAACGACGTGGTGCAGAAGATCCTGCGCATGGCCCGCAAGGGCACCGTCGTCACCTACATTCCCGGCAATCATGACGAGTTCGGGCGCGACTTCTGCGGCGTCCATTTCGGCGGCGTCGTGGTCGCCCGCGACTGCCTGCACGAGACCGCCGACGGTCGCCGCTTCCTGGTCACCCATGGCGACGAATTTGACGGGGTGGTGCAGCACGCCCGCTGGCTCGCCTTCCTGGGAGATTGGTCCTATAGAACCCTCCTGATGCTGAACACCCTGCTCAACCGCGCCCGGCGCCGGATGGGTCTGGGCTACTGGAGCCTGTCTGCTTTCCTGAAGGTCAAGGTGAAGAACGCTTTGCAATTCATCGAGAAATTCGAGGAAGCCGTGGCCGAGGAAGCCCGTCGGCGCGGCGCGGACGGGGTGATCTGCGGCCACATCCACAAGGCGGAAATGCGCAAGATCGGCGACATCCTCTATATCAACGACGGCGACTGGGTTGAGAGCTGCACAGCGCTCGCCGAGGATTTTGACGGCCGTCTGCAGATCATTGAGTGGGCGAAGGAGCGGTCCTGGTCCATGATCCACCGCACCATGCGCGAATCCGTTCCCGAGACCGGCGACCTGGAAGTTCTGGGCGCCTGATGCGAATCCTGTTGGCGACTGACGCCTGGGAGCCCCAGGTCAACGGCGTTGTCCGCACCCTCACCCGGGTGATCGCCGAACTGCGGGCCATGGGCCACGAGGTCGAGGTGATCAGTCCCGACCAGTTCAAGACCATTCCCCTGCCGACCTATTCGGAGATCCGCCTGGCCATCGGCGCCGACGAGGCGGTGCGCGAGCGGTTCAAGGCCTTCGAGCCGGAAGCCATCCATATCGCCACCGAGGGCACGCTCGGCCTGGCCGCCCGCCGGGTCTGCCTGGAATGGAAGCTGCCCTTCACCACCAGCTACCACACCCGCTTTCCGGAATATGTCTCGGCCCGGCTGCCGTTGCCGCTGGCCGCCGGCTACGCCTACATGAAGTGGTTCCACAAGCCGTCCGGCCGGCTGATGGTGGCGACCCCGACCATGCGCGACGAGCTGGAGGCCCACGGCTTCCGCAACATCTCGGCCTGGTCGCGCGGGGTCGATACCGACATCTTCCATCCCGATCGCCGCACGCCGGACATCTTCAAGGACCTCAAGCGGCCGATCTTCCTCAATGTCGGCCGGGTGGCGGTGGAAAAGAACATCGAGGCCTTCGCCTGCCTCGACCTGCCGGGCACCAAGGTGGTGGTCGGCGACGGCCCGCAACGCGAGGAACTGGCCGCCAGATATCCGGAAGTGGTGTTCGCCGGGGCCAAGTTCGGCGAGGAACTGGCGGCCTATTTCGCCTGCGCCGACGTCTTCGTCTTCCCCTCCCTGACCGACACCTTCGGCCTGGTCATCCTGGAGGCGATGTCGGCCGGCACCCCGGTGGCCGCCTTTTCGGCGCCGGGCCCGATCGACATCATTCCCGGATCGAACGCCGGGGTCCTGGCCGAGGGCCGGACCGAGGGCCTGAAGGAGGCCTGTATCGCCGGCCTCGATCTCGACCGCCAGGTCGTGCGCAAATTCGCCGAGGGCTTCTCCTGGCGGGCCTGCGCCGAGGAGTTCCTGAAGAACCTGCAGCCCTATCCGGAGCCGGAAAAGACCCGGTTCTGGCGACGCCTGCGACGGCTGGCCCGGCTGCGCCGACGGGAAAAGCCGGCCGCCTGAAATCAGGCCAAGGTTGCGCAACATCTTGAAGTTGACTTTCGTCCGTAGCGGGCGAACAGTGTTCTCACAAGACTGTGGGGACCCAGGGTCATGTTCAATTCGGACGTGTTGGAGGTCGGCCTCGGGCTGATCCTGTTTTTCCTGCTCGCCAGCCTGATGGCGACCGCGGTTCGCGAGTTGATCGAGGCGCTGCTGAAAACCCGCGCCATGGATCTGGAGCGCGGAATTCGCGAATTGCTCGACGATCCCCGGGGCCTCGCCATGGCGCAGTCGTTTTTCGACCACGCCCATATCTTCTCGCTGTTCCGGGGCCAGTACGATCCCTCCCGGCTGAAAAGCGCGGGCCTGTTTCGCCGATGGCTGAAGACCGACAACCCTCTGGTCACCGACAAGGTCGGGTTCGAGATGCCGCTGGGCGCACGGCGAGCCCTGCCGACCTATATCCCCGCCGGCCTGTTCGCCACGGCGATGATCGATCTGGTCGGCCGGGCCAGCGCCTCCTGGCCCTATCCGGTCAGCGCCGAGCCCCTGACCCTCGATCTCTTGCGCCAGCGCGCCGCCGGCCTGCCAAGCCCCCGGCTGCAGCGCGCCGTTCTGTCGGCCATCGACAACGCCGAGGGTGAATTCTCGAAGGTGAAGACCAATCTCGAGGCCTGGTTCAACGGCAGCATGGATCGGGTGTCGGGGGCCTACAAGCGGCGCACCCAGGCCTGGCTGCTGGCCATCGGCCTGCTGATCGCCGTGGCCTTCAATCTCGACGCCGTCACCGTGGCCGGGCGGCTGGTCAATGATCCGCTCCTGCGCGACGCGGCCGCCGCCCGCGCGGAGAAAGTGGCTGACGCGGGCCAGCCCCCGGCCCCGGACGGCGATACGGCCGAAAAGCTCGGCGCCCTGAAAAAGGACCTGACGGATATCGGCTATCCAATCGGCTGGCGTTATGCCGAGGGCCAGACCATCGCCGGGTTCCGCATGCCGGTGCCTGGCCCGCAGGGCTGCAAGACGCCGGGCGACGGCGATGTCTGCCGCCAGACGGTCCCCTACAACGGCCTCGGCCTGCTGTTCGGCTGGTTGATCACCGCGGCGGCGATCTCCCTGGGCGCGCCCTTCTGGTTCGACATCCTCAACAAGGTCATGGTCATCCGCTCGACGGTGAAGCCACGGGAGAAGAGCCGCGAGGAAGGCTCCGAGGACCGGCAGCCGTCGGCGGCGCCGCCTGCCGGCGACCAGACGACCCTTCTCAAGCTGGTCGACCCCGGAAAGGCGCTAGCGCCGCCATCGCCGGCGCCGCCCCTGCCGGTCGCCGGTTTCGAGCCGGAGCAGTGGAAGGCCGGCTTCACCAACGATGGAGAAGTGCTGTGACCGATGTCAGCGTCGCCAACCGCGATCTGTCGCTGCTGGCGCCCCGGTTCAGACAATCGGTGACCGACGCCCTGGCCGCCTGCAAGGCCGCGGGACTCGACGCCAAGGTCAACGAAGGCTTTCGCAGCAACGCCCGGCAGGCCTGGCTCTACGCCCAGGGCCGCACCCGGCCGGGAAACCGGGTCACCAACGCCCCGACGGCCCTGACCAGCTGGCACGGCTACGGCCTGGCGGTGGACGTCATCCACCAGACCCGGGGCTATGAGCCCTTCGGCAAGGACCGCGCCGCTAACGAGCGCTGGTTCGCCGATGTGGCGGCGGTGTTCAAGCAGCACGGCTGCAACTGGGGCGGCGACTGGACCCATCCCGACACGCCGCACATGCAGTGGGGCAAATGCCGCCCCAGCCCGTCGGACAGGGCGCGGGAACTGATCGCCAGCGGCGGCGTCGAGGCGGTCTGGAGCGCTGTGGGGGCGGTCTAGGCGCGTTCCGATGAGTGGGAACCGGTAACCGGATCAAAACGCGCGGCCAAGAAAGACTCTAGAGCAGCGCGGTTTGATCCATCAAATCGCGCTGCTCTAGGCTCGCTCGTCCAGTTCGCCGAGGATCATGATCTTCTGCCAGACCTTGCGGCCCAGGTCGGTGCAGAGATTTTCCACGTCGCTGGCCCCGGCGATGATCACGTGGTCGCTGCTTTCGCCGGCCATCACCGCCGCCAGCTTGCCGGTCAGGGCCAGCATCTCGGCGCAGTATTCCAGATAGCGGGTCAACTCGAACCGGCTCATGGTCCGCTCCGGCGAGGACCGGGTCTTGGGGCCGCTGGCCAGGATCACGGTCGGGTCCTTGGTCAGCTGGTGCATGTCGACGACATGGGCGAAGGCGCGCAGCTGGTGCAGCCAGTGCTGGACCCGGGCGCGGCGCAGGCGCTCCTCCAGGGTCAGCAGGAACCAGGCGCCGGCGAACATCAGCACCAGCAGGTTCACCGCCGACTCGATCACCGGGGTCAGGTTGACGACGTCATGTCCCGGCCCGTCCAGCAGGCTGGACCAGTCGATGCTCATCGCTCCCCAGACCTGACCGCCCAGACCGGCCGCCACGACCAGCAGGACCAGGATGCGCAGGCCATAGTAGGGCCGGGTCAGGGCGCGGGCCTGCTTGCCGGCCGCGGCGGCGTTGCGCGCCAGTTCGGCGGCGACCCCGGCCAGTCCGGCCTCGGGAAAGCGCTCGGCGACCCGGTCGGCCAGCTTGACGGCCGTGGACGCCACCATGTCCGCGTCGAGACGGCGATAGGGCTGGGCCTGTCGTCTTGCCATGGGAGCTCCCCCTCCGTTCCGGCAACAGATCACTATTTCGCCGGCTCGGCTATTCCTCTTCGTCTTCCTCGTATCCGACCAGCGCCAGGGCCCGGGCCGGCTGGTTGCGCAGTTCGCACCACCGCAGCAGTCCCTCTTCCCGGCCGTGGGTGATCCACACCTCGCCCGGCGACAGCTCAGCCAGGGTGGCGGTCAGTTCATCCCAGTCGGCGTGATCGCTGATGATCAGCGGCAGTTCGACGCCGCGCTGGCGGGCGCGGGCCCGGACGCTCATCCAGCCCGAACAGAAGGCGCTGACCGGTTCGGCGAACCGCCGGCTCCAGCGGTCGGCCATGGCCGAAGGCGGGCAGACGATGATCTCGCCGGCGAAGTCGCGGCCCTTCTCTTCCGTGGCCGGCGCCAGGGGTCCAAGATCGACGCTGAAATCCGCATAGAGACCGTTCAGCCGCTCCATGGCGCCATGCACATAGATGGTCCGGTCCCAGCCGCCCTCGCGCAGCAGGCGGATCACCCGCTGGGCCTTGCCCAGGGCGTAGGCTCCCAGCAGATGGGCCCGATCCGGGAACTGGGCGACGCTGGCCAGCACCTTGGCCACCTCGCCGGCGTCGTTGGGATGGCGAAAGACCGGCAGGCCGAAGGTCGCCTCGGTGATGAAGACATCGCAGGGTACGGGCTCGAACCCGGCGCAGGTCGGGTCGCGCCGGCGCTTGTAGTCGCCGCTGACCACCATGGTCAGGCCCTTCCAGCGCACCACCGCCTGGGCCGACCCCAGCACATGACCGGCGGGCGCCAGACTGATCTGGACGCCGTCCTGCTCGGTCACCTGCCCATAGGGCGAGGCCTGGCGGCTTTCGGTGAAGGCCTCGCCATAGCGGACGTCCATGATGGCCAGGGTTTCCGGCGTCGCCAGGACGGCGCCGTGGCCCGAGCGGGCGTGGTCGGCATGGCCATGAGTGATCACCGCCCGCGCCACCGGGCGAACGGGATCGACATAGAAGTCCCCGGGCGGACAGTAGAGGCCCGCCGGGGTGGGACAGAGAAGCTGTTCGGGCCTGATCACATCGGCTCCAGCGTTCGAGGGCCTCAAAGGCTCCCGGCTCGATATAGCGCAGCCTCTGGATCAGGCGAGATTTGGCCCGTATGACCGGGGGATGAGCGACCGAAGCGATATCATGGCCAACATGGCCCAGGGAATGAGCCAGGGCAGTCCCCATGCCCGCGAAATGGGCTTCGAGCTGGTCAGCATGGACGGGCGCGCGGCGATCATGAAGGCGCCCTACAAGGACATCATGGTCGGCGACCCGGACACCGGCGTGATTGCCGGCGGGGTGGTCACCACCCTGCTGGATCACTGCTGCGGCTCGGCGGTGCATCTGGCGATGACCGAGTTCAAGATCATCGCCACCCTGGACCTGCGCATCGACTACATGCGCGCGGCCACGCCGCACAAGCCGATCTTCGCCCGGGCTGAATGCTACAAGGTGACCCGCTCGGTCGCCTTCGTCAGGGCGGTCGCCTACGACGAGACGCCGGATGATCCGGTCGCCGCCGCCCAGGCCGCCTTCATGCTCGACTCCAGCGCCGCCCGGCCCTCCGGCGGCAAGGGCCGGCCGACGGGAGAGGCGCGATGAGCGCCGCCGACGACCGCCTGCAGGCGATGCTGCAGCGCATTCCCTACGCCCGCTTCCTGGGGGTGCGCGCCGAACTGGCCGGCGACGAGATGACCATGATCCTGCCCTTCGGCGAGCACATCATCGGCAATCCGGTGCTGCCGGCCATCCACGGCGGGGTGCTGGGCGCCTTCATGGAGATGACCGCCCTCGCCCAGCTCTCGATCAAGGACGGCGGCGAGCGCCAGCCGCGCGTGATCGATGTCTCGGTGGAGTATCTGCGCTCGGGCCGGCCCCTGACCACCTACGCACGGGCCGACATCAAGAAGGTCGGCCGACGCATCGCCAATGTCCATGTCGAGGCCTGGCAGGAACAGCGGGCCCAGCCGATCGCCGCCCTGCGGGCCCATTTCCTGATCACCAGCGGCTGACGCGGGTCCGGCCGGTCAGACCGACAGGCGCGCCTCGAGCTCGCTGAGACGGGTCCGCGTGCCCTGCAGTTCCGCGCCGTAGCGCTGCGGGTCCTCGGCGGCCAAGGTTCCGGCCAGCTCGAGGCTTTCACGATACAGATCCAGCGCCCGGACCCGGTGGCCGCGATCCTCGCGGGCGTCGGCGAGTCGTTCGAGCGCGATGCTGAGGGCGCGCCGATCAAGGCGCCGCCCGCCCTGGTCGGCGACCAGACGGCGACGCAGGACGACCGCCTCCTCATAGGCGCCGAGGCCTGCGTCGACCCGGCCCTCGTCGCAGGCCATGTCGCCGACATTGATCAGGGCCCCGGCCAGATCGGCGGCGGCGACCGGATCGCGCGGTTCGATCTCATGCAGCAGGCGGGCGTAGGACAGGGCCTGGCCATAGGCCTCGGCGGCGTCCTCGATGCGGCCCTGTCCCCGGCAGAAGTCGCCCAGGTCCTGAGCGGCGGCCATGCGGTCGTGATGGGTCAGGGCCAGGGCCGGCAGACGGGCCAGGATGTCGCCGGCCTCGCTCCAGGCCTCGGCCCGCACCTTGCCGCGCAGAACGGCGCGAAGCTGGCCGAAGGTTTCCTGGGGCGGACCGGAGGGGTCGGGACCCGGCGCCACCGGCGGCAGGTCGTTGCGAACCGGGGCGGGCGCCGGCGCCAGGGTCAGGGGGGCTTCGGCCGTCGGTTTGGGGGCGGGCCGGGCGACGGGAGTCGCCGCCGGCGGATCGTCGGCAAAGGTGATCGGGGCGCCGAACCCGACGGCGGGCGCCGCGCGACGGGCCCGCTTGCGGCCTCCCGGCGTCAGATTGACCACCAGGGCCAGGGCGCCGAGGCCCAGGGCTCCCCAGCCGATCAGGGCGCGCAGGTCCTCGAACTGGGCCAGGTCGATCCGGGGCAGGGTTGGTCCCACGTCGCCCAGCGGGCGCACGATCATCCAGCCGGCGGCGGCGATCAGCAGCCCCAGCAATAGCCCGATCAGTCTCGCGACCATGGTTAAGTCTCCCCGTCCCTGACCGGCGGAAAGGTTCAGGTCCGCGGCCTCGCCGTCAAAGCGGCTCAACCGTCAGGGGGCGCCGGGCGGCGGTGTAAGACCGTCCGGCGGGCGCCGGACGGTCTTTCTGCCTCTAAAACAGCCAGCTCATCGGCCGCGGATAGGCCTCGTCCTGCGCCAGGTAGTAGGCGCCAAGGGCGCAGCGGGCGATGAACCAGATGCCGACCACGCTGAGGATCAGGCCGCCGGCGACCACCACCGGAATGCCGACCAGCACCAGCGACAGCGGGATGCCGACCAGGATCAGGGCCAGGCCGATGATGATCCAGCCGATGCTGAGCCAGAAGGTGCGGATCAGGAAGGTGTAGTGGGTCTCCATCCGCTCGCCGGCGTTTCCGCGCTGGGCATAGGCGATGATCAGTCCGATGAAGACGGTGATCAGGGCGGAGAAGGCTCCAAACAGATACAGGCCGTAGATCACGGCCGGCGCGACCCGATCTTCATGCGGGCGCGCGACGGTGACACTGTCGGTCATGGTGGTTTTCAAAGCTCCGGCGCCGGGATGGCGCATGGGAAGAATGTCGGTATCGCCGGGCCGTTCCGCAAATGAATACGGTGTCACCTTGCCGGCGCGGGGCCGCCCAGAAAGGCCCGGGGGATGTCCATCGGGTCGAAGCGGCCGGCCTGCCGGTCCAGCCAGGGCAGGGCGGCCAGGGCCAGAATGGCGACGAAGGCCAGCCGCGAAGCCAGGGCCAGGCCGATGTCGACCTGGCCGGCGCTGATCGAGAACAGTCCCAGCGCCAGCGCCCCGCCGCCCAGCAGCGCCGCGGCGCCGACGATGGTGCCTTGGGTGGCCACGGCCGGGACAGTGAAGCGGGCGGTCGGCGCGGCCTCGGCGACAGCCCGGGCCAGGGCGGCGATGAAGGGCGCGTAGGTCTCGGGCGGCGGGCCGGGCCGGAAGGACACCGCCTGACCGGAAAAGACCCCAAGCTGTCCGCGCGGCAGGCCCAGGACCGCGCCCGCCGCCAGTCGTCCCCGCGCCGGGGTCAGGTGCAGGCGCCGCACGGTCGAAAGGTCGATGCGGCGTTCGCGGCGTCCTCGCCGTTCGATCAGCACGCCCGGCTCCAGCGACCAGCTGGTCGCCGGCTGGAATGGCCCCAGCCTGGCTGTATGGCCGGCGGCGGTCAGCCCCGCACCACGGTGATCTCGACCCCGGCCCCCGCCGCGTGCGGGGCCAGGGCCAGGGGTTTTTCGACCCGGATGCGGGCGCGGCTGACCCTGGGCTCGGCCAGGCATCGGGCGGCCAGATGCTCGGCGAACAGCTCGACCAGTTCGATATGGCCCTCGGCGGCCACGGCCCGGGCGGCCTCGACGACCATCTCGTAATTGACCGTGTCGGCCAGGCGGTCGGCGCCGGCCCAGGCGACGTCCAGCTCGACATCGACCACCAGCGGCTGGGTATGGCCCCGCTCATGCGGATAGACCCCGACCTCGGCCTCGATCTTGAGGCCGTGGACGAAGATCTTGCTGACCACGATCTTGCCGTCCAGGCGCGGCTCCCCGGCCGCCGGAGCGGAGTCCTTGGAGTCAGTCACGGTCATCGGGGTTGCGGCCATCGGGCCCTCACGCTTGCGGGTCGACGATATCAGGGGTGCGCCAGCCCAGATGCTGGCCCGCGTCGACGGCGATCATCTGGCCAGTCACTGACGTTGCGTCAATCAGATAGCGCAGGGCTGCGGCGATCTCGGCTGGATCCACGGCCCGGCCCAGCGGCGTTCCGGCCGCCTCGGCCTCGAACTCCCCGGGCGCCTGATGGATCGAGGCCAGGGTCGGCCCGGGCCCGATGGCGTTGACCCGGACGCGCGGCGCCAGCGCCAGGGCCATGGTCCGGGTCGCGTGCCACAGGGCGGCGCGGGACAGGCTGTAGCTGAAGAACAGGGGATTGGGCCGCCACACCCGCTGGTCCAGCAGATTGACCACAAGGCCGGACTGGCCGTCCGCCAAGGCCGCCGCGAAGGCCTGGGCCAGCAGCACCGGGGCGGTCAGGTTGACGGCCATATGGGCCTCGAGCGAGGCGGCCGTGGCGGTCTGGAAGCGGTCATCCTCGAACAGGGAGGCGTTGTTGACCAGCAGGGTCACCGGTCCCAGCGCCCCGGCCGCCTCGATCAGGCTCTGCGGCGCGCCGGCGTCCGTCAGGTCCGCCGACAGGACCACGGCGCGGCGACCGCGTGCGCTGATGACCCCCGCGAGGCTTTCGGCCTCGCCGGCGGCGGCGCGATGGTGCAGGGCCAGGTCATAGCCGGCGTCGGCCGCGGCCAGCGCCAGCTGGCGGCCGATGCGGCGCGCCGAGCCGGTGACCAGGGCGACGCCCCTCACGGGCGCCCCCGGCCGGTCCCGGTCAGCTGTAGGCCCGGAGAAATGATCGGCCTCAGTCGATCCGGCCGAATTCGTAGAGGTTCAGGCCGATGAAGGCGATGATGAACAGGGCGATGACGCCGATCGCGACCATGGAAAACTCCTTGCAGGCTGTTGATCGGGTGTTAGCGGCGGGGCGTCGCGCGGGCAAGTGATTGCGGTGTCGCGGGGGAGGCGCCATCGTCGGCCCATGTCCTGGCGTCGCCGCGTCGAACCCTTCGCCCGCCCCTTCGTGTTCGCCTGGTTCAAGCTGGCGCGCGGCCTGACCCTGGGCGTGCGGGGCATCGTCATTGACGCCGAGGGCAGGGTGCTGCTGGTCGAGCACACCTACACCCACGGCTGGTATCTGCCGGGGGGCGGCGTGGAGAAGGCGGAGACGGCGCCGACCTCGCTGGAGCGGGAACTTCAGGAAGAGGCCGGGGTGCGGCTGACCGGGCCCGCGCGTCTGCTCAGCGTCCATTCCAACCACGCCCACCACCCCAACGACCATGTGCTGGTCTATCTCTGCCCGTCCTGGGAGCCCTGTCCGGCCACCAGCCAGGGCGAGATTTCCCGGGTCGGCTGGTTCGCCCCCGACGCCCTGCCGGACGACCTGCGGCCCGGCCACCGCCGACGGATCGAGGAAGCCTTCCTTGGCCGGCCGGTCGAGCCGCACTGGTAGACGAGACGGCTTTCCCCGCCGCGGGCGAACGGCTTAAGCTGCATCGACCGCCCGCAGAGGCGCGCCCCCCCCCGGAGAGGAACCGCCCATGGCCTGGATCGCCGCCACCGCCTTTTCGAAGATCGCCGTCGGCATCGACCGGCCGGAGGATGTCGTAGTCGGCAAGGACGGCCGCATCTTCGCCTCGGATCATCAGTGCGCCGTGGCGCAGATTCATGCCGACGGCGGCTTCACCCGCCTGGGTCCGGCGGGCGGGGCGCCCAACGGCATCAACATGGACGCCCAGGGCCGGATCCTGATCGCCAACTTCGGCATCTATGACCGCCAGGACGGGCCGCTGCAGCGGTTCGACCCCGAAAGCGGGCTGCATGAGACCCTGCTGGCCGAGGTCGAGGGCCGGCGACTGACCAGCGCCAACTATCCGGTGATCGACCGGGCCGGGAACATCTGGTGCGCCAACTCCACCCACGCCGAGACCTGGCCCCAGGCCCTGGACGGCCGCACCGACGGCTTCATCTTCGTCCTGCGGCCGGATGGCTCGTCCAGCGTCGTCGCCGAAGGCCTGAAGTTTCCCAACGGCCTGGCGCTCAGCGCCGACGACGGCCTGCTCTACTGCGCCCAGACCAGCGGGGCGGACGTGATGCGCTTCGAGGTGCTGCCCGGCGGTTGGCTCGGCGCGGGCGAACGCTATGGACCCCAGCTTGGCCGGCTGATGGGCGCGTCCGAAGTCGTCGAGGCCGCGGCCGCCGGCGGTCATGACGATGACCTGGGCTATACCGACGGGGTCGGCATGGACGCCGAGGGCAACCTCTGGGTCTGCCTGCCGGCGGCCAACAAGGTGGTGGCCATCACCCCGTCCGGCGCGGTCGAGACGGTCTGCCACGACCCGTCCGGCGCCCTGATCAACCACCCGACCAACGTCACCTGGGGCGGCGAGGACCTGAAGGACCTCTACATCGGCTCGATCCGCGCCGACTATGTGCTCAAGGCCCGCAGTCCGGTGGCCGGCATGCCGATGCTGCATCAGCGGTGAGGCCGGCCGGGCGTTCCGGCGTCCGGCGCCCGATCGCCGCCGCATTTGGTCCCTAGAGGGGCGACATCACCACGCCTCCCCGAGATTGGTTCCCAGTGCAGCGTAAAAAACTCTTGGGCCTGCGCCTTGCGCTGCCCCAGGCGGTCGGCCTCGTCATGATGTTCACGCCGGTCGCCGCTCTGGCCCTGGCCGGCGGAAACGCCGTCGCCGCCAGGACCCCGACGATCACCCGACTGTTCAAGGCTCTGAGACCCCCGACCGAAGCCGCGGCGCCGGTGATGCGCACCGTCTGGCGCGGCGTCGACCTGGACGGCGACGGCGCCCCGGACTTCGTCAATCCCACGGGCCAGGCGCCGCGGGATCACGACAGCTTCGGCTTCGGGGCCTTCGGCGCTTCCCGCGACGGCGGCGCCCGTCGCCATGAGGGCGTCGACTACGCCGCCGCCGCCAATCAGGCCGTGGCCGCGCCGATGAGCGGATTTGTCACCAAGATTGGGTATGCCTATTCGGGCGACAGCAGCCTGAAGTTCGTCGAGATCAGCAACCCCGCGCTCGGCTATGTCGTCCGCACCTTCTATGTCGAACCCACCGTCGCCGTCGGCCAGGCCCTGCGCTTGGGACAGACCATCGGCGAAGCGGCCAGCCTGCAGGCCCACTATCCGGGCATCACCGATCACGTGCATCTGGAAATCCTCAACGCCGGCGGCCGGCGGATCGACGGCGAGCGGATGATCGTCGCCCGCAGGATTCCCCTGAAGGACCGGTCCGCGACGGGCTAGAGCGCGTTCCGATTGGTGGGAACCGGCAATCGGATCAAACGCGCGCCAACAAGAACGCCAGCCCCACCTCGGTTCGTCGTCTCCGATCGTTGGCGTGCTGAACAGCCGCGCGGCCGGCGATCGGGGCGGGCCCCGACGGTTCGGCGTCTTTGGGGGTGGCCCTCCTCCGGTCCTGCTCTAGAATTGACGGTATGGACGAAACCGCCCCTTCGCCCGGCCGCAGAGCGCCGGGCCTGCTCACCGAGGGGCCGATCGCCCGCACCCTGGCCCTCTTCGCCCTGCCGGTGCTGGGGTCCAGCGTCCTGCAATCGCTGAACGCCTCGATCAATGCGGTCTGGGTCGGCCGCTTTCTCGGCGAGGCGGCGCTGGCCGCCACCTCCAACGCCAATCTGGTGCTGTTCCTGCTGCTGGGCACGATCTTCGGCGTCGGCATGGCCGCCACCATCCTGGTCGGCCAGGCCATGGGCCGCCGCGACGAGGTGCTGGCCAAGCGGGTCGTGGGCTCCAGCGCCGCCTTCTTCTTCGGCATCTCGGTGATCTTCGCCGGGGGCGGATGGCTGCTGACCGACCAGATCCTGCACCTGCTCGGCACCCCGCCGGACGCCCTGCCCCTGGCCACGGCCTATCTGAAGGTCATCTTCCTCGGCCTGCCGTTCATGAACTTCCTGACCTTCCTGATGACGGTGCTGAGAGGCGCGGGGGACTCCCGCACCCCCTTCGCCTTCATGGGCCTGTCGGTGGTGCTCGACATGGGTTTCAACCCGGTGCTGATCCTGGGCCTTGGCCCCTTTCCGCAGATGGGCATCGCCGGGGCGGCCACCGCCACCCTGATCTCCCAGGTCGTCAGCCTCTCGTCCCTGCTGGTCCTGCTGTATCTGCGCAAGCATCCGCTGCGGCTGGCCGGTCCCGACCTGGCCTATCTGAAGCCCGATCCGACGCTGCTTCGCGCCCTGGTCGCCAAGGGTCTGCCGATGGGGTTGCAGATGATCGTCATCTCGGCCTCGGCCCTGATCATGATGAGCCTGGTCAATTCCTTCGGCTCGCGCACCGCCGCCGCCTACGGCGTCGCCGCCCAGCTGTGGACCTATGTGCAGATGCCGGCCCTGGCCATCGGGGCGGCGGTCTCCTCCATGGCCGCCCAGAACGTCGGCGCCGGCCGCTGGGACCGGGTCGAGCGCATCACCCGGGCCGGCGTGGCCTTCAACATCCTGCTGACCGGGGCGATGGTCGCCGTCCTCTACGTCGCCGCCCGCCATGTGCTGGGCCTGTTCCTGCCGACAGACAGCGCCGCCGTGGCCATCGCCATCCACATCAACCAGATCGTCGTCTGGACCTTCATTCCGTTCGGCGTGACCATCGTCCTGTTCGCCACCGTGCGGGCCACCGGCGACGTCTGGCCGCCGCTGATCATCCTGACCCTGTCGATCGTCATGGTCCGCCTGCCCTTCGCCTGGCTGCTGGAGCCCGACTGGGGCGCCGAAGCGGTCTGGTGGAGCTTCGCCTTCGGCTCCGGCGTCGCCCTGATCCTGTCGACCGCCTACTACCGCCTGGGACGGTGGAAGAAGGCCCATATGCTGGATGACCGCCCGGCGGCGGGCGAACCGCCGGACACCGGACACGGACTGCCGCGAGGCCGGGCGCGGCAATACCTCGGCCAGGAGCACTCCGCGGCCGCGGCGCCCGCCGTCCCCAAGGCCCCCGACCTGCCCTAGGCGGTGGGCAGGGTCAGGGTGGCGCTCAGCCCTTCCGGCCGCCAGTCCAACAGGATTTCCGCCGCCATCTGCCGGGCCAGTTGCCGGATCAGCCGGGAGCCGAACCCGGCGGCGGCCGGCGGGGTCGTCGGCGGCCCGCCGCGCTCCCGCCAGCAAAGGCTTCGGGCGCCGCCCTCGACCGACCAGCGGATCTCCACCCTGCCGCCCCCTGCGCTGAGCGCGCCATACTTGCTGGCGTTGGTCGCCAGCTCATGAATGATCATGCTGACCGGCTGGGCCTCGTCGGGCCGAAGGGCGATGTCGGGGCCGTCCAGGTCGTAGCGTTCCGGCGGCGCCAAGGCGAACATCGCCTCCTCCAGCAGGCCTCGCATCGGCGCATTCTCCCAGCGCTGTCCGGCCAGGGCGCCCTGGGCCCGGGCCAGGGCGTTGATGCGCCCGAAGACGGCCTCCTTGTAGCTGTCGAGATCCGGGCCCTCGGTCATCTTCACAATGGCCTGGACCACCGCCAGGATATTGCGGCTGCGGTGATCGACCTCGCGTATCAACAGCTCACGGGCCTCTTCGGCGCGCTTGCGGGCGGTGACGTCGTGCAGCGAGACGCCGATGCCGCCGGTGACCAGAGGCGTCACCCGCACCTCGACGGTGCGATCCGGCCGCCATCGCGAGGGCGACTCGAACTGCGCGCCCTTGCGCTCGTCCATCGCCCGGCGAAGGATGGTCTCGAAGGGCGTGCCGACCCCCTGCGGGAAGACATCCCACATGTCGCGCCCGAGAACCTGGTCCCGCGGGATGCCGAAATAGGCCTCGGCGGCGGCGTTGAAGATGGAATAGGTCCAGTCGGGGTCGACCGCATAGAAGGCGTCCGAGATCGACTCCAGGATCGCTTCGAGACGCGGATCGGGCGGAGGGCTGGACAGGGGGATTGCTCGCGGTCGATGGCGCGCGAGATTAGCGGTATTGGCGTCCAGCGTCACCGGTCTTGGCGGGAAGCCTCCCCCATCTCAGACCTTCCCAGGAGGTCGTCATCCTGAGTAGCTCGCGCAGCGAGCGTGTCGAAGGACGCATTGGCCCGTCAGCGTCTCCCGCGTCGCCATCAGCTCAATGACAATCCGGGCAGGTCGGCAAAGCGACCGTCGATCAGCGCCTGCTTCTTGGCGCGGCTCCAGCGTTTGATTTTCCGTTCGGCGTCGATGGCGTCGAGGACGGTCTGGCACTCGGTGACATGAACGACCTTCACGGGAAGCCGGGTCGAGGTGTAGCCGCCATATTCACCGGATTGATGCTGCGGAATCCGCTGATCAATGTGGGTGGTGCAGCCGGTGTAGTAACTGCCGTCCGCGCATTCGAGAATGTACACCCAGGCGGCCATGAAGGCGCGGTCGCTCCCGGTTTGCGTGCTTCGACACGCGGCTTTCAGCCGCTACTCAGCATGACGTCGATGGGGGCGGGCGAGCAAGGCCCGCTGAAGGCTCATGCCCGCAACCGATACCCCGTCCTGAAGATCCACCAGATCGCCGTCAGGCAAAGCGCCATGAAGCCCAGCGTCGCGGCGATGCTGATGCCCACCCCGACGTCCGAGACGCCATAGAAGCTCCAGCGGAAGCCGCTGACCAGATAGACCACCGGGTTGAACAGGGTGATCTTCTGCCACAGCGGCGGCAGCATGCTGATCGAATAGAAGCTGCCGCCCAGGAAGGTCAGGGGGGTGACCACCAGCATGGGGATGATCTGCAGCTTCTCGAAGCCGTCGGCCCAGACGCCGATGACGAAGCCGAACAGGCTGAAGGTGAAGGCGGTCAGCACCAGGAAGCCGAACATCAGCAGCGGATGCTGGATCTCGTAGGCCACGAAGAAGCGGGCGGTGATCAGGATGATCAGCCCCAGCAGGATCGACTTGCTGGCCGCCGCCCCGACATAGCCGCAGACCACCTCGAACCAGCTGATCGGCGCCGACAGCACCTCATAGATGGTGCCGCTCCATTTGGGCATGTAGATGCCGAAGCTGGCGTTGGAGATGCTTTCGGTCAGCAGGCTGAGCATCAGCAGGCCGGGGATGATGAAGGCGCCGTAGGGCACCCCGTCGATCTGGCCCATGCGGCCGCCGATGGCGCTGCCGAAGACCACGAAATAGAGGCTGGTTGACAGCACCGGCGAGGCGATCGACTGCATCAGCGTCCGGAAGGTCCGGTGCATCTCGAACAGATAGATGGCGCGGATGGCGTGCAGGTTCATTGGCCGCTCTCCGAATGGTCGTTGCGGACAAGGGAGACGAAGATCTCCTCCAGGCTCGACTGGTGGGTCTGCAGGTCCTTGAAGTCGATGCCGAGGCCGTTCAGCCGCCGCAGCATGGCGGCGATGCCGGTCTCCTCGGCCTGGGCGTCAAAGCTGTAGATCAGGGTCTGGCCGTCGTCGGCCAGCTCCAGCGCCTCGCCGTCCAGCTCGGCCGGCAGGGCGGCCAGCGGCGTCTGCAGATGCAGGGTCAGCTGCTTCTTGCCCAGCTTGCGCATCAGGGTGGTCTTGTCCTCGACCAGGATGATCCGGCCCTTGCTGATCACCCCGATCCGGTCGGCCATCTCCTCGGCCTCCTCGATATAGTGGGTGGTCAGGATGATGGTCACGCCGGTCTCGCGCAGGCCCCGGACCATCTCCCACATGTCCCGCCGCAGCTCGACATCGACCCCGGCGGTCGGCTCGTCGAGGAACAGGATGCGCGGCTCGTGGCTCAGGGCCTTGGCGATCATCACCCGCCGCTTCATGCCCCCGCTGAGGGTCATGATCTTGGCGTCCTTCTTGTCCCACAGGGTCAGGTCGCGAAGGATTTTCTCAAGGTAGTCGTTGTCCGGTCCCTTGCCGAACAGGCCGCGGCTGAACTTCACCGTGTCCCACACCGTCTCGAAGGCGTCGGTGCTGATTTCCTGCGGCACCAGGCCGATCTTGCTGCGGGCGGCGCGATAGTCGCGGGCGATGTCGTGACCATCGGCGATGATGGTCCCCTCGGTCTGGCGGGCGATGCCGCAGATCAGGCTGATCAGGGTCGTCTTGCCGGCCCCGTTCGGGCCCAGCAGGGCGAACAGCTCGCCCTGGCGGATGGTCAAATTGATGTCGCTGAGGGCAAGGTGGCCCCCGGCGTATCGCTTGGACACGCCTCGAATATCTATGATGTCGCTCACGCAAGCTCCCCGAACAGCGGCCCACCGGCAAGATGGGTAGAGCAATGGTCAGTCGCTAGGGCAAGGGCCCGGCGGTCATCATTTCGCCAAGCCCCCTTCCCCATATGAACCCCGATAACTAAACTATCGTTTGAACGGGCCCGACAGCGGCCAGCCCAGGGAGCGAGCCATGCGCGATTATCTGAAATTCTACATCGACGGCAAATGGGTGGACCCGGTCACGCCCAAGACCCTGGACGTCATCAACCCGGCCACCGAAGAGGTCGCGGGCCATATCTCGCTCGGCTCGGAAGCCGACGTCGACGCCGCCGTAAAGGCCGCCCGGAAGGCCTTCGAGACCTACAGCCTGTCGACCCGCGAGGAGCGCATCGAGCTGCTCGAGCGCATCATCGTCGAGTACCAGAAGCGCTACGAGGACATGGCCAAGGCCATCACCGAGGAAATGGGCGCCCCCGCCTGGCTGTCGCAACGCGCCCAGGCCGCCATGGGCCTTGGCCACCTGCAGACGGCCGTCGCCGTGCTGAAGGACTACAGGTTCGAGGAAGATCGCGGCACCACCCGCCTGGTCAAGGAACCGATCGGCGTCTGCGGCTTCATCACCCCGTGGAACTGGCCGGTGAACCAGATTGCCACCAAGGTCGCCCCGGCGCTGGCGACCGGCTGCACCATGGTGCTCAAGCCCTCGGAAGTCGCCCCCTTCAGCGGCTACATCTGGACCGAGATCCTGCACGCCGCCGGCGTCCCGGCCGGGGTGTTCAACATGGTCAACGGCGACGGGCCCACCGTCGGCGCCGCCATCTCCAGCCATCCGGGCGTCGATATGGTCAGCTTCACCGGCTCGACCCGCGCCGGCATCGAGGTGGCCAAGAACGCCGCCCCGACCGTCAAGCGCGTCCACCAGGAACTGGGCGGCAAGAGCCCCAACATCATTCTGGAAGACGCTGACTTCGCCAAGGCGGTGTCCGGCGGCGTCGGTTCGGTGATGATGAACTCCGGCCAGAGCTGCAACGCCCCGACCCGGATGCTGGTGCCGCAGGGCAAGATGGACGAGGTCATCGCCATCGCCAAGGCCACGGCCGAAGCCCACACCGTCGGCGACCCCAACGGCAATTCCAAGATGGGCCCGGTGGTCTCCGAGGTTCAGTGGAACAAGATCCAGGCCCTGATCCAGAAGGGCATCGACGAGGGCGCCACCCTGGTCACCGGCGGCGCCGGCCGGCCCGAAGGCCTCGACAAGGGCTATTATGTGAAGCCCACCGTCTTCGCCAATGTCACCAACGAGATGTCGATCGCCAAGGAAGAGATCTTCGGCCCGGTCATCTCCATCCTCGGCTACGGCAGCGTCGACGAGGCGGTGAAGGTCGGCAACGACACCGAATACGGCCTGGCCGCCTATGTCTCCGGCACCGATCCGGAGAAGATCAAGGCCGTGGC
Organism: Caulobacter sp.; assembly: GCA_016125585.1. GTDB lineage: Bacteria > Pseudomonadota > Alphaproteobacteria > Caulobacterales > Caulobacteraceae > Caulobacter. The sequence continues at coordinate 68,555 of WGLL01000012.1, forward strand.
CAGCAAGCTGCGCGCCGGCCAGGTCAACATCAACGGGGCCGCCCCCGACATGATGGCCCCGTTCGGCGGCTACAAGATGAGCGGCAACGGCCGCGAATGGGGCGACCACGCCTTCGGCGAGTTCCTCGAAACCAAGGCCGTCCTCGGCTATTCGGCCCCGCAAGCGGCGGAATAGTCAGATCAATGACCCTTCTCCCCTTGCGGGAGAAGGTGTCGGCGTAGCCGACGGATGAGGGGTCGCACCGGCGTTGGCCGGTCGGCCCCTTTTTCTTGCCCACGCCTCCCCCGACCCGGCGCTCCGCGGCGGGGGAAGGAGCCGTCCCCCTCGACAGCACGCCCCTGCTTTGCTCCAGTAACCGCACGCGCCCGCCAGAGGCGCATCGACGAGGAAACCCCATGACCGCCCTGACGTCCGTCGCCGATATCCCGCGCATCCAGGCCGCCGAGCGGCCCGACGCCGTGGCCCTGTGGTTCGACGGCCGGGAAACCACCTTCAAACAGTGGAACGATGCGGCCAACCGCTGCGCCCAGGCCCTGCTCGCCCAGGGCCTCAAGCCCGGCGACCGGGTCGGGGTGCTGTCCAAGAACAATGACGACTTCTTCGCCCTGTGGCTGGGGGCGGTGAAGGCCAGGATCTGTCTGGCGCCGGTCAACTGGCGCCTCGCCCCGCCGGAAGTCGCCTTCATCCTCAAGGACGCCGGCGCAAAGCTGCTGGTCTGCGGCGCCGACTTCGCCGATGTGGTCGACATGATCGTCTCGGACGTGCCGACCCTCGAGGGCTTGGTGCAGTTCGAGGATGGCCACCCCCGCTGGCCGTCGTTCCGCGACTGGATCGGCCGCCATCCGGCCGAGGACCCGCGCCTGCCCTCGCGGCCCGACGACGACGTCATCCAGCTCTACACCAGCGGCACCACCGGCCTGCCCAAGGGCGTGCAGCTGACCCAGGCCAACTATCTGGCCCTCTTTTCCCTGGCGCTGGAAGCTGGCTGGGCGCGGTATGAGCCGGAGACCACCAATCTGGTGCTGATGCCGCTGTTCCATGTGGCCGGGGTCAACTGCGGCCTGCTCGGGCTCCTGCAGGGCGTGCGGGAGATCATCCTGAAGGAAGTCAATCCCGCCGAGATCGTCGAGCTGATGCCGAGGATGGGGGTCAACTACGCCTTCCTCGCCCCGACCATCATCAACATGCTGCTGCAGACGCCCGGCGTCGAGACGGCGGATTTCTCGGCCCTGCAGCGCATCTTCTACGGCGCCTCGCCGATCTCGGAATCGGTGCTGCGTCAGGCCCAGGACGTCTTCGCCTGCGACTTCACCCAGCTCTACGGCCTGACCGAGACCATCGGCGGGGCCTGCTATCTGCCGCCGGAAGATCACGCCGCCGAACGCGACAAGCTGCGCAGCTGCGGCAAGCCCTGGCCGGGGTTCGAGATCCGGGTGATCACCGGCGAGGGCGCGCCCGGCGGACCCGGCGAGGTCGGGGAGGTGCAGATCCGCGGCCCCGGCATCATGAAGGGCTACTGGAAACGTCCCGAAGCCACCGCCGAGGCTATCGACAGCGACGGCTGGTTCAGCTCCGGCGACGCCGGCTTCTTCGATGACGAGGGCTACCTCTACATCCATGACCGGGTGAAGGACATGATCGTCACCGGCGGCGAGAACGTTTATCCGGCCGAGGTCGAGAACGCCCTGTTCAGCCATCCGGCCATCGCCGATGCGGCGGTGATCGGGGTGCCGGACGAGCGCTGGGGCGAGGCGGTAAAGGCCATTGTCGTCATCAAGGCCGGTCAGGCCGCCACGGCCGAAGAGCTGATCGCCCACTGCCGCGGCAAGATCGCCGGCTACAAATGCCCCAAGTCGGTCGACGTCATTGACGTCCTGCCCCGCAACCCCTCCGGCAAGGTCCTCCGCCGCGAACTCCGCGCGCCCTACTGGGAAGGCCGCGAGCGGATGGTGGGTTAGGGGCGGGTGCGTGCTTCGACACGCGGCTGCGCCGCTACTCAGCATGACGAAGAATTTTGGACGCTCACCCCTGGTCGTCATCCTGAGTAGCCTCACGCCGTGAGGCGTGTCGAAGGACGCACTTTGCTTCCGCCGCGACAGCTGTGATCGTCTGCGGAAAACGAGGATCCCCCCATGCCCGACTTCCGCATCATCGAGACCAATGGCGTCAGGCTGCGCGCCGCCGTCGAGGGGTCCGGACCGCTGGTGGTCATGGTCCATGGCTTTCCGGAGAGCTGGTACAGCTGGCGCCACCAGATCGGCCCCATCGCAGAGGCCGGTTTCACCGCCTGCGCCATCGACGTGCGCGGCTACGGCGGGTCGGACAAGCCGGCGCAGGTCGCCGACTATTCGCTGAAGGAGATCACGGCCGACGTCTCCGGGGTCATCGAGGCCCTGTCGGAGGACGGAACCGGCGTGCTGATCGGCCACGACTGGGGCGCGCCCATCGTCTGGAACACCGCCCTGACCCGGCCCGACCGCGTCTCCGCCGTCGCCGGCCTGTCGGTGCCCTACACCGGCGTCCCGACCGCCAACTTCCTCGACATCGTCAAGGCGGCGTTCACCGACAGGGGCCGCTTCTTCTACCAGGTCTATTTCCAGGACGTCGGCCTCGCCGAGGCCGAGCTGGAGGCCGACCCCGCCGCGACCATCCGCAAATTCTACTACGCCATCAGCGGCGACGCGCCGGACGGGACCTGGCCGGTCGACAAGGTGCATGGCGACAGCCTGCTCCACCGCCTGCCCGATCCCCAGCCCTTCCCGGCCTGGCTGACCGAGGCGGACATCGCCTACTACGCCGCCGAGTTTGAACAGTCGGGCTTCTTCGGACCCTTGAACCGCTACCGCAACCACGGCGCCGACTTTGAGTGGCTTCAGCAGTTCAAGGACCGCAGGATCGAGCAGCCCAGCCTGTTCATCGGCGGCTCCCGCGACCTGGTGCTGAAGATGATCCCGGGGGTCAATCCGGTCGACATCATGAAGCCGCACCTGCCCGACTTGCGCGGCGCCACCGTGCTCGAAGGCTGCGGCCACTGGACCCAGCAGGAACAGCCCGAAGCGGTGACCAGGTTGCTGGTCGACTGGCTCAAGAGTCTTTGACCCCCGCCTTCCCCGCCGTCAGCCTTGTGCAGCGGTTTCCGTGAGCGTTAGGGTCTGGCTCAAGAACGATAACAAGCCCTAGAGGAAACCGCCCATGACCCCCGCTGACGGCGCGGCGGCGCCTGAGTCGCTGTCCAAGGTTCCGTTCGCGGACCTGCCCATGAAGGGCCCGGATGTCTCGGTCGAGCGGCGGCCGGACGGCTCGATCCTGATCCGCTCGAACCACGCCCCGGGCGAGGGCCCGCGCTCTATCGCTCACCTCCTCAAGGAGAAGGCGGAAAAGCATCCTGACCGGCCGTGGATGAAACAGCGCGAACCGGGGCACGGCCCCTGGCGCACCGTCACCTACGGCGAGGCCCTGCATCAGGCCGAGGCCATCGCCCAATGGCTGCTCGACGCCGGCCTGACGGCTGACGACAGCGTCATGGTGCTGTCAGCCAACAGCATCGAACACGCCCTGATCATGGTCGGCTGCTACACCGCGGGCATTCCCGTCGCCCCGATCAGCCCGGCCTACTCCCTGATCTCTACCGACCACGCCAAGCTGAAACATTGTGTAGAGGTGGTGAAGCCGAAGGTCGTCTTCGCCCAGTCCGGCGAGCTCTTCGCCCGGGCCTTCGAGACCCTGAAAGGGCTGGGCCGCGACATGGTCCTGGTCACCGCCGACGGCGCCGGCGAGGGGGCCGTTCCCCTGTCCCGCCTGACCGCCACCCGCCCGACTCCGGCCGTCGAGGCGGCGCGGGAGACGCTGGGCCATCACACCGTGGCCAAATATCTGTTCACCTCCGGCTCCACCGGCCTGCCCAAGGCCGCCCCCCAGACCTTCGGCATGATGGCCGGGGTGATCGCCGGACAGGATGGCCTGCGCAACGAGGACCCTGATCCCGATCTGGTCCCCGAGAGCCTGGAATGGATGCCCTGGAGCCATATCAGCGCCGGCAACATCGGCTTCAACGGCGTGCTCTGGGCCGGCGGCACCGTCTATCTGGACGAGGGCAAGCCGCTGCCGGGTATGTTCGAGACGACGATCAAGAACCTCTATGAGGTCTCGCCGGTGGTGTTCGGCTCCGCCCCGATCGCCTTTGGCATGCTGGCCGAGGCGATGGAAAAGGACCCGGTGCTGCGCAAGTCGTTCTTCCGGAACATGCGCTACATGGGCTACGGCGGCGCCACCCTCAGCAATGACGTCAACGAGCGGCTGCAGGCCCTGGCCATCGCCGAGACCGGCGCCCGCATGCCGCTGACCACCATGTACGGGGCCACCGAGACGCAGGGCATCACGGTCACCCACTGGGCCACCGAAACGGTCGGGCTGGTCGGCCTGCCCCTGCCGGGCATCACCCTCAAGCTGGTGCCCAACGGCGGCAAGATGGAGGTTCGGGTCAAGGGACCGACCGTCACCACCGGCTATGTCGGCGACGCCGAAAAGACCGCCGCCGCCTTTGACGAGGAAGGCTTCTACAAGCTGGGCGACGCGGCGAAATTCATCGACGAGAACGATCCGGCCCAGGGCCTGATGTTCGACGGTCGCGTCACCGAGGACTTCAAGCTCGACAGCGGCACCTGGGTCTCGGTCGGCACCCTGCGGCCCGAGCTGGTCGCCGCCTGCAGCCCGTGGATCATGGACGCCGTGGTCGCCGGTCAGGACAAGCCCTTCATCGGCCTTCTGGTCTGGCCGTCGATGGCCGGGATGCAGGCCCTGGCCGCCGACGAGGGGCCGGGCTCGCCGATCGAGAAACTGACCGCCCTGCTGACCGAAAAGCTGACCGCCTTCAACGCCAGCGCCGGCGGACTGTCGCGCCGGGTCGGCCGCTTCGCCATCATGCTCGACCCGCCGTCCATCGACGCCGGCGAGATCACCGACAAGGGCTACGTCAACCAGCGCGCAACCCTGGAACGCCGCGCCGACCTGGTCAAAGCCCTCTATGGCGACGGCTCCGCGCCGGGCGTCGTTTCGCTTTAGCGTTTCCTTCTCCCGGCAAGCGGGAGAAGGATCGAAACGGAGTTAACCATGACCCTCGACCCCCACTTCCGCGCCATGCTCGACGCCGCTGCCCAGATCGAGATGCCGCCGCTCGCCACCCTGCCGCCGGAGATGATCCGGATGGGCTATGTCGCCCAGCGGGCCGGCCTCGACGCGGGCGCCCCGAAGGATCTGACGGTCCGCGATCTGGAGGTGGCCGGGGGCGACGGGCCGATCAAGGCGCGGCTCTATGCGCCCAAGGACGCCCCGGCGACGACCGGGGTGATGGTCTATTTCCACGGTGGCGGATTTGTCATCGGCGATCTTGAGACCCACGACGACTTCATGCGGCGGCTCTGCGCCGCTTCGGGCGTCCGCATCGTCGCCGTCGACTATCGCCTGGCGCCGGAGCATCCCTTCCCCGCCGCCCATGACGACGCCCTGGCCGCCACCCGTTGGGTGATCGACAACGCCGCCAGCATCGGCGTCGATCCGGCCCGCGTCGCCGTCGGCGGCTGCAGCGCCGGGGGCAACCTGGCCGCCTGCATGGCCCTCGAATTCCGCGATGACCCCAAACGCAAGCTGGCCTTCCAGTTCCTCGCCTATCCGGCCACGGCGATGGAGCAGGACACCCAGTCGCGCCGCGACCTGGCCACCGGCTATGTGCTGACCGCCGAGGTGATGGAATGGTTCGCCAAACACTTCGCCGCCATCGGCCACAAGGACGCCCGCCGCGCCGAGCCGGCCCATGTCGAGGACCTGTCGGGCCTGCCGCCGGCCTTCGTCGCCACTGCCGGCTTCGACCCGCTGAAGGACGAGGGCCGGGTTTACGCCGAACGGATGAAGGCGGCGGGGGTCAAGGCCGAGCACATCGAGTATCCCAGCTTCGTCCATGACTTCTACATCATGGCCGCGGTGAGCCCGGCGGTCGTCGGCGCTATCGACGAGGCGGCCGCCAGGTTGAAGGCGGCGCTGGCCTGATCTGAGACGGCCCCCGCAATGGTCCCGCTGCTGGTCCGCAAGGGGTTGGATCCCTGGCTGGCGCGGATGGACCCACAGGCGCCGGAACCGGAAACGATTTTCGATCTCGACTTGGCCGCCGACGGCTCGGCCCTGCCGACGCGGCTGTATCGGCCTCATGAGGCGACAGGGGACCTGCTCGTCTTCTTTCATGGCGGCGGCCTGGTCAGCGGGAGCATCGACACCCACGACGGCGTCTGCCGCCGTCTTTGCGAAGGCGCAGGCGTCAATGTCCTCTCGGTCGGCCATCGTCTGGCTCCGGAACACCCCTATCCGGCCGCCTGGGACGACGCCGACGCGGCGTCGACATTGGCGGCCCGCGGCAAGTCACTCCCGTTCCGTCCCACGCGTCTGTTTCTCGGGGGCGACTCTGCGGGCGGCCTGTTGGCCTCGGCGGTCATGCGGCGCTGGGCTCGGAGAGGGGCGCCGCCGCCGCACGGCCTGATCCTGTTCTATCCGCTGCTGGGAATTGAGCCGGTGGCGGATGATCCGTGGCTATTGCGGTGGGCGAGGCGATGGATTCATCGCCATGCGATCGCGGGTCAGGGCGCCGTGCACGCTACGGACATCGGGCCCCACTGGATGATTGATGGGCCCCTCCCTCGCCTTTTCATTGCGTCCGGGGGAAACGACCCTGCCCGGCCGGATGCGGAGCGCCTGATCGTGACGCTCGGACGACGGGAAGGGGACGTCGTTCACTTCGAACCGCATGGCAGGCACGGCTGGTTGAACCTGGCTGGCCTTTCGCCGGCGGCGCGGCGTCAGACCGACCGGACGATCCAGGCCCTCAAGGCCTTCCTGACATAGAAAAAGGGCGGCCCGGATTGCTCCGGACCGCCCTCTTCAGTTGTGCAGGGTTCTAGGGGACTAGAACTTGCTGCGCAGGGTCACGCCCCAGGTGCGCGGAGCGCCCAGGAAAGTGTCGTAGGTGCTGACGTTGTCGTCAGCGGTCTTGTTGTAGGGGTTGGAGGTGTCGGTCTGGAACGGACCGTTGAACGCCACCTGCTGGTAGTCCTTGTCGAACAGGTTGTTGGCGAACAGTTCGACCGTCCACAGGCCGTCCTGGCTGCCGATGCCGACCCGGCCGTTGACCAGGGCGAAGGACTCCTGGTCCTTCACCGGATGCAGGTCGGAGCCGGTGTTGTAGTGGCTGGTGTACTTGACCGACAGGTTGGAGCGGAAGGTCAGCGAGGAGCCGATATCCCGCTCGTAGCTGCCCGAGACCGAACCCGACCACTTCGGCGCGAAGGGCGCCGTGGAGCCGGGCAGACGGTAGAGGCCGTTGAACTTGCTCGGATCCTTCAGGTCGGTCGCGTTGAAGTCGCCGAACTGGGTCACCGCATAGGTGATCCCGCCCTGCAGGGTGAAGCCGTCGAGCGGGGTGAACCACACGAAGTCGGCGTCGACGCCCTTGGAGGTCAGCTCGGGGATCGACTCGACGATGAAGGCCGTGCCGACGAAGGTGTTGAGCTGGAAGTCGGTGAACTTCTGATAGAAGGCCGTCGCGTTCAGCAGCAGGGAGTTGTCCAGCCACTTGGTCTTGATGCCCAGTTCGTAGCTGTCCGCCTGCTCGCCGTCGAAGCTGGTGTCGGCGTTGGGCTGGAAGTCGAGGGGCTTGGTGGTGTTGGTGCAGGCCAGGCCGGCGGCGGTGGTCGTCGTGCGGCCGCCGAACGGGCAGACGATGCCGGAGCGGTCGAGGTTGAAGCCGCCCGACTTGTAGCCGCGGGCGTAGGAGCCGTAGGCCATGATGTCGTCGTTGAGGTTCCAGGCCAGCTTGATGGTGCCGGTCAGTTCCTCTTCGCTGCGCTGCTGCTTGAAGGTGCCCAGCGCGTCGAAGTCGGTGTTCTCGGCGTTGAGGCAGAGACCGCCGACGATGGACTGGGCGGTGGTGGCGCCGACGATGCCGGCCAGCACGGTGTAGGAGGCCTCGGCCTGGTTACAGGAGGCGCCCGTGGTGGTGTAGTCGGTGATCAGCGACTTGTCGGCCCAGGTGTAGCGCAGGCCGGCGGTCAGCTTCAGGGCCTCGGTGATCGACCAGGTGTTGTCGGTGAAGATCGCGAAGGTTTCGTCCGACTGCTTGAACCGGTCATCCGAGCCGTTGCCGGGCTGGTGGATGGCGGCCGGGGTCAGGCCCAGCAGCGACGGGGCGCCGCCGAGAACCCGGTTGTCGAAGTAGTTGTAGAAGTCGCTGCCGTACTTCAGCACCGAACGGGTATCGAGGTCTTCCTTGGCGTAGAAGGCGCCGACCAGCCAGTCGACCGGACCGGCGACGCCCGCGGCGCGGAGTTCTTCGCTGAACTGGTCGAACTCGACGAAGTTGGTGCCGTCCGCCGGACGGTAGATGATGTCGGCGGCGGTGAAGTCGCTGTCCTGGCCGGTTTCAGCGCGCCAGTTGCGGGCGGCGGTGATCGAGGTGATGGCGATGTCGGGGGTGACATCGTAGTTCACTTCGGCCGAGAAGCCCTTGTCCTGGATGAACTGACGGGTCGAGCGGTTGCCGTAGGCGACGCGGCTGAAGGGCCGCTCGTCGGTGGCGATGCCGTTCGGCTGGACCTGGTTGACGAAGGCGGCGCGGCTGTTGGCGGCGTTGCCGACCTGCAGCTGGGTGGCCAGGCAGCAGTTTTCGTCACGCTCGGTATAGTCGGCGATCAGGCGGATGGTCAGGTCGTTGGTCGGGGTGGCGAGGATCTGGCCGCGGATGGTCCAGAAATCCTGATCGACATCTTCCTTGTCGTTGCGCGGGCCGTCGCCGGTGCGCACGTCGAGGTAGCCGTCACGCTCGCGACGGGCGAAGAAGATGCGGCCGGCGACGTTGTCGCCGAAGATCGGGCCGGTGACCGAGGCGGAGCCGCCGATCTGGCCGTAGTTGCCGGCGGTCAGCTCGGCGTTGCCGCCGAAGGTGAACTTGGGCTCGGCGGTCAGGATGTTGATGACGCCGGCCGAGGTGTTCTTGCCGAACAGGGTGCCTTGCGGTCCCTTCAGCACCTCGATGCGGCTCAGCTCGCCCAGGTCGCCGAAGGAGACGCCGTTGCGGGGACGGTAGACGCCGTCGATGACGATGCCGACCGAGGATTCCAGACCGGGGTTGTCGCCGACGGTGCCGACGCCGCGGATACGGGCGGTGGTGACGGTCTCGTTCGAGGTCGAGGTCACCGTCAGGCCGGGGGTCAGGATCTGCAGATCCTTGATGTCCTTGACGCCGGCGTCCTGCATCAGCTCACCCGACAGGGCGGTGACGGTGGCCGGAACATCCTGCAGGTTCTGTTCACGCTTGTTGGCGGTGACGACGATGGCGTCGACGGTGTTGGTGTTCGCCGGCGCGGGATCTTCCTGCGCGAAGGCGGCGGTGGCCAGAAGGCCGGAAAGCACGGCGGCGGAAGCCGACGCGCTGAGCAATTGACGGATACGCATGTCCTGTCCTGGGTTTTTGGCGCGGGCGTCACGCGCGCGTTTTTTTGGGGAGGAAGATCGGACCGAGGAAGCCCTATCAACTTGACGCCGATCACCTACGGTCGTTGAACATGCTCAGGCAAGATTAATCCCTTGTAACATAGGGGAAAACGGCCATCTCGTGTCGGTTATGTGACAGCATGACCGTCAAAAAACGACGTTCTGAAATTGCCCTCTCAATTTACAGGGGCAAACCGGCCCGAGAGCCCCTGGCGATGGCGGATGCGGCCTGTTTCGGTTGTTCCCGCCGCCCCGCTGGGCTAGTCAGACTGCAACCGGTTCGCGGCCTTCCGACGGGCCTGAGGGGCCGCCGTCTGGCGTCGATCGGAGGGCTCCCCGGGGTGCGGGTCCGACCGGCCTCATCGATACGTCAGCGCCGCCGCGAGGGTTCCTGAATGCCGCCGGAGTTTTTCCTGTTCGCCGCCGTTCTGGCCGGGGTCGCCTTCCTGCACCGGCGAGCCTTCACCGTGGCGGTCGTCGGACTGGCGGTCATCGTCCTCTACAAGGCGCTGCTGGGCGGCTACGACGCCGCCTTCTTCCTGCACCGGGCGCAGCATGAGTGGTCGCTGCTGGCCAACCTGTTCCTGCTGCTGACCGGCTTTCCCATCCTCTCGGCGCATTTCGAACGCAGTCAGGTGCCGGACTTCGTGCCCAGGGCCCTGCCGGACAACTGGACCGGCGGCATCGTCCTCCTGGCCTATGTCTTCGTCGCCTCCCTGGTGATCGACAACATCGCCGCGGCCGTGATCGGCTCGGTGGTGGCCCGGCACGTCTTCGCCGGCAAGGTCAGCCTGGCCTATCTGGTCGCCATCGTCGGCAGCGCCAATGTCGGCGGCGCGCCCAGCGTCATCGGCGACACCACCACCACCATGATGTGGATCTCCGGGGTCTCCCCGTTGTTTCTCCTGACCGCCTTTGTCGCCACCATCCCCGCCTTCCTGGTGATGGCCGTCTTCGCCTCGCGGGCCCAGGCGAAGATCGCGCCGATGGTCCTGGAGACCCTGCCCGGCATCAAGGTCCACTGGGCCCGTCTGTTCATCGTCATCGCCATCCTGGCCAGCGTGGTGGCGGCCAACATCGCCGCCAACGGCCTGTTCCCCGGCCTTGAGGAAAAGCTCCCGGTGCTGGGGCTGGCGATGTGGCTGGCGATCCTGGTCACCGCCCTGTTGCGCAAGCCGGAGTGGGGCGAGGCGGCCAGTTCGGTCAAGGGCGCGGTGTTTCTGGTCTGTCTCGTGGCCTCGGCGACCCTGATGCCGCTCGACAGCCTGCCCGATCCCAGCGGCTGGACGGTGTTCGGCCTCGGCTTCCTGTCCTCGGTGTTCGACAACATTCCGCTGACGGCCCTGGCCCTGCAGCAGGGCGACTACGACTGGCCCCTGCTGGCCTTCGCGGTCGGCTTCGGCGGCTCGATGACCTGGTTCGGTTCAACGGCCGGCGTCGCGGTCAGCAACGCCAATCCCGAGGCGCGGTCGGTCTTCGAATGGATCAAGGCCGGCTGGTTCGTGCCCGTCGCCTACTGCGTCGGCTTCATCGTCATGATCGCCCTGCTGGGCTGGAACAGCGACGCCCACCCGCCGCTGTAACAGGGGGAGGGCTCCGCCTCTTCCGCCTTATCGCCGCCCGAGGGACCGCCATGCCCGTTTCCGCCGACTATCGCCCCGACCCGCGCTTCATGACCCTGGGGCCGGAGTTTGCCGATCCGGTGCGGCCGGCTGACTTCCCGCAGACCCGCCTGCGCTGGCGCAATGATCGCGCCGCCGCGACGATCGGGCTGGAGACCCTCACGCCGGACGAATGGCTCGCCCAGTTCGCGCGTTTCGAGCCCTTGCCGGACAATCAGCCCGGTCCGCTGGCCATGCGCTATCACGGCCATCAGTTCCGCAGCTACAATCCCGATCTTGGCGACGGCCGCGGCTTTCTGTTCGCCCAGCTGCGCGAGGCCGGGACCGATCGCCTGCTCGATCTGGCCACCAAGGGTTCCGGCCAGACGCCCTGGTCGCGCCGCGGCGACGGGCGGCTGACCCTCAAGGGCGGGGTGCGCGAGGTGCTGGCCGCCGCCATGCTGGAAGCCCTCGGGGTCCCGACCAGCCGCGCCTTCTCCCTGGTCGAGACAGGCGAGGACCTGCAGCGCAATGACGAACCCAGTCCGACCCGCTCGGCGGTCCTGACCCGGCTGTCGCACAGCCACATCCGCTTCGGGACCTTCCAGCGCCAGGCCTATCTGGAGCGCGGCGACAACATCGGCCGCCTCGTCGATCACGTGGTCGACGGCTACTTCCCGCATCTGGCCGATGCGCCGGACCGCCCGGTCGCCATGCTGGGCGAGGTGGTGGCCCGCACCGCCCGACTGGCGGCCCGCTGGATGGCCGCCGGCTTCGTCCACGGGGTGCTCAACACCGACAACATGGTCGTCACCGGCGAGAGCTTCGACTACGGCCCCTGGCGGTTCCTGCCGCGCAACGATCCCAATTTCACGGCCGCCTATTTCGACGAGACCGGCCTCTACAGTTTCGGCCGTCAGCCGGAGGCGGCCTTCTGGAACCTGCAGCAGCTGGCCGGCTGCCTGACCCTGGTCGCCGCCTCCGACGATCTGGTGGCGGCGCTCTACGGCTTTGCGCCGGCCTATCGCGAGGCGTTGCAGGCGGCCATGCTGGCCCGGCTGGGCCTCGCGCCCCGCGGAGACGTGGCCGACCTCGACTTGGTCAACGCCGCCTTCCGCGCCCTGGCCGAGGGCGGCGAGCCCCTGCGCTGGGAGCCCTTCTTCTTCGACTGGTTCGGCGGCGAGGCCTCCGAGCGGCGGGCCCTGGAGGGGCCGCGGGCGGCGCTCTACGAGGGCGAGGCCTTCCGCGCCTTCCGCGGTCATCTCGCCGGGTTCGAAATGGACCGGTCGGAGCGGCTGGACCATCCGATGTTCAGCCGTCCCGAGCCCGAGGAACTGCTGATCGAGACGGTCGAGGCCCTGTGGGCGCCGATCGCCGACACCGACGACTGGACGCCGCTGAACGCCAAACTGGCGGCCCTCGAGGCGGCGCGCCAGGGGTGGTCCCTGGCCTGACCGCCGTTACTCGGCGGCTCTGGCGCTGGCCGGCGACCGCCGGGCCCCCGGCTTGGGCTTGGGCTTGGGTTTCGCCCTGGCGGCGACCTCGAGTGGGGCCGGCAGCCTGAGCTCGAACACCGTGCCCTCGGGACCGGTGCCGGCCAGGGCCAGGTCGCCGCCATGGTTCTGGGCCAGCTCCCGCGAAATTGCCAGGCCGAGGCCGGTGCCGCCATGGCGGGCCGAGCCGGCGAAGGGCTGGAACAGGTTGGCCAGGGCGCGGGGCGGCAGGCCGGGACCGTTGTCGGCGATCCGCAACACCGTCGCCTCGGGCTCGCGGGTCATGGTGACGGTGATCCGGCCCGGCGCCGCCCGGTCCGCGCCGGTCATGGCCTGCCGGGCGTTGCGCATCAGGTTCATCAGAACCCGGTGCAGCTGGTCGGGATCGGCCAGCAGGGCGGCGTCCTCGGGAGCGTCGATCACCAGCTCCACGCCGCCCTTCTCCAGCGCCGCGTCCTCGGCCGCCGCCTCCAGAGCCGTGCGCAGCGATACGGTCTTCAGGTCCGGGGCCGCCTCCGAGGTCCGGCCATAGGCCAGCACATTGGTCGCCAGGGTCACCGCCCGGTCCAGGGCCCGTTCCAGGCGCGGCAGGGCCTGGGCGACCTTCGGATCGCCGATCGCCGCCAGCCGGTCCGAGGCGATCTGGGCGCTGGTCAGCATGTTGCGCAGGTCGTGATTGATCTTGGCCACGGCCTGGCCCAGGGCGGCCAGCCGGGCGCGACTGGCCAGGGCCGCGCGCAGTTCGGCCTGCATCCGGTCCAGCTCCGCCTCGGCCCGCCCGATCTCGTCGCGCCGGCCCGACGGCTGGACTCGTGCGCCCGGGTCCTCGGGATCGGCGCGGAAGCGTTCGATGGCCCCGGTGATCCGCTGCATCGGCCGCACCAGAAAGGCGTTCAGCGACAGATAGACCAGGCCTCCGACCAGAATGGCCGCGAACACCGTGACCCCGATCAGCCGCCACAGATAGCCGATCAGTTCGGTGCGCAGGGTGTCATCGGGAACGACGATGTCGATGAATTCGCTGTCCTTGATCAGGCGCGGCTCGGAGACCACCCGCACCATCCGGTCCTTGCCGCCGAACAGGGTCTGGAACGGCGCGGCGATCCAGGAGCCGGGGTTCTGTTCGCGCAGGTCGACGAGATAGGGGTTCTTCAGGCTGCTCGGCGCGGCCAGCACCAGCCGGCGCATGCCCTCGGTCTGGATCGCCACCGACACCACGCCGGCGCCCTCGAGCAACTGGCTGGACAGCTGGCGCGTGACCTTGCCGTCGGGGGCGACCTCGGTGGCCAGGCTGGCCAGTTCGGCCGAGCGCACCCGGTCCAGCAGCCATTGCTCCTCGAAGGTGGCCAGGGCCAGCGGCAGCACGAACAGGGCGGCGATGGAGACGAACAGGGTGGTGAGGAGCAGCAGGCGCGCGGACAGGCCGCCGGGCCATATCCATCGGCGGGTCGGATGCGCGGGCGGTTGTTCCACAGGCGGGGCGGCCTCAGCCATGACGCCCGGTGTAAGTCAGGCCAGCCGCTTGAGCAATGAAACCAGCATTCGTGTGCGGGGAGAAAACAGCAGGGGTGTGAAATATTGCCCGGCCAGACGCTTGGAGATCTCCGCCCGCGTCGGATAGGCGACCACGCCGGAGGCCAGGGCGCTCAGCTTGATCCCGGCGTCCATGGCCAGAACCAGCGGCTCGATCAGGTCCCCGGCATGGGCCCCGACGATCCCCGCCCCGAGGATGCGTCCCTTCGGGTCGAGCATCAGCTTGCCGAAGCCGGCCGTGTCGCCCTCGGCCTGGGCCCGGTCGTTGTCGTGGAAGGGGTGGGTGAGAACCTTGATCCCGTCGCCATGGACCTTGCGGGCCTCAGTCTCGGTCATGCCGACCGAGGCCAGCTCCGGCTGGGTGTAGGTGGCGTGGGGAATCAGCAGCTTTTCGACATTGATCGGCGCGGCGAACAGGGTCCGGCGCACGACCAGGGAGGCATGGGCGCCGGCGGCGTGGGTGAAGGCGGCACGACCCGAGATGTCGCCCACCGCATAGACCCGTTTGTTGCTGGTGCGCAGTTGGCGGTCGGTGACCACACCCTGGCGATTGGCCTCGATGCCGGCGGCCTCGAGATTGAGCCCCTCGAGGTTCGGCTTGCGGCCCGCGGCCACCAGCAGGTGCGTGCCCTCGATCTGCTCGCCCCCGGCCAGCCGCGCCGCCACGCCTCCGGCGGTCGTCTCGACAGCCTCCACCTGGGCGCCTTCGCGCACATCTACGCCTTCGCCGCGCACCGCCGCCAGCACCACGGCGGCCAGGTCGGGATCGTCCTTCGACAGGGCCTTGCCGCCCTCCAGCACCGTCACCGCCGAGCCCAGCCGGCGAAAGGCCTGGCCCAGCTCCATGCCGATCGGCCCGCCGCCGATGATGATCAGATGGCCGGGCAGGGTCTTGAGGCCGAAGATGGTCTCGTTGGTCAGGTAGGGCGCATCGGACAGCCCCGGGATCGGCGGCGCGGCGGCGCGGGAGCCGGCGGCGAGGATGATCTTGCGGGCCCGGACCGAGACGCTGTCGCTGGCCACCGTGCGGTCGTCGGTGAACCGCGCGCTCTCGCGAACCACAGTCACCCCCAGCCCCTCGAAACGCTCCTGGCTGTCGATCGGGGCGATGGTCTCGATCGTGCGGTGGAGGTGGGCCATGACCTCGGCGAAGTCGACCGTCGGCTCGGCATGAACGCCCAGCCGTCCGGCGTGACGCGCCTCATGCGCCGCCTTCGCCGCCGAGATCAGCGCCTTGGAGGGCACGCAGCCGGTGTTCAAACAGTCGCCGCCCATCTCGCCGCGTTCGAACAGCACCACCTTCAGGCCCAGCTGCGCCGCGCCGGCCGCGACCGACAGACCGCCCGAGCCGGCGCCGATGACAGCCAGATCCGCCTTGATCGTCTTCATGCCGTGGTCGCCTTCTTCCCGCGCACCCGTCGCACGATGATGGGCAGCAGCGACAGCAGGGCCAGGCCGATAAGGGGCAGCAGGATCTGCGGCTGGAAGATGATCGACAGATTTGGTTCCTGTCCCGCCGCGAAGGCGTGGTTCAGACCGGCGCCCAGGCTGGAATAGACCAGCGACCCCGGCGCCATGCCGATCAGCGAGGCCAGGATGAAGGTCGTCAGAGGAATGCGCACCAGGCCGGCGGCGATATTGACCACGAAGAAGGGCGCCGCCGGCACCAGCCGCAGCACCAGCAGATAGGAGAAGGCGTCCCTCGCGATGCCCTCCTCCAGCCGGGCCAGGCCCGACCCCGCCCGCTTGGCCAGCACCCCGCCAAAGGCGGTGCGGCAGACCAGGAAGACGATGCTGGCCCCGAGGGTGGCCGAGACCAGCGAGGCGGCGCCGCCCAGCCAGGGGCCGAACAGCAGCCCGCCCGCCAGGGTCAGGAACAGGGCCCCGGGCAGCGACAGGGCCGCCACCGCCACATAGACCGCCATGAACACCGCCAGGGCCAGCCAGCGATTGGCGATGACGAAGGCGTTGAGGGTCTCCCGGTTGGCCCGCAGCTCATCCAGCGACAGGTGATTGGTCACCCCGCTGGCGAAGGCCAGCACCACCAGGGCGGCCAGGACCAGCAGCGGCCCAAACCGTTTGAGGAAGTTGATCATCGTCTATCCGCCCGTCCCGTTGAGCGACCAGTCATAGTCGTGTCCGGCGATCGCCGATACGCTGGCCAGCTTCTGTTTCAGCGTCTCGCCGGCATAGCGCTTCAGATGGCCGATCACCCCGGCGTCATTCCCACCGAAGTCGGCCTTGAACCAGACGTAGATGGAGGAAACCGTCAGCTTGCCGCCGACCACCTTCGCGCCCCTGGGATGATTGACATAGGCGCGGGCGGCGTCGTTCAGCGCCGCGTCCAGGCCGGCCCTCTCCCAGGCCTCCCGCCTCAGGTTGGGACAGCTGATCGAGGCGCAGTTGAGGGCGTAATGCACCCGGGGCTCGGAAAACCCGGCCCGCAGGATGCCATGCTCGATCGTGTCCAGCGACAGGCTCATCCCCGCGACGGTCAGGGTCGGGGTCTTCCACGGACCGATGGCCAGAAGGTTGGGCTTGATGTCGCGGATGGATTTGACCGGCCAGGCCTCCAGCACGATGCGGATGGTCTCGGCGTTGTAGAGATTGGCCCAGTAGGCCAGCTGGTCATCGCGGGTCAGGCCGCGCGGGTCGGTCTTCTGCAGCAGGCCCAGATAGGCCGCCAGCGACCCGCGATCCTCGGCCGAGGCCTTCCAGGCCCGATAGTTGACCCGGTCGATCCCGTCGCTGCCATGGCTGACATAGCGGGCCAGCAGCCGGCTCCAGGGGGCGTGGCTCATATGGCCGCCGCCCGGCCGGACGGGCAGGAACCGCCTTGCATTGGACGCGGCCGCCGCCTCCCCGCCCGCCGCCAGCGGCAGCGTCGCCGCCAGGCCGGTCACCATGTCTCGTCTTCGCAAGGGATCATCCTTCTGGCTCATGACATCAGGTTGTCCCACAAAGCATGGAACGCCAGTGCGCGCCGGTCACGAACCCTACGCACCGGGATGACGCCTGGATGATCGCCCCGTGATCAGATCGCCCCGACGGCCTCGCCGACCGAGCGGAAACCGTCGGCCTTCAGCCGCGCCGCCAGGTCGCGCTTGATGCGGACCACCAGGCCGGGGCCGCCATAGACCATGGCCGAATAGAGCTGCACCGCCGCCGCCCCGGCGCGGATCTTGGCGTAGGCGTCGGCGCCCGAGGCGATCCCGCCGGCGCCGATCAGGACCAGTCCGCGATCATTGGCGGCGTGGAACCGGGCCAGCATCGCCGTCGAGGGGGCCATCAGCGGCGCGCCGGACAGCCCGCCGGTCTCGGCGGCGCGGCGATCCTTCAGCCCGGCCGGGCGGGCGATGGTGGTGTTGGAGACGATGATCCCGTCCAGGCCGTGGGCGGCGCTGGTGGTCAGGATGGTCTCGATCTCGCCGTCCTCCAGATCGGGCGCGACCTTCAGGAACACCGGGTGATGACCCGCCAGCCCGCGCCGGGCCTCGCCCAGCCGCCCCAGCAGTTCCTCCAGCGCGGCCTTCGTCTGCAGCGCCCGCAGGCCCGGCGTGTTGGGCGAGGAGATGTTGACGGTGAAATAGTCGGCCAGGCCCCACAGGCGGGTCAGGCCGGTGACATAGTCGCCGATGCGGTCGGCCGCGTCCTTGTTGGCCCCGATGTTGGCCCCGACCACGCCCCTGCGTTTGCGCGCTCTCAGCCGGCCCTCGAAGGCTTCCAGTCCGGCGTTGTTGAACCCCATGCGGTTGATCACCGCCTGGTCCGCGGTCAGGCGAAACAGCCGGGGCCGGGGGTTTCCGGCCTGGGGCAGGGGGGTGACGGTGCCGCATTCGACGAAGCCGAACCCGGCCTCCAGCATGGCGTCGGGAACCTGGGCGTTCTTGTCGAAGCCGGCGGCCAGACCGATGGGGCTGGGCAGCTCGAGCCCGGCCAGGGTGGTCTTCAGCACCGGATCGGGGCGCGACCGGTCGACCGGGCCAAGGCCCGCCTCCAGGCCGGCGATGGTCAGGCCATGGGCGTCTTCCGGGTCGAGCAGATGCATCGCCCGGGCGGCGATATCGTGGATCATGGGCGAGTCACCCCTTCACCAACCGTCGCCCCTTTACCAACCGTCACCCCGGGACTTGTTCCGGGGGTCCATTGACGCGAGCGGCGGACGGTTGGGCGCCAACGGACGAGGGCCCCCTCAGCGGTCCGGGTGTACGGATCCCCGGAACAAGTTCGGGGGTGACGGGAGAGGGAGAGGAGAGGGAAGGCGCCCCTCACGCCAGCTGCCCCAGCTGGATGTGGCCGTCGTCACCCAGCGGGGCGGCTCGCGTCTTGACCGCCAGGGCCGGGTCCAGCGGCCCGTAGAGGTGGGGAAACAGATCGCCGCCGCGCGAGGGCTCCCAGCGCAGGCCGGGGCCCAGGTCCGCCGCCTCGAAGGCGACCAGCAGGATATCGTCCAGGCCCGCGAAATAGCGCCGGGCCGTTTCGACGGCCTGGGCGCCGGTCGAAAAATGGATGTAGCCGTCGTTGAGATCGACCGCCGCGCCGAGGAAGACCCCGGCCGCCCTGGCCGCGTCCCATTCCGCCCGCGAGACCAGCTTGTAGATGCGGCTCATTCCCCGGCCCCCCCGCCAAAGTCGCTGGCGTGGAACAGGCCCTCGCAGGCAGGCTTTCCGCTGTCGCTGAAACTGAACACCGCCACGCTGGCGGTGTCGAACCGGGCCTCGATCCGCGCCGCCATCGCCGCGCACTCATCGCCCTCGCGGGCCAGGGCCAGGGCCAGATACTGCAGGCCCGGATTGTGGCCGATGACCATCACGGTGGCGGCATCCCGCCCCAGGTCCTCGGCCAGCGCCCAGATGGCGCCTTCCGAGGCGAGGTAGAGGTCGCGGCGGAACTCGACCCGGGCGTCGGGAAAGCTTGGCTGCGCCGCGGCCCAGGTTTCCCGCGTGCGGGCCGCGGCGCTGACCAGGGCCAGATCGGACGCAAGGCCGCGTCCGGCCAGCATCCGGGCCATCAGCGCCGCATCGTGACGGCCGCGCTCGTTCAGGCGCCGTTCGACGTCGCCGCCGGCCGCGCTGCGCTCGGCCTTGCCGTGCCGGAAGAGGATCAGGCGGTTCATGCCGCTGTGTGTAGCGGGCTCTCACCCGTTGACAATCCCCGCCGCGCGCCGCTCTAGGACGGCATGGACGATGGAGCCCCGATCACGGCGGAAGACAGCGGCGTCTGGCGCTTTGGCCCGGACCAGCCGTTGCGGCTCGACTCCGGCGCCAGCATCAAGGGCCTGGAGATCGCCTGGCGATCGTTCGGAACCCTCAACGCCGATCGCTCCAACGCCGTCCTCATCTGTCACGCCCTGACCCTGGACCAGCATGTCGCCGGCCTGCATCCGGTCTCGGGCAAACCCGGCTGGTGGACGCGGTTGATCGGCCCCGGCCAGCCGCTGGATCCCAAGGACTGGTTCGTGCTCTGCGCCAATGTCGTCGGCGGCTGCATGGGTTCGACCGGTCCCGGCTCGATCGATCCGGCCACCGGTCAGCCCTACGGCCTGACCTTCCCGGTGATCACCATCGGCGACATGGTCCGGGCCCAGGCCATGCTGGTCGAGGCCATGGGCATCCCGCGCCTCGCGGCGGTCGTCGGCGGCTCGATGGGCGGGATGCAGGTGCTGCAATGGGCGGCCGACTATCCCGAACGGATGGAAGCCTGCGTCTGCGTCGCCTCCGCCGCCCGCCACTCGGCCCAGAACATCGCCTTCCACGAGGTCGGCCGCCAGGCGATCATGGCCGATCCCGACTGGCGCGGCGGAGCCTATGCGGCCGCCGGGGTGCGGCCTGAAAAGGGCCTGGCGGTGGCCCGCATGGCCGCCCACATCACCTACCTCTCCGAGGCCGCCCTGCAGCGCAAGTTCGGCCGCGAGCTGCAGAATGACGGGCTCAGCTGGGGCTTCGACGCCGACTTCCAGGTCGAAAGCTATCTGCGCCACCAGGGCGGGGCCTTCGTCGACCGCTTCGACGCCAACAGCTATCTCTACATCACCCGGGCCATGGACTATTTCGACCTCGCCGCGCCGCATGACGGCCGCCTCGTCGAGGCGTTCCGACCGGCCCGTGCGGTGAAGTTCTGTGTGCTGAGCTTTACCTCCGACTGGCTGTATCCGACCGCCGAGAGCCGCCACATCGTCCGCGCGCTCAACGCCGCCGGGGCGCGGACCAGCTTCCTCGAGATCGAGAGCGACAAGGGGCACGACGCCTTCCTGCTGGACGAGCCGGTGATGGACGGCGCCATGCGCGGCTTCCTCGCCTCGGTGCGAAACGGCCGATGAGCCGCCAAAACCAGATCCTCCTCCGGCTGAAAGCCGGGGGAGGGGGACCGCGGCCAAAGGCCGGGGTGGAGGGGGCAGCGCCGCTCTTTCCGATCTTCCCGCTTCCCGCACAGCGTCCGACACCCGCCATCATGATCAACCCGTCCCGTCCGCGCCGCCCCCTCCACCCCCCGCTGCGCGGGCGGTCCCCCTCCCCCGCCGCCCTGCGTCGGAGGAGGAGTTCATGAGAGAAGACTTCCGCGAGATCCTGCGTCTGGTGCGGCCCGGCGCCCGGGTGCTCGACGTCGGCTGCGGCGAGGGCGACCTGCTCGAACTGCTGGCGCGTGAGAAGCAGGCCGACGGCCGCGGGCTGGAGCTGGAGGCCCCCAATGTCTCGGCCTGTCTGGCGCGGGGGCTGGCGGTGGTGCAGGGCGACGCCGACAGCGACCTCGACCAGTTCCCGACCAAGGCCTTCGACTATGCGGTCCTGTCGCAGACCCTGCAGGCGACGCGCAACCCGCGCCATGTGCTCAGCGAGCTGTTGCGCATCGCCGACCGGGCCATCGTGTCGTTTCCGAACTTCGGTCACTGGCGGGTGCGGTGGAGCCTGCTGACGCGCGGCCGGATGCCGGAGACCGAGGTGCTGCCGGAGCCCTGGTGGTCGACGCCCAACATCCATCTGTGCAGCCTGGCCGACTTCGCCGCCCTGACCGAGGACCTCGATCTGCGGGTCGAGCATTGCGCGGCCTTGGGCGGCGGGCGGCGGGCGCGGGCCATCAACCCGGACGGGGCGCTGGAGAACTGGCGGGCCGAGAGCGCGTTGTTCCTGCTGAGCCGCCGCTCCGACGGGGTCGGCGAGGCGCCGCCCGACCACCAGCACGACCTCTTCGAGGCATGAAACTTCGCCTGATGACCTGGAACGTCCACCGCTGTGTGGGCGTCGACAAGCGACTGGACGTGGAGCGCTGCGCCCGGGTCATCGCCGCCGCCCGGCCCGATATCGTCGGGCTGCAGGAGCTCGACGTCGGCCGGCGGCGCACCGGCGGCGTCGACCAGGCTCACCGCCTGGCCGAGCTCGTCGGGATGACCCACCACTTCAACGCCGCCATGCATGTCGAGGAGGAGCGCTACGGCGACGCCCTGCTCACTGCCCTGCCCGAGCGGCTGGTCCGGGCCGGGCCGCTGCCCGGCTATCCGCGCATCCGGGCGCTGGAGCCGCGCGGGGCGGTGTGGATCGCCGTCACCCTGCCCGACGGTCGCGAGATGCAGGTGATCAACACCCATCTGGGCCTGGTCCCGCAGGAACAGCGCAAGCAGGCGACGGCCCTGGTCCAGGACTGGATGGGCGATGAAGACTTCGTGGCCCCGGCGGTGCTGATGGGCGACTTCAACGCCACCCCCTTCCAGGCGCCCTACAAGCTGCTCAACGCGGTGATCGCCGACGCCCAGAGCCTGGGACCGGGCTTTCCGATGTCGACCTATCCCTCGGCCTTCCCCTTCATGCGCATCGACCATGTCTTCGTCTCGCGCGGGATCACCGTCACCAGGGTTGAGTCGCCTTTCGATCCGGAGGCGCGGGTGGCGTCGGATCATCTGCCGCTGATTGTGGAGATCCAGGTAGAGGCCGCGGAAGCTGCTCGATCGCCTCTCTGATCCGGTCCCGGCGGGTCCAGGGTCGCCAGGCGTCCGAGGGGGCCAGGGGATCGCCAAGGCTCCAGCTGGCGACAAAGCGGCTCAGCGGATCCAGCGGCGTGCGGTCGACCGGCAGCAGCCGCCGGGGGTGGCCGTCCAGGGCGTCGATGGCGCCCGCCACCGAACCGGTCTCCCGGATCGCCTCGCGGGTCTCGGCCAGGCCGCGTCCGAAATAATGGCCGATCAGCAGGGTGCGAAAGGCGGCGATGGTCCGCCGGGTCTCGGCGTCGTCGCCGGCCTCGATGGCGGCGTCCAGCTCTGTGTCCAGCCCGCCTGAGCGGTTGTTGAGATTGGCCGAGCCGATGCGCAGCAGGCGGTCGTCGAAGATCGACACCTTGGAATGGACGATGATCGGCGCGTCGCTGGCGGTGCGGGCGGTGAAGGCGCGGAAGCGGTCGTGGAAATCCGACTTCTCCAGTCGGTTGATGGCCATGGCCCGGGCGCTGTCCATGGTCATGCGGTCGAAGAAGCTGGGGCTGGCGGTCGGGCCGATGGCGATGACCTCGGGACCGTCCGGCTCCTCGAGGCGCCGGCACAGCGCCTCGACGATGACCGGCGAGGCCAGATACTGGTTTTCCAGGAAGATGGTCCGCCGCGCCGTCCGGATGGCTTTCAGGTGCAGCCGCAGCCCCTCGTTGGCGCCGATCTGATCCTTCCATTTGGGTTCGGTGCGGGCCAGGCCGACATCGACGTTCTGCAGGTCGGGGGCAAAGTCCTCCGGCCAGATCGACTCCTCGGCGGCTTCCGGAACCGCCAGCTTGCCGCCGCCGGACCGCCGCCAGCGCTCGACGAACAGCTCGCCGCAGGTCCGGGCCAGGGGGCCCTCGGTCATCAGGGCGACGTCATGACGGGCGGGATAGCGCTTGCCGGTCGGCAGGCGGCGGTGCGGGTCATGGTCGACGTGGTCGCAGGTGTCCCAGCGATCGGCCCCCAGGTCGCCGCCGCTGATGAAGGCCAGGCGACCATCGATGATCAGCATCTTCTGATGATGGCAGGCGCTCATCGGCAGGCTGTGATCGACCCGGAACCTGACCGGCGAGTTGCGGAAATATTGCTGGGCGCGAAGGCCGGGAAAGCCCTGGGTCATGGCGATCATCGGCGGCATGTCCCAGGCCAGGATCCGCACATCGAGCGCCGGATGCAGCGCCGCCATCCGCCGCAGCATCAGGCCCAGGCGGTCGGGATTCTGCGGATCGCCGCTGCGGTCGATGCGGTCGGGGGTCAGCCGGGTCAGGGGATCGAACACCCAGGCCAGCAGCCAGATGGACGAGCGGGCGGCCAGGATGGCGCTGCGCACCGCGGCGAAATAGTCGGCCCCGTCGACCAGGAAGGCCGCCTGGTCGGCGCGATCGATGCGCCAGCAGGTGTCGCCGGGCACTAGCAGGGGATCGTCACGGCTCATGCGGCATCCTTGGGCTGGGCCCGCCTAAACGCGCCGGAGGCCGTCCTGGCTCCTACAGCGCCCGCCATCCGATGTCGCTCCGATAGAAGCCGCCGGGAAAATCGATGCCGCCGACCGCGGCGTAGGCCAGGTCGCGCGCCTCATGCAGGGTGGCGCCGAGGGCGCAGACATTGAGCACCCGCCCGCCGGCCGAGCGCAGGGTTCCATCCTCGTCACGGCGGGTGCCGGCGTGAAACACCACGGCCTCGCCGCCGAAATCGACGCCGGCGCCGCGGATCACCGCCCCGGTCACCGGGCTGTCCGGATAGCCGTCGGCGGCCATCACCACGCAGACCGCCGCCTCCTCGCGCCAGCTCGGCCCGGACAGGCGCGAAAGCCCGCCGGTCGCCGCCGCCTGCAGCCAGGGCAGGATGTCGTCGGCCAGCCGCAGCATCAGCACCTGACATTCCGGGTCGCCGAAGCGGGCGTTGTACTCGACCAGCTTGGGCCCCTCCGCCGTCAGCATCAGCCCCGCATAGAGCACGCCGACATAGGGATGACCCTCCGCCGCCATGCCGGCGATGGTCGGGGCGATCAACTCGTCGAAGGCCTGCTGCAGCAGCGCGTCGGTCAGCACCGGGGCCGGGCTGTAGGTGCCCATTCCGCCGGTATTGGGGCCCAGATCGCCGTCATAGGCGCGCTTGTGGTCCTGGGCCTGGCCGAACAGCACGGCGGTCTTGCCGTCGCACAGGGCGAACAGGGAGGCCTCCTCCCCGTCCATGAACTCCTCGATGACCACCCGCGCCCCGGCGGTTCCGAACCGTCCGCCCAGCATCTCGAGCACGGCGGCGTCGGCCTCGGCCCGGGTCCCGGCGATGACCACCCCCTTGCCGGCGGCCAAGCCGTCGGCCTTGATCACATAGGGGGCGCTGAGGGTGTCGAGAAAGGCGCCGGCCCCCTCGGCGGTCTCGAACACGCCATAGGCGGCGGTGGGCAGGCCGTGGCGGGCGCAGAAGTCCTTGGTGAAGGCCTTGGAGGTCTCCAGCCGCGCCGCCGCCGCCGAGGCCCCGAAACAGGCGATTCCGGCCTCGGCCAGCCGGTCGGCCAGGCCCGCCTCCAGCGCGACCTCGGGCCCGACCACGACCAGATCGGCGGCGATCTCCCGGGCCAGGGCGACGAGGCCGGGAACGTCATCGGCCTTGATCGCCCGCACCTCGCAGAGTTCGGCGATGCCGGGATTTCCGGGGGCGGCCACCAGGCGCTTGAGCGACGGCGACCGGGCGATTTTCCAGGCCAGGGCGTGTTCGCGCCCGCCCGATCCGACGAGAAGGACGTTCATGCCGGGCGGTGTCGCTTGGCCTCGCCCCCCGGTCAAGCCGCGATCCGCGACCGAGCACGCGCGATCCCGTGATGCGGTTCATCCGGCCCGGGCGACCGTAGGTCGGCGCCCTCCGCTCCCGACCTACAAACCCCGCCGCCAGACCCCGCTCCGACCTACGCCTTGACCCACGCGCACCGTCAGCCAACCCACGCACAAGGCACGAAAATTCAACAACTTATTACAGGACAGACCGCCCGCCGCCCAAACGCCGGTCTATAATGGTTGGCCGCTTCGCTAGCACCGCCCGCCACCCCCTCCCGCTTTCCCGGCGCAGGCCGGGATCCAGAGCCAGCCGCCATGCCAGCCGGAGGATCCTGAAAGACGGCCGGTCAGGCGGTTGGCCCCCGCGCTCACCGGAGCAAGCGAAAGAAAGGACCAACCCCCAACCACCAACTGACCCTAGTGGCGGAACACCCGCGTCCCGGTGAACACCATGGCGATCCCCGCCGCGTCGGCCGCCGCGATCACCTCGGCGTCGCGCATCGAACCGCCCGGCTGGATCACCGCCGTGGCCCCGGCCTCCGCCGCCTGGATCAGGCCGTCGGCGAAGGGGAAGAAGGCTTCCGAGGCGCAGGCGCTGTTCTCGAGGCTCAGGCCAAAATCAGCGGCCCGAAGGGCCGCGATGCGGGCGCTGTCCTTGCGGTTCATCTGACCGGCGCCGACGCCCAGGGTCTGGCCGCCCCGGGCGAAGACGATGGCGTTGGACTTTACGTGCTTGGCCACGGTGAAGGCGAACAGCATGTCGCGCACCTCCTCGTCGGTGGGGCTGCGTTTGGTCACCACCTTCAGGTCGGCGGCGGTCAGGCGGGCGGTGTCCCGGGACTGAACCAGGAAGCCGCCGGAGACCGAGCGGAACACCTCGCCGGGGGTGAAGGCGTCGGGCATGGCGCCGGTGACCAGCAGGCGCAGGTTCTTCTTGGCCTCGAACACCGCGACCGCGTCCTCATCGGCTTCCGGGGCGATGACCACCTCGGTGAAGGTCTCGCAGACCAGCTCGGCGGTCGCCCGGTCGAGGCGGCGGTTGACGGCGACGATGCCGCCGAAGGCCGAGACCGGATCACAGGCCAGCGCCCGGCTGTAGGCTTCCTTAAGGTCCGCCCCCAGACCGACGCCGCAGGGATTGGCGTGCTTGACGATGATACAGGCCGGTTCGCTGAACTCGGCGGCCAGCTCGAAGGCGGCGTCGGTGTCGGCGATGTTGTTGTAGCTGAGTTCCTTGCCCTGCAGCTGGCGGGCGTTGGCCACGCCGGGCCGGGTCTCGCCGGTCACATAGAAGGCCGCCGACTGATGCGGGTTCTCGCCATAGCGCAGGGTCTGGCGCAGGGTCCCGGCGATGGTCCGACGCTCCGGCGCGGCGACGTCCAGCTGTTTCGCGAACCAGCCGCTGATCGCCGCATCATAGGACGCCGTGCGGGCGAAGGCGCGGGCGGCGAGGCTCTTGCGCAGGGCCAGGGTGGTGGCGCCCTCGGCCTGCAGGGCGGCGACGACCTGGGCGATGTCCTCCGGCGCGGTGCAGACCGCCACATAGCCATGGTTCTTGGCCGCCGAACGGATCATCGCCGGCCCGCCGATGTCGATGTTCTCGACGCAGGTTTCAAAGTCGCCCCCCGCCGCCACCGTGGCCTCAAAGGGGTAGAGGTTGACGTACAGCAGGTCGATGCCGCCGATGCCGTGTTCCTCCATCGCCGCCGCATGGGCCGGCGCCGCGCGCACCCCCAGCAGGCCGCCATGCACCGTCGGGTGCAGGGTCTTGACCCGTCCGTCCATCATCTCCGGAAAACCGGTCAGATCGGCGACGTCCTTGACCGTCAGTCCGGCCGCGGCGATGGCCGCCTTGGTGCCGCCGGTCGACACCAGTTCGACGCCCAGATCGCTCAGGGCCTTGGCCATATCGATCAGGCCGGTCTTGTCGGAGACCGAGATCAGGGCGCGTTTGACGGGATAGCGGTCAGGCGAGGCGGGGAAATCGGGCGCGGCGGGCATGGCGGACTCCGGGAGGGGATTGGAGATCTCGCCCAGGCGCGCGGCTTATGGCGCCCCCAGCTCCCCGGTGGTGACCCACCTCATGCGCCAGTCGCTGAAGACGAGGCGGCTCATAGCGGATTTGGGGCGGAGTCGCCAGCGGCTCGTCCAGGATCCTTCTCCCGCTCGCCGGGAGAAGGTGGCCCGCGAAGCGGGTCGGATGAGGGCAGCGCCGGGAGGAGATGATGATCCGCAGGGCCGAAGGACGGTCGCCCATAAACCTTCCGTCATCCCGGAAAGCGCGCAGCGCTTGTCCGGGACCCATACCGACCGCAAGGCAGCATTCCATGGCCGGTTCAACCCCCTCTGGGTCCCGGCTCGGCCTGCGGCCGTCCGGGATGACGGGCGTTGCCGGGTTCGGGCCCACCGTCTGCCGGCGAGCGGGAGAAGGACGCGCTACCCCTCCGCCCGGCTCAGTTTCCACCTGATCCGGCCGCCGACGTCGACGCGCACCTGGCCGGTCAGCACCACCTGGGTGGAGCGCCTCGGGCGGCCGTGTTCGAAATGGGCGCTGGGCTCGACGGCGACCTCGAGGGCGTCGTTGCGCAGCCACCAGCCCTGGTCCGACGGCCCCTTGAGCAGCACGCTCTTGCCGTCGCGGGCCAGGCTGGCGCGGGCGTCGGGGTGGAGGTGGAAGCGGACATGGAAGGGCAGGTAGCGGCGCGGGCCGTCCTCCGGCGGTCCCTCGACCTCGGGGCGGAAGGCGTCCTCGCCGCGCAGCTCGCCCGCCGCCAGGTCGAGATAGAGGCGGCGGTCATGGATCAGGCCAAAGCGCGAGGCCCAGCCGTCGTGGCTGCATTCCAGCCAGACCCCGGCGTCGGCGTCGTGGCGGCGGACCTCGACCTTGCGGGCCGGGCCCTCCAGCCGGGGTCCGATGCCCCAGGCGGTCAGGCCGCGCAGGGGCTCGCCGGCCGAGGCGTCGGCGAGGGAGGCGGTGGAGGCGCCGTCGGTCAGCCGCAGGGCCTGGGGCGCGGCGGCGTCCGGGCTCCAGGCGCAGCCGGTGATCAGCCGGTCGCTCCCGGCGAGGATTTCCAGGGCCAGGGTCTGGGCGCAGGCGGTGGCGCTCCAGGGACCGGCGGCCGGGGCGGCGCCGTCGAGCATCACCGTCAGCCCGGCGCCGTCGAGCCGGTAGTAGCCGCCATGGGGCGCCTTGAGCGGGGGAACGGCGGCGTCGTCGTCATGCGCCAGGGCGGCGATTATGCGCTCGGTGCCGACCGCCTCCCCGCCCTGGAAGCTGGCGAGGCGGCCGTCGGGCAGGGCGAAAAAGCGGGTCGCGGCGCTGAGGCGGTCGATGGTCCGGCTCATCTCGTCGGGACCGGCCTGGCCGCGCTGGTGCAGGGCCTCGTCCAGGGTCAGGAGATCGAACAGCAGCTCCAGCCCGGCCTCGGGCGAGCGCGAGGCGTGCACGCCGTCGGCGGCCACCGCGACCGGAAGCTGGACCTTCAGCACGGCCATGGCCCGGTCGATCAACTGCTCGCCCGGCTCGCCGGCCAGGGCGCAGCCGGCGATCCCGACCACCACCGCCCGCTGCAGGGCGCGTTCCGGCTCGATGGCGATGTCGGCCAGGTGGCGGGCCTGGCGGGTCAGATCGCTGACCACCTGACCCCGTTCGGCGTCGGAGGCGACGGCGGTCAGGCGGCGGGCGGCGCAGGACAGGTTGAACACCCGCCGCTCCAGCACCTCGGGGCTCCAGGAAAAGCCGTTCCAGCGGCCGAACACCCGGCTCCAGTCCAGCACCAGCCGCAGGGCCGCGCGGGCGCCCGCGTCGTCCTGGGTCAGGAGGTCATGCAGCCAGCCCATGCGGTGCAGGGCCACGGCGAAGGCGCGGTCGGGGCTCGGCTGGTCTAAGGGATCGCCGCTGGCCCCCAGGCTGAGCCGGGCGCCGGCCAGATCGAAGATCCCGGCCAGCAGCCGCCGGCCCTCGGCGGGGCTGACCGGCCGGCGGTCGCGGGGATTGGCGGCCAGGCCCTCGGGCAGGCTGCGGGCCAGCATCACCCGATGCAGGGGATTGCCGAACCATTCGCGCTCGCCCAGGCGGCGGGCGCCGCCGGCGAGGCCCTTCAGAACGGTGACGGCGGGGCCGACGATGTCGCGGCGAGGCGGCTTCATGGCCGTCCCGTCAGCCGCCCCGGAGGGCGGCGATGTTGCCGGCGTAGGCGTCCGGTCCCCCCTTGAACACCGCCGATCCCGCGACCAGGGCGGTGGCGCCGGCGTCGAGGCACTGGCGGGCGGTCGCCGGATTGACCCCGCCGTCGACTTCCAGCTCGATGTCCCGGCCGCTGGCGTCGATCATCGCCCGCAGTCGTTCGATCTTCTTCAGCTGCGAGGGCATGAAGCTCTGGCCGCCGAAGCCGGGGTTGATGCTCATCACCAGGATCAGGTCGATGTCGTCCATCATGTATTCGATGACCGACGGGGCGGTGGAGGGGTTGAACACCACCCCGGCCTTGGCGCCCAGCTGGCGGATGCGGGTCAGGGTCCGGTTCAGGTGCGGCCCGGCCTCGGGATGGACGCTGATCAGATCGGCCCCGGCCTCGCGGAAGGCCTCCAGATAGGGATCGACCGGCGCGATCATCAGATGCACGTCGAAGGGGATGGAGACATGCGGCCGCAGGGCCTTCACCACATCCGGGCCCAGGGTGATGTTGGGCACGAAATGGCCGTCCATGACGTCGATATGCAGCCAGTCGGCGCCGGCGGCCTCGACGGCGCGGCATTCCTCGCCCAGCCGAGAGAAATCCGACGCCAGGATGGACGGGGCGATGATCGGACGCTTGCTCATGGTCCGAGGCTTAACGGCTTGCACGGAGTCGAACAAGGACGAGGCGGGTCAGCCGGCCTCGTCGCGTCTCAGCCGGGCGACGAAGAAGCCGTCCTGGCCGCCGGGACGCTGATGCGGCAGCAGGCGCAGCCAGCCCTGCGGGGTCAGGGACGCGGGCGGGGCGCCCCCCTCGCCGGCGGCGGCGGGCTCTGTCGAAAAGGCGCTGTTGCGGGCCAGGAAGGCGGCGATCTGTTGCTCGCCTTCCTCCGGTTCCAGGGAGCAGACGCAATAGACCAGCCGCCCGCCCGGCGCGACCCGGGCGGCGGCGCTGTCGAGCAGGCGGGTCTGGACGGCGGCCAGCTTGGCGATGTCGCCGGGGCGGGCGGCCCACAGCACGTCGGGGTGGCGGCGAAAGGTGCCGGTGGCCGAGCAGGGCGCGTCGAGCAGCACCGCGTCGAAGGTGCGGTCGTCGTCCCAGGTCCCGGCGTCGACGGCGACGATCTCGGCCTCCAGGCTCATCCGGTCCAGATTCTCGCGAACCCGCTTGAGCCGGTCGGCGGAGCGGTCCACCGCCACGACCGCGGCCCCGGAGGCGGCCATCTGCAGGGTCTTGCCGCCCGGCGCGGCGCAGAGATCGAGGGCGGTCTGTTCGGCGTTGAGGTGCATCAGCCGGGCGGGGACGGCGGCGGCGGCGTCCTGCACCCACCATCGGCCCTCGTTGAAACCGGGCCATTGCGCCAGGTCGCCCCGGCGGGCGACGCGCAGGGTCCCGCCGGGCAGGGCCTCGGCTTCCAGTTCGGCGGCCAGCCGTTCGATGTCGTCGCCGCGGCGCAGGGACAGGTCGGTGGCCGGCTCGGCGGCGATCTCGCCGGCGATGGCGCGGGCGGTCTCGGCGCCCCAGGCGCTGGTCCAGCGGGCCAGCAGCCACGGCGGGGCCAGCTGTTCCGGATCGTCGTTGGGCGCGCCGTCGCGCAGCAGGCCGCGCAGGATCGCATTGACCAGGCCCTTGAAGGGCCGGGTGGCCTTGTCGCGGTCGGCCAGGGCCACGCTGGTCGAGACCGCGGCGTGGTCGGGGGTGTCGAACCAGAACAGCTGGGCGACGCCCAGGCGCAGCAGCATCTTCACCCGGGCCGGGGGCTCGCGGGTCAGTTTGGGGGCCAGCAGCCGGTCGATGGCGCCCAGCCGGCGCAGGGTCGCCAGGGTCAGGGCGCGGGCGAAGGCGCGGTCGCGGACATCGAGGCCGTGCAGCGGCCCGGAGGCCATGGCCTCGTCGATGCCGCCGCGGCGGTCGAGGGCGGCTTCGAGCAGGGTGAGGGCCGCGCGGCGGGCGGCCAGGTCATCATGAGGAGCTTCGGTCACGGGCGCCCCGTGCGCCTTTCAGGCGCACGATGCAAGTCAGCAAGGGAGCCTTTCAGGCGCACGATGCAAGTCAGCAAGGGAGCCTTTCAGGCGCACGATGCAAGTCAGCAAGGGCGCATTTCAGGCGCACGATGCAAGTGAGCAAGGGCGCCGTTCAGGCGCACGATGCATGCCGGAATGGGCGCCGGTCGCGGCCTGCGCCGAGGCCGGACGGCGCCCTTCAGGGTCAGGCCGGCTTGCGCCAGTTGCCCAGCACCACCAGGGCGAAGACCAGCATCCCGGCGATCAGCGGCAGTTCGGCGACGGGCATCAGGTGGCCGGGCAGTTTCCCGGTCAGCACCTGGGGGAGCATAATCGCCATGGCCAGAACGCCGAAGGTCGACAGGCCATAGTTGATCCAGGCCATGAGCGGCGAGAAGCGCACCCCGGGCAGGGCGTAGAAGCCGCCCATGATCGACAGGCTGACCCAGCCCAGCAGATTGAGGTGGGCATGAGCGGGCATCATCGCATGATCGCCGCTGGCGCCCATGATCGAGCCCCAGACCATGCCCGCCAGGCCCATGAGGACAGCGGTGGTGAAGAAGGTGACGGAGAGTCTCGGCATGTTGTTTTCCCGATGTCTGTGAAACGGGGACGACTCATCGCTAAAGCCGCCCAATGATGAACAGTGTTCTTTGTCCTGATCAAGCCGCGGCGAGGCGGGTGCGCTGGCGGCGATCGGCCGGGACGGCGTTGCGAAGGCCAATGATCACGGCGCCGGCGAAGGCGGCGAAGCCCAGCAGGGTGGCGAAGGCGCCGACGGCGATCAGCGGGGCCAGTTGCTCGATGGGGACGGTCTGGCTTAGGCCCAGGGCCAGGCCTCCGGCCATGCAGACCACGCCGATATTGTTGAGCAGGAAGTTGCCGGCGATCAGCCAGCGGGGGGTGTCGCGGCCGAGCAGGGCGTAGAAGCCGCCCATGAGCGACAGGCTGACCCAGCCCAGCAGATTGAGATGGGCATGGCCCGGCGCGGTGGCGAAGTCATGAGTGATCGACATGTAGATCCCCCAGATGACGCCAACGAGGATGTAGGTGACGGCGGCTGCGAAAAACACATAAGGCCAACGTGACATGAGTTTAATCTTTCGTGTATTGTTCGTTGTTGAAGAGGAGCGCGCGTAAACCACTATGTCTCAGGACTCGCAAGACGGTGTTCGATTAAATCCTGGTCAGGATTCGCCGCCCGGCGCGGCCCCTGGCAAGCCGCTGACCGACGCCGCCAGACGGGCGCTGGAGGAGGCGGCCGCACGCCGGGCGGCGGCGCAGGCGCAAGCGGACCTTCCCGCCGAGGACGGCGGGCCGAAGGGGCCCGAGCCGACCCGCTATGGCGACTGGGAACGCAAGGGCGTCGCCGTCGACTTCTGAGACAACAGCGCCTGTCGCGCGGCGCCTTAACCCTGAATCTCCCCCTTGAGGGGTAGGCGGTCGCTGGCGGCGGGCGAGGGGCGTAGCCTGCGCGGTCTGTTCCATCGAGGAAGACCGCCATGGCCACGGCCAGGATTTCCATCGCCGCCCTCGCCGCCCTGATCCTGCTGACGCCGGCCGGGGCCTGGGCCGGGGACCGCTACGGCGTGGATGGCGGGCGGGAAGCGACCGAGGTTTCCGACGCCTACGCCTATCGACGGGTCGAGGGCTCGCGCGGCGGCGAGTGCCGCGCCTACTGCCTGCCGCCGGGCTACAGGCTTGAGCCCTCGCGGGAGGGGCCGCCGCCGCCCGGCTATGACGGCCGGCCGGTCGCCGATCCCGGAGTCGACTATCGCTACACCGATGGGACCTGGGCCCGCGACGACCGCTATGGCGAGCGCCGCGTGTGGGGCGAGGCGCGGACGGAGTCCCGCTATCGCCGCGAGGAGTCTGGTTGGCGCGAAGCCTCGGGGGATCGCTACGACGATCGATACGAAGGTCGCTACGACGACGGGGACTGGGACGACGGGGACTGGACCTACGATGATCGCGGCGGCCTGGCCTGCGAGCGGCCGGCGCGGGGCCGGGACCGGGGCGGCGATTACGACGACCACGCCGGCTGCGGCGAGCTTCGACTGCCGGGCAGCTTCTTCTACGGGGCGACGGGCGGCGTCGGCCCTGACTACATCGACGCCGGCGGCGGCGCCTCGGCCTATGCCTCGGCCCGGGCCAGCGTCGGGGTCAGCATCCGCATTGGCGGCGGCCGGGGCCGGCCCGGCCGGCCTGGCGGCGGTCATCCCCCCAGGGGCGGCGGCGGTTGCGGCTGCGGTCACTGACCGGCCGCACACCCGCTACATCCGTTCGGGAACCTCGATCCCCAGCAGGTCCAGGGCCAGCACCAGCTGTTCGTGGGTGGCCTGGACCAGCCTCAGCCGTGAGCCGCGCACCGCCTCGCTGTCGGCCACCAGCACCGGGCAGGCGGCGTAGAACTTCGAAAAGGCCTGGGCCAGCTTGAAGGCGTGGTCGGCGATGAAGTTGGGGGCCTTCTTGTCGTAGGCCTCGGTCACCGCCGTATCGAAGGCGTCCAGCAGCAGCACCAGATCCCGCTCGGCCTGTTCCCTGACGCTGACGCGCGAGGGATGGGCGTTCTCGGCCTGGGCCTTGCGCAGCACCGACTGGCAGCGCACCGCCTGATAGAGGATGTAGGGCCCGGTCTTGCCCTCGAACGAACTGAAGCGGTCGAGGTCGAAGATGTAGCCGGTGCCGCGATAGTTGGAGAGGTCGGCGAACTTCAGCGCCGCCACCGCCACCTTGCGGGCGGTGTCCTCGAACTCTTCGTCGGACAACTCCTCGCCAAAGCCCGAGTCCCGCGCCTCGTGCAGCCGTTCGCGGGCCTTGGCCCGGACCATCTCGATCAGGTCGTGCAGCTTGAGCACCCCGCCCTCGCGGGTCTTGAACGGCTTGCCGTCGGGGCCGTTCATGGTGCCGAAGCCGATGTGTTCGAGCCCGTCCGGCTCGGCGTAGCCGGCCAGGACCGCCGCCCGGAACACCTGCTCGAAATGGTCGGCCTGCCGCTGGTCGACGCAATAGAGGATCAGCTGCGGATCAAAGCTCCGGCGGCGGTCGAGAATGGTCGCCAGATCGGTGGTGCCGTACATGGCCGACCCCTCCGACGACACGACCAGCAGAGGGTCGGGCGAGGGAACGACGACGACCGATCCGTCTTCCAGCTTCTTCTTTTTGGTCTCGCCGGGCCGGGCGACATGCACCACCCGGGCGCCCTGGTCGGCGACCAGCAGGCCCTTGGCGGCCAGCTCGTCGACCATGCCGGGGATCAGGGGATCAGCGTCGCTTTCGCCCTTCCACAGGTCGAAATCGATGCCCAGGGCGTGGAACTCGCGCTCCAGCGCCACGCGGCTGAGGTTGACGAAGTGACGCCACAGCAGGCGGTAGCCGAAGCGGCCCTGCTGAAGTTCGGTGGTCGCCTTGCGGGCGCGGTCGCGATAGTCGGCGTCGGTCTTGGCCCGGGCGGCGGCCTCCGGATACATCCGGTCGAGGTCGGCCAGGGTGATGTGGTTGCCCAGCTCGTCCAGCACCCTCTGGCTGTCAGCCTCGGAGAAGCCGCCCGGGGCCTCGACCAGGCGGTCCATCAGGGCGCGGATGAAGGGAAACTCGTCGATCGAGGCGACGATCAGCAGCCCCATCTGAAAGCCCCAGTCGCCGAAGTGGGCGTCGCCCAGCACCATGTCGCCGCGGAAGCGATAGATGCGCTTGACCGACTCGCCGATGATCGAGGCGCGCAGGTGGCCGACGTGCATCGGCTTGGCGACGTTGGGACCGGCGTAGTCGATGATCACCCGGCGCGGCTCGGCGACCTCGGAAGCCCCCCGGCGCGGGTCGGTGGCGATCTCGTTGGCGCGCGACGACAGGGCCTCGGCGCTGACCCGCATGTTGATGAAGCCGAGCCCGGCGATCTCCACCGAGGCCAGGGCCGGGTTGCCGGACAGGCTTTCGACCACGGCCTGGGCGATCTCGCGCGGCGGTTTGCGGGCGATCTTGGCGCCGGCCATGGCGCCGTTGGACTGGAAATCGGCGAGGTCGGGACGGTCGGAGGGCGTGACCCGTCCCAGTTCCGGCGGAATGCCCTGGGCGGCGAAGGCGGCGGCGGCCGCTTCGCCCAGGGTCCGTTTCAGATCGGTCATGATGCTTTCTGGTCGGGCGTAATCTAGTTGCTATCGGCCTTGGGCGCCCCGGCGGTGACGCGGAAGCGTTTGCCGTCGCGGTTGAACTCGGCCATCTGCGGCGTGACGTCAAAGCCCACCAGGACCTCGAAGTTGGCGCCGCTGGTGCCGATGTCGGCGCGGGGAATGACGATGCCCTCGATCTTTTCGGTGACCATGGCGCGGTCGCCGTCGAAGGTCACCGGCAGGTCGAAGTATTCCTTGGCGATGACGCCGGTGTTGCGCTGGGTCACGGCGACCCAGTAGCGGTAGGTCTTGCGGTTGGCGGTCGCCTTGGGGCCCTTGCCCAGGCCGAACAGCAACTCCATCGACACCCGGATCGGCTCGTCGTCCTTGTATTCGCAGGCCGAGGACAGTCCCTGGATCTCGCCGCTGTAGACGACCGTGTTGGCCGATTCCTTGTTGTCGGCGAATTCGATGTAGCGGCCGGCGTCGTAGAGCACTTTCACATAGGGGCAGGGACCGGCGTTGCGCAGGGCCGGCAGCGGCGCCTCGGGCTGGTTCCATTCCTTGTCGCGGGCCTTCTTCTTCCGCGAGGCCTCTTCCTGCTTGCGATCCTCGTCGCCGCGGCGGCTCTGGGCCATGGCCGGGGTCACGGAAGCGAACATCACGCCCGCGAGGGCAAGGAGAATAAGGCGGCGCATGTCACGTCCCGGCGAAACTGAAAAAGGGGCGCGCCCCCAACGGACGCGCGCACTATCCTGCTGCTGATAAAGGCATATGCGTGGCCCCGCAACGCGGCTGCGAGGCCGGGCCGTCCGCGGAGGGTCGCCTGAGGCGGCGAGGCCACGCCCCGGTCGGGCCCGCCCGGCGCCGCCGCCGTGCATCTGATGCTGGCGGCGAGGGCGCGGAAGCCCTAACTAGGGCCCATGGACACCACCCTCCCCAAGCCGCCCCTCAAGGTTCTGCTCGCCAGTCCGCGCGGCTTCTGCGCCGGGGTCGACCGGGCCATCCAGATCGTCGAGAAGGCGATCGAGAAATACGGCGCCCCGGTCTATGTGCGGCACGAGATCGTCCACAACCGCTTTGTCGTCGATCACCTCAAGGCCATCGGCGCGGTCTTCGTCGAGGAGGTCAGCGAGGCGCCGGTCGACCGGCCGATCATCTTCTCGGCCCATGGGGTGCCCAAGAGCGTGCCGGCCGAGGCCCGCG
This sequence comes from Caulobacter sp., assembly GCA_016125585.1. Taxonomy (GTDB): domain Bacteria; phylum Pseudomonadota; class Alphaproteobacteria; order Caulobacterales; family Caulobacteraceae; genus Caulobacter. The sequence continues at coordinate 104,944 of WGLL01000012.1, forward strand.
ATCGCCAGATGCTCTATCTGGACGCCACCTGCCCCCTGGTCTCCAAGGTCCATGTCGAGGCCCAGCGCCACTTCAAGGCCGGCAAGGAAATTGTCCTGATCGGCCACAAGGGCCACCCCGAGGTCGTCGGCACCATGGGCCAGCTGCCCGAAGGCGCGGTCAAGCTGATCGAGTCCGTCGAGGACGCCGAGGCCTTCCAGCCGGTCAATCCGCTCAACACCGCCTTCGTCACCCAGACCACCCTGTCGGTCGACGACACCGCCGACATCGTCGCCACCCTGCAGCGCCGCTTCCCGGGCATCGCCACGCCCCACAAGGAAGACATCTGCTACGCCACCACCAACCGTCAGGACGCGGTCAAGGCCATCGCCGAGGGCTGCGACCTGCTGCTGGTCATCGGTTCGGCCAACAGCTCCAATTCGGTCCGCCTGGTCGAGGTCGGCCTGAAGGGCGGGGTCGCCAACGCCTATCTGATCGACAAGGCCGAGGACCTGCAGGACGAATGGCTGGACGGCGTGGGTTGCGTCGGCCTGACCGCAGGGGCATCGGCGCCTGAACTGCTCGTCCAGGGCCTGATCGACCGCCTCGCGACGCGCTTCGACCTGACCGTCGAGGAAGTCGCCCCGACCCGCGAAACGGTCCGCTTCAAGCTGCCCCGGGTTCTGGCCGACTGAGGCGTCAGGCGGGGATCATTCGCCCCCTGATCCATTCACTCAGGACACCCTCATCAAGGTCACCCGCTGCAAGCGTGAAGATGACCCGCGCGGCCTCGGCCTGATCGGCCGCCAGACGCAGTCCATTCAGCCGCAGGAAGAGCGCCATCGCCTGGAAAGCGGCCCGCTTGTTGCCGTCATTGAAGGGATGGTTTGCGCTGACGGCGATCGCATAGGCGCCGGCCAGCCGTGCAAGATCGCCCTCATCCTCATAGAGGTATCGGTTTTTGGGTCGCTGAAGCGCGGACTCCAACAGGCCGGGATCGCGCAGGCCATCGACGCCTCCGTGCAGAAAGATGCTTCGCGCTTGCAGTACGATCAGAGCCTGAGGCTCCACCCAGACCGGCTCCGTCCTGGTCATCTATTTCGCAAGGGCGCGGAAAGTGTCCCGGAACTCGTCCATGATCTCTTCGCCCAGCGCGATCTGACGAGCGACCTCGGGATTGTATGGACCGATCCGCATGGCCCCATCCGGCCCGTCCGTCAGATAGACGACGTCGCCCTTGTCAACGCCGAGTTTGATCAGGGCTTCCTTGGGCAGCACCACGCCGACCGAGTTCCCGACCTGGGTAAGTTTCAACGCGATCATGAAGCGCCTCCGGGTGCTGCAAATGTACTTACATTGATTATAACGCCTCCGCCACTCTTGACCCGGCGCGGCGGCTCGCCCATCCCGGCGACATGGCGGTCTATACGGATATCAGCGACGACGATCTTGCCGGCTTTCTGGCCGGATACGATCTGGGCGAGGCCCTCAGCTTCAAGGGCATCGCCGAGGGCGTCGAGAACTCCAACTACCTGCTGGAGACGACCGCGGGGCGCTATATCCTGACCCTCTACGAGAAGCGGGTGCGCCCGGAGGACCTGCCTTATTTCCTCGGGCTGATGGGCTGGCTGGCCGACGCCGGCTTCCCGTCCGCCCGGCCCATCCCCGATCGCGCCGGCGCCGTGCTCCAGACCCTGTGCGGACGCCCCGCCGCCCTGACCCAGTTCATGTCCGGTCTCTCGGCCCGCCGCCCGGGAATCAGCCAGTGCCGCGAGGCCGGGGCGGGCCTGGCCTGGCTGCATGAGGCGGGGGCCGGCTTTGCGCTGCAGCGGGCCAATGATCTGGGACAGGCCGACTGGCGCAAGGTGTTCACGGGCCTGGAAGCCGCCGCCGAGGGGCTGAAGCCCGGCCTGGCCGCCGTGATCAGCGCCGACCTCGATCACCTGGAGGCGAGCTGGCCCTCGGGCCTGCCGACGGGGGCCATCCACGCCGACTTCTTCCCGGACAATGTCTTCTTCCGCGAGGGCCGGTTCGCCGCCGCCATCGACTTCTACTTCGCCTGCAACGACAGCTTCGCCTACGACCTCGCCGTCACCCTGAACGCCTGGTGCTTCGAGGCGGGGGGCGACTTCAACGTCACGGCCGGCAAGGCCCTGCTGGCCGGCTATGAGTCCCGGCGCCCCCTGAGCCCGGCCGAGCGGGCCGCCCTGCCGGTCCTCGCCCACGGCGCCGCCATGCGCTTCTTCCTGACCCGCCTGGCCGACTGGGGCGCAACCCCGGCAGGCGCTCTGGTGAAGCCGAAAGACCCCCTCGAATACGAGCGCAAGCTGGCCGTCCATCGCGCCGGCCTGTCCATCCTGACGGACCCTGCATGACCCCCAAGGTGTTGATCTATACCGACGGCGCCTGTCGCGGGAATCCGGGCCCGGGCGGCTGGGGCGCGATCCTCATGGCCGGCAAGAACGTCAAGGAGCTGAAGGGCGGGGAGCCGGCGACGACCAACAACCGCATGGAGTTGATGGCGGCGATCCAGGCCCTGGAGACGCTGAACAAGCCCTGCCAGGTCGAGCTGCACACCGACAGCCAGTATGTCCAGCGCGGCGTCAGCGAGTGGCTGCACCTGTGGAAGGCCCGCAACTGGCGGACCATGACCAAGGGCGCGGTCAAGAACGAGGACCTCTGGCGCCGCCTCGATGCGGCCCGGGCCCGCCACGAGGTGGACTGGCGCTGGGTCAAGGGTCACGCAGGCCACGAATGGAACGAGCGGGCCGACGAACTGGCCCGGCAGGGGATGCTGGAAACGCTCGGCGAGGCCTGAGGCGGTTCCACCGCCATGGTCCGCCGGAACCGATAGCGGTACGGCCCGCTTACTTCTGGACAGCAGAAGGAGAGCCGAATGCCCCATCAGAATGTCGAGGCCGGCAAGGCCACCGCCCAGAACGCCGCCACCGACCCGATCCAGCCCAACGATCAGGCGCGCGAGCAGCACGCCTCCGTCCGGCCAGAGCCGAAGACCTATGCGGCCGAGGATGTGAAGGATTCGACCCTGGCGCCGCCGGCCGCGGGAGAGGTGGCCGACTACATGGACGAGGGCGACGCCGTTGACGGCGAGCTGCAGTCCGGCGCCACCCGAACCAACATCCCGGCCCACAGCCGCAACGACGACCATCACGGCGACAAGACCGACGCCGCCATCAAGCGGCAGATCAAGGGCGGTTAGAGCCGCGCCCCCCGGTATTGACCCGCGCCCGGCGACGCTGGCCGGCGATCGATATCCAGGCAGGACAAGCCGAGCCCCCGGACCGAAATGAGTGATAGTCCAGACTCCGCCGGCTCAAAGCCTTCTGGCGACGAAGCGCGGTTCATCCGGCGCATGCTGATGGTCGTCGGCCTGCTCGTCCTGCTGGCCCTGCTGTTCAAATTGACGACGGTTCTCCTGCTGGCCTTCGCTGCGGTGATCATCGCCGTTCTGGTCCGCAGTCTGGCGGATCCCATCAGGACCGTCACCCGGCTTCCAACCGGCGTCAGTATCGGGCTGGCGGCGATCGCCATCCTGGCCGCCCTGAGTGGCGCGGGCTGGCTGTTCGGCTCGACGATCGCGGCGCAGGTCGACGCCATCGCCAATCGGCTGCCGGGCTCCCTGGGCGAGCTGAAGGCGCTGATCAGGACTCTTCCCTTCGGCGGCGAGATCGCCGACCAGCTGAACGGTGGCGGCTCCCTGCCCGATCTTCGCGGCATGGTCGGCCAGGTCGGCGGCTATGTGATGGCGGTGATCGGCGCCGGCGCCAATCTGTTGCTGGTGGTGTTCGCCGGCCTGTTCTTCGCCGCCGGGCCTGAACGGATCAGGGACGGTCTGCTGAAGCTGGTTCCCCAGCCCTCCCGCGAGGCCTTTCGCGAGGCGGCGAATGAAAGCGCCCGGGCGCTGCGACTGTGGCTGCTGGGAACCCTGGCCGACATGGTGGTGGTCGGGGTGCTGACCGGCATAGGCACGGCGCTGATCGGACTGCCATCACCGGCCGCCCTGGGTCTGTTCGCCGGGCTGGCGGCCTTTGTTCCGATCGTGGGACCGATCGTATCAGTGGTCCCGGCGGTGCTGCTGGCGCTCGAACAGGGGCCGGAAATGATCCTCTGGACCGTGGTCGTCTATCTCGTCGTCCAGCAGATCGAGAGCAATCTCTTCTATCCCTTCATCCAGAAGCGGGCGGTCGGTCTCCCCCCTGTCCTCACCCTGTTCGGCGTGCTGGCCCTGGGCACGCTGCTGGGACCGTTGGGCGTTCTCTTCGCGACGCCGCTGCTGGTCGTCGCCCTGGTCTGGATCAAGCTGCTCTACCTGCGAAACACTTTGGGAGAGGACATCCGGCTGCCGGGACGGGACGGATAGGGCGCGGTTTCCACCGATCAGACCGCGCTGCTAATCCAGTGTGGTGCGGTAGCGGGTCATGGCCAGGGTTGCGACCGCCGCGACAAAGGCGGTCAGGGCCAGCAGGCTGGGCCAGCTGTGCTCCAGCCCCACGCCCTTGAGCAGGGCGCCGCGGACAATGCGCAGGAAATTGGTGACCGGGATCGCCTCGCCGATCGCCTGGGCCCAGCCGGGCATCCCCCGGAAGGGGAACATGAACCCCGACAGCAACAACGAGGGCAGCAGGTAGAAGACGCTCATCTGCATGGCCTGCAACTGGGTCCGGGCCAGGGTGCTGAACAGAAAGCCCAGGCTGAGCGAGCCGATGATGAACAGCACCACCCCGATCGACAGCGCCCCCCAGCCGCCCATGAAGGGCACGTCGAACAGCAGCCTGGCCAGGATCAGGATGATCGCCGTCTGGATCACCCCGATGGCGACATAGGGCGCCAGCTTGCCGATCATCACCTCCAGCGGCTCGACCGGCGTCGACAGCAGGGTCTCCATGGTGCCCCGCTCGCGCTCGCGGGTCAGGGCCAGGGCGGTCATCATCACCAGGGTCATGGTCAGGACGATGCCCAGCAGGCCCGGCACGATGTTGTAGGCGGTGATGTTCTCAGGGTTATAGCGGCGGTGGACGATGATCTCGAACGGCGCCGAGCCGCCGCGCGCGGCCAGCGGCCCCTTGAGGTCGTGGCTGAGGGCCTGGGCCGGCAGGCCCGACACCGCCGCCACGGCGCTGCCGACGGCGGTGGGATCGCTGGCGTCGGCCTCGACCAGCACCTGGGCGTTGTCGCCCCGCACGACCCGGCGCGCGAAGTCCTGGGGAATGGTGATGGCGAACTGGGCGCGTCCCTCCTCGATGGCGGCGTCCAGCTCGGCTGGAGAGCGGGCCTCGTCGATGAAGCGGAAGTAGTCGGTATTGGCCAGGCTGGCGGCCAGCGAGCGGCTGAAGACGCTGCGGTCCTGGTCGAGCAGGACGGCGGGCAGGTGCCTGGGGTCGTTGTTGATCGCGTAGCCGAACAGCAGCAGCTGCACGATCGGCACCGCCAGGATCATGGCGTAGGTCAGCCGGTCACGGGTCAGCTGAATGAATTCCTTGATCAGCACCGCGCTGATCCGGCCCCAGGACAGCATCAGAAATTGTCCTCCGAACGGTTCATCAGATGGATGAAGACATCCTCGATGGTCGGGGAGACCTCGGTCCAGGTCAGGCCCTCGCGGCGATAGGGGGCGATGGCCGCCTCGAGGGCGGCGCGGTCGGGGCCGCTGACATGGATCGATGAGCCGAACGGCGCGGCCATCTCCACCCCTGGCGCCTTCGCCAGTTCGATCGACAGCCGGTCGGCGCCCAGGCCGTCCTGGTCATAGCCCTCGCCCCGGAAGGTGACGAGACGGGACTGCTCGATCAGCTGCGCCGTGGTCCCGCGGGCGATCAGACGGCCATAGGCGATATAGGCGATGTCGTGACAGCGCTCGGCCTCGTCCATGTAGTGGGTCGAGACCATCACCGTCAGGCCGCCGGAGGCCAAGGCGTGGATCTCATCCCAGAACTCCCGGCGGGCCTTGGGGTCAACCCCGGCGGTGGGTTCATCCAGCAACAGCAGGTCGGGCTCGTGCAGGGTGGCGTTGGCCAGGGCCAGCCGCTGTTTCCACCCCCCCGAAAGGGCGCCAGCGGCCTGGTCGCGGCGGGAGGTCAGACCCAGCTTTTCCAACGCCTGATCGACCCGCCGCCGCTGGTTGCTCAGGCCATAGACCCGGGCGGTGAACTGCAGGTTCTCGGCGATGGTCAGGTCCTCATAAAGGGAGAACCGCTGGGTCATGTAGCCGGTGCGGCGCTTGATGGCCCGGGCCTGGCTGCGGATATCGAGGCCCAGGCAGGTTCCTTCCCCGCTGTCGGGGGTCAGCAGGCCGCAGAGCATGCGCATGGTGGTGGTCTTGCCCGAGCCGTTGGGCCCCAGAAAGCCGGTGACCTTGCCCGCCTCCACGGTGATGTCGACGTCCCGCACGACATGCTTGTCGCCGAACGACTTGTTGAGGCCATGGACGTCGATGGCGGGGGCGGTCATCGGATGCTGCCCGACCGCCCGGCCATGTCCCTAAAGACCGTCATCCTGGGCACAAGGCCCAGGATGACGAGGATCGGAGTGTCGCCCCTCACTTTCCGTCTCCCAGCCTCGCCACGTCCACCGGCTGTCCGGGGGCGAGGTCGCGGGGCGCGTCGGGCGTCGCCTCGACCAGGAACACCAGCCGCTCCCGATTGCCCCGGCTGTAGATCACCGGCGGGGTGAATTCCGGGCGCGGGCTGACATAGGTCACCTTCGCCGCGCCGCCCTTGCAGCCGTCGCAGGCGAACCGCACCCGGGTTCCGGGGCGGTAGCGCGGCAGGTCGGTCTCGGGAACGAAGAACCTCAGCTTGATGCGGTCGTCGGGCAGCAGGGCGACCACCGGGCTGTTGGCGACGGCCCATTCGCCGGGGCGATAGAAGACATCCTCGATCCGTCCCGCCGCCGGCGCTGTCGGCGACAGCTGGGCGGCGCGCGCGTCCGCCTCGGTCATGCCGGCCCGGGCCTGGTCGGCCTGGGCCTCGGCCGCCCTGGCCTGATCGGTCCGGGCGCCCAGTTCGGCGACGTCCAACCGTTTGACGCTCTCGCGGTACTGCGCCCGCGCCGTCTCGAGGGTGGCCCGCGCCTGGTCCAGCCGGGCCGGGGCGTAGATTCCCCTGTCGGCCAGGGCCTTCACCCGCCGGAAGTCGGCCTCGGCCTGATCCAGCTGGGCCCGGGCGCTACGCCGCTGGGCCTCGATCACCGCCAGTTCGGCCGGCCGCTGACCCTTCAGGGCGTCGGCCGCCCTGTCCTCGGCGGCGCGGGCGGCGGCGGCGGCCTGGGCCGTCTGGGCCCGCACCACATCCGGATTGATCTGGAACAGGGGTTGGCCGGCCTCGACCCGCTGGCCGCGCTCGACCGTCAGCCCGGTCAGCGCCCCCGACTGGGCGGCGGCGAAATACAGGGTCTCGCCCTCCACATAGCCGGTCAGGGGCGGCGTGTCGGCCCGGGGCCAGAAGACCCAGGCGGCGACGCCGGCCAGGACGACCACGGCGAGAGCGATGATTGCGGGCAGGGGCGGGCGCTTCATGAGGACCTCGCGGGGGTGAGCAGGCCGGCCTGGAGCACGGCCAGATGCTGGGCCGCCAGGGTCTCCAGCGGCAGGGCGGGGGCGCCGATCGGCACGAAGGTCTCGCGCCACAGCAGGGCCATCAGGAAGGGCGAGACGATCTGCACCGAGAACAGCCTCGGGTCGCCGGCGCGGACCTCGCCGCGCGCCTGGGCCTGGGCGATCTGGCCGCTCATCAGGGCGATCATCGGGGCCACCAGCTCATCGTGCCAGTAGCGGGCCAGCTCGGGGAAGTTCCGGCCCTCGCTGATGACCATCTTGCCGATAGCGGCGACCGGCGAGTTGGACAGGATCTGGGCCATGGTCGGCAGCAACAGCGCTAGCAGAGCCCCGAACGGCCCCGGGAAGGCCTCGATCCGCGACCGGATGGCGGCGACGTTGGGGGCGACGGCGGTCTTCACCACCGCATGGAAGATGTCTTCCTTGGTCTCGTAATAGAGGTAGAGGGCCCCCTTGGAGAGGCCGGCGCGGCGGGCGATCTCGTCCAGTTTCGCCGCGGCGAAGCCCTTTTCCGAAAACACCGCCAGGGCGGCCTCGACGATCTCGCCAGGGCGGTCTTCCTTGCGGCGCTGGAATTTGGGCGGGCCAGGTTGCATGGCGCGCCTTAATAACTGACTGGTCAGTTAGTTGCAAGAGGGACGAAAGGGCGGAATGGGCGGCCGGGCCCGCCTCCTCCGCTTAGCCGTCACCCCATGGCCGGACCTTAAGCCTCGAAACCCGGGGCATCGAAGCCCGGCTGGTGAATGCAGATCGCCTTGAACAGCTCGCCCATCTGGTCGGGGGCGCACAGCCGGGCCAGTTGCCGGCTGATGGTCATCGACCGGTCGGGCCGAGCGGCGGTCAGGGCTTCGGCGCGGTGCTGGATGCCCAGCCTGCCGAGGAACTGGCCCTGCGGAACCGGGCCGGAGGCCTCTGCCCCGGCGGCGCGGGCGGCGACGATGACGCCCGGAAAATCGACATGGACGGTGAGGTCCGACTCGCCGGGAAAGGCCAGGGGATCGACCTTCTCATGGCCCTTGAGCGCCTGCAGGGTGTCGCCGAACTCGGCCACCGAGCGGCCGTAGTCGATGATCAGGGCGGCCCCGCCGTCGGCGGCGATGCGGGCGCCGATCTCGGCCCCCAGGGCGTCCTGGGCGGGGGAGGCCTCGAGGATCATGGCGCCCGGCTCCGGCGCCTGGCCGTGCTCGGAGGGGGCCAGGCCGAAGGCCAGCTCGCCGTCGTCGCCGAGGCCGATCAGCCGCTCGACCCAGCCGCCCGGCGTCTGCACGAACTGGCGGGCGGGCAGGCAGTCGAACAGCTCATTGGCGATCAGCACCATCGGCGCCCCGCCCGGAACGCCGCCAAGGCCCGGCGACCAGCGCGGCCTGTAGCCGCCCAGCTTTTCGGCCTGGGCCTCTTTAAGGGGCTCGGAGGCGTCGACCAGCCACAACTCCGCCGCGGCGACGAAGTCCGGCGCCAGCCGCACCGCCCGCAGCAGGTCGCTCATCAGCGTGCCGTCGCCGGGGCCCATCTCGACCAGCCGGAAGCGTTCCGGTTTGCCCAGGCGGGTCCAGGTCTCGACCGCCCACAGGCCGATCAGCTCACCGAACATCTGGCTGACCAGGGGGGCGGTGATGAAGTCGCCGCCGCCGCCCAGGGCCGGGCGGGTGGCGTAGTAGCCATTCTGCGGATCGTGCAGGCAGCGGATCATGTAGTCGGCGACCGAGATCGGCCCGGACTGGGCGATCTCGGCCTTCAGCCGGTCTTTCAGGCTCATGATTTCTGTGTCGGCTCCGGGCTCGCGGCGTCGGGCGCCTCGCGGACGATGGTCACCGGTTCCTTCAGCCCCCGCCAGATCAGCCAGGCCCCGCCCAGCAGCATCGGGATCGACAGCAGCATGCCCATGGTGACGCCGCCGGTCGCGGCGACAAAGCTTTCGAGGAATTTGTCCGGCTCGCGGACGTTTTCCAGCGACAGGCGGAACAGGGCGTAGCCGGTCAGGAACAGGCCGGCGACGACGCCCCGGCGCTGCAGCCACAGGCGGCTGTGGGTGGCCCAGCGCAGGATCAGGAACAGCATGATCCCTTCCAGCGCCGCCTCGTACAGCTGGCTGGGATGACGGGCGAAGCCGTCCGGGGCGCCGGGAAAGACCATGCCCCAGGGCAGGCTGGTGGGGCGGCCCCAGAGCTCGCCGTTGATGAAGTTGGCGATGCGGCCGAAGAACAGGCCGATCGGCACCGCCGGCGCCACCAGGTCGGCCAGGCGGATCAGGTCGATCCTGGCCGAGCGGGCGAACAGCACCAGGGCGACGATCACCCCGATCAGGCCGCCATGGAAACTCATGCCGCCGTTCCAGATCTGGACCACCTGCAGCGGCGTCTCCCAGATCATGTGCGGCTGGTAGAAGAGCACATAGCCCAGCCGGCCGCCGAGAATGATCCCCAGGGTCACCCACAGGATCAGGTCGTCGATCTGGGCCGGCGTGGCGGTCGGGGTCTGGCCGCCCCACAGCTGGCCGGTCCTGACCAGCCGCACCCCGTAGCGCCAGCCGAGCAGAATCCCCGCCACATAGGCCAGGGCGTACCAGCGGATGCCGAACTCCCCGCCCCAGGGCAGGGGGAAGGTCCAGCCGCCGACGAAGGGCGAAATGTCGGGAAAGGGCACGGGAATTAACCTCGTCAGCGTCAAAACTTGGGGATGTCTAGCCTATTCTGCTTCGCTTTCACCATTCGTTTCCCATATGAAGAGGCATGCACACTCAGAACCCCTTTCTGGATGAGATCGCCAAGCTGACCACGGCGGCCGCGGGCCTCGCCCAGGCCGCCGGTGAGGAAGCCAAGGCCGCCTTCCGCGCCCAGGGCGACAAGTTCGCCGCCGACCTCGACCTGATCCGTCGCGAGGAATTCGAGGCCCTCAAGGCCGAGATCGCCGCGCTGCGGGCCGAAGTCGCCAGCCTCAAGGCCGCTCCGGCCAAGCCGGCGGCGCGCAAACCGGCGCCCAAGGCCGACACGGGCGAGTAGCGCTCGCGCCTTGAAAGAAGCGGTTGTGACGACACGACCGAACCAGACTAGGGTCACTGAGTGCAGGCGATTCGGGGTAGCCGCCACGAAGTTCGCCCGCCCTCCAAAGGACGGTACGACCGATGGACATTTCGCCCCCCGAAGACGACGAAGCCTTCATGGCCCTCGACCCGCTCGAGGTCGTGGAACATGTGCTGTCGGCCGAGAACCTCGCCTTTGACCGCACCGAGGAAGGCGATCTCGCCTTCTCCCTGGCCGGCGACTGGAAGGACTACGAGCTGTGGTTCGCCTGGCGGCCTGAGGCTGAATGCCTGCAGCTGTGCCTGTCGATCGACCTGAAGGCGGCCAAGGCCGTGCGCTCCAGGGCCTTCGAGCTGGCCAATCTGGTCAATCAGCGTCTGTGGCAGGGCCATTTCGAGGTCTGGGCCGAGGACGGCGAGGTGGTGTTCCGCCACGCCATGGGCCTGTTCGGCGCCGAGCGGCCCACGCCCGCCCAGACCGCGGCGATGATCGACGTCGCCATGGAAGCGGCCGACCGCTTCTACCCCGCCTTCGACTTCCTGGTCGCCGGCGCCAAGACCCCCGACGAGGCCATGGCCGCCTGCATGTTCGAGACCGTAGGCCGGGCCTAGGAAAACCAATCCTTCTCCCGCTTGCCGGGAGAAGGTGGCCCGCGCAGCGGGTCGGATGAGGGCTGCGCCGGCTCTTGACGATTGTCGAGGCCCGCGTCCTCGAACCCTTGCGCCAGAACCTGCTTGATTCCGACCGGCCGGTGCTGCCCTCATCCGGGGGCTTCGCCCCCACCTTCTCCCGGCGGGCGGGAGAAGGGACATCACAGGACTCGCCCCCATGACCCCCATCCTCATCCTCGGCGTCGGACGCATGGGCGGGGCGATCCTTGAGGGGTGGCGTCGGACCGGGACCTTCTCGCGCTCTGAAATCCTTGTCCGCGATCCCAATCCGGGCGGCGCCGACCTGTCCGGAATGAGCGTCAATCCTCCGGACGAGGCCCTGCGCCCGTGCCGCACCGTGCTTCTGGCGGTCAAACCCCAGGTCTGGCGCGAGGCGGCCGGCCAGGTCGCGCCACATCTGCATCCCGACGCAGTGGTGGTCTCGATCGCGGCCGGGGTCGCGGCGGCCGGTATCGCCGAGGTGTTCGGCGGGTTGCGGGTGGCCAGGGTGATGCCGACCACGGCGGTGGCCATCAACCGGGGCACGGCCTCCGTCTATGCCGCCAATCCCCAGGCTCGGGCCCGGGCCCACGCCCTGTTCGACCCGCTCGGCCGGGTGGTGGAGCTGGCCGACGAGGAGATGATGCACGCGGCCACCGCCGTCTCGGGGTCCGGTCCGGCCTATCTATACGCCTTCGCCGAGGCCCTCGAGGCGGCGGGACTGGCGGCGGGACTCGCGCCGGCCGCCGCCGCCGACCTGGCCCGCTCGACCCTGACCGGCGCCGCCGCCCTGATGGCCGCCGGCGACCTCCCGCCCGCTGAGCTGCGCCGTCAGGTCACGTCGCCCGGCGGCACCACCGAGGCGGCGCTGAAGGTGCTGATGGGGCAGGATGGGCTGGAGGCGCTGATGAAACAGGCGGTCGCCGCCGCCGTGGCGCGGTCGCGCGAGCTGGGCTGACCCCGCGCCTTGATGACGCCCCCGGCCGTGGGCAAGGATGGCTTGCGAACGTGAGACCCGCCCATGCCCAACCCCTTCACCGACCACCCGCGATCCGTCGGCGAGAGCTATGGCCAGCATTTTGCGACCTCCTGGGGCGTCGGCCTGACCCTGCTGGGCGCGGGCCTGGCCTGTCTGGTCCATGGCCTGATCCCGGCCCTGTTCCAGACCACCGGCAGCCGGACCATCTTCCGTCTCAATGCGCGACTGACGGGTCGCAAGGCGGAGGGCGTCTGATCGACGCCACGGTCGCGCCCGGCGGTCGCCCTCAGAGCTTCAGGCCGAACCGGGGTCCGAGAAACAGCATCGCCGCATAGAGGGCCATGGTCAGCAGGCATCCCGAAATCAGGGCCGGCCAGAATCCCACGCCCCGCCTGAGCAGGGCGGGGATCAGGAGGAACATCGGCAACGAGGGCAGGACGAACCAGAAGGTCCCTGTCGCATGGGCCGCCAGCCGCTGAGGATCGCCGGTGTCGCGCCACAGCCAGATCATTCCCAGAACCGAGATCAGCGGCAGGGAGGCGATCAGCCCGCCCACGCCGGGGTAGCGCTTGGCCACGTCCGACACCAGGGCGACCAGCACTCCGGAGATGGCGGCCTTGATCAGCAGATAGATCATCGCCCGGTTCCGTCCGCTTCCCGCCTACGGCCGCGCCTTCTCCGCCGCGATCCACCGGTCGGCCCGCGCTTCCAGCAGGTCCATCGGCAGGGGGCCGGCGCCCAGCAGCATGTCGTGGAAGCGGCGGATGTCGAAGCGGTCGCCCAGCGCCGTCTCGGCCCGGGTCCTCACCCGCACGAAGGTCCGCTCGCCGATCTTGTAGGCCAGGGCCTGGCCCGGCCAGCTGACATAGCGGGCCAGTTCGATGTCGATATTGTGCTCCGACAGGGCGCTGTTTTCCATGAAGCAGGCCTTGGCCTCCTCCAGGGTCCAGCCGAGGTCATGGATGCCGGTGTCGGCGACCAGCCGGCAGGCCCGCCACATCTCGTAGGACAGCCGGCCGAACTGTTCGTACGGGGTGCGGTAGATGCCCATCTCGATCCCCAGCCGCTCCGAATAGAGACCCCAGCCCTCGACGAAGGCGGTCATGTCGGCGTCGCGGCGGAAGGCGGGAACCTCCGGCAGTTCCTGCGCCAGGGCGATCTGCAGGTGGTGGCCCGGCACCGCCTCATGCAGGGTCAGGGCGGGCAGCTCATAGAGGGCCCGCTGGTTCAGCTTGCTGGTGTTGACCATATAGCCGCCGGCCACGCCCAGCTTGGGGCTGCCGGGGAAGTAGCGGCCGGTGGTGTAGTTTTCCTCGATTTCCCGCGGCACCTCGCGCACGCCGTAGGTCAGGCGCGGCAGGGTCCCGAAGAAGGCCGGCAGGCGGTCGTCGATGCGCTTGGCGATCTCGCTGGCCTTCTCCATCAGGTCCTGGCGGGTGGTGGTGTAGAACTGCGGGTCGCTGCGCAGGAAGGCCAGGAACTCGGGGAAGGTCCCCTTGAAGCCGGTCTCGGCCATCACCTGGTCCATCTCGGCCCGGATGCGCTTGACCTCCGAGACGCCCAGGGCGTGGATCTCCTCGGGGGTCATGTCGGTGGTGGTGTAGTGCCGGGCCAGCCAGGCGTAGTAGGCCTTGCCCCCCTCCAGAGAGCCGATGCCCAGGCCCTTACGCGAGGCGGGCAGGTATTCCTGTTCCAGAAAAACCACGAACGCCTTCTGCGCCGGGCGGACCTTGTCGCGGAGAATGGCGGCGCCGCGCGCCTTGTAGGCGGCCTTTTCCGCAGGCGTGATGCTGGCCGGAAGGCGATCGAAGGGGCGCAGCAGCGGATCATCGGCGGTCACCGGGGCGGCGGCGACGCCCCGCGCCTCGTTCAGCACCAGCTGGCTGATATAGGTCGGCTGGGTCCAGCCGGTGCGGATGCCGCGGCGGGCGTTCTCGGTGGCGTCGGCATAGTATTTCGGCACGGCGGACAGCCGCGACAGCCAGGCCTCGGCCTCGACCTTCGAGGTCATCGGCGCGCCGTCGGCCAGGTAGGACAGCAGTCCGCTCCAGGTGTCGTCGCTGGAAAAGGCGAACCGGCTCTGGTCGAAGCGGATCGAGGCCAGCTGGTCGTCGACCACCCGGATCAGGATGGCGCGGTTGAGCGCGTCGTTGTCCGACAGGCCGTCCTCGGGGATGGCCTTCAGCCGCGCCTCGAAAACCTTGAGGTCCTTGGCCCGCCGCTGGTCGGCGGCCAGGGTGATGTCGGGCAGACGGGCCAGGGCCTCGCGATCGCCGTTGAAGCCCGCGCCGATGGGATTTTCCCGGTCCGACCAGGCCTGGTAGTCGGCGACGATGGCGTCCAGGGCCGGCTTGGCCGCGGGCTCGCCCCCCCGCGCCGAGGCCGCCAAGGGCGCAAGCAGCAACAGGGCGGCGGCGGTCAGGGCCTTCCACATCGGGCGATCTCCGGATTCAGGGAGGCGAAGGCTGGACCAGCCGGACAGGCGACGCAAGAACGCTTCTCCCGCCGCCGCCTGCGACGCTATGCTGGCCGCATGTCCATGCCTGTCGTCCAGTCGTCGTTGCTCGCCGCCCTTCCCGGGGTGCGTCACGCCTTCTTCACCCGCCAGGGCGGGGTCTCGGGCGGGGTCTATGACAGTCTCAACGTCGGGCGCGGGTCTTCCGACGCTGCGGCCGATGTGGAGGAAAACCGTCGGCGGGCGGCGGGCTGGTTCGGGGTCATGCCCGACGCCCTGAACACCTGCTACCAGATCCATTCGGCCCGCACCCACACCGCCGAGGCGCCCTGGGGGCGCTACCGGCCTGAGGGGGACGCGGTGGTCACCGCCCAGCGCAGCGTGGTCTGCGGGGCGCTGCACGCCGACTGCGCCCCGGTGCTGATCGCCGACGCCGAGGCCGGCGTCGTCGGCGCCGCCCATGCCGGCTGGAAGGGCGCCCTGACCGGGGTGGTGGCCGAGACGGTGGCGGCGATGACGCGTCTTGGCGCCGATCCGGCGCGGATGGTCGCCGCCGTCGGCCCCTGCATCGCCAGCGAGTCCTACGAGGTCGGCGAGGAGTTCGAGGCCCGCTTTCTGGCCGACAGCGAGGACCATCGCCGCTGGTTCAGCCCCGGCGCCCCCGGCAAGCGCCAGTTCGACCTGCCCGGCTTTGTGCTGTCGCGCCTGGCCGAGGCCGGGGTGGACCAGGCCGAGTGGGTCGGCTGCGACACCTGCGCCGACGGCGACCGCTTCTATTCCAATCGCCGCGCCTTCCATCGCGGCGAGGCCGACTACGGCCGCCTGCTCAGCGCCATCATGCTGGCCTGAGAACCGGAGACTCTCGCCGCACTGGCGAAACCGATATGAATTGGCGCGAGACTTGAACGAGATGCCGTCCATGACCCTTTTCCGCACCGCTTTCCGGCCGGCCCGCCGCCTCGGCGCTCCACTTGCGACCGCAGCCGCGACCCTGGCGGGCGCCGCCCTGCTCTGGGCCGGCCCCGCCGCCGCCCAGGACCGCAGCCCGGCCGAGCGCCAGACCCTGGTCGACCTGGCCTACGCCATCGGCGAGAGCCACGGGCTGCGCCAGACCTGCAACGGACCGACCGACCAGTTCTGGCGGGACCGCATGGTCCAGCTGTCGGACACCGAGGTCCCGGACGCGGACTTCGACGCCCGTCTGAAACAGGCCTTCAACAGCGGTTTCGCCACCCGCCAGTCGCAGTTTCCCACCTGCACCCTCGAGAGCCGCAAGGCCGAGTTGGCGGTCGCCCGCAAGGGCGAGGCCCTGGCCCAGAAGCTGGCGACCTCCACCCGGGTGGTCAAGCGGATGGGGCCCGACGATCCGGCCCTGAAGGAGGACGATCCGGTTTCCGTGGAAACCCCGTCAAAGCCGCGCTAGGGTCCTTTCCGCAACCATTGCGGAGGGGACGACTGTGGGATTGATATTCGGGATAGCCATCCTGATCCTGGCGCTGTTTCTGTTGTTCAGCGTCATCAAGATCGTCCCTCAGGGGCGGGAATATACGGTTGAGCGATTCGGTCGCTACACCCGGACGCTCAAACCCGGCATCGCCTTCCTGACCCCCTTCGTCGAAAGCATCGGCCGGCGGGTGAACATGATGGAGCAGGTCCTCGACGTGCCCCAGCAGGAGGTCATCACCAAGGACAACGCGGTGGTCCAGGTCGACGGCATCGTCTTCATCCAGGTGATGGACGCCGCCAACGCCGCCTACCGGGTCGATAATCTCAACTACGCCATCGGCCAGCTGTGCATGACCAACCTGCGCACCGTGGTCGGTTCGATGGAGCTGGACGAGGTGCTGAGCCAGCGCGACCAGATCAACAGCCGCCTGCTGACCACCATCGACCACGCCACCAACCCATGGGGCGTCAAGGCGACGCGCATCGAGATCAAGGATCTGACCCCGCCGCCGGACATCACCAACGCCATGGCCCGTCAGATGAAGGCCGAGCGGGAGCGCCGGGCGGTGATCACCGAGGCGGACGGCGAGCGGCAGTCGGCCATCGCCCGCGCCGAAGGCGCCAAGCAGTCGGCCATCCTCCAGGCCGAGGGCCGCAAGGAAGCCGCCTTCCGCGATGCCGAGGCCCGCGAGCGGGAAGCCGAGGCCGAAGCCAAGGCCACGGCCTTCGTCTCCGAAGCCATCGCCCGCGGCGACGTCAATGCGATCAACTACTTCATCGCGCAGAAGTACGTTGAGGCCTTCAGCAAGCTGGCCGAAAGCCCGCAGCAGCGGACGGTGATCGTGCCGGCCGACTTCGCCAGCCTGACCGGCTCGATCGCCGGGGTCGGCGAACTGCTGAAGACCCTGACCGGCGACGCCATCGCCGCGCCGCCGCCCCCGACTTCCGTGCCCCGCAGCCGGAGCTGAGACCATGGACGCCCTGAGCCAACTCTACGTCGATTATCCCTTCTGGATCTGGATGGCTCTGGGTGCGGTCATCCTGGTCGCCGAGCTGTCGACCGGCAGCGGCTGGCTGCTGTGGCCCGCCGCCGCGGCGGGAGTGACCGCCGTGCTCAGCCTGTTCCTGCCCGGCGGCGGTCTGGTGGATCTGGTGGCCTTCGCCATCCTGACCATCGTCGCCACCGTCACCGCCCGCCGCTACCTGCCCAGCAACGTCTCCGGCGACGGGCCCGACATCAACGACACCATGACCCGCCTGGTCGGGCTCCGGGGAGAGGCCGCCAACATCTTCGCCGAGGGGCGCGGCCGGGTGCATGTCGACGGCAAGGAGTGGGACGCGCTCAGCGATGACGCCCTGATCCCCGGCAAGCCGGTGGAGGTGGTCGCGGTGGTGTCCGCCGCCAGCCTGAGGGTCAAGGCCGCCTGAGGGCCCTGACGTCCCGCGGTCTCAGCGGTTCTCGTCGAACCAGATGCGCAGCGCCCGCAGGAAGGGGATCGCGGCCATGAATTCGGCCTCGGTGAAGGCGCCGCGCAGGCCGTCCATCTGCGGTCGCACCGCGGCGAGCCCGGCCTCGTAGGCCCGCGCCCCCTCCGGCGTCAGGGAGACGCGCTTTCTGCGGCCGTCCTCCGCGTCCCCGTCAATCCGCACGAAGCCTTGGGCCTCCAGCCGCTGCAGGGTGTTGGTCATGGCCCCCTTGGTCACCTGAAAGGCGGCGGCCAGCCGGGCGGGGCTTTCCTCGCCGCCGCGCCGCATGAAGTGGCTCAGCACCCCGAACTGGGCGCGGCTCATCCCCTCCGGCAGGCTGCGCTCCAGGGCCGTGCTCGACAGCTGGCTGATGATGCCGATCTCGGTCAGCACCTCGATGTCGGGTCTCTCCCTGACCCGGCTGTTGACGGCCGGGCTCATCGGGCCGGCGGGCCCTGCATCACCGCCTCCAGTCCCCGGCGCGGGGACGGCGGCCGGTCGGGGGCGTAGCCGACCCGGGCCAGCATCTGCAGACGCTCGCCCTCGCCGACGCCGGTCAGGGCGTCCATGCGACGCTTCAGCGGGGCCATCGCGGGATATTCCTGCAGCGCCTGGCTCATCGGCTGCATGGCCACGCCCCGGGCCGTGGCCTCGAGGTTCATCCGGGCGTAGGCCCGCCCCGAGGCGATCTGGGCCAGCCGGTCATTGCCCTGGCTGATGATCCAGACGAAGGCCGCCGCGCTGGCGGCCAGGGGATCGGCGAAGGCCCGCGCCTGTTTGAAGGCCATTGTTCCCGGCGTCGCCAGGGCTTTTCGATTGAGCAGGCCGACGCTCTTCATCAAGGTGATCCCCGGACCGGTCAGGCTGATGCCGTCGCGGTGGGCGGCCACCTCGGCCGCGCCGATCCGCATCAGATCGACCGATTCCTGGTTGGCCGCCGGGGTGTCGACCTCGCGGTGGAAGGCCTCGGTGGTCAGGTCGCGCAGGTCGTCCAGGGCCTGCCCCCCGGCGGCCGAGGCCGCGCGCAGGCCCGGGGCGAATCCGGCCGCCATCAGGCCGGCCAGATCGGCGGCCGGCACCGGCCGGTCGTCAAACGGATCGCGGCTGGTGCGGCGGCGCAGGATGTCGCGGAACAGCGGGTCGGGGGCGGCGCCGGCGGCGAAGCTGACCCGGGCGAAGGGCCGGTCGTCGAGGTGGTCGGCGGGCTGGCCCTCGGGGAAGGGCGTGACGCTCGCGGTCTGGCCCTTGAGGCTGGCGGCGATGACCAGCAGTTCGAGAAAGGCCCCGCAGCCGATGACGATCTGGCGGCTGAAGGGGTCGGTGGCCGGCAGCAGGCGCGTGCGGTCGATGAACAGGGTCAGCTCGTCGGTCCCGTCCAGCCGCGCCAGCCAGGGCTGGCGATTGTGCGGATTGGGGGCCAGCAGGGCGTGGGCCAGGCTGTAGCGGCGGATGTCCCGCTCGGACGAGCCGGGCGAAACCCAGGCCACGGTCGGGTCGGGCGCCTCGGCGCAGCCGGACAGGCCGGTCCCGGCGGCGAACACGGCGGCCCCGCCGATCACCCTGATGAAGTCGCGACGATCCATGGTCCGGCCTTTCATTCAACGATAAACCAAGCAAATAGTTTAACGATGAACTTGTCAAGCGAGGCCCTGGGAGGAGGCGGGCTATGGGACGGCGATACGGTCCGGGATCAGCCGCCCCCGACCATGCTCTGGCTGATCTTGTAGGCCGCCGGCAGGATCAGCACGCCGAGCAGGCAGGGGAAGATGAACAGGATCAGCGGCACCATCAGCTTGGCCGGCAGGGCCATGGCCTTTTCCTCGGCGCGCAGCATGCGTTTGGCCCGCATGTCGTCGGCGAACACCGCCAGGGTCTCGCCCAGGCTGGTGCCCATCTCCTCGGCCTGGCGCAGCATGGTGGCCAGGGCGCGGGCCTCGTCGATGCCCAGCCGGTCGGCGAAGGCCGTCCAGGCCTCCTTGCGCGCCTTGCCTGCCCGCAGCTCCAGGGTCAGGAAGCGCAGATGGGCGCCGAGGTTGGGATAGCGGCGGCCCATCTCCTCCGACACCCGGCTGACCCCGGCGTCCAGCGACAGGCCGGCCTCAACCGAGGCGACCAGCAGGTCGAGCATGTCGGGGAAGCCCTCGAGGTATTCCAGCTCCATCTTGCGCCGCCGGCTCTTGACCACCTGGTCCGGTCCCAGGATGGCGGCCACCGCGAAGACCCCGGCCACGGCGATCGCCGCCGGTCCGCCGATGCCGCTGAGGGCCCAGGGCACGGTCAGCAGGGTGGCGCCGGTGGCCAGGATCAGGGCGCCGCCGCGGGCGCCCAGATAAATGGCCACCGCCTCGCGATTGTACCAGCCCGACTGGATAAGCCGTGCACGGATGGTCGAAATCTGGGCCGGGTCCTGGATGGCCATCTTCTCGCCCAGCCGCTTGACGCTCCGCAGCATCCCGGAGTCGGCGCGGGCCTGGCCGCCGCGAACAACGACGCCATTGCCGGCCAGCCGGGCGCGGCGACGGGCGCCGGCGCGGACCTCGCGCAGCAGCATCATGCCGCCGCCGCCCACGCCCATCGAGATCAGGCCGGCGGCGACATAGGTCAGAACTTGCTGGAACAGCACCGGGTCCATCGGCTCAGATCCTCATGTCGATCATCTTGCGCATCACCATGTTGCCGAGGAACATCCAGGTCCCCAGAACGGCCAGGCCGATCTGCACCGGGCGCTCGCCGATGACGTCGCCATAGAAATGGGGACTGGCGAAGGTCAGGATCCCCAGCACCCCGAACGGCGCGCTGGTCAGGATGATGGCGCTGGCCCGGCCCTCGGACGAGGCGGCCTTGATCTTCAGCCGCATCTTGTGGCGCTCGCGCACCGCCTTGGCGTTCATCTTCAGGAGGCCGGTCAGGTTGCCGCCGCTCTTTTCCTGCAGGCGGATGGTGGCGGCGAACAGATCGACATCGGGGTGGCGGCAACGGTCGGCGATGCGGCCGACGGCCTGCTCCAGGGTGGCCCCATAGGCGATCTCGTCGCCGGCCATGCCGAACTCGCTGCCCAGCGGATCGGGCATCTCGCGGCCGACCAGGGCGATGGCGGTAGGCACCGGATGGCCGGCCTCCAGGCTGCGGACGATGACCTCCAGGGCGTTGGGCAGCTGCAGGCCGATGGCCTTGGCCCGGGCGCCGGCCTTGAACTTGAGGAACAGGATCGGGACGATCAGACCCAGGGCCGGGCCGGCGACGGCGGCCGCCATCCCGTTGTGGGTCCACATGAAGGCCACCGCCGAGACCAGAGCGGCGCCCAACAGCACCATCGGCAGATGGGCCTTGAGCTGCACATTGACCCCGGAGCGGATCACCAGATCGTTGAACCAGCCCATGCCCCGGCTGACCTCGCCGTCGGCGGTCAGGCCCCGCTGCTTGCGCAGCTCCCCGACCAGCTGCTCGAGCGACCCGGTGCGCTCGACCACCGCCAGCCGCTTGTTCACCTTGCGCCGGGTCGCCCCGACCTTCACGAGGCCGGTCAGGGCCTGGCCGGCGGTGAACACGGCGGCGAAGATCAGGATCAGGAAGATCAGGCGAGGATCGGCGAGATCAGGCATGGGTCGCCTCTCCGTGCGAGAAGCCGCCGCCAGCGGTCCCTTCTCCCCTTGGGGGAGAAGGTGTCGGCGAAGCCGACGGATGAGGGGTCGCACCGGCTCCGGGGATTGTCTTGGACGCCGCCGAGCGCAGCTTCAAGAGTCTTCGACCCCTCATCCGGCGCTCCGCGCCACCTTCTCCCGCAAGGGAAGAAGGACGCCTCGAGGCGAAAACACGGCCTGCCGCCGCCCTCACAGCGGCCTCTGGGGGTCGAAGTGGCCGGTGTCGTAGTGGATGCCGCGGCGGTTCATCTCATCGAGGCATTTGGGGCGCAGGCCGGTGGCGCGGAACTCGCCCTGGACATTGCCCTCGGCGTCGGTGCCAAGGCGGTGGAAGGCGAAGATCTCCTGCATCTGCACCACCTGCCCCTCCATGCCGGTGATCTCGGAAACGCTCATCACCTTCCGCTTGCCGTCCGACAGACGCATGACCTGGACGATCATGCCGACGGCCGAGGCGATCTGGCCCCGGATGCTTTCAGGGGTGAGGCTCAGGCCGCCCATGGCCACCATCTGCTCCAGGCGGGTGATGGCGTCCCTGGGGGTGTTGGCGTGGATGGTGGCCATCGAGCCTTCGTGGCCGGTGTTCATCGCCTGCAGCATGTCGAAGGCTTCCTCGCCCCGGACCTCGCCGAGGATGACGCGGTCGGGGCGCATCCGCAGGGCGTTCTTGACCAGCTCGCGCTGGCGGATCTCGCCCTTGCCCTCGATGTTCGGCGGCCGCGTTTCCATGCGCACCACATGCGGCTGCTGCAGCTGCAGCTCGCAGGCGTCCTCGATGGTGATCAGCCGTTCGCCCTCGCTGATGGCGGCGGAAAAGGCGTTCAGCAGGGTGGTCTTGCCCGAGCCGGTGCCGCCGCTGATGACGGTCGAGACCCGGGCCTTGACCGCGCCATGCAGGAATTCGGCGACGCAGGCCGGCATGGCGCCCACGCCGACCAGGCGCTCCAGGCTCAGCGGCTTCTTGGAGAACTTGCGGATCGACACCGCCGCCCCGTCGACGGTGATCGGATAGATGGCGGCGTTGACCCGGCTGCCGTCGGCCAGGCGGGCGTCGACCATCGGGCTCGACTCGTCGATCCGCCGGCCGACAGCGGCGACGATGCGGTTGACGATGCGCAGCAGGTGGTCGTTGTCGCGGAAGCGGATCGGGGTCAGCTCCAGCTCGCCGCGCCGTTCGACATAGACCTGGTTGGGGCCGTTGATCAGGATGTCGTTGATCGACTCGTCCTTCAGCAGCGGCTCGATGGGGCCCAGCCCGACCATCTCGTCGAAGACCTCATGACCCAGCTGGTCCAGTTCGACGGTGTTCAGCGCCAGACGGCTGTCGCGGGCGAAGTCGCCGACCAGCTTGCGGACCTGACGGCGCATCTCGCCTTCGTCCAGCTCGCCCAGCTTGCCCAGATCGATCTCCTCGATCAGCCGGGCGTGCAGGCGAAGGCGCATGTCGAGCAGTTCGTCGCTGGCCTGGCGGGCCGCCGGCGCGGCCGGGGCCGCCGGCGCCGGGGCGGCCGGCGCGGACGGGGGCGGGGCCGTCGGGGCGGCGGGCTCCGATACGGCGCGGCGGAAGGCGAAGCGGGCCATCAGGCGGCTCTCGAGGTCTTCGCCGGCGGGACGCCGGCGGTCGCCGGATGCGGCGCGGCGGCCAGCAGGCGGTCGACCAGGGCGTCGACGTCCTTGGCGATGCGCGAGCCGGGGCGGTGGCTGCGGATCGGACCGCCCAGATTGACCGAGGCGGCGGCGGCTTCCCAGTCGCTGGTCAGGCCGCCGTCGGCCTTGCGGCCCAGCGCCTTCTCGGCCTCGCCCATCGACGGCGCCGGGCCGAACACCCGCTTGGCCAGACGGTTGAGGATGATCCGCGGCCCGGGGCCCTCGGTCAGGTCCGCTTCCAGCTCCGAGGCCAGGGCCCGGGCGGCCAGCAGGGCCGGCACCGTCAGTTCGGACACCACCAGCAGGGCGTCGGAGCCGGCGAAGACATCCAGGCTCCAGCTGCGGCGGTGGCGGGGCGCGTCGACGATGACGAAGTCATAGACCTGGCAGGCGGTTTCCAGCACCCGCATCACCGCCTCGGCCGAAACGGTCTCGAAGCCGTGCGGGTCGCGGGTCTGGGCGATCAGGTCGAAGCCGCCGGGGGCCGGCGAGGCGAACACCTCCAGCAGGGCGGCGTCGATGCGCTCGGGGGCCTGGCTGGCGCGGCCCAGCATCATGTTGGCGCTGGCCCCCAGATAGGCGGCGGTGGCGCCGTCGGCGAGGTTGAGATCGACCAGGGCCACCCGCTTCTTGCCCCCGGCCCGCTCGGCCAGGGCGGCGGCCAGTTCGATGGACAGGGTGGTGGCGCCGGCCCCGCCGACCGCGCCGGTGACGGTCCAGCAGCGACCGCCGGCGGGCGGCGCCGCGGGCGTCTCGACCGGCCGCAGCAGCAGCAGGGCCGCCTCGGCCAGCTCGCGCGGGCCGAAGGGTGCCTCGACGACATCGGCCCGGGGCAGGCGCAGCAGGGCGCGAACCAGGGCGGCGGGCAGATGATCTCCGGCCAGGATGGCGGCGGGCGGGTTGGCCAGTCGGGCCAGCCCGGCGATGACCTCGCCCAGGGCGACCAGATCGCCGCCGGCGTCCAGCACCACCAGTTCCGGCTCATGGCCCGACGGCCAGCTGGCGGGAAGACCGTCCGGGCTCAGGGTCTCGACCCGCGCGCCCTCGAAGGCGGCGCGGCAGGCGTCGGCCAGGGTTTCTCCGGCGGCGAGATCCCTGATGGCCAGGATGCGGCGGTCGGTGAAACTCATACTCTGATCCTCAAGGCGCGGAGGGGGAGGGCAGGGGCGGCGGCACGGCGCCGACCGGGGCGGTCATCGGCTTGTCCATCACCATGCTCTCGAAGATCACATCGATGGCGGTGGGCTCGGGTCCGGACAGGCTCGGGTCGGGGCTGAGGCCGCGGCTCTGGGCGGCGGTGGTCAGGCGCGGGGTGACCAGGATCACCAGCTCGGTCTCCGACCGCTTCCAGCGCCCGGACTTGAACAGCGCGCCGAGCACCGGGATGTCGCCCAGCCAGGGCAGCTGGCGCACCGCATTGACATAGTCCTGCTGGAACATGCCGGCGATGGCGAAGCTCTCGCCGTCGCGCAGCTCGATGGTGGTCGAGGCGCGGCGCACGGTCAGGCTCGGCAGTTCGAAGTTGCCGACCTTGAGGGCGTTGGTCGGATCCAGGGCGCTGACTTCCGGCGACACCTTCAGCCGGATCAGGCCGCTGTCCTGCACGGTCGGGGTGAACTTCAGATTCACCCCGAACGGCTTGAACTCGATGGTGACATTGTCCTTGCCGCTGGGCACCGGATAGGGAAACTCCCCGCCGGCCAGGAAGGCGGCTTCCTCGCCGGAGATGGCGGCCAGGTTGGGTCGCGCCAGGGTGCGGATGACGCCCTTTTCCTCGAGCGCCTTGATGGTCATGTCCAGCCGGGTCGGGCCGACGTTGCTCGACACCGTCAGCGCGCCCTGGGCGGGGTTGTTGCCGATCAGCCCCAGGCCCGAGCCGAACACCACGCCGCTGTTGTTCTGGATCGACAGATTGATGCCGAAGTCCTTGAGGCTGTCGCGGCTGGCCTCGAGGATGCGGACCTCCAGCATCACCTGCTGCGCGGCCTCGACGGTGAGGGACGAGCTGACGGCGCCGGGGGCGTAGCGCTCGGCGATGGTCTTGGCGCGGGCGGCGGCGCTGCTGGTCGAGACCTGTCCGGTCAGCATCAGGCCGTCAGCGAGGTTCGAGACCAGGATCTTCTCGCCCGGCAGAGCGGCGGCCAGGTCGTTCTGGATACCGGCCAGGTCGTGGCCGACCTTGACGTCGATCACCTCGATCAGCCGCTTGGAGCGGTCGTAGACCAGGATGTTGGTGGCCCCCAGGGCCTTGCCCCGGATGTAGATGCTCTGGTCGGTGTTGGCGACGATCTCGGCGATGTCGGGCTGGGCGATGACGATCTGGCCGGCGGCGCCGGTCAGGCGGAAGGCCGCCGACTTGTCCTTGGCCACGATGATCGAGCGGCTGGGCGCGGCGTCGGTGGTGAAGCTGGGGAAGTCGACGTCGGCCAGGGCCTGGCTGGCCCCGCCCGGCGCGGCGGCGACCTGGGCCCAGGCGGGGGCGGCCGGCAGGCCGAGGGCGATGAGCGCCAGGCAGGCGCCGGCGGTGAGCAGACGGGCGCGCATCTCAGAACCCTCCCTGGCGATCGGCGGGCACCTGGACGGTGACCTTTTCGGACCCCTGGACCAGGGTCAGGCTGTGGTCGGACGGCGGCCTGGCCGAGGCCGTCCGGCGCGGCGCGGGGCGGCGGCGGGCCGGCGCCGCGGCCGGGGCGGCGGTGGCGGCGGTCAGGCCGCGAGAGGTCCAGCTGACCGAGCGCACCGGCGGCGCCTCCTCCAGCTCGACCGCGCCGGTGCGGCGCAGGGCCAGGGACAGCTCGCCCATCTGGGCGGCGACGGCCAGTTCGGCGGCGTCCTCCAGCGTCACTTCCAGGGTCGCGGTCTTGGGCACGAACTTGTCGACATTGGCCGGGTCGGCGACCAGGTCCATGCCCAGCACCTTGACGTTCTGCAGCACCGCGCCGCTGACCACGGTCGAGCCCTTGACCCCTTCGGCGCGATAGCCGCCGTCGTTCGGCTCCATGGCCACCAGAACATCGACCCGGTCGCCGGGGGTGACGTGGCCGCCGCCGCCGCTGACGTCGGTGACCTTGATCGTATAGGCGCGCATGCCCGGGCCGATGACGGCGGCGACATTGGCCTTGACCCCGCCGCCGGAGAGCTTGGCGGGCAGCAGCGGCTCCCGGGCCGAGATCCGGGCCAGCGTGACCGGCGCGCCGGAGTCCAGGGCGGTGACCTGCTCGATGCTGGAATAGGCCCCGGACGGCACCGCCTCCCGGGGCAGTCGCAGGATCATCAGATCCTTGGCCGAGAGCTTCACGCCATAGGCGATGTCCTCGCGGGCGGCGACGACCGGAATCAGCGATTCGGCGACCGCGGCCGAGGCCTTGCCCTGACCGGCGCTGCTTTCGGGCAGCCAGACCTTGGCGACGACAAGCGCGCCGACGCCCAGAAGGGCCGAGGCCCCAAGGCTGATGATGGTGGCGAGACGCATTTTGCCTGTCCCCGTAGTATCCGATTCCGGATTTCTGGAATCCCCGATCCGGATTCGAGAATGGCAGGGCGCCTCTTAGGATATGATCAAGAGTTACAGTAAAGCGACGTAAAGGCTAAATGCGCGATATAATGGTTATTGCGCGTAAACTATAACGCCTCCCGAAATGAGGCCGGATTGCGGTGTTTCTGACAACTGCCGGTCGGTTGGTCGTCTTGAGCGGGGGCGGTGTATGCCGCCTTAAGGTTGAGCTTTGCGGCCGAGGCCAGCGCAGTCTTTCGGGCCGTTCAGCCGTATTCCGGCAGGGTCGCCGCCGCCGGCCGTCGCTCCCTGAGGCCGGGGAGCGGCCGAATTCGGGGGTTTTGGGGCGTGCGCTCGCGTGTCAGGGAGCGTTTGCGGGCCGGGTTCCCTCGCCGCGCGACTTTCCCCCTTAATTCGGGGCGCCTGTCACAAATTCCCCATGGACGTGCGTCAAGGTCTCGCCTAGGTTCATGGAACAATGTTCCTAATGGGGATCCGTGCGCCTGCACGCTTCCCGATCATAAATGATCGCAGCCTGAGGGGGTTCGCCTGATGTCAGTGTCCAAAAATGCCCGTCGCATGTCCTTGCTGGCCAGCTCGTCGCTGGTCGCCGCCAGCCTGATCGCTGGCGTCGCGGGTCTTTCCAGTCTGGCTGTCGCGCCGGGCGTCGCCCTGGCGGCTGACGAATGCGGCAACCCTTCGGGCAACGCCGGCGGCAGCGACGTCTTTGTCTGCGCGGGCGCCTACGGGGGCATCGACTACACCGCCACCACCAACGGCAACCTGACCCTCAATCTCGAGGATGGCGTCACCGTCACCAACGGCATCGCCATTACCGGCAACGCCGGCGAGCAGCTGACGGTCCGGGCGACGACCAACGTCGCCGACAGTGGCGACCCCTCCGTCACCAACGCCGCCGGCTACGCGATCAATGTCCAGGGCTCCGGCGCGGCGGTCCGCGTCGACCTGCGGTCCGCTGACGTCGGCGGCGACGCTCCGGTGGCCGTCGGCGGCGGTCGCGGCATCAACGCCACCAACAGCGTCGGCTTCACCGAAGTCTACATGAACGAAGGCGCGGTGAACGCCGCGGCCGGCTTCGGCATCAACGCCACGGCGGTCGGCCATGTGGTGGTCAACCTGACCAACGGCTCGACGGTCACCGCCTCCGGCACCGCGGTCCGGGCCATCTCGACCACCGACACCGTCAACGTCTTCACCACCGGTCTGGTCTCGTCCGACAACGTCGGCATCTTCGCCAACGGCTCGGCCGGCGTCACGGTCGAGACCGGCGCCGTCACCGCCCTGGGCGCCCAGGGCATCAGCGCCACCTCGACGGGCGGCGCGGTCTCGGTCACCACGCACGGTGACGTCAGCGGCCAGGCCGGCATCGTCACCACCTCCACCGCCAACGGCACCACCATTGACCTGGGCGGCGCGGTCAGCGGCACGGCCGGCAACGGCATCACCTCCACGGTCAACGCCGGCGGCCTGACCATCACCGCCAACGGCAACGCCATCTCCGGCACGGTGGACGGCGTCAACGCCACCGCCAACGGCAACGGCGCGATCAACCTGACCCTGTCCGACGTCACCGGCGCCAATGGCGTGGTCGTCACTAGCACGGTCGGCAACGGCGGCGTCACGGTCGTCTCCGACGGCCTGATCACGGCCACGGCCGGCGCCGGGGTCAACGTTACGGCCAACGGCGTGGTCGACATCACCGTCAACGACGTCACCGCCACCGGCAACTACGGGGTCATCGGCATCAGCGGCGCCAGCGACGTCACCGCCACGGTTGCCGCCGGCGGCACGGTCGTCGGCGACGGCGGCGTCGGCATTCAGACCGGCGGCGCGGGCAACGCCCTCGTCACCCTCGGCGCCGGCTCCAACGTCACCGCCACCGATCCCGTCAGCTACGGCGTCTATTCGGGCGCGACCGGCAGCGGCAACGCCACGGCCGACCTGGGCGGCAATGTGCTCGACGGCGGCGTGGGCGTCTTCACCAACACCGGCAATGCCCTGACCACCGGCTCGGGCAATGTGAACATGAGCACGACGTTCAGTGCGATCATCACCAGCTCCACCTCCGGCCTGGTCACGGTGGATCTGAGCGGCGACATCAACAGCACCGACGCCAACGCCATCGCCGCCAGCAGCGGCACCGGCGACATTTCGATCGCCACCAGCGGCGCCATCACCAGCGGCACGAACGGCATCCTGGCCATCAGCACCAGCGGCGCGGTCACCGTCAACACCACGGGCGGCACGATCGGCTCGGGGACCAACGGCATCAATGTCACCACCGACGGTCTGATCGACATCAACAACGGCGCGGCGATCACCGCCGCCGGCACGGGCATCCTGGCCTCCGGGGCGGGCGGTATCGACGTCAACACCTCGGCCAACGTCTCCGGCGCGAGCGGCATCGCGGCGACCGGCACGGGCGCGGGAACCGCGGACGTCACCGTCCAGGCGACGGCGACCGTCACCGGCACGGCCGGCGACGCGGTCAACACCGTCACCGACACCGGCGCCAACACCGTCAACACCGCTGGAACCATCTCGGCCACCGGCGGCGACGGCATCGACGCCAGCAGCACCAGCGGCCTGGTGACCGTCAACGCCACGGGCGGCACCATCGACGCCGACGGCGTCGGCATCCTGGCCGTCAGCGACGGCGGCGTGGATGTGAAC
>WGLL01000001.1 GCA_016125585.1 Caulobacter sp.
CGCGGCTTGTTCGGAAGCAGCGGCTCGATCAGCCGCCACTCCACCTCGCTAAGGTCATATCGCGCCATCTCAAGGCTCCTTTCGGAAGCCTTGAATCAGCGCCGACCTCAGCCAGCAACCTTTATGGGTTCAGAACCTAGCAGCGGCGCGACACCCTCACATCTTCCGACCCCAGAGGCTGAGGGCCACCGCCGCCAAGCCGGCCAGGACCACGATCGGCACGGTGGACATCACCACCTGGCCGCCGGTGGCTCCGGCGCCGAGCAGCTGGCCCGCCGCCAGCGGACCCAGGACCGAGCCAAAGCGGCCCGCGGAGACCGCCGCCGCCACCCCGGTGCCGCGCACCGACGGGGCGTAGTACTGCGGGGCCAGACCGTAGAGGCCGAATTGTCCGGCCATGACCAGAAAGCCCGCGCCGAAGGCCAGCAGGCTGGTCGCGCCGGGGGCCGGATCGACCAGGGCGAGGAGCACCGCGACCAGTCCGGCGAACACCACCGCCAGGGGCCAGCGTCCGCCCAGCCGGTCGATGGCCAGGCCGCAGAGGATCCCGCCCGCCGCCCCGCCCAGATTGAACAGCAGGGCGACCCCGGCCGCCGCTCTGGGCGTGGGGCCAAGCAGGGTCGGCAGCCAGTTGAGAAACAGGTGCAGCACCAGGGCGACAGCCGCGAAGCTGATCCACAGGCTGAAGGTGGTGGCCAGCCGGTCGCGGCGGAACAGCGCCTCCAGCGCCTCCCCCGTCAGCACATCCTCAGCCGACTTGGCGCGGGTCTCCGGCAACAGCAGCCAGAGGACGGCGCCCAGCGCCAGCGGCGCCGCCCCGCCGACGATGAAGATCATCCGCCAGTTGGCGATCGCCAGATCGGTTCCGGCCAGAGCCCCCGCCAGGGCGCCGCCCAGCGGCATGCCGGCGGTGATCAGGCCCACGGCGGCGGCCCGGCGCTTTTCGCTGGCCAGCTCGGAGGTCATCGAAATCAGCATCGGCATCGCCCCGCCCAGGCCCAGCCCGGTCAGGAACCTGACCCCCAGCAGCAGGGTCAGGTCACCGGCGAAAGCCGTGGCCAGGGAGAACAGGCCGTAGACCGCCATGGCCGCGATCAGCACCGGCCGTCGTCCCAGCCGGTCGGCGAAGGGTCCGGCCATGGCGGCGCCGAACAACAATCCCAGCAGGCTGGCGCTGAAGGCCAGGCCGGCCTGGGGTTTGGTGAGGCCAAGGTCGGGAATCATGCTCCGCGCCGCCACCCCCATGGAGGCGATGTCGAACCCCTCCATCATCGCGGCGAGCAGGCAGAGGCCGATGGCGATCCAGGGCGCGGTCTTGCGGTTCATCTGATCTCTCCCGGGCGCGGAGATTGGCACAATCGCAGGCGGCGACAACCACGTACCGACAGGCGAAACGGCTGTCCGGACAGGAATTCCCTGGCCAATCCTGCGGGTCTGGCCAAGGCTTGGGCCGTTGCGAACAGGAGACCCCCCAATGGCCGAAGACACCGAAGCCGCCCCCCAGACGCCCGTGCAGGCGGGACTGGACATCCTCGGCACCGTGATCATGGCCCTGGTCATCGCGGTGGTCTTCCGGGTGATCCTCTTCCAGCCCTACACCATCCCCTCCTCCTCGATGGAGCCTGGACTGGTGACCGGCGACTATCTGATCGTGTCCAAGTTCGCCTATGGCTGGAGCCGCAATTCCCTGCCCTTCGCTCCGCCGCTGTTCCACGGCCGCATTCTCGGCCACGGGCCCAAGCGTGGCGACGTCGTGGTTTTCCGCAGCAGCAACGAGGGCGGCAAGACCCTGATCAAACGGGTCATCGGCCTGCCGGGCGACCGGGTGCAGGTGAGCGATGGCCGGGTGTCGGTGAACGGCCAGCCCCTGCCCGTCGTCGCCCAGGGGCCGGCGACGGACCGCGACTCCCCGGACCTGACGCCGCAACGCATCGATGAGACCGCGCCAGGCGGCAAGACCTACGCCACCTTTGACCGGGGGCCGGGATACCCGGGCGACGACACCGGCGTCTATGTCGTTCCGGAAGGCGACTACTTCATGATGGGCGACAACCGTGACAACTCGCTCGACAGCCGCTGGCCCGCCGGAATCGGCGTGGGCTTCGTGCCGGCCGAGGATCTGGTCGGCCGGGCCGACATCGTCCTGGCCTCATGGAACAAGGGCGCGTCGCTGTTCAAGCCCTGGACCTGGCTGAGCCTGCACTGGGACCGGTTCTTCAAGCCGATCAGATAGCCTCGCGGCGAAACTCCGCGAAGCTGAGCTGGCCGTCGCCGTTGAGGTCGCAGCGGGCGAAGGTTTCGCGCAGCAGTTCGTCGCGCAGCGCCGGCCCCAGGCCGCCGGAGCCCGTCAGGGTGACGCCGCCCGCCTGAACGGTCAGGCCCGCGGCCGACAGCTCGGCCGGGCTGAGGCCGCCGCTGTGGTCGGTGTCGAGGCTGGCGAAGCCGGCGCGGTCGATCGAGGCGGCGACGGAGGGCAGCGCCGTCGCCCCGGCGGCCAGGATCGCCGCCGCGCCGGCGCCGATCTTTATCCAGCGCCGCAACCCGCCGCGCTCCCGGCGCCGCGCGGGGGCCTCGACCCGGCTTTCGATAAAGCCGCGCACCGCCTCGCTGGCGGTCACCCCGTCCCGCCGGCAGCGCTCCATGAAGGCGGTCTTGGCGGCGAAGGGCAGGCGAATTTCGAGGGTTTCGCTCTTCTTGGGGGAACGGGACATGGCGCGGTCTCGGGTTGGCAAAGGCTGTGGACGGAAAACTGCCCGGTCTTTGCGACCGGATTGCGGACAACTATCCAGCGGCGGGGATGTTGATCTGCGGCGGGGCCGGGTCAGGCGCGAATTGCTGGCGCAGGTGCAGGGCCATCAGCCGCGCGGCGCCCTTCGAAGCGTCTGGCCCGGCGTTGCAGACTCCGACGAAGGCCAGCTTGCGGGCCGGGGCGACCAGGGTCACCGCATGCCACATGGTGTTGCTGCCCTCGTGACTGAGCACCGCCCCCTGGCCCCAGGGCGGCTGACTGACGCCCCAGCCGAGGGCGTAGGACGGGCCCGGTCCGGGAACCGGGGTGATCAGCTGCTGCAGGGTCCGGGGCTTGAGCAGGCCTCCGCCGTCGGTGAGGAACAGCTTCAGGAAGCGGCCGTAGTCGGCCAGATCCAGATGCACCCGGCCGGCCGGACCCAGGATCGGAGGATTGTCGGCCAGGCCGGCCGGGTCGACGGGAACCAGGCCGTTCGGCCCCGGCCGATGACCCCAGGCATTGTCGCCGGTCGGGGCGCCGAACCCGGCCGTAATCATGCCCAGCGGCTTGAACAGCCGCTCGGCGATGGCCTCTTCCCAAGCCTGGCCGGTGATCTGCTCGATGGCCGCGCCGGCGAGGACATAGTTGAGATTGCCGTAGGCGAAGGCGCCCACCGGCCCCGCGGGCGGCGCGCTGAGCAGGCTGGCGGCGAGCTCGCGACGTTGCGCCGCCGCCGGCCGCTTGTCCTGATGGGCCTTGAGCAGGAAGCCGCCCTGCATGACCGGGGCGTCCAGAATGCCGGCGCGATGGCCCATCATCTGGCGAATGGTCACGCTGGCGAAGGCCGGATCCACGGCGACCGTCGGAAACAGCTGGGCCAGGGTCGCGTCCCATTGCGCCCGCCCCTCGTCGACCAGCCGGCCGTAGAGGGCGGCGGTCATGGCCTTGGTGTTGGATCCGATGTGCCAAAGCTCGTCGCGCTGAACCGCCTCGTCGAAGCCGACGCGGCGCCGGCCGGCGCAGAGGATCGACTGGACCCCCTGGTCGCTGACCATCATCCCGCCCAGGGCCGGCGCGCCGGTCCGGGCCAGGATCAGGTCGACCGCCTCCATCGCTTCCGCCTGGCGTGCCTCGGCCCGACAGGTGGACAGGGCGAGACCGGCGCCCAGCCCGAGGCCCGCCAGTCCGGTGAGCAGATCGCGTCTGTAAAGCATGGGCCGATCATGCCGTCTCCCGGCCGGCCGGCTCAAGTTACGAATTGGAGAGGCCCCATGACGGCGCCTGCCCCCCGGGGCCAATCGGCGCCGAAACCACCGGCCGGGCGGGCCGAATCGCCCCAAGCGCCTTTTCCCCGCCTCGCTTTGCCTACATAAGGCGCCCATGAAGTTTCTCGACCAATGCAAGGTCTACATCCGCTCGGGCAACGGCGGCGGCGGCGCCGTCTCCTTCCGGCGCGAGAAGTATATCGAATACGGCGGACCCGACGGCGGCGACGGCGGCCGGGGCGGCGACGTCTGGATCGAGGCCGTCGAAGGCCTCAACACCCTGATCGACTACCGCTACCAGCAGCATTTCAAGGCCGAGACCGGCATCCACGGCATGGGCCGCAACCGCCACGGCGCGGCCGGCGCCGATGTCGTTCTGAAGGTTCCCGTCGGCACCCAGGTGCTGGAGGAGGACAAGGAAACCCTGATCGCCGACATGGACGAGGCGGGTAAGCGCGTCCTGCTGGCCAAGGGCGGCAACGGCGGCTGGGGCAACGACCGCTTCAAGGGCCCGATCAACCAGGCGCCCAAACACGCCAATCCCGGCCAGGAGGGCGAGGAAAAATACGTCTGGCTGCGACTGAAGCTGATCGCCGACGCCGGTCTGGTCGGCCTGCCCAACGCCGGCAAGTCGACCTTCCTGGCGGCGGCCAGCGCGGCGCGGCCGAAGATCGCCGACTATCCCTTCACCACCCTGACGCCGAATCTGGGCATGGTCGATCTGAGCCTGGGCGAGCGCTTTGTCCTGGCCGACATCCCGGGACTGATCGAGGGCGCGTCGGAAGGCATGGGGCTCGGCACCCGCTTCCTGGGCCATGTCGAGCGGACCGCGGTGCTGCTGCATCTGGTCGACGCCACCCAGGACGACATCGTCGGCGCCTGGACCACGGTGCGGGGGGAACTGGAAGCCTATGGCGAGGGTCTGGCCGAACGCACCGAACTGCTGGCGCTCAGCAAGGTCGACGCCCTCGACGCCGAGACGCGGGCCGCCAAGGCCGCCGAACTGGAAGCCGCCACCGGCGTTCGCCCGCGGCTGATCTCCGGCGTGTCCGGCGAGGGGGTCAAGGACCTGCTGCGCGAGGCCTTCGCCCTGATCCGCCGCGATCGCGGCGACGCCCCCGCCGAGGATGACGACCAGGACTCGCCGCCGGATTCCGGCGACGGGGTCTGGTCGCCGGTCTAGGTTTCAGGTCAGGATTTGCCGATGATCGCTCTCGCCCTTTCGCTTCTGCTGCTCGCCGCCCAGGCCGCCGGGGGCGACGCCCCCGCTGGCCAGACGCCCGCGAACGCGCCCCCTGTTGCGGAACCCGCCGCGACGGAGGCCGCGGCGGCGGTGACGGCCCCGCCCAAGGCCGGCGCCCGTCTGAACGCCATTCTCACCAGCCTCAAGGGCCAGTCCAAGACCGCCCTGACCTCGAAACTGGGCCCG
The DNA here is from genome assembly GCA_016125585.1 of Caulobacter sp. GTDB lineage: Bacteria > Pseudomonadota > Alphaproteobacteria > Caulobacterales > Caulobacteraceae > Caulobacter. The sequence goes on from WGLL01000001.1 coordinate 5,423, forward strand.
CCAGAGAGCGTCAACCAGGGCACCGACGGCCAGGTGCTGTTCTGGAGCGTCACCCTGCCTGGTGAGACGGTCTGCGGGACCAACGCCGCCGGGGCGCTGGTCTGTGGTCGCCAGGGCGGCGGCGTCTGCGGCCTGGCCGTGGCCTTCAAGGATGAGGGCGGCCTGTCGATCTGGAAGGTCGACGGCGACTTCGCCGCCTGCGAGGCAGCCGCCGATCTGATCAAGCCCGCCAGCTGATCCGATGCTCGGGGGCGCGCGCCGCATCGTCGTCAAGATCGGCTCGGCGCTTGTCGCCGACGCCGCCAGCGGCCGTCCCGACCACCACTGGCTGGCCGCCTTCGCCGCCGACGCCGCGGCCCTGACAGCAAACGGCGCGCAGCTGCTGCTGGTCTCGTCCGGCGCCGTGGCGCTGGGTCGCCGTCGCCTGGGGCTGACCCGCAAGGCCTTGACCCTGCCCGAGAAGCAGGCCGCCGCCGCCGCCGGCCAGTCGACCCTGATGCGGGCCTGGGAAGAGGCCTTCGAGCCGCACGGCCGGGGCGTCGCCCAGCTGCTGCTGACCCGCGACGACACCGAGGTGCGCCGCCGCTGGCTGAACGCCCGGGCGACCACCGAAACCCTGCTGGGCCTGGGGGTGATTCCGGTGATCAACGAGAACGACACCGTGGTCACCGAAGAGATCCGCTATGGCGACAACGACCGCCTGGCGGCCCGCGTGGCGCAGATGATCGGCGCCGACCGGCTGGTGCTGCTCAGCGACATCGACGGCCTCTACACCGCCGATCCCCGCAATGACCCCTCGGCCAGCCGGCTGGAACGGATCGAGACCCTGACGCCGGAGATCCTCGCCATGGCCGGCGGGGCCAACGCCGGCGCGGGGGTCGGCACCGGGGGCATGGCCACCAAGCTGACGGCGGCCCGCATCGCCCAGGCCGCCGGCTGCGCCACCATCATCACTCTGGGCCGCCGGCCCCATCCGCTGGGCGCGCTGGGCGAGGGGGCGGCGGCGACCCTGATCGAGGCGGCGACAACGCCGGCGGCCGCCTACAAGGCCTGGATCGCCGGCAGCCTGGCCCCGTCCGGAACCCTGACCATCGACGCCGGCGCCGCCCGCGCCCTGGCCGGCGGCAAGAGCCTGCTGGCCGCCGGGGTGACGGGGGTCGAGGGCCGCTTCGGCAAGGGGGACGCGGTGCGCATCGTCAGCGAGGACGGCGCCGAGATCGGCCGCGGCCTGTCGCGCTATGACGCCGCCGACGCCGAGCAGATCGCCGGCCTGCGCTCGGACGCCATCGAGGCGGCCATCGGGTTTACGGCCGGGCCGATGGTGCATGCGGACGATCTGGTGCGGGGCTAGCTGGCTGGGGCGGGCCCGATAGGCGACGGCTGAGGACCCTGCCCTTCCCATTTTCACCCGTCACCCCGGACTTGTCCCGGGGTCCATACGCATCTGGCGCTGGCCGAGAGGGCGCGACATCGGCAGAGGCTTGAGTCTATGGGCCCCCGGAACAAGTCCGGGGGTGACGGAGGTTGGGGGTGGCGGTGACGCGAAAGGCGCAAGGTCGCAAGCGCGCGGCCGCCCTCACCCCTCCTCGCGCCCCTCGGCAGCTTCCATCTCATCCTCCTCCCGCGCGCCGGCGTCCCATCCGTCCAGATCGCCGGGCTTCATGCGGGCCAGGTCGGCGGCCAGCAGGCGTTCTGTGGTCTGGGCGGCGTCGCGGCTGGCGAGGATGTAGGCTTCCTCCTGGCCCCACATCGGGCGAAGCTCCTCGAAGGCGCGGTGGTCGTGGCGGCGGAAGTAGTCGGCGGCGCGGTGGGCCCGGTGGCCCCGGAAGCCCAGCCGGCGCAGGGCGGTGACGCCCAGGGCCAGGCCCGCCTCGAAGGTTTCCCGCTCCACGGCGTCGGCGCCGTTGGCCAGCAGGTCATAGGCGTGACGGCGGTCGAAGGCCCGGGCGAGAATGATCAGGTCCGGGAAGGCCTGACGGGCCTTCTCGACCAGCTCGGAGGTCTTTTCCTTGTCGTCCAGGGCCACGACCAGCATCTTCGCCCTCTCGGCCCCGGCAGCCCTAAGCAGGTCCAGCCGGGTGGCGTCGCCGTAATGGACCCGGCGGCCGAAGCGGCGCAGCACCTCGATCTGTTCGATGTCTGAATCGAGAACCGTCGACTTGAAGCCGTTGGCGGTCAGCAGGCGGCCGGTGATCTGACCAAAGCGGCCGAAGCCGGCGATGATGATGTCGGGCTCGGCGTCGTCGAAGTCGGGATCGTCGGGTTTGACGTCCGGCAGGGCGGCGTCGAAGGCGGCGGCGATCCGCTCATAGAGAATGACCGCCACCGGGGTCAGGGCCATCGACACGGCCACCGCGGCGGTCAGCAGGGCGGCGAGGTTGGCGCCGATGACCCGGGCGCCGACGGTGAAGGTCAGCAGCACGAAGGCGAACTCGCCGCCCTGGGCCAGGGCGGTGGCCACGGCGGCGGCGGCCCGGACCCGGGCCCCGCCGATCACCGCCAGGCCGAACATCACCAGGAACTTTAGCACCATCAGGCCAAGGACGATGCCGACCAGCACCAGGGGCTGGGCGAGGATGACGGTGAAGTTGATCCCGGCTCCGACGGTGATGAAGAACAGGCCGAGCAGCAGGCCACGGAAGGGTTCGATGTCGGTTTCCAGCTCGCGGCGGTATTCGCTCTCGGCCAGCACCACCCCGGCTAGGAAGGCGCCCAGGGCCGGGGACAGACCCACTGTCTGCATCAGCACCGCCACGGCGACGACGATCAGCAGGGCGGTGGCGGTGAAGATCTCGCGCAGCCGGGACTGGGCGATGAAGCGGAAGATCGGCTGGACCACATAGCGGCCGCCGCCGACTACCGCCGCCACGGCGCCGAGCACCGCCAGGGTCTGGAGCCAGGCCGGCAGTTCGGCGATCAGGCTGCCGCCGTGGCCGCCCTCCGCCGCCTGGGCGGCGACCTCGACCGGCACGGCCGAGAGCAGCGGCAACAGGGCGAACAGGGGGATGATGGCCAGGTCCTGCAACAGCAGCACCCCGAAGGCGGCGCGGCCGACCACGCCCTGGCGGAGGCCCTTTTCATCCAGGGTCTGCAGCACGATGGCGGTCGAGGACATCGACAGGATCAGGCCGACCGCCAGGGCCTGCTTCCAGTCGAGACCCAGCAGCATGCTGACCCCGCCGATGGCGAGGCCGGTGCAGAGCACCTGGGCGCCGCCGAGCCCGAAGATGGTCTTGCGCATCGACCACAGCAGGGCCGGGCGCACCTCCAGTCCGATCATGAACAGCAGGATGACCACCCCGAATTCGGCGAAGCGGGTGACGTCCTCCATCTGGCCGACCAGCGACAGCACGAAGGGCCCGACCACGACGCCGGCGATCAGATAGCCGAGCACCGATCCCAGGCCGAGCCGCTTGGCGATCGGGGCGGCGACGACGCCGGCGGTCAGATAGACCAGGGCCTGAAGGAGGAGGTTCTCGGTCATGACGCGACGGTCCTTCCGACAAGGCCGGTCAGGCGGGCGCGGAATCTCTGCGCCTCCGCCTCCAGGGCCTCTGGCGACTTGATGCGGGCGCCATGCACGACATAGGGGGTTTCCCAGACCATGCCGCAAAGATCGGCGGTCTGTTCCAGGGGCCGCAGGAACTCCTCCATGGTGAAGCGGTTGTAGCCCAGGGCGTGATAGGCCGAGGTCGGCCCGCCGGTGGTGCAGGTCACGAACAGGGTCTTGCCGGCCAGTTTCGTGCCGCCCTTGCCGTAGGCGAAACCGTGCAGCCAGACGAGATCGAACCACTCCTTCATCAGGGCCGGCATGGCGTACCAGTAGAAGGGAAACTGCAGGGCGATGATGTCGTGCTCGACCAGCTTCTTCTTCTCGCTGGAGACGTCGACGACGAAGTCGGGATAGGTCTCGTAGAGATCGTGCCGGGTGACCGCCGCGAGCCCTTCCGAGGCGGCCCACAGGCGGGTGTTGGCGCGGCTCTTTTCCAGCGCCGGATGGGCCATGACCAGCAACAGCCGGCTGTCGCGCGCCGCCTCGCTCATGCTAGCCTTCCCCAGGGTCGCCCGTAGGAATTCATCAAAGGTTGAATTAATCCGCGATCCAGTCCAAACGACGCCGGTTTTTCAGGCTCAGGAGCGATCATGGCCAACAAGGTCCGCAAGGACGCCGCCGAAGCCCTCGAGGGGGTGCTGTTCGACGGCATGACCATCATGGCGGGGGGCTTCGGCCTCTGCGGCATTCCGGAAAACCTTATCGCGGCCATCCGCGAGACGGGGGTGAAGGACCTGACGGTGATTTCCAACAACTGCGGGGTCGATGGTCTCGGCCTCGGCATCCTGCTGGAGAACCGGCAGATTCGTAAGATGGTGAGTTCCTACGTCGGAGAGAACAAGCTGTTCGAAAAACTCTATCTCAGCGGCGAGCTGGAGCTGGAGTTCAATCCGCAGGGCACCCTGGCCGAACGCATCCGCGCCGGCGGCGCCGGCATCCCCGCCTTCTTCACCAGGACCGGCGTCGGCACCCTGGTGGCCGAGGGCAAGGAGGTGCGCAACTTCGACGGCGAGGACTATGTGATGGAGCGCGGGCTGACCGCCGACCTGTCCATCGTCAAGGCCTGGAAGGGCGACCATGCGGGCAACCTGATCTACCGGATGACCGCCAGGAACTTCAATCCGATGATGGCCACGGCCGGCAAGGTCTGTCTGGTCGAGGTCGAGGAGCTGGTTCCGACCGGCAGCCTCGACAAGGACAACATCCACACCCCGGGCATCTATGTCGATCGCCTGTTCAAGGGCGCGAAGTTTGAAAAGCGTATCGAAAGGGTGACGACCCGCCAGAAGGAGTCCGCATAATGGCCTGGACCCGCGACGAGACCGCCGCCCGCGCCGCCCGCGAGCTGCAGGACGGCTTCTATGTGAACCTCGGCATCGGCATTCCGACGCTGGTGGCCAACTACATCCCCGAGGGGGTGAATGTGACCCTGCAGAGCGAGAACGGCATGCTGGGCATGGGCCCCTTTCCCTATGAGGGGGAAGAGGACGCCGACCTGATCAACGCCGGCAAACAGACCATCACCGAGCTCGATTCCAGCAGCTATTTCTCCAGCGCCGACAGCTTTGCGATGATCCGCGGCGGTCATATCGACCTGTCGATCCTGGGGGCCATGCAGGTGGCGGCGAACGGCGACCTGGCCAACTGGATGGTGCCCGGCAAGATGGTCAAGGGCATGGGCGGGGCGATGGATCTGGTTGCCGGCGTCAAGCGGGTGGTGGTGGTCATGGACCACTGCGAAAAGACCGGCGCCCCGAAGCTGCTCAACGCCTGCACCCTGCCGCTGACCGGCAAGGGGGTGGTCGACACCCTGATCACCGATCTTGGCGTCTTCTCCGTCGGGCGCGGCGCGGGGCTGAAGCTGACCGAACTGGCCCCTGGCGTGACGGTGGATGAGGTGAAGGCCAGGACCGAGGCGCCCTTCGAGGTGGCGCTGTAATTCCCCCTCCCTGAGGGAGGGGGCAGGGGGAGGGTTTACGGTGTCTGACCTTCGGGCTCCGTAAACCCTCACCCGGCCCTGCGGGCCGACCTCTCCCTCAGGGAGAGGTGAAGAAAAACTCGCCCGCCCTTACGCCACGTGAGTCTTTCCAAAGCCCGGCCAGCGTGTTGGCCTTCCTGAAAACACAGGGAGGACATCATGGATCTGAACAACGCATCGGCCCTCGTCACCGGCGGGGCTGGCGGTTTCGGCAGCGCCACCGTGCGGCGGCTGGCCCAGCGCGGGGCGCGGGTGGTCATCGCCGACGTGCATGCCGACCGGGGCGAGGCGCTGGCCGCCGAGGTCGGCAACGGCGCCGTCTTCGTCAAGACCGACATCATGGATGAGGACTCCATCGCCGAGGCGGTGGCCAGGGCGACGTCCCTGGCGCCCCTGCGGGCGGCGGTGGTGGTGCATGGCGGTCCTCCCGCGCCTGGCGCGACCGGCCCGGCGCGGACGGTCAATCGCGAGGGCAAGCGCCTGCCGCTGTCGCAGTTCATGCATACGGTGAACGTCTATCTGAACAGCGCCTTCGCCGTGACCAGCCAGGCCGCCGAGGCCATGGCCGCCAATGAGCCGCTGGACTCCAACCAGCGCGGGGTGATCATCAACACCGCCTCCATCGCCGGCTATGAGGGCCAGCCGGGCCAGGCCGGCTATTCGGCGGCCAAGGGCGGCATCATCGGCATGACCCTGACCGTGGCGCGGGACCTAGCGCCGCTCGGCATCCGGGCCATGGCCATCGCCCCCGGGACCTTCCTGACCTTCGCCTATTCGTCGCGGATGACCGACGAGCAGGCCCAGGCCCACTGGGGGCCGATGGTGCCCAACCCCAAGCGGATGGGCGATCCCGACGAGTACGGCATCCTCGCCGCCCACATTGTCGAGAACGATTTCCTCAATGGCACGACCATCCGGCTGGACGGGGCTCAGCGGTTCTGAAGGTCGCTGAGCGCGTCCTCGACCTCTGCGTCGCTCATGCAGCCCTCGCCGGTGAGCGCCATCTCCCGCCCCTTGGCCAGGACCCGGACGGCGAGGGCCTCGAACGCTGCGTCGGGCGGCGCGGCGAAGGCTTGCTGGTAGACCACCCGGCCGCCACGATCGGAGATGGTGAAGCCGTCCGGAGCCGTTGTCGCCGCCGACGGCTCCGCGCCTGGACGCACCCGGAAAGATTCTTCGCCATATCGCCGGAGCCTGGGATCGGCGCGCCACGGCTTGCGCCAGCTCTGGCCCCGGAACCTCAGCTCGAATTCTCCGTCGCGCGTGCGCCGCAGCGATGAGAGCATCCGGGTGATGGACAGCCCGACCTCATCGATGGCGGTGCGGTCGCCGGCGTCGATCCGGAAGCTGATCGATACCCGGCTGGAGCCCGCATCGGAGGCCCACACCAACCAGTAGGGCGCGGTTTCGCCCTGCCTGAAGTGCGCCGTCATCGCGCTTTGGCCGTCGAACGCGGCGGCCTGGCACAGGCGATCCTCGCTCCAACCTGGGGTCGCGGCCAGGAAGACAAACAGGGCGGGGCAAAGGGCGAAGATGGCGCGTCTCATCGACCGGCGTTCGAGCTGGCCCGCGCCAGGGGGCTGACGAGGGCGGGTTTGCAGCGCAACGAAATGATCTCACCGATCACCGCCACAGCGATCTCCCAGGGCGCCTTGCCGCCGAGGTCGAGACCGATCGGCGCCCGGATCCGCTGGAGATTTTCCTCTGGCAGTCCCGCCTGTCGCAGTCTCTGCAGACGATCGGCCAGGCGGCGGCGCGCCCCCAGCAGGCCGACATAGGGGGCCGGCGACGGCAGGGCGGCGGTCAGGGCGGCGTGGTCCAGTTCGATGTCGTGGCCGCAGATGGCGACGGCGGTCCAGGCGTCGAGGCCGATGGCGGCGAGGGCGCTGGCCGGATCGTCGCGCCGGTAGGCGACCCCGGGCAGGGGCGGCGGCGCGGTCGGGCCGCGCGGCCGCACCAGGGTGGTTTCATAGCCTGAGCGGGCGGCCAGATCGGCGATGGCCAGGGCCGTGGGGTCGGCGCCGAGCACGATCATCCGCCAGGCAGGATCGAAATCGAGGACCAGGGCGCCGTCCCAGGGGGCGACATCGGCGCCGCAGAGGCGGCGGGTTCCATCGCTGATCCAGCGGACGGGGCGGCGGTCGCGGCGGGCGTTCAGGAGGGCCGCGGCTGCGGGATCGTCCGGGGAGATTTTCTCGACCAGGATTTCAATCCGGGCGCCGCAGAGCAGGCGGATGTCGGGCCAGGGACTGCCCTCGCCGTAGACCAGGCGCCGGGGTTGGCCGTCATCCATGCAGGCGGCGGCATGCAGCGCCACATCGCCCTCGACACAGCCGCCGGAGAGAAAGCCGCTGACCAGGTCCGGACCGAACACCATCTGCGAGCCGACCGGTCGCGGACCGCCGTCGCCCAGTGCGCTGATGGTGGCCAGAACCGCCGGGGCGCCGCCGGCCAGCACGCGGGCCAGCGCCGGCCTCTGATCGTCGTCGAGGCCGTACAGGGGCCAGTCGGGAAGGGTGTTCATCGGGCCGCAGATTAACCCGCGCGAAAGACTCCCGATACCCGTCCTTAAGGTGTTGGCGCGCATGCTTACCGCCGGCTTCACCATGCGGCGGCGCCCGACATCAACTCCAGCGGAGCGGCCACAGTGACCTACGCCGCCTTCATCGCCGAACCGCCGCCGCGCCGGACCATCGCCCGTCCGATCGCCAGCGGTTGCCGGCTGAGCGACGAGGATGGCGACAGCCGCATCGATTTCGACATGTGCGGCGGCTCGGTGCTGCTGGGCCACGCCCATCCGCGCGTCGAGGCCGCCGTCAGCGAGGGCGCGCCGGGACAGGACCGCGCCGCCGCCGCCCTGGCCGCCCTCTTGCCGGGCGAGCCGCTGGCCCGTTTCTGCGCCGAGGAGGGCCAGGCCCTGCCGGCGGCCGCCGCCGCCGCCCGCAAGGTCACCGGCCGCCGCCGCATCGCCGTCTGGGACAGCCGCGGCGGGGTTTGCGAGGGCGAGGACGATCTGGCCGCGGTGCTGGTCGATCCGCTGGGCATGACGCCGGCACAGCTGCGCAAGGCCCGCGAGGCGGCCGACGCCGCCGGGGCGCTGTTGATCTTCGACGAGGGTGTCAGCGGCTTTCGCGTCCACGCCGGCGGGGCCCAGGGCCTGAGCCGGGTGCGCCCCGACCTGTCGGTGTTCGGCGCCGGCCTGGCCAACGGCCGGCCTTTCGGCGCCGTCACCGGGGATGAGGAAATGATCGCCGCCCTGGCGCCCGAGGACCTGCCCGCGCCGCGCGGCGACAGCCTGGCCGCCGCCGGCGCCACCCTGGAGCTGCTGGCCGCAGCGCCGGTCGCGCCGCATCTGCAGGTGCTGGGCGCCCAGATCCAGGCCGAGGTTGAGGCCCTGGTCCGCAAGGCCGGCGCCGTGCGGCTGTTTTCCCTGTCCGGCGACCCGACCCTGCCGACGCCCCTGTTCGCCGCCCCGGCCCTGGAAGGCTTGTGGATGCGGGAGATGACGGCGCGCGGGTTGATCGTGGTCGGTCCCCATGCGCTGAGCGCCGCCCATGGCCAGGGCGAGGCCGCCGCCCTGATCGAGGCCTATGCGGCGATGCTGCCGGCCATGATGGCCCGCAACATGGCCGAGATCTTCGCCCGGCCCCGGCCGGTTCAAGACGCCCTGTATTCCGCCGCTCCAGAAGGATGCGCATGAGCTTTTCCCTTACCAAGCTTGGCATGAGCGCCGCCCAGTTCGGCCTCGGCGGCCAGTCGGGCCCGCGTTCGCGGCCGCCGGAAGTGGAGGCCCGCGACATGCTGGCCATCGCCGCGCGTGGCCAGCTGTCGGTGCTGGACGCCTCGGGCGTATACGGCCGGGCCGAACAGATTCTCGGCGATCTGATCCCGCGCCCCTCCAGGTTCCGCCTGACTCTCAACAGCGTGCGCGCCGATCGCGGTCCCGACTTCGTCGAGGCCGAGGCCCGCGCCAGCCTGCGCCGCCTGGCGGTGGAGCGGGCCGACGCCATCGTCGTGCCCTCGGCCGGCGAGCTGTTCGGGCCGCACGGCCTGACGCTCTGGACCCGGCTGCAGCAGATGAAGGCCGAGGGCCTGTTCGCGCGGATCGGCATTGCGGTGCATGCCTCGGACGATCCCTGCGGCGTGGTCAAGCGCTTCAAGCCCGACCTGATCCAGGCCCCCGCCTCGCTGCTGGACCAGCGGCTGCTGGCCGACGGCACCCTGGCCCGCATCGCCGGCATGGGGGTCGAGGTGCAGCTTCGCTCGGTGTTCCTCAACGGTCTGCTGTTCCTGCCCCCCGACCGGGTTCCGGCCAGCCTGAAGGGCGCCTCCGGTCGTCTGTCGCGGGTGCGCCGGATGATCGCCGAGGGCCGCAGCGATCCTCTGCAGGCGGCGCTGGGCTTCGCCCTGTCGCGACCCGAGGCCAGCGCCGTTCTGGTCAGCCCGACCTCCGCCGCCGAGCTGTCGGCCATCATCGCCGCCGCCGCCAGCCCGCCCCCCGACCTCGACTGGGACGACATGGCCCTGGACGATCCGGTCGCCCTCGATTCCGGGAGCTGGGCCGCCGCCTGACCCGGCGGTTTCCATGGGCCCCGCTCAGAAGGAGCAACGCCGTCATGATCCTCGCAGTTCTTCAGGCCCGCATGGCCTCCCGCCGGATGCCCGGCAAATCCCTGGCCAGCCTCGCCGGCGAGCCGATGATCATGCGCCAGATCGAGCGATTGCGCGCCGCCCGCACCCTGGGGCGGGTGATGGTCGCCACCAGCGTCGAGGCGGCCGACGACGCCCTGGCCGCCTATCTTCTGGCGCGGGGACAGGCTGTCTATCGCGGCGCCCCGGTCGACCTGCTGGGCCGGTTCGCCCGCTGCGTCGAGGCGGCGGGGACGGTCAGCCATGTGGTGCGGATCAAGGGCGACGCGCCCTTCGTCGATCCCGCCATCGTTGATCGCGCGGTCCGCATCGCCCTGGAGAGCGACGCCGACTATGTGACCAACCGCGACTGCTCGGGCTTTCCGCAGGGGCTGGAGGTTGAGGTGGTGCGCGCGCCGCTGCTGGTGGCCGCCGCGGCCGCGCCGCGCGACCCGCTGGACCGCACCTCGCCGACCGCCTTCCTGCGCAGCGGCGGGGCCAGAACCGCCCGCTTCGCGGCGCCCCGCGACCTGTCGGGACTGGACTGGCGGGTCAAGACCCACGCCGACATGGCCTTTGCCCGCTCGGTCTACGCGGCCCTGCACAAGGTCGATCCGGCCTTCGCCATGCGCGATGTGCTGGATCTGACCGGCGGGCGCCAGGACGTGGCCCGCTTCGCCGCCTGAGACCGTAAAGCCTGACGCCAGACACGAAGGAGCCCGCCGATCGGGGGAATCGGCGGGCTCTGGGAAGCGCCCCGTTATCAGGGGGGGGCGTCAAGGGGGCGCTTCCTGCTTCAACAAACGCCGTGAGGCGAGTGCGGTTCCCGGGCTAGTTGCGAATTTTTACACCCAGGTAGACGGCCCGTCCCGGCTCCCCGTAGCCGAGGGTTTCCTGGTAGCGCTCATCGGCCAGATTCTCGATCCGCGCGGTCAGCTCCACGCGGTCGCCCACCCGCCAGCCGCCGGCCAGATCGGCGGTCACGAACCCGTCCCGCGCCTGGGGCGCAAAGGTCGAGGGATTGCTGTCGGCCTGCTCGCCCTCGGCCCGGATGGTCAGCAGCGCGCTGAGGGCCTCGCCGCGCCAGCCGAGGCTGACCGCGCCGGCGTGTTCGGGAACCCGCAGCAGCCGCGCGCCGGTCTTGTCATCGACCGCATCGGTGTAGCCGTAGTTGGCTTTGAACTGGAAGGCCCCCAGCCGCATCTCGCCGCTGAGGGTCATGCCGGTGGTCCGGGTCCGGTCGATGTTCACATAGCGGCCGGTTCCGTAGGCGATCTGATCCCTGACCTGAAGGTCGTAGCCGGTGGCCTGGACGAAGACGCGACCGCCGCCGGACCGCCAGGACAGGCCGAGATCCCAGCCTTCGGCGGTTTCCGGCCTGAGACCGGTGGACGGGCCGGCCGGGAAGCAGAAGTCGCAGACGGCCTGGCTGATGGTCGGGGTCTTGAACCCCTGGCCCCAGCTGGCCTGGGCGGCGAAGCCGGCGCCAAGGTCGCCGGTCGCCGACAGCCGGGCCGTCGCCTTGGCGTCGAAATCATCGGGATCGTCATAGCGCAGGGCGGCGGTCAGGGTCAGACGCCGGACCGGTGAGACCCGCACCACCCCGAAGGCCGAGGTGGCGCCGAGATCGGCCGTGGCCCCGGTGCTGATCGAGGCCTCGGTGTCGTCGCGCTCGACGCCGAAAACATAGGCCAGCCGGTCCCGGGCCCCGCCCCGTCCGGCGGTCCAGCGCCAGTCGGTCCGCCGGGCGTCGTAGGAGGAGGAGAAGGCGGAGATGCTGTCCCGCGTCAGGTCATAGACGCTGACGGTGAGGGCGTGATCCAGGCCCAGCAGGTCGTCCGCCTTCAGCCTGGCAAAGCCGGTCCAGGCGGTTGAGCGGGCCTGATCGGCGGTGTCGCCGAAGGCGAAGACCGCGTCGTAGCCGTCGAGATCGACCTTCGAGCGGTTGTAGCGGACACGGCCTTCGAGGCTGACCCGGTCGGCCAGATTGACCCGGCCATTGACCGAGGCGGTCCAGCTTTCGAAACCGTCGGCCTCGGTTCCGTTGGCCGCCTTGGAAATCCCGTCGGTCCGGAAGCCGGCCGCCGAGGCGCCGATGGCGAAGCGCTCGCGCGAGACCCCGCCGCCGACGGTGGCGCGGAGGGTGTCGAAGCTCCCGCCCTCAAGACTGGCGCGCCAGCCGTCGGCCTCGCGGGTGGTGAAGCTGATCACCCCGCCGATGGCGTCCGAGCCCCAGAGGGAGCCCTGCGGCCCGGCGAGGATTTCGACCCGTTCGACATCGGCCAGGTCGAAGCTCGAGAAGTCGAAACCGCCGTTGGGGCTGGAGGCGTCGTTCTGGACCACGCCATCGACCAGCACCAGGGTCTTGTCGCCGGGGGCGCCGCGCATCCGCACCGTGGTCACCCCGCCAAAGGCGCCGTTGCGGCTGAGCGAGACGCCGGGAACGGTGTTGAGCACATCGGCGGCGAAGGCGGCCTGGCGTTCGGCGATGTCGTCGGCGGTGATGGTGGTCAGGCCGAGCACGGTTTGCGGCGGGCTGGGCAGGCGGGTGACGATCACCGCCTCGACATCGACGGCGGCGTCGGTCTCGAGCTCGGCGGCCAGGGCGGGAGCGGACAGCAGGGCGAGGCCTGCCGAGGCGGCGAGCAGTCTGTGGATACGCATGGCGCGTACTCCTTTGCAAAGGAGCCCGCGCGGCGCCGCGTGGCGGGAGGTCGAGCGACCACGCCGGCGCGCCGGCCGGCGGTCGCTTCGGCGAGGACGCAGGCGTCCCCGCGCCGTTGGTCTGATCCCGGACCCCGGACGAACGACAGCGGCGGCAGGTCTCCTGACTTGCGGGTCACGGGCATCGCGCCGTCGCCTTCCCGGTTTCCCAGTGGCGCTCTTCCGATGAAGGAAGAGACCGACGCGGACCTCGCCGCTGACAGTTGCGGGCACAGTCGGGGATTTGCACCCCGTTCCCTCTTGGCCCCCGGATGGGGGACCGCCTGGAGCGGTTGATGCGGCAGCCCGGGCGGTTTTGCAAGCCGCCGTTCCGGACTTACGGCGGCGCGATGTTGCGGCTAGTCTGACCGCCGTTCGCCGATACGGCGCCAAGGGGGATTTGCCGCAATGCACCGTTCATCCATCGCCCGCGTCTGCGCGCTGGTCCTGATCCTGGCCGGATCGACAACCGCCGCATCGGCCGGCGCCGCGGCCGCGCCTTCGCCGCGCAACACCACGCCCTATCCGGCGGACCTGCACGACAACTTCATCAGCGGCTGCACAGAGGACGAAACAGTCGACCTCGAGACCTGCGAATGCTTCTATCGCAACATCCAGCAGCAGCTGACGGTCGAGGAGTTCATCGACCTCGACAAGGCCTCCGAGGCCGGCGACGACAAGCCTCTGCCCGAAAGCGTCATTTCAGTGGTCAAGGCCTGCCTGGCCAATCCGAAAACCTGAACCAGAGCCCGCTTGCCGGCGTCAGAACCAGCCCGCTGACCGCAGGGCGGCGGCGTAGGCCCGGCTGACCGGCGCCTCCTGCCCGCCCTTCAGCGACAGGGTGGCGCGACCATCGCCGCGCCGGGCGCCGGTCACCGCCGCCCGGGCCACCCACCAGGACCGGTGGGTGCGGGCGCCCTCGATCCCCTCCAGTTCGCTCACCGCGTCCGACAGCCGCATCAGGATCAGATCCTGGCCCTTGCTGGTGTGCAGGCGCAGGTAGTGGTCTTCGGCCGAGACGGCGAAGAGTTCGGCCCCGCGCAGCTTTGGCGGCAGGCGATCAAGGAATTTCGGCGGCGCCGCGCCAGCCGGCTGGGCGTGGGTCTCCTGGGGCTTGCGCTGAACGGCGTAGTTCAGCGCCGTCATGGCCAGGGTGACGATGGCCACCGGGACAATGAACATCGGCAGGCGGGACAGCGGCAGGCCACAGCGACAGAAGGCCAGGGTGGTGACCAGCCAGACCAGCACCGTCAGCGGCGCGGTGAGGGCGACAAAGATGATCGCGCCCTGCAGCCAGGGCCGATCCTCCAGCCAGCCGCCGCGATCGACGACCTGGGAGATGGCCACCCCGGCGAGGGTGCCGAGGATCATCAGGCCTGACCAGTAGGCCAGGCGGGTGGTCAGGTGCGCGCCGCCGGTCTCGAAGGCGCCGGTCACGGCCAGAAAGACGCCGGCGAGCAGGGCCAGGCCGGCGCCCCGGACATGGCGGTTGGCGAGCAGGGTGGTCATTGGCGATGCGCCAACGGCGGCGCCTGTCGATTCACGAACCGGCGCCGCCCGCTCGCGGCTTTGCGGCTGACCGGTCATGCCGCGCCGTCCAGGGTTGTCGTCATCGGCAATCACCCAACTGACAAGGACCTTCCAGATGTTCGACCATACCTTCAAGACCGCCGCGGTCTTCGCCAGTCTCGGACTGGTCCTCGCGGTTGTGAACGCCCCGCCGGCAGTGGCGCAAGAGGCAGGCGCGGTCACCGTCACCTTTTCCGGCATCACCCGGCCTACCGGAGCCCTGATGGTCGGGGTCTACGACAGCGAGGCGGCCTTCGCCGGCGGCAAGCCGGTCGAGGGCTTCCGCCTGGAGGTGGCGGGCCCGGAGGCCAGCCAGGTGATCACCGGGCTGAAGCCCGGCAGGTATGCGATCAAGGTGTTTCACGACGTCGATGGCGACGGCCGCATGAACACCAACGGCTTCGGCATTCCGACCGAGCCCTACGCCGCCTCCAACAACGCCCCCTCGCGGATGGGTCCCCCGTCCTGGGCCGACGCCCGGTTCGAGGTCACCGCCGAGGGCGCCGCCCAGACCATCACCATCGACTGATCGCCCAGACGCCGGAGCTTCCCATGGATCGCAGAGCCTTCCTCACCGCCGCGGCCGCCGCCGGTCTGGCCCAGGTGGTCACCCCCGAGCAGGTCTTCGCCCGCGCCGCGGCCAGCCAGCCGGCCTGGTCCCTGGCGGTGGCGGATGTGGCCGGGGACATTCCCCGCCAGCCCCTGCGCCGCATCCACGGCAGGCCGCCCGCCGGACTGGCCGGGACGCTGTACCGCAACGGTCCGGCCCGGTTCCGCCGGCCGGGGGGCGACGCCACCCACTGGTTCGACGGCGACGGCCTGGTGCGGGCCTTCCGGATCGGCGAGCAGGGCGCCAGCCTGGAAGCGAGGTTCGTCGACACCTTCAAGCGCCGCCAGGATACGGCCGCCGGAGCGGTGATCACCCCCGGGTTCGGCACCCTGGGATCCGACCGGGCGGTGATCGGCTCGGCCGACGACACCAACGCCGCCAACACTGCCCTGCTGCCGATCGGCGGCGAATTGCTGGCCCTGTGGGAGGCCGGATCGCCCTATGCGGTGGACCCGCGGACCCTGGAGACCCGGGGACTGAAGACCTTCAGCCCGGACCTGGCCCACATGCCCTTCCTGGCCCATCCGCGCATCGAGCCGAACGGACGGGTCTGGAACCTGGGTCTGGCCGGGCGGCGGGCCATCGTCTGGACCCTGGAGCCGTCAGGCGCGGTGGAGCGGACCGCCCTGATCGACCTGCCCCGGGCCAGCTACATGCATGACTTCACCGCCACCGACCGGCATCTGATCCTGGTGCTGCAGCCGCTGATCCAGGACCGCATGACCCTGCCCTTCGTCGACGCCCTCAGCTGGCGGCCCGAGGAGGGGACGCAGGTCCTGGTGCTGGACAAGGACGACCTGTCGAAGCGCAGGCTCTATGATCTGCCGGCCTTCTTCTGCTTCCACCTCGGCGACGCCTGGAGCGAGGCCGACGGAACGCTGCGGTTCGACGCCTGTCTCGACAGCACGCCGCAGTTCGCCGTGCATGGGGCCCGCGACCTGCTGGTCGGCAAGGCCGGGCGCAACGGGGTCAGCCTGGCGATGATCGCCCTGCACCCGGATGGCCGGGCCGAACTGAACCGCACCCCGCTGACCGCCGAGTTTCCCCGGGCCGATCCGCGCCGCGCCGGACTTGCCCGCAGCAAGACCATCATCAACACCGTCCGCACCGAGGGCCGGCCGCTGCTGCGCGGGGTGGGCGTCTCCGACTGGCGCACCGGCAAGGCCGACCTGTTCGACTACGGCCCCGATCAGTGCGCCGAGGAGCTGTTGTTCGTTGCCCGACCCGGCGACGACAGCGAGCTGGGCGGCTGGCTGATCGGCACCAGCCTCAACCTCAAGGCCCGCGCCACCGAGCTGCATGTGTTCGACGCCGCCCATGTCGCCGACGGACCGCTGTGCAGCTGGCGGGCGGAGGTCGGGCTGCCGGTGGGCTTCCATGGGGCATGGATGGGCGGATAGGGTCCAGCCGTCCATTTCATGCAACTTGCCAGCCGGCCCCGGCGCGGCCTATCGATGGCTTCGATGACTGCGCCCAGGGGGCGGCCGCGCAAGGACGGGCGCGGGCGGCCTGCGAAATCGTCCGGCACCGACATGCGCCAGGCCATCCTGGACGCCGCCGAGGGCCTGTTCGCGCGGCACGGCTTCTATGGCGTGACCACCCGGCAGGTGGCGACCGAGGCCGGCGTCGACACCGCCCTGATCCACTACTATTTCGGCGCCAAGCGCGAGCTGTTCGACGCGGTGTTCCTGCGGCGGGCAGAGATCCTCAACCAGGAACGCGCCGACTCCATGGCCGCCTATGAGGCGGCCAACCCCGGCGCCATGACGCCGCTGGGGGTGATCACCGCCTTCATCGATCCGCTGATCGAAAGGTCGATGACCGGCGGGCCGGGCTGGAAGAGCTATTTCGCCCTGGTCGCCCAGGTCAACAACACCCCGACCTGGGGCGGCGAGACCATGCACCGCTTCTTCGATCCGGTGGTCCACCAGCTGGTCGACACCCTGAAGCGGGCGCGGCCGGAGGCGGAGATGACCGACCTCTACTGGTGCTACCAGTTCCTGACCGGGGCGATGATGCTGACCCTGTCGGAGACCGGGCGGATCGACCAGCTGTCCGAAGGCCTGTGCAAGTCCAGCGACCTGGAAGCGGTGCGGGCGCGGCTCTATCGCTATTGCGCGGCGGGGCTCGAAGCCCTGACCTGACGGGCGGGAGACCACCCCGCCGCCGCCGGTTTTGACACATACGTCAAAACCGGGCGCCCGGAATGTGGCGCCATTTCATCACATGGTGAAAAAAGCGCGACGACCTGTCGCCGACCGTTGCCTGTCGGGCCCGCGCCTCTCAATGTGGGCTTAATTCGCGTTTCGGTGAATTTTCTGTAATCAACCAGCGTCCGTCAACGGACCGCCGGACCTGGTCAGGGTTCGGGCGTGACGCTCCAGGGAGGGCGACGACATGAAGACCAATTGGAAGCTATTGCTGCTGGCCGGTGCGGCCTGGACGGTTTCGGCCGGCCTCGCCGCGGCCCAGGACACGGGAAGTGAAGTCGACGAACTGGTCGTCACCGCCCGTCGAACCAGCGAAAACCTGCAGGAGGTGCCGGCGGCCGTCTCCGCCTTCTCCGAAGCGGCGCTGGACCGCATCCAGGCGACCGACACCACCGGCCTGCAGGGCGCCGTGCCCAACCTGAACATCGTCCAGGGCCGGGGCTCCTCCAACGCCACCAACATCTACATCCGCGGCGTCGGCCAGCCCGACGCCCTGCAGACCTTCGACCCGGCCGTCGGCGTCTATGTGGACGACGTCTACTACAGCCGCATCCGGGGCACGAACCTGGACCTACTGGACCTGGAACGCATCGAGGTCCTGCGCGGCCCGCAGGGCACCCTGTACGGCAAGAACACCATCGGCGGCGCCCTGAAGTTCGTTTCCCGCAAGCCGGGCCAGGACTTCCGCGCCAACGCCCAGCTCGCCGTCGGCAGCTACAACCAGATGGAAGCCAAGGGCGGGGTCTCCGGCCCGGTCAGCGACACCCTGGCGCTGGGCATCTCGGGCATCGTGTCCAAGCGTGACGGCTATGTTCACGACACCGTCCTGAACCGCGACTACAACGACAAGAACAGCTGGGGCGTTCGCGGGGCCCTGGCCTTCACCCCGTCCGACGCCCTGCGCGTCGATGTCAGCGTCGACTACAACAAGGACGACGCCGGCCTGAACGTCGGCAAGCCGGTCAACAGCCTGGTCACCCTGTTCGGCGGTCCGCTGCTGACCCTGCCGACAGACGGCAATTACGACTATCTGGCCCGCACCACCCCCGGCCTGCCCAACTCCACCAAGCTGGAGCACTGGGGAACCTCGGCCCAGGTCTCGTGGAACATCAACGACGCCCTGACCCTGAAGTCGATCACCGCCTACCGCGAGCTGAAGACCGACGACTTCATCGACATCGACGCGACCCAGCTGGAAGTCGGCGATGTCTTTGTCGGCGTCGACCAGGACCAGGTGAGCCAGGAACTGCAACTGGCCTACGAGGGCGGGCCGGTAACGGTCGTCGGCGGCCTGTTCTGGATGAAGGAGAACATCACCTCCCACCAGGAAGCCTATGCCGATGATCTGGTCGGTCCCGTGCTGGGCAACCCGACCTTCCTGCGCACCATTGATGACGACCTGACCACCAAGAGCTGGGCGGCTTACGTCAACGCCAGCTGGGCGATCACCGACAAGCTGAGCCTGTCGGCCGGCCTGCGCTACACCGAGGAAGAAAAGACCTACAGCCGCTCGACCTCGACCTTCTCCAACAACCCGCTGCTGGTCGCCGATCCGGCCTTCGCCTTCACCGGCCTGAACAAGACCTGGGATGACGTCTCGCCGATGGTGTCGGTGGACTACAAGCTGACCGACGACGTCCTGCTGTATGTGCGCGGGGCCAAGGGCTTCAAGTCCGGCGGCTTCAACGGCCGGGCCAACAACCCGGGTGAACAGGCCCCCTACGATCCCGAAACCCTGACCTCCTACGAAGCCGGCATGAAGGGCCGCTTCCTGGACGGCAAGGCGATGCTGAACCTGACGGTCTTCACCAACGACTATCAGGACTTCCAGGCGCGGGTGTCGGGGACGGTGACCGATCCGGGCACCGGCCTGCCCAGCCCGGAACTGACGGTGATCAACGCCGCCTCGCTGAAGCTCAACGGCTTCGAGGTCGAGGCCTCGATCCGGCCGATCGACGGCCTGCTGCTGGACGCCCAGGTCGGCTATCTGACGGCCGAGTACGAGGGCTTCAAGGATGTCCGCTTCACCAGCACCGGTGGAAACCGCGACTTCCAGGACCCGGCGTTCTCGCCCAAGTGGACCGTGCGCTACGGCGCCCAGTACAGCTGGAACCTCGGCGCCGCCGGCGACCTGACCCTCGGCGGTCAGGCCCGCTTCCGCTCCGAACAGGCCCTGGCGGTGGACAACACCTTCACCAACTCCAGGACCCGGATCTCCGGCCTGTATCAGGACGACTACTGGCTGTTCGACGCTCGTATCGTCTGGACCGCGGCCGACGGCCACTTCAACGTCGGCCTCTACGGCCAGAACCTGAGCGACGAGGCCTACAAGACCGACGGCCAGGAGTTCTCCTCGGTCGGCGGCATCCGCACGGTCTACTACGGCGCCCCGAGCACCGTGACCCTGCGCCTCGGCTACAAGTACTAGGCAAGGATCGGGGGCTGACCGGGAGGGCCTGCGGGCGGCTCCTTCCGCGCTTCCACCTCCGGAAGGACAAAACGCCCCCGATCCCTGGCGATTATCGCCACGGAAGACCCCGCGAGCTCTGCTCGCGGGGTTCTTTCTGTCTCGCTGATGGGACGGGTTGCCTGCCCTTGGGTGCGGCGCCTATAAGGCCAACGGCCCGCGCGCGGCGGGCGCTTCCCGCCAGGCGAGCCCTTACAAGCGATGAACATTCACGAATACCAGGCCAAGGCCGTCCTCGCCGCTTACGGCGCCCCCGTTTCGAAAGGCTTTCCGGCGCTGACCGCCGATGAAGCCGCCGCCGCGGCCGAGAAGCTGGGCAGCAAGATCTTCGTTGTGAAGAGCCAGATCCACGCCGGCGGCCGCGGCAAGGGCCGCTTCGAGGGCCTCGGCCCCGACAGCAAGGGCGGCGTCCGCGTCGTCAAGACGGTGGAAGAGGTTCGCAAGAACGCCGAGGAAATGCTCGGCCGGGTCCTGGTGACCCATCAGACCGGCCCCAAGGGCAAGCAGGTCAACCGCCTCTATATCGAGGACGGCTCGGACATCGACAAGGAGTTCTACCTCTCCCTGCTGGTCGATCGTGAGACCAGCCGCGTCAGCGTCGTGGCCTCGACCGAGGGCGGCATGGACATCGAGGAGGTGGCCCACAACACGCCCGAGAAGATCAAGACCTTCTCCATCGACCCGGCCACCGGCGTCATGCCCCACCACGGCCGCACCCTGGCCAAGACTCTCGGCCTGACCGGCGGTCTGGCCAAGGAAGCCGCCACCGTGCTCGGCCAGCTCTATGCCGCCTTCGTGGGCAAGGACATGGAGATGCTGGAGATCAACCCGCTGATCATCACCACCGATCAGCACCTGCGGGTTCTGGACGCCAAGGTCAGCTTCGACGGCAACGCCCTGTTCCGTCATCCCGACATCGTCGAACTGCGCGACGTGACCGAGGAAGACGAGAAGGAGATCGAGGCCAGCAAGTACGACCTCAGCTACATCGCCCTCGACGGCGAAATCGGCTGCATGGTCAATGGCGCCGGCCTGGCCATGGCGACCATGGACATCATCAAGCTGTACGGCGCCGAGCCGGCCAACTTCCTCGATGTCGGCGGCGGCGCCGGCAAGGAAAAGGTCACCGCGGCGTTCAAGATCATCACCGCCGACCCGAACGTCAAAGGCATCCTGGTCAACATCTTCGGCGGCATCATGCGCTGCGACATCATCGCCGAGGGCGTCATCGCCGCGGTGAAGGAAGTCGGGCTGAAGGTTCCGCTGGTGGTGCGTCTGGAAGGCACCAACGTCGAGCTCGGCAAGAAGATCATCGCCGAGAGCGGCCTGAACGTCATCGCCGCCAACGACCTGAGCGACGGCGCCGAGAAGATCGTCAAGGCGGTTCGCGGCTGATGCGTCCGCGCGGGGCCAGGGCCATGGCGGGCGCGCTGGCGGCGATGGCCGTCGGCCTGACCGCGCTCGTCTCGCCGGCCCTGGCCGCCGAGTCGCCGACCACCGCCGCCTACAGCGCCATGTGCGTCGCCACCGGCGGCGAGCTGAAGCCGGTGCTGGCCGCGGCCGACGCAGCCGGCTGGGCCCCGATCCCCGAGGATCTGGTCGCCCAGGGCATGGGCGCCATGGGCGAGATGAAGGTCCATGAACTGGGCGCCCGGGTGATGATCATCGACCGCCGGCTGGTGGCGCTGATCGTCGGGTCCGGCGTGGTCGACCAGGACGATACGGTCGTCGAAATGACCTTCTGCGGCGTCGTCTCCTATGTGAAGGAAGGCAAGGCGCTGGTCGCCGACATGACCCGGCTGGTCGGGTCGCCGCCGATTCCCAATACCGACGCGGACATGAAGGCCTACGCGATGTGGCTCTATGTCGACGGGGCCAAGGGTGCGGAATATTTCGGCTCGATGGAAAACCTCAAGGCCATGCGGGCCATGCTCAACGGCGACCTGCGGATGCTGATGGTCGGCGAGGATGAGGGCATGTCGATGATCCTGCGCATGCGCCCCATCATCGCGGAAAAGAACTGACCGGGATGCAGGACGCCGCACACGCCCGCACCGCTTCCTGGTCTCCGATCCTCGCCGGCGCGCGGGGGGATTTGTCCGCGCCCAGCAAATTTCTGATCACAACCGCCGGAAGGAACCTCCGATGAACCGTTACCTCGCCGGCCTTGCGGCCATCGTCGCCGCGGTCAGCCTGACCAGCCCGGCCTTCGCCGCCGACAGCGAACTCATGTCGCTGTTCAAGCGCCTGTGCGTGCAGCCGGGCGCCGCCATGGCCCCGGCCCTGGCCAAGGCGGACGCTGAGGGATGGATGAAGGTGCCCGAAGGCACCTTTTCCGGCGACGAGTTCAAGGAAATGACCTCGATGGACGCCCGCTTCCACGTCGAGGGCGAAGGCTTCAAGATGATCTTCGTCGGCGTCGGCGAGCTCGACACCGAGCTGGGCAAGACCACCGTCGATATCTGCTTTGTGGCCTCGTCGAAGGCGGATCCCATCGCGACCAAGGCCGAAACCCAGGCCTTCGCCCGGGTCCAGCCCAGCGCCTCCATGAGCGTCGGAAACCAGACCATGTGGTTCTACACCGACGGTCGAAATGGCCGGCGTGAAGCCGAAACCCTGCCGGACGCCGAGCTGCGCACCGCGATCCAGACGCGCGCCACCCGCTTCGTTCTCTTCCAGACCGAACCCGACCTGGTCATGGTCGGATACGCCATTCCCCGCATCTAGAGACCCCATATGTCCATCCTCATCGACAAGAACACCAAGGTCATCTGCCAGGGCATCACCGGCAGCCAGGGCACCTTCCACACCGAACAGGCCATCGCCTACGGCACCCAGATGGTCGGCGGCGTGACGCCCGGCAAAGGCGGCTCGACCCACATCGGCCTGCCGGTGTTCGACACCGTCGGGGAAGCGGCGGAAGCCACCGGCGCCGACGCCTCGGTCATCTATGTGCCGCCGCCCTTCGCGGCCGATTCCATCTGCGAGGCCATCGACGCGGAAATCCCGCTGATCGTCTGCATCACCGAGGGCATCCCGGTGGCCGACATGGTCAAGGTCAAGCGCAGCCTGTCGGGCAGCAAGTCGCGGCTGATCGGGCCCAACTGCCCCGGCGTCCTGACCCCCAACCAGTGCAAGATCGGCATCATGCCCGGCGGCATCTTCTCGGAAGGCAGCGTCGGCGTCGTCTCGCGCTCCGGGACCCTGACCTATGAGGCGGTGTTCCAGACCACCAACGTGGGCCTCGGCCAGACCTCGGCCGTCGGCATCGGCGGCGACCCGGTCAAGGGCACCGAATTCATCGACATCCTCGAGATGTACCTGGCCGACGAGGCCACCAAGTCGATCATCATGATCGGCGAGATCGGCGGCAGCGCCGAGGAAGACGCCGCCCAGTTCATCGCCGACGAGCGCAAGAAGGGCCGCTGGAAGCCGATGGTCGGCTTCATCGCCGGCGTCACCGCCCCTCCCGGCCGCCGCATGGGCCACGCCGGCGCGATCATCTCGGGCGGCAAGGGCGGCGCGGGCGACAAGACCGCCGCCATGGAAGCGGCCGGCATCCGCGTCTCGCCGTCCCCGGCGAAGCTCGGCGAAACCCTGATCGAAGTCCTCAAGGGCTGATCTTGCGGCGAGGGATGCCTGAACATCCCTCGCCTGCCCGCCCCCATAGCCCGGGGGCATGACAGACCATCAAAAAGACCCAACAAATCCTTAGGCTTTATCTCCCCTTAAACGGGAGACCGGCCTATATGAGGCCCCTCTGAACAGGGCCGCCCGCCGACGGGCGCCCACCAAGGCGCAGGCAAATGGCGGACGACGCGGGCTTCATCAATCAGGTTCTCACCGAGACTTCCTTCCTCTACGGCGGAAACGCCGCCTTCGTGGAAGACCTCTACGGCCGCTGGGCCGCCGATCCCGGGTCCGTCGACGCCTCCTGGCAGGCCTTCTTCGCCACGCTGCATGAACAGGCCGAGACGGTCAAAGCCGGCGCCGCCAAGCCCGGCTGGAGCCAGAACCGCCCCGCCGCGCCCCGTCCCGACTGGCTGAACGCCCTCGACGGCCAGTGGCCCGCCACCCCGGCCGTCGAGGCCAAGCTGGGCCGCGCCATCGCCGACAAGTCGCCCGGCGCCTCGGAAGAAGCCGTCCGCGCCGCGACGCTGGATTCCCTGCGGGCGGTGATGATGATCCGCGCCTACCGCATGCGCGGCCACCTCAAGGCCAATCTCGATCCGCTGGGCATCGCCATCACCCCCGGCGACGCCACCGAGCTTGACCCGGCGACCTACGGCTTCACCGAGGCCGACTATGACCGGCCGATCTTCCTCGACTATGTGCTGGGCCTGGAAACCGGCACCCTGCACGAGATCCTCGAGATCGTGCGGCGGACCTACTGCGGCAATGTCGGCGTGCAGTACATGCACATCTCCAATCCCGACGAAAAGGGCTGGATCCAGGAGCGGATCGAGGGCCGCGACAAGGAAATCGTCTTCACCAAGGAGGGCAAGGTCGCCATCCTCAAGAAGCTGATCGAGGCCGAGGGCTTCGAGCGCTTCCTGCACAAGCGCTTCCCCGGCACCAAGCGTTTCGGCTTGGACGGCGGCGAGGCCTGCATCCCGGCCCTGGAGCAGATCATCAAGCGCGGCGGCGCGCTGGGGGTGAAGGATATCGTCTTGGGCATGCCCCACCGCGGCCGCCTGAACGTCCTGGCGGCGGTGATGGGCAAGCCCTATCACGTCATTTTCCACGAGTTCCAGGGCGGCAGCAGCCTGCCCTCGGACGTCGAGGGTTCGGGCGATGTGAAGTATCACATGGGCGCCAGCTCCGACCGCAGCTTCGACGGCAACAACGTCCACCTGTCGCTGGCCGCCAACCCCAGCCACCTGGAAATCGTCAATCCGGTGGTGCTCGGCAAGGCCCGCGCCAAACAGGCCTTCACCCTGCGCGAGACGCCGGACGCCGGTCGGACCCATGTGCTGCCCCTGCTGCTGCATGGCGACGCCGCCTTCGCCGGCCAGGGCGTCGTGGCCGAGTGCTTCGCCCTGTCGGGCCTGAAGGGCTACCGCACCGGCGGGACGATCCACTTCATCGTCAACAACCAGATCGGCTTCACCACCGCGCCGCACTACAGCCGCACCAGCCCTTATCCCTCCGACGTCGCCCTGATGGTCGAGGCGCCGATCCTGCACGCCAACGGCGATGACCCCGAAGCGGTCGTCTACGCCGCCAAGGTGGCCACCGAATACCGCCAGCAGTTCGGCAAGGACGTGGTCATCGACATGTTCTGCTATCGCCGGTTCGGTCACAACGAGGGCGATGACCCGACGATGACCCAGCCGCAGATGTATGCGCGCATCAAGGGCCACCCCTCGACCCGCGAGCTGTATTCCGCCCGCCTCATCGAGGAAGGCGTCGCCACCCAGGACGACATCGACGGCTGGATCAAGGAATTCGACGACTTCCTCGACGCCGAGTTCGAGGGCGGAAAGACCTATCACGCCGACAAGGCCGACTGGCTGGACGGCAAATGGTCGGGCCTGCAGCAGCCGCTGGACGAGGATCGCCGCGGCAAGACCGGCGTGCCGATCCAGAAGCTGCTCGACTTGGGACACAGGATCACCGCCATCCCCGACAATGTGGATGTGCACAAGACCGTCCGGCGGATGGTCGAGAACCGCCGCGCCGCCATCGACGCCGGCGAGGGCATCGACTGGGCTCTGGCCGAGCATCTGGCCTTCGCCAGCCTGCTCGACGAGGGCTTCCCGGTCCGGCTGTCCGGTCAGGACAGCGTTCGCGGCACCTTCACCCAGCGCCACTCCGATCTGATCGATCAGACCACGGAGGAACACTACACGCCGCTGAACAACCTCCGTCCGGGCCAGGGCCACTATGAGGTGATCGACAGCCTGCTGTCGGAAGAGGCGGTGCTGGGTTTCGAATACGGCTTCTCGACCGCCGACCCCAACACCCTGACTTTGTGGGAAGCCCAGTTCGGCGACTTCGTGAACGGCGCCCAGGTGGTCATCGACCAGTTCATCTCCAGTGGCGAGCGCAAGTGGCTGCGGATGAGCGGCCTGGTCATGCTGCTGCCGCACGGCTACGAGGGCCAGGGCCCCGAGCACAGCTCGGCCCGGCTGGAGCGCTTCCTGCAATCCTGCGCCGAGGACAACATGCAGGTGGTCAACTGCTCGACCCCGGCCAACTACTTCCACGTCCTGCGTCGCCAGGTGCACCGCGAATTCCGCAAGCCGCTGATCGTTATGACGCCCAAGAGCCTGCTGCGTCACAAGAAGGCGGTGTCGAACCTGACCGACATGGCCGACGACAACAGCTTCCACCGGGTGATGGTCGACGGGGCCGAGGCCGGATGCGATGTCGGCGGTCTGGTGCTCAAGCCCGACGACAAGATCACCCGGATCATCGCCTGTTCCGGCAAGGTCTACTATGACCTGATCGAGGCCCGGGCCAAGGCTGGCCGGGACGACGTCTACATCATGCGGATCGAGCAGTTCTATCCCTGGCCGCTGAAGTCGGTGATGCAGGTGCTGGGCCGCTTCCACAATGCCGAACTGGTCTGGGTTCAGGAAGAGCCCAAGAACATGGGCGGCTGGACCTTCGTCGATCCCTGGCTGGAACTGACCCTCGACCGCATGGACATCAAGGCCAAACGGGCGCGCTATGTCGGTCGGCCGGCCAGCGCCTCGACGGCGGCCGGGCTGATGAGCCGCCACATGAAGGAGCTTGAGGCCTTCCTGGCCGACGCCTTCGCCTGATCGAACCGATTATTCCCCGGCGGCCCTTTCGTTGGCGCGCCGGGGGGACTAAGTGCACGCCACACCCGCGATACCGGAGCCTGAAGAGATCTCATGACCGACATCATGACCCCCGCCCTCGGCGAATCCGTCACCGAAGCGACGGTCGCCAGCTGGAAGAAGAAGCCGGGCGAGGCGGTGAAGAAGGACGAGATCCTGGTCGAGCTGGAAACCGACAAGGTCAGCCTCGAGGTCGCCAGCCCCTCCGACGGGGTGCTGGAATCGATCAGCGCCAATGACGGCGACACCGTCACCCCCGGCGCGGTTCTCGGCGTTGTGTCCGCTGGATCCGGCGCCGCGGCGGCTCCCGCCAAGGCTGCGGAGCCGGCGCCTGCCGCCAAGGCCGAGACCCCGAAGGCCGAAGCCCCGAAGGCTGAGACGCCCAAGCCGGCGGCGCCGGCCAAGGCCGACGACCGGCCCCTGGCCCCCTCGGTGCAGCGCATCGCCACCGAGACAGGTCTCGACACCAGCAAGGTCAGCGGCACCGGCAAGGACGGCCGCATCACCAAGGGCGACGCCCTGGCGGCCCTGGAAGATCGCGCCAAGGCGCCGGCCCCCGCGCCGGCTCCCGCCGCCCCGCGCGCCACGCATGAACGCGAGGAGCGGGTCCGCATGACCCGCCTGCGCCAGACCATCGCCCGGCGCCTGAAGGAAGCCCAGTCCAACGCGGCCATGCTGACCACCTTCAACGAGGTCGACATGAGCGCGGTGATGGCCCTGCGCAGCCAGTACAAGGACGTCTTCGAGAAGAGCCACGGCGTGAAGCTGGGCTTCATGAGCTTCTTCGTCGCCGCCTGTGTCGCCGCCCTCAAGGCGGTGCCGGAGGTCAACGCGGAGATCGACGGCCAGGACCTGATCTACAAGAATCACTACGACATCGGCGTCGCGGTCGGCACCGACAAGGGGCTGGTGGTTCCGGTGGTGCGGGACGCCGACGCCATGAGCCTGGCCGACGTCGAGAAGGCGATCGGCGCCCTCGGGCGCAAGGCCCGCGACGGCCACCTGGCCATCGAGGACATGCAGGGCGGCACCTTCACCATCTCCAACGGCGGGGTCTACGGCTCGCTGATGTCGACGCCGATCCTCAACGCGCCGCAGTCCGGCATCCTGGGCATGCACAAGATCCAGGAACGGCCGATGGTGGTGAACGGTCAGGTCGTCGTCCGGCCGATGATGTATCTGGCCCTGTCCTACGACCACCGCGTCGTCGACGGCCAGGGCGCGGTGACCTTCCTGGTCAAGGTCAAGGAAGCCATCGAGGATCCGCAAAGACTGTTGCTCGACGTCTAGTCGCGGCCGCATGATCCCCCATCAGGGGGAGGCGGCGGGCATGACCAGCAATCGACAGCGGCAAGGCTGCGGCCCGCGACCGGCGCGCGCGGTTGAGGGCGGCCGCCGATGACCCTGGCCCTGCTCGCCCGGTTTCACACCCAGTCCGAGGCCCAGATCGCCGCGTCCATGCTGCAATCCGCCGGCCTTGCGCCGGTCCTGTTCGACCTCCACTACGGCGGCGTCGACTGGGTCGCCCAGAGCGCGCTTGGCGGCTATCGCCTGATGCTGCCGGCGGCGGAAATCGATGATGGCCGGACGTTGTTGCGCGAGGGCGTGAGCCCGGCCGAACCTGTCGATCAGGATGCCTGCCCCTCCCCGCCAGGATCGCTTCCCGTGACCGTCGCCGCCCTCGCGGCCATGGTCGTGGTCGGCGCCGAAGCCGGCTGGCTGATCAGCGGCGTCCGCAAACGTCAGTTGCCATCAATGCCGGCGGTCCTGATCGGAACCTTCCTGGCGATCGCGGCGCTGATCGCCGGCTCGCTGGCGTTGATTCTGTTGATCCGGGTGGGAACCAGCCCGCCATGACCCTGGCCCCGACCCTCGAGACCCTGGGATGGGTCGCCCGCCCCCTGGGGGTCTGGTACGTCTTCACCGGGGCCATGGCCCTGAACGCCTGGCGGCGGACGGTGCTGGGCGGCGCCGATCCCGACGGCGACAGCGACCCTGTGCATCGCCTGCGCCGCTGGACCGTCCTGGCGGTCGGGCTGCTGACCCTGATGGCGGGGCTGCTGCTGGCGACCCTGAACCCGGCCGCGCCCTATCTTTTCCTGGCCTGCGCGGCGCTGCAGGGCGCCTATTTCGCCTGGGCCCGGCGCGCCTTGCCGCCGGTCGACGAGCGCAGTCGACGGGCCAGGGCCGCATCGCTGAACAACTTCTTCCTGTTCGTCGCCGTCACCCTGTTTGTTCTGGGCTGTCGTTCGGTCGGCCTGTTCGCCTGACCGGAAATCGCCGCTGGCCCCTCGCATCGGCGAGCCAGATTTGCCATATGCAGCCCACAGCATCACCTGAAGGAAGCCTTGGCCCATGGCCCAGTACGACGTCGTCATCATCGGGGGCGGCCCCGGCGGCTACAACGCAGCGATCCGCGCCGGCCAGCTGGGCATGAAGGTCGCCTGCGTCGAGGGGCGCGGGGTGCTCGGCGGCACCTGCCTGAACGTCGGCTGCATGCCGTCCAAGGCCCTCCTGCATGCTTCGGAGATGTTCACAGCGGCCAAGGGCGAGTTCGCCACTCTCGGCATCGAGGTCGAGCCCAAGCTGAACCTGCTTCAGATGATGAAGCAGAAGGATGACAGCGTCACCGCCCTGACCAAGGGCATCGAGTTCCTGTTCAAGAAAAATAAGGTCGACTACGTCCGCGGCTGGGGCCGCATCGCCGGCCCGGGCAAGGTGGTGGTCAAGGGCGAGGACGGCGCCGAGTCCACCCTCGAGGCAAAGAACATCGTCATCGCCACCGGCTCCGAGCCGATGCCGCTGCCGGGTGTGACGGTCGACCAGAAGCGCATCGTCGATTCCACCGGCGCCCTGTCGCTGCCGGAAGTTCCCAAGTCGCTGGTGGTCATCGGCGCCGGGATCATCGGCCTGGAGTTGGGCTCGGTCTGGCGTCGTCTGGGCGCGGAGGTCACCGTCGTCGAGTTCCTGCCGCGCATCTGCCCGGGCATGGATGAGGAAACGGCCAAGACCTTCCAGCGCTCGCTGACCAAGCAGGGCTTCAAGTTCGAACTGGGCGCCAAGGTCACCGGCGCCAAGGCGGGCAAGTCCGGCGTCGAGCTGACCGTCGAGCCGGTCGAGGGCGGCGAGACCCGCACGCTTAAAGCCGATTATGTGCTGGTCGCCATCGGCCGCCGCACCTTCACCAAGGACCTGGGCCTCGACACCGTCGGCATCGTTCCCGACAAGCGCGGCGTCATCGAGACCGATCACTTCAAGACCTCGGCGGCCGGAGTCTGGGCCATCGGCGATGTGATCCACGGTCCGATGCTGGCCCACAAGGCCGAGGAAGACGCCGTCGCCTGCATCGAACTGATCGCCGGCAAGGCGGGCCACGTCGACTACAACCTGGTCCCCAGCGTCGTCTACACCGCGCCGGAAGTGGCCTGGGTCGGCAAGACCGAGGAACAGCTGAAGGCCGACGGGGTCGAGTACAAGGTCGGCAAGTTCCCCTTCACCGCCAACAGCCGCGCCAAGATCAATCACGAGACCGACGGTTTCGCCAAGGTTCTGGCCGACGCCAGGACCGATCGGATCCTGGGTGTCCATATGGTCGGGCCGCAGGTCGGCGAGATGATCGGCGAATACTGCGTGGCCATGGCCTTCGCTGCCGCCAGCGAGGACGTCGCCCGGGTCTGCCACCCTCACCCGACCCGCTCGGAGGCCGGTCGCCAGGCGGCGATGGGCGTCGAGGGCTGGACCATGCAGGCCTGACTGTTTTTGGCTTTGCAACGGCCCGCCATTCGCGGTTGGCTGTCGGAAACGACGGGAGGATGCGATGGCGGACCGCGGCGAGATCAAGTGGCGGGACCCGGAGATCGGCCAGATCCGGGCGCTCTACGCGGCGATGCAGCCGCCGCCGGGAACCCCGGCCCCGGGCTGGGCCGAGCAGCGGGCGGCCATTGACGGGTTTGGCGAGATCGGCGGCCTGCCCGAAGGCTGCATGACCATCACCGTCGACATCGAGGGCATGCCGGCCGAGGGGCTGGTGGCGCTGGACACCGACGACAGCCGCAATGTCCTCTATCTGCACGGCGGCGGCTATTGCATCGGCAGCCCGCGCAGCCATCGGCCTCTCGCCGCCCGGCTGGCGGCGGAAGCCGGGTGCCCGGTGCTGGTTCCCGATTACCGCATGGGCCCCGAGGCGCCCTTCCCGGCCGCTGTCGAGGACGGGGTCAAGGCCTGGCGCCATCTGCTCGACGCCGGGATCGATCCGGCCCGGATGGTGATCGCGGGGGATTCGGCCGGCGGCGGTCTGACCCTGGCCACGGCCCTGGCCGCCCGCGAGGCGGGCCTGCCGCAACCGGCGGGACTGTTCTGCATCAGCCCCTGGGCCAACCTGACCCAGACCGGTCCGGCCTATGAGCGGCTGGCGGCGCTGGACCCGATGATCAGCGCGGCGCGGCTGGATGACTTCGCCGCCGCCTATCTGGCCGGGGCCGACGCCCGCGACCCCCTCGCCTCCCCGGCCCTGGCCGACTTCACCGGCCTGGCCCCGATCCTGATCCACGTCGGCGGGGCCGAGGTGCTGCTGAGCGACAGCATCGCCGTAGCCGAAGCGGCCGGGCTGGCGGGCGTTGATGTGCGGCTGGAGATCTGGCCGGAGATGATTCACGTCTGGCATGCCTGGTCAGGCCAGCTGACGGCCGGGCGCCGCGCGATCGCCGCCGCCGGCGCCTGGATACGTCAGGTCACCGGCGGCTGACGCAGGAGCGGGCGACAGGCCTGGAACCGATCGCCGATCCTCGCGTTTCCTGCGGGTATTGTTTGGGGGTGGGCCAAGTTTCCATGGTTGAGCAGGACACACCGGCGAATCCGGACGACGATCCGTCGGCCCGCATTCTCGCCCTTGAGTCCGCCCTGGCGGCGGAACGCGAGAGCGCCCGCCTGGCCCTGGCCGAGAGCCAGACCCGGTTCACCCTGATCGCCGACAGCATTCCCACCCTCTGCTGGATGGCCGACGAGACCGGCTGGATCCACTGGTACAATCGCCGTTGGTACGAATACACCGGCAAGACGCCCGCCGAGATGGAGGGATGGGGCTGGCAGTCGGTGCACCACCCCGACGTCCTCCCCGAAGTCATGACCCGCTGGCCGGAGTCGATCCGCACCGGCCAGCCCTTCGAAATGATCTTTCCCCTGCGGGGCGCCGACGGCGAATATCGACCCTTTCTGACCCGCATCAAGCCCTCGCGGGATGAGACCGGCAAGATCACCGGCTGGCTGGGCGTCAACACCGACATCACCGAGCTGTCCCGGGCGCAGGAGCGGCAGAAGCTGCTGCTTCACGAGTTGAACCACCGGGTCAAGAACACCCTGGCGACGGTGCAGTCGATCGCTTTCCAGACCCTGAGGGCGGCGCGCTCGCCGGTGGAATTCCGCCAGGCCTTCGAGGCCCGGCTGATGGCCCTGTCCCAGACCCACAACCTGCTGACCGACAGCAACTGGGAAGGGGCAAGCCTGCGCGAGGTCCTGGCCGCCGAGCTGGAGCCGTTCAGCGAGCATCAGGTCGATATCGCCGACGGCGAGGATGTCACCCTGGGGCCCAAGGCTGCGGTGGCCCTGGGCATGGCCTTCCATGAACTGGCGACCAACGCCGCCAAATACGGCCCCCTCTCCGGCTCCAGGGGACAGGTCGTCATCCGCTGGCGCGCCGTCGGCAACGGCGATCAGCTGGAACTGGTCTGGCGCGAGGAGGGCGGACCGCCGGTGGTTGCTCCGCAACGGACCGGCTTCGGCTCGCGGCTGCTGGAGCAGGGCCTCGGCGCGGAACTGGGCGGCGAGGTCTCGATCCGCTACGCCCCGGCGGGGGTTGTCGCCACCTTCATCCTGCCCTTCAGCTCGCTGACCTGAGAGCAGCCCTCTCCCCCGCCGAACCGAGGGCTTCGCTCGCCGGGAGTTGGGTCCGATGACCGGTTCCGCTCGTCGGAATATGCTCTAGTGGCTTGGCTTGCTCATCACCCGGCCGGTCTTGAAGATGGCCTTGACCTCTTCATGCTTGGCCGGCGGCAGCGGGATCATGCCGCGTTCCTGCAGATAGCCGCCGCGGCCCGAGGCGGTGTCGGAGACGTATTCCTTGACGAAGGCGCGCAGGCCCGGCGTCAGATCGAGGCGCGATTTCTTCACATAGATGTAGAGCGAGCGGGACAGCGGATACCTGCCGCTGGCGATGCTCTCGAAGCTGGGGTGGACGCCGTTGATGGTGGCCACCTTCACCTTGTCCTTGTTCTCCTCATAGAAGAAGTAGCCGAACACCCCGGCCGAGTCCGGCGTGCGCGTCAGGGTCTGGACAATAGCGTTGTCGTTCTCGCCGGCGTCGACCCAGCCGTCGGCCCGCAGCGGATCGACGCTGTGCTTGAACTTCTTCTCGTCCTCTTCCTTCAGCGCCTTCATCCACGGGATCGTCTCGGCGCCCTTCTCGACGCCAAGCTCCAGGAAGGCGTCGCGGGTGCCGCTGGTCGGCGGCGGGCCGTAGACCAGGATGCGGGTCGGCGGCAGGCCGGCCCCGATCTGGCTCCACAGCTTGTAGGGATTGGGTTGCAGGCGTCCCTGGCGCAGCACCTCTCCCGACAGGCCCAGGTAGAGGTGTTCCAGACGCATGTCGAAGTCCGGCGCGTTCTTGTCCATGGCCACGACGATGCCGTCGTAGCCGACCGTGATTTCGAGAATGTCGGTGACGCCGTTCTTGGCGCAGGTCTCGAATTCCGATGCCATCATCGGCCGGGAGGCGTTGGCGATGTCGGGATAGGCGTCGCCGGAGCCGCCGCAGAACAGCTTCATGCCGCCGCCGGTGCCAAGACTTTCGACCTTGGGCGTGCGGGCGCCGGTCTTGCGCGAGAAGGTCTCGGCTACCCGGGTGGTGTAGGGGAAGACCGTCGAGGAGCCGGCCGCCCAGACATAGTCACGCGCCGCCTGGGCCGCCCCGGCGACGGCGAGGGCGATGCTGAGGGTCGCGGCGGCGATCAGGCGCTTCATGGGCATTCCCCGGGGAGTCGGTTCCGTTGGTCGTCCATACGAAGGCTTTGCGACAGCCCGGCGACAGGGGCCGGTCAGAGCAGCCGTGTACGGATGGCTTGCGACAGCAGATCGATCATGGAAACGGCGACAACAATCACCAGGACGATGGCGCCGGTCTGGTCATAGGCGAAGCTGTTGGTGGAATCGATCAGCACCTGGCCGATGCCGCCGGCGCCGATCAGCCCCAGCACGGTGGCCGAACGGCTGTTGCTCTCGAACCGGTACAGGGCGTAGCCAACCCACAGCGGCGCCACCTGGGGAATGACCCCCCAGACGATCTCCTGCAGCTTCACGGCCCCGGTGGCGCGGACGCCCTCGACGGGACCCTTGTCGATCGACTCCACCGCTTCGGCGAACAGCTTGGCCAGCACGCCGCCGGTGTTGAACATCAGGGCCATGACCCCGGCGAAGGGGCCCAGGCCCACGGCGGTGATGAAGATCAGCGCAACGACCAGATCGGGAATGGAGCGGACCAGGTCGAGCACCCGGCGCACCGGCTGCTGGATCCAGGCCGGGGTGATGTTGCGAGCCCCCAGCAGACCCAGAGGAATGGCCAGCAGGATCGCCAGGCTGGTGCCCCACAGGGCCATCTGGATCGTCTCCCACATCTTGCCGATGTAGAGCCGCCAGTCAGCCTTCAGGAAGTCGGGCGAACTGGGATTGAACGGCGAGAAGAACTCCCGCGCGAAGACCTGCATGTTGTCCGAGGTGAACAGTTGCGGGAACTTGTAGATCTCGGCCGGCGCGAAGCTGACGATCAACAGGATGGCCAGGCCGCCCCAGATCAACAGGTCGAAGCCCCGCGCCGACAACGGGCGGGTGGGCGGACCGGGGATGGCGTCTGGGGTTGCGGTGGCGGTCATCGGGGGCTCTGGAGCAATCAGTTCGCCGCGGCGCCGGCCTTGGCGCGGGCGGCGGCCTGCTCGGATTCAATCTGGGCGATCGAGGCCTTGGCGGCGGCGATCTTCGCTGCATCGCCGGCTTCCTGGGCCAGACCCAGCTGCTGCACCGCCTCCATGTGGCGCACGAACAGCAGGTGGCTGGCGTCGGCCGGCTTGAAACCGCCGATCGACAGCTTGGCCATGTTCGCCCGCTGCCGGGCCGCCTCGGGCGTATCGCCCTGGCCGTAGGTCAGGAAGAACTGGCGGACCTTTTCCTTCTTGGCCGGATCGAGATCCTTGCGCCAGATCATCGGGTCTTCGGGCAGGACCTCGGATTCCCAGATGATGCGGACCTTCTCGGCCTGCCCTTCCTTGCGGTCCTTGTTGAGCCGGATGGCGGTGGAATTGTTGGTCGCGGCGTCCAGCTTGCCGTTGGCCACGGCAAACAGGTTGGACTGGTGATTGGCCTGCAGCACGGTCTTGAAGCAGTTCTCCGGCTTGATGCCGCGCGGGATGAAGACGTCGGTCATCGGCGCCAGGGTGCCGCTCGTCGACTTGGCGTCGCCGATGCCGAAGTTGAGCGTCTTGTCGCACTTCAGCAGGTCGTCCAGCGTCTGGATCTTGCTGTCCTTGGGCACGATGATCACCGAGGTGTAGCCGTCGACGCCGCTGGGATCGAAGGTGCGGGCGAACACCTCGCCGTTGGCGCGGCGGACCGCTTCAAGCCCCGACTGGTTGGAGAACCAGCCAAGATCCGTCTGTTTGAAGCGCATGGCCTCGATCAGGGCGCTGTAGCTGCCGGAGAAGAAGGGCTTCACCTTCAGACCGGTCTGCTTTTCCATGTCCGCCAGGATGGGCTGCCAGTAGGTCTCCATGTTCTGCGCTTTTTCGGTCGACAGAATGGAGAAGGTGATCTCGTCCTTGGGCTTCTCCCCTCCGCCGCAACCGGCGAGGGCCAGGGTGGCGACAGCGGCCAGTCCGAACAGGGCGCGGCGGATGATCATTGCGGTGCTCCTTCCCAGAAGACGTCTTCGAATTCCGGGCCGTAGATTTCAATCAGCTTGGTCTTGTCGAGATTGGCCGGGGTCCCGTCATAGACCATCTTGCCGGCCTTCAGGGCAACCACCCGGTCGCAGTAGCGCAGGGCGTAGTCGACCTGGTGCAGGGTGACGATGACGGTCAGGCCGTCGGTCTTGTTCAGATCACGGAGGATTTCCATGACCTTGCGCGCCGAGACCGGGTCGAGGGAGGCGACCGGCTCGTCGGCGAGAATGATCTTGGCCTTCTGGACCAGGGCCCGGGCGATGGCGCCGCGCTGCTGCTGGCCGCCCGACAGGGTGTTGGCGCGCTGGCCCGCATAGTCGGAGACCCCGACCCGGTGCAGGGCCTGCATGGCCGCCTGCTTGGTCTCGGCCGGCCAGCGGCCGAACAGTCCGCGCCAGAAGCCGATGCGGCCAAGCGAGCCGAGGGCGACATTGCTGAACAGGCTGAGCCGCCCGACCAGATTGAATTGCTGGGCGATGAAGCCGATGCGGATCCGGGCGTCGCGAACCTTGTCGCCGACCTTGCCCTTGATCTGGACCTGGGTTCCGAAGGCGGTGATGGTTCCATTGGGGCCATCGACGGTCTGCAGGCCGTCGATCGACCGCAGCAGGGTCGACTTTCCGGAACCCGACGGGCCGATCAGGGCGACCATTTCGCCCTTGGCGACGTCGAGAGACACGCCGTCGAGCGCCCGGCGCTTGCCAAAGGTCTTGGAGATCCCCTGGATCGAAAGAACAGCGTCTTGCGTCATGGTCTGGCGTTGTCCTAGCACGTCCGGCCCGGCGGGGTGGAGGCGATCAGCTCGTTTCAGTCGGCGGAAGACTGTCCGCTGGCGACCAGTCTTTCAATGTCCCCCGCGTGTGCCATGGCGAGCTTTGCCCGCGCAAGCGCGTCTGTGGAGAAGTTTCTTGCCGCCGGGGCCAGACCCGGGCCTTTCAACACCCTGACCAGGCTCATCGCCTTCTGAAGCCTCAGGGCGACGGCGATATCGCCCGACCCGTAGAGGGCGATCGGAATGAAGACATCGCCAAGCAGGTCATCGGCCGCCAGGGGCGCGGCGAACACCCTAGGATCCTCGGGCGGCTCGTCGTCGGCGTCGCGGCAGGCGACGTCCCAGGTCGTCATCAGCGCCACCCCGGCCCGCACCACGGCGATGGCGGTGCCGGGATCGTTGACCCCCGGCGACAGGGCGCGGGCGGCGATCTCGCCAAGGACGATCAGGCCAAAGCGCGGATCCTGATCGAAGGACCGGCCGTCCCCCAGGGCGAAGGCCGACCGCAGCGCGTCGCGGCAGGCGTCGTCGATCTCGCCGCCATGCACCGTCAGCAGCGGCTCGCCGACGCCGACCATGTCTCCCGGCAGGGCGACCACCCTGACCCTGACGCCCGCGGCCTCGGCGGTCCGCTCAAGGGCGGCGGGGTCGACGTTCTGCACATAGCCCACCTGGTCGCTGGTCACGGTGTCTGTCGCCTTGCCCAGCGCCCGGTCCGGAGAGCCGGTCAGACGCTCCCATCCCGCCCTGGCCCGCATGGCCTTGGCGGTCAGGGTCTCGATACGCTGCACGATGAAATCGACCCGCGCGATCCGCGCCAGCCGGTCGATGATCAGCAGGATGTTGACCGCCACCAAGCCGACCACGACCAGGGTGATGATGTAGACAATCGTTCGGCCGTCCTTGCCGTAGTAGCTGGAGCCGATCGCCGTCAGGGCGACGATGGCATAGAGAAAACCGCCGACGAAGGTCGACAGGGCGCCCTGCAGCCGGGGGTCGGTGGTGACCAGCCCGGCGGCCCTGGGGGTTACGTTGGAGGACACGGCGGTATAGGCTGTGACCATCGCTCCCGCGCCGAAGATGGCCACCGCGAGCAGACTGTTGGCCAGGATGGTCAGCAAACCCTCGACATTGGGACCCCCGAGACGCTCGGAAACCTCGTCGGGAACAAACCGGCCAAACAGGGTCGCCAGCAGCGCGGCGCCACACCCCGCCAGCCCGTACAGGCCTACGCGAAACCAGATTCGGCGGCTCAGTTTCCGCCAGAAGAAAAGCCAACGATGCATCTACCCTCGAGTCTATCCGCCGAAAATGGTCCGCCGCCTCTTTACATGGCGCTCCATTTCCCTCATATCGCCCGGCTCCGGCGGACCCCGTTGTCCAATGCGCTGCTAACGCCGGCCTGGGTTTAACAACTAACAGGGGGCTACGTGAATTGCACACGTACCATACTCCCCTGGACCTGGTCCGCGAGCGGTCTCCGGAACGTCCTGTCGCACTCGTGCGACGCGATGCCGTAGCTGCAGCAGCGCGCTGGTTCCAGAACAAGTTCAAGGGTGACGTCCTCTACGCCGTGAAGGCCAATCCTTCGCCGTGGGTGATCGAGACGCTCGTCCAGAATGGTGTGACCCGGTTCGACGTCGCGTCGGTGCCGGAGATTGCGCTCGTAGCGAAATACGCCCCGGGATCGCAGATGGCCTTCATGCATCCCGTGAAGAGCCGCCGGGCGATTTCGGAAGCCTACTTCGACTACGGCGTGCGCACCTTCGCCCTCGATACCCACGAGGAGCTGGCCAAGATCCTCGACGCCACCGGCGGCGCCAAGGACCTCAACCTGATCGTCCGCATGGCGGTCGACGCCGAGGGCGCCAACTTCAGCCTGTCGGGCAAGTTCGGCGTCTCCAGCTTCGAGGCCCCGTCCCTGCTGCTGGCCGCCCGCCAGGCGACCACCGAGCTGATGGGCGTCAGCTTCCATGTCGGCAGCCAGTGCATGCGTCCGACCGCCTATCAGGCGGCGATGGCCCAGGTCAGCCGCTCGCTGGTCCGCGCCGGCGTCTTCGCCGATGTCGTCGATGTCGGCGGCGGCTTCCCGTCGATCTACCCCGGCATGATCCCGCCGGACATGGATGATTATCTGGCGGCCATCGAGCGCGGCTTCAACGAGATGCCGGTGTCGGAAACCACCGAGCTGTGGTGCGAACCCGGCCGGGCGCTGGTCGCCGAATCCACCTCGCTGCTGACCCGGGTCGAGCTGCGCAAGGGCGACGCGCTGTATCTGAACGACGGCTCCTACGGCTCGCTGTTCGATGCGGCGCACGTGAAGTGGCCCTTCCCGGTGAAACTCTACCGGGGCGAGGGCGCGACGGCCCATGAGGTCGAGGGCGATCTGAAGCCCTACCGCTTCTATGGTCCGACCTGCGATTCCATGGACCACATGCCGGGCCCCTTCTACCTGCCGTCCGACATCCAGGAAGGCGACTTCATCGAGATCGGCATGCTGGGCGCCTATGGCGTGGCCATGTCGACCCGGTTCAACGGCTTTGGCGAGACCGAAATGGTCGATGTCGCCGACGCGCCGATGGCCTCGATGTTCGGCCTGGCCCGGCGGTCGATCCCGACCAACAAGGTCCAGACCAGCAATGTCGTGCGGCTGTCACGCCCCAAGGGCAGGAAACGTCGCCGCAAGTAGGCCGTTACGACCTTCAGACCTCCATTGCCGCAGGCCCGTCGCTCCGTCCGGGCCTGCGGACGTTTTCGTGACGGGCGCTCATAACTCTAAGGGAAACCTGCAGCGATGAACGCTCCTGTTCCGAACACCAAGGCCAAGCTGCTCGCCGAGACGGTCGAGCACGTCGACATCACCAGCTTCGACGCCCGCCCGATCATCGACTCGATGCGCAAGATGAGCTTCTCGAGCCGCGACACCGCCCGCGCCGCCGACATCCTCAACATGGCCATTGAGGACAAGGACTGCTCCCCGTGGCTGATCCTCGCCGGCTCGACCTCGGCCGGCGGCTGCATGCATGTCTATCGCGACATGGTGAAGTTCGGGATGATCGACGCGGTGGTCGCCACCGGCGCCTCGATCATCGACATGGATTTCTTCGAGGCCCTTGGCTTCAAGCACTACCAGGCGGCCGGTCCGGTCGACGACAACGTGCTGCGCGAGAACTACATCGACCGCATCTACGACACCTACATCGACGAGGAAGAGCTCCAGGCCTGCGACCACACCATCCTGGAGATCGCCAACCGTCTCGAGCCGCGCGGCTATTCCAGCCGCGAGTTCATCTGGGAAATCGGCAAGTGGCTGTCGGAAGGCAACGCCAAGAAGCCCGGCAGCCTGATCCAGACCGCCTATGAAGAGGGCGTGCCGATCTTCTGCCCGGCCTTCGTCGACAGCTCGGCGGGCTTTGGTCTGGTCAAGCACCAGAAGGAGCGGATGGCGGAAAAGAAGCCCTATCTGATGCTGGATGCGATCGCCGATTTCCGCGAGCTGACCGACATCAAGATCGCCGCCGGCACCACCGGCCTGTTCATGGTCGGCGGCGGGGTTCCCAAGAACTTCGCCCAGGACACCGTGGTCTGCGCCGAAATCCTCGGCGTCGAGGCCGACATGCACAAATACGCCGTCCAGATCACCGTCGCCGACGTGCGTGACGGCGCCTGCTCGTCCTCGACCCT
The DNA here is from genome assembly GCA_016125585.1 of Caulobacter sp. GTDB lineage: Bacteria > Pseudomonadota > Alphaproteobacteria > Caulobacterales > Caulobacteraceae > Caulobacter. The sequence continues at coordinate 45,388 of WGLL01000001.1, forward strand.
GAAAGAGGCGGCCAGCTGGGGCAAGGTCGACACCACCTTCGAACAGATGGTCTTCGCCGAGGCGACCACGGTGGTGCCGCTGATCGGCTCCGACGCCTATCATCGCGGCGCCTGGAAGACTCGCGAGAAGCGTCGCTGGAACAAGCTGTTCGCCTGATACGCTTTATGCTCTGCCGTCCTGATCCATCAGGACGGCAGTTGCGTAGGCGCTTGGCCCGCGCGACAAGTCCGAGGCAAGAGATAACCAAGGTCGATCGGTGCAGCCTTCCATGATCCGTCCGTTCCTTATCCTGGCCGCGGCCGGCTGCCTGCTGGCCGCCTGCGGCAAGAGCGATACGCCGCCCCCGCCCGCTGACGCGACCCCGGCGCCCACCGCCGCGCCGACTCCAGGTCCGGGTCCGGGCAACCCGCCGATGGGTCCTGACCAGCCTGTGACGCCGGACGGCGCCAGCGTGTCGGTTGGCGGCGCCGCGGCCAAGGTGGCGACCCCGGTCTACGCCCCGATCTATCCGGGCGCGGTGGTCTCCAGCAGCGCTATCGGCGAGAGCGGCGTGGGGCCCGGCGGCACCGTCGACTACCACGTCGACGCCACCCCGGCCGCGGTCATCGCCTTCTATGAGGCGCGGATGAAGAAGATCGGCAAGACCATCTCGATGAAACAGGACATGGGCGACGTCCATATGCTGACCGCCGGCGACAGCGGCGACGGAAAGGGGGCGATGCAGGTCATCGCCAGCCCGGCCGGCAAGGGCGCCAAGGTGGAGCTGACCTGGTCGGACGAGTAGCCGTTCAGAGACCGATCAGCCGCGACAGGTCCTGGCCGAAGACCCCGGCCTGCCAGATCAGCCAGGCCATGTAGCCGAAATAGGCGATCAGCAGGATCAGGCCGTCCAGCCGCTTGATGCGCAGGCCGCGCAGGGCGAACAGGATCATCGCTGCCGTCGCCCCGGCCAGCACCCAGATGTCGACCGCCAGAACCTCGGGCGGAACCGGGATCGGCTTGACCAGGGCGGTGATCCCCAGGATTCCGAGCAGATTGTAGAGGTTCGAGCCGATTACATTGCCCAGCGCGACATCGCCCTGACGGCGCAAGGCGGCGATGATGCTGGTGGCCAGTTCCGGCGCGGAGGTGCCGATGGCCACGATGGTCAGGCCGACGATGGTGTCGGACACCCCCATGGACCGGGCCAGGCTGACGGCGCCGTCGACCAGGAAGTTGGCCCCGGCGATGGTCACCCCGATGCCGACGGTCGCCAGGGTCAGGGCCAGCCACAGACTGCCGCGCCAGCCGGACTTGAGATCGGCGACATCCTCCATCCGCTCGCCCTCGGGGTCGGGGCGTCGGCGTTCCAGCAGCCAGACGGTCAGCATGTAGACGGCCAGCAGGGCCACGGCGACCGCGCCCATCAGCCGCGTCAAATCGCCCTGCAGGAAGGCCCAGACGGCGCCAGCGGTGACCAGGGCCAGGAAGGGCCCGTCGCGCAGGAAGGCCCGGCGATCGACCGCCACAGGGGCGATCAGGGCCGTCAGGCCGAGAATCAGCAGGGCGTTGGAGATGTTTGAGCCGATGACATTGCCGACGGCGATGCCCGGCGCCCCGGCCAGGGCCGCCTGCAGGCTGATCACCAGCTCCGGCGTCGAGGTGCCGAAGCCGACAAGGGTCAGGCCGATCACCAGGGGGCTGACGCCCAGCTTGCGGGCCGCGGTCGAAGCGCCGCGCACCAGCACCTCGCCGCCGATCACCAGCAACGCCAGGCCAAGGCCGATTGAAATCCAGACGGTCATGAGGTCCCTCCCCCCGGGCGACTATGCCGCCAGCGGCGAGGCGAGGGAAGCGCTGCCGCTTGCCCCCGGGGCCTGTCGCCTCTACCTGTGGCCCATGCCCAACGCCTGCGGCCACGATCATTACAGCCACGGCCTGACCGGCCCGGACCTGAGCGCCGAACTGGCGGCCGCCGACGACCGCTGCGCCGCCGCCGGACAGAGATTGACCCCGCCGCGCAAGCGGGTGCTGGAACAGCTGCTGGAGGCCGGTCAGCCGGTGAAGGCGTATGACCTGATCGCCCGGTTCAGCGAGGAGGCCCCGGCCAAGCCGCCGACCGTCTACCGGGCGCTGGACTTCCTGTCCAAGCAGGGCTTCGCCCACCGCATCGAGAGCCTCAACGCCTATGTCGCCTGCCGCCACGCCTCAACCGAGGGCGGGCGGGACAACCATGCGGCCGCCTTCCTGATCTGCGACTGCTGCGGCGCCACCCGGGAGATCGATCCGGCGGTGCTGGACAGCATCGAGGCCGCTGCCGGCGCCCGCGGCTTCGCCGTTCAGGCGGTGACCATCGAGGCCCACGGCCTTTGCCGCGACTGCCGGAGCTGACCGTGGCGCAGGGGGGCGTGGAAATCTGGCGCGGCGGCGTCAACACCTGGGAATGCGACGAGATGGGGCACATGAATGTGCGCTTCTACGTCGCCCGGGCCGTCGAGGGCCTGGCCGCGCTCGCCGCCCGGCTGGGGATGGCCGGCGCCTATGGCGCCGACGCCAACTCCACCCTGCTGGTCCGCGAACAGCACATCCGCTTCCTGCGCGAGGCCCACGCCGGCGCAGCCCTGCATATGGTCGGCGGGGTGGTGGAGATGGGCGAGAGCGAGGCGCGGCTGATCCAGCTCCTGATCCATTCGGGCAGCGGCGAGATCGCCGCCGCCTTCCAGACCGTGGTCGCCCACGTCACCGCCCGCGACGGCCTCGCCTTTCCCTGGTCGGACCGGGCGAGGAAGGCCGCCGGGGCGCTGGAGATGGAGATTCCGGACAAGGCGCGCTCGCGGAGCGTCGCCCTGGACCCGGTGGCCAGCGAGGCCTCCCTGGAAAGAGCCGAGGCCCTGGGCCTCCTGCGCATCGGCCTGGGAGTGATCGCGCCGCAGGATTGCGACGTCTTCGGGCGCATGCGGCCGGAGATCTTCATCAGCAGGGTCTCGGACGGCATCGGCGCTCTGGTTGGGCCGCTGCGGAAGATTGTCGCCGGTTCCGCCGACCCGCCGCCCGCCCGCACGGGCGGGGCGGTGCTGGAATACCGGCTGGTGCAGCTGGACTGGCCGAGGGCGGGTGACCGGTTCGAGCTGCGCTCCGGCCTCGTCGGGGCCGACGCCCGCACCATGCGACTGGTCCACTGGATGGTCGACCCCGAGAGCGGCAAGGCCTGGGGAACCTCCGAGGCGGTGGCCATCACCTTCGACCTGGACGCGCGCAAGGTGGTGCCGGTGTCGGACGCCGCCCGCGCCGCCATGCTGCAGGGCGCCGTGCCGGGATTGGCCCTCTAGACCAGAGCCTCCAGCAGCGCCGCGCTGAACAGGTCGGGCCGCTCCATCGGCAGGAAGTGACTGGTTTCCGGAATGGTCTCGACCCGGATGCGGCCGGCGGCGATCTGGGCGTCGAGTCGGTCGGCGATGTTGGCGGTCGAGCCTTCGGCGGCGCGCAACATGCGGATGGGGCAGCGGCCCTCGGCCAGGGCGCCCCACGGATTATGAAAATGGGCCGCGAAGTTGGCCGCTTCCCAGGCCGGGGCACAGGCCAGCTGAAAGCCGCCGCCAGGCTGTTCGATCAGGCCGTCGGTGATGTAGTCGGCCAGCACCGCATCGGGCCAGGAGCGGAAGGCGCCGCGGCCCCGCCAGCCGGCGAAGGCGGCCTCGCGGCTTTCGAATTCGACCCTGCGGCGGCGGGCGCCCTGGGCCAGGGGACTGTCCTTCAGGCCTTCGGGGCCAAGCCGTTCGACCATGGCCGGATCCATCAGCACCGGGTCGAACAAGACCAGCGCGGGGACCAAATCGGGCCGGGGGCCGCTGGCCAGAACCCCTGAGGTTCCCCCCATCGAATGGCCGGCCACCACCCGCGGCGGCGCCTCCAGGGTCTCCAGAAGGCCGATCAGGTCATCGCGATAGCCGAGCCAGGAACTGTGGCCGTCGCCGGGATCGGCGGCCAGCTCGCTGCGCCCGTGGCCGCGCATGTCGATGGCCAGAATGCGGTTGCCGGCCTCGGCGACCGGGCCGAGCAGGTGGCGATAGGTCAGGGCGTTGAAGCCGTTGGCGTGACAGAAGACCAGGTCAACAGGCCGATCCTCCGGCCCCATCTCGATTGCCGCCATAATCCCGTCCCCGGCCGGACTCTTGATGGCGATGCGGCGGCGGCGGAAGGCCGGACCCGCGCCCGGGGCCGGCATGGAGAGGGTATCGGTGCTCATCCTCCGCTCATGGCCGATGACCGCAACGTCAGGCAAGAAGATTGGCGGGCCGGAAGGGACTTGGTTTTCGCGGCGTCAGGGCGCCATTGTTGCGGCAAAGGGAAGGACACCGCCATGAACGCTCATACCGCCGTCGACGCGACCACCACCGCCTGGACATGCTTTGATGTCTCCATCGAGGCCGGGGTGGCCCATATCCGGATGAAGCGTCCCGAGGCCATGAACACCATGAACCGGGCGTTCTGGAACGAGCTGCCGGTGATTGTCCGCGACATCAGCGACAACGCCCGCGCCCGCTGCATCGTCATCTCCTCGACCGGGAAACACTTCAGCGCCGGGATGGACCTGTCGGTCTTTCAGGGCGACGGCGGCACAGTCTCGGGTGGTCGCCCGGCCGACCGGGAAAATGCCGGGGAGAGCTTCCGCTACCATGTCCATCAGCTGCAGGACGTGTTCTCCTGCCTTGATGAGGCGCGGATGCCGGTCATCGCCGCCATCCATGGCGGCTGCATCGGCGGGGCGGTCGACATGACCAGCGCCTGCGACATCCGCTATGTCAGCCGCGACGCCTTCTTCTGCATCATGGAAATCAACATCGGCATGACCGCCGACGTCGGCACCTTCCCGCGGCTGTGCAAGCTGATCCCCGAGGGGCAGGTGCGTGAACTGGCCTACACCGGGCGGCGCCTGTCGGCCGAGAAGGCGCTGGCGATCGGTCTGGTCAATGAGGTGCTCGACAGCCACGAGGCCTGCGTCGCCCACGCCCTGGAAACCGCCCGCGAGATCGCCAGCAAGTCGCCTTTGGCGGTGGCCGGCTCCAAGGTGATGATCAACTACGCCCGCGACCACACCATCAAGGATGCGCTGGACTACATCGCCGTCTGGCAGACCGGCATGTTCAGCCCGGCCCATATGGGCGAGGCCTTCAAGGCCAAGGCCGAAAAGCGCGATGGCGACTTCCCCGACCTGCTGCCGCTGCGCAAGGGGATGTAGCCCCCAGCCGGGAACAAGGTTCTAGAACTCCAGCTCCGCGCCGGCCAAGTCGGCGCCATCAAGCTTGGCGCCGGTCAGGTCCGCCTCCAGGAACCGGGCGCGGGCCGCCTTCGCGTCGCGAAGGTCGGCCTGGCGCAGCACCGCGCGGGTCAGGTTGGTGCGCAGCTGGCGGCCGCCGGTGATGATCAGCGGTCCCAGGTTGGCGCCCCGCAGGTCGGCCCGGTCAAGCCGCGCGTCGAGCAGCTTGGCCCCGCGAAGGTCCGCACCCCGCAGGTTGGCGGCCCGCAGGTCGGCGCCGGTCAGGTCGCAGCCCTGCAGCTCGGCGCCCTCAAGGTCCATGCCGAAGAAGACCGCCTGCTGGGCCTGCATCCCCGTCAGCACCCGTCGGCGCAGCTGGCGCAGGCAGCGAAAATCCACCCGCGAGCATTTGGCGACGGTCCCGTCGGCGCCGTCGGTGGCGCAGAAGCGTTCATGGTCGGCCAGGACGTCGCCCAGCGGAACGTCGTCGATATAGACGATCGGCGGCGGGGCCCGCAGAACCTCGCTGAGGTCGGCCTTGTCGAGATTGGCCTCGCGGACATCGACGCCGGTCAGCACCGCCCGTTTCAGCGAGGCGCCGGACAGATCGGTCTGGAACACCTCGGCCCCGGTCAGGTCGGCGCCGTCCATGATCGCCTTGACCAGACGCGCGCCGCCAAGCTGGGCCCCGGTCATCACCGCGTCGGTGAGATCGGCCAGCCGAGACTCGTCGGAGACATGGGCGCCGTCCAGCGCCGCGCCGGCCATCACCACATAGTTGAGATCGCCAGGCTTGCGGTCATGGGTCAGGATGCGAAAGCCCTTGGCGGCGTCCTGCAGGGCGATGCGGCCCTCGCGCAGGTCAGCCCCCATCAGATTGGCCCGCGACAGATTGGCCCCGCGCAGGCAGACCCCGCGCATGTCGGCGCGGCTGAAGTCCACCTCCCGCAGGTCGGCGTCGCGCAGGTCGGCGCCGAACAGCACCGCCCGCGAAAGGTTCGCGCCCAGCAGGCTGGCGCCGTTGAGGCAGGCGCCGGTCAGCTCCGCCTCGGCCAGATTGGCCCCTTCCAGCATGGCGTTGCTGAGGTCGACGCGGCTGAGGTTGGCGCGCTTGCCGCCGGGGCGCCGGGCGAGGAAACGGGCGTGGGCCTCAAGCGTCTGCTTGAGCCCGGCGTTTTCGAGACTGTGGGTCAGATTTCGCGCGGCGGACATGACGCAGCACTTTGGTCCCAGCCCCTTAAGGAAGCGTTTGAAGAACGCGGTTCACAGCCAGCCTTTTCGCTTGAACCAGAGCATCGGCAGGACGATCGACACCAGCATCAGACCGATCGCCAGCCCCTCGCCCAGAGGCCAGTCGAACTCGGTCATATGCTTGAAATTCATGCCGAAATAGGAGGCGACCAGGGTCGGCGGCAGGAAGATTACCGCGGCGATGGAGAAGAACTTGATGATGCCGTTCTGCTCGATGTTGATCAGGCCGAGGGTGGCGTCGAGCAGGAAGGTGATATCGCCCGACAGATGGCCGGCGTGATCGGTCAGGGAGCCGACGTCGCGCTTCAGCGACTCGACGCGAACGGCGTGCGCCTCGCCCTCGGCGATGTGCGGCGCCGCCGAGGCGTAGACCAGCAGCCGGGCCAGGCTGATCAGGCTGTTGCGGGCCTTGGCGGTGACCCCGCGCCACAGGCCAAGCCGGCCCAGCACCACCTCGAACCGGGCCGTGCGGCGGGGCCGCTGGAAGATCTGATTGGAGAGCATCTCGACCTTGCCGGAGGCGGCCTCGAGGATGTCGGCGATGCGATCGACAATGGCGTCGAGCACACCGATGAACACCGCCTCCCCACTGGTCGAAAGGTCGCTCCGTTCGGTCAGCTGGGCGTCGAACATGGCGAAGGCGCGCGGCTGGGCGTAGCGAATGGTGATCAGCCGGTCGCGCACCAGGACGAAGGTCACCGGCTCCAGGCGCGGGGTTTCCGTGGACAGGCCCGTGATCACCTCGACGGTCAGATAGGTGGCCGGGCCCTCGCGATAGAGGCGGGAGGAGGCCTCGATCTCGGCCATGTCCTCGCGGGTCGGCAGGTCCAGCCCCAGCTGGGCCTCGATCAGCCGCTCCTCTTCGCGGCCGGGATTGATCATGTCGATCCAGACGACCTCGTCCGACAGGGTCCAGCCCTCGGCGACCTCGGTCTCGGTCGCCGATCGCGCCCCGCGTTGCAGCAGTCTGATCATCGCCGCCTGAATCCTTGCGCCCGGCAAACAGCCAAGGCCGTCGCCGGGCCAGCCATGGCGCGACGCGGCGACCTCGTCAATGTCGGGAGCGGGCGGCCTGTCGGCGGGCCGCCAGCAGTGGCCCGCGACCTATTTGTCGCCGCCGGTCGCCTTCTGGATCAGGTCGGCGATGTTGTCGCTGGTCTCGGCCGCCTTGTTCAGGATGTCGAACGGCGAGGCGCCGGGCTGAACGGCGTTGACCACATGTCCGGCCGCGGAGTTGGCCACCAGGGTGGCGGTGTTCTGGGCCACGGCGAAGCGGCCGTTGGCCTGGGCCATCTTCTTGGCCTGGGCGTCGGGATAGATGAAGCCGTTGGTCGGGTAGACGGTGCTGCCCAGGTCGCGGATCGGATCGTACCAGACCTTGACGCTGCTCCAGCTGCCGTCCGGCGAGACGTCGACGACGGTGACGTCCTTTTCCACCTTGCCGCGGGCGCCGCCGAAGCTGGACCAGTTGGCGTGGGTGATCTGGATGACCCGGTCGGTCAGCACCCGGCTGACGACGGCCACATGGCCGAGCTTCATGCGCGAGGTCGCCTTGAAGCTGAGCACGGCGCCCATCTGCGGCACGTCGCCGGTCTGGTAGCGCTTGACCGCCTGGGACCACCAGGTATGGGCGTCGCCGAAGATCTGAATGCCTGACAGCAGGCGGGCGAAGGGAACGCATTGCCAGTAGGTCTCGGCCGATGAGACAGCCGGGATCAGGCTGATCATCAGGGCGGCGGTCAGGGAACCAAGTACGGCTCTCGTCCGTTGACGCATGCTGGGATTCTCCCCCGGGGAAACTATGATTACGGCTTAGTCATCTCACAGGGGAATGAAAAGACCCTTTTCATGTCGCGGGTGCGACGGATCGCCTACCCGACCATGATTCATGCATCAATTTCATGCGAGCACGCGCCGGTCGTTCGATCAGGTGATAGCTGGCGGCGGCCAATGGAACCACCGAGGCGATAAACACAATCCACAGATACCAGGGCAGTTGTTCGCTGGTTGTATTCAGAAGTTTCGGCGCCGCATTCACGAACAGCAACTTCCACGGCACGCAGACCATATAGACCGAATAGCTGATCTCGCCGAGGTATACCGGTATAGGGCCGCTGGCGAAGGTCGAGCCGTGCTCGGCCATGCCCGCCAGACACAGGATAAGCCCGCCGAAGGCGGCCACGGCGATCACATCCGGCGCTCCCGATACGGTCGCCAGCAGGATGCAAGCGCCCATAAAAGCGGCGCCGACGGCGCCCGTCGCGAGGCTTCGCACCGCGCCAGCGCGCCACAGGCCGTGCATGGCGCAGCCAAGCGCAAAGCAGGGCACGATTCTCAAGGCGCCCCAGTGAATGGTGGCCTGGGTCAGGGATTCGCCGGTCAGGGCCTGATAGGCGGGATAGAGTACGGCCATGAATCCCAGCGCCAGCGCCGCGCCCAGCCAGGCGCGGTGACGCAGCTTCCAGGCCGCCCAGGCAAAGCCAGGGAAGCAGAGGTAGGCGAACCATTCGGCCGAAATCGACCAGCTGGGATGGTTGAAGGCGGCGTGCGGGGCCAGGCCCCAGGCCTGGACCATCAGAAGATTGGCCGGCAGCGAGGACCAGTCGAGGACGTTGCTGTCGATGGCGTAGCCGGCGGCGGTGGCGCCCAGGCCAAGGGCGGCCACGCCCGCGAGGGTGGCGAGATGCAGCGGATAGACCCGCGCCAGGCGATTCCACAGGAAGGCCCCGTAGCGGAAACGCCCCTCGCCGAAGCTTTCCAGATAGACATGGCAGAGGATGAAGCCGGACAGGACGAAGAACAGCTCCACGCCCAGATAGCCCTTCTCGATCAGGGTCGGGGTGAAGCTGACGGCCAGCTTGGGCCAGTAGTGGTAGAGCACCACCCACATGGCCGCGAAGAACCGCAGGCCGGTCAGCGGGCGGATATGGGCGGCTTCGTTCATCTGGCGTCGTCCCGTCGCCGGGTCACCGGCGGTCACATCGCCTGAGAATTATTCGCAAGCGTGACTTACGAACCGGCTCAGGCTTCCTAGATATCGCAGACGAAGGTTTAGGGAGGCTTGAGACCGGCGTGGACGGCATTGCGCAACTGCTGACGGACCCCGCCGCCTGGGCGGCCCTTATCACCCTGGTGGTGATGGAGGTGGTGCTCGGCATCGACAACCTGGTCTTCATCTCCATCCTGTCGAACAAGCTGCCGGAGGCCTCGCGCCAGAAGGTGCGGCGGCTGGGCATCGGCCTGGCCCTGATCATGCGGCTGGCCCTGCTGTCGACCATCGCCTGGATCGTCGGCCTGGTGCAGCCGGCCTTCACCGCCTTTGGTCACGCCTTTTCCTGGAAGGATCTGATCCTGATCGCCGGGGGGCTATTCCTGGTCTGGAAGGCGACCAAGGAGATTCACCACTCCACCGACCCCGCCCCCAGCCACGATCTGCTCGACAAGAAGGATGTCGTGATCAACAGCGTCGGGGCGGCGGTGGTGCAGATTGTGCTGCTGGACATCGTCTTCTCGGTCGATTCCATCCTTACCGCCGTCGGCATGACCGAACATCTGGCGATCATGGTGGTGGCCGTGGTCGTCGCCGTCGGGGTGATGCTGGTCGCCGCGGACCCGCTGGGCGACTTCATCAATAAGAATCCCAGCGTGGTGATGCTGGCCCTCGGCTTCCTCTTGATGATCGGCATGGTGCTGATCGCCGATGGCTTCGGCATGCATGTGCCCAAGGGCTATATCTACGCCGCCATGGGCTTCTCCGCCGGCGTCGAGGCTCTGAACATGTTCGCCCGGTCACGCGCGGCGAAGAAGCCGCCCGAGGACAAGACGCTGCATTGAGGGCCGAGAGGGCCGGCAGCCAAGGTTGATCTGGCAAACCTGAATGCAGCGCCCGGTATTGGCAGCGGACTGTCGTGGTGAAGCGAGGGTCCGTTCCGCGCCAGGAGCAGGCACCGGGATTGGCGCCGAAGGCGAACATTGGGCCGTCTTGCCTAACGTCCCCGGAGCAGAGGAACAAAGGCGCCGGCCGCCAGGATCATTCCGCCGAAGACGACCCAGGTGTAGGCGGTCGTCGCTCCCACCGGCAGAGCCCCGATCAGCGCCGTTCCGATGGCGGCCAGAGCCATCTGCAGGAAGCCCAGCAGCGCGGACGCCAGGCCGGCCCGATCCCCGAACGGTTCGAGCGCCAGCGCCGTTCCGATTGGATTGATGAGCCCCATGCCAGCCAGAAACAGGGTCACCGCCGCCATGAACGACACCGGCGTCGGCGCCGCGGCTTGCAGCACCAGCCAAAGGCCGCCAGCTAACGCGATCAGAATACCGGCCATGCCGACGCGCGGCGCGCCCCAGCGCCGGGTCAGCCGAGCGGTCATCAGCCCACTGCCGAATACGACGAAGACGGTGGCGGCGAAGAAGAGGCTCAGGCCGGCGGCGCTGAAGCCCATGCGATCCATCAGAATGGCAGGCGCCGCGCCGAAGAAGCTGTAGAGGCAGGCGATCACGAGGCTGACGCTGAGCGCCGGGAGGATGAACCGTGCGTCGATCAGAAGTCCGGCGTAACCTCGGGCGATGGCCCCCGGATGCGCCGTTCTGCGCCACACTCGATGCAAGGTCTCCCCAGCGGTCAATCGATAGTGGGCGGCGACCAGAATTCCCGCCACCGCCACGAAGACGAAAGTGCTGCGCCATCCAAACGCCAGCGCCATGCCTGTACCCAAGGCCGGCGAGAACCCCGGCGCCGCCGCCGTTGCGATCATCATCAGAGACAGCGTTCGGGTGAGTTCTGGACCTTCGAACAGGTCGCGCGCGATCGCCCGGGCCAGGACTGATGCGGCGCAGGCGCCGAGGGCCTGGATCGCCCGAGCGGCGATCAGCACCGGCAGGGACGGTGCAAACGCCCCCAGGATGCTTCCGGCCACGAACAGCAGCAAGCCGCCGATGACGAGGGGCGACCGGCCTATCGCATCGGAGAGCGGGCCGATGACCAGTTGGCCCAGCGCAAAGACAACGAAGAAGCTGCTTAGCGTCCAGGATAATTCACGCGGCGCAACGCCCAGTTCGCGGGCCATGACCGGAAACGCGGGCAGCATGATGTTGGTGGCGAGAATGCCCAGCGCGGCCAGGCCCGAAAGCAGGACCAGCCGACCTCCCGTAAGCACGCGAGCCGGGCCAGCTATTCCGGAAATGGCGTCAGGCGTCGCCATGTCAGGCCCTGGCTGCCGGATCGACGTCGAACACCAGGAGCGTTGACGTCGCTGTCGCGCACAGCCGCCCCTCTGCATCGTGAAGCGTCGCTTCGGAGAACGCGACGCGCCGGCCGACCGAAATGGCGCGCCCGACGGCGCGGATCTTCCCGCTCTGGGCGTTGAGGCCCCTTATGTACGACACCTTGAGTTCGAGGGTGGTGTGGCCACGGTTCGCCCCGAGTTGTGAATGCACCGCGATGCCGCATGCGCTATCGAGCACGGTCGCGACATAGCCTCCATGGACAGAGCCAAACGGATTGTAGACGCTCGGGTCCGGCGTCGCCTCGAAGACGGCGCGGCCCCGCTCGATCTCGACCAGATGGAAATCCAGCTTCTCACCAATCGGGGCTCTCAAGTCCCCCGTCAGCATCGCGCCAAGCTGCTGCAGGCCGTCGGGCGCGCTGTCGGAACTCACGACGCGCCGAGCCCGGCGAGTTGGTCCCGCACAACGGTGAGGATGGCGTCTGAGCGGGAAGGATCGGCGACGACCCGGGACAGCATCAGCGCACCGACCATCGCACTGACGGCCAGAATGGCGCGCTCTTCGTCACCGCCCAGGGACCTGGAGACCGTTTCGAAAAACGTCTCGACATGCTCCGTCATGATCTCGCGCGGCGCTGCGTCGGCCCGCGCCACATCGGACGCCAAAGCCGCTACCGCGCATCCGCTGTCCCGGGAGTCGCGGTGCTTGCCGCTGAGATAGCCGCGAACGATGTCAGGGAAGGACGACGGCGCGCCGCCAGCGCCAACCTTCGCCTCGCCTTCGAGCAGAGCCCGTTCCAGCGCCTCGGCCAAGAGGGCTTCACGGTTCTCGAAGTGACCATAGAAGCCGCCATGAGTGAGGCCGACGCTCTTCATGAGCGTTCCGACACTGACCGCCTCCAGTCCACGCTCCCGGACCTCACGCGCGGCCGCCGCCAGGATGCGTTCCCGGTTCTGCGCCTTCTCGGCCTGAGAGTGGCCCATCGAAAATCTCCGCTATTGACGATCAGGATTATGCACATCATGTTCCTGCATGACAAGCGTCATGCAGAATTTCCGGCATGTCCTGGAGGACCAGAGCGCCAAGACCCCTGTTCCCAAGGTCACAGGATCGTTCACCAGCAGAGGAGCCCGGCCATGGCCGTTCTCGACTTCTACTTCGACTACCGCAGTCCCTACGCCTATCTCGCCCAGACCCAGGTGCGGAAGCTGGGCGTCGATATCGCCTGGCGGCCCTTCGAAATCCTCCAGTTGATGGACAAGGTCGGCAATGTACCCACCAGCATCACCTGCAAACCCAAGGGCAAGTACCTGGGCCAGGACCTGATGCGCTGGGTCGCCATATACGGGACCCCTTTCCAGCGTCATCCGCAGGCGGGAAATATTGACGGTCGACGGCTGCTGCGGGCGACGCTCGCCGCCGCCGAACTTGATCTGGCTGACAAGGCAGTCGGCGCGATCTTTGGCGCCTATTGGGGCACGGGCGCTCCGCTGACGTCCGCCGCTGACGTGGTCGCTGTGCTGAACAGCGCCGGCGTTGAAGCGCCGGGCCTCCTTGCCCGTATCGACGACCCTGAACTCGACAAGGCGCTGGACGTGGCGACCGAAGACGCGGCGTCGCGCGGCGTTTTCGGTGCGCCGACAATGTACGTCGGCGAAGAGATGTTCTTCGGCAATGACCGGCTGGACTTCGTTCGCGCCAGTCTGGGAGCCGCAGCATGAAGCCGCTTGCCATCGTCACCGGAGTGGGTCCCGGAACGGGCGCCTCCATCGTCCGGCGCTTCCACGAGGGCGGCTACCAGGTCGCCATGTTGGCCCGTAACGTCGACAGGCTGGCCGCGCTCGCCGAGGCGCTTCCCGACGCCTTTGCGCTGCCCTGTGACGTCTCCGATCCGGCCGCGCTTCACGCCGCGCTTGAGCAGGCCGAAGCCCGGGCCGGCGCGCCAAAGGTCGCTATCCATAACGCTGTCGGCGGCGCCTTCGCCAACTTCCTGGATGTCGATCCGGAGGTCCTCGAGCGAAACTTCCAGGTCAACGTCATGGCGCTAATGCACCTTGGCCGCTGGGCCGCCCCGCGCATGGAAAAGGCAGGGGGCGGCGCCCTCATCGTCACCGGCAACACCTCTGCTGAACGCGGCCGGGCCAACTTCGCGGGGTTCGCCCCGACGAAAGCCGCGCAACGCATTCTTGCCGAATCCATGGCCCGCACGATGGGACCCCGGGGCGTGCACGTCGCCTACCTCGTTATCGACGCCGCCATTGATCTGGAGTGGCAACGGAAGATCAATCCGGACAAGCCGGACGACTACTTCTGCCATCCGGACGATATCGCCAACGAGGTCTGGCATCTTTCACATCAGGCCAGGTCAGCCTGGTCGTTCCGGGCGGAGATCAGGCCCTTTGGCGAGGTCTGGTAGCACGGCGAGCGGCCGGCAAGCAGACTTGCCCAATGTCGCCAGTCGGTCGGGAGCGGAAACGACGCATCCCAATGATTTGTTGGAGGGGGATGCCGCGCCTACCGAAGCCCTCCGAGATAGGCCGCCCATGCGCTACAGGAAGCTATACGGGTCGATATCAATCGTCAGTCGCAAGGCCCCGCGCGGTTTCACCCGGGCCCGCCAAGCGGCCATGTAGGCGGACAGGTCGACGGTGCGATCAGCCCGGACCAGCAGCCGCTTTCGCCGCCGCCCCCGGATCAGGCTGAGCGGGGCGTCGGCGGGGCCGAAAATCTCCACCCCCTCGGCGTTTGGCGCGGCGGCCGCCAATTCGCGGGCGAAAGCCTCCAGCTGGACCGGGTCCGGCCCCGACAGGATCACCGCCGCCAGCCGTCCGAACGGGGGCAGGCCCGACAGCTGGCGCAGCTCCATCTCTGTCTCGACAAAGCCGTCCCGGTCGCCGGCGGCCAGGGCCTGCATGACCGGATGGTCGGGCGCCCAGGTCTGCATCAGCACCCGGCCCGGCCGGTCGGCGCGGCCGGCGCGGCCGCCTGCCTGGGCCAGCAACTGGAAGGTCCGCTCTCCGGCCCGCAAGTCGCCGCCGCGCAGGCCAAGGTCGGCGTCGACCACCCCGACCAGGGTCAGGCCCGGAAAGTTGTGGCCCTTGGCCGCCGCCTGGGTGGCGACGAGGATGTCGATCTCGCCCCGCTCCATCGCCTCCACCAGCTCGCGGGCGCTCTGGCCGCTGCTCACCGTGTCGGAGGAAAAGACGGCGATGCGGGCTTCGGGAAAACGCTCCCTCGCCTCCTCCTCGACCCGCTCGACGCCCGGACCGATGGAGATCAGGCTGTCCTTTGCCCCGCAGTGGGGACAGCGATCAGGCTTGGGCATGGAAAAGCCCGTCAGGTGACAGACCAACCGCCCGGTGTAGCGGTGCTCGACCAGCCAGCTGTCGGTGTCGGGGGCGGTCAGCCGCTCGCCACAGGCCTTGCACAGCACCACCGGCGCATAGCCCCGACGATTGAGGAACAGCAGGGTCTGCTCGCCCCGTGCAAGGGTCTGGGCCATGGCCGCCACCAGCGGCGGCGACAGCCAGTGATCCCGCTCCGGAGGAGTCTGGCGCAGGTCAATCAGCGCAACGTCGGGCAAGGTGGCGACGCCATGCCGGGCGCTCAGTTTCAGCCAGTTGTAGCGGCCCTGACGGGCGTTCCAAAGGGTCTCCAGCGACGGGGTCGCCGAGGCCAGAACCACGCTGCAGCCTTCCAGATGCGCCCGCGCCACCGCCAGGTCGCGGCCCTGGTAGATGAAGCCCTCTTCCTGTTTGAAGGAGCTGTCATGTTCTTCATCGACGACGATCAGGGCCAGCTTGCGGAACGGCAGGAACAGGGCCGAGCGGGCCCCGACGACGATGCGGGTCCTCCCGGCGGCGACATCCTCCCACAGGGCCCGGCGGCGGGGCGGGTCGACGGCGGAATGCCATTCTCCCGGCGCGGCGCCGAAACGGTCGGCGACCCGGGCGATCACCGCCTGGGTCAGGGCGATTTCCGGCAACAGGATCAGCACCTGGGCTTGCGGGTCGAGGCTCAGGGCGTGGGCGGCGGCTTCCAGATAAACCTCGGTCTTGCCCGATCCGGTGACCCCGTCCAGCAGGGTGGCGGAAAAGCCGCCGGCGTCGAGACGGGCGTTCAACGCCTCGGCCGAGGCCGCCTGGCCGGGATTGAGCCGGTCGCCACGCGGCGAAACGTCCAGCGTCTGGGCCACCCGTTCCGCCAGCCGTTCCTCGATCGCCAGGCATCCCTCGTTGATCAGCCCCTTGATCACACCGGACGACACCCCGGCCGCCTCGGCCAGACGCGGCGGCGGCAGGGCCTGGTCGGCGACGACTTGCAGCACCTTTTCCCGCGCCGGGGTCATCCGGGCCGGCGCGGCGCCGGTGGCGACGACAATGCGCTCGGGCTTTGGCCTGGGCGCGCGCAGACCCCGCAGCGCCATGGCCAGCGGCTGTCCTGGTCCCTCGGCGGCGTAGCGGGCGGCCCATTCGACGAAGGCCAGGGTCGAGGCCGGCAGGGGGGGATCGTCAATCTTGCGGTCGATGGGCTTGAGGGGCCGGTTGCCGCCGGTCCCGTCCCGCAGCGCCGTGACGACGCCCCGGATCAGCCGGGGCCCTAAAGGCGCGGCGACCTGATCGCCGACGTGGAGGTCCATGCCCTCAGGCTCGGCATAGTCGAAGGCCTCGGGCAGGGGCATGGGCAGAAGGACGGAGGCGATCCTCATCGTCCGTCATCCCGGCCGGAGCGCGCGGCGCGGAGAGCCGGGACCCAGCGATCCCGGTCACCTGGTGACGGCGGTGTGGCCCGTGCAACTTCCCTCCTGGGTCCCGGCTCTCCGCTCCGCTGCGGCCGGGATGACGGGAAGAGGGATGCGATGTACAACCCCCGCCCACCTCTTACGGACGCCAAGGCCATGCAGCTCTTTCTCGACACCACCGACACCGCCGTCCTGGCGGACCTGGCCAGCACCGGTCTGGTCGACGGCGTCACCACCAATCCCACGCTGATCGCCAAGTCGGGTCGTCCCATGGCCGAGGTCATCGCCGAGATTTGTGGTCTCGTCGAGGGGCCGGTGAGCGCCGAGGCCGTCGCCACCGATGTCGAAACCATGGTCGCCGAGGGCCGCAAGCTGGCCGACATCGCCCACAACGTGGTGGTCAAATTGCCGCTGACCCGCAACGGCCTGGTCGCCTGCGCACAGTTCGCCGCCGACGGCATCGCCACCAATGTCACCCTCTGCTTCTCCGTGGCCCAGGCCATGCTGGCCGCCAAGGCCGGCGCCACCTACGTCTCGCCCTTCGTCGGGCGGCTCGACGACCACGGGGCCGACGGCTGCGCCCTGATCGGCGACATCCGCACCGTCTACGACAACTACGGCTACGATACCGAGATTCTCGCCGCCTCGATCCGCACCGTCGATCACATCACCCGCTGCGCCGAACTGGGCGCCGACTGCGCCACCCTGCCGCCGAACGTCTTCGAGGCTCTCTTCAAGCACCCCTTAACCGACAGGGGTCTAGAACAATTTCTCAGCGACTGGAGCAAGACGGGCCAGTCGATCCTCTAGACCAGACGGGTATCGGGCATGTCGGACGGGGCGCGGATCAAGACACTGGATACGGCGCCCGACCTGGCGGCCCTGCGTGAGCTGATTCGCCAGAACGGGGCCCTGCTGCGCGACGATCCCGAACTGCTCTCTGATCTGGGCCTGCGGCTGGACGCGGCCAATCTGGTCGACTTCGGCCCGGCCGCCCTGGCCCGGGTGGCCGCCACCGCCAAGCGCGAATCCTCGGCCCGCCGCAGCCTGGAAGCCACCGCCCGCGCCAACTTCGCCGCCCAGGCCCAGACCCACGCGGCGGTCATTGACCTGCTGGAAGCGCGCAACCACTCCGACCTGGTCCGCCGGGTCGACGAGGTCGCCACCCTGCGGTTCGGCCTGACCGGCGCCGCCGTGGCGCTGGAAGGACCCGAGCGGGTTCCGGCCGGTTGGTATGCCCTGGTCGAGGGCCAGGTGGACCTGATCCTCGGCCCGCAAAAGCTCGCCCGGATGGGCTTTCACGCCCCGGCGCTGGGCCTGTTCGGCGACAAGGCCGGCGATGTGAAATCCATGGCCATGGTGCGCATGGCGATCTGGGAGCCGGCCCGCCAGGGCGTCCTGGCCTTCGGCTCGCCTGACGCCGAGGGCTTTACCCGCGACATGGGCCACGAGCTGGTCGACTTCATCGGCCGGGTCTTCGAACGCACCGCCGAGCGCTGGCCGGTGCTGTGACCCAGCCTGGCGCGGCCGTCGGGCGCGGAGCCGGCTCGACTTCGGCGGACGCCGCGCTGGAAACCTGGTTGACCCATCTGGCCGCCGAGCGCCGCGCCTCGCCGCGCACGCTTGAGGCCTACCGCGCCGGCGCCGCCCATTATCTGGCCTTCCTGACCCGCCATCGCGCCGAGACCCTGACTGTCGAGGCCCTGGGATCTGTCTCCGCAGCCGAGGTGCGCGCATGGCTGGCCGACCGCCGCGGCGGCCGCGACGGGGACCGGGAACTGGCGGCCCGCTCTCTCTCCCAGGCCCTGTCGGCAGTGCGCTCCTTTCACGGCTTTGTCGATCGGCGGCTGGGCGTCGCCTGTCCCGGACTGGCCCTCGTGCGCGGCCCCAGGGTTCGCCCCGGCGCGCCCCGGCCGGTCAGCGAGGACCAGGCGCGGGGTCTGATCATCGAGGCCGCCGCCGACCCCGACCGCGACCCCTGGGAAGGCCTGCGCGACCAGGCCGTGCTGACCCTGCTGTGGGGCTGCGGCCTGCGGATCTCCGAGGCCCTGTCCCTGACCCGGGGCGATGCGCCGCTCGGCGAGGCGATGCGCATCACCGGCAAGGGCGGAAAGACCCGCATCGTGCCGGTCCTGCCCGCCGTGCGCGCGGCGGTGGACGCCTATCTCGCCGCCCTGCCCTTCGCCACCACGCGGACCGACCCGCTGTTCATCGCCAAGCGCGGCGGGGCCCTGTCGCCGCGCCATGTCCAGGCCGCCATGCAGATGCTGCGCGGCCGGCTCGGCCTGCCCGACCGCGCCACGCCGCACGCCCTGCGCCACAGCTTCGCCACCCACCTGCTGGGGGCCGGCGCCGACCTGCGGGTCATCCAAGAGCTGCTCGGCCACGCCTCCCTGTCGACGACGCAGCGCTATACCCAGGTCGACGCCGCCGGACTGCTGGCGGCCTATTCGGCGGCCCATCCGCACGGGTAGAGCGCAATCCGTTCCGTCGGAGCCGGCTTTCGGCTCAATCGCGCGACCAGGTCAGGGCGTCGCGGGTTCGGGCAGAGCCTGGCCATAGCAGTTGCCGATCAGCGGCGGATTGCCTCCGACGGGGGGCGCCGGCTCGGGACAGAGCATCAGGGTCCCGCTGTTCATCGGCATGAAGAACACCCGCGACTCCCTGTCCGACACGGGGTTGGTCTGGCCGACGCAATCGGGCTTGCCGTTGGTCTCCAGCATCGTGGAGACCAGATAGTATTTCGGCGGCCTGTCGCCCTCGACGTGGAAGCGCTTGCGAACCACCTCCTGGCCGCTTTCCACCGTCTCGATTCCGTCGGCGCCGAAGGTCCATCGCTCGACGCAGACCGGCTTGCCGTCGGCGCCCCTGGCCTCGCTGACAAACCGGTAGACGCCGTGCAGAACGAAAGGGCCGTCCTCATCGGCCGCGCCGGCGGACCCGGCTGCCGGCGACAGCAGCAGAAGCCCGATCAGGAGTCCCCGAATCTTGAACCGCATGGCGAAACTCCACGCCCGTGTGAATTGACCGCCACCCTGCCGCCGAGCCCCGGTCTTCGCAAGCGGGTCAGGCGCCGCCGCAGGCCGCGCGCAGGGTCTTGATCATTCCCAGAACCTCCTCGGCGCGTTCAACCGTATCGAACGCGAGGTCATGGGCGACCTGCGCCTCCTCCAGGCTGTCCAGCTTCCCGGCCGCAATACAGGCCGATCCGTCGCGGCAGACAAAACGCAGCCGCGTCCCTTCCCCTTCCGACGCGGGGGCCAGGGTCACCGTCACCGCCGACAGGGGCATCCGCCAATAGCCCCAGGCGGCGTTGCGCCCGAAGCGGTCGCTGACCGCCTCGCAGTCCCCGGAAACCCGATGATAGGCCAGGGCGGCCTCGCCGGTCCCCCAGGTGTCGAACGAGGGACCCGCGGCCGCAGCCGTGCCGGACGCGGCGAGGCCCATCGTCAACATCAATCCCGCCAGGCGCATCGGCTTTCCCCTGCTTGTTTGCGGCCAGTCTCCAACCCGCCGGGTGAACGCTGTTTGAACATCATTCTCCGTCCACCGGATCCAGCCGCTTCTTCCGCGGCCGCTCCCGCATCACGCCGGGATAGCCTTTCAATGGCCCCAGCGGTTCGCCCCAGTAGGTCCAGTCGGCGCGTTCGGTCAGGTTCATGTGGTAGCGGGGCTCGCGGCCGGTGCGGGTTTCGAACAGGGCGCGCGGAATGTTGATGAACCTTGGCGAGCGGGCCTTCTCGTAGGTGACCGGCGTGCCGCAGCGGCGGCAGAAGCTTCGGGTGGTCCCGGCCTCGGCGTCCTCGTAGCGGGTCAACGCCGCCTCACCCTCCAGCCAGCGGAAACGGCGCTTCCAGGTCCCCACATAGGTGGCGTAGGCGCAGCCCTGGGCCCGGCGGCTGGCCAGACCGTGATCATGCCAGGCCCAGACGGCGGGGACGTCGATCTCGAAGCGCACCGCGCCGCAGACGCAGCCGCCCCGCGCCACCGGGCCCGACGGGGCCCCGGCCGGCTTCACGTGACGATGTCGCCGCCGCCGGAGCGAGGCGCCTCCGGCGCGGCGGGCGGGCTGTCGCCGTCGAACAGACTGGCGCGGGCGGACGCGGTCGCACCGGACCCGGACGAGGCGCCGACCACGCCCTTGCCGCCGAACTGCTTGCGGACCCAGGCGGCCACCCCGCCAAAGGCCGCGACGATGATGACGATGAACTTCTTGCCGAAGGCCAGGATCAGACCCAGCAGGCCCAGCTTCTTCACCGCGGCCACGCCGGCGCCGGCGGCGATCAGTCCGGCGATTCCGTAGCCGGCCGCCTTGTCCACGCCGGGCTGGTAGTCGCCATAGGTCGAGCCGGACCTGAAGGCCACGGTGCGGGAGATCTGTCCGGCGGCGGCGTGCACATCGGCCAGATCGTCCATGCCGGCCACCACATTGATGCTCAGCACCCCGGTGCGGCCCAGCACGCGGATGTCATAGTTCAGGCCGTGGTTCGGGCCCGAATTGAAGGCCAGCTCCCGGGCCCAGATGGCCACATGGTTATCCGGGTTGTAGCTCGGCCGCTCGGCCCAGCCGACCAGATTGATCGTCGGATAGCCCTGCTTCTGGCGCTCCTGATTCTGTTCGTCCTCGCCTTCGCGCAGGGACTTCAGCAGCTTGTCATAATTGGTCTTGGCCGCGTCCTTGTCGCTGACCCATCCGCTCTCGTTGAAGGTGATCACCCCGCCCCAGCTGGCGTCATCCATCGGTTTGAAGCGCTTGAGAAAGATCATGCCCAGCACGCCGTCGACGACATCCGGCGGATTGTTCCAGCCATCGATGAGCACCTTGCGGGCGCCGTCCGCGTCGATGAAGTAATAGTCGTCGCCCAGAACCAGACTGGCGTCGCCCCCGGGCAGATCGACCGTGCCGGTGATGTGGGGGATCTTGTCCTGCCAGCTGTAATCCGGCGCCGGCGGCGCGGCGGCCTCCTGGGCGAATGCCGGGACGGCGAACAGGCAGGCGAAAGCGGTCGCGACCGCGGCGACAACGCGCAAGACAGACATCTGGAAATCCCCCACAAACTCCTGAGCTGAGCCTAGGCGACCCGCCGCCACGTCACAAGCATGCGTTGCGGCGCAGGATCAGCCGGCCACGACGTCGCGGCGGCGGCGCAACAGGTAGGTCAGGAACAGGGCGGCGAAGACCAGATCAACCAGGGTCAGGCCGAAAGCCCCGGGGCTGGTGCGCCCGGCCAGCACGCTCAGCCCGACCAGCAACGGCAGCGGCGCCTTTCCCAGGATCCCCAACCAGAGGATCGGCCGCGCCTGAAGCGGGTCGCGGGCGGCCATGGCGTAGCCGACGCCAAAAACGCTGATCAACAGGCCGACGGTCTGGACCGACAGCAGGTCATCGGGGACCGGCTGGCCTATGGCCGCGTAGAAGGCCGCGGGTGCGAACAGCACCGGCAAACCGACCAGGAAATTGAACAGGGCGGCGACGGCGAACACAGCTTTCCAAGCGCGCATGATGGGGCCTCCCTCGACAACGGCAGGCTGGGGCCTGGGAGCGACAGGCGCAAGACCCGCCGCCGTTGCGATCCTCCGACAAAAGGCCCGGCAAGCGACCTGCTGTTGAACCCCCTGGTCCGCGCTACATTTCACAATCATGCGCGCCTTCGCCCGCCTTCTCGACCGCCTGAGCCTGACCGCTTCGCGCAACGCCAAGCTGACCCTGGTGCGCGACTTTCTGCATGACCAGCCCGATCCCGATCGCGGATGGGCCCTGGCCGCCCTGACCGGAGAGCTGAAATTCACCGCCGCCAAGCCCGCGGCGATCCGCAAGGCGGTCGAGGCGCGGATGGATCCGGTTCTGTTTGGCTGGTCCTACGACTATGTCGGCGATCTGGCCGAGACCGTCGCCCTGGTCTGGCCGGCGGCGCGCGGCGCCAACCGCGAGCTGGAGCTGTCGGAAGTGGTCGAGGCCCTGCGCACCGCCAGGCGGGCCGAGGTCCAGCCGCTGATCGAACGCTGGCTGGACGCCCTCGAGCCGGACGGCCGCTGGGCCTTGCTGAAACTGCTGACCGGGGGCCTGCGCGTCGGCTTCTCGACCCGGCTGGCCAAACAGGCCTGCGCCGATCTGGCGACCCGGCGGGGCCAGGCCATCGACACCCAGGCCATCGAGGAGGTCTGGCACGCCCTGGCGCCGCCCTATGAGGATCTGTTCGCCTGGCTGGAGGGCCGTTCGGCGGCGCCCGACGCCGACGTCCCCGGCCGTTTTCGTTCGGTGATGCTGGCCCAGCCGATCGACGAGGCGGTCGATTTCGCCAGGCTGGATCCGGCCGACTACGCCGCCGAATGGAAGTGGGACGGCATCCGCATCCAGGCCGTCAGCGAACGGGGGATGCGGCGGCTCTATACCCGCACCGGCGATGACATCAGCCACGCCTTTCCCGACGTCCTGGCCCATATGAGTTTCGAGGGCGCCCTGGACGGCGAACTGCTGGTCATCCGCGAGGACGGCGGTCTGGCCGGCTTTGGCGACCTTCAGCAGCGCCTGAACCGCAAGACGGTCTCGGCCCAGGCGCTGAAGGCCTATCCCGCCGCCATCCGGGCCTATGACCTGTTGCTCGACGGTGAGACCGATCTGCGGGACCTGCCGTTCAAGACCCGCCGCCAGAGGCTGGAGGCCTTCGTCGCCGCGGCTGCATCGCCCCGCATCGACCTGTCGCCAATGCAGCCCTTCGAAACCTGGGAGGAGCTGGCGGCCCTGCGCGCCGATCCCCCGCCCGGCGACCCGGCCCTGTCCGAAGGATTGATGCTGAAGCGGCGCGACAGTCCCTACCTGGCGGGGCGACCCAAGGGGCCCTGGTTCAAGTGGAAGCGCGATCCGCATCTGATCGACACGGTGTTGATGTACGCCCAGCGGGGCCACGGCAAGCGCTCCAGCTTCTACAGCGACTTCACCTTCGGGGTCTGGCGCGAGGACGAGGCCGGGACCCGCAGCCTGACCCCGGTCGGCAAGGCCTATTTCGGCTTCACCGACGAGGAGCTGAAGCAGCTCGACAAGTTCGTCCGCGACAACACCATCGACCGCTTCGGCCCGGTGCGCTCGGTCAGGGCCACCCTGGATTTCGGCCTGGTGCTGGAGGTGGCCTTCGAGGGCCTGCAACGCTCCGCCCGGCACAAGAGCGGCGTGGCCATGCGGTTTCCCCGCATCCACCGCATCCGCTGGGACAAGCCGGCGCGCGAGGCCGACGAACTGGAGACCCTGGAGCGGATGCTCGACTAGCCGTCGGCCCGAGCAACCGCCGCCTCGTATGCCGCCTGAAGCTCGCCGAACACCGAGCGACCGGGCTTTGGCTCGTCCAGGTGCAGGTGGCGCAACTCAGCCATGAACCCCTCCCACAGCGTCGGCCCGCCCTCTTCCAGCAGTTGGGCCCGCACCGACAGCTCTTCGCTCGGCTGTTTGAAGCGGCGGCCCCAGGCGCCCATGTGGGCCAAAAGCGGGACCAGCTGGATCGAGGCTTCGGTCAGGCTGTAGATTCCCTTTTGCCGATGGCGGGGATCGGGCCGGCGGGACAACAGGCCGGAGGCGGTCAGACGTTTCAGGCGGTCGGCAAGGATGTTGGAGGCGATCCCCTCCTCACTTTGCGACAGCAGTTCGCCGAAGCTGCGCCGGTTGCCGAACATCACGTCCCGTATGACGATCAGGCTCCAGCGATCGCCGAGTTCTTCAAGCGTCAAGTTGATCGGGCAGCCGGATCGTCCAGTCTGCGACAAGGGGGTGGCTCTCCAAATGCTCCTTGCGATATGCAACTGGCAGGGCTAGCCTGCAACCACTTGCGAAACGCAATCAGTGATCCTCTGCAGGTTTTCTCAATGTCCCTCGCCCTCTACGGCCACCCCTTCTCGTCCTATACCCAGAAGGCGCTGATCGCCCTCTATGAGAACGCCACGCCCTTCGAATTCCGCGAGATCGGGCCGGACCATCCCGATCATATCGGGGCCTGGCTGGAAAAGTGGCCGATCGGCAAGTTCCCGATGCTGGTCGATGGCGAGCGCAGCCTGGTCGAGACCAGCATCATCGTCGAATACCTGCAACTGAAGCATCCCGGGCCGGTGCGGCTGATCCCCGACGATCCGCTGGCGGCGCTGGATGTGCGGTTCATGGACCGCTTCTTCGACCTGCATGTGATGGACGCCCAGCAGGTGGCGGTGGCCAGCAAGCTCGGCCAGATCCCGATGAAGCCGGAGGATGGCCTGGAGCTGGCCCACACGCGGCTGCGCAAGGCCTATGACTGGCTGGAAGGCGCCCTGGCCGGCAAGACCTGGGCCTGCGGCGAGGCCTACACGATGGCCGATGCAGCAGGATCGATGTCGCTGTTCTATGCCGACTGGGTGATGGAGATCACCGATGACTGGCCGGTTCTGAAAGCCTATCGCCAGCGGCTGCTGACGCGGCCGTCGTTCGCGCGGTGCGTGGAGGAGGCCCGGTATTTCCGGCCCTTCTTCCCGCTCGGGGCGCCGGACCGAGACTGATCAGCCGTTGAAACCCTTCACGGCGTCGATGATCTGCTGTTGCGTGGCGTCGTCCATGTAGGGGTGCATCGGCAGGGCCAGCACCGTCTCGGCCAGGGCCTCGGTCACCGGCAGGCCGCCGGCCCCGCGCGGGAAGTCGGCATAGGGCGCCTGCACATGCATCGGCACCGGATAGTAGACGGCGGTCGGCACCCCTTGCGTCTTCAGATGGGCGGCCAATGCGTCGCGGTTGTCGTGTTCGATGACATACTGGGCCCAGACCGAGACGCCGCCGTCGATGACCGTCGGAACCGCCTTGACCGACCCGGCCAGACCGTCGGCATAGCGGTTGGCCACCGTCTGGCGCAGCGCGATCTCCTCGGGGAAGATGGCCAGCTTTTCGATCAGGATCGCCGCCTGAATCGAGTCCAGCCGGCTGTTCATGCCGATGCGGGTGTTGAGGTATTTGGTCTCGTGCTCGAAGGTGCGGCCCACCAGGTCGGGAGCCACCGCCTTGCCATGGACCCGGTAGCTGTCCATCAGGTCCCACAGTTCCTGATCCTTGCAGATCACCGCCCCGCCGTCGCCGTAGCAGCCCAGCGGCTTGGCCGGGAAGAAGCTGGTCGTGGCGACATCGGCCCAGTGAATGGGGTGATGGCCGTTCAGGGTGCAGCCGAAGCCCTGGGCGCTGTCGCTGATCAGCTTGAGGCCGTGACGGTCGCAGACGGCGCGGATCGCGGGATAGTCCGCAGGCTGACCAAACAGGTCCACGGCGATAACCACAGCGGGCCGCAGCTTGCCTTCCGCAGCGATCGCCGCGATGGCGACCTCGAGCTTGGCCGGATCGAGGTTGCAGGTGTCGGGCAGGACGTCGACGAACACCGGGGTGGCGCCGGTCCAGGGCACGACCTCCGGCGTCGCCGCGAAGGTGAAGCTGGGGCAGAAGACCGCGTCGCCCTCGCCGATCCCCCAGGCCATCAGCGGCAGGGCGATGGCGTCGGTGCCGTTGGCGCAGCTGAGCGCCAGGGGCGCCTGGCCAAAGGCGGCCAGCTCGGCCTCGAACTGGCGAACTTCCGGGCCCATGACATAGGCGCCGTGGTCGAGAACCCGGGCGATGCCGGCGTCGATGCGGTCACGGATCCGGCGTTGCTGGGCGGCGAGGTCGATGAAGGCGATGCTCATGAGCGGGCCCTTACGCCCGGTTGGGGGCGGTTTCGAGACAATAGTGGTTTCGGGATGTTTCCTGGCGGCCCCTGGCAACTCCTCGGACCGGGGCGGCGTTGGCCTTGAGGGCGAACCACGTTTGAATGGAGACCATGATAGAGCTTGATCCGGCGACGCTGTCGCAAACCCTCACCCTCGACAAGGCCGTGGCGGCCAACCTGATCGACCAGGCGACAAGGTTCGCGGTCGACCTGGCCGCCGCCCTGATCATCCTGGCCATCACCCTGATGGCCGCACGATGGCTGTCCGATCTGGCCAGCAAGGCGCTGGCCAAATTCCAAGAGCGACGCGGCGGCGACGCCACCCTGCAGACCTTCGTCGCCTCCGTCGTTCGCTACGGCATCATCATCGTCGGCCTGATCGCGGTGCTGCAGCAGCTGGGCGTCAAGGCGACCTCGATCCTCGCGGTGCTCGGCGCCGCCTCCCTGGCCATCGGCCTGGCCATGCAGGGGGCCCTGAGCAATGTCGCCGCCGGCGTCATGCTGCTGATCCTGCGCCCCTATCGGGCCGGCGATTTCGTCAAGATCAGCGACCAGCTGGGCACGGTGATCAGCCTCGACCTGTTCACCACCGAGCTGTCCAGCCCCGAGGGGCTGAAGGTGATCATGCCCAACGGCAAGGTGCTGGGCGAAATGATCACCAACTACTCGGCGCTGGACATGCGCCGCACCGAGATCACCATCGGCATCGACTACGAGGACGACATCGACAAGGCCCTGGAGATCATGCTGGAGACCGCCCGGGCCGACGACCGCGTGCTGGCCCTGCCCGAGCCCTGGGCGCGGATGACCAGCTACGGCGACTCCTCGATCAACGTCTCGCTGCGCTGCTGGGCCGCGCTTCCGGACTTCTGGGACATGCATTTCGACATGCTCAAGAACCTGAAGCTGGCCTTCGACAAGGGCGGGATCAGCATTCCCTACCCGCACCAGGTCAATGTCGAGCGCGCCGACATCGTCAGCCCGAAAGCGCCTGATCCAGATCCGCAAGCAGATCGTCACAGTCCTCAATCCCCACCGACAGCCTGACTAGGCCGTCGGTGATCCCCACCGCGGCCCGTTGATCGGGCGGGATGGAGGCGTGGGTCATGATCGCCGGATGCTCGATCAGGCTTTCCACCCCGCCGAGCGACTCGGCCAGGGTGAACAGGCGGGTGCGTTCCAGCAGCCGGCGGCTGGGGGCCAGCCCGCCCTTGATCTCCACCGAGATGATGCCGCCGAAGCCGCCAGTCATCTGGCGCACGGCGAGATCATGCTGCGGATGGGAGGTCAGGCCCGGGTAGATCACCTTGTCCACCGCCGGATGGGCCTCCAGCCAGGCGGCGATCTTCTGGGCGCTGTCGCAGAGGCGCTGCATGCGCAGGGCCAGGGTCTTGAGACCGCGCAGGGCCAGGAAGCTGTCGAACGGGCCGGAGATGGCGCCGACAGCGTTCTGCAGGAACTTCAGGTCGGCGGCCAGCTTCTCGTTGTCGCCGACGATGGCGACGCCGCCGACCATGTCGGAGTGACCGTTGAGGTATTTGGTCGTCGAATGGGTGACCAGGTCAAAGCCCAACTCCAGCGGCCGCTGGATAAAGGGGCTGGCGAAGGTGTTGTCGGCCACGGTGACGATGTCGTGCTTTTTGGCCAGGGCCGCGACGGCCGCAAGGTCCACCAGCCGCAGGGTCGGATTGGTCGGGGTCTCGACCCAGATCATCTTCGTTTCCGGCCGGATGGCGGCCTCGACGGCGGCCAGGTCGCTCATGTCGACGAAGCTGAAGCTCAGGCCGGCCGACCGCGCCTTGACCCGCTCGAACAGGCGGTAGCTGCCGCCGTAGAGGTCGTCGGTGGCGATGACATGGGCGCCGCTGTCCAGGGTCTCCATCACCGTCGCCGCGCAGGCCAGGCCGGAGGCGAAGGCGAAAGCCTCCGACCCGCTCTCCAGGTCGGCGATGCAGCGCTCGAAGGCGAAGCGGGTCGGGTTCTGGCTGCGGGCGTATTCAAAGCCCTTGTGCACGCCAGGGCTCTCCTGGGCGTAGGTGCTGGTCGCATAGATCGGCGGCATCACCGCGCCGGTCGTCGGATCCGGGCTCTGGCCGCCGTGGATGGTGCGGGTGGCGAAGGCCAGCCGGTTCTTGCCGTCGGTGGTGGACATCAGGCGCTCCGGCGCAGGTGGTTGATCAGATCGACGCGAGTGATCAGGCCGAGCAGTTCCTCGCCGTCCATGACCACGGCCACCTCGTCGCGGGCGAACACCGGCTCCAGGTCGCTCAGTGGCTGGTGCGATTCCAGGGTCTTGACCTGGCGGGTCATGGCCCCGGCCACCTTGGCCGAGAAGCCTTCTGTGCCCTTGGCGCCGGCGACCCCGGCCAGCACGTCGCTCTCGTCGAGGATGCCGACCAGCTTGCCGTGGTCGACCACCGGCAGCTGGCTGATGTCGCCAGAGCGCATGCGATTGTAGGCCGTCAACAGGGTGTCGTCGGGGCCGATCGTCACCACCCCACCGTCAGAGTAGCGCTTGGCGATCAGGTCGGAGACGTCGCCCCGCGCCGTACGGTCCTCGAAGCCATGGGCGCTGACCCACATGTCGTTGAACATCTTGGTCAGGTACTTGGCGCCGGTGTCGCAGACCAGGCTGACCACCCGCTTCGGCTCGGTCTGTTCGCGGCAGCACCTCAGGGCCGCCGCCAGCAGGGTGCCGGAAGAGGAGCCGGCGAGGATGCCTTCCTTCTGCAGCAATTCGCGGGCCGTCTCGACGCTCTCGCGGTCGGAGATGGCGTAGGCCTTGGAGACCAGGTCCATCTGGGCGTTGACCGGGATGAAGTCCTCGCCGATGCCCTCGACGATCCAGCTG
Source organism: Caulobacter sp. (assembly GCA_016125585.1). Lineage (GTDB taxonomy): Bacteria > Pseudomonadota > Alphaproteobacteria > Caulobacterales > Caulobacteraceae > Caulobacter. The sequence continues at coordinate 74,389 of WGLL01000001.1, forward strand.
CCCGCCTCGCCGTAGGTTCCGGTGTTCACATAGTCATAGAGGATCGAGCCGACCGGATCGGCCAGAATCATCTTCGTCTTCGGGCTGGCCTTCTGGAAGTAGCGGCCAAGGCCGGTCAGAGTGCCGCCGGAACCGACCCCGACGACGACGGCGTCAAGATCGCCGCCCATCTGTTCGAGAATTTCCGGGCCCGTCGTGGTCTCGTGCGCCAGCGGGTTGGCCGGGTTCTCGAACTGGTTGACGAACAGCGAGCCGGGGATGCCTTGGGCGATGGTCTGGGCCATGTCCTGGTAATATTCGGGATGGCCCTTGCCGACGTCCGAGCGGGTGATGCGCACGTCCACGCCCATGGCCCGCAGGTGCAGAATCTTCTCACGCGCCATCTTGTCGGGCACCACCAGGATCAGCTTGTAGCCCTTCAGCGTCGCCACCTGGGCCAGGCCCAGACCCGTGTTCCCCGCCGTCGCCTCGATGATCACCCCGCCCGGCTTGAGCCGGCCGTCGGCTTCCGCCGCCTCGATCATCGAGCGGGCGATGCGGTCCTTGATCGAACCGCCAGGGTTCTGGTTTTCAAGCTTGAGGAACAGGCGGCAGAGGCCGGTGTCGATCTTGGTGACCTCGACCATCGGCGTCATGCCGATCATGTCGAGGGCCGAGCCGGTGGCGGCGGGCAACTGGGTCATGAAGTCTCCCGGAGGGACCAAAAGGGAAGGATTTGGCCCTGACTACCCCGGATCGAGGCATGACGAAAGGGAAGCCGCCGCCTAAAGCGGCAGACCCGTGCGCGTCGCGGCCTCGACCAGAAAGCCGTCGAGATCGCCGCCGGTGAACAGATAGCCGTCGACTCCGGCCGCCTTCGCCGCCTGCATGTCGGCCGGTTTGTCGCCGATCATCAAGGCCCGGTCCGGCGCCACCCCGTGCTCCGACAGGCCGCGCAGCAGCATGCCGGGATTGGGCTTGCGGTCGGGGTGATCGGCCTGGCGATAGCGGGCCTCGACCGCGTCCTCATGGAAGGGGCAGAAGTAGATGGCGTCGATGCGGCCGCCCTCCAGCGCCAGCTGGCGGCGCATCTCGGCGTGGAAGCCATGCATCTGGTCTTCGCTGTAATAGCCCCGGCCGATGCCGGACTGGTTGGTGGCGATCAGCACCAGCCCGCCGGCCTCATTGACCCGCCGGATGGCCACCCGGGCGCCCGGAATCCACACCAGCTTGTCCGGCTCATAGGCATAGCCGTAGTCCTCGTTGAGGACGCCGTCGCGGTCGAAGATCACGGCGAAGGGGGCGGGCATGACCAGCATTTAGGGCCTGTCGGCGAGCCCGGCTAGGGGCTTTCCGAGGGCGCGGCGCCCGGCCGCGGACCTTGACGACCACGCCGTCGTCGGGCGCAATGGCGAGGCTGCGCGCCTCCGCCAGAGAGGCCGCCGCGGAGGAGGACATCCCATGCCCTACGTGACCGGCCAGACCGTGCATGACGCCGATTCCCACGTCATGGAGCTTCCCGGAACCCTCGAGCGCTATATCGAGCCGGCCTGGCGCGAGGCGCTGACCGCCAGGCTGCGCAAGAAGGCCGACGAGGCCTGGGTGCAGAAGGCCCGCGACCTGCAGCAGGATCCGGACTTCCGCGCCGGCGACGCCGAGAACCTGTTGCTGCGCAAGAACTACCAGGCCCTGGGCGCCTTCGATCCGGCCGACCGGCCGCGGGCGATCGACCTGCTGGGCTTCGCCAGCCAGCTGGTCTTCTCAACCGCCGGCCTGGCCCTGTTCGAGCTGGAGCATGGCGACGATCCTGTCCTGGCCGTCGAGGCCGCCCGGGCCCACAACCGCATGATGGTCGACTACTGCCAGGTCGACCGCCGCCTGCTGCCGACCGCCTATGTGCCGCTGGTCGACCGAGGCCGCGCCGTGGAGGTGGCCCGCGAAGCCATCGTCATGGGCGCGAAGGGGCTGATGATCCCCAGCCGCTGCCCGAAAGACCATTCTCCCAGCCACGCCGATTTCGATCCGCTGTGGGCCCTGGCCCAGGAGGCCGGGCTGCCGATCCTGTTCCACGTCGGCGGCGAGGCGAAACTCGATCCCGCCTACTTCAACAACGGCGGTCCGCAGGTGCTCGACTTCCACGGCGGGGCCGAAAACTTCACCTCGGTCAGCTTCATGGCCATTCCGGTGTCGATCTGGCAGACCCTGCCGGTGCTGGTCTTCGACGGGGTCTTCGACCGCTTCCCCGACCTCAAGTTCGGGGCCATCGAACTGGGCGCCGGCTGGGTTCCCAGCCTGATGCAGTTCATGGACAGCGGCGCCCTGGCCTTCGGCCGGGAAGAGCGGTTGCAGCGTCTGTCGGCGAGGCCCAGCGAAATCCTGCAACGACAGTTCTTCGCCACCCCCTATCCGCACGAGAACGTCGGCTGGATCATCAACAATGTCGGCGAGGACATCTGTCTGTTCTCGTCCGACTTCCCCCACGTCGAGGGCGGACGAAACCCGCTCAAGCGCTTCAACGACTCCCTGGCCGGGATCAGCGAGGCGGGTCGCCGCAAGTTCTTCCGCGACAACTTCATCACCATGATGGGCAAGGGTCTCGCCGCCGATCTGCACGACATCGCCGGCCTGGAAGCGGCGTGATCGAGCGCCGGTGGGCCTGAGCTTCACCAAGCGCCTGCGGGAGCCGATCCGGCGCGGCGAGATCGATTGCACCGTCCGCTTCTGGCAGTCGCCGCGGGTGAAGACCGGCGGCCGCTACGCCATGGAGGGCGGCGAGGTCGAGGTGACCGCCATGCGCCGCATCGATCTGGCCGACATCACCCCGGACCTGGCCCGACGTTCCGGTTTCCTCGGCGTCGTCGATCTCCTCAAGATCGCCAGGCACGGACCCGGCGAGCAGATCTGGCTGATCGACTTTGTCTTCCATCCCGCCGCCGACAGCGGGACCCTGAAGCCATAGGCACAGGCCCGAAACGCCGGTTTCGGGCCTGTCCCAGCGCGATCAGCCGGCCATTTGCGCTCCAGCCAGATAGTCCATCTTGCCCAGCGGCACGCCTTCCTTGCGCAGCAGGCCGTAGGCGGTGACCACGTGGAAGTAGAAGTTGGGCAGGGAGAAGTTGAACAGGAAATCCCGGCCGGTGAAGCTCATGGTGCGGTTGGGAAATTTCAACTCGATGGTGGCCGCCTCGCGGCCGTCGACCTGTTCCGGCTTGAGGGTTTCCAGGAAGGCGATGGTCCGGGCGACCCGGTCCTTCAGCTGGGCGAAGGTGGTTTCGGTGTCTTCCATCGCGGGCGGTTCAACCCCGGCCAGTCGGGCGCCGCCGCCCTTGGCCGCGTCGCTCAGCATCTGGATCTGGCGGGTCAGGGGATGCATGTCGGGATGCAGCCGGGCCTCGGTATAGCCCTGAAGATCGGCGCCCTCGGCGGCGGCGTGGCTCTCGGCCTTGGCCAGGATGGCGGCCAGATTGCGCAGGGTGTTGAGATAGACGGGGACTGAAGCGTCATACAGGGACAGGGACAAGGCGTTTCTCCGGTTCGTTTCTGCGAACCAGATGGGGGGCGGCGGCGGCTTTCCCAAGGGGGGTTGTCTTGAAAAACGCTCTGGCGGCCCCCGTTACCCCAGCAGCTGGCGGGCGATGACGTTGCGCTGCGTCTCGCTGGTGCCGGAATAGATGCTGGCGGCGCGCACCGAGAGGTGCTTGGCGCTCGCCCGGGCGCCGTCAGCCAGCGCCGGCTCGGACAGTCCGACGACGGACAGATCCGCCGCCGCCAGCGGCCCCGCGACCTCCATGGCCAGTTCCGCCACCCTCTGATGCAGCTCGCTGCCGATCAGTTTCAGCATCGAGGGCGTCATGCTGGCGCCGGCCTCGGCCCGGCCGTCTGGCAGGGCGTCCAGCTCGAAACGGGTGAAGGCCTCATGCTCAATCTGCAGAGCGGCCAGACGGGTGCGGACCGACGGCTCCAGGGCCTCGCCCGCCGCGCTCACCGCCAGGGCCGTGCGACGCAGCACCCGGCCGACCAGGGCGGCGGGGGTGTTGTTCGACCGCGCCAGGCTCATCAGCCGCTTGGCCACCGTCCAGCCGTCGTTCTCGGGGCCGACGCGGTTTTCGACCGGAACCTCGACGTCGTCGAAGAAGACCGCGTTGAATTCATGGTCCCCGGCCAGGCCGATGATCGGCTGCACCGTCAGACCGGGGCTCTTCATGTCGATCAGCAGGAAGGTCATGCCCTGCTGTCGCTTCTCGCCGTCGGCGGTGCGAACGATGGCGAACATGTGGCTCGCATGGTGGGCGCCGGTGGTCCAGATCTTCGAGCCATTGATCACATAACGATCGCCGCGCCGGACCGCCCGCGTGGCGATGGCGGCCAGATCCGACCCCGCCCCCGGCTCGGAAAAGCCCTGACACCAGAGGTGGTCGCCCGACAGGATGGCCGGCAGATAGCGCGCCCTCTGGGCCGGCGTCCCCATTTCGATCAGCAGGGGCCCCAGGCTGCGCACCCCGCCGGCGAACAGCACCGGCGCATCATTGCGCACGCATTCGGTGTCGAAGAGGAACCGCTGCCGCGCGGTCCAGCCGGTCCCGCCCCAGGCCTTCGGCCAGGACGGCGCGATCCAGCCCTGCTCATACAGTCGCCTGTGCCAGACCCGGCAGGCGGCGATGTCAGCGTGAACGCCCAGGGTGTTGCGGCCCGCCTCGCGCAGGTCCTCCGTCAGGTCGGCGACGAGAAAGGCCCGGACCTCGGCCAGGAAGGCGGCCTCGTCCACCGGATCGCCCTCCTCATCGTCGGGAAGCGGACGGGCGCGGAGGGCGGTCATGGCCTAAAGCTCGACCATGTCGAAGTCGGCCTTGGCCGTGCCGCACAGGGGGCAGATCCAGTCGTCGGGCAGGTCGGACCAGCGGGTTCCCGGCGCCAGCCCTTCGGCCGGATCGCCGGCCGCCTCGTCATAGATGTAGCCGCAGGTGCGGCATTGCCAGGTGACATAGGGCGCGCTCATGGCCGCCCCCTCAATGCAGCTTGAAGCGGACAGGCACCGACTTGGGGCCGCAGACGAAGGCCGCCGCCATTCGCTTCGGCTCGCCGTCCAGCTCGATGCTGGCCACCCGCTGCAACAGTTCTTCCCAGAGGATCCGCATCTCCAGCCGCGCCAGATGCTGACCGAGGCAGACATGGGCGCCATAGCCAAAGGCGATGTGCCGGTTGGGCGAGCGGTCGATGCGGAACTCGAACGGGTCGTCGAACACCGCCTCGTCGCGGTTGCCGGAGGGATAGGACAGCATCATCCAGTCGCCCTTGGCGATCTTCTGGCCGGCCAGTTCGGCGTCCTCGGTGGCGGTGCGCATGAAGTGCTTCACCGGGGTGACCCAGCGGATCGACTCCTCGATCAGACCGCCGATCAGAGAGGGATCGGCCTGCAGCCGGGCATACTGGTCGGGGCGCTCGGCCAGGGCCCAGAGGGCGCCGGCGGTGGTCGAGGAGGTGGTGTCGTGGCCGGCGGTGGCGGCGATGATGTAGTAGCTCATCGCTTCCAGATGACCGAGCGGCTGGCCGTTCACCGTGCCGTTGGCGATCAGGCTGGCCAGGTCCTCGCGGGGATTGGCCCGGCGGTCCTCGGTCATGGCGTTGAAGTAGGTCATGAAGTCCATGACCACCGACTGGATGCTGTCCACCCCCTCCCGGTCGCTGACCGGGCGGCCGCCGGTGCGACTGAGATCGGGGTCGGCGCTGCCGAACAGCTCCTGGGTCAGCTTGAGCATGCGCGGCTCGTCGCTCTCGGGCACCCCGATCAGCTCCATGACCACATGCAGCGGATAGAGGAAGGCGACATCGCGGGCGAAGTCGCAGGTTCCGCCCTGCGCCGCCATCCGGTCGATGAAACCGCGGGCGATCTCGCGGATTCGCCCCTCCAGCCGTCGCAGGTTCTGCGGCAGGAAGGCGCCCTGGGTCAGCCGGCGATAGGGGATGTGGTCGGGGGCGTCCATCTGCACCAGGGCGCGGACCAGATGCGGCGAGCCGCCCATCATCTCCCGCACCATCCGGTCGCCCTCGATGGTGGTCAGCACCGTGGAGCGGTCGCCGTTGTGAAACAGGTCGTTCTGCCGCTCGACCTCCTTGATGTCGGCGTGTCGGGTGACGACCCAGAAGGGGTCGAACCCGTCGATCCGGGCCTGGGCCAGCGGCGCCTCGCGCCGCAGCCAGGTGAAGGCCTCGTCGACCCGGTCGCCATCGGCATAGGCGAAGGGATCGATGATGGTGCGGGCGATCTCGTCGGGGATGGCGGTCATGAAGGGTCTCCGTCGCAAGGCGATCTGGACTCAAAACCTGCGCGCCTGACGTAGCGGCGACCAAGAGGTATCAAGCCGGGTCGATGCAGTATTGATCTGGATCAACGGCCCGAGTTGAGCGCGCCGCCGGCCCGGCCTAAGACGGGTCGTGACCGCGCCCGCAGACATCCTCCCGCTTCGCGACCAGCTGAAGAGCTGGCTGTTCGACGACGCCCTGCCCCTCTGGTGGACGGCAGGGAGCGACCATGTTCGCGGCGGCTTTTTCGAAAAGCTGACCCTGGCCGGCGAGCCGGTGGCCGCGCCCCGGCGCACCCGGGTGGCGGCGCGGCAGGTCTATGTCTTCGCCCAGGCCGGACGGATGGGCTGGCCCGGCCCCTGGCGCGACGTCGTCAGCCACGGCCTGCGCCCGTTGCTGGGCGCCCTGACCCGGCCTGACAGGCTGTTTCGCTACTCCGTCGATGAGTCGGGCGCGCCGGTCGACGACAGCGCCCAGCCCTATGAACAGGCGTTTGGCCTGCTGGCCCTGTCCGCCGCCCGCCAGGCGATGGGTCCCGGACACGGCTTCGAGACCCTGGCCGAAGGCGTCCGCGCCGCGCAGGCTACCCTGCTGGGCCGGCCCGACGGCGGGGTGCATGACGACGCCTCCCGCACCGGGCCGCTGCGGGCCAATCCCCTGATGCATCTGTTCGAGGCCATGCTGGCCTGGCGCGAGGCCGGCGACGACCCGGCCTGGACAGACCTGTCCAACCGCATCGCCAGGCTGGCCCGCGACCGCCTCATCCAGTCCCCCGGCGGCGCCCTGCCCGAGCTGTTCGATCTGGACTGGGCGCCGACGCCCGACGCCGAGGTCGAACCCGGCCATCAGTTCGAGTGGAGCTTTCTGCTGCTGCGCCACGCCGCCCTGGCCGATAACGCCGCCTCGCGGCAGGCGGCCCGGGCCCTGATCGCCCTGGCCGAGCGGACCGGGATCGACTCCGCCCGGGGCGTGGCCATGGCCAGCCTCGACCAGCGCCTGGCGCCGCTGGACCGCACCGCCCGCCTCTGGCCGCAGACCGAACGCACCCGCGCCGGGGCCCTGCTGGCGGCGATCGATCCCGACCAGGGCTGGCCGATCGCCCGGGCCGGGGCGCGGAGCCTGCTGCGCTATCTGGACACGCCGCGCCGGGGCCTGTGGCATGAGCACATGGAGGCCGACGGGACCTTCCGCGACGAGCCGGCGCCCGCCAGCAGCCTCTATCACCTGGTCGGCGCCATCCAGGCCCTGGATGAAGCTTGTCTGAAAGCGTCATCATGATCGTTGCGTTGCGCCGGTCCCCGCCAAACCCTAAGTCCGCTGGCGAACGGGCCCGCCGGCGCTTTCCGGACCGGCCCTCGACAGGATCAGAAAAACTGTGGCCCTATCCGCGCCCGCGTCTTCAAACCCCGACCCCGCCGGAGCGCCGTCCTTGACCCCCGAACGCCTGACCCATCTTCAGCGTCTGGAGGCCGAGAGCATCCACATCATGCGCGAGGTCGTCTCGGAAGCCGAGCGGCCGGTGATGCTCTACTCGATCGGCAAGGACAGCGCGGTGATGCTGCATCTGGCGGCTAAGGCCTTCTATCCGAGCAAGCCGCCCTTCCCGCTGCTGCATGTCGACACGACCTGGAAGTTCAAGGCCATGTACGAGATGCGCGAGCGCATGGCGCAGACGCTGGGCTTCGATCTGCTGGTCCACAGGAACCCCGAAGCCCTGGAGAAGGGCATCAATCCCTTCGACCACGGCAGCGCCACCCATACCGACATGTGGAAGACCGAGGGGCTGAAGCAGGCCCTGGACAAGTACGGCTTCGACGCGGCGTTCGGCGGCGCCCGCCGCGATGAGGAAAAGAGCCGGGCCAAGGAGCGGGTCTTCTCCTTCCGCTCCGCCGGCCACCGCTGGGACCCCAAGAACCAGCGCCCCGAGCTGTGGAAGCTCTACAACGCCCGCAAGAAGCCCGACGAGAGCATCCGGGTGTTTCCGATCTCCAACTGGACCGAGCTGGACATCTGGCAATACATCCACCTCGAACAGATCCCGATCGTCCCCCTCTACTATTCCGCCGTCCGCCCGGTGGTGGAGCGCGACGGGACGCTGATCATGGTCGACGACGACCGCATGCCCCTGCGCCCCGGCGAGACGCCGATGATGAAGTCGGTCCGCTTCCGCACCCTTGGCTGCTACCCGCTCACCGGCGCCGTCGAGAGCACGGCGGCCACCCTGCCGGACATCATCCAGGAGATGCTGCTGACCACCACCAGCGAGCGCCAGGGCCGGATGATCGACCACGACCAGGCCGCCTCGATGGAGAAGAAGAAGCAGGAGGGCTATTTCTGATGGGCTCTCAAATCACTGTGGAAAGGGCGAGCGAAGCCCTCCCCCTCAATGGGGGAGGGTTGGGTGGGGGTGTATCCCCGCGCCTTCCTGAAAAGCGCCATTGGGCGCCTGCGTCCATTCCGGTTCAACTCGCCGCCGCCGCGCCCACACCCCCAACCCTGCCCTTCCCCCATCGAGGGGGAAGGGTTCTCATGGGGAATCCCTGACTTGGCCCACGTTTCCGATCTCATCGCCGAGGATATCGACGCCTATCTCGAGGCCCATCATCACAAGACCCTGCTGCGGTTCATCACCTGCGGCAGCGTCGATGATGGCAAGTCGACCCTGATCGGCCGGCTGCTCTACGATTCCAAGATGATCTTCGAGGACCAGATGGCGGCCCTCGAGGCCGATTCGAAGAAGGTGGGCACCCAGGGGGGAAAGATCGACTTCGCCCTGCTGGTCGACGGCCTGGCGGCGGAGCGGGAACAGGGCATCACCATCGATGTCGCCTATCGCTTCTTCTCCACCGAAAGCCGCAAGTTCATCGTCGCCGACACGCCCGGGCACGAGCAGTACACCCGCAACATGGTCACCGGCGCCTCGACCGCCGACGCCGCCGTCATCCTGATCGACGCCCGGCGCGGGGTGCTGACCCAGACCCGTCGCCACAGCTATCTGGTCAGTCTGCTGGGCATCCGGAACATCGTCCTGGCCATCAACAAGATGGACCTGGTCGACTGGTCGCAGGACCGCTTCGACGAAATCCTGGCCGAATATCGCGAGTTCGCCGCCCGGATCGGCCTGACCGGCTTCACCGCCATCCCGATGAGCGCCCTGGACGGCGACAACATCACCGAACGCAGCGACAAGGCCCCCTGGTACGACGGCCCGCCACTGATGCGCTGGCTGGAGGAGGTTCCGGTCGGCGACGACCTGGCGGCGGGGCCGTTCCGCATGCCGGTGCAATGGGTCAACCGGCCCAACCTGGATTTCCGCGGCTTCGCCGGCCAGATTTCATCCGGGTCGATCAAGCCGGGGGACCGCATCCGCGTTGTTCCCTCCGGCCGCGAGAGCCGGGTGGCCCGGATCGTGGTCCAGCCGCGGGACCTGGATCAGGCCGTGGCCGGCCAGTCGGTCACCCTGACCCTGACCGACGAGATCGACATCTCGCGCGGCGACATCATCGCCGCCGCCGACAATCCGCCCGCCGTGGCCGACCAGTTCGAATCCACCCTGGTATGGATGGACGACGAGCCGATGCTGCCGGGCCGCCCCTATCTGCTGAAGATCGGCGCCCAGACGGTCACGGCGACGATCACCGAGCCCAAGTACCGGGTCAATGTGAACACCCTGGAGCACACCGCCGCCAAGCGGCTGGACCTCAATGAGATCGGGGTCTGCAACCTCTCCCTCGGCAAGCCGATCCCCTTCGAGGCCTATGCCGACAACCGCGATCTTGGCGGCTTCATCCTCATCGACCGGCTGACCAACCGCACCGTCGGGGCGGGCATGCTGCACTTCGCCCTGCGCCGGGCCGACAATATCCACTGGCAGTCGACCGATATCGACAAGACCGCCCGCGCCGCCCTGAAGGGCCAGAAGGGCCGGGTGGTCTGGTTCACCGGTCTGTCCGGCGCCGGCAAGTCGACCATCGCCAACCTCGTCGAAAAGCGGCTGCACGCCGCCGGTCGCCACACCTATCTGCTCGACGGCGACAATGTCCGTCATGGTCTCAACCGCGACCTGGGCTTCACCGAGGAAGACCGGGTCGAGAATATCCGCCGGGTCGCCGAAGTCGCCAAGCTGATGGTCGACGCCGGGCTGATCGTCCTGACCGCCTTCATCAGTCCCTTCCGTGCCGAGCGCCGCATGGCCCGGGAAATGATGGCCGAGGGCGAGTTCATCGAGGTCTTTGTCTCCACCCCGATTGAGGAGGCCGAGCGGCGGGACGTAAAGGGCCTCTACGCCAAGGCCCGGGCCGGCGAGCTGAAGAACTTCACCGGGGTCGACAGCCCCTATGAGGCGCCGGAACTGGCCGAGATCACCGTCGACACCACCAGCCTGTCGCCGGTCGAGGCGGCGGAACGGATCGTCGCCTGGCTTGATGAGGCGGGGTAGGCGTGGCCCCGGCGGTCTGCGTTCAATACTGAAGCCGGGTCGGCTGGTCGGTATAGAGCAGTTGATGACGCTCACTGGCCTCGGCCCAGCTCGACGGCAGCCGCGGGGCCGGATTGAAGACGTCGTCGTAGGCCATTCTCATCTGTCGTGCGCAAAGCTCGGGCGGGACCCGGCCTACGCCGGTTCCCATGCCAGGGAAGGCCAAAACGCCAATAGGCACGCCTCCTGACTGTTCGGCGGCCCTTGCGAGGAGCAGGGCTGCGCGGGTCGCCAGATACGGATTGACGGTGTTCGGCTCAAGAACCATCGGAATCCGCATGGTCGGCGCCGCGACCAGATAGGGATGAGTTGGATTTTCCGTTTCAACCAACTCGGCGTGACCGACGAGCAGCTCGCCAAAATGCCGGTCGAGGATCAGCCTTCTCAGGCGCAACTGGAGATCCCAGCCGAACCGATCCGAATAGAGGGCGTCGATTCCGCCATCCATGAAACCGAAACTGTTGGCGGGGCTGACCAGCGCGTCAGCCGAAACATCGAAGATGGAGCCTCGATGGACCTGAACGCCTTGCAAAGAATCGAACTGAGCGTCCCAGGCGTCAGCGAGGGCCGAATCTGTCGCTGTCAGAATGACCTTCACTTCGCGCTCCTTGTCGCCGCCTGTCAGCCCAGCGCCGGCTGCGGCTTGGGCGCGACCTTGTTGGACCACTGGTTGAACCAGCGGCGGCCCGGATCCTCGATCCAGCGGTAGGTCAGGCTGGCGACCCCGATGGTCAGGGCCAGGAAGGCGACGGCGGCCAGATCGCCAACCCAAAGCCCCGGCATGTTGATCAGCTGGGCGTTGAAGGGGCCGCGCTCGACAATGGCGTCGAAGCCCAGCACCGCGCCCAGCGCCACCCCGCCGCCGAAGATGGCCAGCACCAGCACATAGTGCACCAGATAGATCGAATAGGAGATCTCGCCGAGATAGGTCAGGATCCGGTGGCGCATCAGCCGCGAGATCGGTCCGGCCTGGGCGGCGAAGATCAGCACCATGGCGGCGAACAGCAGCGGCGGGATCACCGGCAGGTGCCAGCGCTTGAACAGCACGGTGAAGACCAGCAGCAACGGCGCCGTCCACTCCAGCCAGCCCGGCAAGGTCTGCCCCCGCTCGTGCAGGGCGGCGAACAGCCGGTAGGCCAGCACCCCCAGGAAGAAGCCGTAGAGCCCGCGCATCAGGGCCGACTGGCCCTCCGTCAGCACCGTGCCCAGCCACAGGGTCAGGCCAAAGCCGATCGCCGCCAGCACCAGGGCCGAGAGCAACGGCCGACGCCCGAAAGACAGCAGCACATAGACCAGGCACAGGGCCCATTCGACGCTGATGCTCCAGCTGGGAATGTTCCAGGTGAAGTCGCGGAACAGGCCCCAGGCGTGAATCAGCACGACATTGGCCGGCAGGGCGACCAGATCGGTATCGCCCGAGAACACCGGCGGCCCCACCGGATGGCCCAGCACATTACCGGCGCCCCAGCGGGCCAGCTCCATCAACAGCACCACCGCCAGGGTGGCGATATGCAGCGGATAGAGTCGGCCGAACCGCCGGATCAGGAACCGCACCCGGTCGGCGCCCTCGACCAGGGCCTCGCCATAGGCATGGGTGATGACAAAGCCGCTGAGCACGAAGAAGAAGTCGACGGCGATGTCCCCGGTCCGCACCCAGGTCCAGTCATAGACGTGGGACAGGGCGCGGAAGTGGTAGAGCACCACCCACAGGGCGCAGAGGCCCCGCCAGCTGTCCAGCGCCTCGAATCGCAGGGAACGTCGGATCTCCGCCATCGCCCTGCTCTACCCGTCAGCCCGGCGCTCGGCCAGACCGAGGATGTCGGCCAGGGTCGGCGGCGCGGCGGGCGCAACAGCGCGCCAGGCCGCCTCGAACAGGCGCGCCCGCTCGGACGCGTCGGCAAGTCGCCGGGCGGCGGCGGCGATCTCCCCCGCCGTCCCGGCCCGCAGCGGAAACTGGGCGATGGCGCTCATCGGGTCGAGGTCCTCGCCGCCGACAATCAGCGCCAGTCCGCCCAACCGCAGCATGTCGATGGCCACCGTCGAAGGGGTGCTGAGCACCAGCTGAAACTGGTCCGCCCGGGCCAGGTCGCCGTCATCATACGGCCAGCGCGCAAAGCCGAGGGCGGCGGCGCGGGCCTCGATCGCCGCCCGGACGTCCACGGGAAGGCGGCGCAGGATCGGGTGCGGCTTCCACACCAGCCGGGTCTGCCCGGCCTCGGCGGCGGCGGCGGCGACCGTCTCCAGCAGCGCCGCCTCGCCGGCGATCCCGTCGCGGCGGTAGTGCGGATTCATCGGATGGACCAGATTGGACAACAGCAGCCAGCCCTCGCCGCCCGTCGCCGCGGCCGGCGGCGGCGGCAGCGATGGCGCCGCGGCCAGGCCATAGCCGCCCAGCGCCTGATGCCACCGCGCGTCGGCCCCGCACTGGAACAGGCCCAGGTCCGAACCGGCGACGAAGTTGAGGCCCAGGCTGACGCCATGCACCCAATGGATGGTCCGCGCCCCTTTGGCCTGCAGCGCCCGCTCCAGCAAATGGCTGTCGGCGACGCCGGTGTGGCCGAAGATCACCGCTCTTGGCCCCTCTTCGACCGCCCGCCGAACCCAGGCCGCCTGGGTCTCGCCCAGCATCACGCGAAAGCAGATGGCCGCCAGGTCACGCCGCGCGGGCCGCCAGGCCGCCTGTCTCACCGCCCGGGCGCCCTGGGCCAGCCGGCGCAGGATGGCCGGCAGGGCGGCGACGGCGGCGGCGAGATCAAACGGCCGGATCAGCCGCGCCCCGGCCAGCCCCTCCGCCGCAAGGGCCCGGCGGAGGTCGGGCAGCGGTTGCTGCAGCCGGCCCAGCAGCAGCGCCGGCGTCTCCGGCGCCTCCCGCGCCAGCAGGCCGATCAGGTGGCGGGTGCGGTTGGAGATCTCGCCGTGCAGGGCGGCGACCAGCGGGGCCTCATCCGGCAGGGCGTCCCCCGCCGGCGTGGTCAGGACCGTCCGCGCCCAGGCGGCCAGTCCCAGCAGCGCCGCCGGCCAGAACCCGCCCGCCCGCCCGCCGTCGCCGCTGTCCTGGGCTGCATGGCGGGCCTTGGCCAGTTCAAGCGCCCAGAGGTCATCGACATCCGGCGCCCCGGTCATGCCGCCAGCCTGGCCAGGTCATCGAACAGGGTCAGGGTCCGGCGCCGGCCATCGGCCAGAAAGGCCTCCAAGGCCTCGGCCTCCTCCGGCGCCCATCGCGCCGCGCGGTCCAGCAGGGCTGCGTCCAGCCGCTCGGGCGCCACCCGCCGCCAGTCGGCGATCCCCGCGTCCTCGAAGGTGGCGGCGATCTTGTGGGTGTTGGAATCCACCGCCAGCAGCGGCGTCCCGGCCGCCAGGGCAAAGGTGGCGGCGTGGAAGCGGCCGGTGACCATCAGCGCCAGGCCAGCGACGGCGGCCATATAGTCCTGCTCGCGGGTCATCTCCGCCCGCCGCCAGGCCAGCCGCGCCGACAGCGAGGCCAGCAGAAATCCGGGCCGCGCCAGGTCGCTGCGAGCGACGCCGTCACGCAGGTTCTTCAGATCGCCGACCAGCCCCGGCCGGTTGAAATGGATCGGCAGGGCGCGTCCGCCCAGCCGCCGCCTCGCCTGCTCCAGCGCCACCGCCGCCTCGCGCAGCACGCTGTCGGTAAAGCCGACCCCCCGTCGGATCGTCGCCGGGGTCACCGGTTCGAAAAAGCTGAGGTCGGGAACCACCCGGGCTGTCGTCCCCGCCGCCCGCATCTGGTCGGCCGATCGCTGCTCGCGGGCGCTGACCAGGGAAAAGGCCTTCAGGGCCTGGCCGAAGTCGGGACCGTTGGCGTCCCAGGAGGCGTTGATCAGGGCCGCCGGGATCGACCGCTCCCGCGCCGCCGCCGCGGCCGCCAGCAGGGCCGCCCCCGCCGGACGATCGTGATGCAGGGTGCCCTCGCCGTTAACCACCACCAGGGCCGCCCGGTCCATCGCCGCGATGACGGCCGCGTCCTGTCGCCAGTCGGCGTGGGCCGGGGCCCGCGCGATGATCTCCAGCCCGACCCGCTCCAGCTGGGCCTCCAGCGTCCGCATCACCCGCCAGCACCCGTGATGCAGGTCGGTGCGGGTGTCATTGATGACGACGACAGACGAGGGCTGGCGCATCAGTTCGGCATGAGCAGGATGTTCTGGTAGGGGATCCAGGCCAGGCTGGTGAAGGGCGAGAAGTTCAGCCACACCGCCAGCACCGCGCCGTACAGGGCGAAGATGCCGAGGCTGACCTGGGTGCGGATCACCCCGGCCCGGAAGAACATCGGGATCCGCGCCATCACCGCGCACTGCACCGGCAGCAGATACATCTCCATGCGGTCCACGGCGGCGGAGGCGTTGAACATCCCCGGCACCATCAGCAGCATGGCGCCGCAGGTGATGGAGAACATGTAGGTGTCGTCATAGCGCTCGGCCCAGGCCTTGCGGAAATAGAAGAACAGCCCGGCGCTCAGCACGTTCAGGGCCACCCGTGGAATGGCGCCGCTGGCGGTGATTTCAGAGTTCACATAGCTGTCGGTGTAGTAGGTGGTCGCCTCTCCCGTCAGGAAGACCGAGATCAGGAAGAAGGCGATGCCGGCCAGGGCCAGGTGCCACAGCCGGATGCGGCCGCTTAGCAGGGGCGCCATCAGGATGAAGATGAAGCTCGAGCGGTGGAATGTGACCGCCAGCACCACCCAGAACAGGAAGCGGAACAGCCGCCGGTCCTGAAAGGCGTTCAGCGCCAGCAACAGAAAGCCGATGGCCACGGCCTGGCGGGTCGCGCTCATGCCGACGCCGATGATCAATACCGGCATGGCCAGGGCGATGGTGCGCCAGAAGGACGGCTGGCGCAGGGCGAAGGCCATCACCCCGGCCGTGAAGATGACCGAACAGATGACGTTGACGCCGTAGATTCCCCAGTCGAACTGCGAGGAGATCCAGTTGACCAGCGCGTAGCCCGGCTCGATCGACAGCAGCACGCTGGTCAGGTCCATCAGCGCGACCTTGTCGAAGATCCGCAGATAGTTGTTCCAGTCGAAACCGACGTGCTCGCGGAACCCGATGAAGAAGATCAGGGTGATCGCCACCAGGCCGTAGATGATCCGGCGGGAGACGGGATCCATGCGGTAGGGCGCGACGCTGATAAGGGCGGGCGCCAGGAACAGGCCGAAATAAAGGAGCATGTCATCCTCAAGAGCCCGCGATGTCCGCGGCGGTCAGGGCATTACACCAGACGGCGTCGCGAGACACCATCGGCTGGCGACTCGACCGAAATTCGTGATAGCTGACGCGGCGGCGGGACAACAGGGTCGGCGGGCGGGCGTGCTATTCAATTCCGAAGTTTTCCTGTTCGCCTTCCTGCCGCTGACCGCGGCGATCTACTATTTTCTTTGGCGAAAGGTCGGACGGCAGGTCAGTCTGTTGTTCCTGCTGATCGCCTCGCTCGGGTTTTATTCCTACTGGAACCCCTGGAATACGGCGATCTTCGCCAGCTCGGTGACGATAAACTTCTGGCTCGGCGCCCTGATCGGGCGGGCGGAACCGTCCCGGCGCCGCTGGCTGGTCACCGCCGCGGTGGTTTTCGATCTCGCCCTGCTGGGGGTGTTCAAATACTGGAACTTCCTGGCCGGCCAGGTGGCCGAGGTCGGCGTCGCCCTGCCGCTTGTCGGCATGGCCCTGCCGATCGGCATCTCCTTCTACACCTTTCAGCAGATCGGCTATGTCGTCGACACAGGGCGCTCCGGCAAGCCGGCCAGCCGCTTCGACCACTACTTCCTCTATCTGGCCTTCTTCCCCCATTCGATCGCCGGCCCCATCGTCCAGCACAAGGAACTGATCAGCCAGTTCAGCCGGGTGCGGCCGCGGATCGCCTATAATCTCAAGCTGGGCCTGTCGATCTTCACCGTCGGCCTGGCCAAGAAGGTGCTGCTGGCCGACCTGTTCTCGAAGGGGTCAAGCCCGGTGTTCGACGCGGTCGCCCGCGGCCACGTTCCGACCCTGCTCGAGGCCTGGGGCGCCGTCCTCTGCTACGCCATGCAGATCTATTTCGACTTTTCCGGCTATTCGGACATGGCGGTCGGGCTGGCGCGAATCTTCGGCTACAGGTTCCCGATCAACTTCTTCTCGCCCTACAAGGCGCGCTCGATCATCGATTTCTGGCGGCGCTGGCACATCAGCCTCTCCCGCTTCCTGCGCAACTACCTGTATTTCCCGCTCGGCGGGTCGAAGAAGGGGGTGGTCCGCCGCTACTTCAACGTCTTCATCGTCATGGTTCTGGGAGGCCTCTGGCACGGCGCCGGCTGGACCTTCCTGGTCTGGGGCGCGCTGCACGGCGGGGCCATCCTGATCAATCACCTGTGGAACGACTTCGGGCCCCGTCGCCGCTGGACCAGTCCCCTGGGCCGCGAGGTCAAATGGCTGGCCACCTTCATTTTCGTGCTGATCGCCTGGACCGCCTTCCGCGCCGCCGACCTGGACGCCATGGTCTTGATGTATCGCGGCATGCTGGGTCTCAACGGCCTGTCCCTGCCACTGGAGGCCTGGCCTCTGGAGGGGCTGTTGCGTCGCCTTGGCGTCGGCGCCGGGGCGTGGGGCGGGGTCGGGGTTCTTGACGCCTGGCTGGCCTTCATCATCGCGCCGCTGACCGTGCTGGTCCTCAAATACTGGCCCGAGACCATCCTGCTGTTCCGTCGCAACTCCACCTTCATCGTCGAGGACGGCTATGAGCACGACGACCGCAGCCGGCTGGGCTGGCGGCCGACCTGGCGATGGGCCCTGATCATCGGCGCCCTGCTGGCCATCACCATCTGGCGAATCTCGGGCGAGTCCGAGTTCATCTACTTCCAGTTCTGAGGACGACATGCCCGCCGCGCGCACCTCCTCGAAACGCTACATCCTGATCTTCGCCGGGGCCTTTGTGCTCGTCACCCTGCTGGTCCTGGTGTTGAACGTCATCGGCTTCGCCACCGGACTGGTGAATCCGTCGCAGAAGCGGCTGCTGGCCCTGCGCGACGCGGAAATGGCCCAGGGCGGGCCGGTGGACGTCGTCTTTGTCGGCGACTCCAGCCTGGCCCGCTCGATCGACGAGACGGCCTTCGAGGCGGCGACCGGCCTGAAGGTCCGCAGCTATCCGCTGACCGCCGCCTTCGGCTACGGCGGAACCTACAACATGCTGCGCAAGGCGGTGGCCGCCGACCATCCGACCACCGTGGTCATCATGCAGACCGTGCGCACCGCCGCCGAGCCGCAATCCTACGCCGGCTACATCCTCTCGCGGGAAGGCCAGCCAGAGGTCATCGCCTGGCCGGACCTGATCAAGAGCTATCTGTCGGTGCCCAACGCCATCGCCACCGTGCAGAACGCGGTCACGGGCGGTCTGTCGCAAAGTCGCGGCCCGACCGCGGCCGAGCTGGCCGTCTACAAGTCGCGGCGCAAGGATGCGACCCGGATCGTGTCGGACGAGGCCGCGCTTTCGAAGCTGTCGGCCCATGACAAGCTGGCCAAGCAGTTCCTGTTTCGCGGCGAGATGAAACTGACCTGGCGGGAAGACCCGCAGACCCTGGCCTGGATCGATCGTATCGCCGCCTTCTGCGACGAGGCCAGGATTCGCTGCATCTGGGCCCACGGGCCGCTGTTCGAGCGCTATTGCCAGACGTCCGGCGACTACATCGCCCGGCTCAATGACGCGATCTCGCGGCGGGGACTGGCGCTTGGCGAGACCGCGCCCTACTGCCTTGGCGTCGATGAGGTCGACGACCTTCCCGAGCATCCGGCCCGGCGGCGATCGGCCGACATCACCCGATGGTTCGCCGCGGCCTTCGAACAGCGACACCTGTTGCCGGCGGCGCGAAAGGGCGATGGAGCGTTGACCCCTTCTGCGCGTTAGGCCAACAACGTCGGCAGTTCGGATTACAGGGTCAGGTCAGGGGCGATGGTTGAGGCGACGGGGCCGGAACCGGCAACGCGCGGGGGGAGACTGGACTGGCTCGACTACTGCCGCCTTCTCGCGGCCCTGTCGGTGGTGGCCTTTCATTACCTCGCGATGGGCCCCAAGTTCCACAAGATGGGGTCGAACAGCGACTTCGGCCTGATCGGGGACATCGCCGAGTACGGCTACCTCGGCGTCGACTTCTTCTTCATGATCAGCGGCTTCGTCATCCTGCGTTCGGCCGCTGGCCGATCGGCGGACCGCTTCGCCATCGGCCGCTTTGTGCGTCTGTGGCCGACCTTCCTCCTCTGCGCGACCCTGACCGCCATGGTCCTGTGGGCCTTTGGCCTGCCTCCGGGCCTGATGACCTGGCTGGCCAACCTGACCATGGTTCCGGCCTACATCGGCGTCACATCCCTCGACGGGGCCTACTGGTCCCTGGCCTATGAGTTGATGTTCTATGCGGCGGTCTTCCTGATCCTGCTGATCGGTCAGGGTCACCGCCTCAAGGGCATCGTCCTGGCCTGGGTCGCGGTCCAGGCGGTCTTCGCCCTCATGGGGTATCGCGAGACCCTGTTGCTGGGCAGCTATTTCACCCTGTTCGCCGGCGGCGCGGTTCTGGCCCTGATCCATCGGGATGGCTGGAGCTGGTCACTCGCACTGGCCCTGCTGGTCAGCATCGGGCTGGCGATGCTGGGCGCCTATGAGCGGGCCATCGGCATCGCCGGATCGGCGATGAAGGGCGAGATCATCCCGCTGTTCGCCGCAACGCTGGTCGGGGTGGGTTTCATCCCCTTCCTGGTCTTCATGCGGCGAAACCCTGTCCTGCCGCTGGCGGGGCTGATGGGCGGCGTCACCTATCCGCTGTATCTGCTGCACGGTCGCATCGCCTTCACCGTGCTGACCGGCCTGGCCCTGCCCAGAGTCTGGGGCATGGTCGGGGTGTTCCTCGCCATCCTGGCCCTGGCCGTCGCCGTCCACCTCGTCTTCGAGAAACTCACCACGGCCTTCTGGACCCGAATGGCGGATCTCGTCATCGGCGCTCCGGTGCGGTGGGTCGCGGGCCGGCTGCCCTGGCAAAGATCCCCCGGCTGAGCCGGGACCCGCCCGTCCCTATAGCGGACCGTTGTAGCCGCGATACCAGTCGACAAAGGCGGCGACGCCCTCCTCGACTGTGACCCTGGGCTTGTAGCCCACGGCCTGGGCCAGGTCGGCCACGTCGGCCTCGGTGTCCGGCACGTCCCCCGGCTGCAGCGGCAGCATCTCCATCACCGCCTTGCGGCCCAGGCACTGTTCCAGCACCTCGATGTAGCGCAGCAGCTCGACCTGCTGCTCGGCGCCGATGTTGAACAGGCGATAGGGGGCGTTGCTGGTCGCCGGGTCGGGATTGAAGCTGTCCCAGTCGGGATTGGGCGCCGCGGGCTGATCCAGCACCCGGATCACGCCCTCGACGATGTCGTCGATGAAGGTGAAGCTGCGCTTGTGCTTGCCGTGGTTGAAGACCTTGATCGGCTCCCCCGCCAGTATGGCCTTGGTGAACAGGAACAGCGCCATGTCCGGCCGGCCCCAGGGCCCGTAGACGGTAAAGAACCGCAGGCCGGTGCAGGGCACGCCGTAGAGATGGGCGTAGGAATGCGCCATCTGCTCATTGGCCTTCTTGGTGGCCGCATAGAGGGTCAGGGGATGCTCGGCGCTGTCATGCACCGTGAAGGGCATGGTGGTGTTGGCGCCGTAGACGCTGCTGGTCGAGGCGAACACCAGATGCTCGACCCCGTTGTGGCGGCAGCCCTCGAGGATGTGCAGAAAGCCGGTGACGTTGGAATTGACGTAGGCGTGGGGATTGATGGCCGCGTAGCGCACCCCCGCCTGGGCCGCCAGATTGATCACCCGTTGCGGACGATGCTCGGCGAAGGCCGCCTCGATGCCGGCCTTGTCGGCCAGGTCGAGCAGCAGATGGGTGTAATTGGGGTGGTCCAGATGCCGCGCCAGCCGCGCCCGCTTCAGCTCCGGATCATAGTAGTCATTGATGATGTCGACGCCGATGACCTCGTCGCCCCGCTCCAGCAGTTTCAGCGAGACGGCCGAACCGATAAAGCCGGCGCTGCCGGTGACCATGACCTTCATTGCAATCCATTCCCTTGGCTGGCCACGGGCCTAGACCACGTAGGGCCGGGTTTCAATCGACAGCCCTCTGAAAGGGCGATGACAGGCCTACAGCCGGCCGTCGACGGCCTCGCGCGGCAGGGCCGATTTGATGTCATAGAGCACCGCGCCAGGCAGGCCGAAGGCGCGGATGCCGTCGGCGCCGAGGGCGACGAACTGCTCATGGGCCACGGCCAGGACGATGGCGCTGTAGGCCCCGGCCCGCGGCGACGGCGTCAGGGTCAGGTCGTATTCGTGCAGGGCGTCGACCGGATCGACCCAGGGGTCGTGGACATCGACGTCCAGGCCGTAGGTCTTCAGCTCATCGACCAGGTCCTTGACCTTGGTGTTGCGCAGGTCGGGGCAGTTTTCCTTGAACGCCAGCCCCAGCATCAGCACCTTGGCGCCGACCGGGTTGATGCCGCGTCCCAGGACCAGCTTGAGGATCTGGCTGGCGACATGGGCGCTCATGCCGTCGTTGATCCGCCGCCCGGCCAGGATCACCTCCGGATGATGGCCGATCTCCTGAGCCTTGTGGGTCAGGTAGTAGGGGTCCACCCCGATGCAGTGGCCGCCGACCAGGCCTGGCCGGAAGGGCAGGAAGTTCCATTTGGTCCCGGCGGCCTCGAGCACCTCCAGGGTGTCGATCTCCATCTTGCCGAAGATCATGGCGATCTCGTTGATCAGGGCGATGTTGAGATCCCGCTGGGTGTTCTCGATGACCTTGGCCGCCTCGGCGACCTTGATGGAGCTGGCCTTGTGGGTGCCGACGGTCACCACCGTCGCATAGAGCGCGTCGATCAGGTCGGCCGCCTCGGGCGTGGAGCCGGCGGTGACCTTGGTGATGGTGTCCAGGCGGTGGGCCTTGTCGCCCGGATTGGCCCGCTCGGGGCTGTAGCCGCAGAAGAAGTCCTTGTTGAAGGTCAGCCCCGAGACCTTCTCCAGGATGGGAACACAGACCTCTTCGGTGCAGCCGGGGTAGACGGTCGATTCATAGACCACGATGGCGCCCGGGGTCAGGTGGGCGCCGATGCTTTCGCTGGCCTTGCGCAGGGCGGTGAGGTCGGGCCGTTTGGCCTCGTCGATCGGGGTCGGCACCGTGACGATGAAGACGTTGCGCCCGGCCAGATCGGCCGGCGCGTCGCTGTAGATCAGCCGCCCCGAGGCCGCCAGCTCCTCGGCCGTGACCTCGAGGGTATGGTCCTCGCCCCGCTTCAGGGCGGCGATGCGCGGCGACGACAGGTCCAGGCCCAGGGTGTCGTAGATCCGGCCGAAGGCCACCGCCAGGGGAAGTCCGACATAGCCGAGGCCGATCACGGCGATGCGGACGTCTGCGAGCGATAGCATCAGGCGGGTCTCCAGAACGGTTTCAGGCGTCGCGGCCGGTCGATGACCCCGAGGTCGCCGCCCTCTGCCGGGGGCTGATCATCAGGCCGCAGCACAGGGCGAAGACGCACATCATGGCCGGCGTGCGCAGGGGATAGTCGACCAGGGAGTGGGCAAGCAAGAGCAGGATTGCAAGACTCGCCGCGCAGACCACGGGCCCGCCGCTCGTCCGCGTCCGGCGCCAGGCCCGAAGCGCGGTTCTGGCGGCCCAGAACAGAAAGACGGCGATGACGGCCATGGCCATCAGACCGGCCTCGACCAGCAGCTCCAGCCAGTCGTCATGCGCGTGGTTGACGTAGGTGTTCTGCATCGAGGCCGGGGTCTCGAACATCATATAGACCGGCACGAAGGTGCCCAGGCCGCTGCCAAAAGGCGCGTAGGCCCAGGCCGCCTTCAGAGCGACCCCGGCCACCGGCACCCGCATGTCGCTGGACAGGCCGTCGCCAAATCGGTCGAAGGTCTGGGCGAAGAGAAGGGGGGCGGCGAGGGCGCCGACCACCGCCACAAGGCCGATCAGGCCCAGAATCAGGCGCCCCCTTTCGCGCGCGATGTCCGAGCGCCAGGTCATCGCCAGGGACCCGAGGATTCCCAGGGCCAGCAGCAGAAATCCGGAGCGAGACTGGGTCATGGCGATTCCTGCCGCCAGCAGGGCCAGCAGGGCCAGCATTACAAGCAGTCTGACGCGGGCGGCCGGGCGCCGCGAGGCCGCTTCCAGCGCTTCCAGCGCGGCGAAGGGCACAGCCGAAGCGAACAGGGTGGCGAGGTGATTGCGGTTGGCGAAGAAACCGACCGCCGGATTGGGGTTGGTCACCTCATAGAAGCGCAAGGGGCTCTCCGGCCCGCCGATGATCTGCAGGCCGCCGATCAGGGCGCTGACCACCGTCACCGCCAGCAGGATCAGGACCAGAAGCCGGCGACCATCGCGATCAAGCGTCCTGCTGGCCAGAAACAGGGCGACGGCCGGAATCAGCGCCAGCAGCGCGGCGCCGGTGGCCTGGGGACTGAGGCTGATCGGGGCCCAACCCCGCTCAACGCCGGCGGCGGCCAGCTGCGAGGCGATGGCGCCGTGGCCCGGCAGCGACGACCACAGCCCGGGCGGCAGGGGAACAAGCTGGATCAGCCCGACCAGGAAGCAGCCGGCGAGAATGGCCAGGGGCAGTCGCTCGCGGCCTTCCAGCGGCGCGGCGCGCAGCCGCCAGACCGCCCAGCCCAGCAGGGGGATGGCCGTCAGAGCGACGATGTCGGGGGCGAGAAGCTCGACCCGGCTGGCCCCGCCCAGCAGCAGGGCGACAAGCAGAAAGCCGGCGCAGGCATAAGAAAAGAGCCGCGAGGTCATGGCGTTTGGCAACGACCCTCGCGGCTCTTGAACTTCAGTCGAGATCGATCAGTCCGTCGGACGAACCGACTACGGGGAGGTCGGCTCGTTGGAGTCGTTCACGGTGATGGCCACGGCGGTAACGGTGACCACGCCGAACCCGGCCCAGAGCCAGAAGTCCCAGCCTTGGCCAGGATCACCGGTGGGGCCGTAGCCCATCTGGTCATCCTCGCCACCGCCGGCGTAGGCGGTCTTGATGACGTTGCTGGAGCCGCCGGCGCAGGGCGAGGCCGCCGCGACGGTGGCCATGGAGCGCGCCGCGATGGCGACGTTGCAGTTTGCGCCGTAGGAGACGGTGGCCGAGCCATCCATCGCCATCACGCGATCACCGGGGCGCAGCACGGTTGACGCCGTGACCGGCACATAGCGACCGTTCTGGTTGACCAGAACCGAACCTTGAACGCCGCCAAGGCGAACAGATTCAGCAGCCATGGCCATCTGGCTCGACAGCAGAAGACCGACTGATGCGGCGACGACAACCTTGCGAATCATTTCGTACCCCTCGAAAGCGACCTGTTCGGTGCGACGTTGCGCCACAGAACGATCTTGCCAATACCCTACAGCCCCTGAAACGGCAACCGCCCAAAAGGCGAAAAAACCCGTTTTCTGAATGCTGCGAGGCGAATTTGCCACGTATTTCAAACGCTGCCGCCCGGGGAAGGTTCCCCGTCGGCCACTCTACTTCGAACTGCCAACTTATACGGCACAGTCGCACCGTTCCGTCGCACTAAAGTGACAGGCGACCGGTTCATGGCGCGTTAACGCCTGGACAACGAATCCGGTTCGCCGCTTGGCGGGCAGTTTTAGACGCATTTACCATCCTGGCGCGGTCTTTCGCCTCCGAGGCGAGACGGGCCCGGGCGCGGCCGCCACAGGCCCGGGTCGATTTGCCGCCCCGGGGTCCGGCCCGGGTTGAGGTTGGGGGCCGGATGCGGCATGGGAAGCGCGCATCGCGACTGCATTAGAAGAGGATCGGCGAATGGCCCTTCAGGGGGAGAACCTCGACCCGGACGTGGTCAGCGACTTCGGCGCCGAATGGGCCCGCTTCGATCAGACCGGCATGGGCGACGCCGAGACCCAGGCGCTGTTCGACCGCTACTTCGCCGTCTTTCCCTGGGAAAAGCTGCCCGCCGCCGCCGAGGGCTTCGACCTGGGGTGCGGTAGCGGCCGATGGGCCCAGCTGGCCGCGCGCCGGGTGGGAACCCTGCACTGCATCGATCCCGCCGAGGCCGCCCTGGCCGTGGCCCGCGAGAAGCTGAAGGCCGAGACCAACGCCCGTTTCCATCACGCCGGGGTGTCCGCCATCCCCCTGGCCGACGGTTCGATGGACTTCGGCTATTCCCTGGGCGTCCTGCATCACGTGCCCGACACCGCGGCCGGCATCGCCAGCTGCGTGGCCAAGCTCAAGCCTGGCGCGCCGATGCTGCTCTATCTCTACTATGCGCTGGACGGCAAACCCTGGCTGTTCCGCGCCATCTGGCAGGCCTCCGACCTGGTCCGCAAGCTGGTCAGCGCTCTGCCCCGCCCCCTGAAGTTCGCCGTCTGCCAGGTCATCGCGGCCCTGGTCTACTGGCCTCTGGCCCGCGGCGCCGGCCTGCTCGAGCGCCTGGGGATGAAGGTCGAGAACCTGCCCCTGTCGGACTACCGGAGCCTCAGCTTCTACAGCATGCGGACCGACGCCCTGGACCGCTTCGGCACCCGGCTCGAACAGCGGTTCACCCGGGTCCAGATCGAGGCGATGATGAAGGCGGCCGGCCTGGTCGACATCCGCTTTTCCGATCAGGCGCCCTTCTGGTGCGCCGTCGGCCTCAAGGCCTGAGCCCGCGGAGGCCCCGGGTGGCCCGACTGCTGCTGCATGTGATTCCGCAGGATGGGCTGGGCGGGGCCGAGATCGCCGCCCGCCGCGCCGCCGCCGCCGAGCCGGAGCGCCTGACCGTCCTGGCCCTCGCCGGCGCCCTGGCCGGTCCGCCCCTGCCCAATCTTCAGGCGCCCGGCGCGCTGCATCCCTTCAGCCCCCTGGCCGCCATCCGCGCCGGCCGGCTGGCCCGGGACTATCCGGTGGCGGTGTTTTCCCTGTGGAAGTCGGCCCTGGCGATGCTGGCCTGCGCCCTGCTGGCGCCACGCACCCGCCGGGTGCTGTTCCTGCATTCCGACCGCCGGGTGCATCTGTCCGACACCCTCGCCACCTGGCTGGGCGCGCGCCTGGCCCATGAAATCTGGGCCGACAGCCGCAAGACCCTCGAGGGCCTCGCCGGCCTCGCCCCCGCCGCCACGCCGGGCCGGGTGATCAGCTTCCTGCTCGAGCGCCGCCCGGGGCGGGTTCGGACCGCGCCGGCGCCCCGCTTCATCTACTGGGGCCGGCTCAATCCGCTCAAACGCCTCGACCGGGTCATCGACCTGTTCGCCCGCATCGCCCGCGACAGACCGGACGCCCGCCTGACCCTGATCGGTCCCGACGCCGGCAGCGAGGCTTCGCTGAAGGCCCAGGTCGCCAGGCTGGGCCTCAGGGACCAAGTCGCCTTCACCGGCGGCCTCGACATGGCCGCCATCACCGCCCTGGCCGAAGACCACGACATCTTCCTGCAGCTCAGCGACCAGGAAGGCGCCGCCATGTCCCTGATCGAGGCCATGCAGCTGGGTCTGGTCGCGGTGGTCACGCCGGTGGGCGAGATGCCGGTCCACGTCACCCCCAGCGTCAGCGGCCTGATCTATCGCGAGGAGGCGCAGGCGGCCGCAGAGATCGGCGCCCTGCTGGACAATCCGCCGCTTTTCACCGCCATCAGCGCCGCGGCGGTCGACCATTGGGCCGGCGGACGGCTATATCAGGATGACGTGGTTGCCGCGGCCCTGGATCTGGCCGCGCGGGAGGTCTGACGCGACATGTGCGGCATCGCCGGTCTCTACGCCGCCCGCTCGCCGGGTCTGGCCAATCCCCCCGCCCTGCGGGCGATGCTGGCCGCCATCCTGCATCGCGGTCCCGACAGCGAGGGCGTCTGGACCGACCCCGAGGCCGGCATCGGCCTGGGCCAGCGCCGCCTGTCGATCATCGACCTGAGCGAGGCGGGCCTGCAGCCGATGACAAGCGCCGACGGCCGCTGGGTGATCGACTACAACGGCGAGATCTTCAACTACCTCGAGGTTCGCGCCGAGCTGGACGCCTCGGCCGGGGCCCCGAACTGGCGCGGTCATTCCGACACCGAGGTGTTACTGGAAGCGATCGCCCACTGGGGTCTCGAGGGCGCCCTGGAGCGCATCGAGGGTCAGTTCGCCATCGCCCTGTGGGACCGGGCCGAGCGGCGGCTGCATCTGGTCCGCGACCGCTTCGGCGAAAAGCCGCTCTATTACGGCTGGGCCGGCCAGGCCCTGCTGTTCGGCTCCGAGCTGAAGGCCCTGCGCACCCAGCCGGAGTTTCCCGCCGACATCGACCCGGACGCCATGGCCGGCTTTCTGCGCTATGGCTACGTGCCGCAGCCCTGGTCCATCTGGCGCGGGATTCTCAAGCTGCCGCCCGGTTGCCGCGTCAGCTTCGGACCAGGCGACGCCCCCGGCCATCTGCCGCCGCCCACGCCCTACTGGCGGGCGGACGCGGCCATTCTCGAGGCCCTCGACGATCCCTGGACCGGAACCGAGGACGAGGCGGTCGAGGCCCTGGACGCCCTGCTGAACCAGACCGTCGGTTCGCGGATGATCGCCGACGTGCCACTGGGCGCCATGCTCTCGGGCGGCATCGATTCCTCGACCATCGTCGCCCAGATGGTCGCCCGCGGCGGCCGGGTGAAGACCTTCACCATCGGCTTCGACGAGCCGGGCTTCAACGAGGCCGAGCACGCAAAAGCGGTCGCCGCCCATCTCGGCACGGACCATACCGAACACTACGTCACCGCCGCCGACTGCCTGGCCGTCGTGCCGCGCCTGCCGGCCCTGTATGACGAACCCTTCGCCGACGCCTCGCAGATTCCGACCTTCCTGGTCTCGCAGCTGGCGAAGCAGCAGGTCACCGTCGCCCTGTCCGGCGACGCCGGCGACGAGCTGTTCGGCGGCTACAACCGCTATGTCCACGGCGCCCGGCTGTGGGAGCGGGTCGGCGGCCTGCCCCGGCCCCTGCGCGCGGCCGGCGCCGGCGCCCTGCGCAGCCTCTCGCCCGATGGCTGGAACCGCCTGGCCCGGGCGCTGTCGCCGATCCTGCCGGCCGAGTTCACCGGCGGCCGGGCCGGCGAGAAGGCCCACAAATTCGCTGGCGTGCTGGGGGCAAGCGATCAGGACGCCTATCTGATGGGCCTGCTGTCGCAATGGCCGCAGCCCGAGGCGCTCCTGCGCCACCCCGCCCCCGGCCTGCGCCTGCCCGCCGACCGGCCGCCGCCGGACAGGCTGCGGGGCTTCGCCCGCCGGGCCATGGCCGTCGACACCGTCAACTACCTGCCCGACGATGTCCTGGCCAAGGTCGACCGCGCCGCCATGGGAACCAGCCTGGAGGCCCGCGCCCCCTTCCTCGACCGCAAGGTTCTCGACTTCGCCTGGCGGCTGCCGATGGAGATGAAGATCGCCGGCGGGAAGGGCAAGCACATCCTGCGGCGGGTGCTGGACCGCCATGTCCCCCGGGCCCTGATCGAGCGGCCGAAACAGGGATTCGCCGTGCCCGTCGGCCGCTGGATGCGCGGCGAGCTGCGCGACTGGGCCGAAAGCCTGATCAGCGTCGAGCGGCTGACCGCCGAGGGGATCTTCGAGCCGGGACCGGTGCGCGCCGCCTGGGCCGAACATCTCAGCGGCCGGCGTGACCATGACATGCGGCTGTGGGCGGTCCTGACCGCCCAGGCCTGGCTGGCGGCCCAGCGCCAGGGCGATTCCCGGTCCGAGGCGGCGGCGTGAGCGCTGTCCAGGTCTCCGCGGCCGGCGGCGGGTCCGGCGATCTGGCCGGCGTCGCCATCGTGCTGTTCGGCAACACCGACTGGTATCTCTACAATTTCCGCCTCTCGCTGATCCGGCGGCTGCGCGACGAGGGCGTGCGGCTGGTGCTGATCTCGCCGGACGGTCCCTATGGCGAGAAGCTGCGCGAGATGGGCTTCGACTGGCGCCCCCTGCCGATGGAGCGGCGCAGCCTCAATCCCCTGGCCGAGGCCCGGCTGATCCTGCACATCGCCGGCGTCCTGCGGTCGGAAAAGGCCGCCATCATCCACGGCTTCACCATCAAGCCGGCCATCTACGCCGGTCTCGCCGGGCGGCTCGCCGGTGGGGCGGGGCGGGTCAGCGCCGTGGCCGGCCTGGGCTTTGTCTTCATCAGCGACAGCCTCAAGGCGCGGCTGCTGCGGCCGGTGGTGCGGGCCATGGCCTGGGTCGCCTTCGGCGGCCGGCGGGCCCGGCTGATCGTGCAAAATCCCGATGACCGCGCCGCCTTCGTCGACCGCCGGTTGGTCGATCCGGCCCGGGTGCGGACCATCCCCGGCTCCGGGGTCGACATGAGCCGCTTCCAGGTCAGCGACCGCCGCCGCGGCCCCGGAGAGCCGCTCAAGGTGCTGCTGGCCGCGCGGATGCTGTGGGACAAGGGCTTGGCCGAGTTCGTCGAGGCCGCCCGCTTCCTCAAGGCCGAGGGCCGCAACATCCACTTCCTGCTGGCGGGCGAGCCGGATCCCGGCAATCCCGCCGCCTGCGCCCCCGAAGACCTCGCCGGCTGGGTGTCCGAGGGGGTGGTCGAGCATCTCGGCCACGTCGACGACATGCCGGCCCTGCTGGGTCAGGTCGATGTCGTGGTCCTGCCCAGCTACCGCGAGGGCCTGCCCAAGACCCTGATCGAGGCGGCCGGCTGCGCCCTGCCGCTGGTCACCACCGACGTGCCCGGCTGCCGCGAGGTGGTCACCCATGAGCAGGACGGCCTGCTGGCGCCGGCGCGCGAATGGCGCGGCCTGGCCGAGGCCATGGCCCGTCTCGATGACGACGCCGAGCTGCGCCTGCGGCTGGGCCAGGCGGCGCGCGACAAGGCCCTGCGATTGTTCGATGAACAGATCGTCCTGGCCCGGACCCTGGACGTCTATCGGGAACTTCTGGCCTGAAGCGTCCCCGGCGCCCGCAGATCGGGACCCCCGGAACATGGCGCGATTTGATGGACTCAAACCGCGCTGTTCTTGGAGTCTTCGTGGTCGCGTGTCTGGTCCGATTACCGGTTCCCACCAATCGGAACACGCTCTAGCGGCTGATCTTCAGGTCGTCGAACCAGGCCTCGCCGTTCATGCGCCCGCGGCCGGTGGGCGACAGCGACAGCCATTGCGCCTTGCAGTCCTCCGGCACGTCGATGGGGAAGGTGAAGGCGGTCCAGTCGCCGGCGACCGACAGCGGCGGACTTTCCCCCACCAGCCGGGCGCCGCGCTCGGCGCAGCGCACCGTCCAGCTCAGCGGACGGCCGGCCGACAGCCCGGCGCTGCGCCAGCGTCCGGTCAGCACCTGCCGGCCCGGCGTCAGGGCCAGCAGCTCCCGCGCCAGCACCCCCGGCCTCGGCGCGTCGGTGAACCTCAGATACAGGGCGTGGCCCTCGCCGTTCGGCGCCGGAGCGATCTCGGCCACCGTGCCGGGACGCTCGAAGAGTCGCCAGTTGAACGGCGGCGCGCCGGGCAGGCCCTCGAAGCCGCCGTCATAGGGATCAGCCAGGTTGCTGATGCCCTCGGGCGGCAACAGCTGGGCCCAGATCAGGAAGGCCTCCTGAAACAGGCCGTCCCGCACCAGCCGGCCGACCAGGAAGCTGGTCTCCAGTTCGCTGGGCGGATGCCGGCCGCTGCTCATGGCCGTGTAGAGGGCCATGGCGGCGCCGGGATTGATGTCATCCTTGGCCATGTTCGACAGGAAGGACAGCCGCCACGGCGGCTCGCTGTCGAGCAGGGCGGCCACGACCGGGGCTCCGCCCTGGGCGGCGGCCACCGCGACCAGCTGGCGGCCCAGGGTGGTGCGCATGGTCACCGGCCAGGCCCGCATCAGGCCGTCTGCCCGCTGCACCGCCTCGGCCAGCCGCCCCGACTTCAGGCGGTCGGAGATCAGCCAAAGATTGGCCGGAAGGTCCCGCTTCATCCGGTCGCCGGCGATGGTCATCAGCCGCCGCTGGTCGGCCGCGTCGCCCTCCTGCCCGGCGGCGAAGGCCAGGCTGCGGAAGGCCGAACTCTGGGTCGGATCGAGGGCCAGGGCGCGCCGGGCCTCTCGTTTGACGGCGGCCAGCCCGGCGGCGTCGATGCGGCCGGCTTCCAGCCGCTTCTCCGCGGCCCGGGCCAGGGCCCCGGCGTGGTCGGGCTTCAACTTGAGGGCCGCGGCGGGATTGTGGTCGACCCGGGCGTCAGCCAGGGCCCCGGTGACGATCGCGACAGCCAGCCACAGCCCGGCCGCCGCCAGGCCTGCGGCCGCCAGCAGGTCGCGCCAGGGCGGCGTGCGACGCGGCGGCGGTTCCGGCGGCGGCGGCGGCACGACCCGCAGGATGACTCCCGGCCGGCCGGCCTCGTCCGGAGAAGAGGCCGGCATGCCCGATCAGCCCTTGCCGCGACCAAGCTTCTTGGTGTCGTTCGACCCGTATTCGTAGTTGTAGGCGTAGCCGTAGCCGTAACCGTAGCCATAGCCGTAGCCGGCGTGCTTGACGCTGAACTTCGACAGCAGGGCGCCCAGCACCCGGGCGTGGCCCAGGCCCAGTCGGCGCAGGGCCGCCTTGGCCAGACCCTGACGGGTGGTGCCGGCCTCGATCACCAGGATGACCCCGGCGACGGAGCTGGCCAGCAGCGGGGCGTCGGCCAGACCCATGACCGGCGGACCATCGATGATCAGCAGGTCGAAGTGCTGCTGGGCCTCGGCGATCAGCGCCCGGATACGGGCGCCGGCCAGCAGTTCGGCCGGGTTGGGCGGCAGCGGACCACAGGGGATGAAGGCCAGGTTCGGCTGGTCGGTGGCCTGGGCCAGCTCGATCAGGGTGGCCGTGCCGGTCAGGTAGTTGCTGAGGCCGGCGCTGGAATCGGCCCGCAGGGTGCGGTGCAGGGACGGGTTGCGCAGGTCGCTGTCGACCAGCAGCACATTCATCCCCAGCTTGGCGAAGTTCTTCGCCAGGGCCACCGAGGTGGTCGACTTGCCTTCGGAGGGCCGGGCCGAGGTGACCAGGATGTTCCGCGGCACGCCCTCGTTGGTCGAGAACTGCAGCGCCGTTCGCACCGAGTAGTAGGCCTCGGAGAAAGCGCTGCGCGGATCGGCAAGCGCCTCCTCCGGCGTGACGCCCTTGTCGAGCATCGGGATGGCGCCCAGCAGCGGCATGCCCAGCTTGCCCTCGATGTCTTCCGGCACCTTGATGGTCTCGTCGAGGCTTTCCAGACCGAAGGCGGCGCCCAGGCCCAGCAGCAGGCCGATGCCGGTGGCGATCAGCAGGTTGAGCATCATGTTGGGCTTGTAGGGCGCGCGGGGCGTTTCGGCCCGGTCGACGATGGAGACGTTGTTGGCGCCGACGCCGCCGGCCACCCCGATCTCCTTGTAGCGCTGCAGCAGGCCGTCATAGAGGGTGCGGTTGGTCTCCACCTCCCGCTGCAGGATGTTGTACTGGATCGACCGGCCGCGCAGGTCCATGACCCCGGCCTTGAGGCCCGAGACCTGCGACTGCAGAGAGGCCTCCTGCTTCAGGGCGATCTGGTAGGACTGGTAGATGGCCTGGCGGATGTTCTCGATCTCGGCCTTGATCTGCCGATCGACCTCGTCGATCTGACCCTTCAGCTGCAGCATGTCCGGGTGGTCGGGCAGCTTCTGCACCAGCTGCTGTTGGTACTGGGCGTTGAGGTTGGCCTGTTGCTGACGCAAAGCCTGGATGGTCGGGCTCTGCAGCACCTCGGGGATGCTCAGGCCGGCGGCGCCCTGGGCCTGGCGCCAGCGCTGCTCGAGCCGGATGCGCTCGCTCTTGGCTGTGCTGAGGGCGGTGTTCATGCTCAGCAGATCGGTGGCGGTCAGGGAGGTGGTGGCGGTGCCCTCCGAGCTGCCGCCGCCCGGTCCCGAGGTGTTGGCGCTGCTCAGGTTGAAGATGCCCTGGTCCTGGGCGTAGGCCACCAGGGCCCGCTCGGACTCTTCCAGCTTCTGCTTCGACTCCCGCAGCTTCTCTTCGAGGAAGCCCCGGGCGTAATTCGAGGATTCGAACCGGCGATCCAGGTTGGCGGTGATGAAGTTCTCGCCGAAGGCGTTGGCGATGCGGGCTGCGATCACCGGGTTGGGGCTGGAGTAGGAGATCTTCACCAGCCGCGAGTTGCGGATCGGCTCCACCGACAACCCGGCGGCCAGGATGCCCGTCGCGATCCGTTCACGCCGCTCGCGGGTTCCGGTCAGCGGGGCGGTCTTGCGGGCGTCGCGGCCGAACAGCGAGCCGATGCTGTCCAGCAACGAGGGTTGACGCTGATCCATGAACTGGGCGTCGGAGGCCAGGTTGGCCTTCTGCACCACCCGCTTGGCCAGGCTGCGGCTCTTCAGCAGGCTGTACATGGTCTGGTAGAATTCGACGTTGCGCGAGTCGTCCGGCGTCACATCCTGGATATTGGTGATGTTGGCCGCTTCCCGGTCGATCTGGATGGTTGTCGCGGCGCGATAGACCGGGGTGGTCAGCAGGGTCGCGATCAGGCCCAGGATCAGCATCACCCCGACGGCGCCGGCGATGACCAGCCGGTGCTTCACCAGCACATGCCAATAGGCCAGCAGGTTGATCTCGGGCTGGTTCTGGCCGTCGTCCTGGGCATTGATCCCGGTCGCCAGGGCGCGATTGCCCCGCACCACCAGGGGGCGCGGCATGGCCGTGGTCAGGTAAGCCCGGCCTTCGGGCTCGCCGTCCCAGGTCTCGTCGTTGTCGCCGCCGTTGCCGCCGTTCATGTCGCTTCAAACCCCTCGGCCGGGCTTCGCCCGGCGCGCCTCAAAAAAATTGTCTACCGCCGACCGTCTAGAGGACCGGCACGAAAACCGACATCAGCGGCACAGAGCTGATCACGTCGCGGAACAGGCTCTTGGAGCCGGAACGGTCCACAAAGACGACGTCATTGGCGTAAATCTGCGGATCGTCCATCTTTCCGGAGCGAATCTGGTCCAGATCGAACACCGCGACCATGCGCTGGCTGTTGACGTTGCGGAAGATCGCCACCCGCTTGTGGTTGGCCAGGCGGTCCACGCCGCGGGCCATGGCGATCGATTGCATCAGGGTGGTCTTGCCGACCAGCGGATAGACGCCCGGCTGGGTCACCGATCCGTCGACAGTGACCTTCTGGCTGGCGAATTCCTTGACCGCGACCGTGACCTCGGGGGACCGCAGATAGCGCTCCTTCAAGCGGGTGGTCAGCTCGGTTTGAATCTCGGTGACGGTCTTGCCGGCCACCGGCACGGCGCCGATCAGCGGCATGCCGATATGGCCCGAGGCGTCGACCTGGACGACCCGGGTCAGGTCCGGCGACTGGAATACGGAGACATCCAGCACGTCCATCGGACCGACGCGGTATTCCTCGCTGCTGGCGATGGCCTTGGCCGGATCGGGCGGCGGCAGCGCCTGCCCGTAGAGGGCGTCCTTGGACATCGCGCCCGAACCGCCGTCGGCGCAGGCCGCCAGGAACAGGCTGGCCATCACCGCAAGAACCAAGGCTCTGATCATCAAACTATCCCAAGTGGCTGAGTTGCGGCGATGATACGCCTTTTCAGGCTGCTTTAAACAAACGTCGCAGGAAGCCCAAGCCCGTCGCGGCCTGTTTCGGCAATCCGACGGTGTCGGGCAGCCGCGACGGCGGGACGTTTTCCAGCACCGCCCGGGGGCGGGTGACCACCATGTCGATGGCCGCCTGTTCGCCCAGCCGGGCGGCGACAGCGTCCCGGGCCGGCGACAGCAGGGGCGCGCGATTGCGCAGATTGTGGGCGTCCGTGGCCAGGATATGCACCAGCCCCTCGTCCAGCATCCGCTCGGACCAGTATTGCGGCCGCTTGCCGAAACGGCCGGTCACCGAGCCGCTGGTCAGCTGCATCCAGGCGCCGGCGTGGGCCATCCGCTTCATGGTCTCGTAGTGGCTCTCGATCCAGTGCAGCCGCTCGGGATGGGTGATGATCGGGTGATAGCCGGCCGCCATGGAGGCGAAGACCTGGTCCTCGATGCGCGGCGGCGCGGTGTGGTGCGGCGGCTCGAACAGGAAATAGCGCGACTCGCCCAGCGCCAGGATCCGGCCCGAGCGCAGGCCGGCCACCAGATCGGGGCACAGCTGCACGTCCGCGCCGGTGGTCAGGGTCAGGGGGATTTCGGCCTTGTCGAGCTCGGCCTGCAGGGCGGCCACGGCCTGGCGGATGCCGGGGCCGGTGTTTTCGTAGAGGCCGGGAAAGATGTGCGGGGTGCAGGCGGTGATCTCGATGCCGTCGGCAACCGCCACCCTGGCCATCTGCAGGGCCGTTTCCAGGTCGGGCGCCCCGTCGTCAATGCCGGGGAGCATGTGGCAGTGCAGGTCGATCACACGGCGTCTCCAGTTGGATCAGGCGGCGCGGAGGCTGCGTTATGCGGGCGCGCAAAAGCTGCGCGCGCCGCATATCTGCAGCGCCCGCCCACCCGACCTCGGCCTTATCCGGGAGGCGTTCCACAAGGTCAAGGCGCAAACATCGTTATCCGAACGCTTTGACGGAATCTGCACAAGTGTTCTGCCCGGGCCCGATCCGTTTCATCAAAAAGGGGGGCAATGCGTCGAACAGCTGTTCGAATTTTTACAATAATATGAAAGTTACCCGGGACTTGTTGTTTAAACGGCCCAGGTTGCCAGTCTGTGCCTTGGGCACTAAGGGAGAGCCAGCCTTGGGGTCGACGCGGCGGTCGCCCCCGGATGACGGCGCGGCACATCGGGGTATCACGTTTGTTTCTGACGGCTCAGTTCCTGCGCACGACGACCCTTGAGTTTGTCGCGGCCTTCAGCGCCGTCACCGCCATCATCTTCCTGCTGCAGCCCTTCGCCGCCCGCCTGGGGCTGGTCGACCGTCCCGGCGGCCGCAAGGATCACGCGGCCCCGACGCCGGTGACCGGGGGCCTGGCCATCGCCGTCGGCACCATCCTTCCGGCCCTGCTGCTGACCCCGCCCAACGCCCAGGTCATCGGCCTTGGGGTGGCGGCGGTGATCCTGGTGATCATCGGGGTGCTGGACGACATCTACGACATCCCCTGGCCGGTCCGGGTCCTGGCCCAGACGGCCGCGGCCCTGGCCATCATCCTGATCGGCGACGTGCGGGTCGAGAACATCGGCCCGGCCTTCGGTCTGGGCCCCCTGGACCTGGGCTATCTTTCGATCCCCTTCACCCTGGCGGCGACCGTCGGGTTGATCAACGCCCTCAACATGGCCGACGGCATCGACGGCCTGGCCGGATCGCTGTGTCTCTGCACCCTGGCGATGCTGGTCGCCGCCTCGCTGTATGCGGGCAACGCCGACCTGGCCAACGGCCTGACAGTGATCGCCGGCGCCGTGGCCGCCTATCTGGCCTTCAACATCCGTCTGCCCTGGCGCAAGCGGGCGCTGATCTTCCTCGGCAATTCGGGCAGCGCCTATCTGGGCCTGATCATCGCCTGGGCCATCTTCCGCCTGACCCAGAACCCGGTCTATCCGGTGACCCCGGTGCTGGCGCCCTTCCTGATCGCCCCGCCGGTGATCGACTGCCTGGTGCTGATCGTCCGCCGCCTGCTGCACAAGCAGTCGCCGTTCCACGCCGACCGCACCCACGCCCACCATCTGATGCTCGACGGCGGCTTCAGCGTCACCGGCGTGGTGATGACCCTCTGCGGCCTGTCCCTGGCGCTGGGTCTCGGCGCCGCCCTGGCCCTGCGCGCCGATGTGCCCCAGCCGCTGCTGCTGGCGGTCTTCGGGCTGATCACCGTCGGCTACTTCCTGTTCACCCGCCATCCCGCCAAGGCCATCGCCGCCTACGCCCGGCTGACTTCACCCTTCCGCCGGGGCTGAGCCCCACAGGTCCAGGGCGCGCTCCAGGGCGTCGGCGACCCGCTCGACATCGCCATCCTGCATCCCCGGATACAGCGGCAGGCTGAGGCAGCGGTCATACCAGGCCGCCGCGCCCGGCAGCGCCAGGTCGCCCTGCCGTTCCCGCCAGTAGGGCTGGGTATGCACCGGGATGTAATGGACCTGACTGCCGATCCCCTGTTCGGCCAGCCGCCGCATGACCGCCTCCCGGGTCACGCCGAGGCCGGCGAAATCGATCAACACGCAATAGAGATGCAGCGCCGGGTCCGACCAGGCGGGCCCCGTCGCCGGCTTCACCCCCGGCGCCAGGCCCGCCAGCCGGGCGTCATAGAGCGCAGCCAAGGCCCGCCGCCGGGCCGTGAAGCGGTCCAGCTTGCCCAGCTGCGACAGGCCCAGGGCGCAGTTGATGTCCGGCAGGCGGTAGTTGTAGCCGGGCCGGGCCATCTCATAGACCCAGGGCGCCGCGCCCGGCGGGCGCGTCATGCCGTGGCTGCGCAACGCCCTCAGACGCTCCGCTAGGGCCGCGTCGTTGGTGGTCAGCATGCCGCCCTCGCCGGTGGCGATGGTCTTGACCGGATGGAAGGAAAAGCTGGCCATCGCCGAATGGGCGCAGTCGCCGACCCGCTCGCGCCCGCCGCCGAAGTCCATGGTGGATCCCAGGGCGTGCGGCGCGTCCTCGACCAGCACCGCCCCGGCCGCCTCGGCCAGCGCCGCCAGCCCCGGCAGGTCGCAGACATCGCCGCGCAGATGCACCGGCAGGACCACTCTCACCGGCCGCCCCCCGGCCCGCTCCAGCGCCTCCGCCAGGCTCTCCGGCGTCATCAGCCCGCTGTCCGGGTCAACATCGGCGAACACCACCTCGGCGCCGACATAGGCCGCGCAGTTGGCCGTCGCCAGGAAGGTGATCGACGGCGCGATACAGACGTCGCCCGGCCCGACCTCCAGCGCCATCATCGCCAGATGCAGCGAGGCGGTGCCGTTCGAGCAGGCGACCGCGTGGCCCGCCCCGACTCTGTCGGCGAACGCGGTCTCGAAGGCGGCGACCGTCGGCCCCGTGGTCAGGAAGTCGCCGCGCAGCGCCGCCGCCACCGCGGCGATGTCATCCTCCTCGATGGTCTGGCGACCGTAGGGAAGGAAGCTGTCAGACACCCTGGGCGTCCAGCATGGCCGTCAGACCTGCGGGGGTGAGCCAGTCGGTGTTGTTGTCGCTGGCGTAGGCGAAGTCCTCGGGAACTGGTCTGGCCCCGTCGGCGGCGCCGAACGGCTGGCGGGCATATTCGACGAAAGCAGGCTCGATGACATAGCGATCGTCGAGCTCGCAGGTCTGCCGGGCGTCGTCGGCCCCGACCATGATCTCGTGCAGCTTCTCGCCGGGGCGGATGCCGACGATCTCGATTTCCGCGTCGGGCGCCATGGCCTTCGCGAGGTCCGGCATGGCCATGGAGGGGATTTTCGGCACGAAGATTTCGCCGCCGCGCATGATCTCCAGAGACGAGAGGACGAACTCCACCCCTTCGTCCAGCGTGATCCAGAAGCGGGTCATCCGCGCGTCGGTGATCGGCAGGCGGGTCGCGCCCCGCGCCAGCAGACGACGATACAGCGGCACCACGCTGCCGCGCGAGCCGACGACATTGCCATAGCGCACCACGGCGAAGCGGCAGCCCAGGTCCCCGGACAGATTGTTGGCGGCCACAAACGTCTTGTCCGAAGCCAGCTTGGTCGCCCCGTAAAGGTTGACGGGGTTGCACGCCTTGTCGGTGCTCAGCGCCACGACCGATTTCACCCGGTTGGACAGGCTGGCCCAGACCACGTTCTCGGCCCCGACCACATTGGTCTGGATGCATTCGGAGGGATTGTATTCGGCGGCCGGCACCTGCTTCAGCGCCGCGGCGTGGATGACGATGTCGACCCCGCGCAGGGCCAGGGTCAGGCGCGAGCGGTCGCGCACATCGCCAAGGAAGAACCGCATCTTCGAATAGTCATCCGCGCTGAACCTTTCGCGCAACTCCTGCTGCATCTCGCTCTGCTTGAGCTCGTCGCGGCTGTAGACGATCAGCTTGCGCGGCTTGTATCGGGTCAGCACCGTCTCGATGAATCGCCGGCCGAACGAGCCGGTGCCGCCGGTGATCAGGATCACCTGGCCGTCGAGGTCGAGCGTCTTGGGGGCGAAGCGGGTCATCGCGTCCTTTTCAGAATCGTTCGGGATTCTCGACTGCGTCGCGCCCTCTGTCACCTGCGCGTAAATGGCCCATCAACCAAAGGGGGTCACAACAGGGGCATGAACCGCCGTCTCGCCCTTGCCGCCCTGCTGGCGCTCCTCCCCGGCGTCGCCGCCGCCAGCGGCGGCGAGAAGAAGAAGGGCGGCGGCGTCTCCTTCGTCCAGATCCAGACCCTGACCACCTCCATCCTGCGCCGCAACGGCAGCCGGGGCGTGATGACCATGGAGGTCGGGATCGATGTTCCCGACGAGAAGCTGCGCAGCCTCGCCGCCCAGTCGACACCGCGCCTGCGGGCCGCCTACGCCCAGGTGCTGCAGATCTACGCCTCGGGCCTGCCGGCCGCCACGCCGCCCGATCCCGACTACCTCGCCCAGAAGATGCAGCGGGAAACCGACCGTTTGCTCGGCAAGCCGGGCGCCAAACTTCTGGTCGGCACCATCCTGGTAAACTGACCGGCGGGCTCACATGGCGCTGATGCCGCCATCCAGCTTCAGTTCCGCCCCGGTCATGAACCGGCTCTCGTCCGACGCCAGGTAGAGCACCGCGTCGGCGATGTCCCGCGGCGTGCCGATGCGGCCCAGCGGCACCTGCCGGCCCAGCTTGGCCTCGCCCTCCTCCTTGCCGAACCGTTGCCGGATCGGGTCGAGAATCGGGGTGTCGATGAAGGTCGGGTGGATGGAGTTAGAGCGCACGTCCAGCTTCTGCTTGGCGCAGTAGAGGGCGATGTTCTTGCTGAGCAGCCAGACGGCCGCCTTGGAGGCGTTGTAGGCCGGGCCGTTGTGGTTGGCGATCAGGCCGGCGATCGAGGAGATGTTGATGATCGAGCCCGGCTGGTTGTCGCGCAGATAGGGCATGGCCAGCTTGGCCCCCAGGAACACGCTGTCGACATTGACGCTCATCACGTCGCGAAAATCCTGCAGGCTGCAGTGCTCCAGGTCGCCGCCCTTGCTGATGCCGGCGTTGTTGAGCAGCACCGAGATCCCGCCCATCGCCGCATTGGCCTGCTCCAGCGCCGCGGCCCACTGATCCTCCTGGGTGACGTCGAGGCGGTAGGCGACCGCCGTGCCGCGTCCGTGGGCGGCGTTCAGCTCCTCGGCGACCGCCTGGGCGCCCTCCAGATTGAGATCCCCCAGGGCGACTTTGGCGCCTTCCTCGGCCAGGCGGCGGGCCGCCCCGGCGCCCAGGCCCTGGGCCCCGCCGGTGATGAAGGCCTTCTTGCCGGCCACGCGGCCTGTCGCTGACGTCATGGGTGTCTCCTCCGACTGATTTTTCAAACGGACGTTAGAGCGGGTTCCGGTAAGTGGGAACCGGCTATCGGACCAATTGCCCGACGCCGGGGACTACAGGGCGGCGGCTTCGTCCATGATCCGCGCCAGGGTCACGTCCAGGGCGGTGACGCCGTCGGCGTCATGGGTGCTGAGCAGCACCTCGACCCGGTTGTAGACATTGAACCATTCCGGATGATGGTCGAGCTTCTCGGCCGCCAGGGCGATGCGGGTCATGAAGCCGAAGGCGGCGTTGAAGTCCTTGAAGCTGAAGGTTCGGACGATGGCGTCGCGCTCGCCGTCGGCGGCCCGCCACTGCGGGAGGGACTTGAGCGCCTCGGCGGCGCCGATCTTGGTGGGTCGGGTCATGGCTCGGTCACCTTGTTCTGCTTCTCCCGCCTGCCGGGAGAAGGTGGCCTCCGAAGGAGGTCGGATGAGGGCAGCGCTGCAGACAGACGCCGAAGCGCCGGAACGAACCCGGACATGGACGGCCGGCGCCGCCCTCATCCGGCTGCTGCGCGTCCACCTTCTCCCGGCAAGGGGGAGAAGGATCAAGGTCTAGAACCTCAACCCGGTCGCCTCGGCCAGTTCGGCCATGGCCTGGGCCTCGGTCGAGACCTTGATGGCCTTCATGCCCAGGGCGGCGGCGGGTTTGCAGTTGATGCCCAGGTCGTCGAGATAGACGCAGGCCTCGGGCTCCACCGACAGCAAGTCGCACATCATCTGGTAGATGCGCGGGTCGGGCTTGCGGATACCGGCCTTGGAGCTTTCGATCACCGCGTCGAACAGGGTCATGACCTCGGCCACCGCGGCGGCCTTGGCGCTGGTCCCGGCCATGCCGGCCCCGTGGCCGGTCTGGACATTGTTGGTGATGCAGCCGACCTTGAAGGCCGCCTTGCAGGCCTTCAGCGCCGCGACCACGCCCGGCCGCACGTCCCCCGACAACAGTCCCAGCACCTCGGCGCCCCGCACCGGATGGCCGAGCGCGGAGGACTCCTCATGGAACATCGCGTCGAAGCCGGCGGCGTCGATCTCATTGCGCTCGAACAGGGCCCAGGCGTTGCTGTCGGGATTGGTCGAATTGACGGTCCGGAACAGGTTGTGCGGCAGGCCCTTCTCGGCCTCGTACCGGTTGAAGGCCTCGAAGGGCGAGGAGGTGATCACCCCGCCGAAATCCCAGATCACCGCCTTGACCGTCATGCCGCCTGTCGCTCCATTGAACCGGCGCGGACGCTAGAGACGCGCCGCCCCCGGCGCAACCGCGAGACCCCGATGTTCCTGCTTTTCCCGCCAGCGCCGGTGCGCATCGCCCTCTTCGCCCTGGCCTGCGCCCTGATCGCCTGGCTGTCGCTGGCGCCGGGGGAAGACCTGCCGCAGGCTCTGACCTTCTGGGACAAGGCCGAGCATGCGACCGCCTATCTGGGCCTGACCCTGGTCGGCGCCTGGGCCTTTCCCGAGAGGTTGCGGCGACTGGCGCTCGGACTGTTCCTCGCCGGCGTTGGAGTCGAGATTCTGCAGGCCATCATGGGACTGGGACGGCAGGGCGATCCGGTCGACGCCGTCGCCAACAGCGTCGGCATCGCGGTGGGGCTGGGCGTTGCGATGGCCGCGCGGCGGCTTCTCGGGACGCGGGTGCGGTAACCTTACCTCTCCCCCGATCGGGGAAAGCAGGGGTCGTCGACCTCCCGCGGGCGCATGATGACGCCTTCCTCGCGTCGAAAGTGTAGCCGCCATGCGGATTCTCACCCTCTCCCTGCTCGGTCTGTCGGCCCTGGCCCTCGGCGCCTGTGACGACCTGACCGACCGCCAGGCCCGCGCCGACAAGGATTGCTGCTGCGCCAACACCTGTCCCACGCCGGCGCCCGCGCCGGCTCCGACAAGGACGGCGGAGACGACGCCGCCTCCCGCGCCCCCGGCCGCAACGCCCGCCGCCACGGCAAGCGCCCGTTATCATCGCAAGGCCGCCCGCCGCTGGACGCACAGCGCCGGCGGCTCGCGCTACGTCGCCCGGTCCGGGACCGAGGGGGTCGGCTATCTCGACGAAGATCTGGCCGGCGGCTACCGGCGCGTCGGCGCCCGCAGCGAATACCGCGCCGGAACCTCCGTCAGCATCGAGGAGAGCGAGCGCTATTCCGAGCGCGAAAGCCGCTCGGAAAGCGGCTACGCCTACGGCTATTCGGAAGGCTACCGCACGGACGGCTACAGCGAACGCGGCGGACGACGCGGCCACGGACGGCGGCATTATCAGGGCTACACCGGCGTCGATCGCGACGGCTACCTGACCTGGCCCGGCAAGACGCCCTAGGGCCAGGGGTCAGGGCCTGAGAAATCCCTGGGCCCGGAACTGCGCCATGGCGGCCGGGCTCGACAGATGGGACAGCACCGCCCGGCCGGCGGCGGTGTCCCTGACCAGGGCGGCCGGGTAGACAATCGACTTGTGACTGTCCGCGGGAAAGGTTCCCACCACCCGCACCCGGGGCTCGACCGCGGCGTCGGTCGCATAGACCACCCCCAGCGGCGCCTCGCCCCTGGCGACATAGGCCAGGGCGGTGCGGACATTTTCCGCCGGGACCAGGCGGGTCCGCACACTGTCCCATATCCCCAGATGCGTCAGGGCCTGCCGCGCGTATTTTCCGGCCGGCACGGCGGCGGGATCGGCGACCGCCAGCCGCCCCCCGCCAAGCGCCGCCGCGAGGGGCATGCCGCGGGCGATGCGCAGGTGGACGGGCGAGGTTTTCGGCGCGATCAGCACCAGGCGGTTGGCCAGCAGGTTGCGCCGCGTGCCGGCGATGACCCCGCCCCGGGCCTGCAGCCAGTCCATCCAGTCGCTGTCGGCGCTGATGAAGAGGTCGGCCGGAGCGCCTTGGGCGATCTGCCGCGCCATGGCGGAGGAGGCGCCAAAGGCCAGCCGCAGCGGCGCGCCGGGACGCCCCCGATAGCCCTTCCCGATCGCGGTCAGCGCTGTCTCCAGCGAGGCGGCCGCGAAGACGGTGACGCCCCGGTTGCGGGCGAAGACGGACCCGCCGGAGGCCAGCGTCGTCGGGGCGGCCAGAAGGCTGGCCATCAGATGTCGCCGGGAGATCATCCCGACCTCCTGCCAGAGCCCGCCGCCGGCCGCAACGCTGGCCCGGCCTTTGCGACGGGCCCCCGGGCTGGATCAGAATGAAACACCGGGGGAAATTGATGCGCTCACCGAACGGACCCTTGTTCAAGACCTCAGAAGTGCTGGTGATCCTGGCCTTCCTGGCCGCCGCCGCCGCCGTCGCGGGTTTCAGACTGGTCTATTAGCGACGACCGGGCCCGGGTTTGGGGACCCGGGAACCGGATGCCGGGGGTCGCGCGTTAGGTTGCGGGGCTCCCGGAGCAATTTCTTGAACCAGACCGCATTCAGGCCGCTGACCGACGCCGTCTCACGCCTTGTCGGTCAGGCGCGCGGCGCGGTCGCCCGGGCCTTCGAGCCCGAGACCGCCGAGGACCGCGCCGCCCGTCGCGCCCGCCACAGCCCGGCGATGGTTCGCGGGCTGATGATCGGCCTGGCGGTTCTGCTCTGCGGCCTGGCGGCGCTGATCATTCTCTTCGACTGGAACTGGGTGCGCGGTCCGATCGGCCGCATCGCCTCGATGCAGCTGCAGCGGCCGGTGGTTCTGGCCGGCGACCTTGACGTCCATCCCTGGTCCCTGACCCCCCGGGCCGAGGTCAACGACCTGCGCATCGGCCAGCCCGCCTGGGCCCGCGACAAGGCCGATGGCGCGCAGATGGCCACCGTCGGCAGGCTGGAAATCAGCCTTCAGCTGCTCGACCTGATCCGGGGCCGCACCGTCCTGGGCCTGATCCGGGTGACCCGGGCTGACGTCCATCTGATCCGAGAGGCCTCGGGCCGCGCCAACTGGCAGTTCGGAAGCGGCAAGTCTTCCGCCGCGCCGAAGCTGCCGGCGATCCGAAGGCTGATCATCGACCACGCCAACCTGACCATCAACGACGCCCGGAGGCAGGCCCGGTTCAAGGGCGCGGTGACCACCCGCGACAGCACCACCGGCGAGGGCGACGGCCGC
Source organism: Caulobacter sp. (assembly GCA_016125585.1). GTDB lineage: Bacteria > Pseudomonadota > Alphaproteobacteria > Caulobacterales > Caulobacteraceae > Caulobacter. The sequence continues at coordinate 118,469 of WGLL01000001.1, forward strand.
TTTCAGTTGATCGGTCGAGGCCAGCTGAACGGGGCGGTGTTCGAGGCCGACATCAGCGGATCGCCGCTGCTGAACATTTCCCCTGACCGGCCCTACGCCTTCCAGGCCAAGGTCCGGGCCGGCGCCACCCGCATCGCCGCCGACGGCCAGATCGACCGGCCGTTCAACCTCAACCGGCTGGGCGCACGGTTCTCCATTTCCGGGGCCGATCTCAACGACCTCTACGTCCTGACCGGCCTGGCCCTGCCCAATACCGGCCCCTACAGGGTCAGCGCCGGCCTGGTGCGCGACCATGGCCGCTTCCACCTCAATCGCCTGAACGGCCGCATTGGCGACAGCGACATCGCCGGACAGCTGACCGTCGAGACCGACCGCGACAAGCCGCTGCTGATCGCCGACCTGCGCTCGCGCCGACTCGACTTCGACGATCTGGGCAGCCTGTTCGGCATGGCCCCGTCGACCGGCAAGGGCGAGACCGCCTCGCCCGATCAGGTGGCCATGGCCGGGCGCCAGCGCGCCAGCGGCCGGCTGCTCTCGGACGCCACCCTGCAGGTCGAACGCATCCGGTCGATGGATGCCAGGGTCCGCTACCGCGCCGAGGCGGTCAATGCGCCGGGCCTGCCCCTGCGCAAGGTGTCCCTTGACCTGACCCTCAAGGACGGGGTGCTCAAGGGAACCCCGGTCGCCTTCAGTCTCGATCGCGGCGACATCCGCGGCGGCTTCACCCTCGACGCCGGCAAGGACGTCCCCCGCACCGATCTCGATTTCCGCATGACCGGCTCGCACATCGAAAACTGGATCACCGCCCGGGTGCAGGACCAGCCGGTGATCGAGGGCCGGCTGGTGGCCCGCATCAAGATCAGCGGGACGGGCAATTCGCTGCACAAGGCCGCCTCGACCGCCAACGGATCCCTGACCGTGGTCTCGCCCGGCGGCGAGGTCCGCCAGGCCTTCGCCGAACTGCTGGGCGTCAACGTCAGCAAGGGGCTGATCATGCTGCTGTCCGAGGACCCCAGGCAGACGCCGCTGCGCTGCGCCGTCGCCGACTTCCAGGTCAGGGACGGGGTCGCCCGCGCCAACCACATCGTCGCCGACACCGGCGTGGTGCTGGTCGAGGGCAAGGGGACCATCAATTTCAGCAAGGAGACCCTGAACCTCGAGTTCGAGGGCGACTCCAAGAAACCCCGGCTGCTGAGGGTCTTCGTCCCCATCACCGTCTCCGGCCGGGTGGCCGACCCCAGGGTCGGGGTCAAGACCGGGCCGCTGATCGGCCAGGGCGGCGTCGCCGTCGCGCTTGGAACGCTGCTGACCCCGCTCAGCGCGGTGCTGGCCTTCGTCGATCCGGGCCTGGCCGAGGACGCCAACTGCTCCGCCCTGATGCGGGAAGGCCGCAAACAGGGCGCCCCGGCCGTCAAGTCTGCGGCGAAATAGCGCCCGGGAAAGCTGAAAAGGTTGGCGATTTCCGAAAACCGGCCCCATCTGCTATTGAGCCCGCCGCAACCGGACCCCGCACAGCCTTGACCACCACCCTCGACCTTTCCCGGGCCGCAAAGCCTGTTGTTCCCGTCAACCTCTCCGGGCTGACGCGGGAGGGCCTGCGCGCGGCCCTGGTCGAGGCCGATGTGGTTCCCGCCGACAAGGCGCGGATGCGGGCCAGCCAGATCTGGCGCTGGATGCACCAGGCCGGGGTCACAGACTTCGCCGAGATGACCAACGTCGCCGGCGAGACCCGCGCCCGCCTGGCCGAGACCTTCACCATCGCCCGCCCGGAGGTGATCGAGCGCCAGGTCAGCAAGGACGGCACCCGCAAGTGGCTGATCCGCACCGCCCCGGGCATCGAGATCGAGACCGTCTACATCCCCGATGTCGGTCGCAGCGGCGCCCTGTGCGTCTCCAGCCAGGTCGGCTGCACCCTCAACTGCACCTTCTGCCACACCGGCACCCAGGCCCTGGTCCGCAACCTGACCGCCGCCGAGATTGTCGCCCAGGTGCAGGTGGCCAAGGACGACCTTGCCGAATGGCCCTCCGACAAGGCCGACCGCCTGCTCAGCAACATCGTCTTCATGGGCATGGGCGAGCCGCTCTATAACCTCGACGCGGTCAGCGACGCCCTCGACATCCTCAGCGACAACGAGGGCATCGGCATCAGCCGCCGCCGCATCACCGTCTCCACCTCCGGCGTCGTGCCGCAGCTCCAGGCGCTGGGGACGCGCACCCAGGCCATGCTGGCCATCAGCCTGCACGCCACCAACGACGAACTGCGCAACGAGCTGGTGCCGCTCAACAGGAAGTATCCGATCGCCGAGCTGATGGCCGGCATCCGCGCCTATCCGGGCCTCAGCAACGCCCGCCGGGTGACCTTCGAATACGTCATGCTCAAGGGCGTCAACGACAGCCCGGCCGAGGCCCGCGCCCTGGTCGCCCTGCTCAAGGGCATCCCGGCCAAGGTCAATCTGATCCCCTTCAACCCCTGGCCCGGCAGTCCCTATGAATGCTCCGGCTGGGGCGCCATCGAGACCTTCGCCGCCATCCTCAACAAGGCCGGCTACGCCTCGCCGATCCGCACCCCCCGCGGCCGCGACATCCTCGCCGCCTGCGGACAGCTGAAGAGCGAGAGCGAAAAGATCCGCGCCAGCGCCCGGCGCAAGAACGAAGCGGCGGCTTGAGCCTCGGTTCCCGCCAGCGGAGAGCCGGCGCCCCCGCCGCGAGAACCTTTTCTTGCGCCCCCAAAGGCGTGCTAACCAACGGCCTGTCGCCAAACGGAATCCGTTATGCCGCCTGAACTGCAGTCTCCGGAAATCGCCGCCTTCGCCAACGGCTTTCCCCTCGCCCTGATGCAGGCCGGGGTCACCGCCGTGATGCTGGTGCTGGGCGCCGGCCTCTATGCGATGCTGACGCCGCACAAGGAAATCACCCTGATCCGGGAAGGCAACTCGGCCGCCGCCCTGTCCTTCGCCGGGGTTCTGATCGGGCTGACCATTCCCCTATGCACCGCCCTGACCACCTCGACCTCGCTGCTGGAGATCGGGCTCTGGGGCGTTGGCGCCATCTTCGTGCAGCTGCTGATCTTCCGCCTGACCGACTTTGTCCTGCACGGCCTGCCCCAGCGCATCCAGGACGGCGAGATGAGCGCGGCGATCCTGCTGTTCGGCGCCAAGATCGCCACCGCCCTGATCCTCTCCGCCGCCATCGCCGTCTGATCGGTCACGAAACAGGCGATGCAGTTTCCCCGGCTTCCCGACTGGACCATCTACGGCGCGGTGGTGCTCGCCCTGGTGATGGCCTCGGTCGGCCGCCGCGAGAAGGCTGACGCCCCCGCCCCGCCGCCGCCGGTGCCGGGCTCGGAAGATGTGCCGCTCGGCCCCGCCTCGCCCTTCGACCCCTCGGTGGTAGTCGAGATGCAGGACAAGCCGCAGCCCAGCAGCGGCACCGCCTTTTCCATCGCCGACCGCGGGGTGTGGATCACCGCCCGCCATGTCGTCGAGGGCTGTCCCCAGGTGGCCATCGTCGTGGCCGAGGGGCGCGGGGTCGCCGCCCGCGTGACCGTCGACATGAGCGGCGACGCCGCCGTCCTGACCACCGAGGGCGGGGCGCCGGCCATGCCGGTGATCGGCGTCGCCGACGCCGCCGGCCTGCGCCGCGGGGCCCGCGCCTTCCACCCCGGCTTTCCCCAGGGCAAGCCCGGCGAGATCGCCTCGCGGCTGCTGGGCCGGGAAAACCTGGTGGTGCGCGGCCGCGGCGCCCGCACCGAGCCGGTGCTGGTCTGGGCCGAGGTCGGCCGCACCAACACCCTGAAAGGTCCGCTGTCCGGCCTCTCCGGCGCCCCGGCCATGGACGCCGCCGGCCGGGTGATCGGGGTCACCGTCGCCGAGGCCCCGCGCCGGGGCCGCATCTACACCACCACCCCGGAAACCCTGCTGGCGGCCATGCGCGCATCCGGCCAGTCCACCTCAGGCTTCGCCGCCGGCGAGCGGGTCAACACCGAAAACTACGGCCGCGTCGCCGACGCCCTGCGCCGCGACCTGCGGGTGGCCCAGGTGGTCTGTCTGGTGGCCTAGGCGGTTTCCGGCATGGCTTCGGCCTCGGCGCTCTCCTCGATCTTCGGCGGCTGGCGCGCCGCGACCATGAAGACCAGCACCATGGCCACGACGCCGATCACCGTCGAATAGAGGTAGAAGGTCAGGTAGCCGACGCCGAGCGCCTCCGGCGACACCCCTGACTTGCTCATCGCCCCGGCGTAGCTCTCCGGCGTCAGGCCGGTCATCAGCCCCTTGAACACCGCGAAGATCGCGCCCTGGTCCGTGGCCTTGGCGATGCCCTCGACCAGACGTCCCGACTGGCTGGCGATGATCTTTCCGGGCAGGGCGTAGAGGGAAGAAAACAGCGCGTACTGGGTGGCGGTGAAGCCCTGCGCCGTGAGGCTGGACATATAGGCGATCAGGGCGGTGCCGGCGAAACCGCCGGCGATGTTGTCGACGCCGATCGCGATGAACAGGGCCGGCACGCTGTGCCCCTGGAAGGCCAGCCAGGCGAAGGCGAGATTGCTCAGCGGTCCCAGGAAGGCGCCGATGATCAGCGCCCGCATCAGCCCCAGCCGGAGCACGGCGAAGCCGCCCAGGGTGACGCCGACGATGGAGATGACCACCCCGAACACCTTGCGGACCTCGGCGATCTCCAGCTTGGTGAAGCCCAGGTCGCTGTAGAAGGCGCTGTTGATGTTCAGCACGAAGTCGGAGACGCGGTAGAGGCAGATCAGGGCCAGGATCAGCCCGGCGACCTTGCCGTAGCGCCCGAAGAAATCGACCAGCGGCTGGCCCAGGGCCGAGGACAGATAGACGCCAGGCCTCGTCGGCATGCCCGGGATCGGCCAGGCGGCGACCACGATCACCGCGAAGCCGCAGATCACCGACGCCAGCTGCACCCAGACCTTGGCGTCGCCGCCCCACAGGCCCAGGGCCATGTCCGCCAGCCCGCCGGCGCCCAGGCCGCGAAGAATCGAGGCCAGGAAATCGGCGCTGCCCGCCAGGCCCGAGCCGACCAGCAGGCCGCCGGCGATCAGGATCAGGGCCCGCACGATCCATTCGATCACCTCCAGCGCCGGCCGGGACGCCAGGCCGGCGGTGCTGATCGCCCGGATGACATGCTGCATCTCGCGCGGCGCCATCAGCACGGCCAGCACGCCGATTCCCATCAGCGCCGCCATCACGGCATAGGACAGGCTCCAGCCATAGCCCTGCGCCAGGATCAGCGGCGCGGCGCCGGCGGTGATCATCGCCACGCGATAGCCCCACTGATAGGCGGCCGCCATGGCCCCCTGCTTGGCGTCCTCGGCCGCCTCGATCCGCCAGGCGTCGATGACCACGTCCTGGTTGGCGGCGGCAAAGCTGACCATCACCGCGAACAGCGCCATCATGCCCAGATGGGTCGCCGGGTTGGTGCTGGAAATCAGCCACAGGCCCAGGATGATCACCCCCTGGCTGACCAGCATCCACGATCGCCGGTGGCCCAGCAGAGTGGTCAGGAATGGCACCGTCGTGCGGTCGACCAGCGGCGCCCAGAGAAACTTCATCGCCGTGGCCAGGGTCGCCAGGCTGAAGACGCCGATGGCGGTGAGCGACAGCCCGGCCTCGCGCAGCCACAGCTGCAGGGTGTCGAAGACCAGCAGCCCCGGCAGCCCCGCCGAGAAGCCGAGCAGCAGCATCACGAACACCCGGCGCTCGAAGAACACGGCCAGGGACCGCAGGGTGCCGACTTTGGGCTTGGCGGTCGGCTCAGGTTGGACTGGGCTGGTCATCTCTGCTCCCCGGCCGGGAGCGCCCGCCCCCGGTTTCAGCCCGCCAACCTGCCTTGCGCCGTCGCCGGCGTCCAGCGGGCCCAGCGGGTCAGGGCGCCGCGCAATGAAGCCGGCGTCAGGGGCTTGACCAGGAAGTCATCCATGCCCGCCGCCAGGCAGGCGCGGCGGTCGTCCTCGAAGGCGTCGGCGGTCAGGGCGACGATGGGCGTGGTCACCCCGCGCGCCCTCAGGGCCCGGGCCGCCTCCATCCCCGACATGCCGGGCATCCGCACGTCCATCAGGATCAGGTCGTATGTGCCCGCCTCCATGGCCGCCAGGGTCTCCTCGCCGCTGGCGGCGCGGTCGACCAGGGCGCCTTCCCGCTCCAGGAGGGTGCGGGCCAGCAGGGCGTTGATCGGATTGTCCTCGGCCAGCAGCACCCGGGCGCCCGGGGCGGCGGCGGGCGCGATCCGCTCGTCATCCTCCGGCGGCTGCGCTTCCGGCGCCGGCGCGGCGTCGAAGGCCGCCAGGACCCGGTCGGCGAGGGAGGCCCGGCGCAGCGGCTTGATCAGGTATCCGGCGAAACCGGCGGCGCGGCAGGGGCCGATGCGGTCGCGCTCGTCCGGGCGCAGCAGCACGATGGCGGCCCGGCCAGCCGGCGGGCTCAGCGCCCGGCGGCCCTTGAGCAGGGCGTGATCGACCAGCAAGACCGCGCCTTCGGGCGCCTTCGACAACGCCCCGGCCACACCGGCGGCGGCCACGGCCTCGCCGCCGCAGGCCTCGATCTGGCGAACGGCGGCGTCGCGCACCACGGCGTTGGGGCTGGCCACGGCCACGCAACGGCCGGCCAGGCTCCGGTCGGGCTCCGCGGCCTCCACCCCCGGCAGCGCGGCGGTGAACCAGAAGCGGGCGCCGCCGCCTGGCGCATCCTCAACGCCGATCTTCGCGTCATGGGCGTCGGCCAGGCGCCGCACAATGGCCAGGCCCAGCCCCGCGCCGCCGAGGGCCGAGCCGCCATGGCTGGGGTCGGCATGGGTGAAGGGCTCGAAGATCCGCGCCTTGGCCTCGTCGGGCACGCCGGGGCCGCTGTCGCTGACGGTGAAGCGGATCGCCCCGTCCGGCGCCGGCTCGGCGGCGATCAGGATGCCCCCCTGCTGGGTGAATTTGACGGCGTTGCCGGCGAAATTGAGCAGCACCTGACGCAGCCGCCCCTCGTCGGCCATCACCGGGCCCAGGCCCGGCGCCGCCGCCCAGGCGATCTCGACGCCCTTCTCGTGTGCGCGCGGGCTCATCAGCTCGGCCACCTGGCGCAGCAGGTTCTCGACCGACATGGGGGCCGGCATCAGCTCGACCTTGCCGGCCCCCAGCCGGGCCAGGTCCAGCACATCGTTGATCAGGCCCAGCAGATGGTCGCCGCTTTCCTTCAACGCCGAGACATAGGCCTTCTGTTCCGGCGTCAGCGCGGTGCCGTCCAGCAGCCGCGCCATGCCCAGCACCCCGTTCAGGGGCGTGCGGAACTCGTGACTGAGGGTAGCGAGCTGCTCGGGCGTGATGGCGCGATCGGTCATGGCGCGGGAGCCTAGGCGGCGCGGCTTAACGCTCCGTTTGCCGAACGGCGTATGATTTAGAATTTGCGGCGTCGAAATGAGCGAACCCGGGCCCCGGTCCGCCTTGCCTCACCCCTGGGAGTCAAAGAAGGCGTCCGGGCTTTCCACCTCACCCAGCCGGCCCTTGCGAATCTCGAGAAACCGCGTCGCCGCCGTGCGGGTGAAATAGCGGTCGTGGGAGACGAAGATGCAGCTGACGTCGGACTCTTCCAGCTGCGCCTCCAGCGCCTCCTGCCCCTCGATGTCGAGGTGGTTGGTCGGCTCGTCGAGGAGGTAGAGGTTGGGCCGCTCCAGTTTCATGCGCAGGAACATCAGCCGTGAGCGTTCGCCGTAGCTGAGCAGGCTGATCGGGCCCTGGATGCGGATATAGGGAAAGCCGGCCTGGGCCAGCAGGCGGGTGGCGTCCTTTTCGGTCGCGTCCGGCGCGGCGGCGACATAGTCCAGCAGGCTGGATTTCAGCGGCAGGGCCTGCATCGACTGGTCGAACACCGCCAGCCGGGTCGCCGGGTTGAAACGCACCGCCGCCTGGCCGTCGTAATGCTCCTGGTCCGGATCAAAGGCCGCCGCCAGGGCGCCCAGCAGGGTCGATTTGCCGGCCCCGTTGGTTCCCAGAATGGCGATCCGGTCGCCGGCCGCCAGGCTGAGCCGGTCGATCTTCAAGAGGGTGCGGGCGCCGTCCGGCGTGGTCACTGTCAGATCGGCCAGCCGCAGGGCGACTTTGGCGTCGATCTCGGCGTCGGACAGTTCGAGGCGCCGCTCGCGGGAGACATAGGCCGTGGTCCGGGCCTCCTCGATGCGGGCGATGCGGGTCTCGATGGCGGCCTTGCGCTTGTTCAGCTCAGGGTTCTTGATCGCCCAGACCTTGTAGCGGGCGGCGGCGGCCTCCAGCCGCCGGACCTCCTTTTCCTCCAGCTTGCGGTGGATGGCGGCCACGGCGTCGCGGCGCAGCAGCTCTTCCCGCGCCACCGAGAAGGAGGTCTTGAAGGCGTGGATCCCGTCGCTGCGCAGGAACAGGGTGCGGTCGGTGACGCGGTTGAGGAACTCGCGGTCGTGGGAAACGATCAGCATCGGCAGGTCGAAGGCGCCGGTCAGCCACAGTTCGAGGATGTTGATATTGGCGAGATCGAGGTGGTTGGTCGGCTCATCAAGGATCAGCACGTCCGGCTCCTCCAGCCGCGCCGCCGCCGCGATCAGCAGCAGCCTTTGCCAGCCGCCCGACAGCGACCCGAAGCTCTGGTCCGCCACCGCCGGCGCCACGCCGATCTCGTCCAGCAGCACATCGATGCGCCAGTCGTCGTCCCCGGCCCCGATCTTGTCCAGCGAGGCGCGCAGCACCTCCCGCACCGGCCGGTCGGCCAGGCCTTCGGGCGTGTCCTGCGGCAGCAGCCCGACCCTGAGGCCCCGCGAGCGCACCAGCTGGCCGTGATCCAGCTCGAGCTCGCCCGACAGGCATTTCAGCAGGGTCGACTTGCCGGCCCCGTTCTCCCCCACCAGCGCCGTCCGGGCGCCGTCCAGCAGGAAGGACACATCCTCGAACACCGGCGTCGCGCCGTAGTGAAAACTGGCCCGCTCCATCCCCAGCACGGCCTGTCGCGGCGCCATGGCTTGTTCCTCCCGATCCCGTCGACGACCCGGAACCGAGGTAGGGGCAAACGACCGCCAGGGCAAACCGCTGGTCCAATCCCGCGCCTGATCGACGCCCGCGTCGCCGATGCTACCCGGGCGGTGAAGCGGCCGGCGGTCAGGCCATCGGCGTCCGCCCGAACCCGGCCATCGACGGCGCCGCCACACCCTCCTCCGCGCCCGGGCCGGTCCGGCGGTAGATCAGGGCCTCGGCGATGTGGATGCGCCGCACGCCCTCGCTCTGGTCGAGGTCGGCGATGGTGCGGGCCAGGCGCAGGGTGCGGGTCCAGCCCCGGGCGGTCAGCCGGCCGGCCTCGGCGGCGCGGCTCATCAGGGCGCGGGCCGGATCGTCCAGCGCCAGCACCCTGTCGAGAAAGTCGCCCTCGGCCCGGCTGTTGAGCACCGGGGCGGGGGCGCCGAGGGCCTCTGAGCGGGAGACCTGAATGTCGCGCGCGGCGGCGACGCGGGCGGCCGCCTCGGCGCTGCCCTCGGCCGGGGGCGGCAGGGCCAGGTCGGCGGCGGTGACCGGCGGCACGTCGACGGCCAGGTCAATGCGATCCAGCAGCGGACCGGAGATGCGGCCCTGGTAGTCGCGCTGGCAGCGCGGGGCCTTGCCGCAGGCCCCCTTGCCCGCCCCGCCATGACCGCAGCGGCATGATCGCGTTGCCATTTTGTCGAGCGGGGTTTCGGTCCTTCTCCGCGCTCAGAGGCCTGTTGCTCCGGCTCGTGTAGGAGGTTCGCTTGCGGCGCAGCTGCGCCGCGCTCGCCACGAGCGGCAACATCGGCAGGTGGATGCCGCAGCGGAGCTCGGGGTAACCAAAGAGACCATCGGCAACTGGGAAGCGGGACACAGCGAAGCGGAAGTCAGGCTGTTTCCAGCCGTTGTCCGGTACCTTGGCCGCGAGCCCTGGATCGTACCTAGATCCTTGGGGGAAGCCCTTATGGCTGAGCGGCGGCGGCGCGGCCTTTCGATCGCTAGCGCCGCCGCAGTCACGAGCGTTGACGAGGAGACCTTCCGCAAGTGGGAGAACGGAGAGTGGAAGCCGCAGCCAAAGTCCTGGCCCAAGATCCGAATGTTCCTGCGGATGCCGACACGTGCGCTGAAGGACCGCACCTGACTCAATGCGGGCATTCAACGTGTCTGCTTGTGGTTCATAGATCACTCAAGGCCCGGATTCTATTTGGCGGTCGGACCCGTCCCCTCCTCGATGAACGCTCGGCCGCTTGTAGTGAATAAATCGACGGCAAGGGGTGGCCGTCAAACGGACGACCACAGTCCCGCCGGGTCGAGCTTCAGCGGTTTCGGATTCAGTCGACCATCGGAATCGGTACGAAATCTCCGCGAGCCAGACGGCTTCCGGGGCCGCAATCGGGACAATGCTGGTCAGAGCGGGGCTCGACTAACCGCACGCGACGGTCCAGCGGGCGTGCCTGGATCGTTCCCTGAAACGCGTCGCCACTGGTGAGGCCGGTCATGTAGAACAAGAAGTCGTTGGCGGCCTGGGATGCACTCAGTGCGTTTAGCGTGATGACACTGGGCGCGGAGGCGTCGTCGCCGTCTATGTAGCGCTGGGCCGCCAGCATGGACTTGGGCATGCTCTCCTCGCGCAGGCGGGTCGGGCTGACGGCTTGGTTGCAGAGCAGGCAGCCGCCGGTGGGCGTCACCAGCCGCGCCGCGGTGTGGACATTGATGATCGCGCCGGTTTCGGGATCCGCTTGGATCCGCGTCCCGAGCTGAATGCCCGGGATCAGAAACTGGTGGGCCAGGGCGTTGAACAGGCGGCGGGCGCGGTGGCTGTCGGCGGCCATGAAGATGTAGTCGCAGGTCTTCAGGGCCTCGACGACGGGGCGCTCCTCCATGGACGAGAAATGGCGCTCGATATGCGCATTGCCGTTAGCGCGGCGGATCACCCGGGCCGCCAGATCGATCTTGCGGGTGGCCAGCGCCGCGCCGAGCCGGCGCATCCATTGCGGTCGGCCCTCGGCGACCATCCAGGTCATGGCGTCCCGGTCGGTGGCATCGACCAGGCGCGGAAGGTTGCTGGGCTGGACGCGGTCGGGGTCGACGAGGACGAACGAGCCGACGCCCAGCCGGGCGAGCAGTTCGGCCAGGAGCGAGCCCACGCCGCCGAGACCGACGATGGCGATGCGGCTCCCGGCGAGGATGGTCTGACCAGTGGCGCCGAACAGACGGACCTGCCGGTCGTAGCGCGCGCCCGCCGTCGTCCGGCGCCGGTCCGGCGCGGGGGTGAGGACGCGGCGGCCGGGGCCCACGACCACCATGCGGTCGACCGTCAGACGGGCGCCGCCGGGGAGCCAGATGTCGCCCGCGACCGCGTTGGCGGCGAAGACGAGGGATCCGACCGGCAGGCCCTCGACCAGATCGAGCAAGGCCGGGAAGCCGCGTTCGTGCGATTCCAGATCGACGCCGGAGAAGGCGACCGCGTCGCGGCCACCGTGATTATGGACGGCCAGGTAGACGAGTTTCTCGTCTCGGCATTGGCGGGCCTGCTGGGCGACGAAGCGCGCCAGCATCATCCGGTAGCCGCGATTGCCCGGCACCCAGTCCTTGCCCGCCTCGGCCAGCACCAGGGTCCGCGCCGTCAGCACGGGGCCATCGGGCGTCTGAAACAAGCCGGCCTGGATGACGGCGCCATGCTCGTCGCCATCGCCGGGGAACAGGTGGGCCATCAGGTCGTCGAACATCGGCTGCGCCATGCGCAGTTCGCATTTGCGGGTCATCGTTGGGACATCCACTTCAGAACGGCGAGGAGCTTGAGCAGCGGGGATTCCTGCTTCCAGCAGGCGGTGTTGCGCTGGCGGCGCGAGACCATGACGGCGGGCCGCACCGGCACGCCCGGCGCCTCGCCCGACGGAAAGCTGTGCTTGGCGTGGAAGGGCGCCATCAGCTCCCGGCCGTCGGCGAGCGACAGGTCTTCGCGGAAGAAGAACGGATAGGTGTCGTCCTCCGGGCAGGCGCTAGACAGGAAGAAGCCGACCCAGCTGGTCGCTTGCGCGAAAGGCGGACCGACGGGCACGTCCTCGATCGCCACATGGGCGCCCCCGCAAGCCGTGGGAAAGACATGGACGGGGCGCGGCGAATAGTGGTCCCGCAGCGCCGCGATGGCGGCCTCGACGCCAGCCTTCATCGCCGTCATCCTCAGCTGTCCTCGTGGTTGTCGACGGCGCCGAAGCGCTCGCCGCCCCGGATGAAGACGCGGTCGTCGTCGCCGATGATGCGGGTGGTGCCGCCCTCGCCCTCGAGGTCGAGAACGAAGTCCGGCTGGATCGCCACGCCCTGGGCGATGGCCGCCGCCTTGATCTGCGTGCCCGTGTGCCAGCCGCGCGCGATTTGCACCGCCTTGGTGTTGACCTTGATCTCCACCTTGCGGCGCTTGACGACGTTGAGCCGCTCGGCGCCCGGGGCATCGAGGTCGATGTCGGCACCATCGTCGATGAGGGCGTCGCCGTCCTCGCGATCCAGGCTGAAGACCTTGTCGGGGCCGATGCCGTGGATCTCGCGCAGCTCGGCCTCGTTGATTGTGGCCAGGCCCCATTCGTAGCCCCGGCCCTCGACCGCGAAGCGGTAGATGCGGTCGCTCAGGAACGCGCGGAACACCGGCACGCGGTTCTTGAGGCTGATCTTCTGCTCGAGGCCGATTGAGTCCGTGCCGCGATCCTTGATCTCGATCAGGACGTGCTGGTCGGCCGGGTCGTGGCCCGACTGCGTCAGCGCTTCCTCGGCCTCGATCTGGGCGTCGGCGTTGTGGTGGGTCTGCTGGTTGACGACGAAGCTGAAGCGGCCTTCGGGGCGATCGTCGGCGTCGGGGGGGTTTTGGGGAGCCATTGGCGTTTTACTGTCTTCCGTTTGCGGCTGCGGCGACATCGCCGGCCTGCAGAAGGAAGATCGCTCCAGGCCGCGAACCCGGAAGCCGCGACCGCAAGTTTATCCGTCGGCGTCGAGGGGGGCCGGACACAGGAAGAAGAAGCGGCAGCGCGGGCACTCCCAGTCGCTGGGATTGGGCGGGTAGTCGCCGCGCGAGATGGCCTCCACGAAGCTGGCGCTGTTCGCCAGACGGGTCTTTTTCTTGGCAAGGGTCTGGGCGATTGGGCTCGTAGCGCCATCGACCATATGGAAGGTTTCGACCCGCCCCGCCGGACCGGGTTGCGCTGCGACGGCCTCGAGCAGCAAGGCGTTGCCCAACCGGTCCGCCTCGCTCTTGCTGAGCTTGCCGCCCTTGATCGTGCGGTAGGTGGCCCCGCCTTCGTCCCGCAAGACCTGATCGACCGGTAGGCGGATGGTGAGGCCGCCGACCTCAAGGACGAGATCGACACCGTGTTTGAGTTCGCCGCCGGCGAGGACGGGCTTCAGGTTCGCCAGCATCCGTTCGACGAGCTGCCGGTAGGGTTGCTCGAAGACGTGGCCGACCATGTCGCTCGCGGCCCAGGCCTGTTCGAAGACGGCAGTCATCTGGTCGAGGTTGAGCGGGACCGGCGAGGCCCGGGCTTCGTCGATTACCGCCATGAGGCAGTTGTGCGCCGACAGATAGGCCCCGGCCGCCCCGTCGCCGCGCAGTCCCGCCACCCGTTCGTAATAGAAGCGCCGGGCGCAGCGTTCATAGTGTTCGAGATCCCGCGCGCTGAGATCCGAGGGCGGGACTGGCTCCAGCAGCGGCGTCGGCTCGGGCCGTTGCACGGTGCGCGAAACAGTCTCGGGCGCGCTTGGCGCGGGCAGGGCCAGCCCCGGCCGGGCAAGGAAGGCGGACGGGCTGGCGTTGCGAACGCCGCTGGTCATCGGGCGAGACAGGCGCAGATGGGTCCGGGCCCGGGACAGGGCCACGAAGAACAGGCATTCCTCTTCGGCGGTCCGGCCATCGCTTTCGGCCGGATCGCGTACCAGGCCTGTCGGCGGCGGGCAGCGTTCGCCGCGGTTTGGTGCCGGCATGGCGCCGGCGCGCAGGCCGGGCAGGTGCACGGCCTCGAACTCCAGCCCCTTGCTGGCGTGCACGGTGAGCAGCTGGACGCCGTCCAGATGGGCCAATTCGTCCGGCAGGCGGCGCAGGTCCCGGTCGTCGGCGAGCAAGACCATGTGGCGTACTCGGTCCAGGCCCCGGGATAGAGGCGAGCGCGAGCCGTGGAGCGGCATGGAGCGCATGGCCTCGATCAGCTGGCGCACGGCCACGCGGCGCATGTCGTCGCGCGGCGCCTGCCCCTGCAGCAGGGCGGCGACGTAGTCGCTGCGTTCGAACAGATACTCCATCAGCACGAGCCAGGGCGTGTTGCCTGCGTGGAAGCCGTCCAGATGCTGCGCAAGATGCGCTAGGTCGCGCCGTCCGGCTTCGGACAGGCCGTCGACGTCCTCGAGTCGGCGCAGCCGCTCGAACACGCGAACATTGCCGGCCTTGGCGCTGGCGGCGACCGCGAGCACATCCGTGATCGGCGCGGCGTACTGGGGAAGCCGGGCGACCCGCAGAAGGGTCGATCCGCTGCCGGCGATCAGCGACAACAGGGAGAGAAGATCGCGCACTTCTGGCCGGTCGAACAGCGGGCCGAGGTAGAGGACCGGGAGCCCACGGGACTCCAGCGCTTCGCTGATCCGGGCGAGAGACCCGTTGCTCCGGGCCAGCACGGCCTGGTCATGCAGCGCCACGCCGTCCCGCTCGAGCGCGCGCAGGGCGCCCGCCAGATGATCCATCTCCGCCTCGACATCGCCGGCGGCGAGCAGGCTCGGCGGCGTCCCCGCCGCCCCGCGCTGCGCCGTCAGCGCCAGGGGCAGCGCGTAGCCGGAGACCTGCATGTCGTTGCCGAAGGCTTGGAAGACGCCGACGATGTGCTCGCCCGACCGGTAGTTGACCTTCAGCCGGTCGCGCTTGGACTGGGGATACCAGGTTTCGAACCGGGCCATATTGGCTGTCGAGGCCCCGCGGAAGCGGTAGATTGACTGACGCGCGTCCCCCACCACCCACAGGTTGGCCCCGTCGCCGACGAGGCCCTTCACCAGCATGGCGCTGGCGTGGTTGATGTCCTGGTATTCATCGACATGAACCCATTTGAAGCGGGTTCGCAGCGTTGCGGCGAAGGCCGAATCCGTCTTCAGGCGCAGGGCCGGCAGCATGACGAGATCGCCATAGTCGACGGCGCCGAGCTCCGAGAGCTTATCCTGGTACGCGCGGTACACCAGAGCGACCTCTTCCGCCTTGGCCGCCTCCACCAGCGCCTCTTCGTCGCCCGTAGCCTGGGCTGCGGCGGTCATCTTGGCGGCGAGCGCGGCGTATTCGTCCGGTTCGACGAGCTCGTCCTTGGCGCGGGAAATGGCGCGGAATATGTCGCGGAGCGCTAAGGCGGGGTCGAACAGGTTCTGCAGATGGACGATGGGCAGAACCGGAAGCGTGTCCTCCATCAGATTGATGGCTTCGCTGCCGTCGATCAGCCGCGGGTCTTCGCCCTTGCCGAAGACGTCATGATATTTGCGCAGCAGCTCCAGACCGTAGGCGTGAAAGGTGCCGGTCCAGACGTTGGCCGCCCCAGCCCCGACCTTGGCGGAGACCCGGTCGGCGATCTCGCCGGCCGCTTTGTTGGAAAAGGTCAGGGCCAGGATTTCGTCCGCCCGGGCCTCGCCGTTCGACAGCAGGCCAGCGATCCGGTCGACCAAGGTCCGCGTCTTTCCCGTCCCCGGGCCCGCCTCCAGGAGGAAGGCGACGCCCCGATGATCGGCCGCCGATTGCTGGGAGGCGTCAAGCGGCGGAGGCGCGGCGGTCGGCGCCGCCTCGGAGACCGGCACGTCCGGCAGGAGCAGGGCGTCGGTCAGCTGCTGGAACACGGTCTCGCGCCGAAGCCCTAGTTTCGTCGCCATGGCGTGAGCTCGGTCGCCGGCCTGGAACATCCGGCGGGCCAAGGCGCGGGGCAGAAGCAGTTCGCGGGCGAAGGCGTTGGCTTGGGCCTCGCGCCGTTCCTTCACGCCGTAGGCCTCGACCCGTTGCACCGGATCGCCGGGACCCGGCGCGCCGTAGCCGCTCAGCACGGCGGCTTGCGGCGCGTCATGGACGATGAAGTGGCCGATCTCGTGAGCCGCGACCTCAGCCTTCTCTTCTGTCGGGAGCGCCTTACTCACCAGCACCAGGTCGAACTGACGGTTCAGCAAACCGAGCGCCCCGGCCAGGCTGGGATCGTCCGCCTCCAGTTCGCTGTAGTCCAATCCGCTGGCCTCAAGGGCACCCTTGACGACTTCGGCGGCGCCGAGTTCGGACAGACCGGGGTCGAACTTCAACCGAAGCGTCGTGGCCAACCGCCGGATGGTGCTGAAATTCTCCACCCTATTCGGCCAGGCTCAGCCATTTGTCGCGCTGGCCGGCGGGCATGTCCGTGGTTCGGACCGCCACCGCGAAGGACATCTTCTCGCTGACCTCGGGACGAACCGTCGAGCGATAGTCCGCCGTGGCCAGAGTGGGCTTAAGGTCGAGGAAGGCGAACAACTCCCCGGGCTTAACGTTCAGATGCGGCGCCAAGGCGCGTACGAGGGCCAGCGGAATGGTCGTGGCATCTATCAGGCGCTGGCACAGCTTGGACAGGATCGAAAAGGGAAGATCGACTAGGGTGGCAATGGCCTTCAGATCGCTCGGCGACTTGCCAGCGAAGGGGTCGTGGACCTCTGCGGCGGCCCATGAACCGACGCCTCTGGGCGGCGCCACGGCCTCCGCCTGCGCGAGGGCCTCGTTCGGGACCACCTCGCTTGTCATGACGCCCCACTCTAGGGCGAATGACCAGATGTCGGCTTCAAACTCCGGGGCCTCTGCGATGGCGGATCGAACGGCATCGAGTGACATGTCCGTCTCCGTGGCCAAGGCCAACAGCAGGTCGGACAGCCGAGTGTCCGCGACGGGGCGCGAGTTCATTCGCCCGTCTCCGAGGCTTGGGCCGCCTTGTCGAGGGCGCTCTTGAGATAGGTGCGTATCTGGCGTCCGCTGACGCCCATGAGCGTGGCGACCGTGGTCTTGGACGGGTCGATCGACTCGATGTCGAGACCCAGCATGTGGTGCGCGTGCATGGCTCTGAATTCCTTGTCTGTGAGCATGGCGCGAAGCCGACGGAGTTCGATGTTGACCTCGGCCCCGTTCATCTCCGGGGTCCGGGTCTTGAACTGGTATCGGTCCAGCGCGTCGGTTGCGGCGACGTCATCGCCCGTCGAGGCGAAGGCCTCAGCGGTTTCGACCCGGTCCTGTTTGGCGAAGCGGCGGATCGCGTCGGTCCTTAGCGCGAGGATGGACAAGTCGAACTGAGCTTCGAAGAAGTCGGCGTCGTCAGCATCGGACATCAGGCGGGCGAGAAACTCATCGCGCACCCATTCCTGGACGTCGGCGCGGCGATGTTCGGGAATATGGCCGATGTGCTGGCGCACCACGCGCTTCGCGCGATCCAGCAGGGTGTCTACCAGGGCGGAGGATCGGTAATGGCGAGCGAAATAGACGAGGCAACCGCTCGACGCCGTGGCGGACGCGCGAATGAGATGCGCGATCGGACGATCGAGCGCGGCGATGATTTCCTGTTCAATGGGCTCGGGTCGGACATAGGCTTCATCCTTCTTCGTCCGCTTGGTCAGCGGCTGCAGGGGTGATGCACCTTCGGATTTTGTTCGTTGGTCATGCATCGCGTTCACAGTCGCTATCGGGCGGAAGTGGCGAACCCGGAAGAAATGTTATGGCCTTGTTCTAAGCTGTGTAGCTGGAACCGCAATTCAGTGATGGTTAGAATGGCCCGATGTTAGCCGATGCTTTTTCCGCGGCAACGGGCTGATGTCCGGGGCTGGCGCCGAGCGGACGGAACCGTTACCCCGACATCGCTTCAGTACTAAGGAAACTCCTTACGCGAGAGATCGAGGATCATCAGTATGAAGGCGATTATGCCTATCGCGAGACCTATGACGATGGCGGAAATGCTGCGAGCCTCGTCTGCGCCGATGGCGTTTGCCGGCAACGCCCAAGGTATGACCAAAGCATACTTCGACGCATAAACCACAACAGTCGCGAAGGTTCCGACGACGCCCACTATCAGGGCCGGGATGAAGCTCCTGAAGCGGAGGGCCAACCATATCTGCAAGACCGATAGCGCCAAGCCAGCTGCGACGCTCTTGCCACCCTGCACGAGCAGATGCGTCATGCCAAATTGGCCTGTAACATGGTGACCAACCCTCAAAAGATCCGCCAACGCGCCGGCTAGGGGAATTATGAGCAACGCAACTGTCGACATGAGCAGCGTCAGAGCTAGAGCAACCGATGCTTTGGCCGCAAATACGGCGGCCCTCCGGCGCGGGGTGACCAGCAGATAGCTCCAGCCCCTGGCGGTGTATTCTATCTGACCAATGAGCGCCGCTAAGGCAGTGGCACTCATGGGCAGCATGAAAAAACTCCACATGAAAATGCCTGTCGACTGTACGGAAAGCCAAGCGATGCTGGACCCACGCCCTAGTACAAGCATGAACAAAGTCACGCCAACTGTCATTGGCGCGGCTAAGCACAGCCATAGCGCCATGGATCGCTTTGTCTTGAGAAACTCTGCGATGATCAACCGACCGAGTGATGTCATTCGCTTGTCCCCGACGTCAGCCGTTCGAATATCTCCGCAAGGCTCGCCCCAACCGTTGCCAGGCCAAAGACTTCCAAGCCCCTAGCCATCAGCACCTGGTTCACACGGAAGCTAGCAACGCGAGGGTCCGCCCCGGACGGAACCGTCACTTCTAACCGCGAGGGTCCTGTTACGCGCACCGCAAAGTTTGCTCCGACTAGATGACTTTCAGCATCCGATGCTTGATGGACATCTACTACGATCCGAGTGCTTTCCTGAGCAAACTCGCCGATAGCACCGGTGGCGCGCAAACGACCGTCGTGAAGAATGCCGATGTGGGTCGCGATCTGTTCGACTTCGGTCAAGTCGTGACTAGAGAGAAAGACGGTGGCGCCGACGGTTTTGGGGAGTTCTCTCAAGGTCTCTCGAACTTCGGCGATGCCCTCCGGGTCCAGCGCATTTGTCGGCTCGTCCAAGATCAAGAGATCCGGACTGCCTAACATACTACGCGCGAGCGCCAGCCGCTGCCTCATTCCGCTCGAGCAGTTACCAGCCAGCTTGCTAGAATGTTTGGTCATGCTGACGGCAGCAAGGACCCGATCAACCTCCGACCGAGCTAGACCTTTCGCCAGTCTCGCCACCTCAAGATTTTCCCGTCCGGTAAGCCGATCATAAAGTCCGGGCGCGTCGAGCAAGCAGCCGACGCGACGCAACACCTGTCGGTCCTTCGCTGGGTTTTTTCCCCAAAGGGCGACCTCGCCTGCTGTCGGCTTGAGCAGCCCGAGAACCAACTTGATCGTCGTTGTCTTACCGGCACCGTTGTTACCCAAAAACCCATACACAGATCCGATTGGCACCGTAGCGGTGATCGGCCGTAAAGCGTGTTTGCCGCGGAAGGTCTTACTGACCGCTCTGAACTCAATCGCCACAAGCATGCCCACCAAATTAAACCCAACCCGCTGGGCACCCTCTAAAGAGATTAGGTTAAACATACAATGTTGACGCGAACAATGTTTGGGGGCAGGCTCGCGGTGCACCCGGTATGGGCGAATGCAATAATTTCCCGGAGAATGTGATGCAACATCAAGAAGTGTCGGGTATCGGCTCGCTTCCGGACCCAGCGATCATAATTAAAAGCTGGACTGATGCGAAATTCGCGTCAGAGGCGGTCCAGAGCGCTTGGAATCTTCCACCAAACCCGTTGGGACTACCCCTTCAGGCGGCACCTCTCCCGGACGGGGATCACGACTGGTTTACTTCTCATTGTGGAACCGTGTGGACCTACACTGCGGAGTGTCTGTGCCGGGAAACGGTGACGGGGGGATGCGATTGTACCGATACATTCGCGGGCACCGCCTGTGAGCCAGGGTGAAATGAAATCGCCGGGCGCCTCAAGCGTCCGGCACACCTCGCATTTGTGACATTCCAAGGGGGGATGGGACATCGTGGACTATAGTATCCGCGCGCTGTCATTGCGGGCGAGGTTGGACTCCGACATTGGTCTGGGCGCGGAGCATGATGCGGCGGCCGCTGCTGACCGCCTGCGATGGTGGCAGTCAGCTTATTTCCACGATCAAGAAGAGCTTTTTGAGGAATGGTTTCGGAATTCGGGTGCCATTGCACTCGAAGATGTCGTTCGCGTTGTTGAGCGAGAGTCCCCAGCGACGCTGGATGAGCAAGATCAGAGGTGGGTCGATTGCCTCGAGCAAGCTCTTGGTGCGAAGGAGTTTCTCGATTTGGAGGGGGCCGCCGACGCACGCCGCCGACTTGCAGTATCGGTAGGTCTCAACTGCGTATCTTTCCCATTTGTGAGATGGGCGGCGGCGCGGTTTGAGCGGAAAGTCCAAGCTGTCGCCAACGATTCGATCAGGTTCACCTCCACCGTAGTCGATCAGTTCGCCAATCACGTCCGAGACACGCTGGCCCGTTGGGCGCTTCCTAGCGCCGGCCTTCTCGTCAACATTGCTCGCGTGGAAGGCGGGCTGAGCGGCGAGAGCCCAGAGGCCCGGGCAACGTGTTTCGCAGACCGTCTCCTTGTAGCGTCGCTGCGACCTCTGATTGTCAGCCGCCTTCCAGTGCTGGATCGAATGCTAGCCGAGATCACCGCTAATACCGTAGAGGCTGCGGAGGAGTTACTCGAGAGATTGGTCTTGGACCAAGATCGCCTCCGATCAACGTTTTCGATCTCGGAGAGAGAAGTATCTCAAATTCGCTTCGGGCTTGGCGACCCGCATCAACGCGGTCGAACCGTGGCGATTGTTTCCTTTGGCGAACAGAACGTCGTTTACAAGCCTCGCAGCCTGTCAACGGACGTTGCGTTCTACGGACTTCTGGACTGGCTGGAAGGGAAGGTTGAGTTTCCCCCACCGAGCCTCCTAGTTGTAGATCGAGAAGAATATGGCTGGGCCGAATTCATCGAATACGGTGAATGTCGATCATTGGCGGATGTGAAGGTTGCTTACCGAAGGACCGGCATCCTAATTGCGGCCCTGCATCTCTGCGGCGGTTCTGATATCCATCATGAAAATCTCATCTATCGAGGTGACGCCCTCGGCTCATTGCTGATGCCGAGGTCGGCGCACAGAAACGCTGCTCCAAGCTCCGCCACCAGTTCCTCCACGGCGTACGCCTCGTCACCGAAGCGCTTGCCGAACTGTCGATCGAGCCTCCGGGTCTGGTTCATCCTCGGGCCGCACGAACCCCCGGTCGATGCGCACCGACCCGTCCCAGCCCAAGCTCACAAAAACGCCCGACTGGGCTCGCACCTCCTCCGAATAGACCGGACGGGTGAGATCGGCGATTTCGGTGTCGATGCTGCACAGCTGTTGTTCGGCCTCGTCTTCCTCCATCGAACCGGCATTGTAGGCCTCCAGCAGGGCCTCTCGCACTTCGGTAAGAGCGTCGAGGCGTGACTGCGTCGTTTCATCGGGCGAGACGACAGTGGGGAAGAGGCGGCGCAGACCATGGTCATGTGGGAAGTCCATCTATCGACGCCGATGCGTCACGCCGCTTGAGCCAGGGCTTTCGCCTGGGGGATGGCCCGATACAGGGTCGAGACGCCGACGCCGACCTCCCTGGCCACCTCATGCACGGGCAGCTTGCCCTCGATGAGCAGGGCCTTGGCCATCGCGATCTTCGGCTCGGTCATCACCTTGGGGCGACCGCCGCGTTGTCCAGGTCCACGGGCAGCAAGAGCCGCCTTGGTTCTGGCGCGCAAACAGTCCACCTCGAACTGGTTTATCGCAGCCATCAAATTAAGCAGCAGGCTTCCAGATGGGCCTCCCGACGCAGTGTCGATCGCCTCGGTCAGGCTCCTCAGGCCGATACCCCGACGCTGGAGATCATCGGTCGTAGCGAGGAGTTGCTTCATGCTCCGGGCGAGCCGCGACAGCGCGTAGACGACGATCTCGTCGCCTTCGCGCGCGAACGCCAGGGCCTTGAGAAACTCAGGCCGGTCGTCGATCCGACCAGACATCTTCTCTTCGTAGATGTGATCGCAGCCCGCCGCCTTGAGGGCGTCGATCTGCATCTTGGTGTCTTGCGAAGAAAGGCTGACTCTCGCGTATCCGATCCGCATACACTTCCCGTAACTCAGAACCTCGATCTGTAAAGAGAGATCAGTTGTGGGAATGAGTTATGGGAGACCTTAACCCAGGATCGCGACTACATTACTCGAATGCAGCCGGATACTGAAACCTGCGCAGCGCGCGGCGTGCGCAATGCGCGCTCTAACCAGAAACAAGTCTTCGCTCGATGTCTGATGAGCCGAGGCGGTCAGTTCCCGCACAGCTTCCCGAAGCTCCTTTAGGCCAGCGCCATGATCGGCAACCGTCAGTGCGTCTCGGATCGCCTGCTCCTCTGCGCGCGCCACGGTCAGTTCGTCCCTAACAGCCGCGATCGCTCCCACGATTTCATCGGTGTGATCCGCGCCGAATGCAGCTAAGAGCGACTGGAGACGGCCAGACAGTCGGGTGCACCGGGTGATGGCCTGCTCAAGGCTATTCCTCAGGGCGCAGGTGTCGGGGCCCTTGCGGGCCTGCAAGTCGAACCGGTCGATTGCGGATAGGAACCCCCGCTCGACTTCATCGAAGTTGAACAGCGTCCGCTCTGCGCACCTGCGCCTTCTGCGCGCCGCCGCGCACCCGAGATGGCGCTCACCCTTGCCCTTGCCGACGTAGGTCATGCGTGAACCGCATGCGGCGCAGTGGGCTACGAAGGTGAGGATGTTGCGGAACTCGGTTCCTTTACGTCCCGAGCCAGCATGCCGCCTGGAGATCACGGCGGCGCGGGCTCGCAGGAGAAGGTCGCGCTGAATTATGCTTGGGAAGTAATTCTCGATTGGTGGACCAGCAGGAAGACGTTTTCCTTGCTCCAGGGTGTGCGGCTGGTAGGTGCCGACCACAGCGTCCGACCCTATGAGTTTTTGGATGTAGCTCGCGTGCCAGCCATCCGCCCCTCGAAAGGGCTGGACTCCCTCCGCGTTGAGCCTGCGAGCAATGGACGCCTTTCCCACGCCAGCGGCAGACTCTTCAAAAATGCGGCGGACCACACCAGCGCGACCCTCCAGGACCGTGAAGGTCGATCTGTCCTCACTCAGCGTCAGCCACGCCGGACACACTCTGGTCAGCTTGCGACCGCCCGCTTCTTCGCGTTTTCGAGCCCACGCTGCCCGCACCCGCTTGCTCTTGGTCGCAGACTCTTCGTGCGCACGAAGCATCACGATGAGGCTGCTCAGCAGACGAAGCCCGCCATCTTCCGCCATGCTTTGCCGGGTGAACCGCTGGCGATCGGTAAGCGTGACCAGTGTGATCCCGGAATTGATGAGCCCGATGAAGGGCGCAAGCGCGTCGAGCGGTGCTTGGCGGTTTAGCCGGTCCAGACTCTCGACGATCAAGACATGGGGGAGTTTGACTTCACCCGCCTCGACGCGGCGGATGAACATCCCGAGCTTACCCCTCGTGAGATGGTGGCCAGAGAATGCAGAGATGGCCTCGTCAATGATGGTCTCGACGATGACAAGACGATGTTCGGCGGCATACCGATTGGCCGCTTCAAGCTGCCGTCGAAGGCTGTCGCGCCCGGTTTGCGCCTCACTCGACCATCTAATGTAGAGGCTTGTGGGGATCGTTGGCTGGATCGTGGGGGAGACCATCCCCGGACCATGACAATCGACCCCATGTCGAGCAGGTTGTGACCCCCGGCGGCGGCGATCTCCAGCGCCCGCTTGGCCTGTTCCTGGCCCTTCACGTCCCGCAGGTCCGGCCCGCCGCTGGTCTGGATCACCGGTCCCGGCTGCGGCGCCCCCATGATCTGGGTTCCGCGGAAATGGTTGATCAGATTGATCAGCGAGCGCGGGGCGATGATCCGGGTCTCTCCCGCCCAGGCCGCCTCGGCGCCGCAGGCCTCCGGGCAGATCAGGCCCAGGTCCATGGCCCCGGCGGCGATCGAGGCCGGCAGGGCCCCGGCCACCGGGGAGATGCCGCCATCCAGGGACAGCTCGCCGATCGCCGCCCAGCCGTTCAGGGCGTCGGGCGGGATCACCCCCATGGCGGCCATTACCGCGAGCGCGATGGGCAGGTCGTAGTGGCTGCCCTCCTTGGGCAGGTCGGCGGGCGCCAGGTTGGCCACCACCCGCTGGGCCGGCATGGCCAGGCCAAGCCCGGCGAATGCGCCGCGCACCCGCTCGCGGCTCTCGCCGACGGCCTTGTCGCCCAGGCCGACCACGACGAAGTTGGGCAGGCCGCCGGTCAGCTGGACCTCGACATCCACCCGCCGGGCCTCGACCCCCTCGAAGGCGACGGTGACAACCCGTGCGACCATGGTTTTGCCACCCGCCTAAGCCGTTGAAGTTATGAGACTTATCCACAAGCTCAACACAGACGGCGGCTCAAATCAAGAACAAATATAGAACCTAGTGAGAAATTGAATTGGAACAGTCACATAGCCTTCACAAGTTGAGACCGGAGCCCAAGCGTGCAACGGCCGGTCGCGACCCGCAAGGGCCGCGCCGGCCGCGTCAGGTCGGTCAGACCGGGGGTCAGTTGCAGCTGCCGGCCGAGTCGTTCCTCAGGGCGCAGATGATGGCGCCGCCCTGGCCGCCGGGATAGGTCGCCAGGATCTGGGTCTCGACCCAGTTCCATTTGTTCCAGGTGTCCTTGGCGGCGATATCGAACACCCGGTCGAAGTTGCCGTTGATCTTGGCCCGGTCCTTTCCGGCCCCGTCCTTGTTCAGATAGGCGTGCTTGACCCGCGACCGGGCCAGCCAGCCGTAGTTGCAGTGGCTCCATTCCGGGAAGCCGTCATAGCAGCCGGTAATCAGACCGTCGGGAAAGGGGGTGTCGCGCTTGGCGGGATCAAGCCAGGGGGCCCGCGCGCCATTGCCGAGGCCGGGCGGATTGTCCCGCGCGATGGCCCTGCGGCTGTCAGGCTTGTCGCCCCAGTTGGAGTGGGAATAGAAATCCTGCGAGGCGTGCAACGCCAGGCCGATGTCCTCCAGCACATTGCATTTGGCGCGACCCTTCTGGCCCAGATAGGTGCAGCTGCTGTCAGCGGTCGGCATCTGATCGGCCCGGGCGACCCATTTGCCGGCGGCGTTCTTTTCCGCCATGGCGCCGGCGTCGCGAACGGCCTCGTCCAGCTTGGCGAACATATAGTTGCGGCAGGCTTCCAGCTTCTTCCGGGCCTGCTCCCGGCTCTGCGGATAGTCCTTCTCGTCGAACCAGTCTGCGCCGTCGCAGTGGTTTATCTCCGAGGACATCAACCCCCGGGCCGGATTGTCCGGCGCGCCGACGGCGCCGAAGGCGCCATCCTTGCCGGCCAGTTCCGACAGGGTCAGCGGACCCAGCACCTGCAGCCCGCCGGTCATCATGCCCTGTCGGGTGATCCTTTCATGCTCGGCGTCCTGACCCAGCACCGAACTGCGAATGGTGCCGAAACCCGTCACCCCCAGGACCAGGACCACCGCCGCGGCTCCGGTCAAAAACGTCTTGCGCATTTTCGCCCCCTGATTGTGTTGTCAGGGTTAACGCCATAACACGACTCTGCGAAAATACAATCTTGCGGAGAATCTGGTGAGCAGGCCTCAGGCGCCCGCCCGCAGCGCCTCGATCCGGTCCCACATGGCGACGGTGACGTCCGGTCCGCCGAATCGCTTCAGCTGCTGGGCGCCGGTCGGCGAGGTGACATTGATCTCGGTCAGGTAGTCGCCGATCACATCGATGCCGACGAACAGCAGGCCCCGCCGCTTCAACTCCGGGCCGATGATCTCGCACAGTTCCCGGTCGCGGGCGGTCAG
Organism: Caulobacter sp.; assembly: GCA_016125585.1. Lineage (GTDB taxonomy): Bacteria > Pseudomonadota > Alphaproteobacteria > Caulobacterales > Caulobacteraceae > Caulobacter. The sequence continues at coordinate 144,324 of WGLL01000001.1, forward strand.
CTCGACCGCCTCGGCGCGGCCCCCCCGGGCGAGGTTGGACCGCACCTGGCCATCGGCCGGCACCCGGTTGATGGCGCCCACCGGCTCGCCGTCGACCAGCAGCACCCGCTTGTCGCCCTTCGACACCGCCGGAATGAAGGCCTGGGCGATGACCTGTTCGCGCCCGATCAGGGCGTGCAGTTCCAGCAGGGCGTCGAGATTGGGATCGCCCTTCTTCAACCGCACCACGCCGGACCCGCCGCCGCCGTAGAGGGGCTTGAGCACGATGTCCCCGTGGCGATCCTGGAAATCGTGGATGGCGTCGGGGTCGCTGGTGATCAGGGTCGGGGGCTGCACACCGGGAAACTCGGTGACGAAGATCTTCTCCGGGGCGTTGCGCACCTCGGTGGGATTGTTGACCACCAGGGTCCGGGGATGGACCGCGTCCAGCATGTGGGTGGCGGTGATATAGGCCATGTCGAAGGGCGGATCCTGGCGCATCAGCACCACGTCGATGTCGTCGGCCAGGTCCAGGGTCACCGGCGCGCCGGCGGTGAAATGGTTGCCCTTCTCGGCCCTCAGGGTCACCGGGATGGCCCGGGCCCGCACCCGTCCCTCTTCCAGCGACAGCTTCTCGGGGCGGTAGACCCAGAGCTGATGACCCCGCGCCTGGGCGTTCATCATCATCAGGAAGGAGGTGTCGGTATCGATGTTGACCCCTTCAATGGGATCCATCTGGACGGCGACGCGCAGGGTCATGGCAGCTCCGGAAAGGCGTGGGTCTAACTTGAGGCGGCGAGGCCGCCATTGCCAGAGGGTGGCGAGAAGAAACGCGCCAGGGAGGACGGCCGTCAGTTCAGCCGCAGCCGCAGGCGTTCGCGGGCGGCGCGGGCGGCGATGCTGGCGCCCCCGTCCAGTTGCTGGGCCCGTCCAAGCGCCTCCATGGCCCCGGCCAGGGCGCCCTGGCCTTCCCGGGCGCGGGCCACGTCCAGCCACGGCCGGTGGTCGGCCGGATCGAGCAGGGCCCGGCGCAGGGCCGAACGCTCCGCGCTCTCCCAGTCGCCGGCCAGCTGGGCGCGGGCGAAGATGTTGTTCTGCAGCCGGATCAAGACCGCCCGGTCGCTGACCGGGGCCATCAGGATTTCGAGCCGGGCGGCGACATCGGGGGTCAGTCCGGCGCGCAGGGCTCGGCTGCTCAGCTCCGAGGGCAGCACCAGCCGCCCCTCGCTGAACGGGTCCAGCGCCACCGGTCCCTCGCCGGTGTCGATGCGCAGCAGGAAATGGCCGGGGAAGTCGACGCCGTGAACCCCCAGGCCGCAAGCCCGCCCGGCGTGCAGATAGATCAGCCCCAGCATCACCGGCAGGCCCTTGCGGCGGTCGCCCAGGGCGATGAGATCGGCATTGGCCGGATGGTCGTAGGTCAACAGATCGCCGGCCAGCCGCAGGTCCCCGGCCATGGCCTCGGCGATCGCCTCTTCCGGGCTTTCCCTGTGCCGCAGCCGGTCGGTCAGGGCCTCGATCGCCTCGCGCCCCATGCGCCGGGCCGGCTCCGGGTCGCGGTCGGGGATTTCGTGCAGGGCGCAGGCCAGCGCCGCCTCGAACAGGGGGAAGTCGCCATCCTCCGCCCGGCCCGCCTCACTCAGAAACTGTTCCGCCTCGCGCCGCGTCATGACGCTCTAATAGACGTCCGGCCATGCGTCGGGAACATGGCGTGGCCATTTGCCCGGCGAAAGGGCCATCAAATCCAGCCGCACCACACAATCCTTCAGCGACGGCCGCCCCGCCGCCAGCCGCACCGCCGCCCGGCGCAACCGTTCCCGCTGATCGGGCAGCACAGCCTCCAGCGCGGCCTCGACGGTCCGGCGCCGCTTGACCTCGACCACCGCCAGGACCCGGCCCTTGAGCGCCAGCAGGTCAATCTCGCCCTGCCGGGTGCGCAGTCGAAAGCCCAGGATCCGGTAGCCCTTGAGCATGAGGGCCAGGGCCGCCCAGACCTCCGCCCGATGCCCGGAGACCCGCGCCTGTCCGCCCCGCCGGCGCCGCGCCTCGCGCACCCCCTCCGGCGTCGGCCGGCTCATCCCGGGGTCTTCACCGCCAGGGCCTGGCGATAAAGCGCGCGGCGATTGACCCCCAGGGCCCGGGCCACCTCCGACGCCGCCTCGCCGGGCGGCAGCCGGGTCAGGGCCTCGGCCAGGGCGGCGGCGGCGTCGGCTTCGGTGGCGACCTCGGCCTCGCCGGGGCCGACGATCACGACAATCTCCCCCCTGGGGCTGTCCAGGGCCGGGTCGGCGGCCAGCTGTGACAGCGATCCCCGCACACAGGTTTCATGCAGCTTGGTCAGCTCCCGCGCCACCGCCGCCGGCCGGTCGCCCAGCACCTGGGCCATATCGCCCAGGGACGCCGCCAGCCTCGGTCCGCTCTCATAGAAGATCAGGGTCGAGCGCATGTTGGCGAACTCGCCCAGGGCGGTGCGCCGCGCCGCGCTCTTGGGCGGCAGGAAACCGACGAACAGGAAGCGGTCGGTGGGCAGGCCCGCCAGGCACAGGGCCGCCAGCGCCGCCGAGGCTCCCGGGATGGGGACGACAGGGTGGCCAGCGGCGATGGCCTCGGCGGCCAGCCGGTAGCCGGGATCGCTGACCATCGGCGTGCCGGCGTCGCTGCACAGGGCCACCCGCCCGCCTTCGGCCAGCAGGGCCAGGGCCCGGGGCCCCGTCCGGGCGGCGGCGTGCTCGTCGTAGCGCTCCATCTTTTTCGACAGGCCATAGGCGGTCAGCAGCTTGGCGGTGACCCGGGTGTCCTCGGCCAGCACCAGGTCACAGCCGTTCAGGACATCCAGCGCCCGCAGGGTGATGTCCCGCAGATTGCCGATCGGGGTGGCCACCAGATACAGGCCCGGCGCCAGGGGCGCGTCCGACAGGGGTGGGGGTGGCGGGCGTTGGGACACAGTCATACCTTCAGTCAGCAGCGACGACCCGGGCGGCTTGCCCCCCGGTCCGCGTCAAGGGATAGAGGTAGCACGACCGCGCGCCCAGGGAGTCTTCATCCGTGACCAAGTTCATCATCTGGCTGGTGCTGATCGCCTTGCTGGCGACGGCGCTGCTCGGCGCCTGGTGGTGGTTCGACCTGCGCTGGCGGCCGCACACCATCACCAAAAAGCAGATCGAGATGGTGAAGATTCTCGAGACCTCGGGCTTTGTCTCGCCGAAGCTTGGCGGGCCGAAGCTCTACATGATCGGCTTCCGCGGCTGCCCCGACTGTATCCGCTACGTCGCCGAGGAGTTCCCCAGGCTGCATGCAGCGGGGGTCGACACCCGGGTCATCTACCTGGCGCGGCCCGATCTCAACGGCGCCGAGAAATCCACCGCCGTGGAGCGGGCCACCATCGCCGAGCTGGCCTTTGGCCATGACTGGGGCCTGTTCGAGCGCTGGACCGCGACGCCGCTGGAGGCGTGGACCGGAGAGGGCATTCCGCCGGCCGATGGCGACCAGATGCGCACCGCCGTGGTCGAGGCCCGGCGCAAGACCATCAATGACCTGCGACCGCTGCTGAAAGCCAATGGCGTCAAGGTCGGCGAGACCGGGCTGCGGTATCCGACCCTGATCTGGTGGACCCGGGACGGTGAGATGAAAGCCTGCGTCTGCGAACGGCCCGAGACCTATCGCTACGTGCGGGCCGACCTTGGCGCCAAATAGTCCCTCGTCGATGCCCGCTTCGATCCGCACCGCCTACCGAGACCGCCTCAGGGCCGGGGAGATTCAGCCGGACGCCGCCCAGGAGCGGGCGGTGGAGGCGCTCGGCCGGCTGGAGGCAGACCTCGACCAGGCCGGAGAGCCCGGCTTTTCCCTGTTCGGCCGCAAGCCCAAGAGTCAGCGCGGCGTCTATCTCTGGGGACCGGTCGGGCGCGGCAAGTCGATGTTGATGGACATGTTCTTCGACAGCGCCCCGGCCCGGCGCAAACGACGCATCCATTTCCACGGCTTCATGGGCGAGGTTCACGCCGCCATCGACGCCTGGCGCAAGGGCGATGCGGCGGCGCGCAAGGCGCGGTTTGGCCAGCACCGGGGCGACGATCCCATTCCGCCCGTCGCCGATCTCATCGCCGATCAGGCCCGACTGCTGTGTTTCGACGAGCTTCAGGTCACCGACATCGCCGACGCCATGATCCTGGGCCGGCTGTTCGAGGCCCTGTTCGAGCGGGGCGTGACCCTGGTGGCCACCTCCAACCGCCCCCCGGACGACCTCTACAAGGATGGTCTCAACCGCCAGCTCTTCCTGCCCTTCATCGAGATGCTGAAGAGCCGGATGGACGTCGTCGGGGTCAAGGGGCCGACCGATTTCCGCCTCGACCGGCTGCGGTCGGCCCGGGTCTGGATAGCGCCGATCGACGATGAAAGCGCCGCCGCCTTCGACGCCCTCTGGCGCGATCTGCTGGACGGCCAGGCCGAGACCGGCGCGACTCTGGAGGTGCTCGGCCGCCGGCTGCATCTGCCTCGGGCCAGCGGCGGCCTGGTCCGGTCCAGCTTCTCCAGCCTCTGCGACCACGCCCTGGGCCCCAATGACTATCTGGCCCTCGCCGACCGCTTTCACACGGTGTTTCTCGAGGACGTCCCCCGCCTGACCCCGGCCCGGCGATCGGCCGCGCGGCGGTTCAACACCCTGATTGACGCCCTCTATGAAGCCCGGGTCCGGCTGGTGACCCTGGCCGAGGTCGCCCCGCGAGACCTCTATCCCGAGGGCGAGGGCGCCTTCGAATTCGAGCGCACCGTCTCGCGTCTGGAAGAGATGCAATCCACCGCCTGGCTGGAACAGGACCGCGACTGACCAGACGCAAAAAGGGGGCGGGCCCTTCCGGATCCGCCCCCTTCCTGTCTTGTCGGCCGTGAGGCGGGTTAGAGCAGCCAGCCGCCGTCCGAGGCCGGGGAGGCGCCGGTGAGGATGTGGGCGTCGCTGGCGTCGCCGGTGATGCGCAGCTGGTAGTCGGCGTTGCCGTCACCGTCGATGTCCAGGCGCAGGGTCGTCAGGTTGGCCCCGGCGTCATAGATCAGGGTCGCCTCGCCGGCGTGCTGGGTGAAGTTGCTGACGAAGGTGAAGGCCTGATTGCCCGCGACGGTGCTGTCGGCGTCGATCGCCGACAGGTCGATGCGGTCGCCCGAAGCCTGGTTGAAGTCCAGGAGCTGGTCGGTTTCCAGCGCCGCCATGCTGGAGTTGGACAGCCGGACCGAAGCATCCGTGAAGATGAAGGCGTCGGCGCCGGTTCCGCCGCTCAGGATGTCATTGCCCGAGCCGCCGGTGATGATGTCGTTGCCGGCCCCGCCATTCAGAATGTCGCCGCCCGCGCCGCCGAGCAGGGTGTCGTTGCCGCCGCCGCCGATCAGGGTGTCATTGCCGTCCAGGCCGCTGAGGACGTTGTCCCCCGCATTGCCGGTCAGGGTGTTGGTCCCGGCGTTGCCCGTGCCGTTGATGGCCGACGATCCGGTCAGAACCAGGTCCTCGAGGTTGGCCCCCAGGATCCAGTTCACGCTGGACTGGACGGTGTCATAACCTTCGCCCGCCAGTTCGATGACCTGGTCGCCGGCGTTGTCGACGATGTAGACGTCGCTGCCCAGGCCGCCGATCAGGATGTCGGCGCCAAGACCGCCGTCCAGAATGTTGGAGGCCGCGTTGCCGACGATGCGGTTGGCGCCCGAATCTCCGGTGCCGTTGATGCCCGCCGTGCCTTCCAGCAGCAGCAGCTCGATGTTGCCGGTCAGGACGAAGCTGACGGTGGAGTGGACCACGTCGTCCCCTTCGCCGGCGAACTCGGTCACGGTGTCGAGGCTGTTGTCGACGTAGTAGACGTCATTGCCCGTTCCGCCGCTCATGGCGTCGCGGCCGGTGCCGCCGATCAGCTGGTCGTTGCCGCCGCCGCCGGTCAGGCTGTCGTCGCCCGAACCGCCGTCGAGGTAGTCGGCGTCGGCCCCGCCGATCAGGGTGTCGTTGCCGACCTCGCCATACAGCTTGTCGCCGCCGGCCCCGCCGTCGAGGATGTCGTTGCCGGTGCCGCCGAACAGGGTGTCGACGCCGGAACCGCCGGCCAGGGTGTCGTCGCCGCCCTGTCCGTAGAGGACGTCGTTGCCGGCCCCGCCGCTGAGCACATTGGCTCCGCTGTTGCCGGTCAGGGTGTTGTTCAGGCTGTTGCCGATGCCGCTGAGGTCGGCGACGCCGGTCAGGATCAGGTTCTCGACATTGGCGCCCAGCACATAGCTGATCCGCGCCTCGACGGTGTCGGTCCCGCCGTTGGCGGCTTCGACGACCACGTCGCCGGCGTCGTCGACGACATAGGTGTCGTTGCCAAGTCCGCCGGTCATGGTGTCGGCGCCCGAGCCGCCGTCGAGACGGTCGGCGCCGTCGCCGCCGTTCAGGATATCATTGCCCTGGCCGCCGTTGAGGATGTCGTTGCCGTCTCCGCCGTTCAGGGTGTCATTGCCCGACAGGCCATTCAGGGTGTCGTTGCCGATGCCGCCGAACAGGTTGTCGGCCAGGACCGAGCCCTGCAGCACATCGTTCTGGCCGTCGATGCCGTTGATGTTGATGGTGACCGTGGCGGTGTCGCCGTTGGCCACGGTGTAGGTGAAGGTGTCGACGCCGCTGGTGTTGGTCGCCCCCGAGGCGGCCCCGGCCAGAGCGTCAAACGCATGATTGGCCAGGTAGCGGAACGAGCCGTTGGCGTTGAGGGTCAGGAGCGCCCCCGAGGCCAGGGTGATCTGCTGGCCCACCGCCACGGCCTGGCCGTTGACCGCGGTGACCGCCAGGGCCGGCGAGTCCGCGCCATGGCCGTTGTCGCTGCGCACATTGCCGACAAACCCGGCGTTCTCGTCCACCGCAAAGTCATCGTCCTTGGCCGTGTCCGGCGTAACCAGGTCGCTGACCGAGAAGACGCTGACGCCGCCGCCGACCTCGTCGATGTCGATCATGTAGGTCTGGCCGGCGACGACCACCGTGGTGACCGCGAAGGGGCCGGACACATAGTTGACGGCGTCGTCGAGCACCGACGCTTCGGCAGTGAGGGTCCCGTCAGCGGCGACCTTGAGGATCTGCAGGCCGTGATCGGTGTAGGAGCCGACCGCCAGGAAGGTCGAGCCGCCCGAGGTGAAGGCCGTAAGCGCGATGTCTCCAGCCAGCGCCAGGGCGCCGGTGTCGGCCAGGCTGGATACGAAGGACAGCTGCCCGCCGGCGCCGACGGAGAAGACCGAGACGGCGTTGCTGCTGAAGGCGGTGACGAACACATAGGTGGTCCCGCCGACCACGGCGGTGGCGATATCGTACGGCGTGGTAAGCGGTACGCCGAAGCTGCTGCCGATGTTCTGCACATTGGTCAGGGTTCCGCCGACCCCGACCTGGAACACGCTCAGGCCGCTGTCGTTGTTGCCGGTGGCGACGATGTAGCTCTCGCCGCCGGAAGTGACGACCTCCATGCGGTAGGCGCGGTCGAGAAACACGGTCGCATCGTCGCCGACATTGGCGGTGTTGGTCAGGGATCCGTCGGCGGCGACGGAGAACAGGCTGATCCCGTCGTCGACCTGTCCGCTGACCGCCAGGTAGGTCACGCCGCCTACCACCAGGCTGATGATGTCCGTCGCGCCGGCCAGCTCCAGGCCGCCGCCATCGGAAACGTTGAACACATTGGTCAGCGCGCCGTTCGCGGCGATCGAGAAGACACTGACGCCATTGTCGGAATAGCCGGCGGCGAACAGATAGTCGGTCCCGCCGACATTGGCGATATGCAGGCCGAGGACGTTGTCGAGGTTCAGGGTCCCGGTGTCGATCACCGTCTGGACCGGGGTCAGATTGCCGGCGGCGTCGAGGCTGTAGACCGAAATCCGGGCGCTGCCGGCCTCGCCGACATAGACATAGGTCTGGCCGCCGGACTGGAAGGTGGTCAGGCCCAGCGGGGCGCTGGCCGGGGCGTTGGCGGTGTTGGTGATCGTGGCGGGCATGACGCTGTTCCTCGCCGCCGGACACTCACGGCGGTGCTGCAATTGAATCGGGCCGCCTGCTGATCACGCCTGCCCTGCTCGCGGCAGTGCAATTTTTCACCACGATTTTCAGCGCTGACGGGATACAGGACGCCCCACACGCAACCGCGCGCCGAAAAGGCGCAGTTTTTCTGAACAAATTCAAAGGTGCTGATGGCTCGCCCCAACAGGCGCCAACGCAAGGAATTTTTCTTGATGAATCGTCCGACGAGGGACGGACCGGGCCTTGAGCGCCGGTCAAGCCTGTCTGGCGACTCCGGGATCGACCCGTGAATTCTCCGTCCCGCCGGACATTCTGCGCCGCCTTTCGTTGACAGGAGCGCGGTGGGGGTTAAATCCGGGCGCGTGACAGACCACGCCTCCAACATTCCGGACATGCCATGACAGAAGCCACTCCGGGCGTTCGCGAACGTCCCCGCTCGCCCCACCTTCAGGTCTGGCGCTGGCATGTGACCATGCTGACCTCGATCCTCAACCGCGTGACCGGAGTGGGCCTTTATGGCGCCGCCCTGCTGGCGGCGATCTGGGTGATCACCCTGGCGGCCGGGCCCGAAGCCTATGCGACCTACATGGCCCTTCTGGGCAGCCTGATCGGCCGGCTGGCGCTGTTCCTGATCACCGTCTCGGTCTTCTACCACCTGGCCGCCGGCGTGCGGCATCTGGTCTGGGACGCCGGCAAGGCCTTCGACCTGAAGACCGCCGACGCTAGCAGCTGGGCGATCATCATCTTCGGCGTGGTCGCCGCCATCGCCGTCTGGGTCATCGCCGCCACCACGGGAGCCCTTGGATGAGCCAGTTCCGCACCCCCCTCTCCCGCGCCCGCGGCCGCGGCGCCGCCCATCACGGGGCCGGCCACTGGATTTCGGAACGGGTCAGCTCCATCGCCCTGGTCCCGCTGATGCTCTGGGCGGTCTATGCCACCATGCATCTGGCGCCCCTCGGCCGCGACACCGCCGCCATCTGGATCGCCCAGCCTCTGAACGCGGTGCTGATGGTTCTCACCTTCGCGATCAGCTTCTGGCACATGCATTCGGGCCTGCGGGTGGTCATCGAGGACTATGTCGAGACCCTCGGCCTGAAGACCGCCGCCCTGCTGGCCAACCTGTTCGTCTGCGTGCTCGCCGGCGGCCTGGCCATCTTCTCCATTCTCAAGATCGCGTTCGGAGGCGTCCTCTAGATGGCGGCCTACAAGTTCATCGACCACAGCTATGACGTCGTCGTCGTCGGCGCCGGCGGCAGCGGCCTGCGCGCCGCGCTGGGCTGCGCCGAGGCCGGGCTGAAGACCGCCTGCGTCACCAAGGTCTTCCCGACCCGCTCCCACACCGTGGCCGCCCAGGGCGGCATCTCCGCCAGCCTCGGCAACATGGGCCAGGATGACTGGCGCTGGCATATGTACGACACCGTCAAGGGGTCGGACTGGCTGGGCGACCAGGACGCCATCGAATACCTGACCCGCAACGCCCCGGCGGCGGTCTATGAACTGGAACACTGGGGTGTTCCGTTCAGCCGCACCGAAGAGGGCAAGATCTATCAGCGCGCCTTCGGCGGCATGACCAAGAACTACGGCGAGGCCCCGATCCAGCGCACCTGCGCCGCGGCCGACCGCACCGGCCACGCCATGCTGCACACCATGTACGGCCAGAGCCTGCGCAAGAATGTCGAGTTCTTCGTCGAGTATTTCGCCCTCGACCTGATCATGGATGGCGGCGTCTGCCGGGGCGTCACCGCCTGGAAGCTGGACGACGGCACGCTGCACAGGTTCCAGGCCCAGAAGGTGATCCTGGCCACCGGCGGCTACGGCCGCGCCTACTTCTCCGCGACCAGCGCCCACACCTGCACCGGCGACGGCAACGCCATGGTGCTGCGCGCCGGCCTGCCGCTGCAGGACATGGAATTTGTCCAGTTCCACCCGACCGGCATCTACGGCGCTGGCTGCCTGATCACCGAAGGCGCCCGGGGCGAGGGCGGCTATCTGACCAACTCCGAGGGCGAGCGCTTCATGGAGCGCTATGCCCCGACCGTGAAGGACCTGGCGCCGCGCGACATGGTCAGCCGGGCCATGACCATCGAGATCCGCGAAGGGCGCGGGGTCGGTCCCAACAAGGACCACATCTTCCTGCACCTGGATCACCTGGATCCGGCCGTGCTGGCCGAGCGCCTGCCGGGCATCTCCGAGACCGCCAAGATTTTCGCCGGCGTCGATGTGACCAAGGCGCCGATCCCGGTGCTGCCGACCGTCCACTACAACATGGGCGGCATCCCGACGAACTACCACGGCGAGGTCCTGACCCTGAAGGACGGCAATCCCGACACCCCGGTCCCCGGACTGATGGCCGTCGGCGAGGCCGCCTGCGTTTCGGTTCACGGCGCCAACCGCCTGGGCTCCAACAGTCTGATCGACCTGGTCGTCTTCGGCCGCGCCGTCGGCCTGCGCTGCGCCGAGACCCTGAAGATCGGGGCCACCCAGCCTGAGATGAAGGACAGCTTCACCGACAGCCACCTGGCCCGTCTGGACCGCTTCCGCAACGCCAACGGCGCCAGCGCCACCGCCGAGCTGCGCCTCGACATGCAGCGGGCCATGCAGGAAGACGCCGCCGTCTTCCGCACCGGCGAAACCCTGCAGTCGGGCGTCGAGCGGATCGACAACGTCATCGCCCGCCGCGGCGACATCAAGGTCAGCGACCGCGGCATGGTGTGGAACACCGACCTGATGGAGACGCTGGAGTTCGACAACCTGGTGATCCAGGCGGCCGTCACCGTGGGCGGGGCCCTCAATCGCCCCGAAAGCCGCGGCGCCCACGCCCGGGAAGACTATCCCGACCGCAACGACGCCGACTGGATGAAGCACACGCTGGCCTGGTTCGACGACGCCACCGGCAAGGTCCGCTTCGACTACCGCCCGGTCCACAGCTACACCATGAGCGACGAGATCGACTACATCCCGCCCAAAGCCCGAGTCTACTAGGGGCGTCCCGCCCCGCCCGCCGCCCGCCCACTGCCTGCTTTTCCGACCGCCCTCTGGGAACCTTGCAATATGGTCCAGCTCACCCTTCCGAAGAACTCCCGCGTCGGCAACGGCCGCCGCTTCGCCGCCCCGGCGGGCGCGGGCCGGGTCAAGACCTTCAAGATCTACCGCTACGATCCCGAAGGCCTCGAGAACCCGCGCTGGGACACCTATGACGTCGACGTCGACGCCTGCGGCCCGATGCTTCTGGACGTGCTGATCCACATCAAGAACAACATCGACCCGACCCTGACCTTCCGCCGCTCCTGCCGCGAGGGCGTCTGCGGCAGCTGCGCCATGAACATCGGCGGCCGCAACACGCTTGCCTGCACCCACGGCTGGGAAGAGGTGCCCGCGAAGGAAATTACCATCGCCCCGCTGCCCAGCATGCCGGTGGTCAAGGACCTGGTCCCCGACCTGACCATGTTCTACGCGCAATACGCCTCGATCGAGCCCTGGCTGCAGACCGAGACGCCGATGCCGCAGAAGGAATGGCGCCAGGCCCCGGAGGACCGCGAAAAGCTCGACGGCCTCTATGAGTGCATCCTCTGCGCCTGTTGCACGACCAGCTGTCCCAGCTACTGGTGGAACGGCGAAAAGTATCTCGGCCCCGCCACCCTGCTGCACGCCTACCGCTGGCTGATCGACAGCCGCGACGAGGCCACCGGCGACCGGCTGGACGCGCTGGAAGACCCCTTCAAGCTCTACCGCTGCCACACCATCATGAACTGCGCCCAGGTCTGCCCCAAGGGCCTCAACCCGGCCAAGGCCATCGCCGAGATCAAGCTGATGCTCGCCGAACGGATGGTCTGACGGGTCAGCGCAGAACCTCTTCAGCATCGACCAGTCGCACCTCGTGGATCATCTCGAGGTAGGCGTCGAAATAGGGTTTGTGGCTGGAGCCGACCACCGACAGCACCCTGACCCCCGGCGTGGGCCCGAAGGCGGCGCGGATGTTGGCCACCATCCTCAGGTTCCGGGTCTCCCACCAGGCCATGTACTGGCGGCCGCACTGGGCGGCTGACGGGGTGCGCATGTTGGCCAGCTGGTCGGCGCCGATGAAGGCTCGCTGCATCGTCGGACTGTTGAGCAGGCGATAGTAGGCCAGCAGGCTCTCGCCGTCGGACAGCTCCGCCTCCGCCTTCGCCAGGGTCTCGAACGCGGGGCCGTCGGGCCGGGCCCAGACCGCCTGGATCTCGGCGTTGCAGACCTGCGGCCGCGACAGGGCGATCTGGTCCGACGAATGGTCGTCGACCGCATAGACCCGCTCCAGCCCCAGACGCGCGGCCAGCTCGGCGGCGATCAGGTTGTTCTCGTTCTTGCGGGTCTGCAGCCGGTTCAGGGCCTCGACCAGCGGCGCGTCCAGCCCGTCGCCGACCCGGCGCTCCTCCGGCGCCAGCCGCAGCCATTGCACCAGCGCCGAGTCGATCTCGCCGGCGGCGGCGAAGGTCGCCGCCAGGGTCCGGCGCTGGGCCGGCGTCGGCGTCGCCGGCCAGTCGGCGAGCATTGCCGCGGCCTTCTCCCAGGCGGCCGACATGGTCAGGCCGGTGGCGGTCTGGCCAAGCGCCGCCATGGCCAGGGTGCGCGGGCAGTAGTCGGCCACCGCCTCGGCATAGACCGCCTCATAGGCCTTCAGCCCGGCGCAGGCCTCGCCGGACAGGCCCTCGATGGTGATGACCTGCGGGTCCCAGGCCTGCAGCCGGCCGAGCAGCGGCTCCAGCCAGTCGGCCTTGAAGGTCCTGGGCGTCTGGCCCAGATGCAGGGTGCCCAGCACCAGCACCTGTGTCGGCGCGCCGGGAATGCCGGCCTTCTCGCGCCGCGGATCGAAGGCCGCCGCGCCGGGCTGGGCGGCCGCCGGCAAGGCCAGGGCGAGGGCCGCGAGCCCGATGATGGCAAGCTGTTTCACGCGCATGGCCGGTCGATGTCCCCTTCGCCGCCCCGAACCGGCGACCCGCCCAAGCCTAGTCGGCCGCCAACCGCCGCCCAAGTGAACTTGCGTTAAGACCGGCCTCCGGGCGACGGCGGCCCGGCCCGATTTCGCGTTGAACCGCGACCGGCCCTGCGCGACATCTGCACGGCGGCGCCTGCATCCTGCGCCGACCGCCCGCTCCGGGCGCCGGGAGGACTATCCATGGCCGACACCCTGATGGCGCGACTGCCGCGCCGCTCGATGGGACTGAAACTTCTGCTGGTCTGCCTGCTGGGCTTTGTCATGAGCCTGGCGGCCCTGTTCGTCTTCCTGCTGCTCTACGACCGCACCCATCGCGCCGAGCAGGTCAGCGAGGAGATCGGCCAGGTGGTCGGCGGGCGGCAGGCCTTCATGGGGCCTGTGCTGGCGGTGCCCTATGTCATCCCCGCCGCCGGCAAGGACGACAAGGCCGTCTTCGGGACCCACGTCATCTTCCCGGTGCAGGCCGACGCCACGGCGGCCAGCCGCTCGGAGGTGCGACGCCGGTCGCTGTTCAAGGTGCCGGTCTGGACCGCGGACCTGACCCTGACCTCGACCTTCGACCTGACGGGCGCCGGCGCCCTGGCCCCGGACCGGGCCCAGCTGGACTGGAGCCGGGCGCAGTATCTGGTCGGCGTCTCCGACCCCCGCGGCGCCCGCTCCGAAGCGGTGCTCGAGGTGGGCGGCCAGGCGCTCGCCCTGGCGCCGGCCTCCAGGCTCGCCGTCGACGGCGACAACGCCCGGACCGGCCTCAGCCTGCTGGGCGCCCCCGCGCCGGGCCTGCAACCGGGCGGCCCGCCCGTCGTCGTCTCCGCCCGTCTCGCCTTCTCCGGGGCCCAGCGGCTGTCGGTCCTGCCCTGGGGCAAGACCACCCTCTACAAGGCCAGCGGCGACTGGCCCCACCCCAGTTTCGACGGCGGTTTCCTGCCGGTCAGCCGCGACATCAGCGCCGAAGGCTTCACGGCGACCTGGAAGGTGCCCTTCATCGCCCGGGGCGTGGCCGCGGAGGGCGAGCTGTCCCTGGTCAGCCAGCTGGACGCCAACGCCCTGGGCGTCTCCTTCGTCGAGCTGACCAACCCCTATCAGTCGGTCGGCCGCTCGCTGAAATATGCGCCGATGTTCATGGGTCTGGTCTTCCTGGCCTTCTTCATCTTCGAGACCACCACCGGCCGCCGGGTTCACCCGGCCCAGTATGTGCTGATCGGCCTGGCCCAGATCGTCTTCTATCTGCTGCTGCTGTCGATCGCCGAGCGGATCGGCTTTGACCTGGCCTTCCTGATCGCCGCCGGCGCCACCGTGGCCCTGATCTCGGCCTATTCCACGGCGGTGTTCGCCAGTCGTCGCCAGGGCCTGATCGCCCTGGCCGCCTTCACCCTGCTCTATGTGCTGATCTACGGCCTGATGCGGCTGGAGGATCTGGCGCTGCTGATCGGGGCCTTGACCAGCTTCGCGGCCATCGCCGCGGCGATGTTCTTCACCCGGCGGATGGACTGGTACGGCGCGGCCGCCCCGGCCGCCGGGCCGGCCGACCCCGCCTAGTCGGAGCCGCCGGAACAGGCTTGAGGGGCCGGCGTTTTCCGCGCCGGCCCCTTTTCCCCTTGTCGCCCAGACCGAATGTCGCCTTTCCGCCGGGCCGGATGATGTTCTATGGCTTGTCGCGACCCGCCCGCGTCGTATGAGGTTGGGCTTGCACAAAGGTGACGCAGTCGTCATTTTTGCGGAAACGAATGAGGGGAAGCGGCTTGGCCAATCCTGGGGCCCCCGATCTGAATGCGAGGGTGGTGATCATCGGCGCCGGCCATGCCGGCGGCTCGGCGGCCGCCTTCCTGCGCCAGTACGGCCACACCGGCCCGATCATCCTGATCGGCGACGAGCCCCTGGTTCCCTATCAGCGCCCGCCCCTCAGCAAGGCCTGGCTGAAGGGCGAGGCCGACGCCGACAGCCTGGCCCTGAAACCGGCCGACTGGTACGCCGACAACAACTGCCGCCTGATGCTGGGCGTCAGCGCCACGAAGATCGAGCGCGCCGCCCGCCGGGTCGTCCTGTCGACCGGCGAGACCCTGGACTATGACATCCTGGTCCTGGCGACAGGGGCCCGGGCGCGCACCCTGCCCCTGCCCGGCGCGGATCTGAAGGGGGTGATGGCCCTGCGCACCGCCGCCGACGCCGAACAGCTCAAGGCCGCCCTGGGACCCGGAAAACATCTGGCCGTGGTCGGCGGCGGCTATGTCGGCCTGGAGGCCGCGGCCTCGGCCCGGGCCCTCGGCGCCGAGGCGGTGGTGCTGGAGCGCGAGCCTCGGGTGCTGGCCCGGGTGGCCTGCCAGCAACTCTCCGATTTCTTTACCCGCTATCACACCGGGCATGGCGTGGTCTTCGAGCTGTCGGCCGGGGTCGAGGGCTTCGAGGGCCGCGACGGACAGGTGACCGGCGTGCGGCTGGCCGACGGCCGGGTGCTGCCCTGCGACGCGGCGCTGGTCGGGGTCGGGGCCATTCCCAATGACGAGCTGGCCCAGGCCGCCGGGCTGGACTGCGTCAATGGCGTCGTCGTCGATCTGGAGGCCCGCACCGCCGATCCGGCCATCTTCGCCATCGGCGACGTCACCCACCGGCCCCTGCCTCTCTATGACCGCATGTTCCGGCTGGAGAGCGTGCCCAACGCCCTGGAACAGGCCAAGCAGGTCGCCTGCGCCATCGTCGGCCGTCCCGCCCCGCCGCCGGAGGTGCCGTGGTTCTGGTCCGACCAGTATGATCTCAAGCTGCAGATCGCCGGCATGCCCTTCGACGCCGACACCATCCTGGTGCGCGGCGATCCGGCCACGGCGAAGTTCGCCGTCTTCCATCTGAAGGGCGATCTGGTCCAGGCCGTGGAGGCCGTCAATTCACCGCCCGAGTTCATGATGGGCAAGATCCTGATCGGCGGCCGCAAGCCTGTTTCACGCGAGAGACTTGCGGATTCGTCGATTTCCATGAAAGAGGTCGCCGCATAAGAGCGGCGACAAGAAGAAGGTCCAAAGGGAGCGTATGGCCAAGATCACCTACGTCGAGCACGACGGCACTGAGCACACCGTCGAGGTGAAGACCGGCATGTCCGTGATGGAAGGCGCCATCAAGAACAACGTCCCCGGCATCGACGCCGACTGCGGCGGGGCCTGCGCCTGCGCCACCTGCCACGTCTACGTCGACCCGGCTTTCGAGGGAAAGACCGGCGAGAAGTCGGCGATGGAGGAATCGATGCTCGACTTCGCCGAGAACGTCGAGCCCAACAGCCGCCTGTCCTGCCAGATCAAGGTCAGCGACGACCTCGACGGCCTGGTCGTCCGCATGCCGGAAAGCCAGCACTAGATCCTAATCCCTCCCCCTGAGGGAGAGGGAGGGACCCGCGCCGAGGCGCGGGAGGGTGAGGGTTTACGGTGTCGGCCCCTCGCACCCGCCCAATCCGCCGCGGCCTGCCCTACTCGATCTCCTCGCCGATCAGTCCGACGCGGTAATAGCCCTCGTCCTGCAGCCGGTTCATCACCGTCATGAACTGGTCATAGCGGATGGCCGCGTCGGCGCGGATGTAGACCCGCTCGGCATGGGCGTCGCCGACCACGCCCTTGGCGGCCATCACCCGGGCCAGATCGCCGCCGATCGACGGCAGGCTGGTGGCCTGCTCGCCGATGAACAGCGCCCCGGATTTCTGGATCGAGACATAGGTCGGCCCGTTGGGCGGCGGCGGCGCGTCCGCCTCGGCCGGCGGCAGGTCCAGGGCGATGGACACCGTCGCCATCGGAGCCGCCACCATGAAGATGATCAGCAGCACCAGCATCACATCGACGAACGGAGTGACGTTGATCTCGGCATTCTGCGGAATGCTGTGTCGGCCGCCGGCGGCCCCGGCCAGTTTCGCGCCCATGTCCCTCTCCCATTGACCGCACAGCGCGGCCCGATATGAGATTAGGGGCGTAATATTTTATAATTGTCAATCGTGTGTAGAGGGCGGGCCCAAAGGCCCCGCCTAAAGCCCCAGCTCCCGCTGGCCGCCGTCAATCTGCGCCGCCTCGGGCAGGTGACAGGTGAAGACCGAGCCGGCGCCCGGTTCGCTTTCCAGCGCCACCCAGCCGCCGTGCAACTCGACCAGAGACTTGACCAGGGCCAGGCCCAGGCCCGGGCCGCCCCGGTCGCGGCCGACGAAGCGGTCGAAGATATGGGCCTGGACGTGGAAGGGAATCCCCCGGCCGGTGTCGGCGACGCTGATCCGCACCTCGCCCAGGGCCCGTTCGGCGGTCAGGGTCACGGCCCCGCCGGGCGGAGTCTGCCGCACCCCGTTCTCGACCAGGTGATCCAGCACCTGGGCGAAGCGCTTGGGATCGCCGCGGATCAGCCCGACCTGGTCGCCGCAGTCGACGCTGAGGGTAATCTGGCCGGTCTCGGCATGCCGGCTCCAGCGCTCGGCGGTCTCGGCCAGCAGGTCGCAGACCCGCACGTCGGCCACCTCCAGGGCGATCTCGCCGGAATCGATGGCGGCGATGTCCAGCACATCGTCGATCGACCGCCCCAGCTGCGCGCCCGCCGCCCGCACCGCCGCCAGATGGCCCCGGGCCCGCTCCGGCAAGGCCTCGCCCATCCGTTCCAGCAGTTCGGAGTAGCCGATGATGGTCGTCAGCGGCGTGCGCAGTTCGTAGGAGACGTTGCCGACGAATTCCCGCTTCAGCCGCTCGGCCTCGTCCAGCGCCGATTCCCGGGCCGCCAGGGCGCTTTCCAGCTGCCGGGTGTCGGTGATGTCGGCGAAGGCGATCAGGGTGGCCCCGTCGGGCAGCGGCCGCGACTGCCAGGCGACGATGCGGCCGTCGCTGGTGCGCACCTCGCCGGAGGCCGGGGCCCGGGCCTTGGGGTCTGGGTCGGCGATGCGGCCCTTCAGTTCGGTCCAGAACACCTGGTCGTGCAGGCGCGGCAGGCAGCGCTCGACCACGCCCTCGAAGTCCACCGCCCCGTTGAGGTCCTCGACGGGGATGTTCCAGAAGCTGGCGAAGGCCTCGTTGTGCAGCCGCATAAGCCCGTCGGAGCCGAACACCGCCACCGCGTCATTGAGCTTGTCCAGCGTCGCCTGCTGCACCTGGATGAAGGCGTTGTAGCGGGCCTTCAGCTTCAGCTCGTCGGTGATGTCGGAAAACAGCAGCAGCACCCCGCCGAGGGGATGGGGCTGATGCACGACGCGAAGGGTGCGGCCGTCCGGCAGGCTCCACAGGTCGTCCGGCTGGGCCTTGAGCGATTCATAGCGCGCCAGTTCGGCCGCCTTCCAGCCGGCGTAGTCGGCCGTCTCCGGCAGGCGCCGGCGCTGGCGCAGGCGGTCGAGGATCTCGCCGTGGGTCGGGTGCTCGGCCAGCCAGGCGGGTTCCAGTTCCCACAGCTGGGCGAAGGCGGCGTTATGGAACGACAGCCGCCGGTTCTGGCCGAAGATGGCCACCGCCTCGGCGATGTGGTTCAGCGTCTCGTCATGGGCCGCGACATGGCGCTTGAGCGTCTCGCGGATGTCCTCCGCCTCGGTCAGGTCGCGGGCGGTCAGGGCCACGTCGCCGCCCTCCAGCGGCACGGCCCGCACCCGGAAGGCGCGGCGGCGGCCCAGGATGGTGATGCGCTTGACGGTCTCGCGCCGCTCGCCGCTCTCGGCCGCCTCCCGGGCCAGATCGTCGGCCTCGGGATCGAAGCTCAGCCTGCGGGCGACCGCGTCGGCCAGGCTCTGGGCGCCGACCGCCTCAAGCCACAGGCGGTTGCCCCATTGCACCGCGCCGTCGGCGGCGGCGATCCAGGCGGGCTCGCCCTGGCCGTCGAGGAAGGAAGCCAGTCGCGCGGCGGTGGGCAGGGCCGCCTCATTGGTCGCCAGGGCGGTCAGCCGCAGCCAGGCCTGGGCCCCGGCGGCCCGGCCCTCGACCGAAATGGCCCCGAACGGTCCCCGCGCCTCGAAGGCGCAGGCCTCGCCCTGTTCGGTCAGGGCCCGCAGGCGGCGGGCGTGGTCGGGATCGGCGGCGATCATCGCCTCCAGCAGGCCCTGGGCGTCATCCTCCTCGCGGTCGAAGGCGGCGGCGCAGGCGGCCAGCGCCTCCTCGCCGGAGGCCAGTCGCGCCGTCCCCCCGTCGATCACCACCAGGGCGCAGTCGAAGGCCTCCGCCGAGGCCCGGGCGGCGGCGGCGGCGGCGGTCAGCCGGTCGATCCGGCTCTCGAGGGCGGCGGCGCGCGCGTCTCCCGCTCTGCGCTGGGCCACAGCCCAGAGAGTCGCGCAGACCGCCAGACAGACCGATCCGGCCGCTGCGGTGAGTGTCAGGTCGGTCGGGCCCAAGGCCATCGCCCCTCGAATCAGCTGATTCACCATAGAGCGGGTTGCGAAAAAGTGGATACCGGTCTTTCGCGCCGAACCCGCTCTAAATATCTAGAATCGATCACGTTTTTCGAGTTTGGAGCGATGCGGTCCAAACTCGGCGTGATCTGGAGCCGGCGCGGCGAAAGTGGAGACCGGTTTCCACCGCCGATTCGCGACAAGGCCATGATTCCAGACCCTTCCTGCCGAATTTCGCGGCGATGGCGCGCGCCGCTGGCGCAAGACCCCGACCGCCGCCATATCTGACCCATGACCGACTGGACCACCGCCGCCGCCCCCAGCCTCGATGATTTCGCCGTCCTGGCCCAGGCCGCCTTCGAGGCGCTGCCCGAACCGTTCCGTCGTCTTGCCGCCGAGGCGGTCGTCCGCATCGACGATTTCGCCGACGATGAAACCCTTGAAGCCTTGGGGATCAGCGAGCCTTTCGAGCTGTCGGGCCTGTATCACGGGGTCGACCTGGCCGAGCGATCAGTGCTCGGCCCCGCCCCCATGCCGCCCCGCATCTTCCTCTATCGCCGCCCGATCCTCGACGAATGGGCCGAGCGGGGCGATGTCACCCTGGGCGAGCTGATTGCCCATGTGCTGGTCCATGAGATCGGCCACCATTTCGGCCTCAGCGACGATGACATGCACCGGGCCGAGGACGAAGCGTGAACGAATCGGCTAGGATTCGCCCATGAGCCAGATGTTCGACATCCCCGCCCTGACCGACGACATGCCCGAGGCCCGGGTGCAGCGCGGCGAGAACTACTTCGCCCACGGCTGGGTCGATCTGGTGGCCGTGGGACCGGCCGGCGTCCTGGCCCATGTCATGGGCGAGCGCGGCATCGCCTATGTGGTCGAGATGAAGGCCGCCGACGGCCGCGACGCCCGCTGCACCTGCCCCGACTTCGAGGACAGCGGCCTGCGCTGCAAACACATCGTCGCCACCGCCCTGAAGGTCAACGCCAGCGACGATGAGGCCCTGCGCGAGGCCGCCCAGCGCCTGCCGCGCCTGATCGACATGCTGGACATGGACGGCCGCGACGACGCCGAAGACCTGGCCGCCCGCGCCCGCCGCGATCCGGCCCTGCTGAAAGAGCTCGAGGGATAAATCCCTCCCTCCCCTTCATGGGGAGGGCCAGACGGCGCGACGCGCCGGCGCAGGGTGGGGAACGGGTCGTCATGCTCAAAAGCCGACCGCCCCTGGCCTTCGAAAATGGTTTCAGATCAATCTGGCGAGCAGGGTCGGATTTCCCCACCCTTCGAACGCTTCGCGTTCTCGCCCTCCCCATGAAGGGGAGGGACGATTAAACGTGGCTCGGATGGCCGAAGGACTGGCCGAGATAGACCCGGCGCACCTCGGGGTCGTCGACGATCTGTTGCGGCGAGCCTTCGAACAGCACCTCGCCGGCATGGATGATCGAGGCGCGGTCGATGATGTCCAGGGTCTCGCGGACATTGTGGTCGGTGATCAGGATGCCGATGCCGCGCTTCTTCAGATAGCCGATCACCTCGCGGATGTCGGCGATGGCCAGCGGGTCGATGCCGGCGAAGGGCTCGTCCAGCAGCATGAAGGCCGGCTCGCTGGCCAGGGCGCGGGCGATTTCCACCCGGCGCCGCTCGCCGCCCGACAGGGAGATGGCCGGCGCCGCCCGCAGATGGGCGATGTGCAGTTCTTCCAGCAGGCCGGTGGTCGCCTTGGCCGCCTCCGCCGGATTGTCGATCCGCATCTCGACCACGGCCATCACATTCTGCTCGACGGTCAGGCCGCGGAAGATCGAGGCTTCCTGCGGCAGATAGCCGACGCCGAGCCTGGCCCGCTGGTACATCGGCAGGGCGGTGATGTCGGCCCCGTCCAGCAGGATGCGGCCGTTGTCGACCGGAATCAGGCCGGTGATCATGTAGAAACAGGTGGTCTTGCCGGCGCCGTTGGGGCCCAGCAGGCCGGCGACCTCGCCGCGTTCCAGCCGCAGGCTGACGTTCTTGACCACCTGGCGATCGCCAAAGCGCTTGCCGATGCTCTCGACCACAAGGCCGACGCCCGCCGACGCCGCTTCGGCAGGCGGCGTCGCCGCGTCCAAAGCCTTTTCGCTGTCCCTGGCCATGGTCTGACGGGCCATCCCTAGTTCGGCTGGCCGCTGGGATAGAAGATGCCGCGCACCCGCTGGGCGCTGCCGCGGCCCTTGGTCGCCGAGAACATCTGCGACTGGCCCGACTTCAGGTCGATGATCACCCGGTCGGCCCGGGCCACGCTGCGGCCCTGCACCACGACCACGCCGCCGCTGAGGGTGATGGTCTCGCTGGAGGCGGAATAGACGGCGCTGTCGGCGCGGACCGTGCGGTCGGCCTCGACGTAATAGACCTGGCCCTCGGCCTCCATGCGCTCGGTCTCGCCGCAGTCGTCGCCCTTGCGGGCCGAATAGACGCTGAGCTTCTGGGCCCGCAGGCGGGTGCGGGCCTGCAGGGCCTCGACGTCGCCGCTCCACACCACCCGGCACTCCTTGGTGAAGGCGTCGGACTGGTCCGCGGCGATGTCGATCGGCGCGTTGGAGCGCGGCGCGATCTGCGCCATGGCGCCGCCGGCGAAGGCCATCGCGCCTGTCAGGGCGGCCAGGGCCGCCATCATCGTCACCTTGCGCATCGTCTGCTTCGCCTACTTCTCGATTCTCGCCCGAACGCCGCCCTTCATGGTGACGCGGCCGCTGTCGCGATCCACGTCATAGGACTTCGCCTGCATCTGGCCAAGCGGCCCGTCGCCGACAAGCCCCTGGTCACCGCTGATCTTGCCGGTGCGGGTGTCCACTATAGCGTCATCTGTGGCGACACGTTGTCCGCCGCCGTCATCGATCCGCACATCGCCGCTGAGCCGCAGGATGCGGGTCTTCTCGTCATAGACCCCGCGCCGGGCGGTCATCCGCGACGGCGCGCCGGTCTCGCCGCCGAGGGTCAGGATCGGGTTGGTCAGCACCACCTGCTGCATGACGGTGTCGCTGCGCATCGCCTCGCCGGCGCCGATCAGATAGCTGCGGCCGTCCTCCATCCGCCCCATGAACCGGGCGCCGAGCAGGCGGATCTCGGTCGAGGTCTCGCGCGGCTTGAGCTTGCTGGCGGCGATCGAGCTGAGGGTGAAGAAGACCGCCAGGGCCACGACCAGGGCCCCCATCAGCGCCGGCAGCGCCCAGCGCAGCACGCCGATCACCGCTGACCGCCGTCGCCAGGCGGCCATCGGGTCCTTGGATCGGGGCATGGGCTCGGCGGCCGCGGTCATGGTCGCGTCCTCAGCTGTGGGCGAAAATATCGACTTCGTCCCAGCCGGCGAGATCGAGGCTCGCGCGGACGGGCAGGAAGTCGAAACAGGCCTGGGCCAGGGCCGTGCGGCCCTCGCGCTCCAGCATCATCTCCAGCTTGGCCTTGGCGCCGTGCAGATACAGCACATCGGACGCGGCGTAGGCCAGCTGCTCGGGGGTCAGGGTCTCGGCGCCCCAGTCGCTGCTCTGCTGGGCCTTCGACAGATCGACGCCGACGGTCTCCTTGACCACATCCTTCAGGCCGTGACGGTCGGTGTAGGTGCGGGCCAGCTTGCTGGCGATCTTGGTGCACCAGACCGGGGTCGTAACCACCCCCAGGTGCAGCTCGAACATGGCGATGTCGAAACGCCCGAAGTGGAATATCTTGGTAATCTTGGGATCGGTCAGCAGAGCCTTCAGATTGGGCGCGTCGTAGCTGGACCGATCCAGCTGCACCATGTGGGCGTCGCCGTCGCCGGCCGAGATCTGCACCAGGCACAGCCGGTCGCGGCGATACAGCAGCCCCATGGTCTCCGAGTCGATGGCGACGCTGGTCGCATCGGCGAACAGCCCGTCGGGCAGGTCGCCCTTATGCAGATGATTGGCCAAGGTTAGCGGTCTCCGGTCGCGCGTCCTACCACATAGGGCTTTCGACGCGGTTTTGGGAGCCCGCCGCCCGCTATTGGCCGCTGATCGCCTGTTCGGCGTGCCGGACCAGCGCATTCAGGGCCCCGACATGGGCCGCGAAAGCCTTGCGGCCGGGCCGGGTGAAGCTGACCCAGGTGCGCTGCCGCCCGTCCAGCGCCGCCTTTTTCAGCGCGATGTAGCCGGCCTCGCTCAGGGCCGAGAGATGCTTCGACAGCACCGAATCGCTGACCCCGGTGATCTCCCGCAGCCGGGAGAACTCCACCGTATCGACATTGGCCAGCACTGTGGCGATCTGCAGCCGGGCGGGCGGATGCAACACCGGATCGAAGCGGTCCGTCACGCACCGCGCTCCATTTCCCGCCGGAAGATCCGGTTCCAGAAGACGCTGCCGATCGTGGCGATGACAGACGCCGCGCCGGCTACACCAAAGCCGGCCAGCAGTCCCGCGCCCCGGCTCTTCAGCCAGATCTGCAGGACGAGCATCAGCAGCATGACGGCCAGCAGGCCGAAGGTGAATGGCCGCGTCCGGCCGCCGCGATAGCCATTGACGAAAACCCCGTAGCGACGCCGGTCCCAGGCCACGATCAGCGCCACGCCGCTCATGGCGAACACGAACAGGACCACCTGCAGCGGCTGGCCAAAGCTCATCGACAGGACCAGCAGGCCCATGACCGCGCCAAAGGCCGCGTGCCGCCAGGGCGGGCAGTTCCCCAGGTCGGCCAGCTGGGTCCGGGTCATGCGCATGGCTTCCAGCGCTTCGCGGGCCTCGTCGGCGCGGATGGGGTCTTCATTCATTTTCCGTCTCCGTTTCAAGGTTTCCATGGCGCGTCCGTCAGCCGACGGCGGCCGTCGAAGCGGCTCTGTCGCGGTTCAGCCAGAGGCTGATCGCCGGGCGGATGACCAGGGCCACGACATCGATCAGGACATGGACGACCATGGGCTTCACCAGCGACCCCGAGCTGACATAAAGCCAGGTCAGGAAGGCGCCGATCAGGGTCACCGCCAGCATCCCCTTCCAGCCCTGGTACCAGTGGACCAGGCCGAACACGACCACAGACAGCCCCAGTCCCGCCAGGGCCGATCCGGTGACCAGGGTGATCACCAGCGGCAGCATCAGGCGAAAGAACAGCTCCTCGCTGACGCCGGCGTTGATCGCCAGGGGCAGGGCGGCCAGCAGCTCCCGGCGATTTCGGGGGATCATCGGCTCGATGTCGCCAATCACCGGCTGGGTCATCTTGCGCAGGCGCCAGACCCAGATCACGGCGACCAGGGTGAGGCCGACGCCGGCGCCAACCGCCATGCCGGTCAGCGTGTCGCTGCTCATCGGCGCGCCGATGTCGCCCCGTCCGCGCGGGATCGGCAGGCCGGCGAACTCGGCGGGAAAGGCAAACAGGGTGTCCAGCCGGCCCAGGACGATCAGCACCAGCAGCGCCCCCAGACCCAGGATCACAAAGCTGCTCAGGGTCCAGCGCCAATAGAAGCGTCGGCGCTGGCGGCTGTCGCCGGCGCGTTTGAACGCCGCATAGTCGCGGATTTCGACGCGGTTCCAGATGACGAGCACCAGCAGGATCAGGGCGAGGATCACGGTCGGGAGCATGGACGCGGCCTTTCACTTTCCATTTTGGAAAGTTATAGGCCATGACTTTCCATGTTGGCAAGTAACGAGTTTCCGAGTTGGAAAGTCATGGCGGGCCGACGCATGATCCGCGGAGGCCTCGCCGCCGCGCGGGGGCCCGCTCCCCGCTGCCGGGAAGTCAGTTCAGATTTTTAAGGGGTGGTGCCCAGGAGAGGACTCGAACCTCCACGACCGTTAAGTCACTGGCACCTGAAGCCAGCGCGTCTACCAATTCCGCCACCTGGGCCCGCCTCGATCCGCATCCGGATCGCCGCGAAGGCGCGCTTCATATGGCCTCATCGGGGGCCGGTCAATGGCCGAGATTGCGATAAGCCTCCGGGTCGTCTAAGCCCGGGCCGTTACAAGGGACAAAGAGCGCCATGCAGGGTCTGGTTACGGTTTTCGGCGGAACGGGTTTCATCGGTCGTCAGGTGGTTCGCGCCCTGGCCCGAAAGGGCCTGCGGATTCGCGTCGCCGTGCGCCAGCCGGGCCGCGGCTATCGTCTGCGGATGCTGGGCGACGTCGGCCAGATCGAAGTGGTCCAGGCCAATGTCCGCGACGACGCCTCGATCGCCCGCGCCCTGGTCGGCGCCGAGGCCTGCGTCAATCTGGTCGGGTTGCTGTATGAGAGCGGCCGCCAGCGGTTCGCCGATGTCCATGCCGAGGGCGCCGGCGCGGTCGCCCGGGCCGCCGCCGAGGCTGGCGTCCGCCGACTGGTGCAGGTCTCCGCCATCGGCGCCGACCTTGACTCCGCATCCCGCTACGCCCGGACCAAGGCCGAGGGCGAGGCGGCCGTGCGCGAGGCGTTTCCCGCGGCCACCATCATCCGCCCCTCCATCGTGTTCGGCCAGGAAGACAGCTTCTTCAATCGTTTCGGCCAGATGGCCGCGATCAGCCCCGCCCTGCCGCTGATCGGCGGCGGCAAGACCCTGATGCAGCCGGTCTACGTCGGCGATGTCGCCGCCGCCGTCGCCATGGCCGCGGCCGATGACGGCTACGCCGGCCAGACCTTCGAACTGGGCGGGCCGGCCGTCTACAGCTTCCGCGACCTGATGAGCTTCATCCTGACCGAGACCGGCCGGGCCCGGATCCTCGCGCCGGTTCCCCTGCCCCTCGCCCAACTGATGGGTCTGGCCGGGGATGTCGTCGCCCTGCTCCTGCCGCCGCCGATCACCCGCGACCAGGTCGAGCTGCTGCGGCATGACAATGTCGTCTCGCCGGGCGCCGCCGGTATGGAGGCCTTCGGCCTGACCCCGAAGTCCATCGAGGCCATCGTGCCGGCCTATCTGGCCCGCTACCGCAAGGGCGGCCAGTTCGCGGCGACCCCGGAAGGCGCCTACTAGCCTCTCCGGAGCGGCTCAGGTCGACAGGGGGGCCGTCCATTCGGCTTGCACGTCCGGGTGCGCCTCCGCCTCCGCCTCCGCCTCTGGGCGCAGCATCGCCGCCCGCGCCGGATCCAGTCGCCGCAACGCCCAGACCGCGGCGCCGCGCACCAGGGGCGAGGCGTCGGACAGCCGCGCCTCGACGGCCGGCGCCAACGCCGCGTCACCGCTGTTGCCCAGGGCGTAGAGCACGTTGCGGACAAACCGGTCGCGACCGATGCGCTTGATCGGGCTGCGCCGGAACAGGGTGCGGAACCCCCTGTCGTCGAGGACGGCCAGATCGACCAGCGCCGGCTGGTCCAGCTCGGCCCGGGCATGCAGCTGGGCCTCGCCCGACACCGCCGCGAACTTGTTCCACGGACAGACCGCCAGACAGTCATCGCAGCCATAGATGCGGTTGCCGAGCGCCGGCCGCAGGGCCGGGTCCACCGGGCCCTCATGCTCAATGGTCAGATAGGAAATGCAGCGCCGGGCATCGATCTGATAGGGGGCCGGAAAGGCCGCCGTCGGACAGATGTCGAGGCAGGCCCGGCAACTGCCGCAGCGGTCTTCCTCGGGCGTATCCAGCGGCAGGTCCAGGGTGGTCAGGACGCTGCCCAGGAACAGCCAGCTGCCCAGGTCCCGGGAGACCAGATTGGTATGCTTGCCCTGCCAGCCGAGCCCGGCCAGCTGGGCCAGGGGCTTTTCCATCAGGGGAGCGGTATCGACAAAAGCCTTCACCTCGCCGCCGAATTTCGCCTTCATCCAGCCCGCCAGCTGCTTGATGCGGCCCTTGATCAGGAGGTGGTAGTCGTCGCCCCGGGCATAGGCGCTGATCAGGCCACGGTCCCGGCGGGCCAGACCGGCCATCGGATCACCTTCCGGCCCGTAGTTGAGACCCAGCATCACCGCCGTTCGCGCCTGCGGCCACATGCCGGTCGGATGACGCCGCCGCTCCAGCGTCTCCTCCATCCAGGTCATCGAGCCGTGACGCCCCTCGGCGACGAAGGTCTCGAGCCGCTCACCAGCCGGCCAGGGCGCCGCGGCCGGCGCGAAGCCGCAGACATCGAACCCCATGCCGGCGGCGCGTTGACGGATCAGGGTGACGGGGTCGGCCATGGGCCGTCCTTAAGACGGGAGCGAGCCTAGAAGTCCAGATCGTCGTAGTGGGCCGCCGGCGCCAGGCCCGGCCAGCGGTCGGCCAGCAGGGGCCGGAAGCAGGGCCTGGACTTGAGCTTCATGTACCAGGTGCCGGCCGCCGGAAAATCTCGCCAGGGCACGTCGCCGAAATAATCGATCACCGAGATGTAGGCGGCGGCGGCGAAGTCGGCGAGGCTGACGCGGCGGCCGGCCAGCCAGTCGCGGTCGCGCAGCAGGATCTCCAGATACTTCAGATGGGTGCGCAGACCATCGCGGCCGGCGCGAAGATTGGCCAGGGCCGGGGCGCCCAGCCCCAGCAGCCGCTTTTCCATCTTTTCATGCAGCAGCAGGCCGGCGACCTCGAAGTCGAACTTGCGGTCGAACCATTGCATCAACCGCCGGGCCTCGGCCCGTTCGGCGGGATCCCGTCCCATCAGGGGCGGCTCCGGCGAGGTCTCTTCCAGGTGCTCCAGGATGGCGCGCGCCTCGCAGACCACCAGCCGTCCGCGCGGCCCGGTCTCGATCAGCACCGGCGGCACGCCGGAGGGATTGAGGGCCATCAGGTCATCGGGCCCTTCCCAGTAGCGGACGATGTGATCGCTGAACGACAGGCGCTTTTCGCCCAGCGCCAGCCGCACCTGGCGGGACGCCGGGTCGAGGGGAAAGTGGTAGAGGACGCGGTCGACGCTCATGGCTGGGCCGGGGGTGGGCGAATCATCGTTGCTCATGCGCCCGGTCGGATTAAGACCGCGTTTACCGCGTTCCCGCGTTCGCCGATTCCTCAAGCTTCTTTTCGCCGAACGCGCCGCCGTGCGGCTCGGCCCGGCCGCGCGGGTCGGGGTGGATGATGATGTCTGCGGCCGGATAGGCCTCCAGCACCCGGTTCTCGGCCGCGACCATGATCTGGTGCGCCGCCTCGAGGCTGAGATCGGGATCCAGGTCGGCGTGCATCTGGATGTGGACGTAGGGGCCCGAGGCGCGGGTGCGCAGCTGGTGAACGCCGCGCACACCGGGGTCCGACAGCATCAGCGCCCTGATCCGCTCGCGGTCGGCGTCAGGCAGTTCGTGATCCATCAGCTGGCGGGAGGCGTCGCGGAACACGCCGATCGCGCCCCACAACAGCCAGACAGCAACCAGCAGTCCGGCGAGCGCGTCGAGAATTGGCAGGCCCAGCAGGCTGGCCCCGGCGATGCCGATCAGGGCGGCGGCGTTGCCGGCCAGGTCGGCGGCGTAGTGGGCGCGATCTCCGGAAACGGCGACCGAGCTTGTCTTCTTCAGCACCGCCGTCTGGGCCTGGATCAGCACCAGGGTCATGATCATCGACAGGCCCATGACGCCCATGGCCCAGCCGCCGGCCTGCACCGGTTTGGGCGCCAGCAGATGGCTGACCGCCTCCTGGCCGACCAGGGCGGCCGAGGCGAACACCAATCCCCCCTGCACCAGGCTGGAAAAGGCCTCGGCCTTGCCGTGGCCGAAACGGTGCTCGGCGTCCGGCGGTTCGGCCGCATAGCGCACCGCATAGAAGGTGATCAGCGACGCCACCAGGTCGAGACCGGAGTCTGCCAGCGACGCCAGCAGGGCGACCGACCCGCTCATCACCCAGACGACCGTCTTGGCGATGATCAGCATCGCCGCAACAGCCACCGACAGGGTGGTGATCCGCCGGGTCAGCAGCAGGGTTTCAGGCAGGGAGCCATTGGCGTGATGGTGCGCGCTCATGGTCCTGCTTTAGCCAGTCCCGCCGCCATTCCCCAGCGCGAACGACTCGCGATCAGGCGGCCTTCAGCGGGGTCGGGCCGACATAGACCGACTGCGGCCGGATCAGGCGTCCGCCCGCCAGCTGCTCGCGGGCGTGGGCCAGCCAGCCGGCGGTGCGGCCCATGGCGAAAACGGCCGTGAAGGCGTTCGGCGGGAAGGCCAGGGCTTCCAGCAGAAGGGCGGTGAAGAACTCGACATTGACGTCGAGGGGCCGATCGGGTCGATGGGCCTTGAGGATGGCCAGGGCGGCCGCCTCAACAGCCTCGGCGAAGGCGATCCGGCCCGGCAGGCTGCTGGACTGGTCTGCGAGGCGCCGTACGGCGCCTTTCAGCGCATCGGCCCGGGGATCGCGCACCCGGTAGATGCGGTGGCCAAAGCCCATCAGCCGGTCGCCCCGGGCCAGGGCCGCCTCGATCCAGGGCCGGGCGTTGGCGGGCTTGCCGATGGCGTCGAGCATCTCGATCACCGGGCCCGGCGCGCCCCCGTGAAGCGGCCCCTTCAGGGCAGAGATGCCGGCCAGGACGGCGCTGGTCAGGCCGGCCCGTGTCGAGGCCACCACCCGGGCGGCGAATGTCGAGGCGTTGAGGCCATGGTCGCAGACGGTGACCAGATAGGCGTCCAGGGCTTCGGCCTGGCCCGCCGCGGCGGGGCGGGCGTGCAGCATCCGCAGGATGTCGGCCGAATGACCCAGCGAGGGATCGGGGGCGACCGGGGAGTCGCCGGCCTGCAGCCTCAGGATCGCCGGGGTGAAGACGGCCGGGGCCGCCAGCAGCCGCAGGGCCGTGGCCAGATCGTCGCCGTCCGGCAGACGGGCGGTGAGGGCCCGCATCGCCTCGACCGGCTCCAGATCCAGCAGCCGGTCATCGATGGCTCCGACCGCGGAGAAGACCTCCGCCCGGGCGGCGCCGAGGGCGGCGGTCAGATCCTCCGGCAGGTCCTCGAAGAAACCGTCGAACAGCAATCGGACCACCTCTTCGAAGCGGGTGCGGCCGACCAGTTGATCCAGCGTCCAGCCGCGGATCACCAGCCGGCCGGCCTGGCCGTCAACCTCCGACAGCACAGTGCGGGCGGCGACGACGTCATCCAGACCTTCGGACATCTGATTTTCCTTTCTCTTCCCTCTTGCGTGTGCCGGTCAGATCGCGCCCAATGTCGAGATCGTCAATCTTGATCAATATAATCAATGTCTGAGGACTGGATTAGCCGCGAAGCGGCTCTGGCGCGACTGGGGGTGCGACCCCAGACCCTCTACGCCTACGTCAGCCGGGGACGGATCGAGGCCCGCGGGGATCCGTCCGATCCGCGCCGCAGCCTCTATCGCGCCGCGGACATCGGCGGCCTGGCCGAGCGGCGGGCCCGGGGCCGCAAGGCGTCCGCGGTGGCTGAAGGCGCGATTGCCTGGGGCGAGCCGGTGCTGTCCAGCGCCATCACCACCATCGCAGGCGGCCGGTTGTGGTATCGCGGCCGCGACGCCGCCGACCTGGCCCGGACCCAGACCCTGGAGGCGGTGGCGCGTCTGCTGCGCGGCGGCCATGGCGCGGCCCTCAAGACCCTGACGCGAACGCCGCCGCCCGCCCTCGCCTCGCCTCGGGCCCGGCTGTTCGCCGCCCTGGCGGCCCGGGCGGCGGAGGAGCCGCCGGCCGGGGGCCGGGCGCCCCTGGCCCTGGCCATGGAAGGCGCGGGCCTGCTGGATCTGGCGGCCGACGCGGTGGCCGGGGAAAGCGGAGCGGGGGCCATTCATCAACGCCTCGCCAGGGCCTGGGGCCGCGATGAGGCGGTGGGCGACATCCTGCGCGCCGCCCTGGTCCTGCTGGCCGATCACGAACTCAACGCCTCGACCTTCGCCGCGCGCGTCGCCGCCTCGACCGGGGCGGGCCTGTCAGCGGCGGCCCTGGCCGGACTGTGCGCCCTCAGTGGGCCCCTGCACGGCGGCATGGCGGCCCGGGTTGAGAACCTGATCGAGGAATCCCGCCGCATCGGGCCGACAGCCACGGTGGCGGGGCGGCAGGCGCGCGCCGCCCCGACCCCCGGCTTTGGCCACCCCCTCTATCCGGAAGGCGATCCAAGGGCCGCGGCCCTGCTGGCTATCTGTCCGCCGACAGCCGATCTGGCCGCCCTGCGCCAGGCGGTCGAGGCCGGGACCGGAGAACGGGCCAACATCGATTTTGCCCTGGTGGCGATGGCGGAGGCGCTGGAGCTTCCCTCCGACGCCCCCTTCCTGCTGTTCGCCGTCGCCCGCACCGCCGGCTGGATCGCCCATGCGGTCGAGGAAGGCGCCGGCGGCCGGCTTATCCGCCCCCGGGCCCGGTATGTGGGACCGGTCGTCGGCGGCCAGGACTGAACCCGGCCCGCTCCGCGCCTCAGGCCCGCTCCGGAACCGGCTCGTCCGCCGTCAGGGGATGGTCGATGCGGCTGACCATCTCCTTGGGACAGACCTGCCAGAAGGCGTCGCGCACCCGGTCCCAGTCGCGCAGGAGGCCCTCGGCGAAGGCCGATCCGGTCTCATGGGCGTGTTCCCGGACCAGCTTGCGCAGCACCTCTTCCCAGTGCGGCGAGGCCAGGCGCTGAAACACCACGCTCTCGGGATTGACGCAGTTTTCGAAGCGATCGGCAAGATCCAGCACGAAGGCCATGCCCCCGGTCATGCCGGCGGCGAAGTTGTCGCCGACCGGTCCCAGGACCACCGCCGTGCCGCCGGTCATATACTCGCAGCCGTTGGAGCCGACGCCCTCGACCACCGTTGTCGCCCCGCTGTTGCGCACCGCGAACCGCTCGCCGGCCTGGCCGGCGGCGAACAGCCGGCCGGCCGTCGCGCCATAGAGGACGGTGTTGCCGAGGATGATGTTGCTCTCCGGCGCCACCAGATGACGCGAAGGCTTGATGATGATGGTCGCGCCGGAGAGGCCCTTGCCGACATAGTCGTTGGCCTCCCCGGTCAGCACAATGCGCAGACCCCGGACCGCGAAGGCGCCCAGGCTCTGGCCGGCGGAGCCCTTCAGCTCCAGGGTCAGATGCCCGGCCGGCAAGGCGCTCATGCCGAACTTGCGGACGATGTGGCTGGAGATGCGCGCCCCGATGGCCCGGGCGGTGTTCCGCACCGTATAGGTCAGCTGCATCTTCTCGCCGCGGGTCAGCAGCGGCGCCGCATCGCGGACGATCTGGGCGTCGAGGGTGTCGGGCACGGCGTTGCGGCCGACGACCGTCGAATAGGGCGGATTGTCGCCCGGGTCGGCCCGGACCAGCAGCGGGTTGAGGTCGAGGTCATCGAGATGCTCGCCGCCCCGGCTGACCTGGGCCAGCAGGTCGGTGCGGCCGACCACTTCCAGCAGCGAGCGGAAGCCCAGTTCGGCGAGGATTTCCCGCACCTCCTCGGCGATGAAGGTGAACAGGTTGATCACCTTCTCCGGCGTGCCGGTGAACTTGGCGCGCAGGGCCTCGTCCTGGGTGCAGACCCCCACCGGGCAGGTGTTGGAATGGCACTGGCGGACCATGATGCAGCCCATGGCCACCAGGGAGGCGGTGCCGATGCCGAACTCCTCGGCCCCCAGCATCGCCGCCATCACCACGTCGCGGCCGGTGCGGATGCCGCCGTCGGTGCGCAGGGTGACGTGATGGCGCAGGTTGTTCAGGGTCAGGACCTGATTGGCCTCGCTGAGACCCAGCTCCCAGGGCGAGCCGGCGTATTTGATCGAGGTCTGCGGGCTGGCCCCGGTGCCGCCGACGTTGCCGGCGATCAGGATGACGTCGGCCTTGGCCTTGGCGACCCCGGCGGCGATCGCCCCGATGCCGGTCATCGACACCAGCTTGACCGTCACCCGGGCGTCCGGATTGATCTGCTTGAGGTCGTAGATCAGCTGCGCCAGGTCCTCGATCGAATAGATGTCGTGGTGCGGCGGCGGGCTAATCAGCATCACCCCGGGCGTGGCGTGACGCAGCCGGGCGATCATCTCGGTGACCTTGAAGCCGGGCAGCTGGCCGCCCTCGCCGGGCTTGGCGCCCTGGGCGACCTTGATCTCGATCTCGCGGCACTCGTTCAGATACTCGGCCGTAACCCCGAACCGCCCTGACGCCACCTGCTTGATGGCGCTGTTGGGATTGTCGCCGTTGGGCAGGGGCCGGTAGCGGGCCCGGTCCTCGCCGCCCTCGCCCGAGACCGACTTGGCCCCGATGCGGTTCATGGCGATGTTGAGCATGCCGTGGGCCTCAGGGCCCAGGGCGCCGAGGCTCATGCCCGGGGTGACAAAGCGCTTGCGGATCTCGTTGACGCTCTCGACCTCGTCTAGGTCGACGGCGGACCGGCGCGAGCGGAAATCGAGCAGATGCCGCGGCTGGCTGGCCTTCTGCCGCGCCAGGCCGGCGCTCCAGCGGCGGTAGGCCTCATAGTCGCCGGTGTCGCAGGCCAGCTGCAGGGTGTGGACCAGACGGGCCTCGAAGGCGTGCGTCTCGCCCGAACGCCTCGCCTTGTAGAAGCCGCCGACCGGCAGGGCGATGGCAGACTGTTCCCAGGCGCGGCGATGGATTTCCACCGACTTGGCCTCGATCCCGGCCAGGCCGATCCCGGAGATGCGCGAGGGCATGCCCGGGAAGAACTCGTCCGCCAGCGACCGCGACAGCCCCATGGCCTCGAAGTTGTAGCCGCCGCGATAGCTGGAGATCACGGCGATCCCCATCTTGGAGATGATCTTCAGCAGGCCCTGCTCGATGGCGGTCTTGAAGTTGATGCAGACGTCGCGAAGGGTCAGCTCGCCCATCAGGCCGCGCTCGAGGCGGTCCTGGAAGCTTTCCTGGGCCAGCCAGGCGTTGACCGCCGTCGCCCCGACCCCGACCAGCACCGCGAAGTAGTGGGTGTCCATGCACTCGGCCGAACGGACGATGATGGAGACGTAGGAGCGCAGGCCCTTGTCGACGAGGTGGGCGTGGACCCCGGCCGTGGCCAGGATCATCGGCAGGCCGACCCGCTCGGGCCCGCTTTCGGTATCGGTCAGGACAATGGTGGCGCAGCCGCGCAGGGCCGCGTCCTCGGCCTCGGCCTTGACCCGGTCGAGGGCCGCCCGCAGCGCGTCGCCCGGCCGGGCCTCCGCCGCCGGCAGCAGCATGGTGCAGTCGATGACCGCCAGGTTCTTCTCGCCGATGTAGCCGAGGATGCGCTCGTACATGCCGGTGGTCAGCACCGGGCTGTCGAGGACGTAGACGTCCGTCTGGGTTTCGTCCTGGGCCAGGATGTTGCCGAGGTTCTTGAACCGGGTCTTGAGGCTCATCACGCCGGTTTCCCGCAAGGGATCGATCGGCGGGTTGGTCACCTGGCTGAAGTTCTGGCGGAAGAAGTGGCTGAGGGGCCGGTACTGGTCCGACAGCACCGCCAGCGGCGCATCGTCGCCCATCGAGCCGACCGCCTCCTTGCCGTCCTCGACCATCGGCGCCAGCACCATCTCGAGGTCCTCGAGACTGTAGCCGGCCGCCGTCTGGCGCCGGGTCAGCTCCTCGCGGCCGCAACGTCGGGGTTCGGGACCCGGCGCGATCTGCTCTTCCAGATTGACCATGTTGCCGAGCCATTCCGTATACGGATGACGTTCGGCCAGCTCGTCGATGATCTCCTCCTCGCCGAACATCCGGCCCTCGGTCAGATCGACGGCGATCATCCGGCCGGGATGGATGGTCAGTTTGCGGCTGATCCGCTCGTCGGGCACGCCGCACATCCCGGCTTCCGAGCCGACGATCAACAGGCCGTCATCGGTCATCGCCGCCCGCAGCGGCCGCAGACCGTTGCGGTCCTTGCCGGCCACGACCCAGCGGCCATCGGTGGCGCACAGGGCGGCCGGGCCGTCCCACGGCTCCATCACCGCGTTGCAGTAGGAATAGAGGGCTTTGTGGGAGGCCTTCATCTGGGCCTCGGTCTTGGTGTTCCAGGCTTCCGGCACCAGCAGCGCCTTGGCCATCGGCGCGTCGCGGCCGGCCCGCACCAGGACCTCAAAGGTGTTGTCCAGGGCCGAGCTGTCGGAGCCGCCCGCCTGGATCACCGGCCGGATATCGTCGCCGAACTCGCCGAACGCCTGGGCGGCCATGCGGATCTCGTGGCTCCGCATCCAGTTCTTGTTGCCCTTGAGGGTGTTGATCTCGCCGTTGTGGGCCAGCATCCGGAACGGCTGGGCCAGACGCCATTGCGGGAAGGTGTTGGTCGAATAGCGCTGGTGGAAGATGGCCACCGCGGCCTCGAAACGGTCGTCGCGAAGGTCGGGATAGAAGGCGTCGATGCTCTCGGCGAGGAACATGCCCTTGTAGATCAGCGACCGGGCAGACAGGGAGCACAGATAGAAGTCCTGGATGGCGGCGGCGGCCACCCGGCGCTCGATGCGCTTGCGGGCCAGGAACAGGGCGCGTTCCAGCGCCTCGCCGTCCAGACCGGGCGGCGGCGACAGCATGATCTGCTCGATCTCGGGCCGGGTGGCGTTGGCCTTCTCGCCGATCACCGAGGTGTCGACCGGCACCTGACGCCAGCCGTAGATGTAGAATCCAAAGCGCAGGGCCTCGCTCTCGACGATGGTCCGCGCCGCTTCCTGGGCGCGCAGATCGGTGCGCGGCAGGAACACCTGGCCCACGGCGATCGGGCCCGGCCGCAGCTTGTGGCCGGTGTTGGCCACCTGCTCCTGGAAGAAGGCGCCCGGCACCGAGACCAGAATGCCGGCCCCGTCGCCGGTCTTGCCGTCGGCGTCGACCGCGCCCCGGTGCCAGATGGCCTTCAGGGCCTTGATGGCCAGCTCGACGACCTCGCGGCGCGGCTTGCCGTCAATGGCGCAGACCAGGCCGACGCCGCAGTTGTCCCGCTCCGAGGCCGGGTCATAGGCATGACCGTCGATCAGGAGCTGGCGGTTCTTGAGGTAACGGTCGTGAACTTCAGACATGAGCGCAGGCTTTCAGAAAATTCGCCTCTGGGCGCCCTTCTCCCCTTGCGGGAGAAGGTGTCGGCGTAGCCGACGGATGAGGGGTCGCACCGGCGGCCTGGATATGGACGATCATCGCCCCTACTCCGCCGCGACCAGGGCCGGCGCGGCCGACAACTGCTTGTGGATCGCCGCCGCGGCATCGAAACCGTCGCGGATGGCCCAGACCACCAGGCTGGCGCCCCGGGCGATGTCGCCAGCCGCATAGACGCCCGGCAGGCTGGTCTGCTTGCTGCGGCGGTCGATCTTCACCGTCCCGGCCCGGCTGACCTCGAGGTCAGGCGCGTCGAATGCGGTCGGCAGGTCCTCCGGATCAAAGCCCAGCGCCTTGATCACCAGATCGGCCTTCAGATCGAAGTCGCCGTTCTCGACCGGCTCGGGGCTCTGGCGACCGGTGGAATCGGCGGGTCCCAGGCGCATGCGGCTGGCGCGGACGCCCTCGGCCATGCCGGCCCCGCCAAGCACGGCCCGGGGACCGGCCAGCCATTCAAAGACCACGCCCTCTTCCTCGGCGTTGGCGACTTCGCGCAGGGAGCCGGGCATGTTCTCGCGGTCCCGGCGATACAGGCAGGTCACCGAGGCCGCGCCCTGACGGATGGCGGTGCGGACACAGTCCATGGCCGTATCGCCGCCGCCGATGACCACCACATTCTTGCTCTCGGCGTCCAGCTCGCCGCTGTCGAAGGCCGGAACCTCATCGCCGAGACCCTTGCGGTTGGAGGCGGTCAGATAGTCGAGGGCGGCGACCACACCCATCGCCCCGGTTCCCGGAACCGGCAGGTCCTTGGCCGCATAGACGCCGGTGGCCAGCAGCACGGCGTCATGCTTCTCGCGCAGCTGCGCCAGGGTGGCGTCACGCCCGACCTCGAAGTTCATCCGGAACTCGACCCCGCCCTCGGCCAGCCGGTCGGTGCGGCGGGCGACGACGTCCTTCTCCAGCTTGAAGCCGGGGATGCCATAGATCAGCAGGCCGCCGGGACGGTCGTGGCGGTCATAGATGGTGACGCCATAGCCCTGTTCGCGCAGCCGTTCGGCGGCGGCCAGCCCGGCCGGCCCCGCCCCGACGATGCCGACCGTCTGGTCGCGCCGCGTCAGGGGGCGCAGGGGCGGCACCCAGCCTTCTTCCCAGGCCTTGTCCGACAGGTAGCGTTCGACGGCCCCGATGGTGACGGTGCCGTGGCCCGACTGCTCGATCACGCAGTTGCCCTCGCACAGCCGGTCCTGCGGACAGATGCGGCCGCAGATCTCGGGCATGGCGTTGGTCGCCTGCGACAGCTGATAGGCCTCTTCCAGCCGCCCGGCCGCGGTCATCCGCAGCCAGTCGGGGATGTTGTTGTGCAGGGGGCAATGGGTCTGACAGAAGGGAATGCCGCACTGCGAACAGCGCGAGGCCTGTTCTTCGGCCTTGGCGTCGATGAAATCGGCGTAGATCTCGTGGAAATCCTTGTCGCGCACGGCCGCGTCCCGCTTCTCGGGCGTGCGGCGGTCAATGACGGTGAACTTGAGCATCCGCTCGGCCATGAGGATGTCGTGCCTTCAGGGGTCTAAAATTGCGCGAAACGCCTCATAGAGCCTCGGCCGCGCAACAAGAATGCCATCGTCAATTTTATTGACTGGTATTGCCTTGGCGCTGTCGCTCTGAGCAGAAATTGATCCACCTCAAGGCAATTATAGTCTTGTTTGTAGACCATAAGGATTTTCGCCGCTTTTTGCCTGCGCGGCCGAGACCGCTCTTGCCAGCAACGCCGCATCCCGTGACAAGCGGACCCAAGGTTCTCAACAAGGGTCGCCCCAATGCCTGACTGGCTGTCCGCAATCATCCTGGGTCTGGTCGAGGGGCTGACGGAGTTCATCCCGGTCTCCTCAACCGGCCACCTGCTGCTGGCCAACCGGGTCCTGGGTCTGGAAGACGGCTTCTGGGACACCTTCGCGGTGATGATTCAGCTGGGCGCCATCCTGGCGGTGGTGGTTCTCTACTTCCAGCGGCTGTGGAAGGTGCTGATCGGCCTGCCGACCCGCCCCGAGGACCGCCGCTTCGCCCTCAGCGTGCTTATCGCCTTCCTGCCGGCGGTGGTGCTGGGGCTGGCCTTCCACGACTTCATCAAGCAGGTGCTGTTCGACCCGGTGATCGTCTGCTGGTCGTTGATCGTCGGCGGCGTCGTCCTGCTGGTCATCGACCGCTGGCGGCCCGAGCCGCGTTTTCCCGACGCCATGAAGACGCCGCTGTGGACCGCCCTCGGGGTCGGCCTGTTGCAGTGTCTGGCGATGATCCCCGGCGTCTCCCGCTCGGGCGCCACCATCGTCGGCGGCATGCTGATGCGGATGGAAAAGCGGGCGGCGGCGGAGTTCAGCTTCTTCTTGGCCATCCCGACCATGGTCGGCGCCTTCGCCCTGGACCTGATCAAGAGCCACGACCAGATTCTCGCCCACGCCGACGGCCTGGGCGTCATCGCCATCGGCTTCGTGGTCTCCTTCCTCGCCGGGGCCGTGGTCATCAAGCTGATGCTGGGCTTCATCGACCGCTACGGCCTGGCCCCGTTCGGAGTCTGGCGGATCATCGTCGGCGCGGCGGGCCTGGCGCTGCTGGCCCTGACCTGAAAGCCTGCGACTCTAGAGTCCGCAGGCCGCCCGTTGCAGGGCGAACAGCTCGCCGATGCCCTTTTCGGCCAGGCCGTAGAGGGACTCGAACTCGCCCCGGGTGAAGCCGCGCTTCTCGCCGGTGGCCTGGATCTCGACGATGTCGCCGGCGCCGGTCAGCACGAAGTTGCAGTCGGCCTCGGCCGCCGAATCCTCCTCATAGTCGAGGTCCAGGACCGGCACATTGGCGAACACCCCGCAGGACACCGCCGCCACCTGGTCGATGATCGGGTCGGTGGTCAGCACCCCTTCGTCCAGCAGGTATTTGGTCGCCAACCGCAGGGCGACCCAGGCGCCGGTGATGGCCGCGGTGCGGGTGCCGCCGTCGGCCTGAACCACATCGCAGTCGAGCACGATCTGCCGCTCGCCCAGCGCCTTCATGTCGACCACCGCCCGCAGGGAGCGGCCGATCAGCCGCTGGATCTCCTGGGTGCGGCCCGACTGCTTGCCCTGGGCGGCCTCGCGGCGGCTGCGGGTGTGGGTGGCGCGGGGCAGCATGCCGTATTCGGCGGTGACCCAGCCGGCGCCCTTGCCGCGCATCCAGCCCGGCACGCCGGTCTCGACACTGGCCGTGACCAGCACCTTGGTGTGGCCGGCGGTGATCAGGCAGCTGCCCTCGGCATAGCGGTTGACCGCGGTCTCCAGGGTGATTTTGCGGAGCTGGTCGGGCTGGCGGTCTGACGGGCGCATGGGCATCTCTTTGGGCTCGGAGCGGGCGCGCCTTGCGCCCGAAGGTGGGCGGCTTATCCTGTATGCAGGCGGCCGCGTCCACCGGCGCCAGGATCAGGACCTCATGAGCGCCCTCCTTCCCGGCCTTTCCCAATCGCCCAGCCTGTCCGATCTCGACAGTCGGGCCCGAGACATCTTCCGCAGGATCGTCGAAAGCTATCTGGAAACCGGAGAGCCGGTCGGCTCGCGCACCATCTCCAAGGGCGGGGTTCACCTGTCGCCGGCCTCGATCCGCAACACCATGCAGGATCTGGCCACCCTGGGCCTGCTCAACGCCCCCCATGTCAGCGCCGGCCGCATGCCGACCCACGCGGGCTTGCGGCTGTTCGTCGACGGCCTGCTGGAGGTGGGCGACGTCGGCGAGGCCGAACGCAACGCCATCGAGGGGCGGCTGAAGACCCGGGGCGGCTCGATGGAGGAGGCCCTCAACGAGGCCAGCGCCATCCTGTCGGGCTTGGCCGGCGGGGCCGGGGTGGTGGTGACCCCATCCCGCGAGGCCGGGGTCAAGCATGTCGAGTTCGTCGCCCTCGGCCCCGACCGGGCCCTGGTGGTCATCGTGCTGGAGGACGGGGCGGTGGAGAACCGCCTGATGCGACTGTCGCCCGGCATCACCCCGGCGGCCCTGACCGAGGCTTCCAACTTCCTCGCCGCCCGGCTGCGCGGCCGCACCCTGGGCGAGGCTCGCAACGAGATGCGC
Source organism: Caulobacter sp. (assembly GCA_016125585.1). GTDB lineage: Bacteria > Pseudomonadota > Alphaproteobacteria > Caulobacterales > Caulobacteraceae > Caulobacter. Next base: position 184,418 of record WGLL01000001.1, read on the forward strand.
GGCGAACTGGACCGGGCCCGCCGGGAGCTGGACGCCGTCGCCGCCCGCCTGGTCGAGGACGGCCTCGCCGCCTGGGGCGGGGGAACCGAGGACGCCCGCGCCCTGATCGTCAGGGGTCAGGCCAATCTGATCGACGCCGGCGCTGCCGAGGACCTGGAGCGCATCCGCCGCCTGTTCGAGGACCTGGAGCAGAAGGAACAGCTGATCGGCCTGCTCGACGGGGTCAAGGAAGCGGAAGGGGTGCGCATTTTCATCGGCGCCGAAACGCGGCTGTTTTCACTTTCGGGTTCCGCCGTGATCGCGGCTCCCTATATGTCGGGCCAACAGAAGGTGCTGGGCGCGATCGGCGTGATCGGTCCGGCGCGGCTCAACTATGCCCGGGTCATCCCGTTGGTGGACTATACCGCCAGGGTGCTGGGTCAGATGATGGACGGATGAGACAGGTATGAGTGACGAACAGGCGCCCAACGAAATCCAGGACGACGACACCATCGACGTTGGCGGTCTCGACAGCGAGGTCGAGGCGCTGAAGGCCGAGGTCGCCGCCCTCAAGGACCAGGCCCTGCGCTACGCCGCCGAGGCCGAGAACACCAAGCGCAGAGCCGAGCGTGAGATGAACGACGCCCGCGCCTACGCCATCACCAAGTTCGCCCGCGACCTGCTGGACGCCGCCGACAACCTCGGCCAGGCGACCGCCTTCGCGCCGCGCGACGCCGAGGATCAGGCGGTGAAGACCTTCGTCGTCGGCGTCGAGATGACCGAGAAGAAACTGCTCGAAGCCTTCGAGCGCAATGGCCTGAAAAAGGTCGACCCCGGCGTCGGCGACAAGTTTGACCCGCACCTGCATCAGGCGATGATGGAGCAGGAGTCGGCCGAGGCCGCCGCCGGCTCGGTGATCAAGACCCTGCAGGCGGGCTACTCCCTGTTCGGCCGTCTGGTTCGGCCGGCCATGGTGGTGGTCGCGGCCAAGGGCTCGGGCGTGGGACAGCCGGAACAGACCGCCGGGGGCGCGAACCCCTATGGTCACGATGAGGATCACAGCGGCGAGGCGCTGGACACCAAGGCCTGATCGGCGCGCAGCTTAATGGCGGGCCGCCGGTGGTTTCCACAGCCGGAAGGCCCGCCCGCTCTTCCCCGCCGCGTGGTTTCCGCTAATGTCTGCGGCCACCTTTGATGGCGGGTCGGCAATTCGCGTCCGATTCGCCCCGATGCCGGACGAGACATGAAGCTGACCATCGAGCGCGCCGCGCTGCTGAAGGCCCTGGGCCACGTTCAGAGCGTTGTCGAGCGCCGCAACACCATCCCGATCCTGTCCAACGTGCTGCTCTCGGCCGACCGCGAGCAGGTCAGCTTCTCGGCCACAGACCTGGACATGGAAATCGTCGATGAGGGCGCCGCCCAGGTCGACGTCCCCGGCCAGATCACCGCCCCGGCCCACACTCTCTACGAAATCGTCCGCAAGCTTCCGGAAGGGGCCGACGTCTCCCTGACCTATTCGGGCGAGGACCCGCGGCTGCTGATCTCGGCCGGACGGTCGAAGTTCAACCTGCCGGTGCTGCCGGCCGGCGATTTCCCGGTGATGAGCGCTGACGGCCTGTCGGCCCATATCCAGATCGACGCCGCCGAGCTGATCCGGCTGATCGACAAGACCCGCTTCGCCATCTCCACCGAGGAGACCCGCTATTACCTGAACGGGCTCTACGTCCATACGGTGATGGACGGCGGCGAGGCCAAGCTGCGCGCCGTGGCCACCGACGGCCACCGTCTGGCCCTGGCCGAGATGCCGGCCCCCGAGGGCGCCGCCGGCCAGCCGGGGGTGATCATCCCCCGCAAGACCATCAACGAGGCCCGCCGCCTGCTGGAGGACGCCGGAGAATCGGTCGGCTTCCAGGTCAGCGCCCAGAAGGTGCGGTTCGAGTTCGCCGGCGCCTCGGCCCTGACCAGCAAGGTCATCGACGGCTCCTTCCCCGACTATCTGCGGGTCATCCCGCGCGACAACCAGCGGATCATGACCGTCGACGCCGACCTGTTCGCCAAGGCCGTCGACCGCGTCGCCACCATCTCGGCCGAGAAGAGCCGCTCGGTGAAGCTGGCCATCGAGACCGGCCGCATGACCCTGACGGTGCGCAACATGGAAGCCGGCCAGGGCGTCGAGGAGCTGGAGATCGACTACGACGGCGAGCCCTTCGAGATCGGCTTCAACGCCCGCTACCTGCTCGACGTCGCCGGCCAGATCAACGGCGAGATCGCCGAGTTCCGATTCGCCGACCCGGCCAGCCCGACCCTGGTGCTGGACCCGACCGACGCCGGCGTGAAGTACGTGCTGATGCCGCTGCGGGTGTGATATCGATGTGGCCGTTTCGCCGAAAAAGCGAACTGCCAATTGGTCCGCGGCTAACCTCCCTCTTTGGCGAACCGCCTCCGGTGGATCCGCTTTGGAAAGCCGCGAGGGAAATTCTGAACGCCGACTGGGACCCGCTTCCTGGAACCCCTGAGGACGAATACGACGATGTTGTTCGAGAAATTCTTCCCTTAATCAGATCGCAAGCTAGCGCGATTGCTATCATAAGGGTCCTTCGGGATTTCGAAGAGGGCCTGGGTTTGCGACCGGTTGACCCTGACGTGCTGCAAAACATCGCAGATAACCTGATCCGGCTGCGGTCCTGATTGACTTGCCAACGTCACCTTCTGCTCCAGTTTGCAGTCAGCCGCCGGGAGCTGCCGATGATCGCCCTTGTCTTCGCCCTCGCCTTGACCGCTGAATCGACCCTGGCCGGCGTCTGGACGGTCGATCTCTCCGCCAGGCCGGACGAGCCCTACACCAGGCCCATGACCTTGACCCTCAACCCCGACGGCACGGTGACGGGAAGCTTCTACGAGAGTGATATCGAGGCCGGCCGCTGGAAGACCGCGCGGGGCCGCACCTGCGCCAGCTTCCGCACCACCGACGGCGTCGGCTTCTATCACACCAGTGTCTGCCTAATCGGCGATCAGGCCGTCGGCCAGACCTGGGCGGAACAGCGCAACTTCCTGTTCAACTGGGACGCCATGCGAACAACCACCCCTGAAATTCCCTCTCCCTGAGGGAGGGCGCGGGGCTCGCGCCAAAGGCGTGGGAGGGTGACGGTTACGGCGCCGGGCGCTCCCGGCGCTGTTCTTTTTTGTGGTTCCGGCTGAACCACCGTAAACCCTCACCCGGTCCCGCAGAGCGGGACCGGCCTCTCCCTCAGGGGAGGTTTCCTCAGACCTCCGAACCGCTTGACCACGTCCGCCATCACCTCCCTGACCCTGACCGATTTCCGGTCCTACGCCGTCGGCCGGCTTGAGCCGCACGGCCGCAGCGCCTGGCTGGCCGGGCCAAACGGGGCGGGAAAGACCAATCTGCTGGAAGCCATCTCCCTGCTCTCGCCGGGGCGGGGCCTGCGCGGCGCCAGCCTGGCCGAGGTCGGTCGTCGGCAGCCGGGCGAGACCACCGGCCGCGCCTGGGCGGTCGCGGCGCGGATCACCGACGGCGAGGACGAGGTCCAGCTTGGCACCGGGACAGACACCCCCGGCTCCGCCCGCCGCCTGACCCGCATCGAGGGGACCAGCGTCCCGCCCGGGCGGCTGACAGACCACATCCGCCCCGTCTGGCTGACCCCGGCGCAGGATCGATTGTTTCTCGAGGCGGCGGGCGATCGTCGGCGGTTCTTCGACCGCTTGGTGTTCGCCGCCTTGCCCCTGCATGCCGCCCATGCCTCGGCCTACGAGAAGGCTCACCGCGAACGCGTGCGATTGCTGACCGATGAGGCCGGCAGCCCCGACCCCGCCTGGCTGAGCGCGCTGGAAGGGCGAATGGCCGAGCACGGCGCCGCCCTCAGCGTCGCCCGGGCCGAAACCCTGACCGACCTGCAGACCGAGATCGACAGTCGCCAGGACCGCCCCTTTCCGAGGGCAAGGCTGTCGCTGACCGGCGATTGGGAGCGGATGGCCGGCGAGGGGCTGGACGAGGCGGCGATCGCGGCGCGGCTGGCCGAGGCCCTGGCCGCCTCAAGGCCGCGCGACGCGTCTGCCGGACGGGGTCTGACCGGTCCGCACCGGGGCGATCTGGCCGTGGTTCACGCCGAAAAGGACCGTCAGGCGGCGGAATGTTCCACCGGAGAGCAGAAAGCCTTGATTCTGAACCTGGTTTTGGCCCAGGCGGCGCGACTTTCGCGTGCCTTTTCCGCGCCGAATCCTGTATTGTTGCTGGACGAAGTCGCCGCCCACCTGGACCCGTTTCGACGGGCCGCCCTGGCGGACGAAATCGCGGCGCTGGGTCTGCAGGTGTTTCTCACCGGCACGGACGCTTCGCTGTTCGACCCCTTCAAGGGTCGGGCCCTGGGTCTCCGCGTGGAACCGACCGGCCTGACCGTTCTGGACGACTGAATGACCGACGAAACGACTGGCGATACGCCGGAGATCAATCCGGACAAGACGCCCCTCGCCCAACAGACCGCCGAAGAAGGCGCCGCCGCCTACGGCTCCGATTCCATCAAGGTTCTCAAGGGCCTGGACGCGGTGCGCAAGCGCCCCGGCATGTACATCGGCGATACCGATGACGGCTCGGGCCTGCACCACATGGTTTATGAGGTGGTCGATAACGCCATCGACGAGGCCCTCGCCGGCTGGGCGACGCGGGTCGAGGTGATCCTCAACGCCGATGGCTCGGCCACGGTCAGCGACGATGGTCGCGGCATCCCCACCGACATCCACGAGAGCGAAGGCGTCTCGGCGGCCGAGGTCATTATGACCCAGCTGCACGCCGGCGGTAAGTTCGACCAGAACAGCTACAAGGTTTCCGGCGGCCTGCACGGCGTCGGGGTTTCCGTGGTCAACGCCCTCAGCGACTATCTGGAACTGAAGATCCACCGCAACGGCAAGCAGCACGAAATGCGCTTCGAGCGCGGCGACGCCGTCACCTCCCTGAAGATCACCGGCGACTCGCCCAAGCGGGACAACGGCGAGCCCCTGACCGGCACCATCGTCACCTTTCTGCCGTCGCTGGCGACGTTCAGCCACATCGATTTCGACCGCAAGACCTTGGAGCACCGGCTGCGCGAGCTGGCCTTCCTCAACAGCGGCGTGACCATCTATTTCCGGGATCTGCGCGGGGCCGAGCCCTACGAGGAAATCCTGCATTACGAGGGCGGCATCGAGGCCTTCGTGCGCCATCTCGACAAGGCCAAGACACCGCTGGTCAAGACGCCGATGATCATCCGCGGCCAGCGCGAGAACGTCCAGCTGGACCTCGCCCTGTGGTGGAACGACAGCTACCACGAGACGATGCTGTGCTTCACCAACAACATCCCCCAGCGGGATGGCGGCACCCACCTGGCGGCCTTCCGGGCCGCCCTGACCCGGGTGGTGGGCAACTACATCGAGAGCTCCGGCATGGCCAAGAAGGAGAAGGTCTCGGTCACCGGCGAGGACGCCCGTGAAGGCCTGACCTGCGTCCTGTCGGTCAAGGTTCCGGATCCGAAGTTCTCCAGCCAGACCAAGGACAAGCTGGTCTCCAGCGAGGTTCGCCCCGCCGTCGAGGGTCTGGTGCAGGAAGGCCTCGCAACCTGGTTCGAGGAACATCCCGTCGAGGCCAAGATCCTGGTCGGCAAGGTGGTCGAGGCCGCCGCCGCCCGGGAGGCGGCCCGCAAGGCCCGCGAACTGACCCGCCGCAAGAGCGCGCTGGACATCACCAACCTGCCCGGCAAGCTGGCCGACTGTCAGGAACGCGACCCGGCCAAGTCCGAACTGTTCCTCGTCGAGGGCGACAGCGCCGGCGGCAGCGCCAAACAGGCGCGCAATCGCGAGAACCAGGCCGTCCTGCCCCTGCGCGGCAAGATCCTCAACGTCGAGCGGGCCCGCTTCGACCGCATGCTGGGCTCCGACCAGGTCGGCACCCTGATCACGGCGCTGGGCGCCGGCATCGGCCGCGACGACTTCAACATCGACAAGATGCGCTATCACCGCATCATCATCATGACCGACGCCGACGTCGACGGCGCCCACATCCGCACCCTGCTCCTGACCTTCTTCTATCGTCAGATGCCGGAGGTAATCGAGCGCGGCTACCTCTACATCGCCCAGCCGCCGCTCTACAAAGCCACCAAGGGCCGCTCCTCGCGCTACCTCAAGGACGACGCCGAGATGGAGGTCTTCCTCACCGACGAGGGCGTCGAGGGGGCCGAGCTGGATCTGGCCAGCGGCGAGCGGATGACCGGACAGGACCTGCTGGCCCTGGTCCAGACCTGCCGCCAGGCCCGCGCCAATATCGAGCGGTTGTCGGCGCGCGCGCCCGCCTTCGCCATCGAACAAGCGGCCCTGGCCGGACTTTTCGGCGAAAATCCCGATCCGGCCGCCGCCGCGGCCCGGTTTGATCTGTATGCGGAAGAAGGCGACGGCGGCTGGAGCGGCGAGCCGGCCGACGGCCTCGGATTCGCCTTCAGCCGGGTCAAGCGCGGCGTGTCCGAGAAGATCGTTCTCGACGACCAGACCCTGCACGCCGCCGATGGCCGCCGCCTGGCTGAACGGGCCCAGTCCCTGTCGACCATCTTCTCGGCCCCGGCTGCCTTCCGGCGCAAGGACAAGACCCAGACCATTCGCGGGCCGCTCGACCTGGTCAATGCGATCATGGACGCCGGCCGTCGCGGCATGACCATGCAACGCTACAAGGGCCTGGGCGAGATGAATCCGGAGCAGCTGTGGGAAACCACCCTCGACTCCGACGCCCGCACCCTGCTGCAGGTCCGGGTCAACCACGCCGACGACGCTGACGACATGTTCAGCCGTCTGATGGGGGATCTGGTCGAGCCGCGCCGCGAGTTCATCCAGACCAACGCCCTGGACGCCGAGGTGGACGTCTAGCCAGACTCTGGACGATGGCCATCAAGATAGCTATCTTGATGGCCATGACTACCTACTCAGTCGCGGAAGCCAAGAACAACCTGCCGAAACTTCTCGACCTTGCGCTCAAGGGCGAGGAGGTTGTGATCACGCGGCGGGGCGAGCCGATCGTTGATCTGACGGCTCACCGGCCAAAGACGGGCCGGCTCGATGCCGGATTGGTGCGCGGGACCATGATCAAACCCCGGTCAGACGCCCCGTTCAGCGCCGCTGACCTGATCCGCCAGATGCGCGACGACGGCTATTGAGCGACTATCTCGACACCAGCCTGCTGGTTTCCCTGATCGTCGAGGATGATCACAGCAGCGCGGCGCTGGCCTATCTGGAGTTGCAACCCGAGGTGATGACCAGCGGCTGGGCCGCCGCCGAGTTTTCCTCGGCGCTCGGCATCCAGCAGCGCATGGGAAGAATCACCGCCGATGACCGGGCCGTGGCCGAGACGCGGCTGGATCAATGGCTTTCCGGAACCCTCCCGGCCGCTGTCCTCGCGGCGGACGACGCGACGCAGGCGCGGTCCCTTCTGCGGACCATCGGCACGCCGCTCAGGGCGCCCGACGCGCTTCATCTGGTCATTTGCCGGCGGCTGGGGGCGACTCTGGCGTCGTTCGACCTGCGAATGGTCGAGGCCGCGCGGGAACTTGGCCTGCCTGTCCGCGAGCTTTAGTTGGCCCTGACCACCGTCAGCACCGCCTCGCCGTAGCGCTCCAGCTTGCCTTCGCCCACCCCGCTCACCGCAGCCAGGGCCGGCAGGCTTTCGGGACGGCGGGTGGCGATCTCGGCCAGGGTGGCGTCATGGAAGATGACGTAGGGCGGCACATGCTGGCGATGAGCCTCGTCGCGCCGCCAGCCGCGCAGGGCCTCGAACAGATGGGCGCTTTCCGGCGGCAGGCTGGCCAGGGCCTCGCGGGTCCGCTTGCGCGGCCGGCCAGAGCGGGTTGAGGCGTCCAGCTTCTCCGGCTGCTTGCGCAGGGCCACCCGTCGCTCGCCGCGATACACCGCCTTGACCGCCTCCGCCGCGCCCAGCCCCAGCAAGGGTCGGCCGTCGTTGGGGTCTTCCTTCAGCAACCCTTCGAACAGCAGCTGGTCGATCAGATCCTTCCAGCCATTGGGGCTGTATTCCTTGCCGATACCCCAAGTCGACAGGCCGGACTCGAAGTCCGAGACGTCCTTGGTCTTGCCCAGCAGGTGATCGACCAGCCGCCCCCGGCCGTAGCGCCCGCCCAGGCGGTGGGTGGCGGCAAGCGCCTTCTGCGCCGCCTCGGTGGCGTCGATCGATTCCGGCGGATCAAGGCACAGGTCGCACTGGCCGCAGGGCTCGGCCCCGTCCTCGCCGAAGTAGCGCCGCACCGCCGCCGCCCGGCAGGCCATGCCGTCGAGCATGCCGTAGAGCTGGCGGATCTTTCGGGCCTGGACCTGTTTCACCTCCGGGGCCATGTCGCGACTGTCGAGCCGGCGGAAGGCCCAGGCCATGTCGGAGGCGCTGTAGAGGGTGATGCCGTCGGCCGGCATGCCATCACGCCCGGCCCGGCCGATCTCCTGCCAGTAGGCCTCGATGGAGGCGGGCGGATCGGCATGGATGACGAAGCGGACGTCGGGCTTGTCGACCCCCATGCCGAAGGCGATGGTCGCCACCATCACCGCCGCGTCGGCCTCGAGAAACTCTTCCAGCCGCCGGCTGCGCAGGTCCTTCTCAAGCCCGGCATGATAGGCCAAAGCCGGAACCCCGGCCTCGCGCAGCTTCTCGGCCAGGGTCTCCACCCCGTCGCGCGAGCCGGCGTAGATCACCCCCGACTTGCCTGGCCGCTCGGCGACCAGCTGCAGCACCCGTCTGTGGGCCGGACCGCTCTTGCGCTCGGCGGCCAGGGCCAGTTCCGGCCGGGCAAAGCTGTCGACGAATTCGGCCGCGTCCTCCAGCATCAGCTGGGTGCGGATGTCCTCGCGGGTGCGGGCGTCGGCGGTGGCGGTGACAGCCAGGCGGGGCACACCGGGGAAATGGTGCGCCAGACGCCCCAGCAGCCGGTAGTCGGGCCTGAAGTCATGGCCCCACTGGCTGACGCAGTGGGCCTCGTCGATGGCGATCACCGACAGCTTCAGTTCGGTCAGCCGCTCCATCAGATTGCCGGCCGACAGCCCCTCGGGCGAGACATAGAGCAGGTCCAGGGTCCCCGCCTCGATCGAGCGCCAGACCTCGGCCCGTTCGTGGGGCGGGATGTTGGAATCGAGGCGGGCCGCGGACACGCCCGCCTGCCTCAGAGAGGCCACCTGATCGCTCATCAGGGCGATGAGCGGCGAGACCACAAGGCCCAGGCCCGGTCGCAGCATGGCCGGGATCTGGTAGCAGACGCTCTTGCCGCCGCCGGTCGGCAGCACGGCCACCGCGTTGCGGCCGGCGAGAATCTCGGTGATCACCTGGTCCTGCAGCCCCCGGAAATCGGCGTGGCCGAAAACGCGGCGCAGGATGTCGCGGGCTTGATCGAGAGAATCAGTCACCCGCGCCTTATGCCACGCGCCGCCGGGCAGCGGGGCGGCAAGGCGGCGGCTTTTTCCATCCCGGCGCGCTTCTGTCGCGCTCGCCAGCGCCGACGGGCGATCTATACTCCGCCGCATGACCGCCGCCCTCTACATGGACGCCGTGATCGCCCCCAACCGGTCGATGAATTCGCTCGGGCTGAAGGTCGTGGTCGGCATGCTGGGCGGCGCCGCGGCGATGGTCAGCATCGTCTTCTTCGCCATCGGGGCCTGGCCCGCCCCGATGTTTCTCGGGCTGGATGTCCTGCTGGTCTATCTGGCGCTGCGGGCCAGCTTCCGGGCCGCCGAGCGCCGGGAGCGGCTGCGGGTCAGCGCCGAGCGGGTCGAGGTGATCGAGGAAGACCCGAAGGCCAGTCGCCTGGTCTGGACCTCGCCGACCGCCTTCACCCACGTCGACCTGGAAGAGCTGGGCGAGCATCAGATGCGGGTGCGTCTGCGCATCTCCGGAAAGCGCCGCAGCGTCGGCAAGGCCCTCAGCCCGCCGGAGCGCGAGGCCCTCGGCGCGGCGCTGCGGGAGGCCATCGCCCGGGCCCGCACCGAGCGATACGGCGCCTGACCTGGCGCAAGGCCCTGTTTCCAGACGGTTTATTTACCCGCCCTGGTCCATTCTGCGCCTTCGCCAGAATGCGGAGTTTCAATGTCCAGCGTCAGCCCCAGCAGCCGGTCCCTGCACCGACTGGTCTATTTCAGCCGCAGCCTGCTCCGGCCGGAGGACCTGGAAACCGGCGTGGAGGCCATCATCCGCCGGTCGATAGACAACAATCGCATCGACAACATCACCGGCCTGCTGTTCTGCCACGACGGCTGGTTCCTGCAGGCGCTCGAGGGGCCCGCGCTGGCCGTGCAGACCGCCTTCGGCCGCATTGGACGCGACCCGCGTCACGAGGGGGTCAAGGTGCTGGGCGCCGGCCCGGCCGAGCAGCGGCTGTTCCGGGAATGGGACATGTGCGCCCGCACCCTCAGCATGGTCGACCAGGAGGTTTCGCGCACCCTGGCCAGGCGCGGCGCCTTCGATCCCGCCAGACTGTCGGCCGAGGCGGCGACCCGCCTGCTGACCACCCTGCGCACGGTGCGGGCCGACGCCGCCAGACGGTTCGTCGCCTGAAGACCGCACCCTGCTCTAGAGAATGAACCGGCTCAGGTCGGTATCGGCCGCCAGGGCGCCGACCTTGTCCTTCACATAGGCGCCGTCGATGGTGAAGGCCGCCTCGCTGCTGTCGCCGGCGGTAAAGCTGATCTCCTCGACCACCTTCTCCAGCACCGTCTGCAGGCGCCGGGCCCCGATGTTCTCGACGCTGCCGTTGACCGCCACGGCGGCGTCGGCCAGGGCGTCGATGGCCTCGTCGGTGAAGGTCAGCTCGACCCCCTCGGTCTTGATCAGCGCCTGCTGCTGGACGATCAGATTTGCCTCCGGCTCGGTCAGGATCCGGCGCATGTCATCCCGGCTCAGAGCCTTCAGCTCGACCCGGATCGGCAGTCGCCCCTGCAGCTCGGGCAGCAGGTCCGACGGCTTGGCGACATGGAACGCGCCCGAGGCGATGAACAGGATGTGGTCGGTCTTCACCGGCCCGTATTTGGTGGCCACCGTCGTGCCCTCGATCAGCGGCAGCAGGTCGCGCTGCACCCCCTCGCGGGAGACGTCGGCGCCGGACCGATCGGACCGGCTGGCCACCTTGTCGATCTCGTCGAGGAAGACGATGCCGCTGTTCTCGGCCAGCTCCAGCGCCTCCTGGGTCAGGGCTTCCTGGTCGAGCAGCTTGTCGCTTTCCTCGGCCAGCAACGGCGCATAGGCCCCGGCGACGGTGGTCTTGTGGGTGCGGGTGCGGCCGCCGAAGGCCTTGCCCATCATCTCCGACAGATTGAGCATGCCCACCGAGCCGCCCGGCATGCCGGGAATGTCCATGCCCTGGAACGGACTGGCGTTGTCGGCCAGCTGCAATTCGACCTCCCGGTCGTTCAGTTCGCCGTTGCGCAGCTTGGCGCGGAAGCTTTCCCGGGCCGCCGTGCTGCCCGGCCCGGTCAGGGCGTCGAGGATGCGCTCCTCGGCGGCGGCCTCGGCACGGGCCTTGACCGCGGCCCGGCGCTTGTCGCGCACCATGCCGATGGCGCCTTCCACCAGATCGCGGACGATCTGGTCGACGTCGCGGCCGACATAGCCGACCTCGGTGAACTTGGTCGCCTCGACCTTGAGGAACGGGGCCTGGGCCAGCCTGGCCAGACGCCGGGCGATCTCGGTCTTGCCCACGCCCGTGGGCCCGATCATCAGGATGTTCTTCGGGGTGATCTCGTCGCGCAGGGCCTCCGGCGCATGGCGGCGGCGCCAGCGATTGCGCAGGGCGATGGCCACGGCCCGCTTGGCCTCGGCGTGGCCGACAACGAAGCGGTCGAGTTCGGAAACGATCTCACGGGGCGAAAAGTCAGTCACTTGGGCGTCGGCTCCGGTTGGCGGTCTTCAGGCGGCGGCCGGGGGAAACCCGGGCGCGCCGCCGAAGCAGGCACATAGGCACGCCCTGGCCCGCCGTCACCCCTCCGGATCGGGCTGGGGCGCAGACTCCGCTTCCGGTTCGCTCGTCGCGTCCGGCGACTCCACCGCCGGCGCGGCGGCCGGATCAGCGTCCGGTTCGGCCGCCGGCTCGGGCGCGGGGGGAGCCGGCTTTTTCGGCGGAGCGGGGATGATCTGGTCGAACACCAGCTTCCAGCCGTCGGCCCGGCGTTGCCAGACCCGCACATAATGCCCGCGAAGGGCCCGGGCGTTCTCGGTCCAGTCGGCCTCGCCCCAGGTCCAGCCCAGGTCGCCGGCGTTGGAGACCGCCCCGCCGCCGGGCGCGAAGGTGATCTGTTGAGCCCGGGTGGCGAGTTCGCCGCGGAAGCTGGCGCAGCCCTGCGACGGCGCGTTGAGCGAGCCCTGGATGCGGCCCTCGCAGACCAGGGCGGCGAGGTAGGCGGCCGTCACGTCGCTGGCCGCCGCCTGGTTCAGGTCATCTTCCCGGGCGCGCATGGCGTCCCAGGCGGCCTTGGGGTCCATCGGCGCCTGATCGGACAGGGTCAGATAGGCGGTCGGGCGGTCGGGTCCGGGCGCCTGGAGGGCGCTGCTGCCGGTCCCGCCGTCATAGGCCCACTTCCAGCCGCCATCAGCCTGGCGTTCCCAGATGGTGAAGTAGTGGCCCCGGCGGACACCGTCGACGGCGTAGGGCCCGGTGGTGAATCCCAGATCGCCGCTGCTGGCGATGCCGGCCCAGGTCGGCCACCATTCCAGTTTCGGTCCCGGGGCGTCGGACTGTTTGCTGATCGCCTCGCGGGCGTTGATCGGTTCGGGCTGAAAGACGATGGCGTCGTCGGCCATGTGCTTCAGGAAACTCTGCTTGACGCCCATGGCCAGGCCGTCGGCGGCGAAGGCCTTTTCCGCCGCGACGATTGGCGCCGGCGTCACGGGCGGCGGCGGGGCGGGCTTTTTCGCCGCGAGGGCGGGAAAGGCCATGGCCAGGCTCAGGGAGACGGCGAGCAGAGGACGGATCATGGACATCTCTGGAAACGGTCGCGCCAAGGGTAGCGCCGGGTGGCCGGGACCGTCCCGTGAATTCGCGGTAAAACTGAGGCCGCGGCTCAGACGGTCTCCACGGTCAGGGAACCGTTGGTGTAGACGCAGATGTCGGCGGCGATGCCCATGGCCTTGCGGGCGAGGGCCTCGGCGTCCAGATCGCCATCCAGCAGAGCCCGGGCCGCGGCCAGCGCATAGGACCCGCCCGAGCCGATGGCCGCCACCCCCAGATCTGGCTCCAGCACGTCGCCGACGCCGGTGACGGTGTAGATACTGTCCTTGTCGGCGACCAGCAGCATGGCCTCAAGTCGGCGCAGGTAGCGGTCGGTCCGCCAGTCCTTGGCCAGGTCGACACAGGCCCGGGCCAGCTGGTCGGGATACTGCTCCAGCTTGGCTTCCAGCCGCTCCAGCAGGGTGAAGGCGTCGGCGGTGGCCCCGGCGAACCCGGCGATGACCTTGCCGCCCGCCAGCCGGCGAACCTTTTTCGCCGAGCCCTTGACCACGGTGGCGCCCATCGACACCTGTCCGTCGCCGGCGATCACGGTCTTGCCGTCCTTGCGCACCGCGAGGATGGTGGTGCCGTGCCAGTTGGGAAAGCTGTTGCTGTTTTGCATGGCTCCGATGTGGCCATCTGCGGAAGTGAGGTCAAGGTGGCGTTCAGCGAGGAGGAGGTCGACCGCTACGCCCGGCATCTGGTGTTGCGCGAGATCGGCGGGCCGGGCCAGCAGAAGCTGAAGGCGGCCAGGGTGCTGATCGTCGGCGCCGGCGGCCTGGGCACCCCGGCCGCCCTTTATCTGGCCGCCGCCGGGGTGGGCCGGCTGACCCTCAGCGACAGCGATACCGTCAGCCTGTCCAACCTGCAGCGGCAGGTGCTGTTCTCCACCGGCGATGTCGGCGCGGCCAAGACCGCCGCCGCCCGCGCCAGGCTTGGGGCCCTCAACCCCCACGTCGAGATCTTCGCCGCTCCGGCGGCGACGGCGGAAACCCTGGCAGCCCTGATCGGCGGCCAGGACCTGGTGCTCGACGGGACCGACAATTTCGAGACCCGTCTGGCCGTCAGCGACGCCTGCCTGACCGCCGGCGTTCCCCTGGTCAGCGGCGCCATTGGCCGCTGGAGCGGCCAGGTCGCGGTGTTTAGGGGGCGTCCCTGCTACCGCTGCCTGGTGCCCGAGGTCCCGCCGGACGCCGAAACCTGTGTCGCCGTCGGGGTGGTCGGCGCCCTGGCAGGGGTCATCGGCTCGATGATGGCCCTGGAGGCGATCAAGCTGATCACCGGCGCCGGCGCGGCCCTGACCGGTCGCCTTCTGATCTACGATGGCCTGGCGGCCGAGACCCGCACGGTGCGCGTCGCCGCCGATCCCGGCTGCCCCGCCTGCGGCGACCGCCGATAGGGCAAGCTATCGCGACGGTTCTGGTCTAGGATCGCCCGTCGGCGGGTTGTGACGCGATGCGCGTCTATCCCCCGGCCCGAAAGGACGTCATGTCCAGACCCACCCAGACCCCGCTCCGCCATGTCCTGACCGATCCGCGCTCGACCGGCGCCGTGACCCGGCCGCGCCCCGCCACCGCCAACGGCCTCAATGATCCCCGTTCCACCGGCCCGCGCCGGTGAGTCTGCTTGGTGGGATCCTGGGCTCGCTTGGCGGCGGCGTGCCGGCGGCGGAAATCCGCGCCGAGGCCTGGGCGCTGGGCGGACGGCATCAGGGCGATGTGCTCCTTGGCGCCCGGACCGAACTTCGCCAGCAAGGCATCAGCCCCCGCCGGGCCTCGCTGCTTCGGGCGGTGATCAGAAGCCGGCCGGAAGCAGCCCGATGACACCGGAAGAGATCGACCGGCTGACCCGCGAAAACGCCTATCTGAAATCCCGCGTCAGCCAGCTCGAGGGCGATGTGACCGATCTGTCGGCCGAGGTCACCCGGCTGCAGCAGACGCTGGAAGCGGCCCACGCCCGCCGCGCCGCCGCCACCCGGCCCAATCCCCTTTCCGGCGGCCAGTCATGACCCTCACGGAAGGCCAGCTCATCGCCCTGGAAAATCTGGCCCTGAAGCAGGCCGGCAAGCCGGTGGACTGGATCAATATCAGCGACGCCCGGTCCCTCACGGATCTGGGTCTGGCCGAGCGCGGCCGGGAGGGCTGGACCATCACCGCCCTTGGCCTTGAGGCCCTGCAGATCGCCAAGCCGCAAAAATAGACGGTGGCGAAGCCGCATTCGGCGGTTCTACCGGATCGCGGGGGGCGCTAGGTTGCTCCCATGAAGACGCCCCTCATCGCCGCTGCCTTGGTCCTGCTGCTCGCCGCCTGCGGCAAGCCGGCCGACAAGCCGGTCCAGGCGCCGGTCGCCCCGGCCACCGAAGCCACCCTGCCGGCCGACGCCCCGATGGCCCGGCTGGCCTGGTCGGCCTCGGCCGCCGGCATCGGCCCCCTGACGCCCTCCACCAGCTTTGACCGCGAGGCCGTCGCCGCCCTGTTTCCCGGGGCCGACGTCCGCAACGCCTATCTCAGCGAGGAAGGCGTCCAGGTTCCGGTCATCACCGTCAACGGCCCCGAGGACCTGGTTCTCGAGATCAAGCAGGCCGGCTCCACCGGCCGCGTCGGCGACACCCTGGTCCAGGGCGGGCCGGTGGTGGGCCCCCGGGGAGAGACCCTGATGGCCCCCTGGTCCAGCCTCGGCTTCAAGGCCGCCGACTGCGTCATCGGCGCCGACCGCTATTCCGGCGCCGCCCTCTGTCGCCGGGTTGATACGCCAGCCCTGGCCTATGTCATCGGCGCCCGGGGCGAGCTGGCCGGCCGTCCC
This sequence comes from Caulobacter sp., assembly GCA_016125585.1. Lineage (GTDB taxonomy): Bacteria > Pseudomonadota > Alphaproteobacteria > Caulobacterales > Caulobacteraceae > Caulobacter. The sequence goes on from WGLL01000001.1 coordinate 200,197, forward strand.
GGCGAGACCCCCGACGCGGACGTCCTGGCCGACAAGGGATTCCTGCGCGAATTCCTCTGGCAGTCGCCGTCTCCCCGGTGATCCTCCTCGCCGTCGACACCTGCCTGGACGCCTGCTCCGTCGCCCTGATGGACGGTGAGACGGTGCTGGCCGCCCGCTCCGAGCCGATGCACCGGGGCCACCAGGAGCGGCTGGCGCCGATGGTCGCCGCGCTGATGAGTGAGGCAGGCGTCGGTTTCGAGCGGCTGCAGCGGGTCGCCGCCACCGTCGGGCCCGGCTCCTTCACCGGCCTGCGGGTCGGCCTGGCCTTCGCCAAGGGGATCAGCCAGGCCCTGTCCATTCCCCTTATCGGCTTGGGATCGCTGCCGGCCCTGGCGGCGGGACGGCCGGGGTTTGTCTGCGCGGCCATCGATGCGCGGCGAGGACAGATCTATCTGCAGGCCTTCCGCGACGGGGCCGCCCTCATGGCGCCCGACGCCCTGGCCGCCGAGACCGCCGCGGCCCGTCTGGCGGAACTGGCCGACGGCGGCGCCGCGACGCTGGTGGGATCGGGAGCCCCGTTGCTGGCGCCCCTGCTGCCCGGGGCGGCGGTCGAGACGCCTGAGGGCCCCGACCCGGTCGCCGTGGGCCGCCTGGCCCTGGCGGTGCGCGATCCGGCCCCGCCGGCCCGGCCCCTGTATCTTCGCACCCCCGACGCCAAGCTGCCGGGCGGCGTCGACCCCTTCGCATGACCGCCAACCCGACCCCGGCGACCCCGGCCGAGGCGGGCGCCCTGGCCGCCCTGCATGCGGCCGCCTTCGACGCGCCCTGGAGCGCGACCGACATCGCGAATCTGCTGGACAGTCCCGGCGCCTTCGCCCTGGCCCTGCCGGAGGGCTTCATCCTGGCCCGCGCCCTTGTGGGCGAGGCCGAGATCATCACCCTGGCGGTCACGCCGGCGGCGCGCCGTCAGGGACTGGCGCGGCGCCTGCTGGAGGCGGCGGTGGTTCAGGCCATGGCCCTGGGGGCCGAGACGATGTTTCTCGAGGTCGCCGAGGACAACGCTCCGGCGCTGGCCCTCTATGCCCGGTCGGGGTTCGCCCAGGTCGGAAGGCGACGGGGATATTACGCCCGGCCGGGGGGCGCGGTCCCGGTCGACGCCCTGGTGATGCGGCTTACCCTTAACAGGTGAGCCCGCCTTCCCTATCTTGCCCCCGACTCGCCGGAGGCCCCATGGAACGTCTAGAAAAGCTTTGCGTCGAAAAAGGCATGCGGATGACGGACCAGCGCCGGGTCATCGCGCGCGTCCTTTCGGTCGCGACCGACCATCCCGACGTCGAGGAACTGTACCGCCGGGCGCATGACGTCGATCCACACATCTCGATCGCCACCGTCTATCGCACCGTCCGGCTGTTCGAAGAGGCCGGCATCATCGAGCGCCATGACTTCCGCGACGGGCGTTCCCGCTATGAAGAAGCCCCCGACACCCATCACGACCACCTCATCGACATGAAGACCGGTCAGGTGGTGGAGTTCGTCGACGAGGAGATCGAGCGGCTGCAACAGGCCATCGCCCGCAAGCTCGGCTACCGGCTGGTCGATCACCGGCTTGAACTCTACGGCGTGCCGATCGAGGACAGCGAGCGGGCCTAGCGACAGGCGGATGCTTGCGAGTCCGCCCCCGGACCCCCATAACGCCCGCATGACGAGTTCAGCGCCGCAAAAGCGCCTCTACATCAAGACCTACGGCTGTCAGATGAATGTCTATGACAGCGAGCGCATGGCCGACGTCCTGCGCCCGCTGGGCTATGGCATGACCGATGATCCCGAGGGCGCCGACCTGGTGGTGCTCAACACCTGCCACATCCGCGAGAAGGCCACCGAGAAGGTCTATTCCGAGCTTGGCCAGATCAAGCTGATGAAGGCCCGCAAGCGCGAGGCGGGGGCCGGCGAGATGACCATCGCCGTCGCCGGCTGCGTCGCCCAGGCCGAGGGCGCCGAGATCATGCGCCGCCAGCCGGCCGTGGATCTGGTGGTCGGACCGCAGGCCTATCACCAGATGCCCGAGCTGATCGCCCGCGCCCACCGCGCCAAGGGCGAGGGCCTGGCCGCCGAATTTTCCCCGGAGGAAAAGTTCGACGCCCTGCCGGACGCCCGCCACGTCAGCGGCGTCACCGCCTTCCTGACCGTGCAGGAGGGTTGCGACAAGTTCTGCACCTTCTGCGTGGTGCCCTACACCCGCGGCGCCGAATGGTCGCGGCCGGCCGAGGCCATCCTCGCCGAGGCCCGCCGCCTGGCGGACCAGGGCGTCCGGGAGGTCACCCTGCTGGGCCAGAACGTCAACGCCTACGACGGCGCACCGGGCGGGCTGGCGGCGCTGGTCCGCCAGCTGGCCAAGGTCGATGGCCTGGACCGCATCCGCTACACCACCAGCCATCCCCGTGACATGGACGAAGCCCTGATCGCCGCCCATGGCGAGGTCGAGGCCCTGATGCCCTATCTGCATCTGCCGGTGCAGTCGGGATCGGACCGGATCCTCAAGGCGATGAACCGCGACCACACCGCCGAAAGCTATCTGCGGCTGGTCGAACGCATCCGCGCCGCCCGGCCCGATATCGCCATGAGCTGCGACTTCATCGTCGGCTTCCCCGGCGAGCGGGAGAAAGACTTCCAGGCCACCCTCGATCTGGTCAGTGAGGTCGGCTACGCCTCGGCCTTCTCGTTCAAGTACAGCCGTCGCCCCGGAACGCCCGCCTCGGCCATGCCCGGCCAGGTCGACGAAGCGGTGATGGACGAGCGGCTGGCCCGTCTCAACGCCCTGCTCGCCGGCCAGCAGGAGGCGTTCAACGCCGCCCAGGCCGGCAGGGTGCTGCCGGTGCTGATCGAAAAGCCCGGCCGCCGCGAGGGCCAGATCAACGGCCGCAGCCCCTATCTGCAACCGGTTCATCTCGACGGCCCGGATCGTTTGATCGGCCAGATCGTTCCGGTCCGCATCGCCGCCGCCCATCGCGGCAGCCTCAGCGGCGAGCTGGTGCAAGTTGCGGAGCCCGCGTGAGTCGACCCCCCGAGTTTCTGACCCTGTCCGACGCCGCCGCCCGCGCGGTCGCCGGCCCCGGCAGCCGCCATACGGCCCTGATCGAGGACGCCTTCAAGGTTCTGGTGGAGACCCCCGGCGGCGGCGTGTCGCTCAGCGGGGACACCCGCGCCCGGTCCCTGGCCAAGCGGGCCATCGCCACCCTGGCCGCCCAGGCCGACGCCGGCGGCGAGGTTTCGGAGGCTGACGTGCGCGTGGCCATCGGCCAGTCCCGCTCCGGCGAGACCGGCCCCGTAGCCCCCGGCTCGCCCCGCCGCGGCGCGGTCTCTCCCAAGACGGCGACCCAGGCCCAGTACATGGAGATGCTGGGTCGCCACGACCTGGTCTTCGGCCTGGGACCGGCCGGCACCGGCAAGACCTTCCTGGCCGTAGCCCACGGCGCCGGCATGTTGATGCGCGGCGAGATTGACCGGCTGATCGTCACCCGCCCGGCGGTCGAGGCCGGCGAGAAGCTCGGCTTCCTGCCCGGCGACCTGACCGAGAAGGTCGACCCCTACATGGCCCCGGTCTGGGAAAGCCTGATCCAGATCATGGGCGGCGAGCAGCTGCGCAAGCGCCGGGAGAAGGGCGAGATCGAGGTCGCCCCGATCGCCTTCATGCGCGGCCGCACCCTGGCGCACGCCTTCATCATCGTCGACGAGGCCCAGAACACCAGCCGGCTGCAGATGAAGATGGTTCTGACCCGCATGGGCGAGGGCAGCCGCATGGCGGTGACCGGCGACCCCAGCCAGATCGACCTGGTCAACGCCGCCGACTCCGGCCTGGCCCACGCCGTGGCCATCCTGGAAGGCGTGGAGGGCGTCGCCGTCACCCGCTTCACGGCCGCCGACGTGGTGCGCCACCCGATGGTCGCCCGCATCGTCAAGGCCTACGACGAAGACGCGGCCAAGCGCGGCCGATGAGCGACCCCGAGATAGAGGTCGAGGTCGAGGACCCCGCCTGGAACGCCGTGCCGGATGTCGAATCCGTTGTCACAATGGCCGCGACGGCGACGCTGCAAATCCTCCTCCGGGGCGAAGCCGCGGGGGAGGATCCTGGATCCGTGACGATCCTGCTCACCTCGGATGACGTCGTCGCCGATCTCAACGAGCGCTTTCGCCACAAGCCCGGCCCGACCAACGTGCTGTCCTTCCCCGCCCCGGCCAACCCCGAGAATCTGCTCGGCGACATCGCCCTCGCCCACGGCGTCTGCGCCCGGGAAGCAGCGGAACAGGGCAAGACCCTGGCCGACCACCTCGCCCATCTGACGGTGCATGGCGTGCTGCATCTTGCGGGATACGATCACCAGACCGATGATGAGGCGCAAGTGATGGAGGCTCTGGAGCGGCGCGTGCTGGCCGGCCTGGGCGTTTCCGATCCCTACGCCGCCGATTGACCAAGGGGCCATGGCAAACACTGACGATACCGAATCCCCCGCCGAACCCCCTTCGCGAAGTCGCGGAGGGCTGGGCGGTCTGCTGCGCCAGGTCCTCCGCGTGCTCAACGAGGGCGCCGATCCCGACGCCCCGGTCGCCGAGACCGACGAGATGGCCCGTCAGGCCCATGAATTCGCCGGCCTCGACGTCGGCGACATCATGACTCACCGGGCCGACATCCAGGCCATCGAGGTCAACACCCCCTTCGACGACGTCGTCGCCCGCTTCCTGGAGACCGAACACAGCCGGCTGCCGGTGTTCCGCGAGACCCTCGACGACCCGGTCGGGGTCATCCACATCAAGGACATGTTCCGGGTCCTGGCCTCGGGCGAGCGGCCGAAGACCGGCACGGTGCTGCGCAACCACAAGCGCGAGGCCCTCTACGTTCCCGAATCGATGCCGGCCACCGCCCTGCTGGAAAAGATGCAGACCAGCCGGGTGCATCTGGCGCTGGTCATCGACGAGCACGGCGGGGTCAGCGGCCTGGCCACGCTCGAGGATCTGCTGGAGGCGCTGGTCGGGGAGATCGACGACGAGCATGACGAGGCCCAGGTCAGCGGCGTCGTCGCCCGGCCCGGCGGCGTCTACGACATCGACGCCCGCACCGACCTCGACAAGCTGGAGGCGGTGCTGGAGGTCGAGCGGCTGACCCCCGAGGAGATGGGCGAGGACTTCGACACCGTCGCCGGCCTGGTCACCGGCCTGGCCGGCCGGGTGCCGGAAGTGGGCGAAATCATTGAACATCCCGATGGCTGGCTGTTCGAGGTGGTCGACGCCGACCCCCGCCGTGTCAAGCAGGTCCGCCTTCGCCGCGCGACGATGCAGGACGCCGGGTGACCCTGCCGGGCCCCGTCTGGCGGGCGCGGCTGCTGGCGCTGGGCGCCGGCGTCGCGGCGGCTCTGGCCCATCCGCCCTTCGGCCTGCTGCCCGGTCTGCTGGGCTATGGCCTGTTGATGCATCTGGTCGATGAGGCCGATGGACAGCGGCCGCTGCGCTCGGCCTTCCTGCGCGGCTGGCTGGCCGGGACGGCCTATTTCGCCATCGGCACCTGGTGGGTGGCCGAGGCCTTTCTCGTCGACATCGCCGCCCACGGCTGGATGGCCCCGTTCGCTGTGACCTTCATGGCCGGCGGAATCGGGCTGTTCTGGGGCGCGGCGATGGTTCTCTACCGCTGGGCGAGGGTCGCCGGACCATGGCGGGTCGTGGTGTTCGCCGGCGCTTTCACAGCGCTGGAGTGGGTGCGGGGCCATGTGCTGACGGGGTTTCCGTGGAATCTGCCGGGGGAGACCTGGCGGGCGGGGTCGGCGGCGTCGCAGTCGGCGGCCATCTTCGGAGCCTATGGCCTGACCTTCGTGACCCTGGCGATCGCCGCGACGCCGGCGCTGCTGCTGCGCGAGCGGGGACGGGGCGCGCGGATCGCCCAGGGGATCGCGGCGGCGACGCTGACGGCGATGATCATTTTCGGGGCCGTGCGGCTGAGCCGGGCGCCGGCGCCGGCGGCCGCCGCGCCGCTGATCCGCATCGTCCAGGCGAACGTGCCGCAGGAGGCCAAGTACGATCCCAAGATATTCACCAAGATATTCTCCGGATACCTTGCCCTGACCCGTCAGGAGGGGGAGGCGACGCCGGACATCATCATCTGGCCCGAAGGCGCCGTCCCGGCCCTAATCGACGACTACCTGGCGCCGGGAACCTGGACCCGCTCGGCCATCACCCGGGCGCTCAAGCCGGGCCAGACGCTGCTGGTCGGCGCCGCCCGCTACGAGGGCTTGCCGGAGGCGCCGCGCTACTTCAACAGCCTGGTGGCGGTGCGCCGGGAGGGCGACGACCTGGCGGTGCTGGGGGTCTATGACAAGCACCGGCTGGTGCCGTTCGGCGAGTATCTGCCGCTCGACAGCCTGCTGTCGCCGCTGGGGGTGAAGAACCTGGTCAAGATCGGCGACGGATTCGCCGCCGGACCCGCGCCGCGGCCGCTGGCCCTGCCGGGACTGCCGGTGATGCAGCCGCTGATCTGCTACGAGAGTCTCTATCCGGGGTTCACCCGGGCGGGGGCGCGGGCGTCGGGAGAGGCGCCGGCGTTGATCGTCAATGTCTCCAACGATGCCTGGTTCGGCGCCACCAGCGGGCCGTGGCAGCACCTCAACCTCGCCAGCTACCGGGCCATCGAGGAGGGCGTGCCGATGGCCCGGGCGACCCCCACCGGGGTGTCGGCGATGGTCGACGCCTACGGCCGGGTGATTCCCTCGGCGCGGCTGGGGCAGAACGCAGCGGGTGTGATCGATGTGGTCCTGCCACCCAAGGTCGACAAAACCCCCTACCGCAGGTTGGGAGACCTCTGGCTGATCCTATTCATGATTGCAGCCTGCGCCGTAACGGCGGTCTTTCGCTGGCAAGGCCACAAAAAAGGCACCAGAATGCCGCGCCAGTAGAACTGAAACAGCGGTTTCCGCCATACCGGATCTTATATGACTGACGACGCGCTCCGTTCGCCCAATCCCATCGACATCCACGTCGGCCGCCGTGTTCGACAACGGCGCAAGGCGATGGGGGTGACGCAGGAGCGGCTGGCCCACGACCTGGGCCTGACCTTCCAGCAGGTGCAGAAGTACGAGCGGGGCGCCAACCGGGTCTCGGCCTCCAAGCTGTATGAGATCGCCGTCGCCCTGCAGACCAGCACCGCCTACTTCTTCGAGGGCCTGGCCGACCCGGCCCAGGTCAAGGAAGGCGGCGCCGGCGACCCGGCCTCGGAAAAGTTCATCAACGCCTTCCTGATGAGCCCGGAAGGCCTGGAACTGGCCGAGATGTTCTCGCGGCTGCAGAACGCCCGGCTGCGCAAGCGCATCGTCGATCTGGTCCGCAGCATGGTCGAGGACGAGGAAAGCTGAGGCGCTCCGTCTCCCCGCGCCGCACTGCGGCGTCACGGCGCGCGAAGCCGGACTTGCGGGTATAAAGATATCTTTATATGGTCCCCCGGCCTCGAGCCTGGGAGCCCCGCGTGAGCCGTCCAAACTACATCTTCACCAGTGAAAGCGTGTCCGAGGGACACCCCGACAAGGTCGCCGACCGCATCAGCGACACCGTCGTTGACGCCTTCCTGGCCGAGGAGCCACAGGCCCGCGTCGCCTGCGAGACCATGGTCACCACCAACCGCATCGTGCTGGCCGGGGAAATCCGCGCCGGCAAGCCGGGCGCGACCAAGGCCGAGAACAAGGAACGCAACAAGGCCATCATCGCCAGCCTGGAGCCGAAGATCCGCGAGGCGGTGAAGGACATCGGCTACGCCCAGAAGGGCTTCCACTGGGAAAAGGCCAAATACAGCTGCTTCCTGCACGCCCAGTCCGACCACATCGCCCAGGGCGTCGACGCCAGCGACAAGAAGGACGAGGGCGCCGGCGACCAGGGCATCATGTTCGGCTACGCCACCGACGACACGCCGGAATTCATGCCGGCGACCCTGCAGTACAGCCACGACATCCTGCGCCGCCTGGCCGAGCTGCGTCACTCCGGCGAGCTGCCCTTCCTGGAGCCGGACGCCAAGAGCCAGGTCACCCTGCGCTACGAGAACGACCGGCCGGTGCATGTCGAGGAGATCGTCGTCTCCCACCAGCACGGCAAGTCGATGCCCGGCGGCGCCCCGACGTCCAAGCGGCTGCTGGCGGCGCTGAAGCCCTACATCCTGCCGCTGTTCGCCGACGGTCTGATCAGCAAGAAGACCAAGTGGCACATCAACCCGACCGGCAAGTTCCTGATCGGCGGCCCTGACGGCGACGCCGGCCTGACCGGCCGCAAGATCATCGTCGACACCTACGGCGGCGCGGCCCCGCACGGCGGCGGCGCCTTCTCGGGCAAGGACCCGACCAAGGTCGACCGCTCGGCCGCCTACATCTGCCGCTACCTGGCCAAGAACGTCGTCGCCGCCGGCCTGGCCAAGAAGTGCACCATCCAGATCAGCTATGCGATCGGGGTGGCCCGGCCGCTGAGCTTCTATGTCGACACCCACGGCACCGGCGAGGTTGATCCCTCCAAGCTGGAAAAGCTGCTGCCCGACCTGGTCGGCGGCGCCACGCCGCGGGCGATCCGCGAGCATCTGCAACTGAACCGCCCGATCTACGCCCGCACCGCCGCCTACGGTCACTTCGGCCGCCAGCCGGACAACGAGGGCGGCTTCAGCTGGGAAAAGACCGACCTGGTCCCGGAACTGCAGAAGGCGTTCTAGGCGATTTCTTACCTTCTCCCTGAGGGAGAAGGTGGCCCGACAGGGCCGGATGAGGGTTTACGGAGCCGGAGGCCCCTGACACCGTAAACCCTCACCTTCCCGCGCGCGTCGCGCGCGGGCCCCTTCCTCTCCCTCAGGGAGAGGACTATCAGCGCTTTCCATGCCCAATCCCCAGCAACCCCACGGTCCCCTGCGCAGTTTCGGGCGCATCAAGTCGCGGCCGATCAAGGCGCGGCAGGCGGCGCTGTTTGACAGCCTGCTGCCGTCCATTGCCGTGCCTGAGACGCCGTTCGATCCGCTGAGCCTGAAACCCCACGCGAAAGCGGTGTGGGTGGAGATCGGTTTTGGCGGCGGCGAGCATCTGGCCGGACAGGCGGCGCAGAATCCCGATGTGCTGATCCTCGGCGCCGAGCCGTTCCAGAACGGCGTGGCCAGCGCCCTGCGGCATCTGGAAGAGGCCGGGGCCGGCAACGCCCGCATTCATCCCGGCGACGGCCGCGAGGTGCTGGCCAACCTGCCGGACGCCAGCGTCGACCGCCTGTTCGTGCTGTTTCCCGATCCCTGGCAGAAGGCGCGGCACAACAAGCGCCGGCTGGTCAACGCCGACTTCCTGGCTGAGGCGCACCGGGTGCTGAAGCCGGGCGGGGCCTTCCGCTTCGCCACCGACTGGGCCGACTATGCCGACTGGACCTTGGAGCGGGTGCTGGCCAGCGGCCTGTTCGACTGGCAGGCCGGCCGGGCCGACGACTGGCGCACCCCGCCCGCCGATCACCTGACCACCCGCTACGAGGAAAAGAAGCTGGGGGATATCGCGCCGGTGTGGCTGGATTTCCTGCGTCTCTAGCGTCGGGCGGCGATTTTCTGCCTATTCTCCCGACAGGCGTTTTCGGATGGCGCGCCGCCCTTTCCGGGTATGTTGAGGAAAACGGGGAATAAAAAATGGTTCGTTTCTTCAGGATAGGGCTGGGCTGGATCGTCGGGGGGATCGTCTGGGCGCTGGTCTCGGCGGAACTGGCGCAGTTCGTCGAGCATCGCGCCGATCTGGACGCAGGCAAGATTCTGCCTCTGCTGATCAATGGCGCCGTGGCGTCTCCGGCCGGCGTTCCGGGCGCCCTGATTTTCCTCGGCCTCGCGCTTCTGCTTTACGGGATGCTCAAGCGTCCCGGCTCGGCCGCCCAGGCCGGCTTCACCGCCGGCCTGCTGTTCCTGCTGGCCACGGTGATCGTCTGGTTGCTGAAGCTGCAGGCGCAGATTCCGGCGCCGGTGTTCGGGCTGTTCCCGGTGACAGCGCTGTGGGACGAGGTGCGGGCCCTGTGGATCGAGCAGGCCAACGGCTTCCAGCTGGTCGGCGCCCAGACCCTGATGATCCCGGTCACCCTGGCCGCCTCGACCATCGCCGGCGCCGTCTATGGGGGCGTCTCCGGCGAGGTGCGGGCCGCGCGGCGCCGGGCCAACTATCGTCCGGCGGTCAATTTCGGCGACTGACCGGGGGTCGGGTCGGCGCCGTCAGGGCGTCAGCACCATCTTCAGAGCCCCGTCCTGACGGGCGTCGAACATCTCATAGGCCCTGGCCCCGTCGCTGAGCGGCAGGCGGTGGCTGATGACGTGTTGCGGCTTCAGGCGGCCGCTCTGCAGCAGGGGGATCAACTCCGGCCAGGTTTCCTGGACGCTGCAGGTGCCGATCCGGAACGTCAGGCCCATGGCGAAGGCCCGGGCCATGGGGAAGTCGAACCTTCGGTCCTGATTGACCCCGATCACCGACACCGTGGCGCGGCGGCCGGCCAGCCGCAGGGCGAGATCGATGGTCTTCTGGTGGCCGACCGCCTCGACGATGCTGTCGGCCATCCGCCCTTTGGTCGCTTCGGCCAGCTGTTGTGGGGCCTCGTCCGGATGCAGGGCGACGGCGCCCAGGCCCTCGGCGATGGCGCGGCGTTCCGGCACCGGATCGACGGCGAAGACCCGGGCGGCGCCCAGCACAAAGGCCTGTTCGACGGCCATCAGGCCGATGGGGCCAAGGCCGACGACGGCGACGGTCTTGCCTGAGCTGATGTCGGCGTTGCGGGCCCCGTACCAGGCGGTGGCCATGCCGTCGGTCATCAGCAGGGCCTGATCCTCGGTGACGCCCTCGGGGATCAGGGCGGCGTTGAAGTCACCGGCGGGGACCCGGACCGCCTCGGCCTGGGATCCCTGCAGCCGGGAGGAGAGGCCGTAGCAGCTTCCCGATCCGGTCTCGCAGCGGACGATGTCGCCGCGCAGGCAGGAGGGGCAGGCGCCGCAGCCGACGGCGGCGGAGATCATCACCCTGTCGCCGCTCTTGAGCCGCCGCACGCCGCGGCCGATCTCGACCACCTCGCCGACCGCCTCATGGCCGACGCAGAAGCCGAGATCCTCGGAAAAGCCCTCGCCATGATAGATGTGCAGGTCGCTGCCGCAGATGGCGCAGCCGGTGACCCTGACCAGGACGTCGCGGTCATCCTGCAGGTCCGGATCGTCCATCGTCTCGTAGCGGACGTCGCGGGGGCCGAAATAGCGGAGGGCTTTCATCGCGGAAGGTCTCTCAGGCGATCCAGCGCAGGGCGCGCTGGAAGAGGTGAAGGGTCGAGGCGTGGAGGCGGTCGCCGATGGCCCTGGGGGCCAGGCCGGCGCCGGCGCGGGCGTGGCTGCCCTCCAGGATGATGCCCAGCTTGTAGCAGGCCAGGACGCCGTACCAGGTCAGGTGGGAGAGGTCGCGTCCGCTGCGCTCGCCATAGCGGGCGATGACCTCCTCGATGGTCGGAAAACCCGCCCAGGGGGTGACCGGGGTGGTTTCCGCGCCGGGGTCGGGCCACATGGCCATCAGCCAGCCGAGATCGAGCAGGGGGTCGCCGAGGCTGGCCAGCTCCCAGTCGACGATGGCGGCCAGCTCGCCGCTGTCATGGCGATACATGACATTGGCCAGGTGATAGTCGCCGTGGATCAGGCCGGGCCGGAAACTGTGGGGGCGATGGGCGTCCAGCCAGGCGCCGACCGCATCGACGCCGGGGATCTCGTTGGTCCAGCCGGGAAACGCCGCATAGCTGTCGAACTGGGCCTTCCAGCGCGGGGCCTGGCGTTCGAGCCAGCCTTCGGTCTTGCCGAGGGTTTCGAGGCCGACGGCGGCGATGTCGATCCGGCTGAGCGCCACGATGCCGTCGACCAGGGCGAACCCCATGCGACGACGCACCGCCGGATCGCCGGCGTGCAGGGCGGGCAGGCCGACGGTCGGATTGAAGCCGTCGATCGGCTCCATCAGATAGAAAGCGGCCCCGTCCATGGTCTCTTCCGGGCAGGCGGCGATCAGGCCGGGATGGGGGACGTCCGATCCGGCGAGGGCGGCCAGAACCCGGGCCTCGCGGCGCATGGTCTCATTGCTGTTGGCCCGCAGCTTCGGCGGCGGGCGGCGCAGGACGAAGGCGCGGCCCGAACGGGTGAATCTGAGCAGGATGTTCTGGGTGCCGCCGGTGAGGACGGTGAGGTTCTCAAGGGGGCCGGCGCCGAGGCCGTTGGCGTCCATGAAGGCGGTCAGGACGGCGAGGTCGACGCCTTCGGGGACAGGGCTCGCTGTGGTCATGATCGCTCCCGTGGCCGACGTGATGCGACCTTGGCGGCGACGGTAGGCCGTTGTCGTGGCGGCAGGCAAACACGGCCTGCGGGTCCGGGACGCAGCTCGGGGTCCAGTGAAAGGTTGCGGTCTGCCTTCGCCATTCCCTGAACGCCGACGCGCCACCTCATCCGCCTCCCCGACGCAAGTCGGGGCCCAGAGGTCGCCGGCTTTGGAGAGAGCGGCTCTGATCAGCGCCGGCCCGTCAACAGATTGCCCGCTGGGCCCCGACTTGCGTCGGGGAAGCGGGGTTGGGGAGGCTCGAAGGGCGAGACTGGCCTCAGGGCTCCCTTCTCCCCTTGCGGGAGAAGGTGGCGCGGAGCGCCGGATGAGGGGGGATGGCGGACGCCTGCTCGCGGTCGGCCTTCGTCAGTCCCTGAACGTCGCGCGGCCCCTCATCCGCCCCTTCGGGGCACCTTCTCCCGCGAGGGGAGAAGGAAACGCTGGCGCCGGCCCTTCGGCAGATTGCCAGCTGGCCCCCGACTTGCGTCGGGGAAGCGGGGATGGGGAGGCTCGGACGGCGAGACTGGCCTCAGGGCTCCCTTCCCCCCCTCGCGGGAGAAGGAAACTCGGGGCGTCCTCAGACTTCTGCGGGCCCGGCCTTGCCGGCCGCCTCGCGTTCTGCGGCGCCCAGGACGTGCAGGATCGGGCGGGAGAAGACCAGGAGAAGCACCGCGGTCACGGCCGGCATGGCGGCTGTGAGCAGGAAGTAGCGAGAGGGGCCAAGGGGTTCGTAGAAGCGGCCCAGATACCCCAGCAGGAAGAAGCCGAAGGCCCCGAACAGCGAGGAGAAGGCGAACATCATGCCGCTGACGGACGGGGGCGAGTAGCGGCCAATGATGGCCTTGCTGGGCGGATCCATCCAGGCATAGGAGAAATCCAGCACCAGATAGAAGGCGAGCCAGCCGATGATCGGCGTCTGCGGCAGGGCGGCCAGCAGACCGACGATGACGAAGGCCGTGGCGATCGAGGCCCCGCCGAGGCCGATCTTGACCACGTCATTGGGCTCACGCCCGCGTTTCGCCTGTCGGTCCCAGAGACGGTTGGCCAACAGCACGCCGATGATGGTGAGGATGCCGTCGGCGGTGAGAATCCAGGTCACCGGCATTTCGAACCCGCCGATCTTGCGGTTCACCGCGGTGTCGGCCCAGATGACCATGATGCCGTAGGCCTGTTGCGCGGCGCCGAACAGCAGGACCCGGGGCACCAGGGTGGCGATGACGGCGGCGACGCTGATCCACTGGGCGCGGGTCAGCTTGGGCGGCTTCTGGCCACGGGCGATCATGTCCGGCGGCATGTGGCGGCGGCCCAGCAGATAGGTGCCGAGCCCGATCAGCATGCCGACCCCGGCGGCCCCGAAGCCCCAGTGGAAGCCCAGCTTCTCGCCCATTGTGCCGGCCACCAGCGGGGCCATGAAGGCGCCGACGTTGAGGGCCATCAGATAGATGCCGAAGGCGCGGGTGCGGCGAGTGTCCTCTGCCGCATAGAGGCCGCCGATCTGGGCCGCGAGGTTGCCGATGAAACAGCCGCCGCCGAGGATCAGCAGCAGCAGGGCCAACAGGAAGGCCTGCTCGCTGGCCATGGTCAGGTGTCCGGCGCTCATCAACAGGGCGCCGATGGTGATGGTCTTCACCCGGCCGAGCACCCGGTCGCCAAGCCAGGCGCCGATCAGGGGGGTGACGAGGATCAGGCCGGAATAGAGGCCGAAGGTCTGGGCCGCGAGGGCCAGGTCGGTCATCGGCCCGAACAGGCCCTCCAGCAGGCTGCGATAGGTCGCCAGGCCGACGACCTGTCCGGCGTTGGCCGGCAGCAGCAGCTGCTTGGTCATGTAGAGCATCAGCAGCGACTGCATGGCGTAGAAGCTGAAGCGCTCCCACAGCTCGGTGCCGGCGAGGAACCCAAGGCCGCGCGGATGACCGAAGAAGGCCTTGTCCAGATGAAGGCCCGCGTTCAGGGCCGCAGCGGGATCGGCCGGATCGGCAATGGTCTCATCAGCCAGGCCGTCGCCTGTTCCGGTCGTCGCCATCGGTCCAGTCCCCCGGGGCGGCGCTGTGCTCGCGCCAATGGCGCAAGCCTATAGGAGCGGGGCCGGGTCACAAGGGGGGCGCGGTGACGGCGGGGTTGGAGAGGACAGCTCTGGTCGGCGCCGGCCCTTCAACAGATTGCCAGTTCGGCCCCGACTTGCGTCGGGGAGGCGGGGATGGGGGTCTGCCTTCCCCCCCTCGCGGGAGAAGGAAACGCGGGCGGCGGCTGTCAGCCCTCGACCAGGCGGATGGGTCTGCGCTTCTGGTAGAGCCAGACTCCCAGGGCGGTCAGGCCGCCCAGCAGGATCGCCTCGGCGGCCAGGATGATGGGCGTCAGGACGATCCGTCCGACCATGACCAGCAGATCGTAGCCCTGCCAAACCTCGCCGAGGACAACCAGGGACAGCAGGGTCATCAGGAGGACGATCGGCAGGACGAGCAGGCCGGCGCCGATGAAGAACCCGACGGCGACCAGCTTGAAGACGCCGCCCGGGCTCAGGGTTCCGTTCCGGGTCTTCAGGTCCATGACGCGCCGCGCTCCGCAATCCTGACGTTAGCCGGTCAAGGATACAGGGTTGTGTGGAGTTTGACCATCGGCCGATACAGCGGGTCCGCGCGGGAAAACTCTCCTGTGGCCCGACGTTGCGGCAGGGGGGCAGAATGGGGGGTCAGCAGAGGAGACCCCCCATGAGCAAGACCATCAGAATCGGCGGCGCCGGCGGGTTTCTCGGCGACTCCTCGGTGGCGGCGCCGCAACTGCTGAAGGGGGGAAACCTCGACTACATGATCCTCGACTATCTGGCCGAGGCGACCATGTCGGTGCTGGGCCAGCTGAAGGCGCAGAAGCCGGACGAGGGGTTCGCCCGCGACTTCACCGAATGGGTCTGGAAGGACAATCTGCGGGCGCTGAAGGCCCAGGGGGTGAAGATCGTCACCAATGCTGGGGGCCTCAATCCCCACGCCTGCCGGGCGCGGATGGAACAGCTGGCGGCGGAGGCGGGGCTGAGCTTCAGGATCGCGGTGATCGAAGGCGATGATCTGTCGGACCGGCTGGAGATGATCGCGGGACAGAGCGAGCTCTATACCGGCGCCGCCTTCCCGCCGAAGGACGCCATCTTTTCGGCCAACGCCTATTTCGGCGGCGGGCCGATCGCCCGGGCCCTGGCCGAGGGGGCGGAGATGGTGATCACCGGGCGGGTTGTCGACAGCGCCCTGGCGCTGGGGCCGCTGATGCATGAGTTCGGCTGGGGCGCGGATGACCACGACCTGCTGTCGGCCGGCTCGCTGGCCGGCCATGTCATCGAATGCGGGGCCCAGGCGACCGGCGGGCTGTTCACCGACTGGCGGGACGTCCCCGACTGGGGCCACATCGGCTATCCGGTGATCGAATGCGCCGCCGACGGCAGCTTCGTGGTCACCAAGCCGCCGGGCACAGGAGGGCTGGTCTCGCCCGCCGCCGTGGCCGAGCAGATCCTCTATGAGGTCGGCGATCCGCAGGGCTACATGCTGCCGGACGTGGTCTGTGATTTCACGGACGTGACGGTCGAACAGGTCGGCGAGCACCGGGTCAGGGTGGCCGGCGCCAAAGGTTATCCGCCGACGGGTCAGTACAAGGTCTGCGTCACCTGGGGGGACGGCTGGCGGTTCATAGGAGCCATGCCGGTGGTCGGCCGCGAGGCCGCCGCCAAGGCCCGGCGCCAGGGCGAGGCGGTGCTGGAGCGGGTGGGCGAGATGCTGCGCGACCGCAACCTGCCGCCGCTGCGCGAGACCCGCATCGAGGTTCTGGGGGCCGAGTCCAGCTATGGCGCCAATGCGCGGCCCGAGGCGATGGCCGCGCGGGAGGTGGTCTATCGGCTGGGGGCCGAGCATGAGGACGAGCGGGCGCTGCGGCTGCTGACGCGGGAGTTCCAGTCGCCGACCACCTCGATGAGCGTTGGCACCACGGGATGGTTCGGCGGCGCGCCGACGGTCAGCCCGGTGTCGCGGGTGTTTTCGGTGCTGGTCCCGCGCGAACAGGTCCCGGCGACGGTCGACCTGGCGGGACAGCGGACCGTGGTCGAGGCCCCGGCGCCGGCGACGCCCTTCGCGGAGAGCATGGTGACGCGGCCCAGGGGGCCGCTCGCGCCCGAGGCGGACGGCGAGATGGAAGAGATTCCGCTGATCAACCTGGCCTGGGCCCGGTCCGGCGACAAGGGCGACGCCTTCAATGTCGGGGTCATCGCGCGGCGGCCCGACTATCTGCCCTGGATCCGGGCGGCGCTGACCGAGGCGGCGGTGAAGACCTGGTTCGCCCATGAGTTCGAGGGGGCGACCGCGCCGCAGGTCATCCGCTATGACCTGCCGGGAATGGACGCGATCAACCTGCACTGCATCCAGGCGCTGGGCGGCGGTCAGTTCGCCAGCCTGAGGCTGGACCCCCTCGCCAAGGGCAAGGCGCAGCAACTGCTGGACATGCCGGTGAGGGTTCCGGCGGGGCTGGTTTAGGCCCCCTTCCCCCTCGATGGGGGAAGGGTTGGGGATGAGGGTGTTCGCGCGGTGGCGTCGGGTCGATCAGAAGAGGGCGCCGATGCCTTTTGCGCCCTTCCGGACACACTGCGTGTACACCCCCACCCAACCCTCCCCCATCCGCCAACGGGAGGGCTCTGTAGAGTGGTCAGTCGCCAAGCTGATCGCGCACCGCCGTCAGCACCCGCCCCAGGAGGTTGGTCCCCTTCCACTGGCCGGGATCGTGGATAGCTGGATCGTCAAGCTGCAGCCCGACGCCCCAGATCCAGTCGCGAGGGTTGGCTTCGACCAGCATGGCGGGCGCGGTCGCCCTCAGCTGCCGGGCGGCGCCGGCGTTCTGCGAGAACTTGGCGAGATTTCCCCGGTGGACAATGTCGACCTTCCATTGATTCCAGCGGTCCTGCTCAAAGCCAGAGACGGTTTGTCCAAGCCGCTTCTGGCTTGCCGGATCAGGCGTCTGAAGGATGGCGCGGGCGACGTTTTCATCCTCGAACAGTCGGGCCTTGGCGAACATCATCCATTGTTCGGCAGTAGCAAAGGTCTCGTCCTCCAGAGTGAAAGCGGTGGGATGCCACTGGCTGAACACGCCCTTGATGAAGGGGTGGAAGGTTTCGAAGGCCGCCGGGTCGGGCAGGTCTGCTTCGGTCCATCGGGGCGAGGCGGTCGCGATAGGCATCGAGCTTTCCGGTTGAACGGATCGGATGGGCGCGGCGGTTTCGGGCCCGCTTCACGAGGGGGCTGACAACCGCCCCCTCACCCGCTATATAGGCCGCAACATCGTTTGAAAGCGCTGGATAGCGCATTCGAGCGGCGGTCTTCGGGCCGCCGCTTTTGTTTTGACCGGAGAGGCGCACGTTGCGCGGACGCACCACCGAAGACCGCGGCCTGCTGGAGCTGCTCGATCCCGTCGCGGAAAGCGCCGGTTACGAGATCGTGCGCCTGCGGCTGATGGGCGGTCAGACGCGGCGGTTGCAGATCATGGCCGAGCGGCCGGACGGCGAGATGGTGGTCGAGGACTGCGCGCGGCTGTCGCGCGCCATTTCCGAGGTCATGGACGCCGCCGATCCGATCAGCGGCGAATACACCCTGGAAGTCTCCAGCCCCGGCATCGACCGGCCGCTGACCCGCCTGAAGGACTTCGAGACCTGGGAAGGCTATGAGGCCCGGATCGAACTGGACCGCGTGGCCGAGGGCCGCAAGCGGTTCAAGGGCGAGCTGGCCGGTATCGAACAGGGCGAGGGCGGCGTCTGGCAGGTTGGCGTCAACCTGGAAGGCGACGCCGAGACCACACTTTTCATCCCCTTCGACTGGGTTCTGGAAGCCAAGCTCGTCCTCAACGACGCGCTGATGAAGCTGGGGGCCGAACAACGGGCCGCCCGGCTGGCCTCCGAGGGCGCAGACCCGCAGGACCCCGAATAACCAACCCATCCAAGTCAGTCTTACGAACCCAAGGACTTAGACCATGGCCACCGGCATTTCCGCCAATCGCCTCGAACTGCTCCAGATCGCCGACGCGGTCGCCCGTGAAAAGGGGATCGACAAGGAGATCGTCATCGCCTCCATCGAGGAAGCGATCCAGAAGGCCGCCCGCAGCCGCTACGGCGCCGAGCACGACATCCGCGTCTCGATCGATCCCAAGACCGGCGAGACCTCGATCAAGCGCTATGTCACGGTGGTCGAGGACGACGCCGAGATCGGCGAGGAGGACCTGGGCATGATGCGGCTGGCCGACGCCGCGGCCCTCTATCCCGACGCCGAGGTCGGCAAGGTCTATGACGAGGAGCTGCCGCCCTTCGAGTTCGGCCGGGTGCAGACCCAGATGGCCCGCCAGGTGGTGTTCGGCAAGGTCCGCGAGGCCGAGCGCGAGCGCCAGTTCGAGGAATACAAGGATCGCGTCGGCGAGATCGTCAACGGCGTGGTCAAGCGCGTCGAATACGGCAACGTCATCGTCGATCTCGGCCGGGGCGAGGGCGTGATGCGCCGCGACCAGTCGATCCCGCGCGAGAACTTCAACATCGGCGACCGCATCCGCTGCTACATCTACGACGTGCGCAGCGAGACCAAGGGTCCGCAGATCATGCTCTCCCGCGCCCACGGCGGCTTCATGGCCAAGCTGTTCGCCCAGGAAGTGCCGGAAGTCTACGACGGCGTCATCGAGATCCGCGCCGTGGCCCGCGACCCGGGCAGCCGCGCCAAGATGGGCGTCATCTCCAACGACGGTTCGATCGACCCCGTCGGCGCCTGCGTCGGCATGCGCGGCAGCCGGGTTCAGGCGGTCGTCGCCGAACTGCAGGGCGAGAAGATCGACATCATCCAGTGGAGCCCGGACGAGGCGACCTTCATCGTCAACGCGCTTGCGCCGGCGGAAGTCTCCAAGGTGGTGATGGACGAGGATGACGAGCGGGTCGAGGTCGTGGTGCCCGACGAGCAGCTGTCGCTGGCCATCGGCCGTCGCGGCCAGAACGTGCGTCTGGCCAGCCAGCTGACCGGCTGGCAGATCGACATCCTGACCGAAACCCAGGAGTCCGAGCGTCGCCAGAAGCAGTTCGCCGAGACCACCCAGCTGTTCCAGGACGCCCTGGACGTCGATGAGGTCATCGCCCAGCTGCTGGCCACCGAGGGCTTCGTCTCGGTCGAGGACGTGGCCTTTGTCGAGCCGCACGAAATCTCCGAGATCGAGGGCTTCGACGAGGACACCGCCGACGAGCTGCAGACCCGCGCCCGCGAATTCCTCGAGAAGGAAGCCGCCGAGCTGGACGCCAAGCGGCGTGAGCTGGGCGTCGAGGACGGCGTGCTCGAGGTCGAGGGCGTCACCCTGGCCATGGCCGTCGCCCTGGGCGAGGCCGATGTGAAGACGGTGGAAGACCTGGCCGGCCTGGTGCCCGACGACCTGCGCGGCTGGTACGAGACCAAGGACGGCGAACGCGTCCGCGAGGCCGGGGCCCTGGAAAGCTTCAACCTGACGCCGGAAGACGCCGAGACCCTGATCATGCGCGCCCGGGTGGCGATGGGCTGGGTCGAGGCCCCGCCGGAGCCGGAATACGCCGAGGAAGACTACGTCGACGGCGAGGGCGAGTATGAGGGCGAAGGCGGCGAGTATGACGCCGACGCCGGCGAGGCCGTCCAGGGCGAACAGCCCGAAGACGCCGAGGCGCTCGATCTGGCCGAGGCCGAGGGCGAGGCTCGGGACGCGTGAGCGTCCCCGGCCGCCCCTTCGCGATCTCGCCCCAACAACTGACCTGACCGGCCCGCCTCTGGCGCCGGTCCCGAAAAGGATTTGACCCGGCGCCATGCAGGCCACCGCCGACCCGCCTTCGGACCCCAGGGTCCACCGCACCCTGGCGCAGGCCGCCCGGGAACGGCGCGACATCGTCTCGGGCGAGACCATGGCGGAGGCGCGGCTGGTGCGCTTCGTTCCCGGCCCGGACGGCGTGGTGACGCCGGATCTGGCGCGCAAGCTGCCCGGCCGCGGCGTCTGGGTCGCCGCCGATCGCGCCAGCCTGGCGACGGCGGTGAAGAAGAACCTGTTCTCGCGCTCGGCCAAACAGAAGCTGAGCGTGCCCGCCGACCTGGTCGATCTGGTGGAATCCCTGCTGGTGAAGCGGGTTCTGGACGGTCTTGGCCTTGCAAGACGCTCCGGAGACCTTACCTCTGGATTCGAGAAGGTCATGGCCGCCGTGCGAGCCGGCAAGGCCGCCTGGCTGATCGAGGCCAGCGACGGCGCCGAGGACGGCCGGGGCAAGATCCTGAACCTTGCGCGCCATATCAAGCCGCCGCCGCGGATTGCCGGTCTTTTCACCAAGGCCGAATTGGGTTTGGCCTTGGGCGCTGAGAATGTGATACACACCGCCTTCCTTGCGGGGCGGTCAGCCGGAAGTTGGACCCAGGAGGTCGAACGACTGGCGGGATTTCGCCCGCTTCTCCCTGAGAGCTGGCGCGAGGAGCGGTGACCAGAGGGCCGCGCGGGAAACCGCGCCCGGGCCCTTTGTGAGTTTGGATTGATGGGATTGCGGGGACCGGCTGTCGGGACCCGCGAGTTAAGCGAGACGCATGAGCGACGAGAACGACAACCGCCCGGGCCGCCCGCCCATGACGCTGAAACCCCGCGCGGGGTCTGTCAGCGCCGGGGTGGTCAAGCAGAGCTTCAGCCACGGGCGGACCAAGACGGTGGTGGTGGAAACCAAGCGCCAGCGCAGCCATGCGCCGGCGTCGTCCGGCAATCTGGCCGGGCCATCGGCGGCTGAGCGGAACCGTCCGCCGGCCGGCGCCCCGTCGCGTCCCGCGCCTCCCTCCGGCGCCGGCGGCCTGTCGGCCGACGAGATGCGCGCCCGTCAGGAAGCCATCGCCCTGGCCCAGCGCCAGGCCGCCGCCAAGGCCGAGGAGGAGCGCCGTCAGGCCGCCGCCGCCGCCGAGGCCGCCAAGGCCAAGGCCGCCCCGGCCCCCGAGGCGCCGGCTCCCGCCGCGCCCGCCAAGACCGAAGCGCCCAAGGCGGAGGCTCCGGCCGCCGCCCCGGCGCCCAAGGTCGAGGCCGAGCCGGTGAAGGCTGAAGCCCCCGCGGAAGCCCCGGCCGCCCCCACGGCGACCGCCCCGACCCTGCCGCCGCCGATCGCCCGCGCGCCGGCGCCGCGCCCGGCCGCCCCGGCCGCGCCGAACCAGACCCGCACCTACGAGCCCTCGCGCGACCGTCGCGACGATCGCTCCAGCACCACCACCTACCGCCCCGAGCGGCCGGCCGGCGGGTCAAGTTACAACCAGCGCACCCCGCGCATGGACACCACCAGCTTCAACCAGCGGGCCCCGCGCCCCGACGCCGAGCGGTCTCCGCGTGACGATGCGCCCCGCGAGCGTGACAGCGGCGGACGCGGCGACACCCGCGCGCCCCGCGCCGGCGAGACCGTCCGCTACTCGGCCCTGGCGCCGCGTCCGGCGCCGGCCCGCCCCGGCGCGCCGCGCGGCCCGCGTCCCGGCGCCGGCATGCCCAATGCGCCGCCGGCCACGCCGGAAGTGCAACGCGCCACCCGCTCGGCCCCCCGCCCCGGCGGCGCGGTCACCGACCGTCGCCCCGACGAGGAGGACGATCGTCGCAAGGGCGCCGGTCCCGGCAAGGCCATCTCCCGCACCCGCGGCGAGCCCAAGCGCCGCGAAGGCCGCCTGACCATCCAGGCCGTGGCCGGTGATGACGAGGGCGCCGTCGAGCGCATGCGCTCGCTGGCCTCGGTCCGCCGGGCCCGCGAACGCGAGAAGGAGAAGCGCCGTGGCGGCGCCACCGAACAGGCCCGCGCGGCCCGTGAAGTGATCATTCCCGACGTCATCACCGTGCAGGAGCTGTCCAACCGGATGGCCGTGCGCGGCGTCGACATCATCAAGTTCCTGATGCGCGAAGGCGTGATGCTGAAGATCAATGATGTGATCGACAGCGACACCGCCGAGCTGGTGGCCACCGAATTCGGCAACACCGTGCGCCGCGTCTCGGAATCGGACGTCGAAAGCGGCTTCCTGGCCGAGGACGATCACGACGATCATCAGCTGCCGCGTCCGCCGGTGGTGACCATCATGGGTCACGTCGACCACGGCAAGACCAGCCTGCTGGACGCCCTGCGCACCACCGACGTCGCCTCGGGCGAGGCCGGCGGCATCACCCAGCACATCGGCGCCTATCAGGTTCGCCTGGAAAGCGGCGACCGCGTCACCTTCCTCGACACCCCCGGCCACGCGGCGTTCAGCGCCATGCGGTCGCGCGGCGCGACCATCACCGACATCGTGGTGCTGGTGGTGGCCGCTGACGACGGGGTCAAGCCGCAAACCATCGAGGCCATCCAGCACGCCAAGGCGGCCGGGGTTCCGATCATCGTGGCCATCAACAAGATGGACAAGGACGGGGCCGATCCGACCCGGGTTGTCAACGAGCTGCTGCAGCACGAGATCGTCGTCGAAAGCCTCGGCGGTGAAACCCAGGTGGTCGAGGTTTCGGCCAAGACCCGCGCCGGTCTCGACAACCTGATCGACAACATCCTGATCCAGGCCGAACTGCTCGACCTGAAGGCCAAGCCCGACCGCACCGCCGAAGGTGTGGTCATCGAGGCCAAGCTGGACAAGGGTCGCGGCGCGGTCTCCACCGTTCTGGTCAAGCGCGGCACCCTCAAGCGCGGCGACATCGTCGTCGCCGGCTCCAACTACGGCCGGGTGCGCGCCCTGCTCAACGAGCGTCAGGAACAGCTGGACGAAGCCGGTCCCTCGACCCCGGTCGAGATTCTCGGCCTCGACGGCGCCGCCATTCCCGGCGACGCCTTCGCGGTGGTCGAGAGCGAGGCCCGGGCCCGTGAGCTGACCGAATACCGCGCCCGTCTGAAGCGCGAGAAGTCCTCGGTCGGCGCCGCCGCCGCCGGCTCGTCCCTGGCCGACATGATGGCCAAGCTGTCGTCCAAGAAGGTCAGCGAACTGCCGCTGGTCATCAAGGGCGACGTGCAGGGTTCGGTCGAGGCCATTGTCGGCTCGCTCGACAAGCTGGGCACCGAGGAGGTGCGCGCCCGCATCATCCTGCAAGGGGCCGGTGCGATCAGCGAAAGCGACGTCACCCTGGCCAAGGGCGCCGGCGCCCCGATCATCGGCTTCAATGTCCGCGCCTCGAAACAGGCCCGCGACCTGGCCGAGCGTGAAGGCGTCGAGATCCGCTACTATTCGATCATCTACGACCTGATCGACGACATCAAAGGCGTCATGTCGGGGATGCTCTCGCCGATCCAGCGGGAAACCTTCCTGGGCTACGCCAAGGTGCTGCAGGTGTTCGACATCTCCAAGGTCGGCCGCATTGCCGGCTGTCGCGTCACCGAGGGCGTGGTTCGCCGCGGCGCCAAGGTCCGGATCGTCCGCGAAAACGTGGTCGTGCTGGAACTGGGCACGCTGCAGACCCTCAAGCGCTTCAAGGACGAGGTGGCGGAAGTCACCAACGGCATGGAGTGCGGCATGCACTTCCAGGGCTTCCAGGACATCCGCGAAGGCGACGAGATCGAGTGCTTCACCGTCGAGGAGGTCAAGCGTTCGCTGTAGCGGGCGGCTTGAGCCTCTGACGCAGTCGAAAGGCGCGGACCGCAGGGTTCGCGCCTTTTGTCTTTGGGGGCTTCATGCAGGTTACCGGCGACCTTCGCCTCGGAGAGGCCGACAGCGCTTCAACGGCCATCTACATCAGGATGGCGGGGTTCGCCGGCCGCGTGATGCTGGCCGCCTCGTGTACCGGCCCCGGCATCGTCGGGCTGGGCGGACTTCTGTTGCTCTCCAGGATGGGTAAGGCGGGCGAAAGCCTGATCCTTCCCTGGGTGGGGTTCACCCTGATCATCGCCTATCTGCCCCTCTTCGTTCAGTTTCTAGCCCGGCGCGCGACCCGGTCGGCGCAACTGGCCCGCGGCGCGCAGCAAACCACCCTTTGCCGCTTCAACCTCGATGACGCGGGCATGCGGATGGACTGGGACGGCGCCGAGCACTGGTGCGCCTGGGGGAAGGTCAGCGAAGTCTTCCTCTGCCGGAACATGTGGGTGGTGGTTTCGGGGCTCGGTTATTGCGTGCCGCGCAGGCTCTTTCCGGATCAGGAAGCCGAGGCCGCGTTTCTCGAGTTCGTGCTGTCCCGGCTGACGCCCGAAGCGCTGGAGCGCAGCTGGGACGCGACCCTTGTCCGCAATGGCGATGCCAAGCCGTGGACCGGCTACGGCAAGACCCTGGCGGCTCCCTCGTCCCCGGGCCTGTGAGAAGGCGCCGTCGGACGCGACAGGGCTGGATGCCTGGAGCATGGCGCGATCTGATGGACCTAAACCGCGCCGCTCCAGGTTTGTCTTTGTCGCGTGTCTGGCCCGATCGCCGGTTCCCAACAGTTGGTACACGCTCTATCGCGCCGTCGCGGAAAGGCCTTATCGTGGCGCCACACTGGCGGCTGTAGCGCTCACCCCCCATGCGTCTATCTCGATCCCCTCAGCTGACTGTCCGGAGCCGCGCAGCCCAAGCCATCCCCCTGATGGTGGCGACGATACTGTCCAGCAGCTGCAGCAGGACCATCTACGTGCTCAACGACTGCATCGCGACCGACCCTCCCGACACCGGCGTCTGGATCTGGGTCGACGGGGTCGAGCAAGTCGCCAACAATGCGCCCCTCGCCCGCTTTTATCCGGACCGCGCCCGGCGCCGGAACCTGAACGGCGAAGTCTGGCTCCAGTGTGACGGTGACGGCTGCACAGCAGTAGATCAGGCTGTGGCTTCAGCCGAATGCCAGGGTCCGAACTGCCTGCAGCGTGACAGTTGGGTTCCTGAGTACCAGTTCGCGGCCTCGGCCCAGCGTGCGGCGCGGGAGGTCGGGCTGCTTCCCACCTCAAAGCCGGCCACAATCAGGGTCGCCTTTCGCATCACCGGACCCGGTCGGGGTCGCCAGTGGCCGTGCGGCGAGACCCCGCCGCCATAACGGGGCCAGGCTTGTACGAAGCGGTCGGCGAAGGTTGCACGTCTGGCGCCGTCGCGGAAAAGCCTTATCGTGGCGCCATACTGGCGGCTGGAGCGTTCACCCCGCATGCGTCTGTCTCGATCTCTTCTGCTGATTGGCCTGACCGCCGCCCTGGCGTCCTGCGCCACCGCCACGCGGCTGGACGCGGCCGGGGACGTGCATGCGCTGCTGATCGCCATCCGCGACAACGACAAGGCCGCCTTCAACGCCCATGTCGACCGCCCGGCCCTGAAGCGCTCCATCGAGGCGCGGCTGATGGCCGAGGCCGACAAGGCGACCAGCGATCCGGGCCTCAAGGCCCTGGGCGCCCTGGCCGCCCCCTATCTGGCCGACGCCGCCGACCGGGCGCTGATCCAGCCCCAGACCTTCCGCAGCATCGCCTACAGCTACGGCTATCGCCCCGACCAGCCGATCCCCGGCCAGGTCAGCATCGCCGGGGCCCTGAAGGCCCTGCCCGACGGCCGGGTCTGCGCCACCAAGAAGAAGGACGGGCCCTGCGTGCTGATCTTCACCCGCGAGGACGGGGCCTGGCGGCTTTCCGGGTTCGAGGGCGATATCGCCGATTTGCGCGACCGCCGCCGCTGACGTCGCGCCCGGGCGTCGCGGATGAAGCGGCGCCGACCCAAGTTTTGCCGCAAGATCGATCCAGAGACGCCGCATGATCGCCCGCACCGCCACAACCACGACCGCCACCGCCCTCGCCGCCCTTGCCCTGCTGGGCCTCGCCGCCGCGCCGGCCCAGGCGGCGGACAAGCGGATGGTGACCTATGACTCCGCCTCGCCGGACGCCCGGCGTCTGACCGGGGCCGGGCTGACCTTTGTCTTCACCCGCCAGTTCTTCCAGACCCGCATCCTGGCGGTGCGCGCCACCGCCGTGCCGGTGGGGGTGATCCCGCGTCCCTCGCGCGATCCGGAGGCCAACCGCCAGATGGACGCCCTGATGGGCGAGGACCGGGGCAAGGGAACCCTCTATGAGATCGACCCGGAGAAGGCCGAGGGCAAGGTGATGATCCAGGCCTTCTGTCCCGGCTCGGTGAAGGGCTGGCTGGCCATCGGCGCAGTCAACGCCCGCAAGCCCTTGCGGGTCTACGCCTTCGGCGACGACGGCTCGGGCGGGGTGCGCAAATGCGCGGCCATGGACTTCACCTGGCGCGGCGACTGGCAGATGCCCCGGCCCAAGGGTGGCGACACCCGCAAGGCGGTGTTCCGGCCCGACTACGGCCGCCCGGGGAGCTAGGGGCGGCGAGCATTCGGGGGCGACGACGTCCCTCCATACAGCCGTCACCCCGGACTTGTTCCGGGGTCCATTGTCGCGACAGGCGGCTGACGGCAAGGATGGTCCTGACGGTCCCGCGCGTATGGGCCCCCCGGGACGAGCCCGGGGGTGACGGGTGATAAAGGTCAGCGCCGGCTTATGATCCGCGCCAGAACGGGCTTTTCCTGACGCGCCCGCGCGGCCCCCTCCACCCCGCGCGTATTCGCGCGCGGTCCCCCTCCCCCAGCCTCGCTTCGCTCATTGGGGGAGGAATGTTGTGGCGTTCTGCGCCCGGCTTCGCCTAACCTTGTTTGGCGAACGGGGAGAGGATGATGGCTGACGCGGACGTGCTGGCGAGCTGGACGAGGTTCGCGTTCAGCGATGGGCCGTGGACCCGGCCGGTCTATCGCAAGGGCTCCGGCCCGGCGGTGATCATCATGCATGAGATTCCCGGCCTGCATCCGCTGGTCGTGGCCTATGGCGAGACGGTGGCGGCGGCGGGGTTCACTGTCTTCATGCCCAGCCTGTTCGGCACCCCGGGCAAGGAGATCAGCCTGGGCTACGGGGTGCAGCAGATGTTCCTCAACGTCTGTATCCGCCGCGAATTCAACGCCTGGGCCAATGACCGCTCCAGTCCCATCGTCGACAGGCTGCGCGCCCTGGCCCGCAAGGTCCATGTCGAGTGCGGCGGCAAGGGGGTCGGGGCGCTGGGCATGTGTTTCACCGGCGGCTTCGCCCTGGCGATGATGACCGAGCCGTCGGTGGTGGCCCCGGTGCTGTCGCAGCCCTCCCTGCCGCTGGGCAAGAAGGGCAAGGCCAGGATCGACGCCTCTCCGGCGGAGATCTCCTGCGCCAGGGCGCGGCTGGAGGCCGAGGACCTGTCGATGATCGGCCTGGCCTTCAACGGCGACGGATTTGTCCCGGCCGAGCGCATGGACATGCTGGAAGAAACCTTCGGCAAGCGCTTCGAGTCCCATCGCATCGATCCCAGGGAGGCCCGGCCGACGCCGGGCCGCGAGCCCCATTCGGTGCTGACCGTGCATCTCAACACCGCCGGCCCGACGAAAGAGGCCGAGCAGCGCACCATCGACTTCTTCCACCAGCGGCTGGACGGCTAGCAGCGGTCGCGCGGTTGAGGGATGCGGGTGGGAAGGCGGCCGCCGGCGAGGAGGCCGAGGTCGGCCTAGACCTCCAGACCAAACTCCCGCACCAGCCAGTCATACCAGTCCGGCATCGCCGCCTGCAGCGCCGCGCGGGTTGCGGGAGGCCTGGCGGCGCGGCCCCAGAGGGCGACCGAGGCGGTCATGGCGAAGAACTCGCCGGGGTTGGTCAGCATATAGGCGCGGTCGGGCCAGTGGCCGGAGTCGCGGGCGGCCGTCCAGGCGGCGATCACCTCGGGATTGGCGCGGCCGCCCTCCAGCCGGTCGAAGTGATAGCCGTGCAGCATTTCATGCAGCAGCACCGGATTGTCCGCCGGGGAGACGGCCGCCGCCATTTCCAGGCGTCGGCGGCCATAGCGGCCGGGCTGGCGGAGCTGCGGGTTGACGATGATCTCGATGTCGCGAAACCAGGCCTTGATCCCGGGCCTGATCGCCAGGCTTTCGACGATGTCGATCTGGCGGTGAAGCGAGGCCAGCACCGGCGCGCGCCGGTCCGGGTCCAGCGCCGAAAGTTCGATGCGGAAGCCGCGCCAGACGTCGTCGTCCGCCGCCAGGGCGGCTCCGGAAAGCGCCATCACCGGGGCGCCAAGGATCAGGGTCATCACCCGTCGCCGGCTCAGCATGGGGGTCTCCGTCGGTTGCCCGCAGCCGGTTAAACGGGCGACGGGCCGGCGTCCAGCGCTGGACAGCGACGGCCTCGCGGACTAGAAGCCGCCCTCCCCGCCGGAGCCGAGGTTCGAGCCCTCGCCGGACGCCTGGATGGATGACATGAGCCGCAATGCCAAGACCAGGGGCCAACTGACCGGCCCCAGCCAGCGCCAGCTTCGCGCCGGCGAACTGATCCGCCACGCCCTGGTCGAGGTGCTGCGCGAGGAAGAGATCGCCGACCCCGCCCTGGCCGGAACCTCCCTGACCATCACCGAGGTGCGGATGAGCCCGGACCTGAAACACGCCATCTGTTTCGTCGAGGTGCTGGGCGCCGGCGTCACCGGCGCCCGGACCGGCGATGTGATCGACGCGCTGAACCACGCCACCAAATTCGTGCGCGGCCGGCTGGCCCGCAACATCGACATGAAATTCACCCCGGACCTGAAGTTCATTCACGACGAGAGCTTCAACAGCGCCGCCCGGATGGACCGGCTGTTCAGCGACCCGAAGGTCCAGGCCGACCTGCGGCAGGACGACGACCGGGGCGACGAGGCCTAGTGGCCCGCCGCAAGAAGGGCGATCCGGTCAGCGGCTGGGTCAATCTCGACAAGCCCTATGACTTCGGATCGACCCAGGCCGTGGGCAAGGTGCGCTGGCTGTTCAACGCCCAGAAGGCCGGGCATGCCGGCACCCTCGACCCCCTGGCCACCGGCATCCTGCCCATTGCGCTCGGCGAGGCGACCAAGACGGTGTCGTTCATGACCGAGGCCGACAAGACCTATCGCTTCACCCTGGAATGGGGCCGGGCCACGACCACCCTGGACCGCGAGGGCGAGACCACCGCCACCAGCGACGCGAGGCCGGACCGGGCGGCGATCGAGGCGGCCCTGCCGGCCTTCATCGGCGAGGTCACCCAGGTTCCGCCCCATTTCTCGGCGGTCAGGGTCGACGGCGAGCGGGCCTATGACCTGGCGCGGGACGGGGTGGATTTCGAGCTGGCCGGGCGGACCGTGCGGATCGACGATCTGCGGCTGATCGATATGCCCGACGCCGATCACGCCACCCTGGAAATGGACTGCGGCAAGGGGACCTATGTCCGCGCCGTGGCCCGCGATCTGGCCGCCGCCCTGGGAACCTGCGCCCATGTCAGCGCCCTGCGCCGGACCCGGGTTGGGCCATTCGGGGAAGAAACAGCGATAACACTGGAAAAGCTGGAAGATTTGGGCCATAAGGCCGCCCTTCCGGAGGCATTGCTTCCGGTCGCGACCGCACTGGACGACATCCCGGTGCTGGCCGTGACCGCTGAAGAGGCTTTCCGGTTGGCTCAGGGTCGATCGATCGTACTCGTTCCCCGACAGGTTGAAGCCCTGCGCGCCCGCCTTACCGGCGGTTCCCGCGTTGTTTCAGCCATGGAGGGGGATCGGTTGGTGGCCCTGGCCGAGATGCGCGCGGGATCGCTCAATCCGGTGCGGGTCTTTCAACTCACCTGAGCGGAGACCATCCGATGTCGATTACGCCCGAGCGCAAGAGCGCCCTTATCGCCGAACATGCCCGCACCCCGGGCGACACCGGAAGCGCCGAAGTCCAGGTCGCGATCCTGTCCGAACGGATCGCCAACCTGACCGAGCACTTCAAGGGTCACAAGAAGGACAACCACAGCCGTCGTGGCCTTCTGCAAATGGTTTCGCAGCGTCGTTCGCTGCTGGGCCACCTGAAGAAATCCGACGCCGACCGCTACGAGGCGATCATCGCCAAGCTCGGCCTGCGCCGCCAGCACTAGTCACTACATCAGGGGCGGGATCCTTCGCGGGTCCCGCCTCTCCTGTTACCCGCCCATCCCTCTCAGGTCCTGGGGGTCGGCGGCGGGGGGTCTTCCCCCACACATCCGCAGAGGGTTCAAAGCGATCCTCACCGGACCTGACACTGGAGAGGATCCCCGGAAACGCCCGCACAAAGATTGCGCGCACCGTCCCTGTCCGCCCCCGCGAGGAATACGCCCGCGGGAGATGAGAAAAGAAAGACTCACATGTTTGAAATTCGTCGCAAGACCATCGAATGGGGCGGCAAGACGCTGACCCTCGAAACCGGCCGCATCGCCCGTCAGGCCGACGGCGCCGTTCTGGCCACCATGGGCGAGACCGTCGTCCTGGCCACCGCCGTCTTCGCCAAGCAGCAGAAGCCGGGCCAGGACTTCTTCCCCCTGACCGTCAACTATCAGGAAAAGACCTTCGCGGCCGGCAAGATCCCCGGCGGCTTCTTCAAGCGCGAAGGCCGTCCGTCGGAAAAGGAAACCCTGGTTTCCCGCCTGATCGACCGTCCGATCCGCCCCCTGTTCGTCAAGGGCTTCAAGAACGAGGTCCAGGTCGTCTGCACCGTGCTGCAGCATGACCTCGAGAACGATCCCGACATCATCGCCATGGTCGCGGCCTCCGCCGCCCTGACGATCTCGGGCGCCCCCTTCATGGGCCCCATCGGCGCCGCCCGCGTCGGCTACGTCGATGGCGAATACATCCTCAACCCGACCGCCGACCAGATGGCCGACACCAAGATGGACCTGGTCGTCGCCGGCACCGCCGACGCGGTGATGATGGTGGAATCCGAGATCCAGGAACTGGACGAGGAAACCGTGCTGGGCGGCATCAAGTTCGCCCATGACGGCATCCAGGTGGTGATCGACGCGATCATCGAACTGGCCGAGCACGCCGCCAAGGAGCCCTTCGACTTCGAGCCGGAAGACACCGACGCGATCAAGGCCCAGATGAAGCCGCTGGTCGGCGAGGACATCATCGCCGGCTACAAGATCCAGAAGAAGCAGGACCGCTACGAGGCGATCGGCGCCGCCAAGAAGAAGGCCATCGCGGCCCTCGGCAAGAGCGAAACCAATCCCGACGGCTTTGACCCGCTGAAGCTGGGCGGCGTGTTCAAGGAACTGGAAGCCGACGTCGTCCGTCGCGCCATCCTCGACACCGGCGTCCGCATCGACGGCCGCGACGTGAAGACCGTTCGCCCGATCCTGGGTGAAGTCGGCGTCCTGCCGCGGACCCACGGTTCGGCCCTGTTCACCCGCGGCGAGACCCAGGCCCTGGTCGTGGCCACGCTGGGCACCGGCGACGACGAGCAGTTCATCGACGCCCTGGAAGGCACCTACAAGGAATCCTTCCTGCTGCACTACAACTTCCCTCCCTACTCGGTCGGCGAGACCGGTCGGATGGGCAGCCCCGGCCGCCGCGAAATCGGCCACGGCAAGCTGGCCTGGCGCGCCCTGCGCCCGATGCTGCCGAGCAAGGAAGACTTCCCCTACACCATCCGCCTGGTCTCGGAGATCACCGAGTCCAACGGGTCGTCCTCGATGGCCACCGTCTGCGGCTCCTCGCTGGCGATGATGGACGCGGGCGTTCCGCTGATCCGTCCGGTCAGCGGCATCGCGATGGGCCTGATCCTGGAAGACGACGGTTTCGCCGTTCTCTCCGACATCCTCGGCGACGAGGATCACCTCGGCGACATGGACTTCAAGGTGGCCGGCACCAGCGACGGCATCACCTCGCTGCAGATGGACATCAAGATCAGCGGCATCACCATCGAGATCATGAAGCAGGCCCTCGCCCAGGCGAAGGAAGGCCGTGATCACATCCTCGGTGAGATGAACAAGGCCATGGACGCGCCCCGCGAGGAGCTGGGCGAGTACGCGCCGAAGATCGAGACCATCAAGGTCGCGGTCGACAAGATCCGTGAAGTGATCGGCACCGGCGGCAAGGTGATCCGCGAGATCGTCGCCACCACCGGCGCCAAAGTCGACATCGGCGATGACGGCACCATCAAGATCGCCGCCTCGGAACAGTCGAAGATCGACGCCGCCAAGGAGTGGATCAAGTCGATCGCCTCCGAGCCGGAAGTCGGCGCCATCTACAACGGCAAGGTCGTCAAGGTCGTCGATTTCGGCGCCTTCGTAAACTTCTTCGGCGCCAAGGACGGCCTGGTCCACGTCAGCCAGATCAGCAACGAACGCGTGGCCCGCCCCGCCGACGTGCTGAGCGAGGGCCAGATGGTCAAGGTCAAGCTCATCGGCTTCGACGATCGCGGCAAGACCAAGCTGTCGATGAAGGTCGTCGACCAGGAGACCGGCGAAGACCTGTCCAAGAAGGAAGACGCCGCCGCCGACGCGTAAGCGACGGTTCAGGCTGAAGATCAGGGGCGGCTCCGCGAGGGGCCGCCCTTTTTCTTTGGGCGGGCGGCGGGGACCCTCGGCCGTCAGCGCTTGTCATCACAAACCGACTGCCTGTATCCCGGACCCATGACAGAGCGCCGACCCAACGCCGAGCGCAGCCGTGAGACCCGCGGCCGGATTCTGTGGGCGGCCCGCCAGCTGTTTGCCGAGAAGGGCTATGCCGGCGCCTCGACCCCGGCCATCGTCGCCGCCGCCAAGGTGACCCGGGGCGCGCTCTATCACCACTTCGCCGACAAGGCCGCCGTGTTCGCCGGCGTGGTCGCGGCCGAGCAGGCCGACGTCGGGGCGCGGATGGAAAAGGCCGCCCAGGCCAACAGCGACCCGATCGAGCAGTTGATCCTGGGCGGCGAGGCCTATGTCGTGGCCATGGCCGAGGTCGGCCGGCGGCGCATCCTGCTGGTCGAGGGCCCCGTGGTGCTGGGCTCCGAGCGCATCGAGCGGATCCGGGCCGTTCACCTGAGGTCGCGCATCGATGCGGGCGTGAAACAGATCATGGCCTCGGGCCTGGTCGCCCAGGTTCCGGTGGAACCGCTGGTCGATCTGCTGGTGGCCCTGTTCGACCGGGTGGCCCTGGTCGCCGACCGCGAGAACTTTCCGGCCTACCGCCACGCCCTGCGGGCCCTGGTGCAGGGCCTGAAGGTGGCGCCGCCGTCGGACGGGGACTTTGTCCTGGTGTGAGGGACGACACCCTTGCCTGAAGGGCCGTAGACCCTCACCCGGGAAGAGCCCGATCTAGCTTGGCCAGGTCTCGGGGCTGAGGGCCAGGACCTCGCCGGCCAGGTAGAGAGAGCCGCAGATGATCAGGCGGGGCGGCGGGCCGTCGCCGGCAAGGGCCAGGGTGATCGCCGCGTCCAGGCCCTCGGCGGCGCGGGCCTCAAGACCGGCCGCCCGCGCCGCCGAGACCAGCCGCTCGGGCGGGCTGGCGGCGTCGGCGGCGAAGGGGATGGCGATGACGTCCCCGGCCACGCCCCGCAGCGCGTCGAAGAAGCCCTCCGCGTCCTTGTTGCCGAGCAGGCCGCAGATCAGCGTCGCCGGCCGGCCGTCGCGGGCCCGCAGCGCGGCCAGGGCGTCGGCCAGGGCGCGGGCGGCATGGACGTTGTGGCCGCCGTCGAGCCACAGGTCGGTCCCGGCCGCCCGGGCCCGCTGCGCCAGCGGCCCGGCGGTCAGCCGCTGCATCCGCGCCGGCCAGACAACGGCCTCGACGCCGCGGGCGATGTCCGCCTCGGTCAGCCGCGGATGGTCCAGGGCCAGGGCGGCCATGGCGGCGACGCCGGCGTTGGCGATCTGATGCGCGCCGGCCAGGGCGGGGAGGGGCAGGTCCAGCAGCCGGTCGTCGGCCTGCAACACCATGCGGCCGCCCTGGGCAAAGGCGTCGAAGTCTCGGCCCATGGCCGCCAGAGGCGCGCCCAGGGCCCGCGCCCGGGCCTCAATGACGGCAAAGGCCTCCTCCCCCTGCCAACCGCTGACCACCGGCCGGCCGCGCTTGATGATCCCGGCCTTTTCGCCGGCGATGGAGGCGATGTCGTCGCCGAGGAATTCGCGATGGTCGTGGTCGACCGGGCAGATGACGCTGACCGCCGGGTGCTCGATGACATTGGTGGCGTCGAGTGAGCCGCCCAGGCCGACTTCCAGCAGGCAGAGGTCGGCGGGAACCTCGCTGAAGGCCTGGAAGGCGGCGGCGGTGGTGATCTCGAAGAAGGTGATGGCCTGGCCGGCGTTGGCGGTCTCGACCCGCTGCAGCACCGCGGCGAGGTGATCCTCGGTGATCAGGGTCCCGGCCAGGCGGATGCGCTCGGCGAACCGGACCAGGTGCGGCGAGGTGAAGACATGCACCTTCAGGCCCGCCGCCTCTGCCATGGCCCGCAGGAAGGCGACGGTGGAGCCCTTGCCGTTGGTCCCGGCGACATGGATGACCGGCGGCAGACGCCGCTGCGGATCGCCCAGATCGGCGCAGAGGCGGCGCATGCGGCCCAGCGACAGGTCGATCAGCTTGGGATGGAGGAGACGGAGACGCTCGAGGGCGGCGTCATGGGGCAGGAGGCGGTCGGTCATGGTCTTCCTTCGCCCCTTGGGGGAGAAGGTGTCGGCGAAGCCGACGGAAGAGGGGTCGCGCCGGCTAGCGGTGGGGGGCGAGGGTCAGCCGCCATGGCAGCTTTTTCTTTCATTGACCCCTCATCCGGGGCTCCGCGCCACCTTCTCCCCCAAGGGGAGAAGGAAAGACGACAAGGCGCTATGCCGCCTTCGAACGGCTGCGTCCCATCATCAGGGTGCCGAGCACCGAGCCGAGGATGGTCGGCAGGTCCTCACGGCGGACGACGCGGTCGACCATGCCCTTTTCGACCAGATATTCCGACCGCTGGAAGCCCGGCGGCAGGGTCTCGCGGATGGTCTGTTCGATGACCCGGGGCCCGGCGAAGCCGATCAGGGCGCCAGGCTCGGCCAGGTGGATATCGCCCAGCATGGCGTAGCTGGCCGTCACCCCGCCGGTGGTCGGATCGGTGAGGACCACGACGTAGGGCAGCTTCGCCGCCTTGAGTTCCTGGATGGCCAGGGTGGTGCGGGCCATCTGCATCAGCGACAGGGTGCCTTCCTGCATCCGGGCGCCGCCGGCGGCGGTGTAGATGACCAGCGGGGCCTCGCGCTCGACCGCGGCGCGGGCGGCGGCGATGAAGGCCTCGCCCGCGGCCATGCCGAGGGAGCCGCCCATGAAGGCGAAGTCCTGCACCAGCACCACGGCGGGGACATTGCGGATCTTGCCGAAGGCCAGGGCCATGGTGTCCGGCTCGCCGGTGGCCTTGCGGGCCTTGGCCAGGCGATCCTTGTAGGGGCTGCCGTCGGAGAAGGTCAGCGGATCCTCGGGCACCTCGGGCGTCGGCAGGACCTCATGGACGCCGTCGTCGAAGGTGAAGGCGAAGCGCTGCTTGGGCCCGATGCGCATATGCCGGCCGGCCGGGGTGACCCACAGGGCCGCCTCCAGGTCGGGTCGATAGATCATCTCGCCGGTGTCGGGACATTTGACCCACAGGTTTTCCGGAGTCTCGCGCTTGGTGAAGGCCCCGCGAACGCCGGGGGCGATGCGCGACAGCCAGCCGCCGCTGCGCTCCTTGCCGGAGACGGGGGGACGGGTGGGCTTGTCGCCCTTGGAGTCTGCCATAGCCATCGTCTTTAAAGCCTCAAGCCTTACCGACTCTTGCCGAGCGCACAGCTTTCGCCAATGCGGCGGCTTTGGAAAGAACGCGCGCGGTCACGTTTTCGTTCGAATTTTCCCCGCCGGCTTCCAGAGCCGCCTGGACTTCATCGACGAAGGCGGAGCCGACGACAACCCCATCGGCCACTTTCGCCACGGCGGCGGCCTGTTCCGGGGTGCGGATGCCGAAGCCGACGGCGACCGGAAGGCCGGAGGCGGCCTTTACCCGCGCCACGGCGGGGGCGACGGCCGAGGCGTCGGCCGATTTGACCCCGGTCACCCCGGCGACGGAGACGTAATAGACAAAGCCGGAGGTCCGCTTGACCACGGTCGGCAGACGCTTGTCGTCGGTGGTCGGGGCGGTCAGGCGGATCAGGCTGACGCCCACCGCCTCCAGGGCGTCGGTCAGCTCGTCGGCCTCTTCGGGCGGACAGTCGACGCAGATCAGGCCATCAACCCCGGCGTCGGCGGCGCGGGCGGCGAAAGCTTCATAGCCGGCGCTGAACAGCGGGTTGAGATAGCCCATCAGCACGATGGGGGTGTCGGCGTCGCTCTTGCGGAAATCGGCGACCAGCTGAAGCGTCCGGTTCAGGGTCATGCCGGCCTTGAGGGCGCGCAGGGCGGCGCGCTGGATCGGCGGGCCCTCGGCCATGGGGTCGGAGAAGGCGTAGCCCAGCTCGATGATGTCCACCCCGGCCCCCGGCAGGCCCTGAACGGTCTTCAGCGAGGTGTCGTAATCCGGGTCGCCGCCCATGACATAGGCGACGAAGGCGGCGCGGCCTTCCGCGGCGAGGGCCGCGAAGCGCTTGTCGATACGGTTGTGGCTCAAATGGTCCGTCCCAGGGCTTCGGCGACGGTGAAGATGTCCTTGTCGCCGCGGCCGCACATGTTCATCACGATGATCCCGTCCTTGCCGAGTTCCCTGGCGAGGTCGCCAACCCGGGCCAGGGCGTGGGCCGGTTCGAGGGCCGGGATGATGCCCTCCTGTTCGGCGCAGAGCTGGAAGGCGGCCAGGGCCTCCTTGTCGGTGGCGCTGACGTATTCGGCGCGGCCGGTCTCGTGCAGGAAGCTGTGTTCCGGTCCGATGCCCGGATAGTCGAGACCGGCGCTGATCGAATGGGCGTCGATGATCTGGCCGTCGTCGTCCTGCAGCAGATAGGTCTTGTTGCCGTGCAGGACGCCCGGGCGACCGCCGGTCAGGCTGGCGGCGTGCTCGCCGGTCTCGATGCCGTGGCCGGCCGCCTCGACGCCGATCAGACGCACGCCCTCGTCGGCGAGGAAGGGATGGAACAGGCCGATGGCGTTGGAGCCGCCGCCGATGCAGGCGACCACCGCGTCGGGCAGGCGGCCCTCGAGGCCGAGAATCTGCTCGCGGGCCTCATGGCCGATGATTGACTGGAAGTCGCGGACCATGGCCGGATAAGGGTGCGGCCCGGCGGCGGTGCCGATCAGATAGTAGGTGTCCTCGACGTTCGTGACCCAATCCCGCATCGCCTCGTTCATGGCGTCCTTGAGCGTGCCCGTGCCGGAGGTGACGGGACGCACCTCGGCGCCCAGCAGGTTCATGCGGAAAACGTTGGGCTTTTGCCGCTCGACGTCGGTGGCGCCCATATAGACCACGCAGGGCAGGCCGAAGCGGGCGCAGACGGTGGCGGTGGCGACGCCATGCTGACCGGCGCCGGTCTCGGCGATGATCCGGGTCTTGCCCATGCGGCGGGCCAGCAGGATCTGGCCAAGCGCATTGTTGATCTTGTGGCTGCCGGTGTGATTGAGCTCGTCGCGCTTGAAGTAGATTTTCGCCCCGCCGTAATAGGCGGTCAGGCGCTCGGCGAAATACATCGGGCTCGGACGGCCGGTGTAGTGGCGATGGAAGCTGGCCAGCTCGGCCTGGTAGTCGGGGTCAGCCTTGGCGGCGGCATAGGCCTCGCCCAGCTCCAGCACCAGCGGCATCAGGGTCTCGGCGACATAGAGACCGCCGAACTGGCCGAACTTGCCGCGGGCGTCAGGCAGGGAATTCCAGTCGTTGGGACGTTCGGAAGGCTTTACGGGGGCGTTCAAGGCGGGCTCACACGCTGCGCACGGCGTCCAGAAAGGCCGTGATCAAGGGGGCGTCCTTTAGCCCCGGACCCCGCTCCACGCCAGAGGAAACGTCGGCAACGGGCGCGCCGGAGACCTTCAACGCCTCGGCGACGTTCCAGGGATCCAGCCCGCCGGCCAGCAGATAGGGCCGGGCGTAGCGGCGGCCGGCCAGCAGCGTCCAGTCGAAGCGGGCGCCCATGCCGCCGGGCAGGGCCGAGCCGGCCGGGGGACGGGCGTCGAACATCAGATGGTCGACCAGGCCGTCGAAGGCGTCGGCGGCGGCGATGTCCTCGGCCCCCGAGACCGACAGCACCTTGATGATTCCGGCGCCGGTGCGGGCCTGGACCTGCCTGGCCCGGGCGGGGGTTTCATGACCGTGCAGCTGGATCAGGTCAGGCTCAAGACCGGCCATCAGCTGATCCAGCAGGGCGTCGTCGGGATCGACGGTGACGGCGACGATCTTCGGCGGCCGGCGCGGCCCGTCGCGGCGCACCGGCGCGGCCAGCCGGGCGGCGGCGTCCGGGGTGACATAGCGGGGGCTGGCGGGAAAGAAGTTGAAGCCGATGAAGGCCGCGCCGCCGTCAACGGAGGCCTGAACGGTTTCGGCCGTCGACAGGCCGCAGATCTTGGCGGTGGGCATCTAGTTGCAGCCGGGCGGCGCGTTCAGGCGGGTCATGGTGACGGTTTCTTTGAAGCGATAGTCGCCCGGAGCGGATTTTGTCTGCGTCTGAGTCAATTTGACCGGCATCGCGTCACTGGCCAGGGACGCCTGGGTCTGCAGATGTTCCTCGTAGCCCTTGCTGGCGACGGTGAACTGCGACTCGCGGCTGTAGGTGACCTGGCATAGCGCCGCATCGACGCTGTCGATCCTGAGGCTGCCGCCGCGAACCATGACGGACCCGTCGGGAAGCGTGGTCTCGGTGGTCGGCAGGGTCAGGGGTTTTTTCGGGATGAAGGGCTGGAACATGCCGCCGAGCGTGTTCACGTCCGCCGCCACCCAGTTGGACACCCCGTCCGGCTGCGCTTCCAGTTGACCGAACAGCCCCTCGAGCGCCGCCCTCGCCGGCGCGTCGGCGGGGGACGTCCCGAGGTTGGCGAAAACCTGCCGGCGAACCGCCGGACCGTTCAGCGTATCGACGGGGTGGATGCCGTTGACCGTGTTGAAGTCGACCGGCACGCCGACAAAGGCGCTCATGATGTTCTGAATACCGGGTTGGCGCGGATCGACGATGGCGATCTCCCGCAGCGTGAACCGCATGACCGGCTGCTGCGACGCCGCGTCGAGTCCAATCACCTCAAGGTCAAAAACCGCCTTGTTGGTCTGGCTCCCGGCCGCGTCGCCGGTCTCTGTCGACTGCGTTTCGGACCGATAGGTGAAGACATCGCCGATCTTGAAGGGGCGCGACTGAGCCGCGAACAGATCCTCCCGCTTCGCCGGAACCCGCACCGCCGGCGGCGCGGCGGACGCCGGGACGACGAGCCCGAGGCAAAGCGCCGCCGCCAGAAACGCGCGGAGGACCGCCATCACGTCTTTTTCGGTGCGGCGGGCTTCTTCGCGGCCGGTTTGCGGGCGACCGCCTTGGTCGCGGCGGGCGCCTTGGCCGGAACCACCCTGGCGGCGGGCGGCGCGGCGGCGGCGGCCTTCTGGGCGGCCAGCAGGTCGCGGATTTCGATCAGCAAGGCTTCGCTGGGGGTCGGCGGCGGCGGCTTGGCCGGCTCCGGGGCCGCCGCTTCCTTGCGGCGGGCAGAGTTGACCAGCTTGACCAGCATGAACACCGCGAAGGCGACGATCAGGAACTGGATGATGGTGTTGACGAACAGGCCGTAACCGATGGCGACCTCGGCCTTCTCGGTGACCGGGTCGGCCTGGACCAGGACATATTTGAGCTTGGAGAAATCGACCTCTCCCAGCAGCACGCCGATCGGCGGCATGATGATCTGGTCGACCAGGGCGGTGACGATCTTGCCGAAGGAGGCGCCGATGATCACGCCGACGGCGAGGTCGACGACATTGCCCCGCGAGATGAACTGACGAAATTCGGCGACGATGCCCATGGCTGGTGTCTCCTGATGGTGTTCCGGTCCCGCTGCGACGCCGATGCCGCCCTGGCGACCGGTCAGTCGGCGTTGAGCCTGGCGCGCAGCTCCTTGCCGCTCTTGAAGAAGGGCACATGCTTGGCCCGCACATCAACCGTCTCGCCGGTGCGGGGGTTGCGGCCCGAGCGCGCCGGACGCGACCGCACGGAAAAGGCGCCAAAGCCGCGCAGCTCGACCCGGCCGCCCTGTTCGAGGGCGTGGATCATCTTCTCGAGGATCACGCCCACCACCCGCTCGATATCCTTCTGGGTGAGGTGAGGGTTCTCCGCCGCCAGACTGGCGATCAACTCGGACTTGATCATTCTTGTATCCCCGGACCCCGCCGCTAAGGCCGGGCGACCTTTGCCCAACTCACCCTGAGTCTTCAAGGGGTTGCATGAAATTTGCGGCCGTTAAAACGGTCGCAACGCTGGGTGACTATGCTCAGGGCGAGTATGGGCGCGTAAACATGCAACAAACCACAGAGGCCGCGACCCGGCCTGATCCTCCCGCCGGTCTGGAGGCCATGCGGGGGCCAAGGGTCCGGGTCCGGCTGGCCGCATCGGTCGGCGGCGACCTGCTGATCGACGGGCGACTGCGGCCGGCGATCGGTCTGAAGGAGGGCGGCCTGCGCGGCCGGGCCCTGGTCTATCGACTGAGCGAGGTCGAGGGCGAGCATCGCCGACTCGACCCGGCCAGCCTGAACAGCGTCGACGCCGAACGGGTCGATATGGCGGCCATGGAGGCGGCCTTCAGCGCGCTGGAGCCGCAGGTTCCCGGCGAGCGCCCGCCGTTGCTGATCCTGCCGGTCAACTGGACCACCCTGAGATCAGCGAAATCCCGCCGGCGGCTGTTGCGCCGGGTGGCGGTCGGCCAGATCGAGCATGGCGTCCTGGCCCTGTGCGAGGTCATCGGCCTGGACCCGGGCGCGCCCCGGACGGTGCTGCATGAGGTGACCGGCGGTCTGAAGCCGATCTTTCGCGGCGTCCTGGCGCGGACCCGTCCCGACCCGGCGATGGTGCGCCATCTGGCCGGCTGCGGCTTCACAGGCGCCACCATCCTGGCCGACCGCCTGGAAACCGCCGAGAACGACAAGGAAATGCTGCGGCGGGTGCTGATGCTGCAGTCCATCGGCCCCGGCATCCTGATCCACGGCGTCGGCTCGGTGCTGGCCCTGGGCGCGGCCCGGACGGCGGGCGCCAGCTGGGCCAGCCTGGACATTACCCCGGGAGGCCGCGAGGCCAGCAAACTGCTGGCGGAAACAAAAGCGGCGGCCGGGGGGACCCGACCGCCGCATATCGTCGACCCGGCCTGAGCGACCGGGCCCAGAGAGCCGCGCGGGCGCCGCAAGCGACGCCCGCGCCAGCGGTCCCTAGTCCTTCGAGGCCTTCTCGCGCAGGGCGGCGCCGAGGATGTCGCCCAGCGAAGCGCCGGAATCCGAGGAGCCGTACTGTTCGATGGCCGTCTTCTCGTCGGTCATCTCCAGGGCCTTGATCGAGACCGACACCTTGCGGGCGGCCTTGTCGATGGCGGTGACCTGGGCGTCGACGCGGTCGCCGACGGCGAAGCGCTCGGGGCGCTGCTCCTGACGGTCGCGCGACAGGTCCGACTTGCGGATGAAGGCGGTCATCGGGGCTTCTTCGTCACCGAATTTCACTTCGATGCCGCCGGTGGTCACTTCGGTCACGGTGCAGGTGACGGTCTGGCCACGACGGAAGCTGTCGCCGGCCATCGGATCGCCGGCCAGCTGCTTGACGCCCAGGCTGATGCGTTCCTTCTCGACGTCGACGTCGAGAACGCGCGCCTTGACCATGTCGCCCTTCTTGTACTTGGCCAGGGCTTCTTCGCCCGAGACGGCCCAGTCCAGATCGGACAGGTGGACCATGCCGTCGATTTCCCCGTCCAGGCCGATGAACAGGCCGAACTCGGTGGCGTTCTTGACTTCGCCCTCGACGGTCGAACCGATCGGGTGATCGGCCAGGAACTTCTCCCACGGATTGGCTGCGGCCTGCTTGAGGCCCAGGCTGACCCGGCGCTTGGAGCTGTCGACGTCCAGCACGATGACGTCCACTTCCTGCGAGGTGGAGACGATCTTGCCGGGGTGGACGTTCTTCTTGGTCCAGGACATTTCCGAGACGTGCACCAGGCCTTCAACGCCGGCTTCCAGCTCAACAAAGGCGCCGTAGTCGGTGATGTTGGTGATGCGGCCGGTGAACTTGGCGCCGACCGGGTACTTGGCTTCGACGCCGTCCCACGGGTCCGACTGCAGCTGCTTCATGCCGAGGCTGATGCGCTGGGTGTCGGGGTTGATCTTGACGATCTGGACCTTGACGGTGTCGCCCACGGCCAGGACCTGGCTGGGGTGATTGACGCGCTTCCAGCTCATGTCGGTGACGTGCAGCAGGCCGTCGATGCCGCCCAGGTCCACGAAGGCGCCATAGTCAGTGATGTTCTTGACCACGCCTTCGCGGACTTCGCCCTCTTGCAGCTGGCTGACCAGCTCGGTGCGCTGTTCGGCGCGGGCTTCTTCCAGGATGGCGCGGCGCGAGACGACGATGTTGCCGCGCGGACGGTCCATTTTCAGGATCGCGAAGGGCTGTTCCTTGCCCATCAGCGGACCGACGTCGCGCACCGGGCGGATATCGACCTGCGAACCGGGCAGGAAGGCCGAGGCGCCGCCGAGGTCGACGGTGAAGCCGCCCTTGACGCGGCCGACGATGGCGCCGGTGACCGGCTCATTGCGGGCGAAGACTTCTTCCAGACGGGTCCAGGCTTCCTCGCGCTTGGCCTTCTCGCGGCTGATGACCGCTTCGCCGAGGGCGTTCTCGACGCGCTCGAGGAAGACTTCCACGGTGTCGCCGACCTTTATGGTGGCCTTGCCGGTCTCGTCGACGCCGAATTCCTTGACGCTGATCCGGCCCTCGGTCTTCAGACCGATGTCGATGATGGCGACGTCTTTCTCGATCCCGACGACCTTGCCCTTGACGACGGTGCCTTCAGCGAAATCGCTGGCGCCGCCGAGGCTTTCATCGAGAAGAGCGGCGAAATCGTCGCGGCTCGGGTTCAGGCTCATATCATCAGCCATGTGGCTTTTGTCTCTTGCTGTGGAACGGCGGCGGGCGCTGTGGCCGGGAGTCCGGGCGTTCGGTTTCTATCGGAAGATCGTTGGCGCCCGCGGCTGGTCCAGAGAGCGGAGCGTTGGATTAGCCCTCGGGATGGTCCCTGCGGGCGCGCGCCGTCTCGACAATGCGGCGGGCCGCATCGAAGGCGCGGTCTATATCCATTTGTGTGGTGTCTAGCAAGGCTGCGTCCGGGGCGATGACCATCGGCGAGTCGGATCGGCCGGAGTCGCGTTCGTCGCGCACGCGGATGTCGGCGAGGATATCGTCGTAGCTTACCGCCTCGCCCTGGGCGGTCAGCTGCTTCCAGCGGCGGTCGGCGCGGACTTCCGGCGTGGCGGTGACATAGAGCTTGGCCGGGGCGTCGGGGGCGATGACGGTGCCGATGTCGCGGCCGTCGATCACCGCGCCCGGCTCGCGGGCGGCGAAGGCCCGCTGAAAGTCGCGCAGGGCCTGGCGCACCGGGCTGTAGGCGGCGACCCGGCTGGCGGCCTCGCCGGCCTGGCGGGTGCGGACCTCGGGGTTTTCCAGGGTGGCCGGATCCAGCGACCGGGCGACGCGGGTGGCGGCCTCGACATCGCCAAGGTCCCCGCCCTCGGCCAGCAGCCGCACGCCCACCGCCCGATAGAGCAGGCCGGAGTCGAGCACCGGATAGCCGTAGAGGGCGCCCAGGCGGGTGGCGATGGTGCCCTTCCCGGAGGCGGCGGGTCCGTCGACGGCGATGACGAAGCCCATCATCCCAACTCCGCGCCGAGACCCGTCATCAGCTCGACAAAGCCGGGAAAACTGGT
This sequence comes from Caulobacter sp., assembly GCA_016125585.1. Classification (GTDB taxonomy): domain Bacteria; phylum Pseudomonadota; class Alphaproteobacteria; order Caulobacterales; family Caulobacteraceae; genus Caulobacter. The sequence continues at coordinate 244,071 of WGLL01000001.1, forward strand.
AGCGATCATACTTGGCTCATCGACCGTCACCGCGCCCTCGGCGGCCAGGCCCAGCACCAGATGGCTCATGGCGATGCGGTGATCGCCGTGGGTGGTCACCGTGGCCCGGCCGCGCACCGGGTGATTGCCGCCCGCCGTGCCGACGACGGTAAAGCCCTCGGCCTCTTCCTCGACGCCGACGCCGCAGGCGGCCAGGCCCGCCGCCATCAAGGCGATGCGATCGCTTTCCTTGACCCGCATCTCGCCGACGCCCCGCATCACGGTCGGCCCTTCGGCGAAGGCGGCGGCTACGGCCAGGATGGGATATTCGTCGATCATCGACGGGGCCCGCCCCGGCGGCACGACGACGCCCTTGAGCGCCGAATGGCGGGCGGTGATGTCGCCCACCTCTTCGCCGCCGGCGTCGCGGCGGCCGGTGATGGTCAGGTCGGCGCCCATCTCGACCAGGGTGTCGATGAGGCCCGTGCGCAGGCTGTTGAGCATCACGCCTTCGACGGTGACCTGCGAGCCGGGGGTGATCAGGGCCGCCACCAGCGGGAAGGCCGCCGATGACGGATCGCCGGGCACGTCGACGTGGCAGCCGGTCAGGGTCTGGCCGCCGGCGAGACGGATCAGCCGGCCTTCCGGTTCGTCGCTGACCTCGACCTGGGCGCCGAAGGCCCGCAGCATGCGTTCGGTGTGGTCGCGGGTGGCTTCCGGCTCCAGCACCAGGGTCTCGCCGGCGGCGTTGAGCCCGGCCAGCAGGATCGCCGACTTCACCTGGGCCGAGGCCATCGGCAGGACATAGCGGATGCCGGTCAGCCGGCCGCCGCTGAGGGTCAGGGGCAGGCGGTCGCCCTCGCGGGACAGCCAACTGGCGCCCAGCAGCCCCAGCGGCCCCAGAACCCGCCCCATCGGCCGCTTTCTCAGCGAGGCGTCGCCGGTGAAGGTGGCGCGCAGGTCGAAGCCGGCCGCCGCCCCCATGATCAGCCGCACCCCGGTGCCGGCGTTGCCGCAATCAATAATGTCGTCCGGCTCGGCCAGCCCGGCTTGGCCCTCGACCGTCCAGTCGCCCTCGCCGGTCCGGGTGACCTGGGCGCCGAAGGCCCGCATGGCCTTGGCCGTGGCCAGCACGTCCTCGCCCTCAAGCAGGCCGGAGATGGTGGTGGTCCCGCCAGCCAGGGCCCCCAGGATCAGCGCCCGATGGGAAATCGACTTGTCGCCGGGGACGCGGAGCGTTCCGCGCAGGGCCGCTCCGGGGCGGGCCGAGAGGACGGCAAGGGTCATGATCTGGCGCGCTGGGCCTGTCGAACAGGGGGGTGGCGAGGGGAAAGCCTTTTGACAGCGCCCCTTGCGCGTGGCAAGGGAGCCGCCGCTTTTCCACACCCAATTTAGAGAGGCCGCCGCCTTGGCCAGTCCCGAACTCGGCGTCAAGCAGCTCTGCCCCACCTGCTCGGCGAAATTCTACGATCTCAACCGCCGCCCGGCCACGTGCCCCAAGTGCGGCGAGTCCTTCGACCCTGAAGAAGCGGTCCGCAACCGCCGCACCCGCGCCCGCGCCGCCCCCGCCGACTACGAGAACGACGGCGACGACGAAAAGGACGAGGACGACAAGCCCAAGGCCGTCAAGACCGACGAGGATGCGGACGGCTTCGAGGATGAGCCGGACGACACCCCGGAAATCGACGCCGAGGCCGCCGTCAAGGTTCCCGACGGCGACGACGATGACGACACCGACGACACCCCCAAGCCGGCCAAGCCGGCCAAGGCCGGGGGCGACCTGGGCGTCGATTTCGCCGATGACGACGACTCCGACGATGATGACGACGCCGACGGCGTGCCCTTCATCGAGGACGATGACGACGACTTCCCGGACGACGACGATGACGACGTCATCCCCGGCGAGGACGACGACGACGACTGAGTTTTTGAGGCCCCCGAACCGCCGCCGCGGCGGTCGGCGTCGGGGGCCGTCAAAAAACTGTCAGGGGAGGCTTGATCGGCGAGAGCCGACAGCCTATTACCCCGCCCTCGCCGCCCGGCCCGCCGGACGACGATCCCGAGACCCGGGGCTATAGCTCAGCTGGTAGAGCGCTTGAATGGCATTCAAGAGGTCAGCGGTTCGACTCCGCTTAGCTCCACCAAAAAGGCCGCGTCCCTAAAGGGCGCGGCCTTTTCCATATCCGGCGCCGGGGACCGTCCCCCGCGCGGCCTGATCTTGCGAACCGTTCCGACAATCGCCACCTATTGTTCAAGCCGCAAGCGCCGACGCCTCTCCAGGGTCGTCGCTGGCGGGAGTCGCTTGACGATAAGGACTCTGCAGACTGATGACGACGCGCACCCTGCTGTTCGACAGCCCGTTTCTCCTGGGCTTCGACCATACCCGCGGCCTGATCGAACGGGCCCAGCGGGCGGCCACCGAAGGCTATCCCCCCTACAATGTCGAGGCCCGCGATGAAGGCGGACTTCGCATCACCCTGGCCGTCGCCGGCTTTTCGCCGGACCAGCTGGAGGTGCAGGTGGAGGGCGAGATGCTGACGGTGTCGGGCAAGCGGGGCGAGGGCCCGGACGGGCCGGATCGCGCCTTCCTGCACCGCGGCATCGCGGCCAGGGGGTTCATCCGGACCTTCATCCTGGCCGACGGCATGGAGGTCGAGGGCGCTGTCCTCGAACATGGCCTGTTGCACGTCGATCTGGCGCGGCCCAAGGCCGAACGCCTGGTCCAGCGGATCCCGATCCGAACCGGCGGCTGAACCGCAAGCGCCCTGCGGCGTTGTACCGTGTGAAGGAGGTGGTCGTAATGACACCCGTGAAACTGACCAATGAAGCCTTCGCCGCCCTCGGCGGCCCCAGCCTCGTCTACGTCCGCCCGGTGACCGGCGCGGAGATCATCGCCTCGACCCCGGTCGCCGCGCTGCATCATGTCGAGCTGGAACCCGATCAGACCCTCTATGCGGTGCACCGCGCCGACGGCGAGCGTCTGGCCGTGATGAGCGACCGCGACGCCGCCATGGCCGCCGCCCTGGCCCATGAACTGGCCCCCGTGTCGGTCCACTAGACCCGTGATCCGGCAGGCGGCGTTCGCCTGCCGGATCCCCTGCCGCAAGCTGAATTGCCTGGCCGGGCGCCGCCTGAACGCCCCGGCCAAGGTTGCCATGCCCTGCCCAACCCCGTAAGAGCCGCCCTCATCTTGCCAGATTGAGCGGGCATCTGCCCGCGCTGTCACGATCAGAACAGGCGGACGATCGCCGCGCCCGGTCCTTCAAGGCTCCTCCCCGAGCCGCGACCCGGCCCGTTACGAGGTTGGTTTTCACCAGTGCAGAAGAGCCCCATCGCTCAGAAGAGCCCCTTTGCGGCCGTCATTCCCGTCGTGCTCGGCGTGGTCGGCGGCGCCTTCGCCATGAGCGCGGCTTTCGCCACATCCTCGGCCATCCGGCCCGACCGGCCGATGCAGGCCCCCCGCCCGGCTGCGGTCGCCACGGACGCCGCCGCCCTGGCCCACATGGCCCCCGCCTCGCGCGACCCGCAGATCCGCATCCTGGCCTTCAACGCGCCCCTGGCCGGCTATGAGATCAATTCGCCCTTCGGCATGCGCCGCATGCCCTGGGAAGAGGGCGGCCGCCTGCATGAGGGGGTCGACATCGCCGCCCCCAACGGCTCGCCCGTCGCCGCCACCCTGCCCGGCACGGTGACCCGCACCGGCGTCAGCGCCTCCTACGGCCGCTTCATCGAGGTGCGGCACGCCGATGGCCTGACCTCCTTCTACGCCCATCTGTCGCGCACCGGCGAAGGCCTGAAGGCCGGATCGGCGATCACCGCCGGCCAGACCATCGGCTACGTCGGCGGCACCGGCCGCTCCACCGGCGCGCACCTGCACTTCGAGATCCGCCGCAACGGCAAGCCGCTGAACCCGGCCCTGTTCATCGGCCGCAGCTTCGCCTCGGCCGATCAGCTGCCGCTGAAGGACGCCGCCCGGGTCGGCCGCACCCGGGTCGCCGTGGTTTCCCGCTGGCCGGCCTCGGTCCGGGCCGCCGCCGCCAACGCCGCCCCCGTCAATAGCGCCGCGCCGACGCCGACCCGCATGGCCTCCAACGACGACGGCCGCGTCCGGGGCGTGATCGCCTCCTCCGGTCCGATGGAAATCGTCGCCCGCGACCCGAGGAAGGCCGCCGAAGCCCGGGCGCGTCTGCGCGCCATGGAGGCCGCCGCCGCCGACCCGGACGCCGCCCCGGTGGCCACCGCCAGGCCGCTGCCGGCCTCGCCCGTGGTCGCCGCGCCCGCCCTCGGCAAGCTCAAGGCCCAACCCTAGACCGCAGCCCGATTGATCGGCCCCGCCGCTGGTCTAGATTGCAGCCATGTTCAGGACCATCGCCCTGTGGCTTGGTCGCGGTCTCGCCGCGACGCTGCTCGCCCTGCTTGTCGCCATCGCCCTGGGAGGGCTCATGAACGCCGCCGCCGCCCCCTCCTCGCCTGGCCGCATGGTCGACATCGGCGGCCGCCGCCTCAATCTGGTCTGCGCCGGCCCCGAGGGCGACACGGGTCCCCTGGTGATGATGGAGGCCGGGGCCTTTGGCCTGTCGGCCGATTTCGGGGCCATTCAACAGGGCCTGGCCGCGCGGGGCGTACGCAGCTGCGCCTATGACCGCGCCGGTCTGGGCCGCTCCGACCCCGGCCCCTCGCCCCGCGACAGCCAGGCCATCGTCTCCGATCTGGAAGCGCTGCTGGCCGCCAGCGGCGAGACCGGACCCCTGATCCTGGTGGGCCATTCGATGGCCGGCCTGCACCTGCGCCTGTTCACCAGCCGCAACCGCGAGCGGGTCGCCGGCCTGGTGCTGCTCGACGCCGCCCCGCCCGAAGCGGCCAGCCTGCCGGTGGCCAAGACCTGGATCGGCCGCTTCGCCGCCGCCTCCCGCCTGGCCGGCGGCGCGGCCAGCCTTGGCCTGCTGGCGCCGCTCAGCCCCTTCATGGGCGACAGCATCGGCCTGCCGCCGGTCGCCGCCGCCGAGAAGCGCCGCGCCTTCGCCTCCGGCCGGCACAATCGCTGGGCCGCGCGGGAGGTCGGGCAATGGATGGCCGGATCGGCCCAGGGCGCGGCCACCCCGCCCTATGACCCCGACCTGCCCGTCGGGGTGGTCACCGCCGGCCCGCCGCGGCAAGGCGCGCTGTCCGACTGGAAGCGCATCCAGTCGCAGCCGGCCCGGGTCAGCCGCCAGGGATTCCATGTCAACATTGACGCGGCCAGCCACGCGGGCATGCTGGGTCTGGATCATCGCGATGTGGTGGTGGAGGCCATCCTGCGGGTCCGCGCCTCGGCCGCGAAGCCGACCGGCGGTTGACCGCCTCTCCAGCCCTCGCCGCCACCCTGACCACCGCCTGAGGGAGCCTGAATGTACGCCGCGCTGGAACTGGACCGGGTGACCAAGCGCTACGGCGCGGTCACCGCCGTCGACGACCTGAGCTTCACCGCCCGCAAGGGACGGATCCTGGGGTTCCTGGGCCCCAACGGCGCCGGCAAGACCTCGACCCTGCGCATGGTGCTGGGACTCAGCGCCGTCAGCGCCGGCCGCATCGACGTGCTGGGCGCCCCCGACGGCCGCAGCGTGCGCGACCGCATCGGCTTTCTGCCCGAAGAGCGGGGGCTCTATCGCCGGATGACGCCGGTCGAGGCCATCGTGTTTCTGGCCGGTCTCAAGGGCGTGCCGGCCGGCGAGGCCCGCCGCCGCGCCCGGACCATGCTGGAGGACCAGGGGCTGGGCGAGGCCCAGAACCGCCAGATCCGCCAGCTGTCCAAGGGCATGGCCCAGAAGGTGCAGCTGATCGCCGCCATCGTTCACAGGCCCGAACTGGTCATTCTCGACGAGCCGTTCAGCGGCCTTGATCCCGTCAACCAGCAGACCCTGGAGACCGTGATCCGCGACCTGGCCGAGGGCGGGGCGACGGTGGTCTTCTCCACCCATGTCATGCAGCACGCCGAACGCCTGTGCGAGCACGTCGTGCTGCTGGCCAAGGGCCGCAAGGCCTTCGACGGCGGCGTCGCCGAGGCCAGGTCCAGCGTGCCCCGCGCCCTGGTGCTGGAAGGGGCCCTGGAGGCCGGCGCGGCGGGGGCCCTGCCCGGCGTGGCCTCGGTGGCCAGCCAGCCGCTGGAGGGGGGCGGCTGGCGTCATGTCTGCGCCCTCAGGGCCGGCGCCAACGGCCAGGAAGCCTTGAAGACGGCCTTTGCCGAGGGGTTGGACATCCAGCGCTTCGAGCTGCGCGAGCCGACCCTGCACGACGCCTTCATCGTCCTGACCGGCGAGACTCCAAGCCCCGAGACGGCCTTCACCGGGGAGGCGGCGGCATGAGACGTCTGCTGCAGATCGCCGCCCGCGAATATGTCGCCTATGTCCGCACCGTCGGCTTCTGGCTGTCGATGCTGGCCCTGCCGCTGGGCATGGCCCTGGTCATGGGCGCCAGCGGCTATATGGAGGCCAGCGCCCCGCCGCCGGCCATCGTTCTGATCGACCAGACCCCCGGCCAGCTCTATCTGAAGCCGGTCAGCGAGGCCCTGACCCGGCGCGGGAAGGCATCAGGCCGGCCGCGGCACGACCTGGTCGCCCCGCCCCTGGCCCTGCCCGACGATCCCGCCGCGATCGGCGCGGCGCTGAAACCCTGGCTGGCCGGCGACAGCCGCCTGGACAACCGGCGCAAGCTGTCCGCCGCCTTCGTCATCCACGGCCAGGGCGAGGCGGTGTCGGTCGATGTCTGGACCGAGAACCCCCTGCTGGGCGCCACCGAAGCCGTCCGCACGACAATCGCCGACCGCATGGAACGGGCCAGGCTGGAGGCCGCCGGGGTCAGCTCTGACCTGCTGACCGCCGCCCGGGCCCTGCGGCCGACCGTCACCGACTTCTCGCCCAAGACCTCGCAGAAGGCCTCGCTGGTCAATCGCCTGCCCGGGGTGATCGGCTTTGGCGCGGCCATGCTGTTGTGGAGCGTGATCTTCACCGGCGCCGGCATCCTGCTGAACGGGGTGATCGAGGAGAAGTCGTCCAAGGTGCTGGAGGTGCTGCTGTCCTCGGCGACGGTGCCGGAGATTCTGTTCGGCAAGATCCTGGGGGTCGCCGGGGTGACCTTCACGGTGCTGGGAGTCTGGGGCGCGGTCGGCGGCGCCCTGCTGGGCGTGTTCGCCCCGGCCCAGGCGGCGGATGTCGGCCGGGTGCTGCTCGGCAATGGCCTGGTCTTCTATTTCGCCTTCTACCTGGTCTGCGGCTATCTGATGTACGCCTCGGTGTTCACCGCCATCGGCAGCTTCTGCGAGACCACCCGCGAGGCCCAGACCCTGCTGGGGCCGATCATGATCCTGCTGACCATTCCGGTCATCTTCCTCAGCCAGGCCCTGCGGCGCCCCGACACCCCGGCGCTGGAGGTGCTGTCGTGGATCCCGCCCTTCACCCCCTTCATGATGACCGCCCGCGCGGCCAGCAACCCGCCGCTGTGGCAGGTGATCGGCACCGGGGTGATCATGCTGGTCACCGTCGCCCTGGTCATGTGGATCGCCGGCCGGGCCTTCCGGGCCGGGGCGTTGTCGACCGGCAAGGTGGACTTCAAGGGGCTGGTGGCCAAGCTGCGGGGCGGGGAGTAGCGGGCGAGGGGCACATGTGGGCCCCGACAGGCCCTCGACCCTCTCCACTCCCGTCACCCCCGGACTTGTTCCGGGGGGCCATACGCACGGGCTTTCGGAGATTGTGCGGCGGCGTGGGCCACGGCCTGGCGCTTCCGGCGCTTGAGTTAATGGCCCCCCGGAACAAGTCCGGGGGTGACGGTTGGGATAGAGCGCCGGGTGCGTCCTTCGACACGCCCGCGACGCGGGCCGATCAGGATGACTTGAAAGAGCGCCCATCCCACCAACCATAGTCAGGCTGAGCAGCGGCCGCGGGCCGCGTGTTGAAGCCCGCAAACCCGAAACCGCCCCCCTCAGAACGCGACCAGTTTCCGATAATCCTCAACGCTCGACACCGAGACATTGAGGTCGTTCACCAGGCCGTCGTGCAGGGAATAGACCCAGCCGTGAACCGTGATCGGCTGCCCCTTGGCCCAGGCGTCGACGACAAACACGTCGGAGGCCACGTTCTTGACCTGACGCATGACGTTCAGCTCGACCAGCCGGTCCCAGCGCGCCTTGTCGCTGTCCAGGGCGTCCAGCTCGTGACAGTGGTGCTCATGCACCTCGCGGATCGGATGAAGCCAGTGATCGACCAGGCCGCGCCGGACCCCGTCCACCGCCGCCGCCACCCCGCCGCAGCCGTAGTGGCCGACGACCAGGATGTGTTTGACCTTCATCACCTCGACGGCGAACTGCAGCACCGAGAGGTAGTTGGCGTCCTGCGGCGGAGCCAGGTTGGCGACGTTGCGGTGCACGAACAGCTCGCCCGGATCGAGGCCGACGATCTCATTGGCCGGCACCCGGCTGTCGGCGCAGCCGATCCACAGATACTGCGGGCTCTGCTGGTTCTCGAGGCGGCTGAAGAACTTCGGGTCGACCTGCGTTTTCTTCGCCGACCAGGCGCGGTTGTTGTCTTTCAAGTCGCTGAGCATGACATCAGACCTTGGCGTCGGGTTGCAGATTGGGATGGGCGGCGGCGATCGCGGGATGCGCCGCCGCCCGTCCGGCGACGGCGGATATGGCGGGGAAGGCCGACAGGTCCACAGCGAACCGGGCGGAATTATAGATCTGCGGAATCAGCACGCAGTCGGCCAGGGTCGGGGCGTCGCCAAAGGCGAATCCCCTGCCATGGGCGCGGATCATCGCCTCAAGGGCGGCAAAGCCATCCCCGATCCACCGCTGGGCCCAGGCGGTGCGGCCAGCCTCGTCGACGCCCAGGGCGGTGAGCGCCTTGAGAATGCGCAGGTTGTTGACCGGATGGATGTCGCAGGCGACGACGCCGCACATGGCCCGCACCGTGTGGCGGTCGAAGGGATCGGCCGGCAGGAGGGCCGGCGCGGGGTGGGTCTCTTCCAGCCATTCGAGGATCGCCAGGCTCTGGGTCAGTTGATGACCGTCGACCTCCAGGGTCGGGACCAGGGCCTGGGGGTTGAGGGCGCGATAGGCCTCGCCCCCCTGTTCATTGGCCACCAGATCGACCGGGACCACATCATAGTCCAGGCCCTTGAGATTGAGGGCGATGCGCAGCCGGTAGGGGGCGGAGGCGCGCCAGGCGCTGTAGAGCTTCATCAGACGATCCGGAACGACAGGCTGCCGACCCCCTCGACAGACCCTTCGACCAGATCGCCCCTCACCAGGGGACCGACCCCCTCCGGCGTGCCGGTATAGATCAGGTCGCCGGCCTGCAGCGCCCACAGCTTGCCGGCCTCGGCGACGATCTCCGCCGCCGACCAGATCATGTCGCCGATCGAGGCGTCCTGTTTGACCGCCCCGTTCACCGAGAGGGTGATCCTGGCGTCCCCGACGGTCGCCAGCTTGCGGATGGCGCTGATCGGGGCCGAATGATCAAAGCCCTTGGCCGCGTCCCAGGGCTGACCCTTGGCCTTGGCCTGGCCTTGCAGGTCGCGGCGGGTCAGGTCCACCCCGACCGCATAGCCGAACACCGACCCGCCCGGCCCGATGGCGATGACCAGTTCGATCTCATGGTGCAGGTCGCTGGTCGCCGAAGGATAGGGCGCATCCTCGCCCGGCGGCACAATGGCGTCCGCCGGTTTGCAGAAGAAGAACGGCGGATCGCGGTCGTCCCCGCCCATCTCGGCGCGGTGGGCGGCGTAGTTGCGGCCGACGCAGAGGATCCGCCGCACCGGAAACGGCTTGTCGCCCTCGACCGGGACGGTGGGGGTGGGGCGGAGGGGAAAGGCGGTGTCGGTCATGAAGTCTCCCATCACTCATAATCTCCCTTCCCCCTGGAGGGGGGAAGGGCCGGGGATGGGGGTGGAGGAGGGTCAGCCAGGCGCTCCGCCGACAGGTTTTCCCCGACAGAGAGGCCGAACCGGGAGAGGGCCATCACGAAAACCGCGTGAGCGGAACGGCCGCCACCCCCATCCCCAACCCTTCCCCCCTCCAGGGGGAAGGGAGAAGTACTGGCTTACCCCAGCGAGGGCTCGATGGTCTTGCAGGCCTCGATCAGGCCCTGGACGGACTCGACCGACTTTTTGAACATCGCCTTTTCCTCGTCGTTGGTCGGGAATTCCACGACCCGCTCGACGCCGCCGGCCCCGATCATCGCCGGCACCCCGACGTAGAGGTCTTTCAGACCATACTGGCCCGACAGATAGACGGCGCAGGGCAGGACGCGCTTCTTGTCCTTGAGGTAGCTGGTGGCCATGGCGATGGCGCTTTCGGCCGGGGCGTAGAAGGCGCTGCCGGTCTTCAGCAGGGCGACGATCTCGCCGCCGCCGCCGCGGGTGCGCTTGACGATGCCGTCCAGCTCTTCCTGGGTCATCCAGCCCTGGGCGACCAGTTCGGGCAGGGGCAGGCCGGCGACCGTCGAGTGGCGGACCATCGGCACCATGTCGTCGCCGTGACCGCCGAGGGTCCAGGCGTGGATGTCCTCGACCGAGACGCCGGTCTTTTCGGCCAGGAAGTAGGCGAAGCGGGCGCTGTCCAGCACGCCGGCCATGCCGACCACCTTTTCGTGCGGCAGGCCGCTGAACTCACGCAGAGCCCAGACCATGGCGTCGAGGGGGTTGGTGATGCAGATGACGAAGGCGTTCGGGGCGTGGGCCTTGATGCCCTCGCCGACGGCCTTCATGACCTTGAGGTTGATGCCCAGCAGATCGTCGCGGCTCATGCCCGGCTTGCGCGGCACCCCGGCGGTGACGATGCAGACGTCGGCGCCGGCGATCTCCTCGTAGGAATTGGCGCCCTTGAGGGCCACGTCCTTGCCGAACACGCTGCTGGCCTCGGCGATGTCCAGGGCCTTGCCCTGAGGCGTGCCCTCGGCGATGTCGAACAGGATCACGTCGCCCAGTTCTTCACGGGCCGCGATATGGGCCAGGGTGCCGCCGATCATGCCGGCGCCGATGAGGGCGATCTTGGCTCGAGCCATGCGAGGTCTCCGGTTGGTCTGAAAGATGAAAAGGGTCGCGCGCGGTCTAGACCCCGGCCGGTTTCGCCTCAAGCCCCCTTTCGCGGATGCGAAGTCGCGGGCAATAGATCAGCCGCCACAGAACAGGAACCCGCGCCATGTCCAAGACCGATCCCGGCCACTATTTCGAGGACTTCCGCCTGGGTCAGGTGCTGGACCACGCCACCCCGCGCACGGTGACGACGGGGGACGTGGCGCTCTATACCGCGCTGAACGGTCCGCGCTTCGCCCTGTTCTCCTCCGACGAGTTCGCCCGGTCCTGCGGCCTGGACGGGGCGCCGGTCGATCCGTTGCTGACCTTCCACATCGTGTTCGGCAAGACCGTGCCCGACATCAGCCTCAACGCCGTGGCCAACCTGGGCTACGCCGAGGGCCTGTTCCTGCGCGCCGTCTATCCGGGCGACACCCTGACCGCCTCCAGCGAGGTCATCGGGCTGAAGGAGAATTCCAACAGGAAGACCGGGGTCGTCTATGTCCGCACCACCGGCGTCAACCAGCGCGGCGAGCCGGTGCTGAGCTATGTGCGCTGGGTGATGGTGCGCAAACGCGATGAGGCGGCGCAGATCGCCGAGCAGAAGGTTCCGGAGCTGAAGGGCGCGGTCGCCGCCGGCGATCTGGTGGTTCCCCAAGGGCTGGATCTGTCGAGATACGACTACGCCCTGGCCGGCGCGCCGCACGCCTTCGAGGATTACGAGATCGGCGAGACCATCGACCATGTCGACGGCATGGCGGTGGAGGAGGCCGAGCAGCAGCTGGCCACCCGCCTCTACCAGAACACCGCCAAGGTCCATTTCAACCAGTTTGAGCGGGCCAGGGATCCGTCCGGGCGACGCCTGGTCTATGGCGGGGTGGTGATCTCGACGGCCAAGGCGCTGAGCTTCAACGGATTGCAGAACGCCGGGCTGATCCTGGGGATCAACGGCGGGCGGCATGTGAACCCCTTCTTCGCCGGCGGCACGGTGTTCGCCTGGAGCGAGGTGCTGGACAAGGCGTTGCTGGAGCCGGGGATCGGGGCGGTGCGGCTGCGGCTGGTGGCGACCAAGGACCGCCCCTGCGGCGACCTGCCGGACAAGGACGACAGCGGCGCCTATCCGTCCGAGGTGATCCTCGATTTCGACTACTGGGCGGCGGTTCCGGCGCGGGGGTGATCCCCGGTATCGTCATCCGCGGGCTTGTCCCGGGGACCCATGGTTCCGTGGCCGCGAGGCCCGGGTTTGGTCTGGCGGGATGACGCGCCTACGGTTCGTGGGGCTGACAAATGGGTCCTCGGGACGGAGCCCGAGGATGATGGGAAGATTATATGTCCGAATTCAAGATCGACCCTGCCTTCGTCGCCACCAGCCATGCGGTCGGCGACCTTCCGCTCTGTCAGGTGCGCCTGCAGGACGACGCCCGCTATCCCTGGCTGGTGCTGATCCCGAGGCGGGACGGGCTGCGCGAGATCGAGGACTTGCCGCCGGGCGATCGCGCGCTGCTGGTGGAAGAGGGGGTGCGGGCCGGGGCGGCGGTGCGGACGATCGGCGCGGCGCTGGGGCTGACGGTCGACAAGCTCAATCTCGGGGCCCTGGGCAATATCACCGCCCAGCTGCACCTGCACGTCGTCGGCCGGCGGGAGGGCGATCCGGCCTGGCCCGGTCCGGTCTGGGGTCACAGCGCAGGGACCCCCTATGCGAAAGCCGATCTGGACCGGGCCCTGATCGCGGCGCGAACGGCCCTCGACCTCCAGGTCTAGTCCCGCCGCATCGACACCCGGTGGGTGGAGCCCGATTCCCAAAGCTCGCCCACCCAGCCCGCGCCGGACGGCGTCAGGGTCAGGACCAGTTGTTCGCGGGCGCCCCGGGGGGTGAAGCGGGCGGACACCCCGGCGCCGGAACGTTCGATGCTGTCGAGCAGCCCGACCCGGCCGGTCCCCTGCCCGGGCCGCAGGCTGCGCCAGGCGCCCTCCAGCGGCCGGTCGGCCGAGCCCTTGTCGACGAGGATCAGGCTGTAGAGCGGCCGGCCGTCGGGACCATGCACAACCCATTCGCCATCCAGCGGGCCCTGACGCTGCTGGGCGGCCTCGAAGCCGCCCTTGATGCGGCTGTCATAGGCCCGTTCGGTCGGGGTCGGCGGCGGTTCCGGCGTGCGCGACAGCTCGTCGATCATCACCGGCCGGTCCAGCTGAGGGCGGCGGACCACGGGCGGCGGGCGATATCGCGCAGGCGGGGCGGTCGTTGTCGGGGCGGTGACCTGGACCGCGTCCTCGGGATTGTCCTCTCCCTCGGCGGCGTCGTCATCCATCCCCTGCCGGGCGGCGATGCCGGACAGGACATCGCCGATCGGGTCGTCCCCGGCGGGGACGGCCTGAGCCAGGGCGACCGGGACAAGACCCGCCGCGCTGAACGCAATCACCGCACTGATCAGCAGGCCTGCCTGCCTCATGCCGCCTCCGCTTGGGCGATGGCCTCGGAAACCGCCACCAGCCGCTGCGCCTGGGACAGATGCAAGAGTTCCGCCATCCGCCCCTCGACCCGGATCGCCCCCTTGCCGGCGTTTTCCGGCAGGGCGAAGGCGGCGATCACCGCCCGGGCCCAGGCCACCTCGGTCGCCGCCGGGGAAAAGACCATGTTGCAGGGTTCGACCTGTTTGGGATGGATCAGGGTCTTGCCGTCGAAGCCGAAATCGACCCCCTGCTCGCAGACGCCGACCAGGCTTTCGATATCTTCGATGTCGTTGTGCACGCCGTCGAGAATGGTCAGGCCGTGGGCCCGGGCCGCCGCAACCGACAGGCTGAGCGGGCCCCAGAAGGGGGCGCGGTCGCTGGTCTGGCGACAGCGCATCTCCTTGGCGAGGTCATTGGTGCCCATCACCCAGGTCGTCAGCCGGGTCGTGCGGGAGGCGGCGGCGATGTCGTTCAGGGCGAACAGGGCGGCGCAGGTTTCGATCATGGCCCAGAGCTTCGTCGCCTCCGGCGCCTTTTCGATGGCGCGATCATAGGCGGCGACATCGGCGGCGCTGCTGACCTTGGGAACCAGGATGGCGTCCGGGCCGGCGAGGGCGGCCAGTTCCAGATCCATCGCCCCCCAGGGCGTGTCGAGGCCATTGGTGCGGATCACCACCTCGCGACGGCCAAAGCCGCCGGCCTTGACCGCCTCCACCGCCTGCATCCGCGCCGTCTCCTTGGCCTCGGGCGCCACCGCGTCTTCCAGGTCGAGGATCACCACGTCACAGGCCAGACTCCTGGCCTTCTCGATGGCCTTGGCGTTGGAGGCGGGCATGTAGAGGGCGCTGCGGCGGGGGCGGGGCGTGTCGGTCATCGGAGGCGGCGGGCTCGCTGTCGAAGGGCAGGGGGAGGGTCCCTGTGTAACGAGCGCGGCGGCGGCGATCCAGTATCGGACCGGCGCCGGGACGGGTAATCTGACTGGCGGGGCGCGAAGCTTGGGCGCAGGATGGCGCCATGACGCGCTACGACCCCACCGCCCGCAATGTTCTTGGCGAGGAACTTATCCCCTGTTCGCTGGATCCGGTGACCGGCTTCTATCGCAACGGCTGCTGCGAGACCGGACCGCAGGATCTGGGCCTGCACACCGTCTGCGCGGTGATGACCGCCGAGTTCCTCGCCTACAGCCAGAGGCAGGGCAACGACCTGTCGACGCCCCGGCCGGAATACGGCTTCGCCGGCCTCAAGCCCGGCGACCGCTGGTGCCTCTGCGCGCCGCGCTGGAAGGAAGCCCTGGACGACGGCTGCGCCCCGCAGGTGGTGCTGGCCTCGACCCATGAGGAAACGCTGGCCATCGTGCCGCTGGGCATCCTCAAGGACCACGCCGTCACCGCCTGAGGGGGTAGTCCCGCTCCAGATCGTAGCGCGAGCCCTCGCGGGTCTGGCGACTGGAATAGAGGCCGAACCGGGCGGCCCGGAAGGGCGGGCTGTGCAGCAGGTTGTTGGCGGCTTCCCAGTCGGCGACGGCCATGGGATCGGGGCGCTTCAGATAGGCCAGGGTGACGTGAGGCCGGTAGCTGCGGGAATCGGGCGGCAGCTTCGCCCGCCGCGCCGCCGTCTCGCAGCGGCGGTGCAGGGCGCGGAGCGGTTCGCTCTCGGCCACCCCGGCCCAGACGGCGTGGATATCCTGCGGCTCGCCGAAATGCCCCGCCCCGGTCAGTTCCAGGTCGAAGGGCGCCGCAGCGATGGCCGACAGCTCCGCATCGAGGTCTTCGGCGACATCCTCACGCACATCGCCGAAGAACCGCAGGGTGATGTGCATCTCCTCGACCGGCCGCCAGCGCGCGCCCTCGAGCCCGGTCTGATGGGCGGTCAGCCCCCGGGCGGTCTCGTAGGGAATGGCGACGGCGGCGAAGAGGCGGATCATCGGCGTTACGGACAGGGGTTGGGCCGCTGGATGTGCAGCTCGTCCACCGCCTTGTCGAGCGTTTCGGTCCAGTCGAGATCGAAGGCGTCGATGTCGGTTTTCAGCTGCTCCATGGTGGTGGCGCCGATGATGGTCGCGGTGACGAAGGGGCGGCTGTCGCAGAACTTCAGGGCCAGGGTCTCTGGTGCGAGGCCCTGTTCCCTGGCCAGATCGACATAAGAGCGGATGGCCTCCTGCGAGCCGGGGCCGTCGTAGCGCTGCATGCGGTTGTAGAGGGTCTTGCGGGCCCCGGCCGGCAGGGCGCCGTCCAGGTATTTGCCGGTCAGGGCGCCCTGGGCCAGGGGCGAATAGGCCAGCAGTCCGACGTCCTCGCGCAGGGCGATCTCGGCCAGGCCGAACTCGAAGGTGCGGTTGACCAGGCTGTAGGCGTTCTGGATCGAGGCCATGCGCGGCAGGCCCAGCCGCTCGGCCGCCTCGACGAACTTCATCACCCCCCAGGCGGTCTCGTTGGACACCCCGACGGCGCGGATGCGACCGGCCTTCACATGGGCGTCCAGGGCGGTGAGGATGGCCTCGAAGCCCTCGTAGTCGGCGTCATAGTCGCGGTAGGTCATGCCGCCGAAGATGCGCACCGAGCGGTCCGGCCAGTGCAGCTGGTAGAGGTCGAGATAGTCGGTGTTAAGGCGCTTGAGCGACTTCTCCACCGCCTCGTCGATATGGGCCCTGGTCAGGCGGGTCGGCGAGCCGTCGTCGCGGAGCCAGGTCATCGGCGAGCGGCCGGCGACCTTGGAGGCCAGGACGATGCTGTCCCGCTTGCCGCCCCTGGCCAACCAGCTGCCGATATTGCGTTCGGTGGCGCCTTGCGTCTCCGGCGTCGGCGGCGAGGCGTACATCTCGGCGGTGTCCCAGAAATTGACCCCCCGCTCGAGGGCGTAGTCCATCTGCCGGTGGGCCTGGGCCTCGTCGTTCTGGGAGCCCCAGGTCATGGTGCCGAGACAGCAGCGGGACACCGAGATGCCCGTGCGGCCGAGTTGTGAGTACTGCAAGATCTATCCCCCGGATGAGTTGATGGGTCGGTGCGTCCTGCGACAGGCGCCGGCAAGCGCGCGCCGCCCTGGACGCCTTACTTCAAGGCCCGCAAGACGGTCGGCGCCATGGCCTTGACGATGACCTTCACCCCCGCCGCGTTGGGATGGATGCCGTCGCGCTGATTGAGCCTGGGGTTTCCCGCCACCCCGGCCAGCAGGTCGGGGTAGAGGACGATGTGGTGCTTTGACGCCAGGGCCGGGAACAGGGCCGAGAAATCGCGGGCGTAGCTGCGGCCCAGCGCCGGGGGCGGCCGCATGCCGGCGATGGCCACCTTGATGCGGCGGGCCTGAAGCCTGGCGATGATGGCGTCGAGATTGCGCTTGGTGCGGGTCGGATCGAGCCCCTGCAGCAGATCGTTGCCGCCCAGCGCCACCAGGCAGAGGTCGGTGTCGGACTGGACGCTGAAATTGACCCGCGCCAGGCCGGCGGCGGAGGTGTCGCCCGACACCCCGGCGCCGCGGACCCGGACATGGCCGCCCAGGCGGTTCAGTTCGGCCTCCAGCCGCGCCGGCAGGGCGTCGCGGGCCGGCAGGCCGTAGCCGGCGGTGATGCTGTCGCCGAGGATGGTGACGATGCGTGGTTTCGCCTGGGCCAGAACCGGAAACGCCGGGGCCAGCGCCAGGGCGCCGATCAGCCCCCGGCGGGTCAGGGGCCGGGTCAGGGGGCGGGTGAAGCTTAGTTTAGGTGTGTTCGCCATCTCTGCGCCCTATGTAGGTGAGGACATCGCATCGCCAAACGCCTTCGCCCCACTTTTCCACGAGTCCGCCCCGCATGACCGACATCGATCCAGCCGCCGCGCCCCTGGTTCTGCGGGCCGTGACCCTGACCCTGCCGTCCGCGGCCGGGCCGGTGGAAATCCTCAAGGGTGTCGACCTGACCGTCGAAAGGGGCGAGCGGGTGGCCGTGGTCGGGCCGTCCGGCTCGGGCAAGTCGTCGTTGATCGCCGTGGCCGCCGGGCTGGAAAAGCCGACGGGCGGCGGGGTGTCGTTGTTTGGCGAGGACATCGGCCCCTTGTCGGAGGACGGGCGGGCGAAACTGCGGCGGGGGCATGTCTCCCTGGTGTTCCAGAGCTTTCACCTGCTGCCCAACATGACCGCCGAGGAGAATGTCTCCGCCCCGCTGGAGATCGCCGGCCGCCCGGGCGCGGCGGCCCTGGCCCGCGACTGGCTGGACCGGGTCGGCCTGTCGGGCCGCCTGACCCACTATCCGCACCAGCTGTCGGGCGGCGAGCAGCAGCGGGTGGCCCTGGCCCGCGCCCTGGCCATCTCCCCCAGCCTGCTGTTCGCTGATGAGCCGACCGGAAATCTCGACGGGGCCAACGCCGTCGCCGTCGCCGACCTGATGTTCGACCTGGTGGCGATGACCGGCGCCGCCATGGTCATGGTCACCCACGATCCCGCCCTGGCCGCCCGCGCCGACCGCACGGTGACCATGGACAATGGACGGATCGCCGCGTGAGCCTGTCCCTGCCGCTCTCCTTCCGCTTCGCCGGCCGCGAGCTGCGCTCGGGCGTGGCGGGGTTTCGCATTTTTCTGGCCTGTTTGGCGCTGGGGGTGGCGGCCATCGCCGCCGCCGGCTCGACCGCAGAGGCCTTCCGTCAGGGCCTGGCCACCCAGGGCCGTGAGATTCTCGGCGGCGACCTGCGGGTCAATGTCGAGACCCGCATGTTCACCGACGCCGAGCGGGCGACGTTCCGGGCCATGGGGCCGACGGTGTTCTCGGCCGGACAGCGGGCCATGGCCGAGGCGCCGGGCGGCCAGCGGCGACTGGTCGAGTTGCGTGGAGTCAGCCCCGGCTATCCGCTGGTCGGCAAGGTCGGCCTGACCGGCGCGGCCAACCTCGATGAGGCCTTCCGGCCCGACGGCGAGGCGGCGGGAGCGGCGGTGGAGCAGGCCCTGCTGGACCGGCTGGGCCTCAAGCTGGGCGAACATTTCATCGTCGGCGACGCTCCCTTCGTGGTGCGGGCGGTGCTGCTGTCCGAGCCCGACCGCCTGGGGCGCGGCTTCGCCATGGCGCCGCGCATCCTGACCAGCCTCAAGGCCGTCGAGGCCGGCGGATTTCTCGCCGAGGGGCTGCCGGATCGGGGCGAGACGGCCCGCATCGCCCTGCCGAAGGGCGCCGACGTCAACGCCGCCGCCGCGGCCCTGACCGGGGAGAAAGTCAAGGCGGAACGGCCCCGACGCGGCGACCGCGCTGGACCGCGTCCGGTGCGCCCGCCCGGGGGGCTGGAAGTTCGGACGCGCGACGAGGCCGCCAATGGCGTCAAACGGCTGATCGACCAGCTGGAATACTTCCTGGGCTTCATCGGCCTGGCCTCGCTGGTCGCCGGCGGCCTCGGCGTGGCCGGAGCAGTCGGCGCCTATCTGGAGGCGCGCAAGCCTTCCATCGCCATCCTCAAGGCCCTGGGGGCCGAAGGGGTGCTGATCCGCAATCTCTATCTGATCCAGATCGCGGTGCTGGCCTTGCTGGGTGTCGGCATCGGCCTGGCCATCGGGGCCTGCGCACCGCTGATCCTGGGCGAACTGGCCAAGGACAAGCTGCCGATCCCGGCCCTGTTCGCCCTCTATCCGATGCCGCTGCTTAAGGCGGCCGCATTCGGTCTGCTGGCGGCGGCCGCCTTTTCCCTGATCCCGCTGGCCAGGGCGCGGTCCACCCCGCCCTCGGCCCTGTTCCGCCGCGATCTGGCCGGGCGGGTCGGATTTGGCCTGGAGACCGTCGTCACCGTACTGGCCGGCCTGGGGCTCGCCGCCCTGGCCCTGGTCACCGCCCCCACCCCGCTGTCGGCCGCCGTGATGATCGTCGGGGTCGCCGTGGCCTTCGGCCTGCTGGCCCTGCTCGGCCACATCGCCGCCTGGAGCGCGGGGAAGCTGCGGCGCCTCGCCCGGGGACCGGTGCGCATCGGCCTGGCCAACCTCGCCGGACCGCGATCGGCGGCCCGCACCGCCTCGCCGGCCATCGGCCTGGGCGTCGCCCTGCTGGCGGCGGTGGTGCTGATCCAGTCCAGCCTGCTGTCACAGATCAGCAGCGTGGCCCCGCGCACCGCCCCGTCGATGGTCTTCCTCGATGTGCCGTCCGACCGCACCGAGGCGTTCGACGCCACCATCCGCAAGGCGTTCGGGGCGCCGCTGACCGACGACAACTACCTGCGCTTTCCCTTCGTCACCGGCCGCATCGTCGGCATCAAGGGCCAGCCCGTCGATCTGTCGAAGATCAAGGACAGCGAACGCTGGGCCTATGACAACGATCAGCAGCTGTCGATGTTCGCCAGCGAGCCGCGCGACGCCGGGGTCAAGGAGGGCCATTGGTGGCCGGCCGACTACGCCGGTCCCCCCAAGGTCGCCATGGAGATCGACGCGGCCAGGGGCGCCGGCCTGAAGATCGGCGATCACATCACCCTCAATGTCCTGGGCCGCGAGATCGAGGCCGAGGTGGCGGTGTTGCGCAAGGTCGAGTGGGGCGGCTTCAATCCGGCCTTCACCCTGATCCTGAACCCGGCCGCGCTTGAGGGCGCCGGCCTGCGCTACATCGCCATCGCCAAGGCCAGCGCCGCCCAGGAGGAGGCCGCGACCCGCGCACTGGGCAAGGACTTCTCCGAGGTCAATGTCATCAGCGTCCGCGAGGGCCTGGCCCAGGCGGTGGAGATGTTCGATCGTCTCAGCCTGGCGGTGCGCGGGGCTGCGGCGGTCGCCGCCCTCGCGGGTCTGCTGGTCCTGGCCGGGGCCATCGCCGCCGGGGCCCGGGCCCGGGCGCGGGAGGCGGCGACGCTGAAGGTGCTCGGCGGTTCGCGGCTGCAGATCCTCACCGCCTATGGCGTCGAATACGGCGCGGTCGGCCTGCTGGCCGGGGTGTCGGGCGTGGCGCTCGGCTATGCGGCGGCCTGGCCGGTGGTGGTCAAGGTGTTCGAGGCCACCTGGTCGGTCGACTGGGGGGGAGTGCTGGCCCTGGTCGGCGGGGCGGCGGGACTGGCGGCCATCGGCGGCCTGCTGGCGGCGGCCCAGGCCCTGTCGCGGCGGCCCGCCCCCGTTTTACGAACGGAATAATTCCGACTCGCGGGGCCTTGCGCCCGCTTCGCGCAACCCCGATATTCACGGGACAAAGGTCCCGTGACGGGACCGAAGACAAAGGGTTTGTTTCCATGAGCGACTTCGATCGCGGCCGCTCGATCCCGCAGACCGCCGACATGTCGGTGGACGCCGGACTGCGCGCCTTCATGCTCGGCGTTTACAACAAGATGGCCATGGGCCTGGTTGTGTCCGCCGCCCTCGCCTACGGCGTGGCCAATTTCGCGCCGGTGCGCGACCTGCTCTATGTGGTCAATCCGGTGACCGGCGCCCTCGCCGGCTACACCATCCTCGGCGTGGTGCTGGCCTTTGCGCCCCTGGTGCTGGTGATCGGCTCCCACTTCCTGATGCGCAACCTCACCGCCGCCAATTCCGGCGCCCTCTACTGGGCCGTGGTGTCGCTGATCGGCGCCTCCGGCGCGGTCTGGGTGCTGCGCTACACCGGCGCCTCCATCGCCTCGACCTTCCTGATCACGGCGACGGCCTTCGGGGCGCTCAGCCTGTACGGCTACACCACCAAGCGGGACCTGACCGCCTTCGGCAGCTTCCTGATCATGGCCGTCTGGGGCCTGATCGTCGCCGGCATCGCCACCTGGTTCTTCCAGTCGCCGATGCTGTATCTGATCGTCAGCGTCGCCGGGGTGCTGATCTTCGCGGGCCTGACCGCCTACGACACCCAGCGCCTGAAGATGACCTACTATGAGATCGGCGGCGACCAGAACGGCCTGGCCGTGGCCACCAACGTAGGCGCGCTGCACCTGTATCTCGACTTCATCAACATGTTCCAGTTCCTGCTGGCGCTGCTCGGCGGTCGTCGCTGAGCCAGCCCCGGTTCGGGTGAGGCCCCCTCAACCGCGCCACAGGCCACAATCGATCAAGGCCCCGGTGGAAACACCGGGGCCTTTTTCTTGGCGCCGTCGGAGGCCCCGGAATGACAGGGTCTCAGTCCACCACCTGGAACCGGCGGCTGTCGAACAGCCGCAGCACCTGGGCCAGTTCATGGCCGCGGCGCAGCACCATCCCGCCCTGGCCGATGATCGACCAGGCCCCCTGCCGGCGCGCCAGCTCGGGCTGCTTTTCGATGCGATAAAGCGGCTGCTCGGAGGCGCGGCGGAAGATGCAGAACACCGCCCTGTCCGACAGGCCGGCGATGGCATAGTCGCGCCACTCGCCCGCCGCGACCATCCGGCCGTACAGGCGCATCAGGGCGTCGATCTCCCGCCGCTCGAAGAACACCTGAGGGGCGGAGGGGGGCTGGTATGTCGGATCCAGGCTCATGCGTCTGATCGTCAGCCTAGACCCAAATCCATGGGGTTGGCGAGGGGCGAAAGGTTTGTGCGACCCTTGCAATATGAGGCCCCGCAAAGACCTTATTTCGGACCGACGGCCGCCCGTATCGGCTTCCATATTCCCAATGTCGGCTGATCAAGAGACCTTCTGGTCCGGACCTGAACAGCCCCCCCAGCCCCCACCGGATCTCGGGGTTTCTGGTCAGCCGGCGATCTAAATTTCTACCGGCCCGCGTCGCACCCCTCCCCCCTGGCGACGCGGGCCTTTTCTTTGTCCGCTTCCCCGGCGGCGCCGTTTCCTTTCCCGCCCGGGCCTGCTTCGATGTCTGGAAACACAGGGAGCAGGCGTCATGGGCAGATTGAGCGGCCGTCGGGCCATCGTCACCGGCGCGGCCAGCGGCATCGGCCGGGCCACCGCCGGCCTCTTCGCCAGCGAGGGCGCCAGGGTGCTGGCCGTGGATCGCCCCGGCGCGGACCTGGCGTTTGACGACGCCGCCATCGAAACCCTGGAACAGGACATCAGCCTGGACGCGGCCCCGGCCGCCATCATCGGCAAGGCGCTGGAGGCCTTCGGCGGGCTCGACATCCTCTACAACAACGCCGGGATCAGCCACGGCGCCCCCGTCGCCGACACCAGCGACGAGGCCTTCGACCGTCTGGTCTCGGTCAATCTGCGCGCCGCCTTCCGCCTGAGCCGCGAGGCGACGCCGCATCTGGTCGCCAGCGGACACGGCCGGCTGATCTTCACCGCCTCGATCATGGCGCGCCACACCGACAACGGCTTGGTCGCCTATTCCGCCAGCAAGGCCGGGGTGGTGGGGATGATGCGGACCTTCGCCCTGGAACTGGGCCGCCACGCGGTCACCGCCAACGCCATCCTGCCCGGGGCCATCGCCACCGGCATGACCGCCGCCAGCTTCCAGCGCGAGGAGGTGGCCGGGATCTGGGCGAAGAAGGCGGCGCTGAAGCGCCTGGGCCAGCCGATCGACATCGCCCGCGCCGCCCTGTTCCTGGCCAGCGACGACGGCGGCTTTGTCACCGGCCAGGCGCTGGGGGTGGATGGCGGGCTGATGCTGCGGGTCTAACGTCAGCTCCGCTCATCCCGGCAAAGGCCGGGATGAGCGGAGAGATGAAACAGCGCGGCCTTGGGCCGTCGGCCAATCAATCCTTCGCCTTGTCCATCAGCACGGCCATGATCTTTCCGCCCTTGGCCGCCTGCAGCAGGACCACCGTTCTCAGGCCCTCTTCCTCGGCCTCGGGGGTGCGATAGGCGGTGGGGCGGCCGGTCCAGGCGCCGAGACGGACGATCTGGCGGACGACGTTGCGGTGGGTCATGGCCTCGCCGCGATTGTCGCCGCGCCGGGGCGTGACCTCCTGTTCGCGGGGATCGTAGCGGATCAGCCAGACCTCGGCCCCGCCGCGCGGCACACGGCCGGAGCCGACGGCGACACGGTTGTTGCTCATGAACAGCATGTCCGGCGGGTTACGCCTTTCACCCGCCGCCTCGGCGACCAAGGCGTCGACCTTGTCGGCCTTGACCCCGCCAGTCTGATAGCGGCCGTCGACGATGACCTGCGGGGTGTAGACCTCGCGCACGGCAAGACGCTTGGCGTAGCTCTTCTGGCGCTCGACGAAGGCGGGTTGGGCGAAGGTGTCGGGCCAGCCAAGATAGTCCCAGTAGTCGACGGCGAACGTCAGGGCCAGAACGCCGGGCTCGTCGGCCAGTTCGGCCAGATGGCTGTTGGCGGCCCGGCAGGACGAGCAGCCCTGGGCGGTGAACAGCTCCACCACCACGGGCTCGCGGGCGGTGTCCGCGACCGCCTTGGCGGCCGGCACGGCGGCGGGGGCGGCGGCCGGGGCCAGCGCCAGGAAGATCAGAAACAGAAAGACGCGCTTCATGGCGGGCACTTAACCGGAAGACAGGATCAAGTGGTCGTCACGAGGGCGTGAAGCCGAAGGGACGCCCCCTCACCCGAGGAGGGAGAGGGGGCGTCGACCAGGGTCACTCCGCCGGCTTGGCGAGGTTGCGCAGCACGTAGTTGAGCACCCCGCCATTGCGGAAATAGTCCAGCTCGGTCGGGGTATCGATGCGGCAACGCACCGGGAAGCGGGCGATGCGGCCGTCCGACGGGCGGTAGAGTTCGACGATCAGCTGCTTGCGGGCGCTGAGGTCGGCCAGACCGCGGATGGAGACGATCTCCTCCCCGGTCAGGTTCAGACGCTGCCAGCCCTCGTTGATGAACTGCAGCGGCAGGACGCCCATGCCGACCAGGTTGGAGCGGTGGATGCGCTCGAAGGTCTCGGCGATCACCGCGCGAACGCCCAGCAGCTTGGCGCCCTTGGCCGCCCAGTCGCGCGACGATCCGGTGCCGTATTCCTTGCCGGCGAAGACGACCGCCGGGCGGCCTTCCTGCTCG
This sequence comes from Caulobacter sp., assembly GCA_016125585.1. Classification (GTDB taxonomy): domain Bacteria; phylum Pseudomonadota; class Alphaproteobacteria; order Caulobacterales; family Caulobacteraceae; genus Caulobacter. Next base: position 268,324 of record WGLL01000001.1, read on the forward strand.
TAGCGCATGGCGGCGTCATAGATCGGCATGACCTGGCCGGAGGGGTAGTGCTTGGTCACGCCCCCTTCGATTTCCGGAGTCATCCTGTTGCGGATTCGGATGTTGGCGAAGGTGCCGCGCATCATCACTTCATGGTTGCCGCGGCGGCTGCCGTAGCCGTTGAAGTCCTCGACCCGCACCTGATGGCTGAGCAGATACTCGCCGGCCGGAGAGGCCGCCTTGATCGAGCCGGCCGGGCTGATGTGGTCGGTGGTGATGCTGTCGCCGAAGACGCCGAGAATGCGCGCCTCGATGATGTCGGTGACCGGGGCCGGGGTCATGTCCATGCCGGTGAAGTAGGGCGGGTTCTGGACGTAGGTCGAGGTCGAGTCCCAGGCGTAGGTCTGGCCGCCGGCGACCTTGATCGCCTGCCAGTTCTTGTCGCCGGTGAAGACGTCGCCGTAGCGTTCGGCGAACATGGCGCTGGTGACCGACTTCTTCTGCAGGGCGGCGATGTCCTTGTTGGACGGCCAGATGTCCTTCAGGAAGACGTCCTTGCCCTTCTTGTCGACGCCGATCGGCTGGGTCGCCAGATCGATGTTCATCGAGCCGGCGAGGGCGTAGGCGACGACCAGCGGCGGGCTGGCCAGATAGTTGGCCCGCACGTCGGGGTTCACCCGGCCTTCGAAGTTGCGGTTGCCCGACAGCACGCTGGCGGCGACCAGATCCGCTTCCTGGATGGTGGCCGAAATAGCCGGCGGCAGGGGGCCGGAGTTGCCGATGCAGGTGGTGCAGCCGTAGCCGACCAGGTTGAAGCCAAGCGTGTCGAGGTGCTTCTGCAGACCGGCCTTGGCCAGATAGTCGGTGACCACCTGCGAGCCGGGGGCCAGCGAGGTCTTGACCCACGGCTTGACCTTCATGCCCTTGGCGACGGCGTTCTTGGCCAGCAGGCCCGCCGCGATCAGGACCGAGGGGTTGGAGGTGTTGGTGCAGCTGGTGATGGCGGCGATGACCACGTCGCCGTGGCCAAGGTCGAAGTCCTCGCCCTTGACCGGGAAGCGCGCGTCGCCCGCGTCCTTCTTGCCGAACTCGCCGGCCAGGGCCTCGGCGAAGGCCGGGGCGGCGTTGGACAGCAGCACCTTGTCCTGGGGACGCTTGGGACCGGCGATCGAGGGCAGAACATCTTCCAGCGCCAGCTCGAGGATCTCGGTGAACTCGGGCTCGGGGGTCTCGGGATCGAACCACATGCCCTGGGCCTTGGCGTAGGCCTCGACCAGATTGACCCGGTCCTTGTCGCGGCCGGTGGCCTTCAGATAGTCGATGGTCGCCTGGCTGACCGGGAAGAAGCCGCAGGTGGCGCCGTATTCCGGGGCCATGTTGGCGATGGTCGCCTGGTCCTCGATGGTCAGGTTGGCCAGACCGTTGCCGAAGAACTCGACGAACTTGCCGACGACGCCCTTCTTGCGGAGCATCTGGGTGACGGTGAGCACCAGGTCGGTGGCCGTCGCGCCTTCCGGCAGGGCGCCGGTCAGGCGGAAGCCGATGACTTCCGGGATCAGCATCGGGATGGCCTGGCCGAGCATGGCGGCCTCGGCCTCGATGCCGCCGACGCCCCAGCCCAGAACCGCAAGGCCGTTGACCATGGTCGTGTGGCTGTCGGTGCCGACGACGGTGTCGGGATAGGCGATCTCGTCATCGATGCCGGGATCCCGGGCGGTCCAGACGGTCTGGGCCAGGTATTCCAGGTTCACCTGGTGGCAGATGCCGGTGCCGGGGGGCACGACGCGGAAGTTGTTGAAGGCCGAGGAGCCCCAGCGCAGGAAGTTGTAGCGCTCGAGGTTGCGCTCGTATTCGCGGGCCACATTCTCGGCGAAGCTCTTGGGCGTGCCGAAGTGGTCGACCATCACCGAGTGGTCGATGACCAGATCGACCGGCACCAGCGGGTTGATCTTGGTGGGGTCGCCGCCGAGGGCGGTCATGGCGTCGCGCATGGCGGCCAGGTCGACCACGGCGGGAACGCCGGTGAAGTCCTGCATCAGCACCCGTGCGGGTCTGAAGGCGACCTCGTGCTGCACCGATCCCTTGTTGACGACCCAGGCCGCCATGGCCTTGAAGTCCTCGGCGTTGGTTTCGCCGCCATCCTCATTGCGCAGCAGGTTTTCCAGCAGCACCTTGAGCGTGACGGGCAGACGCGAGATATCGGTCAGACCCCCCTCTTCCGCGGCGGGCAGGCTGTAGTAGACGTAGGTCTTGCCGCCGACCTTGAGGGTGCGGCGGGTTTGCAAGGTGTCAATCGACGCCATTTGGGGGAGTACCTTTCCTGTTCGAGGCCGCCCGAAAACCGCTCCCGGGATCGCGCGCCAGCGGGAAGGGACACACAGGGTCCCAACCGGCGCCGCGTACACTCCCATGCGAAGATGGAAGGTCGACCGGCCGCTGCATACTCCCGGTCGCGGCAAACGTCCATGTGCTGGCCATGGGGATTTGCGCGGGAATCGTCGAATGATCACCGCTCTGGAGATTCGCGGCCTGTCGATCCGGCGAGGCGAGCGGCGGCTGTTTCGCGATCTGGCCTTCCGGCTGGAGGCCGGCGCGGCCCTGGCCCTGACCGGGGCCAATGGCTCGGGCAAGACCAGCCTGCTGCGGGCCATCGCCGGCCTGCTGCGGCCCGCTGCCGGCGACATCGTCTTCGAGGGCGTCGCCGAGGCCGAGGTCGCCCGTCATGAAGCGGTGCACCTGCTGGGCCATGCCGATGGCCTGAAGGGCAGCCGCACGGCGCGCGAGGAGCTGGACTTCCAGGCTGCCTGGCTGGGCGGCGGCGCGGGAGGAGTCGCCGCGGCCATCGATCGCCTGGCCCTGACGCCGCTGCTCGATCTGGAGGTGCGCCGGCTGTCGGCCGGGCAGCGACGGCGTCTGGCCCTGGCCCGGCTGATCGCCGCCCCCCGGCCCCTGTGGCTGCTGGACGAGCCAATGGCGCCGCTGGATACGGCCAGACGCGCCCTGCTGGCCGAGATGATGCAGTCCCATCTGGCCGGCGGCGGGCTGATCGTGGCGGCGGTGCATGATCCGCTGCCGATCGACGCCGTCACCCTGGAGATCGGCGCATGAAGGCGGCCGGGGTGCTGTTCTCGCGCGAACTGGCGCTGGGCTGGGGCCGGGGCGGCGGACCGCTGCCGGCGCTGGCCTTCTACGCGGCCATAACTCTGCTGCTCCCGCTGGCAGGCGGCTCGGACACCGATCGCCTGGCCGCCGTGGCGCCCGGCGTGGCCTGGATGGCCCTGGCTCTGGCCTCGTTGCTGTCGCTGGAGCGCCTGTTCGAGCGCGACTTCGAGGACGGCGGCATCGACCTGCTGATGACCGGGCCGCTACCGCTGGAACTGGTCTGCGCCATCAAATGCCTGGCCCAGTGGATCACCACCGGCGCCCCGCTGGCCCTGTTCGCCCCGTTCGCGGCGGTGATGCTCGGCGCGCCGATCGGCCTTTCACCCCTGATCTTCATCTGCGCCCTGGTCGGCGGTCTGGCCTTTTCCTTCGTCGGCGGGATCGGGGCGGCCCTGGCCCTCGGCGCCCGGCGCGGCGGCCTGCTGGTGGCGGCCATCGTCATGCCCCTGTTCGCTCCGCCGGTGATCTTCGGCGGCGCCGCCCTCTACGCCAGCCAGCTGGGCGCGGGCGGGGCTTCGGGCCTGTTGCTGCTGATGGGCTGGACCGCGGCGGCGGCGGCCCTTTCGCCGCTGGCCATGGCCGCAGCCTGTCGTAACGCCGTTGGCTGAACGCTACAGAGCGGAAACAAATCCCCTGTTTCCGGACATGCCCACGCCACAGGACCGGGTCATGGTGCCCTTCACAACGATACAGGGAGACACCCGACCATGAAGACCCTTCTCAGAAACGCCGGCCTGATGGCCAGCGCCGCCGTCGTCATCACCGCCGCCGGCGCGGCCCTCGCCGCCGACCCGCCCGCCAAGCCGGGACAGGACGTCAAGGTCGAGCGCAAGGTGATCATCCAGCGCGGCGGCCGTGACGGCGGCATGCGCTGGGAAGGCCGGCGCAATCCGGAAATGCGCGCCCAGCATCTGCGCGACATCCTGCAACTGCGGCCCGACCAGGAGCCGGCCCTGCAGGCCTTCCTCGCGGCCAGAAAGCCGTCGATGGATCACATGAAGATGGACTTCACGCCCGGTCCGGACGGCAAGCCGCCGGCCCCGCCGAAGATGATGACCACGCCCGAACGGCTCGACATGCAGGCCAGGATGATGGCCCGCCATCAGGCCGAGTTCGAAAAGCGCGCCGCCGCCATCAAGACCTTCTACGCCGCCCTCAGCCCCAGCCAGCAGAAGGCCTTCGACGCCCTGCACGCCGGCCGCATGGGCGGCCATGGCGGTCACGGCATGAAGATGAAACACCGCGGCGGACCCGATGGCGGCCCGCCCGGCGACATGCGGATGGACGACGACGGCGACGAATAGTCGCTGGCCCCGCCGCCGCGCCTCGCGGCGGCGGAATCCTCTGGCGATAAAGGCCAAGGCCCGCTAGACGGCGGCCATGGTCTCTTTCCTGACCAACCCCCGGGCCTTCATGGCCTTTTCGCGGATCGCCGCCCCTGTGCTCGGGGTGGCGACGACGATCGCCATGCTGTGGGGCCTGTGGCTGGGCTTCACCGCCCCCGAGGACTACCAGCAGGGCGACGCGATCCGCATCCTGTTCATCCATGTGCCGGCCGCCTGGGTGGCGATGTTCGCCTATCTCTGCCTGGGCGTCGCCAGTCTGCTCAATCTGGTCTTTCGCCAGGCCCTGGCCGACCTGGCCGCCCGCGCCTGCGCCCCGCTGGGCGCCGGCTTCACCGCCCTGGCCCTGGTCACCGGCTCCTTCTGGGGCCGCCCGACCTGGGGCACCTGGTGGGAATGGGACGGTCGCATGACCTCAGTGCTGGTGCTGTTTCTGCTGTGGCTGGCCTATATCGCCCTGCGCGCCTCGATCGACGACGAGGCCCGGGCCGCCCGCGCCGGCGCCATCCTGGCCCTGGTCGGCCTGGTCAATCTGCCGGTCATCCACTTCTCGGTCTACTGGTGGAACAGCCTGCACCAGGGCTCCTCGACCTTCGCCGCCGACAAGGGCGATGGCCTGCCGGCCGTCTACATGACCCCCCTGATCCTGATGGGTCTGGCCTATATGGGCCTGTTCGGCGCCCTGTGGCTGACGCGGATCCGCACCGAGGTGCGGCGGCGACGCCTGCGGGCGGCGGCGCTGAGGGATGCGGAGGACTGACATGCTCGACCTCGACGCCGGCGCCTACGCCCCCTACCTGTGGCCCGCCTTCGCCATCACCGGCCTGGTGCTCGGCTGGATGATCCTCGACAGCCTGCTGGCCGCCCGCAGCGCCCGCAAGGCCGCCCGGGCGCGCGGCCTGGAGGACGACTGGTCGTGAGCACGCCCGCAGAGGACCAGGCCGCCGGGGCGCCGGTCAAAGCTGGCGGACTGGGGGCCAAACGCCTGGCCGCCCTGCTGCCCTTGGCCGCCCTTTTGCTGCTGGGCTTGCTGTTCCTCGGCCACGCCCTGTGGCGCGACCCCAATGTCCAGCCGCGGGCTCTGGTCGGCAAACCGGTCCCGGCCCTGACCCTGCCGGAGATGGACAGCGGCCGGCCCGAGCCGGTGACGCTCCAGCCGGTGACGGGCGAGACCGGCCCCTATCTGATCAATTTCTTCGCCAGCTGGTGCGCCCCCTGCGAGCTGGAACAGCCCACCCTTATGGCCCTGAAGGCCGACGGGGTGACCATCGTCGGCATCGCCTACAAGGATGCGCCGGTGTCGGCCCAGGGCTTCCTGACCCGGCTGGGCGATCCCTTCACCCGGCGGCTGATCGACCGTGACGGCCGGGCCGGGCTGGAGTTCGGCGTCACCGGGGTGCCGGAAACCTATCTGGTCGGGGCCGACGGCCGCATCCTCGACAAGCACAGCGGCCCGCTGGACGAGGAAAGCGCCCGGGCCCTGCTGTCAAAGGCGCGTTAACACCTGCTTAACCATAAGTCGCCAAGGCTCCGGCCATGGTCGACATCCGTCCCACGCCCTGGACTCCCGCGCAGACCCCGGCGACGACGCCCGGGCGCAGCGCCGCCCAGCGCGCCTTCTTCGACGCCGCCATGGGTCGGACTCCGCCAGCCGCCGCGCCGACAAGGCCGCTGGCGGAAACCCGGAGCGTCCGCCCGGCCGCGCCGCCGGCCACGCCCACGACCCAGGTTCACAGCCAGCCGGCCGGCCAGGCCGATGGCGAGACGCCGAGAAAGATCCTGCGTCCCGGCTCTCTGGTCGACATCCGGGTCTAGAGCGGGCTGCGCGGGGTTCGACAGGCCCCCCGCCCATCGCAAGCCGTTCTGATCGGCCTATTCTTCTTCTTCGAAGCGGTTGGCGATCAGGTCGCAGAGCGCGGCCATGGCCGTTTCGGCCTCCGGGCCCTCGGCGATGATTTCCACCGTCGCGCCGATCCCGGCCCCCAGCATCATCAACCCCATGATCGAGCGGGCGTCGACCGACTGGCCGTCGCGGGCGACCTGGATCTCGGCGTCGAAGGTCGAGGCCAGCTTGACGAACTTGGCCGAGGCGCGGGCGTGCAGGCCGCGCTTGTTGACGATGGAGACGGTGGCTCTGACGCTCACTTTTCCGTCGCGAGCATATAGGAGGCCACGGCGATGTATTTGCGGCCGGCGTCCTGGGCGTGATGCACGCAGGCTTCCAGCGGCTCGCGCGTGCGCAGGCTGGCCAGCTTGATCAGCATCGGCAGGTTGAGGCCGGCGATGACCTCGGCCCGGGTCTGTTCCATGACGCTGATGGCGAGATTGGACGGGGTGCCGCCGAACATGTCGGTCAGCAGGATCACGCCCTGGCCGGTATCAACCCGGGCGCAGGCCGCCAGGATGTCCTTGCGGCGCTTTTCCATGTCATCGTCCGGACCGATGCAGATGGTCTCGACCTGCTGCTGCGGGCCGACCACATGCTCCATGGCGAAGACAAACTCCTCCGCCAGTCGTCCGTGCGTGACGATCACCAGGCCGATCATGCCCGCATTCTCACTGTCATCCCCTGTCCCGCCGGGGCCTTTTGAAGTCGTCCTGGCGGGACCGCCTTGATACGCTCCTCAGCGGCGCTGTCCAACCCGTTGAATATGGCCGATCAGTTTCAGGGGCGCGGAGGGTTCAAAGGGCCACAGCCGATGGCATGGCAGCGGCAGATCCGCCCGCTCGACCCGCTCGCCGTCGGGCAGCCGCTCGACCGCATCGGGCCCGGGGACGCAGGTCACCACCAGATCGATGGCGCAAAAGGCCAGGGGGGTCGTCCGGATGATGCCCAGGCCGCGCACCTCCAGCAGACCTGACAGGGCGTCCGGCGCCCGGCCATACAGCCGGTCCTGGTCGCGCCACAGCACCACCCGGTCATCGGCCACCAGCCGCGCCCCGGCATCAAGGCACCGCAGGGCCAGATCGCTCTTGCCGCTGCCCGAGGGGCCTTCGATCAGGGCCCCGCGCCAGACGCCGCCGACGGCGACGGCGATCAGGCCGGCGTGGGCGATCATGGCCGGGCTTCGGGCAGACTGACCTCGAAGCGGGCGCCGGAGACGGCATCCCCGCCGGTCTCGTCGCCCTGGCGGTTCTGGGCCCGGATGACGCCGCCGTGGGCCTCGATGATCTGGCGGGCAATCGACAGGCCAAGACCGGAGTTGCCGCCAAAAGCCGCGCCCTTGGGTCGCGAGGTGTAGAAGCGTTCGAACACCGTCTCGAGATTTTCCGGCGGGATGCCCGGGCCGTCGTCCTCGACGGCGACGATCACCCGGCCCCGTTGGCGAGCCAGGCTGACGCGAACCTCGCCGTCGGGCGGGCTGAAGCTGCGGGCGTTGTCGATCAGGTTGCGGAACACCTGGCTCAGCGGCCCTTCCTGGCCCGCCGCGACAACCGGCTCACTGCCGTGGATCAGGGTCACCCTGGCCTCGCCCGGTTTGCGCGCGGCGTCGTAGATCGACAGGATGTCGGTCAGCAGCCGGGTCAGGTCCACCCGGCGGAAGGATTCCCGCGACAGTTCGGCGTCCAGGCGCGAGGCGTTGGAGATGTCGCCGATCAGGCGGTCCAGCCGTCCGACATCCTGTTTGAGAATGCCCAGCAGCTTCAGCCGGCCGGCGCCTTCGGGGATGATTTCCAGGGTCTCCACCGCCGATCGGATCGAGGTCAGCGGATTGCGGATTTCATGGGCCACATCGGCGGCGAACCGTTCGATGGCGTCCATTCGTTGCGACTGGGCGTCGGTCATTTCCTCCAGCGACCGCGACAGATCGCCGATCTCGTCCTGCCGCCGGGCCAGGTCGGGCAGGGAAATGGCCCGGGCCCGCGACAGCCGGACCCGGTCGGCGGCCTCGGCCAGCCGCAGCATCGGCCGGGCGATCAGGGCGTAGAGCAGGACCGAGGACAGCAGGGTGACGGCCACCGCGATCAGGGCGAAGGGAATCATCGCCCGGCGCTGGGCGGCGATGATCTGGTCGACGTCGGCGGCCTCCAGGGTCAGCACGCCCAGCACCGCCCGCACCCGCTGCACCGGAATCGAGACCGACACCACCCGCTCGCCGTTCTCGGCGATGCGGGTGCCCTTGACCTCCTCGCCCATCATCGCCGCCCGCCATTCGTCGGCCAGGGCCTTGTGGGCCTTTTCCAGCGCCGCCGGCTTGGCGTCGGTGTCCTGAAGCCGGGCGGTCGGGGTCTGCTCGCCGCGCTTGCGGGCCGGCGGCAGCACTTTCCACTCCACCCGGTCGTCGATCACATAGCTGTCGGCCAGCAGCCGGCCCTGGGTGTCGAACAGACGCACCCGCTGGGCCCGGGGGACCTTGACGAAATCGAGGATCTGCACCGCGCGGCTCTGCAGCAGATAGGGCGCGGGCTCGCCCACCGTGGCCCCCTGGGCCATGATGTTGGCGATCAGTTCGCCCTGCAGGGTCAGGGTGTCGAGGCGGGCCTCGACGAGACCGCGGCGGATCTCGTTGAGCACCATGGCCCCGGTCAGCAGGATCACCAGGCCAATCAGGTTCAGCCCGACAATCAGTCGTCCCAGCCGCGACCCGCGCGACCAGAAGCGCCAGCGGCTGACCCTGGGTTCAGGACTCGCGGTATCTGTAGCCGACGCCATACAGGGTCTCGATCGCGTCGAATTCCGGGTCGACCTGGCGGAACTTCTTGCGCATCCGCTTGATGTGGCTGTCGATGGTGCGGTCGTCGACATAGACCTGATCGTCGTAGGCGGCGTCCATCAGGTTATCGCGGCTTTTCACGAAGCCGGGCCGCTGGGCCAGCGACTGCAGCAGCAGGAACTCGGTCACCGTCAACCGGACCTGACGGCCGTCCCACAGGCTCTCGTGCCGTTCGGGATCCAGCGTCAGCTTGCCGCGCCGCATCATCTTGGCGCTGGCGGCCGCCTGGGCTTCGGCCGAGCCGCCGCCCTCGTCCGGCGCGGCGCGGCGCAGCACCGCCTTCACCCGCTCCAGCAGCAGCCGCTGACTGAACGGCTTGTGCATGTAGTCGTCGGCGCCGAGGTTGAAGCCGAGGATCTCGTCGATCTCGTCGTCCTTGCTGGTCAGCATGATGACCGGCAGCTCGGAGGTCTGGCGCAGGCGGCGCAGAAGCTCCATGCCGTCCATGCGCGGCATCTTCACATCAAGGATGGCCAGGTCCGGCGGATCGTTTTGCAGGGCCTCGAGGCCGGTCGCGCCATCGTAATAGGCCTTGACCGAATGGCCGTGGCTTTCGAGGGCCAGGGAGACAGAGGCGACGATGTTTTCGTCGTCGTCCACGAGGGTGATGTTCGCCATATCGTCCTTTGCCTTCGCGCGGCGCGCCGTGCAGGTCATGTCGGTTCGCATCGGAAGGTAACGCCCCTGCGGCCCAGCGCAACGCATGGCGGCGTTCCATGGCGTCAATGGGCGCCGCAATGGGGCGAGAAGGCGGCCAAACGGCTGGAACAACAGCCTAAACCGGCTCTTAAGGCGTCACCGCTAGGGTCAGGGCTCAGCTCCGGGGCCCCCATGGACCGCAACCAGATTCACTACGAGCTTTTCGTTCGGCGACAGCCGGGGTCCGGCTGGGTCCTCGATCTGGCCAACGAGAGCCGCACCCGGGTCGTCGAGACGGCCGAGGAACTGCTGGCCAGCGGCGCGGTGGCGGCCGTCCGGGTGACCAAGGAAGTGCTCGATCCGGAGACCCGGGAATTCCGCTCGATCACCATTCTCAACAAGGGCGCTCCGGAGCGGAAGAAGTCGAAGGATCTGCCCGAGCGGCGCGATCCCCTCTGCGTCAGCCCGCAGGATCTCTACACCATCCATGCCCGCGACCGTATCGGACGGCTGCTGGAAGGCTGGCTGTCGCGCAATCGCAGCACGCCGTTTGAACTGCTGCATCGCCCCGACCTGGTGGAAAAGCTGGAGGCCTCCGGCGTCGAGCTGCAGCATGCGGTTCAGAAGGTCGCCGTTCCCGAGGCCCAGGCGCGCGGCGTCGGGGTGCATGAGATCATCCGCACCTTCCAGTCGCTGATCGACCGCACCATCCAGCGGCTGATGAAGGATCATCGCCGCGGCGCCTTTCCGGACCTGAACAAGGAAAAGTACGCGGCCGCGGTCGAGCGGCTGTGGAACGAGCCGGAACGCGGCTATCTGCTGGGCGCCGGCGTGGCCGGCTATCTGACCGGGTCGGCGGGCTGGAGCGAGAAGATCGATCGCCTGCTGGACCTGGCCGACCAGGCGCCGACCGAGCCAGCGGCGCGCGCCGTCGCCTTGGCCGCGATCGAACAGCCCCTGGCGGAAATTCTCGGCGGCAAGGCCGGCCTGAACGATCTGCTCGGTGCGGACATGGACCTTGGCGACACCCTGGCGGCGATCACCCGTCTGGCCGGGGCAAAGTCGGTAGAGGCCCTGATCCGCATCGAACCGGGCGTGGCCCGGGTGATGCCGGACCTGCCGCAATCGGCGATGCGGCTGGCCGGCTGGCTGGAGAACGACTTCGAGACCGTCCGCGCCGCCCTGGCCGGGCGGGTCCTGCGCGAACTTGTCGGCCCGCGGCGATTGAAGGGCGCCGATCCCGAGGCGGAGATCGCCTATCTGCGGGCCCTGGCCATGGCGCTGACCGCCTCCAACGGCCGGATCCTGCAGCTGGATGATATTTTTGCCGCCTTCTCCACCCGCTCGGCGATGCTGGTGGCCAGCGACTTCGTCGAGGCCCTGCTGGGTCGCGACCAGACCGCGCGGGAAGATGTCGAGGCCCTGATCCACCTGGTCGAGAACGTCACCGGGGCCGGCAACAAGCGCCAGGCCGCCCGCTGGCTGTCGGCCAATATCTCGGCCCTGAAGTTCGAGAAGGAAATGCGCTACGGGTCGGAGACCCCGCCGGCCCGTCTGGCCGCCCTCGCCGCCCTGCAGAAGGCGATCGCCCGCGTCGGCCTGCCGGACGAGGACCGCCTGGTCCTGCAGGGAAAGCTTGGAGAACTCGGCGGCCAGATCGAGGCCGACGCCAGGCTGGTCACCCTGCTGGCCAGGGCCCAGGCGCCGATCGTCCACCGGCTCAATCTGCTGCTGCGGCTGGCCATGGGCGAGGCCGCGCCGCTGGGCCCCGCGGCCGACCGGGCCCGCGCCGAGGTGATGAAGCTGGTCCGCACGCCTGAACTGCGGGAAACCATTACCCGCTCGCCCGAGGCGGCCGAACAGGTTCGGGGCCTGCTCAAGTCTGCGGGCATGGCCGCCTAATCGGGCGCGCGGGCCGCGGTGATCTGATCCCCGGCAGGCTTTAAAGCCGCCTCACAGACACAAGCCAACACCGGGCGGGCCCGTGACGCGCGCCGGCCGGGCTCCGTGCGCCTGGCAGGGCAGGTCCCTCGCGGCCCTGACCCGCGTCGCCTCGCCGGCGTGGGTCGACGCCGTTCAGCCAGCCGCCCATAGCAAAGGGCCCCGGAGTTTCCTCCGGGGCCCTCGCTTAAGCGTTGTCGCTTCAGATCAGGATCAGAAGTTGATCGAGATCGTCGAGCGGCGGTTCAGGGGTTCCTTCACCCCGTCGCCGGTGGCGACGGCGGGCTC
>WGLL01000008.1 GCA_016125585.1 Caulobacter sp.
GACGCGGGATGGAGCAGCCCGGTAGCTCGTCAGGCTCATAACCTGAAGGTCGCAGGTTCAAATCCTGCTCCCGCACCCAAAGAAACAAATCAATACACAACACAACAAAAAGCCCGACAGGTTCGCCTGCCGGGCTTGTTGCGTTTGGCGCAACGCCCTGGCCATTGGGATGGGCGGCGATTGTCGCGGCCGGCTTTGGTCAGCGCCTAAAAAAGGAACGGGCCCGGCGCTTGTCCCCTCTCCATCGAGGCCGAACGCAAAGAGGGCGGATCCGCCGAAGCAAATCCGCCCTCCCGTCTCTTTGGCGCCGAGGCTCCAGGACTAGTTGCGCAGCGGACTGATCACGACCTCGACCCGGCGGTTCTGCGCCTTGCCGGCGGCCGTGGCGTTGGAGGCGATCGGTTGGGTCTCGCCGCGGCCGGCGATGGCGATCCGCTGGGGCTTCACGCCGCCGTTGCGGACGATGTAGTCGGCAACAGACCGGGCGCGGCGCTCCGACAGGGCCATGTTGTAGTCATCGGGACCATCGCTGTCGGCGTGGCCGATGACGTCGATCAGGGTCGACGGATAGGCCTTCAGGACGCGGGCGACGCCGTCGAGGGTGCGATAGAACTGCGGCTGCAGGGTCTCGCTGTCCGAGGCGAAGGTCACGTCGCTGGGCATGTTGAGGATCAGGTTGTCCCCATCGCGGGTGACGCTGACGCCCGTGTCCGCCAGCTCGCGGCGAAGCTCGGCTTGCTGCCGGTCCATGTAGTTGCCGACGGCGCCGCCGGCGAGGGCGCCGACGCCGGCGCCGATCAGGGCGTTCTTGCGACCCTGTTCACTGTCGGACGTATTGGTCAGGTAGCCCAGCAGGGCCCCGCCGACCGCGCCGGCAATGACGCCCGTGCCAGTGTTGTTGCGGACGGTCTGGCCCGTATAGGGGTCGACGGTGGTGCAGGCGGCCATCGCCGTCGAGCCGAGCAGGCAGGCGGTAATCGCCAGGGTGCGCATATGCATGAATTGTATCTCCGGAGGTCATCCTCAGTCAGGCGACAATGTCCGGGGCAGCCAAAGGTTCCGTCAGAACAGGAAAATGATCCTGCCGACGATAGAATGACAGCGGGCGTCAGGGCCTTGTAAATCCAATATACGGACCGGCCGTGGCGTCGCGTTGGTCGAAAACGTCTGCAACATTGTCCAGGAAATATTTTGGTAGACCGATATGAGTGCGATCAAACGAAATATAACCGCTCATAAGGTGTCGCAACAATTTTGAAAATTAACTGAAGTCCGTGGGGATACATTGTATTTTTGATCGGGTTGTGGCAAGAGGCAACTAATGAGCGACGCCCCGGACTTTTTTGATGAATTGAGCGGCTACGATGGCGCTCCGCGCGGGCCGTATGCTGATTTTTGCAGCTGGTTTGACCGGCAGGATCCGGCCAGGCTGCGCCGGAAGTCCAAGGAGGCGGAGGTGTTCTTCCGCCGGACCGGCATCACCTTCAATGTCTACGGGCAGCAGGAGGCGAGCGAGCGGCTCATCCCGTTCGATATCGTGCCGCGGATCATTTCGGCCCGGGAATGGGCCCGTCTGACGCGGGGCATCGAGCAGCGGGTCCGGGCGATCAACGCCTTTCTGCACGACATCTATCATCGCCAGGAAATCCTGCGGGCCGGGCGAATTCCGGTCGAGCTGATCGCCCGGAACGAGGCGTTTCTGCCGCAGATGATCGGGGTCTCGCCGCCGGGCGGCATCTACACCCACATCGTGGGAACCGACATCGTGCGCACCGGCGAGGACGACTTCTTCGTCCTTGAGGACAATGCCCGTACCCCGTCTGGCGTGTCCTACATGCTGGAAAATCGCGAGACGATGTTGCAGATGTTCCCCGAGCTGTTCTCGCGGGTGCCGGTGCGGGAGGTCGGCGACTATCCCAAGATGTTGCGGCGGTCGCTGGCGGCTTGCGCGCCGCCGGCCTGCACAGGCCGGCCCGTGGTGGCGGTCCTGACGCCGGGGATTCACAACTCCGCCTATTTCGAACACTCCTTCCTGGCCGACCAGATGGGGGTCGAACTGGTGGAAGGGGACGATCTGCGCCTGGTGGACGGTCGCGTCGCCATGCGGACCACGCAGGGCTACACCCCGATCGATGTTCTCTATCGGCGGATCGACGATGACTATCTCGATCCGCTGAACTTCAACCCGGCCTCGATGCTGGGGGTGCCCGGCATCCTCGACGCCTATCGCGCGGGCCAGATCACCATCGCCAATGCGCCGGGCACCGGCATCGCCGACGACAAGGCGATCTACAGCTACATGCCCGACATCGTCGAGTTCTACACCGGCGAGAAGGCGATCCTGAAAAACGTCCCGACCTGGCGCTGCTCGGAGCCCGACTCCCTCGCCTATGTGCTGGAGCACCTTCCCGAACTGGTGGTCAAGGAAGTCCACGGCTCGGGCGGCTACGGCATGCTGGTCGGGCCGGCGGCGAGCAAGCGCGAGATCGCCGCCTTTGCCGACAAGCTGAAATCCAAGCCGGCGGCCTATATCGCCCAGCCCACGCTGGCGCTGTCGACGGTCCCGGTGATGACGCGCTCGGGCCTGGCGCCGCGACATGTCGACCTGCGGCCGTTTGTGCTGGTGTCGCCCAACCGGATCGACATCACCCCCGGCGGACTGACCCGGGTGGCGATGAAGGCCGGGTCCCTGGTGGTCAACTCCAGCCAGGGCGGCGGCACCAAGGACACCTGGGTGCTGGAAGAATGAGGAGTTTTGAAAGGGGCGGCCAATGCTAGGCAAGACAGCGGGCGGCCTGTTCTGGATGTTCCGGTTTCTGGAGCGCAGCGAAAACACCGCGCGCCTCGTCGACGCCGGATTCCGCATCGCCCTGACCCGGTCGATGGCGGCGGAGGCTGAATGGGCCTCGGTGGTCGGCACCGCGGGCGTGCGTGACGGCTATCTGGCCAAGTACGACGAGTTTCGGGCGGCCAGCGTCGTCGACTTTCTGCTGCGCGACCGCAGCAACCCCTCGAGCGTCATGTCGGCGATCGACAGCGCCCGCAGCAACGCCCGGCTGGTGCGCACCGCCCTGACGCGCGAGGTCTGGGAAGCGACCAACGAATGCTGGATGGCGATGAAGGAGGTGCTGAGGCGCCCGGTGTCGGAGAACGACCTGCCGGACGTTCTGGCCACGATCCGCCGGCAGAACGCCCTGGTCCGGGGGGCGTTGACCGGCACCATGCTGCGCAACGACATCTACAATTTCGCCCACCTGGGCACCTTCGTGGAGCGGGCCGACAACACCGCGCGCATCCTCGACGTCAAATACTATGTGCTGCTGCCGTCAGTGTCTTTCGTCGGTTCGTCGCTGGACAATGTGCAGTGGGAAACCATCCTGCGCTCGGTCTCGGCCCAGCGGGCCTATCGCTGGCTGAGCGACGGCGACGCCAACCCCAAGCAGATCGCCAACATGATCATTCTCGACCAGCGGATGCCGCGGTCGCTCGCCTTCTGCACGGGGCAGATCCGCGAAAACCTGAACCTGCTGGCGGCCAACTATGGCGTGCGGCTGGCCTGTCACGATCAGGCCGAGGCCGCCGAACAGCGGCTGCTCGACAATTCGATCGACACCATTTTTGAAAATGGCCTTCACCAGTTCCTGTCCGACTTCATCGTCAGCAACAGGGCGCTCGGTCTGCGGATCGAGCAGGACTACCGGTTCTACGGATGACATCATGCTTGTGAAAATTCGCCATAGCACCGAGTACCGTTACGATCAGCCCGTGCCCTATGGCCTGCAGCAGCTGCGCATGATCCCCAAGTCTTCGGCGGGCCAGAAGGTCGTGTCCTGGACCACGTCCGTCGAGGGCGGCCGCAAGGAGGTCGCCTTTACCGACCAGCACAACAACCATGTCGAACTGCTGACCATCGACCGCGGCGCCACCGCGGTGACCATCGTCTGCGAGGGCGAGGTCAGCACCGCCGACACCGTGGGCATTATCGGCCAGCATGGCGGCTATGCGCCGCTCTGGTATTTCGAGCGCCAGACGCCCTACACCCGTCCCGGTCCCCAGGTGCGCCAGCTGGTCAAGACGCTTGGCCGCGACTTCGACAACGACACCGCGCGGCTTCATGCGCTGTCGGCCCTGATCCTCTCGACCGTCCAGTACGAGATCGGCCGAACCGACTTCTCCACCTCCGCCGAACAGGCGATCGAGGCCGGACACGGGGTCTGCCAGGACCACGCCCACATCTTCATCAGCGCCGCCCGGCTGCTGGGCTATCCGGCGCGCTACGTCAGCGGCTACCTGGTGATGGATGATCGGGTCGAGCAGGAGGCCGGCCACGCCTGGGCGGAAGCCCATGTGCCGGGTCTGGGCTGGGTCGGGTTTGACATCTCCAACGGCGTGTCGCCGGACGAGCGCTATGTCCGGGTGGCCACCGGCCTCGACTACCGCGAGGCGGCGCCTGTCTCGGGCATCACGTTCGGAGGCCATACGGAATCGATGGTGGTCCACCTGCAGGTCCAGCAGTAGCACTTGATGGACGGAAAAAGTCTGGTGAACCCGAAATGACCTATTGCGTCGCGCTGCGCCTGAACAAGGGCCTGGTCTTCATGTCCGATACCCGCACCAATGCGGGCGTCGACAACATCTCCACCTTCCGCAAGATGTTCACTTGGCAGCAACCGGGCGAGCGGGTGATCACCCTGATGACCGCCGGCAATCTGGCGACGACCCAGTCGGTCGTCAGCATGCTGGACGAACGCACCAAGGTGCCCGCCGAACGCAAGCCGTCGTTGCTCGAGGTGCCGACGATGTTCCAGGCGGCGCGGCTGGTCGGGGAGACCCTGCGCGAAACCATCCAGATGAATTCGTCGACCGGCCTGTCGGCGGATTCCGTCTTCGGGGCGACGATCATCATGGGCGGCCAGATCAAGGGCATGCCGCCGCGGCTGTTCATGATCTACCCTGAGGGCAACTTCGTGGAGGCGTCGGAGGACACGCCGCACTTCCAGATCGGCGAGACCAAATACGGCCGGCCGATCCTGGTGCGGGCCTATGACCGCGACATGAGCTTCGAGCAGGCGGCCAAGCTGCTCATGGTCTCCTTCGACTCGACGATGAAAGCCAACCTCTCGGTCGGCGCGCCGCTGGACCTGCAGGTCTATCGCACCGACGATTTCGCGATTTGCCACGAGCAGCGGATCGACCAGTCCGACCCCTATTTCCAGACCATCGCCGCCGGTTGGGGCGAGGCCCTGAAACGCGCCTTCCAGTCGTTGCCCGACCCCAGCTTCTGAGCAGAACCGCCAGATGCGGGCGACGGGGTGAAGCGGTCCCCATCACGGGAATTTTCCTGAGTCGTTCGCGGCTTATCCCCGTCCTCAAGGGTGTGCGCGCTTGAATGCGGCTTCGAAGCGCCCCAACTATCGATCTGAATGCACCCGTTCGTGAGGCGGATGCGGCGCGGGGCCGCTTCTCGGGCCGCGCCAAGGAGATGTGTCAATGTCTGAACTTCGTACTCTTCCGGTGTTGCCGCTTCGGGACATCGTGGTGTTTCCCCATATGGTCGTGCCCCTGTTCGTCGGGCGCGAGAAATCCGTCCGCGCCCTCGAAGAGGTGATGCGCGGCGACAAGCAGATCCTTCTGGCCACCCAGAAGAACAGCGCCGACGACGATCCGTCGACCGACGCCATCTATGACGTCGGCGTGGTGGCCACCGTTCTGCAGCTGCTCAAGCTGCCCGACGGCACGGTCAAGGTCCTGGTCGAGGGCAAGCAGCGGGCCGCGGTCACGCGCTTCATCGGCAATGAGGACTTCTATGAGGCCGAGGCCGCCTTCCTCGAGGAGGACGATGGCGAGGCCCATGAGGCCGAGGCCCTGAGCCGCGCGGTGGCCGAGCAGTTCGAAGCCTACGTCAAACTCAACAAGAAAATCCCGCCCGAAGCCCTGGCCTCGATCCCGCACATCGCCGAGCCCGGCAAGCTGGCCGACAGCATCGCCGCGCATCTGTCGGTGAAGATCGGCGACAAGCAGGCGCTGCTGGAGCTGTTCAACGTCGTCAAGCGCCTGGAGAAGGTCTTCGCCCTGATGGAGGGTGAGATCTCCGTCCTGCAGGTCGAGAAGAAGATCCGCAGCCGCGTGAAGCGGCAGATGGAGAAGACCCAGCGCGAATATTACCTGAACGAGCAGATGAAGGCGATCCAGCGCGAGCTGGGCGACCAGGACGATGGTCGAGACGAGCTCATCGAGCTCGAGAAGCGCATCAAGAAGACCAAGTTCTCCAAGGAAGCCCGGACCAAGGCCGATGCGGAGCTGAAGAAGCTGCGCAACATGAGCCCGATGTCGGCCGAGAGCACCGTGGTGCGCAACTATCTCGATTGGCTGCTGTCCCTGCCCTGGGGCAAGGCCCGTCCCAAGAAGATCGATATCGCCAAGGCCGAGGCCATCCTTGAAGAGGACCACTACGGCCTCGACAAGGTGAAGGAGCGGATCCTCGAGTATCTGGCCGTTCAGGCCCGGACCAACTCGCTGAAAGGCCCGATCCTCTGCCTGGTCGGCCCTCCCGGCGTCGGCAAGACCTCGCTGGGCCGCTCGATCGCCAAGGCGACGGGCCGCGAGTTCCTGCGGCTATCGCTGGGCGGCGTGCGCGACGAGGCCGAGATCCGCGGTCACCGCCGCACCTACATCGGCTCGATGCCCGGCAAGGTCATCCAGTCGATGAAGAAGGCCAAGGCCGTCGATCCCTTCTTCCTGTTCGACGAGATCGACAAGATGGGCAGCGACTATCGCGGCGACCCGTCCTCGGCCCTGCTCGAGGTGCTGGACCCGGCGCAGAACTCGACCTTTGCCGACCATTACCTCGAGGTGGACTACGACCTCAGCCAGGTGATGTTCGTGACCACGGCCAACAGCCTGAACATGCCCCAGCCGCTGCTGGACCGCATGGAGATCATCCGCATCCCCGGCTACACCGAGGCCGAGAAGATCGAGATCGCCAAGCGTCACGTCCTGCCCAAGCTGATCAAGGACCACGGTCTGACCACCGCCGAATTCGTGGTGCCGGACAAGGCGATCCAGGATCTGATCCGCTACTACACCCGGGAAGCCGGCGTGCGGTCGCTGGAGCGGGAACTGGGCAACCTGGCCCGCAAGACGGTCCGCGATCTGGTCCGTGAGAAGGTCGACTCGATCACCATCGACGATGAGCGTCTGGCCAAGTACGCCGGCGTCCAGAAGTACCGCTATGGCGAGACCGACGAGGAAGATCAAGTCGGCATCGTCACAGGTCTGGCCTGGACCGAGTTCGGCGGCGAGATCCTGACCATCGAAGCGGTCAAGATGCCCGGCAAGGGGCGGATGTCGATCACCGGCAACCTCAAGGACGTGATGAAGGAATCCATCGCCGCGGCGAATTCCTATGTCCGTTCGCGGGCGACCAGGTTCGGCATCAAGCCGCCGGCCTTCGAGAAGACCGACGTCCATGTGCACGTTCCGGAGGGGGCGACCCCCAAGGACGGGCCGTCGGCGGGCGTGGCCATGGCCATCGCCATCATCTCGGTGCTGACCGGCATTCCGATCCGCAAGGACATCGCCATGACCGGCGAGGTCACCCTGCGGGGCCGGGTGCTGGCCATCGGCGGCCTGAAGGAGAAGCTGCTGGCGGCGCTGCGCAGCGGCATCAAGACCGTGCTGATCCCTCAGGAGAACGAGAAGGATCTGGCCGAGGTGCCGCAGACGGTGAAGGACCAGCTGGAAATCGTGCCCATCTCGACCGTCGATGAGGCGATCGCCCGGGCTCTGGTCTCGGCTCCCGTCGAGATCGAATGGTCGGAAGATGACGAGCCGGTTGTTGCGCCTGCGAAGGCCGAAGAGGGCGATGCTGATGCAGTCATTACCCATTGAGGGTAATGAGGGCAGGTAATCGCCGATAATATGCGCGCCGCGGCCTTGCCGCGGCGCGTTTCTTTTGACGGGAAGGCGACAGTCTCCATAATCGTTTTCGTGTTCCGGAGTTCGCCTGCCGGGCGATCTTCGCGCCGCACAATGGAAATTGAGGGTGGGAGACTGTCGATGACCAAGGCCGAGCTGGTCGCCGCGATTGCGGACGGCGCCGGATTGAACAAGACCCAGGCAGGCGCTGCGCTGCAGGCATTTACCGATGCGGTCACCAGTTCCCTGAAGCAGGGCGAAGACGTCCGGTTGGTCGGCTTCGGGGCCTTCAAGGCCGTGTCTCGCGCGGCCGGCATGGCGCGCAATCCCCGCACCGGCGCCTCGGTCATGCGGCCGGCCTCAAAGACCGCCCGCTTCCAGGTCGGCGAGGGGCTAAAGGCCGCGCTCAACAGCTGACCCCGCTTTCCGGCGCCCCATCGCCGGCTGACAGGGATCAAGGACTTTCGCTCGGACGCGCCCGCCGTTAAACCCGGCGGCGCGGGCGGCTAGCTCAGCTGGTCAGAGCACCTCGTTTACACCGAGGGGGTCGGGGGTTCGAACCCCTCGCCGCCCACCAGACGCCTCGACCGCGTCAACCCGCCGGCGGGCGGCAATCCGATTTCGCCTCGCCTGCGTATGAGTCAGCATGATCCTGCTCGCTCTCGCCGTCGCGCTCGGCCTTTCTGTGTGGATGGCCCTTGCCTGGGCCTACCAGCGGGCCGTGGGCAACGGCGGCTGGACCGACGTTTTCTGGAGCTTTGGCATGGGCGGCGCGGGGATCGCCTGCGCCCTCTTGCCCCTGGACGCCGGACCCCCCGGACCGCGGCAATGGATTGTCGGGGCGCTGATCGGCCTGTGGTCGTTGCGGCTGGGGACACATCTTTTTGGGCGGGTGGCCGGCTCCGCCGAGGATCCCCGCTATGCCGCGTTCCGACGCGAATGGGGACAAAGCTTCCAGCCGCGCATGTTCGGGTTTCTGCAGGCGCAGGCCGTTTCCGGCGCCCTGTTGGCCCTGGCGATCCTTGTCGCGGCGCGCAACCCCGCGCCCGGGCTGGTGTGGAGCGATCTTGCCGCCATCGCCATCCTGCTCTGCGCCATTGCCGGGGAGAGCCTGGCTGATCGCCAACTGGCGAAGTTCAAGACCTATCCGCCCAACCGGGGCAAGGTCTGCGACGTTGGCCTCTGGGGCTGGTCGCGCCATCCCAACTACTTCTTCGAGTGGGTGCTGTGGCTGGCCTGGCCGGTGATGGCCATTGGCCCCAGCCCGCTTTCCGGCGCCTGGCCCTGGGGCTGGCTAGCCCTGATCGGACCGGCCTTCATGGCCTGGCTGTTGATCAAGGTGTCGGGCGTGCCGCCGCTGGAGGCGGCCATGCTGAAATCCCGCGGGCAGGCCTATGCCGACTATCAGGCTCGCGTCTCCGCCTTCATTCCCCTGCCGCCGAAAAGCTGAGAGCGCCAAATGAACCTGCTCAAGACCGCGATCAACGCCGCCGAATCCCTGCCGGCGCCGGACGCCATTCGCCGCGCCGCCATCTCATGGCTGGTCGAGAAGCAACGGCTGGATCTGCTGGGGCTGCCGGAAAGTCTCGCCTCTGAATTTGCCCGGGACATGCGCGGCCGGCCCATCGCCGAACATACCGACGCCGCCAATGAGCAGCACTACGAGGTGCCGGCCGAGTTCTTCCACCTCGTGCTCGGCCCGCGCCTGAAATACTCGTCCTGTCTTTATGACGGCGACGTCCGCACCCTGGCGCAGGCCGAAGACAGGGCCCTGGCGGTGACCTGCGAGCACGCGGGCCTGGCCGATGGTCAGGATATTCTTGAGCTTGGCTGCGGCTGGGGATCGCTGTCGCTGTGGATGGCCGCCCGCTACCCCAATGCGCGGATCGTCTCGGTCTCCAATTCCAACGGCCAGCGGGAATATATCGAGGCCCAGGCGCGGGCGCGCGGCTTCACCAATCTTCGGATCATCACCGCCGACGCCAACAGCTTCGAACCCGACGGCGACTTTGACCGGGTGGTCTCGGTGGAGATGTTCGAGCACATGGCCAACTGGGACCTGCTTCTGGGCCGGGTGCGGGGATGGTTGCGGCCGGAGGGGCGTCTGTTCCTGCATGTCTTCAGCCATCGCGCCCAGCCCTACCGCTTCAGCCATGAGGACCAGGACGACTGGATCGGCAAATACTTCTTCACCGGCGGCTTCATGCCCAGCCACGACCTGATCCGCGACTTCTCCGACCTGTTCGAGGTCGAGGCCGACTGGAAATGGAACGGGACCCACTATCAGCGCACGGCCCTGGACTGGCTGGCCAATATGGACCGTGAGGATCTGGCGGTGCGCCGGATCATGAAGGCGACCTATGGCCCGGACGCGGGGGTCTGGCGGCGGCGCTGGCGGCTGTTCTTCCTCGCCACGGCCGGCCTGTTCGGGCATCGCGACGGGCAGGAGTGGGGTGTCAGTCACTACCTGCTGAAACCCGTCCGATAATCGGTCGATCTCCGTCCGGATTGTCTTGAACGCGCCTCCAAAAGTGATATCACTTTGATGTCAATTTTGGAGGGCGACATGTCCGATCATCGGGCTATCAACAAGACTTCGGAGCGCGCCGGCGGCGGCATCAACGGCATTCTGATGCTGCTGGTGACCATTGCCCTGTTGGCGGGCGGCGCGGTTCTCTTCACCAACATCAAGCACAACGGGCTGCTGGGACTCCTCGGCCTCGCCGTGGCCCTGCTGGGCCTGCTGACCGCGGCGGGCTTCTATGCGCTGCAGCCGAACGAGGCCTCGGCCATCACCCTGTTCGGCAACTACAAGGGCACCGATCGCAACACCGGCCTGCGCTGGGTGCTGCCCTGGTACGGTCGCAAGAAGGTGTCGATGCGGGTGCGCAACGTCACCAGCGAGATGCTGAAGGTCAACGACAAGGGCGGCAACCCGATCGAGATCGCCGCCAACGTGGTCTGGCGGGTCAATGACAGCGCCCAGGCCCTGTTCGACGTCGACGACTACCTGGCCTTCATCAACATCCAAATCGAGACCGCCCTGCGCGAGGTCGCCCGACACTACGCCTATGACCACGCCGAGGACGACGAGCCGACCCTCCGCGCCGACGCCGAGATCGTCAGCGAGCGGCTGAAGGTGGATCTGCAGGCGCGCGTCGCCGTCGCCGGCATTGTCGTCGACGAATGCCACCTGATGCACCTGGCCTACGCGCCGGAGATCGCCGGCGCCATGCTGAAGCGTCAGCAGGCCCACGCGGTGCTGGCGGCCCGGGCGATGATCGTCGCCGGCGCGGTGTCGATGGTGGAAACGGCCCTGGACCAGCTCAGCGAGCGCGGCGTCGTCGACCTCGACGAGGAGCGCAAGGCGGCCATGGTCTCCAACCTGCTGGTGGTGCTCTGCGCCGACAAGGAGGCCCAGCCCGTGGTCAATACCGGCACCCTCTACGGCTGACGGTATGGCCAGTCCCGGCAAGCGCGCCTTTCTGATCCGGGTAAAGCCCGAGGTGCTCGACGCTGTCGAGCGCCTCGCGGCCGACGAACTGCGCAGCGTCAACGCCCAGGTCGAGGTGTTGCTGCGGGAGGCCTTGACGAAGCGCGGGCGGCTGAAAAAGGGCGAGGGCGGCGGGAAATGATGATCGATACAGCCTCTCGGGGCGCGGAGCGCTGATCGTGGACAGCCGGGGGCAGGCGGCTACTTTTCTGGTTCGTATATGCCGTCGAATCCGACGCTGATGATAAGATCCACCAGGTCCGTCTGTTCAGCTTCAAGGATCAAGTCCGGGTCTCGGGTGGAGGGCCGGCAGACGGCATCCATAACATCGCCGCCCGAGGTGCCCGGCTCGACGGCGCGCCATTCGTTAGGGGGCTGGCTGAGCGTGTAGACCACGGCGTGGTCGCTGTCGAAGGCCTGAGCCGCCAGAACCCGGGCCTGGGCTCGCTCGCAATCATACTTGTTGGTGTAGACCATGTAGCGAAAGCCCGGCGTGCCCGTGAAGGGAACGACATCGCGGAAGACCCGGGTGACCGCCGCGGTAACGGTCGCGCCTTTCGGTGTGATGGAGGAAAGGTCGACCAGCGCGATCTGACTCTCGGACGCCACTGTCAGGTAGTAGTCGGCAGCCAGAGCCTGCCCGCCGAGAACCAGGGCGATCGCAGCGGTCGCCAGGCCAGCAATGGGCTTCATGAAACCTCCCCATCGGAACGACAACGCCAAGGCGCGCCCGAACGCTTGGGAAGGACAGATGCTTTCAGGGAGAAGTGGCGCGAATGACGGGACTCGAACCCGCGACCTCCGGCGTGACAGGCCGGCGCTCTAACCAACTGAGCTACATCCGCATCTGCCGCTTCGCAGCGGCGCGAGGCGTGCGGAATAGGGGGATGCCCCCATTGTGTCAAGCGCGCCTTGTCGAGGTTTGAAAAAAGTCACGGCGCGAGGGTCGCGGGGGCCGAATAGTGGAAGGGGGCGCCGGGCCCGGTCGGCCACTCCATGACCGCCCAAAGCCCCGTAACGCTGAGCGCGACGCCGAGAAAGGCGAAGCTGTAGGGCAGCACCGAGCTCATCAGGCCGCCGACCCCCATGTCCGACTTCCAGCGGTGGCAGAAGGCCAGGACCAGCGGGAAATAGGGCATCAGGGGACTGGCCATGTTGACGGTCGAATCGCCCATCCGGTAGGCGGCGGTGGTCATCTCCGGCGACACCCCCAGCAGCATCAGCATCGGCACCAGCACCGGGGCCAGGGCGGCCCATTTGGCCGAGGCCGAGCCGATGAACAGGTCCAGCACCGCGGTCATCACCACCACGCCCAGCAGCAGCACCACCATCGGCACATGGGCCTGGCCCAGGGCGTCGGCGCCGTTGATGGCGATGATGGCCCCCAGGTTGGAGAGGGTGAACAGCAGGATGAAGTGGGCGGCGGCGAAGGCCAGGACGATGTAGGGCGCCATGGCCGCCATGGATTCGCCGGCCAGCCTGACCACGTCGCGATGGGTCTTGATGATCCCGTTGGAGATCCCGAAGGCCACCCCGGCGGCCAGGAACAGGACGAAGAAGGCGGCGATCAGGGACCGGAAGAAGGGCGTCCAGCGGCTGAGGCTGGCGGCGGCGGCGTCCTGCAACGGCGCGCCGGGGCCAAGGGTCATGAAGGCCCAGAGGGCGGCCACCGCCAGCACCGCGAGGCCGGCCCACATCAGGCCGCGTCGCTCGTCGGGCGACAGGGGCGCGTTTGACGTCAGATGGCCCTCGGGCGGAACCCAGGGGCCGAGGCGAGGCTCGACGATCTTTTCGGTGACCCACCAGCCGACCGGGACGAACAGGGCGGCGGAGGCGGCGGTAAACCACCAGTTGCCGACGAGATTCACCCGCCAGGCCGGATCGAGCAGATGCACCGCCGGCTCGGTGAAGCCCAGGATCAGGGCGTCGAACTGGCTGGGCGTCGGATTGCCGGCGAAGGCCCCGACACAGCTGGCGAAGGCGCAGGCGATGCCGGCCACCGGGTGGCGTCCCGCCGCGGCGAAGGCGGCGCCCGCCAGCGGAATCAGCACGATGAAGCCGCTGTCGGCGGCGTGGTTGGAGACCAGACCCAGCAGAATGATCACCGGCGCCAGCAGCCGTGCGGGGGTTCGGCGCACAAGACCTCGGACCGCCGCCGACAACAGGCCGACCCGCTCGGCGACCCCGGCCCCGAGCATGACCAGCAGCACATAGCCCAGAGGCGCGAAGCCGGTCAGGGTCTTGGGCATCTCGACCAGCACGGTGCGGACGTTCTTCGGATCCAGCAGGCTCTGGGCGGCCAGCACCTCGCCGGTGCCGGGATGGATCACCGACAGACCCGCCCAGGCGCAGAGGGCGCTGGCCAGCACCAGGGCGCCGATCAGCCAGGCGAAGATGAACACCGGATCGGGCAGCTTGTCGCCCAGTCGCTCGACGCCATCAAGGAATCGAAGGGGCAGGGATCGCTTGGTCATGCACCGATAACCGCACGGTTGGGGGCGGCCGGGCAAGTCGCGGCGCGCGGGAGGCCGCCGTCCGGCCGCCGGGCGCCCTTGCGGGGGCAGAATGTGGAGCGGGGGAGGGGCGGTGTCCGCCTTCGCCGGCGCGGCCGGGGAATTGAGCGGCAAACCCCCTTTGAACGCCGGGCGGCATTGGTCTACAACGCCCGCGACTCCTCCTCGGGGAAACCATGGACAACTTCCTACTTGAGTATCTGCCGATCGTGATTTTCATCGGCATCGCGGCGGTGATCGGACTGGTCTTCATCTTCGGAGCCGCCATCCTCGCCCCGACGGCGCCGGACCCTGAAAAGGTCTCGGCCTATGAGTGCGGGTTCAACGCCTTTGATGACGCGCGGATGAAGTTCGACGTGCGCTTCTATCTGGTGTCGATCCTGTTCATCATCTTCGACCTGGAAGTGGCCTTCCTGTTTCCCTGGGCGGTCAGCCTGATGAAACTGCCGCCGGAAGCGTCGCAGTTCGCCTTCTGGTCGATGATGATCTTCCTCGGGGTGCTGACCGTCGGCTTTGTCTACGAATGGAAGAAAGGCGCCCTGGAATGGGAGTAATCGTTCCCGCCGGCGGGACGACCCCCGCCCTGAGCGCCGGTCGCAGCAGCGTCGAGGGCTATGACCCCAAGCTGCACGATCCCTATTTCGACGCCGTCACCGACCAGCTGGCCGACAAGGGCTTCGTGGTCGCGGCCGCCGACGATCTGGTCACCTGGGCCCGCACCGGCAGCCTGATGTGGATGACTTTCGGGCTCGCTTGTTGCGCCGTCGAGATGATGCACTCGGCCATGCCGCGCTATGACCTCGAGCGCTACGGCTTCGCCCCCCGCGCCAGCCCGCGCCAGAGCGACGTGATGATCGTCGCCGGCACCCTGACCAACAAGATGGCTCCGGCTCTGCGCAAGGTCTACGACCAGATGCCCGAGCCCCGCTACGTCATCTCCATGGGCAGCTGCGCCAACGGCGGCGGCTACTATTATTACAGCTACAGCGTCGTGCGCGGCTGCGACCGGATCGTGCCGGTCGACATCTATGTGCCGGGCTGCCCGCCCACCGCCGAGGCCCTGGTCTATGGCGTGCTGCAGCTGCAGAAGAAGATCCGCCGCACGGGGACCATCGAGAGATGAGCGACGTCGCCACGCCCGCAACCCTCGACAGCACGCTTGAGGCCCTCGGCCAGGCCATTGTCGCCAACAGCGCCGGGGCCTTTGTCGCCCATTCGGTGGCCTTCGGCGAACTGACCGTCACCGCCCAGATGCCGCGCATCGTCGAGGCCCTGACCCAGCTGCGCGATCACCCCGATTGCCGCTTCCAGCAGCTGATCGACCTGTGCGGCGTCGACTATCCCGAACGCGGCCAGCGCTTCGAGGTGGTCTATCACCTGCTGTCGATGGTGAAGAACCATCGTATCCGCGTCCGCGTCGCCACCGACGAGGACACGCCTGTTCCCAGCATCACCAGCGTCTATCCGGTGGCCGACTGGTTCGAGCGCGAGGCGTTTGACATGTACGGCATCTTCTTCGAGGGCCACCCGGACCTGCGCCGCATCCTGACCGACTACGGTTTCCACGGTCATCCGCTGCGCAAGGACTTCCCGATGACCGGCTACGTCGAGGTTCGCTACGACGATGAGCTGAAGCGGGTGGTCTATGAGCCGGTGAAGATCGCCGAGTTCCGCAATTTCGATTTCCTCAGCCCCTGGGAAGGCGCGCAATACGCCCTGCCGGGTGATGAGAAGGCGGAGAGCAAGTAATGGCCGACGACGCCGGAAACATCGCCGCGATCCCGGAAACTCCGGTCCGCAAGTTCAACATCAACTTCGGGCCCCAGCACCCGGCCGCCCACGGCGTCCTGCGTCTGGTGCTGGAGCTGGACGGTGAAGTGGTCGAGCGGGTCGATCCGCACATCGGCCTGCTGCATCGCGGCACCGAGAAGCTGATGGAGGCCCGCACCTACCTCCAGAACGTGCCCTATTTCGACCGCCTCGATTACGTGGCGCCGATGAACCAGGAGCATGCCTTCTGTCTGGCCATCGAGAAGCTGCTGGGCATCGAGGTCCCGATCCGGGGCAGCATCATCCGGGTGCTCTATTCCGAGATCGGCCGCATTCTCAGCCATCTGCTCAACGTCACGACCCAGGCCATGGACGTCGGCGCCCTGACCCCGCCGCTGTGGGGTTTTGAAGAGCGCGAAAAGCTGATGGTCTTCTACGAGCGGGCCTGCGGCGCCCGGCTCCATTCCAACTACTTCCGGCCGGGCGGCGTTCACCAGGACCTGCCCGACCAGCTGGTCGAGGACATCGACAAGTGGGCGATCGCCTTCCCGAAGGTCTGCGACGACATTGAGGGCCTGATCACCGAAAACCGCATCTTCAAGCAGCGCAACGTCGACATCGGCGTGGTAACCAAGGAAGAGGCGCTGGCTTGGGGCTTCTCCGGCGTGATGGTGCGCGGCTCGGGCATCGCCTGGGACCTGCGCCGTAACCAGCCCTACGAGTGCTACAACGACTTCGATTTCCAGATCCCGCTGGGCAAGAACGGCGACTGCTACGATCGCTATCTGTGCCGGATGCAGGAGATGCGGGAGTCGACGAAGATCATCCGCCAGGCCTGTGAAAAGCTGCGCACCGTGCGCGGCCCGGTGATGACCACCGACAACAAGATCACCCCGCCGCGTCGCGCCGAGATGAAGCGGTCGATGGAATCCCTGATCCATCACTTCAAGCTCTACACCGAAGGCTTCCGCACCCCGGAAGGCGAGGTCTATGCGATGGTCGAGGCCCCCAAGGGCGAGTTCGGCGTCTATCTGGTCAGCGACGGCTCGAACAAGCCCTACCGCTGCAAGATCCGCGCGCCGGGCTTCCCGCACCTGGCGGCCATGGACTGGATGAACCGCGGCCACATGCTGGCCGACGTCAGCGCCATCCTCGGCAGCCTAGACATCGTGTTCGGGGAAATCGACCGGTGACCATCTGGCCCGAAATACTGGCCACAGTGTTCTGGATCGTCGCGTTTGAGCTGACGTATCCCTGGATCGCCGTGACAACAGTTTTTCGGGCAGCAGGGCAGCGCCACGAAGCTGGAGCAAAGGGCTTTCGGCGGGACCTGGCGATGCGCACGCTGCCCACGATGCCGGGAGCCGGCGCGCTGTACCTCGGCATGACGCTCGGCCTGAGCGGCGAATTGACGCCGGGTATCTTCATCGTTCTTGTGGCGTGCGCCCTGTCGGGCCTGCTGTTCATTCTTCTGCCGGCCTTCAAACCTGCGGGCCGCCGGATAGCGGCCGCAAACATCGCCCTGCGGAGTGCAGCGACAAGCGATGCCGGCGAGAGCTGCTGACGGATGCCCGCCGAACTGGACACTCCGTCAATGATCTGGATCAAGCCGATCATGTCACCGTCATTCCCGACAGGGGCGCCCGTCGCCGCTTCGGCCAGCACGAGTTTTCACTAGACCATGTCCGTCCGTCGCCTCGCCAAAGACCAGCCCGACAGCTTCGCCTTCAACAAGGCGTCGATGAAGGAGGTCGAGTTCTGGCTCGCCAAATATCCGGAGGCCCGCAAGCAGTCGGCCTCCATCCCCCTGCTCTGGCTGGCCCAGAAGCAGGAGGGCTGGGTGTCGGAGCCGGCGATCCGGGTGATCGCCGAGATGCTGGCCATGCCGGTGATCCGGGTGCTGGAGGTGGCGACCTTCTACACCATGTTCCAGCTGGAGCCGGTCGGTAAGGTCGCCTTCATTCAGCTGTGCGGAACCACCCCCTGCATGCTGCGCGGCGCCAATGACCTGAAGGACGTGCTGAAGGCCAAGATCGGTCCCAAGAACCACGTCTCGGCCGACGGCAAGTTCAGCTGGGAAGAGGTCGAGTGCCTTGGCGCCTGCTGCAACGCCCCGATGGCGGCGATCAATGACTACTACTACGAGGATCTGACGCCCGAGAGCCTGGGCCAGATCCTTGACGACTTCGCCGCCGGCAAGTCGCCCAAGCCCGGCTCCTATGACGGCCGCGGCGCCTCCGAGCCCAAGGGCGCGATCCACACCCTGACCGATCCCAAACTCTACGACGGCAGCTACGCCAAGAAGATCAAGCTGCCCAACGCCCCGGCCAAGGCCAAGCAGGCCAAGGAACCCGCGTCCTAGGATCCCTGATGGCGATCAGAAACCTGACTCTCCGCGATCTGATCGCCTACCGGCCCCTGGTCTATGCCTGGGTCTGGGAAATGGTCTGTCTGGCGGCGGCCATCGCCCTTCTGTTTACTGCCGGCGGCAGCCCGTTGGTCCTGATCCTGGCGCTGGCCGGCATGGTTCCTTTCGGCGTTGCGGTGTGGCGGCTGTCCTGGCTTCGAAAGCAGGGCTGGACCCCGGACAAGGGCAGGGGGATCGTCGAATGAGCGACGAGCAGGAGCTGCTGAAGCGTCGTATCGCCTACATCGACGCCCTGCGCGGCCTGTATCGGCTCGAGCGGCTGATCGGCTTCCTGCTGATTCTGCTGGGCGTGGGGCTGACGCTGGGCGGCTGGTTCGTCCGCCCCTGGCCGCATGTGATGATCACCATCGGCTGGGTGCTGGTGGCGATCGGCTGGGTGCTGTTCGTCTATGTGATCTGGCGGCGGACCGCCTGGCGCAAGGCCAATCCTTTCGAAAGCTGGACGCCGTGACGCCGGTGGTTTTCCTGATCGCGGGAATGCTGCTAGTGACCGGCCGGCAAATGTTCATCCTGACCGGCGTCGCCCCGCGCGTCGCCGCAACACAGAAATCGGGTTCCTGATGGTCGGCATCCTCGAAGACAAGGATCGCATCTTCACCAACCTCTACGGCCTCCACGACTGGGGTCTCGAGGGCGCGAAGAAGCGCGGTTGCTGGAACGCGACCAGGGACATGCTGGACGCCGGGTCTGCCTGGATCATCGACAACGTCAAGGCCAGCGGCCTGCGCGGTCGCGGCGGCGCCGGTTTCGGCACCGGCCTGAAGTGGTCGTTCATGCCCAAGGAGGTCAAGGACGGCCGGCCCCACTACCTGGTGGTCAATGCCGACGAGTCGGAGCCGGGCACCTGCAAGGACCGGGAGATCATGCGCCATGATCCCCACCTGCTGATCGAAGGCTGCCTGATCGCCAGCTTCGCGATGCAGGCCCACGCCTGCTACATCTACATCCGCGGCGAATACGTGCGCGAGCGCGAGATCATGGAAGCCGCCATCAAGCAGGCCTATGAGGCCAGGCTGATCGGCAAGGACAATGTCCACGGCTGGGATTTCGACCTCTATATGCACCACGGCGGCGGGGCCTACATCTGTGGGGAAGAGACCGCGCTGCTGGAATCGCTGGAAGGCAAGAAGGGCCAGCCGCGCCTGAAGCCGCCGTTCCCGGCCGGGGCCGGCCTCTATGGCTGCCCGACCACGGTCAACAACGTCGAATCGATCGCCGTCGTCGGCGCCATCCTGCGCCGGGGCGCCGAGTGGTTCGCCGGCTTTGGCCGTCCCAACAACACCGGCACCAAGCTGTTCTGCGTCTCGGGGCATGTGAATCTGCCCTGCAATGTCGAAGAGGCGATGAGCATCCCCTTCCGCCAGCTGATCGAGGATCACTGCGGCGGCATCCGGGGCGGCTGGGGAAACCTGAAGGCGGTCATTCCCGGCGGCAGCTCGGTGCCGATGATCCCGGCCGAGCAGTGTGAAGACCTTCCGATGGACTTCGACGCCCTGCGCGAACTGAAGTCGGGCCTGGGCACCGCGGCGGTCATCGTCATGGACAAGGACACCGATCTGGTCCGCGCCATCGCCCGCCTCAGCTATTTCTACAAGCATGAGAGCTGCGGCCAGTGCACGCCCTGCCGCGAAGGCACCGGCTGGATGTGGCGGGTGATGGAGCGGATGGTCACCGGCGAGGCCGACATGCGCGAGATCGACACCCTGCTGGACGTCACCACCCAGGTCGAGGGCCACACCATCTGCGCGCTGGGCGACGCGGCGGCCTGGCCGATCCAGGGGCTGTTCCGGCACTTCCGCCATGAGGTCGAGGACCGGATCACCAGCTACCGGGCGAACAAGCCGCATGTGCAGGGCGCGACCCTGATCGCGGCCGAGTAGCACAGGGATGGTCCGCCTCGCGCCGGGCCCGGTCTGGGCGCTGGCGCTGGTTCTCGCCTCTGCATCCCCGGCCCCGGTCTGGGCGGCCGCCAAGGCGCCGCCGGCCGTTGACGGCGCCCCCGTGGTCGGCGAGTCCCTCAGGGAACTGCGGCGACCACGTCGCAAACTGTATGATCAGGCCGCGACGCCCGCCGAGGTCAACGCCAGGCTCGACGCCGCATTCGCCAGGGCCCGCCTTGAGGACAAGCGGGTCATTGTCGACCTGGGCGGCGACTGGTGCGGCTGGTGCCTGGTGCTGGCCGCAGTGATGGACCTGCCGCAGGTCAAACCCTTCATCGAGGACAACTTCGTCGTTGTGCCGGTCTACGTGCCATCAACCGGGATCGACGATGACGGTCGCAAGGCGTTGAAGCGCTTCAGGACCGGTCGGGTGAATGGCTATCCCTGGCTCATTGTCGCGGAATCCAACGGCAAGGTGCTGGCCAGCAGCTCGGAGATCACCGACGAGGCCAATGAGACGCCACAGGCGATGGTCAACTGGCTCCGTCGATGGGCGCGTCGTCCCGCCGTCGCGGCGGCGGCCAGATTGCAGTAGCGGGCTAAGCCAAGGTTCGCTATCCGGGATGGACGGGCGTCGGCAACCTGGGCGGGCGCCATCTGTTGGAGCGATCATGGCAGCCTCGGTTTCCTACGAGGAGATGACGATGTTGGCGGTCATCTTCGCCGTCATCGCCTCGCCCTTCATCGCCTCGACGATCATCAGTTTCAGAATGGGTCGCCGGCGCTGGTGGCTGGCCCTGCCATGGGTCTTGCTGGTGGCGACGATTGCCGGCGCCGGCTGGTGCTTTGTGGCGCTTGGCGAGTTTGAGGCCGACAATTCGCCTGCGCTGATAGCAACGATTGTCGTGATCGTCGGGGGCTGGATCGCCTGCGCCATTCACCTGGCCGTGCTGGCGATCGCCGGGCCCAAGCTGCCCGCGTTGACGGTTGGCGAGGTCTTCTAGCTGAGCGACAGCGCTGGAATTGGAGTGTGTTCGTGACCGTTATGGGCGTCTTCGTTCTAATCTTCGTGATTGTTCTGGCCGGTGCGCCCGTCCTGTCGGCGACCCTGATTGCCCGTCGGCTGGGGCAGTCCGGCGGATGGCTGGTCTGGCCGTGGGTGGCGGCCCTGCTGTTTTCTTGTCTGATGTGGATGGGTTACGGCCGGGCCGTCGACGGGGCGTGGCCCGGGATTCTGTCGATCCTGTCTGGTGGCTACGTCGGCAGTGTCGGCCTGCTTCTGGCGCTGCTGGTGTTCGGCAAGGAGCCAAAGCCCGGTGATGAGCCGGACAGAAAATGGCCTTCAGGCTGATCTTGGCCGCGGCGTCCTGTTGGCGCCATAGTCAGCCCGGGCGCGACAGCGAGAGGGGCATTCCATGCGCGGCAAGGTTCTCAGTTTCAATGAGGCCGACGGGTCCGGCCTGATCAGCGGGGACGATGGCCACCGCTATCCCTTCGGCCGCGACGACCTGGCGGGCGGCGTCCGCAGCATCGTCCCCGGGACCGAGGTGGATTTCGAGACGGCGGAGGGGATGGCGCGCAGCATCTATGTCACCACCCAGCCGTTCAGCGGCCTGGCCGGGGACAAGAATCGCATCGTCGCGGCGCTGCTGGCCTTCTTTCTGGGCTGGATCGGCATCCACAAGTTCTATCTGGGCAAGACCAACGCCGGGATCATCATGCTGTTGTGCGGCACCGTCGGCTGGATTCTGGTCGGCATTCCGCCGGCGGTGGTCGGCCTGATCTCCATCGTCGAGTTCGTCATCTATCTGGTGAAATCTGACCAGCAGTTCCACGAGGATTATGTGGTCGGCGACAAGAGCTGGTTCTGAGTTGGACGACTCGCTGACGCTGGAGCTGACGCGCGCTTCGGGTTTCGACTGGCGCGGCTTGGCCGACGCGCTTCTGGCCTCGGTTCCGCTGGCCGCGCTGAGCGTGATCCTGTTCCGAAACGGCCGCCGGGGCGCCTGGCCAGGCATTCCCTGGGTGCTCGCGGCCGTGTGCGCTCCGGCATGGCTCGCCGGCTTTGGGGCGTTGCCTGGAATAGCCGTTACCTCCCCAAAAATGCTGCTATTCCTCACGGCCGCCGGATGGACAGAGGGCGCGCGGGCATCGCTTTTTCTCGTGGTCGTCTGGCTGGCGATCTTTGGTGTGCACCCCAAACCTGTTGTCCAGAGGCCGGACCCTCCGAAGTCCAGTTAAGACTTGTTCGCAATGACGACAGACCCCTTGAACCGCCGGGGAAACTGGTCCACGAACCGCCCCAATTAAGGGTCCCGGACGAGCTATGCCTAAAGCCAAGGTCAACGGCGTCGAGGTCGAATTCGAACCCGGCATGACGGTTCTGCAGGTCGCGGAACTGGCCGGCGAAGAGATTCCGCGTTTTTGCTATCACGAACGTCTCAGCATCGCCGGTAACTGCCGGATGTGCCTTGTCGAGGTGAAGCCCGGGCCGCCCAAGCCTCAGGCGAGCTGCGCCCTGCCGGCCGCCGAGAACCAGGAAATTTTCACCAACACCCCGATGGTCAAGAAGGCCCGGGAAGGGGTGATGGAATTCCTGCTGATCAACCACCCTCTGGATTGCCCGATCTGCGACCAGGGCGGCGAGTGCGATCTGCAGGATCAGGCCATGGGCTATGGCCGCGACGACAGCCGCTATTCCGAGAACAAGCGCGCCGTCGAGGAAAAGGAAATGGGCCCGCTGATCAAAACGGTGATGACGCGCTGCATCCAGTGCACCCGCTGCGTGCGGTTCATCACCGAGGTTGCCGGGGTCCCCGAAATCGGCCTCATCAGCCGGGGCGAAGACGTCGAGATCACCACCTATCTCGGCGCCGCCGTGACCAGCGAACTGAGCGGCAACGTCAATGACCTCTGCCCGGTCGGCGCCCTGACCCACCGGCCCTGGGCGTTCAACTACCGCCCCTGGGAGCTGAAGAAGACCCAGAGCGTCGATGTCATGGATGCGCTCGGCAGCTCGATCCGGGTCGACAGCCGCGGCGCCGCTGTGTTGCGGGTGCTGCCGCGCATCAATGAAGACATCAATGAGGAGTGGCTGAGCGACAAGAGCCGCTATGCCGTCGACGGCCTTGGCCGTCAGCGCCTCGACCGGCCCTACGTCCGCAAGGGCGGCAAGCTGACTGCGGCGACCTGGCCGGAAGCCTTCGCGGCTATCGCCGACAAGGCCGCCGCCATAGCGCCTGAAAAGATGGGCCTGATCGCCGGCGACCTGCAGGACGCCGAATCGATGAAGGCGGCGATGGACCTGTTCGCCTCGCTCGGCGTGAAGAACATCGACTGCCGCCAGGATGGATCGGCGCTCGGCGCAGGCCCGCGTGAAAGCTGGCTGTTCAATTCGACCCTCGCCGGGATCGAGGACGCCGACGTAGTGCTGATCATCGGCGCCAACCCCCGCCTTGAGGCCCCGGTGTTCAACACCCGACTGCGCAAGCAGTGGGTGGCCGGCAAGACCCGCATCGGCGTCGTCGGCCAGCAGGCCGACCTGACCTATGACTATGACTACCTCGGCGCCGGCGCCGCGACCGTCTCCGGTCTGGCCAAGTCGAAGAGCGATTTCGTCAAGGCCCTGAAGGCCGCCGAACGGCCCGCCATCATCGTCGGGCAGGGGGCTTTCGCCCGCGAGGACGGCGCCGCCGTGCTGAAGGCGGCCGCCGCCCTGGCCAAGAGCTTCAACGTCGTCCGCGAGGGCTGGAACGGCTGGAACGTCCTGCACACCGCCGCCGCCCGCGTCGGCGGCCTGGACATGGGCTTCGTGCCGGCCGAGGGCGGTCTTTCCGCCCGCGAGATGATCAAGCCGGGCGCGCTGGACCTGCTGTTCCTGCTGGGCGCCGACGAGTGCGACGCCTCGGCCAGCGGCGCCTTCACCGTCTATCTGGGCAGCCACGGTGATCGCGGGGCCCACAAGGCCGATGTCATCCTGCCGGGCGCCGCCTACACCGAAAAGAACGGCCTCTATGTGAATACCGAGGGGCGGGTGCAGCTGGGCGAGCGCGCCGTGTTCCCCAAGGGCGAGGCCCGCGAGGACTGGGCCATCATCCGCGCCCTGTCGGACCGGCTGGGCAAGACCCTGCCGTATGACAGCCTCGACCAGCTGCGGGCCAAGCTGTTCGCCGACCACCCGACCTTTGGCCAGATCGACTTCGCACCGGGCTCAATGCCGACCGTGTTCGATCTCTCCGGGCTTGGCGCCGACGGCGATATGTCCGACGCGCCGCTGGCCAGCACGGTCGAGGCCTTCCACCTGACCAACCCGATCGCGCGCGCCAGCGTGACCATGGCCGAATGCGCGGCCCTGGCCTCCGACGCGACCAAGATGGCGGCGGAGTAGACCGTGCCGGCAACCCAAGACTTCTGGGCCCACGGGCTGGGCTGGTTCCTCCTGCATCTGGGGCAGATCCTGGCGGTCACCGTCTGGCTGCTGCTCAGCCTCGCCTTCCTGCTGTGGGGCGACCGCAAGGTCTGGGCCGGCGTGCAGATGCGCAAGGGCCCCAACGTGGTCGGGCCATTCGGCCTGTTCCAGTCCTTCGCCGACTTCCTGAAGTTCCTGCTCAAGGAAATCGTCATCCCGGCCGGGGCCGACAAGACGGTGTTCCTGCTGGCCCCGCTGCTGACCTTCATCCTGGCCTTCGCGGCCTGGGCCGTGGTGCCGTTGGCGCCGGGCTGGGTGATCGCCGACGTCAATGTGGCGATCCTCTACATCTTCGCGATCAGTTCGCTGGGGGTCTACGGGATCATCATGGGCGGCTGGGCGTCCAACTCGAAGTATCCCTTCCTCGGCGGCCTGCGGTCGGCGGCGCAGATGGTCTCCTACGAGGTCTCCATCGGCTTTGTGATCATCACCGTGATCCTGCTGGCCGGGACCATGAACCTGCAGCAGATTATCGAGCAGCAGGCGGGCGGCTTCTGGAACTGGAACTTCCTGGGCGGCGGGTTGAAGAACCTGCCGATGGCGGTGGTGATGGTCCCGATGACGGTGATCTTCTTCATCTCCGCCCTGGCCGAGACCAACCGTCCGCCCTTCGACCTGCCCGAGGCGGAGTCCGAGCTGGTGGCCGGCTATCAGGTCGAATACAGCTCCACCCCCTATCTGCTGTTCATGATCGGCGAGTACGCCAACATCGTCCTGATGTGCGCCCTGATCACCATCCTGTTCTTTGGCGGATGGCAGGCGCCGTTCCCGACGCCGTTCCTGGACAGCTGGCCGGCGACCGCCGCCAGCTTCTTCGGCTTCTTCTGGTTCTTCCTGAAGACCATCTTCTTCTTCTTCATGTTCGCCATGGTGAAGGCGATCGTGCCGCGCTACCGCTACGACCAGCTGATGCGGCTGGGCTGGAAGATTTTCCTGCCGACGTCTCTGGTGGCCGTGGTGCTGGTCGCCGGCTGGCGGGTCTTCACCCGGGGCGCGATCTGATGCGCGGCGCGGTTCTCATAGGCCTTGCGGGCCTGACCCTGACCGGGCTGTCGCTGACGGCCTGCGCTACCGAGCCGGAAGCCAATCCGGGCAGCTACACCCTCGGGCGCGGCCTGGTGAACTATGACGAGATGAACCGGGCCAAGAAGCAGTGCGAGGCCGCCGGGGGCGTCGTGCGCCCCTTCGATGATGGCGGCGATCCCAACCAGATGAGCAACTATCAGTGCGTGATCTCCAAGAAGGAGAAGGCCCAATGAGCCGCTTAGGACAGGCGCTCAAGGGCGCGGCGCTGCTCGACTTCGTCGGCGCCTTCGGGCTGGCGATGCGCTATATGCTGGCCCCCAAGAAGACGGTCATCTACCCCAACGAGCGTGGTCCGCAGTCGCCCAGGTTCCGCGGCGAACACGCCCTGCGGCGCTATCCCTCGGGCGAGGAGCGCTGCATCGCCTGCAAGCTCTGCGAGGCCATCTGCCCGGCCCAGGCCATCTATATCGAGGCCGAGCCCCGCGCCGACGGCAGCCGCCGGACGACCCGCTACGACATCGACATGGTCAAATGCATCTACTGCGGACTGTGCCAGGAGGCCTGCCCGGTGGACGCCATTGTCGAGGGACCGAATACCGAGTTCGCCACCGAGACGCGCGAGGAACTCTACTACGACAAGGAACGGCTGCTGGATAACGGCGACCGTTGGGAACGCGAAATCGCGAAGAATCTGGAACTGGATGCGGCCTACCGCTAAGAGGTCGCGGCGATTCCGGCGGCGTTCGACGCCGGATCTTGAGAAGGGGTGAGGGCCGCATGGCCTTGCAGGCAATAGCCTTTTATCTGATGGCGACCGTGACGGTGGCGGCGGCGTTGGCCGTGGTGCTGGCGCGCAACCCCGTGCACTCGGTGCTGTTCCTGATCGCGGCCTTCTTCAGCGCCGCCGGTCTCTTCGTCCTGCTGGGCGCAGAGTTTCTGGCGATGCTGCTGGTTGTCGTCTACGTCGGCGCCGTGGCGGTGTTGTTCCTGTTCGTGGTGATGATGCTCGACGTCGATTTCGCCGCCCTGCGACAGGGATTCGCCCAGTATCTGCCGATTGGCGGCGTGGTCGCCGGCATCCTGACCATCGAAATGGTCATGGTGGCCACCATCATCGCCACCAAGGGGGCGGCCTCCAGGGTCACAGGCCCCCAGGCGTCCCTGCCGGACGTCAGCAACGCCGAGACCATCGGCCGGGTGCTCTACACCGACTACGTCTACTTCTTCCAGGCGGCCGGTCTGGTGCTGCTGGTGGCCATGATCGGCGCCATCGTCCTGACCCTGCGCCACAAGCCGGGCGTCAAGCGTCAGAACATCGCGCGGCAGACGGCGCGGGGCCCCAAGAGCGGCATGACCATTGTCGATATTCAGCCCGGAGCAGGAGAAGGCGAATGATCGGTCTCACCCACTATCTGACCCTCGCGGCCATCCTGTTCACCATCGGGGTGTTCGGCATCTTCGTGAACCGCAAGAACATCATCGTCATCCTGATGTCGATCGAGCTGATCCTGCTGGCGGTGAACATCAACCTCGTCAGCTTCTCGGTCTTCCTGCATGACGTGGTCGGCCAGATCTACGCGATGTTCGTGCTGACCGTCGCAGCGGCCGAGGCCGCGGTCGGCCTGGCCATCCTGGTGACCTTCTTCAGAAACCGCGGCGACATCGCGGTTGATGACGCCTCCGTGATGAAGGGCTGACGCGACCGATGTCCCACCAGCTTATCGTCACCATCCTCCTCTTCGCCCCGCTGCTGGCCGCGGCGATCGCCGGCCTGCAGGGTCGCCGTATCGGCAATATCGCCAGCCAGTCGGTGACCACCGGCCTGCTGTTCCTCGCCTGCGCCCTCAGCTGGACCACCTTCCTGGGCGTGGCGATGGGCGACTGGCCCGACTTCACCGTCAAGCTGCTGCCCTTCATCAATGTCGGGGATTTCCAGTCGGCCTGGTCGATCCGCATCGACACCCTGTCGTCGGTGATGCTGGTCGTGGTGACCAGCGTCTCCAGCCTCGTGCACCTCTACAGCTGGGGCTACATGGCCGAGGACGACAGCCGTCCGCGCTTCTTCGCCTATCTGTCGCTGTTCACCTTCGCCATGCTGGCGCTGGTCACCGCCGCCGACTTCATGCAGCTGTTCTTCGGCTGGGAAGGCGTGGGCCTGGCCAGCTACCTGCTGATCGGCTTCTGGTACAAGAAGCCCACGGCCAGCGCCGCCGCCATCAAGGCCTTCGTGGTCAACCGGGTCGGCGATTTCGGTTTCGCGCTCGGCATCATGACCTGTTTCTGGATGTTCGGCTCGATCGAGTTCTCCGAAGTCTTCCCGAAGGTCGCCGCCCTCGCCGGAACCAGCTGGTCCTTCGCCGGCCACAGCTTCCCGGCCATGGATCTGGTCTGCTGCCTGCTGTTCATCGGCGCCATGGGCAAGTCGGCCCAGTTCTTCCTGCACACCTGGCTGCCAGACGCCATGGAAGGCCCGACCCCCGTGTCGGCCCTGATCCACGCGGCGACCATGGTCACCGCCGGCGTCTATATGGTCTGCCTGCTGTCGCCGATGTTCGAGTACGCCCCGGTGGCGCGCAATGTCGTCACCCTGGTCGGGGCGGTCACGGCGCTGTTCGCCGCCACGGTCGGTCTGGCGCAGAACGACATCAAGCGGGTGATCGCCTATTCGACCTGTTCGCAGCTCGGCTACATGTTCTTCGCGGCCGGGGTCGGCGCCTATCAGGCGGCGATGTTCCACCTGTTCACCCACGCCTTCTTCAAGGCCCTGCTGTTCCTCGGCGCCGGCTCGGTCATCCACGGCATGCATCACGAGCAGGACATGCGGAAGATGGGCGGGCTGTGGAAGTATCTGCCCGTCACCTATGCGGTGATGATGATCGGCACCCTGGCCATCACCGGCGTGGGAATCCCCGGCCTCGATCTTGGCTTCGCCGGCTTCTATTCCAAGGACAGCATCATTGAGGTCAGCTGGGCCGCGGGTCGTGACAACGGCATCGCCCAGTTCGCCTTCGTCATCAGCCTGCTGGCGGCGGCCCTGACCGCCTTCTACAGCTGGCGGCTGGTGTTCATGACCTTCCATGGGACCCGCAAGTGGGGGGCTGACGCCGCAACCGCGCACGCGCACGACGATCACGCCACCTCGGCCCAGATCGAGACCCATGACGAGCCCCTGGCCGACGATCACGCCCATGCCCATGATGATCACGGGCACGGCCATGACCTGCATCCGCACGAAAGCCCGCTGACCATGATGGTCCCGCTGGTCCTGCTGTCCATCGGCGCCGTCTTCGCCGGCGGCGTGTTCATCGCCTGGTTCGTGGGTCACGATCAGGCGGCGTTCTGGGCGGGGTCGCTGTTCAACAGCGCCACCAACCATGTGCTTCACGAGATGCACGAGGCCCCGACGTGGGTGAAGCTGGCGCCCCTGGTCGTCACCATCACCGGCACGCTGATCGCCTGGTACGCCTACATTCCCAAAGAGGGCATGGGCGCGCGGATCGCCGCCAACAAGGGGCCGCTGTGGAGCTTCCTCTACAACAAGTGGTTCTTCGACGAGATCTACGAGGCCACCTTCGTCCGCGGCGCCAAGCTGCTGGGCGACCTGTTCTGGAAGGGCGGCGACCAGAAGCTCATCGACGGCCTGGGGCCCGACGGCGTCGCCGCCGCGTCGGTGGCGGTCGGCAAGGGAACCGGCCGGCTGCAGACCGGCTACGTCTACCACTACGCCTTCGTCATGCTGCTCGGGATCGCGGGTCTGCTGACCTACGCCCTGTTCCAGTTCCGAGGGTAGGCCAGGGATCATGACCGGCATTCTTTCCCTCATCGTCTTCTCGCCCCTGATCGGGGTGGCCGCCCTGGTCGCACTGAAGCTGCTGGGCCAGACCGGCGAGCGCGCCGACAGCGCCGCGCGCTGGATCGCCCTGGCCACCACCCTGACGACCCTGGCCCTGTCGGGCCTGATGCTGGCGCAGTTCGACGGCTCCAGCGCGGGCTTCCAGTTCATCGAGGACTTCGCCGCCTTTTCAGGCATTCACTATCGGATGGGCGTGGACGGCATTTCGGTGCTGTTCGTGGTGCTGACCGCCTTCCTGATGCCGAT
The DNA here is from genome assembly GCA_016125585.1 of Caulobacter sp. Lineage (GTDB taxonomy): Bacteria > Pseudomonadota > Alphaproteobacteria > Caulobacterales > Caulobacteraceae > Caulobacter. The sequence continues at coordinate 29,595 of WGLL01000008.1, forward strand.
CTGCATCGCGGCCTCCTGGACCTCGATCAAGGATCGTGTCGGCGAATACATGATCGCCTTCCTGCTGCTGGAAGTGCTGGTCATCGGCGTCTTCACGGCGCTGGACCTGATCCTGTTCTACGTCTTCTTCGAGTTCAGCCTGGTGCCGATGTTCCTGATCATCGGCATCTGGGGCGGCAAGCGGCGCGTCTATGCGGCGTTCAAGTTCTTCCTCTACACCCTGCTCGGCAGCGTGCTGATGCTGGCCGCCATCCTGGCCATGATCGGCATCACCGGCACCAGCTCCATTCCCGAGCTGATGACCCACAAGTTCGACCCGATGCTGCAGACCTGGCTGTGGCTGGCCTTCTTCGCCTCCTTCGCGGTGAAAATGCCGATGTGGCCGGTGCACACCTGGCTGCCCGACGCCCACGTCGAGGCGCCGACCGCCGGTTCGGTGATCCTGGCCGGGATCCTGCTGAAGCTGGGCGGCTATGGCTTCATGCGCTTCAGCCTGCCGATGTTCCCGCAGGCGTCCGAGGTCTGGGCGCCGCTGGTGTTCGGGCTGTCGGTGATCGCCATCATCTACACATCGCTCGTCGCCTTCCGTCAGACCGACATCAAGAAGCTGATCGCCTACAGCTCGGTGGCCCACATGGGCTTCGTGACCATGGGCATTTTCAGCGGCAATGCTGTCGGCGAGCAGGGCGCCCTCTACCAGATGATCAGCCACGGGGTGATCTCCGGGGCGCTCTTCCTCTGCGTCGGCGTGGTCTATGACCGCATGCACACCCGCGAGATCGCCTTCTACGGCGGCCTGACCCAGCGCATGCCCTGGTATGCGGCGGTCTTCCTGCTGTTCACCATGGGCAACGTCGGCCTGCCGGGGACCAGCGGCTTCGTCGGCGAGATCATGACCATGACCGGGACCTATCAGGCCTCGACCTGGACGGCCCTGCTGGCGGCGACCGGCGTGATCCTGTCGGCGGTCTACGCGCTCAGCCTCTATCGACGGGTGATGTTCGGCGAGATTTCCAATCCGGCCCTGGCCCAGATCAACGACCTGACCTGGCGCGAGGTCGCCATCTTCCTTCCGCTGATCGTCTCGACGCTGTTCCTCGGCGTCTATCCGGCCAGCATCTTCAACATCACCGACGCCTCGGTGCAGGCGCTGGTCGGCGCCTACCGCGCCGCGACGGGCGGGTGAGGCGACAGACATGTTCCTGACTGATCTCTCTCTGGCCTACCCTGAAGTCATCCTCGGCGTCGCCGCCCTGGTGCTGGTGGTCTGGGGCGCCTTCCAGGGCAAGTCGACTGCCGTCTTCAACGGCGCCGCCATCCTGGCGCTGATCGTGGCGGCCGTGGTCGCCCTGACCGGCCCGCATGGCCGCGCCTTCCACGGCGGCCTGATCGCCGACGCCATGTCCGGCTTTTCCAAGGCCTTCATCTATGGCTTCTCGGCTGTCGCCATCCTGCTGTCGGACCGCTGGATGGCGCGACGCGGCGAGGCCAAGTTCGAACTGGCGATCCTGGTGGTGCTGGCCGCGCTCGGCATGGGCGTCATGGTTTCCGCCGGCGACCTGATCAGCCTCTACATGGGCATCGAGCTTCATTCCCTGGCCCTCTATGTGCTGGCCGCCTTCCGTCGCGACGACGGCAAGGGCTCCGAGGCCGGCCTGAAGTATTTCGTGCTCGGCGCCCTGTCGTCGGGCCTGCTGCTCTACGGCGCCTCGCTGATCTACGGCTTCGCCGGCTCGACCCAGTTCCCGGCGATCGCCGAGGCGGTTCGCAATGGCGCCGATGGCGGCGTGCTGTTCGGCCTGGTGTTCCTGATCTGCGGCATCGCCTTCAAGGTCTCGGCCGCGCCGTTCCACATGTGGACGCCGGACGTCTACGAGGGCGCGCCGACACCGGTCGTCGGCTTCTTCGCCGCCGCCCCGAAGCTGGCGGCGATGGTCCTGCTGGCCCGGGTCCTGACCGAGGCCTTCGGCACGGCGGTGCATCAGTGGCAGCAGGTGATCGTCATCATCGCCCTGCTCAGCATCTTCGTCGGGGCCTTCGCGGGTCTCGCCCAGCGGAACCTCAAGCGACTCTGGGCCTACAGCTCCATCGCCAATATCGGCTACGCCCTGCTCGGTCTGGCGGCCGGCGGCGAGGCGGGGACCCAGTCGATGCTGCTGTTCATGATCCTCTACATGGTCGATGTGACCGGCTTCTTCGCCTGCCTCTGCGCCCTTGAGCGCTATGGGCGGCCGATGGAAACCCTGGACGACATGGCGGGCCTGGTGAAGGAGCGGCCGGGCCTGGCCCTGGCGATCACCGCGTTCTCCCTGTCGGCCCTGGGCCTGCCGCCGTTCGCCGGCTTCTGGGCCAAGTTCTACGTCTTCAAGGCGGCCATTGGCGGCGGTCTCATCTGGCCGACCGTTCTGGGTCTGCTCGGCAGCGTCGTTGCGGCGGTCTATTACCTGCGCCTGCTGCGCAAGATGTGGTTCGACGCCGCGCCCGGCCCGACCGACGTCCCGCCGTTGACCGCCCGCTGGATCGCCCTGATCTGCGCCCTGTTCAGCTTCCCTGTCGTCCTGCCGGCGCTGCACTGGCTTGAAGGCTTGGCCCAGGCCGCGGCGGCGGCCCTGGCCTAGATCATCTCCACGATCCGCACGCCCGCACCCTTTGGAGCGGCCGCTCGGCATGTTGGCTTGAGAGGCGACGGAGACGCGATGTCGACAGTGGACGCCTTTCGCCGGAGCCTTGACGATCCCACCCTGGCGATGATTGACGCCCTTCGCGACGTGATCTCCGCCGCCGGGCCGCATCTGGTCGAACGGATCAGGTGGAATGCGCCCAGTTTCGCCGTTGGCGACGAGGATCGCATCACCCTGGGACTCGAGCGCAAGGGCGGGGTGCGGGTCGTGCTGCATCGCGGCGCAAAGGTGAAGGACGCGGCCGGCTTTCGGTTCGAGGATCCGTCGGGACTGGCCAGATGGCCCGCTCCGGATCGCGGGGTCATTGTCTTCTCCGATCTGGGATCCATCGCGGCCGCGGCCGACCAAGTCCGCGACCTTTGCCGACGTTGGCTGGAGGCGACGACATGAACCTCCCGCCAATCATCGCCTTCGATGAGATCGACTCCACCAACGCCGAGGCGCGCCGCCGCGCCGAGGCCGGCGAGACGGGACCGGTCTGGCTGACCGCCAGACGCCAGACCGCCGGCAAGGGGCGTCGGGGGCGGGCCTGGGAGACCGGGCAGGGCGGCAATCTCGCCGCAACCCTGTTGCTGACCACATTTCGCCCGCCCGGTGAGGCGGCGCAGATCAGCTTTGTCGCCGCGCTCGCGGTCGCTGATCTCGCCGACGCCTATGTTCCCGCCAGTCTGGTAACCCTGAAGTGGCCGAACGATCCCCTGATTGACGGCAAGAAGGCCAGCGGCGTCCTGATCGAATCCGGGCCGTCCCCGGCGGGAGGGCTGTGGCTGGCGATCGGCGTCGGGGTGAACCTGGCTGAGGCGCCGGTTTCGCCGGAGCGGCCGGCCACCACCTTTGCCGCCCATATGATCGGACCGCCGCCGGCGCCGCTGGACGCCCTCAACGTCCTGGCCCAGGCCTTCGCGCGTTGGACTTCGGTCTGGGAGCAGCTCGGCTTTCCCGCCATCGCCGAGGCCTGGACGCGCCGCGCCCATGGCCTGGGCGGACCCTGCGTGGCGCGGTTGGGCAATGAGACCGTCGAGGGGATCGCCGAGGGGCTGGACCCGGACGGCGCGTTCAGACTGCGCTTGCCAGACGGCATGCTGCGCCGCATCACGGCGGGTGACGTGTTTTTCGGAGGTCTCTGATGCTGCTCGCCATCGAACAGGGCAACACCAACACCCTCTTTGCGGTGCACGACGGCTCAAGCTGGATCGCCCAGTGGCGCACCGCCACCCAGAGCACCCGCACGGCGGATGAATATGCGGTCTGGCTGTCGCAGCTCCTGGCGATGTCAGGGATGAGCATGCAGGCGCTGACAAGCTGCATCATTTCCAGCGTGGTGCCGCAGTCGCTGTTCAACCTGCGCAACCTGGCGCGCCGCTATCTGCACGTGGAGCCGCTGGTGATCGGCGAGAATGCCGAACTGGGCATTCCGGTGCGGATCGACAAGCCATCGGAGGCCGGCGCCGACCGCCTGGTCAACGCCATCGGGGCGCACATCCTCTATCCTGGTCCGCTGATCGTCATCGACAGCGGCACCGCCACCACCTTCGACGTCATCGGCGCCGACGGCGGCTTCGAGGGCGGGGTGATCGCGCCGGGCATCAACCTGTCCATGCAGGCCCTGCATGAGGCGGCCGCCAAGCTGCCCCGCATCGCCATCCAGCGGCCCGAAGGCAACCGCGTCGTCGGCACCGACACAGTGACGGCGATGCAGTCTGGCGTGTTCTGGGGCTACATCGGCCTCATCGAAGGGCTGATCAAACGCATCAAGGATGAACGCGGCGGGCATCTGACCGTTATCGCCACCGGCGGGGTGTTTTCCCTGTTCGAAGGCGCCACCGACGCCATCGACCACTTCGACGGCGACCTTACCATTCGCGGCCTCCTCGAAATTCACCGCAGGAACACCATTTGACCAGCATGCCCAAGTCCAAGCCCCAGGTCGCCAAGGATGGCGATGAACTGATCTTCCTGCCTCTCGGGGGCTCCAACGAAATCGGCATGAACTTCAACCTCTACGGCTACGGGCCGGAAGAGGATCGCAAATGGATCGTCGTCGACCTGGGCATCACCTTCGGCGACCAGACCACTCCCGGGGTCGAGGTCATCCTGCCTGATCCCACCTTTATCGAGGCCTATGCCGACGACATTCTCGGCATTGTCCTGACCCATGCCCATGAAGACCACATCGGCGCGGTGGCCTGGCTGTGGCCGCGGCTCAAGGCGCCGGTCTTCGCCACGCCCTTCACGGCCTTCCTGCTGCGCGAGAAGCTGCGCGAGGCCAAGCTGCTGGACGAGGTGGACATCACCGAGGTGCCGCTGAACGGCTCGATCGAGCTGGGGCCGTTCAGCCTGGACATGATCACCCTGACCCACTCGATCCCCGAGCCCAACGGCCTGGCGATCCGCACGCCGCTGGGGACCATCCTGCACACCGGCGACTGGAAGATCGATCCAGATCCGCTGCTCGGCGATGTCACCGATGCTGCGGCGATCCGCAAGCTGGGGGATGAGGGCATTCTGGCCATGGTCTGCGACAGCACCAATGTGTTTGTCGACGGCGTGGCGGGCTCCGAGGCCGATGTCCGGGTTGCGATGACCAGGCTGATCGGCTCGCTGAAGGGCAAGATCGCCGTCGGCTGCTTTGCGTCCAACGTCGCCCGCATGGACACCGTGATCCGCGCGGCCGAGGCGGCGGGCCGCCGGGTCTGTCTGGTCGGCCGCTCGATGCATCGCATGGCGGCCGCGGCCAAGTCGGTCGGGCTGATGAAGAACACCAGGGAGTTCGTCAGCGACAAGGAAGCCGGCTATTTCCCGGAAGACACCATCCTCTATCTCTGCACCGGCAGCCAGGGCGAGGCCCGGGCGGCGCTGTCGCGCATCGCCGAGGGCACCCATTCCCACATCACTCTGGGCAAGGGCGACCACGTGATCTTCTCCAGCCGGGTGATCCCAGGCAACGAGGTGCCGATCCGCGCCCTGCAGAACAATCTCGCCGACCGCGGCGTGCGCCTCTACACCGAGCGCGACCATCCCGGCATCCACGTCTCGGGCCACCCCTGCCGCGACGAGCTCAAGGAAATGTACCAATGGGCCCGGCCGCAGATCGCCGTGCCGACCCATGGGGAGCGCCGTCATTTGCTGGAACACGCCGCCCTGGCCCGCGACCTTCAGGTGCCGCACACCGTCACCCCGCGAAACGGCGACATGGTCAGGCTGGCCCCCGGCCATCCCCAGATCATCGATGAGGTGCCCGCCGGCCGGCTTTATGTCGACGCCGGCATGGTGACGCCTGAGAACGGCGAGGCGCTGAAGGAGCGCCGCCATGTAATGTTCAACGGCGCGGTGACGGTGTCGGTGGTGCTGGACGGCCGGGGCAAGCTGGTGTCGGGGCCGCAGGTTCGGGGCCTGGGCCTGCCCGGCGACAGCGACTATCCCCTGGACGACGCCCTGGACGACCTGGCCGAGGACGCCGAGCAGGGCCTGCGCAAGCTGTCCGGCGAGGAACGGGCCATCGACGAGGTGGTCGAGCAGACCCTCAGCCGGATCGTCAAGAAGAGCGCCTACCGCATCTGGCAGCGACGGCCGGTGGTCGAAGCCATCGTCATGCGGATCTGAGCGCGGAAGGGGGGGAGACCGGCCTATGTCTGATCCTGACGCGCCCCCGCCGGGCTACCGCCAGCTGACCCGGTTCGAGGTCTGGCGGCTGGCGCGGGCCAATGTAGCCCTGACGCTTGCCATCCTGCTGGTCGCCGCCTGGCAGACCTGGCGGCTGTTCCAGGGTGACGACAGCCTGGGTATCGCCTGGGGCGGCCTGTCGGGCATGGCGCTGGCGGAAGGGCGCTGGTGGAGCCCGCTGACCAGCATGTTCATGCATGCCGGCATCGCCCATCTGCTGTTCAACCTGATGGCCCTGGCCAGCCTTGGACCGCCAGTCTGCCTGCGGTTTGGTCGAGATTTTCGGGGCGCGGCCACCTATCTGGCCTTCTATCTGCTGTGCGGCGGCCTGGGGGACGCCACCTTCCTGGCGATCCACCCGCAGGGCGAAATCAACATGATCGGCGCCTCGGGCGCCATTTTCGGGCTCTGGGGCGCCGTGGCGCGGATGCGGCCCGACGGCTCGCTGGCGCCGATCCTGTCACGGCAGGTCTGGCTACAGACCCGCGCGGCCATCGTCAGCAACCTCATCATCATGGCCATTGTCGTCGGGCCGGCCCTCCTGGCGGGTCAATGGAACGGCGGCGGCATCGCCTGGGAAGCGCATCTGGGCGGCTATCTGGGCGGACTGTTGATGATCGGGCTGCCGGTTTTCCGGTCGCGTCCGCTGACGGTGTGATCCGGACAGACGCGTCGCCTGCGGCAAAATGCAATGCGGCGGCAGTGGAGCCAGGGCGTCATCGGGTGTAGTCAGACCCGTCAGCGTCAAGAACGGCAGGGACTTCCTCATGATCGGCAAACTGAATCACGTCGGCGTCGCAACGCCCTCCATCGACGAGTCGGTGAAGATGTATCGCGAAATGCTGGGCGCGACCTCGGTGACCGACAAATGGGCCATGCCCGAGCAGGGCGTCTGGGTCTGTTTTGTCAACCTGCCCAACAGCCAGATCGAGCTGATCGAACCCTATGGCGAGGCCTCGCCGATTCACGGCTTCCTGGCCAAGAACCCCAAGGGCGGCCAGCACCACATCTGTTTTGAGGTCGAGGATATCCTGGCCGCCCGCGACGACATGAAGGCCAAGGGCGCGACGGTGCTGGGCGAACCGCGCATCGGCGCCCACGGCACCCCGGTGATCTTCATCCACCCCAAGGACATGGGCGGAATGCTGGTCGAGTTGATGGAAACCCCCAAGGACGGAGCACACTGATGGGCCCGATGACCGCCGCCGCTGTTTATCTGACCCTGTGGTGGACGGTCCTGTTCGCCGTCCTGCCGCTGGGGTCGAAGAGCTACGCCGAATCCGGGATCAAGGTCACCGACGGCGGCGACCCCGGCGCCCCGGTGAACCCCAATCTGAAAAAGAAGTTCATCACCACGACCTGGGTGTCCTTCGTGGTCTGGGCGATCCTGATGCTGGTCATCCAGTTCGGGCTGATCCCGCTGCCGAGCCTGCCGCGGGGCTACTGAACCGCCCGCCAGGCCTGCCGGTCTGCCCGCCAAATCGGCGCCGCCCGGGGACCTCTGAAGTGATTGCGCAATAGATGGGCAAGATCGCCTTTCGTCCCGGCGACCGCGCGCGATCGGCTGACGCGCGGCCGTCGGCGGGGCAATCTCAAGGCTCGGAGAGCGGGCCTCGCCCGCAGTGTTCCGTGGCGTATGTTCCCCGATGAACAACTTGAAGGCCGCCGGTTTGACCGGCGGCCTTCTTTTCGCCCGCGGGCCGGGCAAGACATCGGGAGCGGCCCTGGCTGCCCGGGATCGTCGAAATCAGCGGCCTGTCTAAGCGGCGACGCGCCTTGCGCGTTGCCAATGCGCGGGCTCAGAGGCTAAGTCAGCGCCGAAGTTTCTCAGGGGATACCATGCGCCTGTCGCGCTATTTTCTGCCGGTGCTCAAGGAAGTCCCGGCCGACGTCCAGATCGTCTCGCATCAGTTGATGCTGCGCGCCGGCATGATTCGCCAGGAAGCGGCGGGCATCTACGCCTGGCTGCCGCTGGGCCTGCGGGTGCTGAAGAAGGTCGAGCAGATCGTTCGTGAGGAAATGGACCGCGCCGGCGCCGTCGAACTGCTGATGCCGACGCTGCAACTGGCCGACCTCTGGCGCGAGAGCGGCCGCTACGACGACTACGGCGAGGAGATGTTGCGCATCACCGACCGGCACAAGCGCGACCTGCTGTACGGGCCGACCGCCGAGGAAGTCGTCACCGACATCTTCCGCGCCTCGGTGAAGAGCTACAAGGACCTGCCGCTGAACCTCTACAATATCCAGTGGAAGTTCCGTGACGAGCGCCGCCCGCGTTTCGGCGTCATGCGCGGCCGCGAGTTCCTGATGAAGGACGCCTACAGCTTCGATCTCGACGAGGCGGGCGCCCGCCGGGCCTACAACCGGATGTTCGTCGCCTATCTCAACACCTTCGCCCGCATGGGCCTGAAGGCGGTGCCGATGAAGGCCGACACAGGCCCGATCGGCGGCGACCTGTCCCACGAGTTCATCGTTCTGGCCGAGACTGGTGAGAGCCAGGTCTTCTGTCACAGGGATCTGGTCGAGATGGGCGCGCCCGGGCCCGACGTGGACTTTGACGGCGACCTCCAGCCTCTGGTGGATGAGCGGACGGCCCTCTACGCGGCGACCGAGGAAATGCACGATCCCGCCGCCTTCGAGGCGGTGCCGGAAGCCGACCGCCTGTCGGCGCGCGGCATCGAGGTCGGCCACATCTTCTATTTCGGTGAGAAATACTCCCGGCCGATGAAGGCCGAGGTCGCCGGTCCCGACGGCCAGGCCCGGCCCGTGCACATGGGCAGCTACGGCGTCGGGGTTTCGCGACTTCTGGGGGCGATCATCGAGGCCAGCCATGACGACGGCGGCATCATCTGGCCGGACGCCGTGGCGCCGTTCGATGTGGCGATCATCAATCTCAAATCGGGCGACGCGGCCTGCGACGCCGCCTGTGAGAAGATCTATGCGGGGGTGAAGGCCAGCGGCAAATCGGCCCTGTACGACGATCGTGACGAGCGGGCCGGCGCCAAGTTCGCCACCATGGACCTGATCGGCATTCCCAGGCAGATCGTTGTCGGACCCAAGTCGATCGCCGAGGGCAACGTCGAGATCAAGGTTCGGGCCACTGGCGAGCGCTCCGTCGCCTCGCTCGATGAGGCCCTGGCCGGGCTGACCGCCGCGTGAGTCAGCCGGGCCAAAAGGCGCCGCCCTTCGGCCTGTGGGAGCGGGCCGTGGCCTGGCGCTATCTGCGCGCCCGCAAGAAGGACGCCGGGGTCGCCCTGATCTCGATTCTGGCCTTCGTCGGCATTGGCCTGGCGGTGTTCGCGCTGATCGTGGTCATGAGCGTGATGAACGGTTTCCGCACCGAGCTGCTGTCGCGGATCCTCGGCTTCAACGGCCATGTCTATGTCGCCGGCGCCCTGCCGCTGTCGGACGCCCAGCTGCCCGAGACGCTGAAGCGCATCCGCGCCGTGCCGGGCGTGACCCAGGCGACGGCGATGATCGAGGGCCAGGCGATGATCGTCGGCCGGGGCCAGATCACCGGCGCCATCGTGCGCGGAGTTTCCGCCGCCGACGTCAAGGCCACGCCGATCGTGTCGCAAAACATCAAGGCCGGTTCGCTGGAAGGCTATGGCGAGGGCGACTACGGCGGCGACATGATGCTGCTGGGCCAGCGTCTGGCGGTTTCGCTGGGCGTCGGCCCCGGCGACGCGGTGTCGGTGATCGCGCCGAACGGATCGTCCAGCGCCTTTGGCATGTCGGCGACCCAGAAGGACTATACGGTCGGCGGGCTCTTCAGCGTCGGCATGAGCGAATACGACCAGGCCTTCGCCTATATGCCGCTGGAGCAGGCACAGCTGTTCTTCGGCAAGGAGGGCGGGGTCGACGTCATCGAGATCAAGCTTGCCGATCCGGACACCGCGTCCGAGGCCAAGTCCGCGATCCTGAGGGCCGCGGGGCCCGGCGCCTCGGTGCAGGACTGGACCGAGAAAAATCAGAGCTTTTTCAACGCGCTGCAGATCGAGCGTAATGTGATGCGTTTGATCCTGATGTGCATCGTCCTGATCGCGGCGATCAATATCGTTTCCAGCCTGATCATGCTGGTGAAGAACAAGGGGCGGGACATCGCCATCCTGCGGACCATGGGCGCCAGCCGCTCGGGCGTCCTGCGCATCTTCTTCATGGCCGGCGCCGCCATCGGCGTGGCCGGGACCGCCGCCGGGCTGGTGCTGGGTGTGCTGTTCTGCATGAACATCGCCGCCATCCAGGGGGTAGTGGAGTCGGTGACCGGGGCACAGGTATTCAACGCCGACGTCTATTTCCTGACCCACATCCCGGCTCGCATCGAGTGGCATGAGGTGGGTCTGATCGTCGCCTGGTCGCTGTTCGCCAGCTTCGTGGCCACCCTGCCGCCGGCCCTGCGGGCCGCGCGTCTCGATCCGGTGGAGGCCCTTCGCTATGAGTGAGCCGACACTGTCCCTGCGCGGGGTCAAGCGCAGCTACACGACCGGCTCCGGCGAGCTGGTGGTGCTCAAGGGCGTGGATCTGGACGTCATGCCGGGTGAAATCGTCGGCCTGATCGGCCCGTCCGGTTCCGGCAAATCCTCCCTGCTGCATGCGGCCGGCCTGCTGGAGCACCCCACGGCGGGGCGCATCACCATCGCCGGGCGGGACTGCAGCGATCTGGGCGACCGCCAGCGCACTCTGACCCGCCTGTCCTCGGTCGGTTTCGTCTATCAGTTCCACCATCTGCTGCCGGAGTTCACCGCGCGCGAGAATGTCGCCATGCCGGCGCTGATCGCCGGGCGGGGCAAGGCCTGGGCGGGGGCGCGGGCCGAGGTCCTGCTGAACCAGCTGGGCCTGGGCGAACGGATGGATCACCAGCCGGCGCAGATGTCTGGCGGCGAACAGCAGCGGGTGGCCCTGGCGCGGGCCCTGACCAACGAGCCGCTGCTGTTGCTGGCCGATGAGCCGACGGGCAACCTCGATCCCGATACGGCGGCCCAGGTTTTCCAGGCAATGTATGATCTGGCCCGCGACCAGGGCGTCGCCGCCCTGATCGCCACCCACAATCTGGAACTGGCCCGCTATATGGACCGGGTGTTCGCGCTCAAGGACGGACACCTGGAAGCGCGGAGCCTGTAGGCCTGCGGTTCAGCCCCCGGCCTTCGGCGCGGCGGGAGAGATCTGGAACCGGATCGGCAGGCGCACCACGCCGTCCCCCAATGAGGATCCGTCGGACCGGGCGCGGAATTTCGGCGCCAGTTTCAGCGCAGCCTCGCCGAAGCCGGCGCCGGCGGGGGCCTCGCTGATGATCCGGCAGCGGGTCAGGACTCCGTCAGCCTGCAAGCCGCAACCGATCACCGCCTTGCCCGAGAGACCGCTGTCGGCCGCCGCCGGCGGATAGACCGCCGCGATATCGGCGCCCCCCGGCCGCTGGTCCCAGGTCAGGGGCGGCGGCGGAGCCGGAGGGGCCGGCGGCGAGGGAGGCGCGGGCGGCGGCGGGGCGACTCGATCAACAGCCATCACCGGCGCGGGCGGAGGCGGCGGCGCGGGGGGAGGCGGGGGAGCGGCCAGAGGCGCGGGCGGCGCGGGCGGCGCCGGCGGGGCCAGCATCACGAAATTGACCGTAGACGGGCCTTCCCCGGGCTGTTCGGGGCCGGTGACCTCGATCAGGGCGATCTTCTCCGGGCTCAGCGTTCTGGGGGTGAAATCGTCGGCGACCGCATGACCGTCAACCAGGAACACCACCTTGGCCAGTTCCGCGTCGCGTCGGGGATCGCCGGTCGCGGCCTTCAGGTCGATTACCGGCCGTCCCCGCCAGACCGTGACGTTGCCGGGACGAGTCTCGACGATATCGGCGGCGATGGTGATCTGGCCCTTGGGACTGCCCGGACCGTCCTGGGCGGACTGGCGCCAGACGGAGGCGCGTCCTTTGGCCGGGGCGGCCTGCACGGCCAGGGCGACGGACCCGGCTCCGACGGCGGCGATCAGAACGGCGGCGATCGCGGTGACGCCGAGAGCGGCCCGGCGACCGCCGGACTGGCGGGGATGGAGAATGGCGTGCAGACGCATGGCGGTCTTCCTTCCGGCGCCGATGAAGGCGGAATGCGGCTCCGGACCGGCGCGGAGCCGGAGCGTTTCAATCAGGGCTTGGGCGTAGGCGCGGCGGGCGGTCTCATCAGCGCCGGCCAGGGCGATGGCGTCGCAATGCTCCTCGCGTGCGGCGGCCAGCCGGGCGTGGATCAAGGCCATCAGGGGGTTGAACCAGAACACCGCCAGGACCAGGGCCTCCGCCCAGCCTCGCGGATTGTCGCCGCGCTTGAGGTGGGCCAGTTCATGCCCGCAGATCAGCGTCAAACGGTCGGTCGGCAGGCCGGTGAGGGCGCGGGGAATGACGATGGCCGGGCGGAACACCCCGGCCAGCAGGGGGCTGGCGGCCTGGCGCGACTCCTTCAGGTCTGGAGCCCGCACCCGCAAGGCCAGGGCCCGGGCGGCCAGGGCCTGCCGCAGGGGCGGATCATCAAGATCACGGGCCTGACGCATCAGCAGCGCAAGGCGGACATGGCGGCGCAGGATCAGGCCAAGGGCGGCGGCCACGCCCAGCAACATGACGCCGAGCAGGACGGTCGGGGCCAGAAGCCAGGCCAGGTCGATCAGGTCGCCCAGCGGCGTCGGCGCCGGGGCGGCGGCGGCCAGCACCGGATCCGCCGCGGCGCCGCCGGCGACGGCGGCGGGCGGGCCGAAGCGGACAAGATGCGGCGCCAGCAGGGGAACGCTGATCGCTCCCAGCGCCGGCAGCAGGAAGGCCAGATTCCAGAGGCGCTCGCGCGGGGCCGGGGCCGGGGTGATCCGTTCGGCCAGGAGGCCGGCAAGCAGGCCAAGGGCGGCCAGCGGCAGGCTGGCCCCCAGGGTCATCAGGGCGAGGGAGACGCCCGTCACGCGCCCGGCTCCTCTTCGGCGTTGAGCATGGTCTCCAGCTGGGCCAGTTCGTCGGGAGAGAGTATCTGGCTGCCGGCGAAGGCGGAGGCGGGCAGGGGTCCTTCCACCTCGAGAACCTGACGCATCACGCGTCGCAGAAGACCGCCAAGAATGTCGGCCTTGCCCCGTGCCGCCTCATAGACGGCTAGCCCATGCACCGATCGGCGGGAAATCAGCCCCTTGGCCCGCATCCGCTCGAGCACCGTGCGGGTCGTCGAGGCGGTCCAGTCGAGGCCGCCGGGCAAGGATGCCTGGATTTCCCGGGCGCTGGCGGCCCCATCGCGCCAAAAGACCTTGAGGATTTCGAGTTCGGTGTCAGAAGGGGGCTGGATCATGGTGTCTCTCGGCTGACGTCACCGGGACGCTACACTTGTAGCGTATTGTCGTCAATCGTCACGATCGCGGGTTTTTAGCGCCGTTTCAGCGGCGCCTGTTCGCCCCGTTTTCGCCATGCAAACAAGAGCATAGAGGCGCCAGGCGTCAGGATTTAAGGAGCGTACCCATGGCCCAGCAGCTCGAATTCGCAGGACAGTCCGGCCAGGGCTATCGTTATCTGCCCCTCGACGACTCCGCCGCGATCTCGCCGACGGGGGCCAATTTTCTGTTCGTGAGGGTGAAGGGCGGGGAGCAGTCAGTGGTCTTCGCCGGCGAGACCGAATGTCTCCACAAGGGGGTCCATGCCGGCTGGGACAAGGCCCGCAAGACGCACGGCGCCACGACCATCTTCGTCCGGCTCAATGTCACCCGGGCGATCCGACAGGCCGAGCTCGACGACATCGTCGCCCTCCATCAACCCCCGATGAACGGGCCCGAGGACTGATCCGAAGGCGAAGGGGACGGTCTCGCGGCGTGTGAGCAATTTGTTCTTGCCTGTGGAACAAAACGGGAATAGGAACAAACCCGGAACTTGGCTTGGGAGGCTCGAATGGCCCGGATCGCTCGTGAAACGCTCGCTTTGGCTTCGGTTGTCGGGTTTGTGTGGATGATGTGCTCGGTGGCCTATCTGGCGGCGTGAGTCGGCCTTAGGCTGGCCCTTCGGCAAGGCGGAGGCGAACAGGCATCATGGCGGATCTGGCGAACGGCTTCGTCCATTTGCGGGTTCGCTCGGCCTATTCCCTGCTGGAAGGCGCGATCAAGGCGGACGCCCTGCCGAAACTGGCCGGCGGACAGGGCATGCCGGCGGTGGGAATCACCGATCGGGCCAATCTGTTCGGCGCTCTCGAGTTTTCCGTCGCCGGGAAGGACGCCGGGGTGCAGCCGATCGTCGGATGCGCCCTGCCGGTCACCGGCATTGGCGAGGGACCGCCTGAACGCTGGGCCCGAACCCCGACCGTGGTTCTGCTGGCCCAGAACGAAACCGGCTATCTCAATCTCTCGGAGCTGTCGTCGGCCGCCTACCTTGAGGGCGACGGCATGAGCGAGCCCTCGGTCGCCTGGGCCAGAGTGGCCGAGCGCAATGAGGGTCTGATCCTGTTGTCGGGCGGCGTGGACGGCCCGGTCGACCCCTTGTTCGCCGCCGGAAAGCGGGCCGAGGGCGGGGCTGTGCTGGCCGAGATGGCCAGGGTCTTTGGCGACCGCTTCTATGTCGAATTGCAGCGGCACGGCCTGCCGCAGCAGGCGGCGGCCGAGCCCGGGCTGGTCGCCTGGGCCTATGAGAACGACGCGCCGCTGGTCGCCACCAACGACGTCTACTATCCCGACCGCTCGATGCATGAGGCCCATGACGCCCTGCTGTGCATCGCCGACGGCGCCTATGTCGGCCAGGACGAGCGCCGACGGGTGACCGCGGAGCACTATTTCAAGTCGGCCGAAGAGATGCGGGCCCTTTTCGCGGATCTGCCCGAGGCCTGCGACCACAGTCTGGAGATCCCCCGGCGCTGCGCCTTCATGGTCGGCAAGCGCGACCCGATCCTGCCCCGTTTCGACACGGGCGCCGGGCGCAGCGAGCCGGACGAACTGGCCTATCAGGCGCGCGAGGGCCTGAAGGCGCGGCTGGCGGTGATCGAACTGGCGGCGCCGGAGCCCGACTACTGGGCCCGGCTCGAGTTCGAGATCGGCATCATCCAGCAGATGGGGTTCCCGGGCTACTTCCTGATCGTCGCCGACTTCATCAAATGGGCCAAGTCGCACGGCATTCCGGTCGGACCTGGACGGGGGTCCGGGGCCGGCTCGCTGGTGGCCTGGTCGCTGACCATCACCGATCTGGACCCGCTGCGCTTTGGCCTGCTGTTCGAGCGCTTCCTCAATCCCGAACGGGTCTCGATGCCCGATTTCGATATCGACTTCTGTCAGGAGCGGCGCGAGGAGGTCATCTCCTACGTTCAGCAGAAGTACGGCGTCGACAAGGTGGCCCAGATCATCACCTTCGGCACCCTGCAGGCCAGGGCCGTGGTGCGGGACGTCGGCCGGGTGATGCAGTTGCCGCTGGGTCTGGTCGACCGGCTGGCCAAGATGATCCCCAATAACCCGGCCAGCCCCACGACCCTGGCTCAGGCCATCCAGATCGAGCCGCGGCTGAAACAGGCCCGCGACGAGGATGAACAGGTCCGGCTGTGCCTGGATGTCGCCCTGCGGCTGGAGGGCCTGTTCCGCAACGCCTCGACCCACGCGGCCGGGGTGGTCATCGGCGATCGGCCGCTGACGCACCTGACCCCTCTCTACAAGGATCCCCGCTCCGAACTGCCGGCGACGCAGTTCAACATGAAGTGGGTGGAGAGTGCGGGTCTGGTGAAGTTCGACTTCCTGGGCCTGAAGACCCTGACGGTGATCGACCGGGCGCTGAAGCATATGGCCAAGCGCGGCGCCGATCTGGATATCTCCGCCCTGCCGCTGGACGATGCGGCGTCGTACGAGCTGATGAGTTCAGGCCAGACGGTCGGGGTGTTCCAGCTGGAAAGCCAGGGCATGCGCGACACCCTGCGCAAGCTGCGGCCCGGCAGTCTGGAAGAGGTCACCGCCATCATTTCCCTCTATCGGCCGGGCCCGATGGAGAACATCGACAGCTTTGTCGACTGCAAGTTCGGTCGCAAGCCGATCGACACCCTTCATCCGACCCTCGAGCCGGTGCTGAAGGAGACCTACGGCATCGTCGTCTACCAGGAACAGGTGATGCAGATCGCCCAGATCCTGGCCGGCTACAGCCTGGGCGAAGCGGACCTGCTGCGCCGGGCCATGGGCAAGAAGAAGCCCGAGGAGATGGCCCAGCAGAAGGTGAGGTTCGTCGCCGGGGCCGAGGCCAAGGGGGTTGAGGCCGACCGGGCGCGGTCGATCTTCGATCTGGTGGAGAAGTTCGCCGGCTATGGCTTCAACAAGAGCCACGCGGCCGCCTACGCGCTGATTTCCTACCAGACGGCCTGGCTCAAGGCGAATGCGGCGGTGGAGTTCATGGCCGCCTCCATGAGCCTCGATATCTCCAATACGGACAAGCTGGCGGTCTTCTATCAGGACGCCCGACGCTCGGGCATCACGGTGCAGCCGCCGGACGTCAACCGCTCGGGCGCCGACTTCGAGGTCGAGGACGGCGAGGTGCTCTACGCCCTGGGCGCGGTGCGCAACGTCGGCTTGGCGGCGATGGAGCACCTGATCGAGGTGCGCCGCGAGGGCGGCCCCTTCAGGGACATCTTCGACGTCGTCGAGCGGGTCGATCCGCGCCAGGTCAACAAGCGGGCGCTGGAGGGTCTGGCCCGGGCCGGCGCCTTCGACAGCATCCATCCCAACCGCGCCCAGATCGTCGCGGCCGCCGATGTGTTGATCGCCCACGGCCAGAGCCTGGCCGCCGACCGCGCCTCGGCCCAGGTCAATCTGTTCGGCGGCGACCAGTCCGACGCTTCCCGTCCGCGGCTGCCGCGGACCGAGCCCTGGGACCAGATCCGGCGCCTCGACGAGGAACTGGCGGCGGTCGGCTTCTACCTGACCGGCCACCCGCTGGAGGACATGGTCGACGTGCTGCGCCGTCGCCGGGTGACCCTGATGGCCGAGGCCATTCCCCAGGCCGAGGCCGGGCAGGAAGCCTTCAAGATGGCGGGCATGGTTCGCCGCCGCCAGGAGCGGGCCAGCGCCCGGGGCGACAAGTTCGCCTTTGTTTCGCTGTCCGACCCCAGCGGCGAATATGAGGTGCTGTTCCCGCCGGAAGCCCTGCGCAAGTGCCGTGAGGTGCTGGAGCCGGGCAAGGCGGTGGTGATCCGGGTGCGCTGCAAGGCGAGGGACGGGGAGGTGCGGTTCTTCGGAGACGACGCCGAGCCGGTCGACAAGGCGCTGGAGGCGGTTTCGGCCGGCCTCAGGGTCCATGTTTCTCCCGGATCGACCGAGATCGAGGCCCTGAAGAAGCGCCTGACCGGCGCCGCCGCCCAGCGCGGCGGTGAGGTGGTTCTGGTGGCCGGCATCGGCGGCGGCCGCGAGGTCGAGGTCAAGCTGCCGGGCTTCTACGCCCTGGACGCCTCGTTGCGCGGGGCGCTGAAGACGGCGCCGGGCGTCGCCTATCTGGAAGACGTCTAGAGGGTCTCTCATTGAGCGCGGGGGCTGGCCGCCGAGGGCGAGGCCCGCCTCGTTCGATCCTTTGACCGCCGCCTTCTCCAACAGGTGGGAGATGGGTCTGCAAGAAGATCAGGCCGGCGAATTGCGACCATAAATCAGAGCAGAGGCCGCGGCGCTTGCAATTGCGGTGCTTTGCGCCTATCTCCCCCGCCCATCACGCACGCGGGCGTTCGGGCCGTTTGGGGAGACATCCCAATCGATCCGTTCCGGTCCTGACCATCCGGTCGGGAATTGCCCGCGGAGGCGATAACCGGAAAAAGGATCCGATACAGACCATGGCTCTGCCTGACTTCTCCATGCGCCAACTGCTCGAAGCCGGCGCCCACTTCGGCCACCAGACGCACCGCTGGAACCCGAAGATGGACCGCTTCATCTTTGGCTCGCGCTCCAACATCCACATCATCGACCTGTCGCAATCGATTCCGCTCCTGCACCAGGCCCTGGTGAAGGTGCGTGAAGTCGCCGCCGCCGGCGGCCGTGTGCTGTTCGTCGGCACCAAGCGCCAGGCCTCCGACCCGGTCGCCGAGGCCGCCAAGCGCTGCGCCCAGTACTATGTGAACCACCGCTGGCTGGGCGGCACGCTCACCAACTGGCGCACCATTTCCGGCTCCATCGCCCGTCTGCGCGAACTGGAAGGCGTCCTTGAAGCCGACGCCAGCTCGGGCCGCGGCAAGAAGGAACGCCTGCAGCTGACCCGCGAGCGGGACAAGCTGGAGCTGTCGCTGGGCGGCATCAAGAACATGGGCGGCATTCCCGACATCATGTTCGTGATCGACACCAACAAGGAAGCGATCGCGATCCAGGAAGCCCGCAAGCTGAACATCCCGGTCATCGCGATCCTCGACACCAACTGCGATCCGGACGGCATCACCTTCCCGATCCCGGGCAACGATGACGCCGCTCGCGCCATCCAGCTGTATGTCGATCTGATCGCCGACTCGGTGCTCGACGGCATGGCCGCCGGCGCCGCGGCCTCCGGCGTCGACCTGGGCGCCTCCGTCGCGCCGATCGAGCCGACCCTGGCCAAGGAACTGACCCCTGAGCCGGCGGCTCAGGAATCGTCCGAGGAGATCGCGGCGACCGAGGCGGCCATGACCGCCCCGGCGCCGGTTGAAGATCCCAAGGTCGAGGCTCCGGCGGCTGAAGAGGCCCCGGCGGCCGAAGCGGCTCCCGCGGGCGAAGAGCCCGCCGCCAGCTGATTTCCGGTCCGTCCCGGAAACGGGACGGTTTCGGCTTCAAACCCTTGTCACAGCCGGGCCCCAAAGGCCCGGCTGCACCCCTATACGAATTCCAATCTGGAGGATTTACCATGGCGGAAGTCACCGCTGCCCTCGTCAAGGAACTGCGCGAAAAGTCCGGCGCCGGCATGATGGACTGCAAGAAGGCGCTGGTTGAGAACAACGGCGACATGGAGGCCGCGACCGACTGGCTGCGCTCCAAGGGCCTCAGCAAGGCCGCCAAGAAGGCCGACCGCGCCGCCGCCGAAGGTCTGGTCGCCGTCGCCCTGCAGAAGGACGGCGCGGGCATGACCGGTGCGGTCATCGAGCTGAACGCCGAGACCGACTTTGTCGCGCGCAACGAGCTGTTCCAGACCGCCGCCCGCAAGGTCGCGGCCGTGGCCCTCAGCACCGACGGCGATGTCGAGACGGTCAAGGCCGCCAAGACTGCCGACGGCGAAGTCGTCGCCGACATGGTCACCAACCTGATCGCCACCATCGGCGAGAACATGACCGTGCGCCGCGCGGCCAAGTTCAGCGTCGCCAAGGGCGCCGTCTCGGCCTATGTGCACAACGCGGTCGCGCCGGAGCTCGGCAAGATCGGCGTGCTCGTCGCGCTGGAAGGCGATGGAGACCAGGCCGCGCTGCAGGAGCTGGGCCGCAAGGTCGCCATGCATGTGGCCGCGACCAACCCGCTGTCGCTGTCGTCGGAAGACCTGGATCCGGCGGCCGTCGAGCGCGAGCGCGCCGTGCTGACCGAAAAGGCC
Organism: Caulobacter sp.; assembly: GCA_016125585.1. Taxonomy (GTDB): domain Bacteria; phylum Pseudomonadota; class Alphaproteobacteria; order Caulobacterales; family Caulobacteraceae; genus Caulobacter. Next base: position 49,413 of record WGLL01000008.1, read on the forward strand.
AAGGAAGAAGGCCGCCCGGAAAACATGATCTCCAAGATCGTGGACGGCCAGATTTCCAAGTTCCAGCGCGAGGTCGTGCTGCTGGAGCAGCCCTTCGTCATGAACCCCGATCAGACGGTGAAGGCGCTGGTCGCCGAAGCCGGCGCGACGATCAAGGGTTTCGTGCGCCTGGGCCTGGGCGAGGGCGTCGAGAAGGCCGACGCTCCGGACTTCGCCGCGGAAGTGGCGTCGATGACCGGCGGGAACTGATCGGTTCCTGTTGAACTGAAATCGGGGCGCATCCGGCTGACGCCGGGTGCGCCCTTGGTTTATGGTGCCGCCGACTCGAAGGGCCCCCGATGACTGATCTGCGATACAAGAAGGTCCTGCTGAAGGTCTCTGGCGAGGTGCTGATGGGCGAAACCGCCTTCGGCATCGACATGCCGACCGTCGAGGCGGTGGCCCAGGACATCAAGCAGGTGGTTGAAGCCGGCGTCGAGCTGAGTCTGGTGATCGGCGGCGGCAATATCTTCCGCGGCATGGCCGGCGCGGCCAAGGGCATGGAGCGGGCGAGCGCCGACTACATGGGCATGCTGGCCACGGTGATGAACGCCCTGGCCATGCAGGACGCGCTGGAGCGCATCGGGGTGCAGACCCGGGTGCAGTCGGCCATTCCCATGCCCACCGTCTGCGAACCGTTGATCCGGCGCCGGGCGCAGCGGCATCTGGAAAAGGGCCGGGTAGTGATCTTCGCCGCCGGCACCGGCAACCCCTTCTTCACCACCGACAGCGGGGCGGCCCTGCGGGCGGCGGAAATGAACTGCGACGCCCTGTTCAAGGGCACCAGCGTCGATGGCGTCTATACGGCCGATCCGAAGAAGGACAAGTCGGCCACCCGCTTCGACAGCCTCAGTTATCTGGATGTGCTGTCCAAGGACCTGAAGGTCATGGACGCCTCCGCCATCAGCCTGATGCGCGAGAACGGGATTCCCATCGTGGTGTTTTCCATCCGCGAGCGGGGCAATCTGTTGAAGGTGTTGCACGGCGAGGGCACCCACACCGTCATCACCGAAAATCCGGAGTAACCCGGGCGTCAGCCCGACACGACGAAAACCGCGCCGCGTCTTGACGGATTTTGAATGTCCGCCGCTTAGACCAGACGCCGCGCTGATGGGAGAAGACAGACCATGGCCAATGGTGAGAAGCCGGCGATCGCGACCTACCGGAGCCGGATGGACAAGGCCGTCGCGGCCCTCAAGGACGAATTCGGCTCGCTGCGCACGGGCCGGGCCTCGGCCAGCCTGCTGGATCAAGTGATGGTCGACGCCTATGGCTCCACCGTGCCGCTCAACCAGGTCGGCTCGGTCAGCGTCCCCGAGCCCCGCTCGATCAGCGTCAGCGTCTGGGACAAGGGCGTGGTGGTGTCGGTGGAAAAGGCCATCCGCTCGGCGGGCCTGGGCCTCAACCCGGTGGTCGAGGGGACCAACCTGCGCATTCCGATCCCGCCCCTGACCGAGGATCGCCGCAAGGATCTGGCCAAGATCGCCGGCAAATATGCCGAGCAGCAGAAGATCGCCGTCCGCAACGTGCGCCGCGACGCCATGGACGACATCAAGAAGGCGGAGAAGGACTCGGTGATCACCGAGGACGAACAGAAGAAGCTCGAAACCGAGGTCCAGAAGATCACCGACGAGCATGTCGCGCGGATCGACGAGGCCTTGAAAACCAAAGAGCAAGAGATCATGCAGGTCTGACCGGCCGGGTCAGGCTAACGATGCTCCGGACAGACGGGGCCCGACAGGATCGGGCCGGATGAGATTGGGAACGTGAGGCGAATGCCCCCCAAGGATGGCGTGCAGCAGAGGGCGGAAGCCTCAACCCCGGTCGGCGACGCCGCCGAGGGGCTGCATGTCGCCATCATCATGGATGGCAACGGCCGCTGGGCCAAGCGCCGCGGACTGCCGCGCACCCTGGGTCACCGCGAAGGGGTCAAGGCCCTCAAGCGCACCGTAGAGGCGGCGCCGGAGATCGGCGTTTCGACCCTGACGGTGTTCGGGTTTTCCACCGAGAATTGGCGCCGACCGATGGCCGAGGTCAGTGAGCTGATGAATCTGCTCAAGGCCTATGTCGAAAGCGACCTGGCCCGCCTGGAGCGGGAAGGGGTCAAGGTCACCATCCTGGGGCGCCGGACGGGCCTCAAGCCCGACATTCTGGAGATCATCGAGCGGGCCGAGCGCCGTACGGCCCACAACACCCGTTTCCGCCTGCAGGTCGCCTTCAACTACGGCGGTCAGGCCGATGTGGTCGACGCCGCCCGCAAGTTCGCCGAAGCGGTGGCGCGGGGCGAGGTCAGGCCCGAGGATCTCGACGAGAGCCTGTTTGAATCCCATCTGTCGACGGCCGGCGTGCCCGCGCCGGACCTGATTGTCCGCACCAGCGGAGAGCGCCGCATTTCGAACTTCCTACTGTGGGAATGCGCCTATGCCGAGCTGGTGTTCCAGGATGTCTACTGGCCGGACTATGGTCCCGAGCATCTCGCCGCGGCCGTTGGTGAGTTCCGGTCGCGTGAGCGTCGCTATGGCGGAGTGACTGCCGATGACGTCCTCGCCGCCGGCTAGGCGCTTTGACTGGAAGAACCTCCGCATCCGTCTGATCTCGGCCTTCGCGATCATTCCGGCGGTGGCGGCGGCTGTCTGGCTGGGCGGCTGGAGCTACACCGCCCTGATCTGCGTGGTCGCCGCGTTGCTGGCGCGGGAATGGGGGCGGCTGGTCGCGCCCTCGGCGCCGATCCGGGTCGGGGTGACCATTGGCCTGGCCTGTATCGCGGTGATCATCTCGGCCCATCTGGCGACGCTGGCCGCGGACGGCGACTGGACCAACGCCAGGCGCTACTGGCTGGTCAGCTGGGGCCTCGTCGTCGCCGGCGCGGCTCTGGCCGCCGTGGTCGCCCGTGGGCTGACCGCCAAGGTTCCCGACGCCGCCTATGGTGTCATCTATATCGCCCCCGCCGGGATCGCCATGGTCTGGCTGCGCGACATGCCCGAGGGCGCGCCCTGGACGGTGTATCTGTTCGCCGTCACCTGGTGGACCGACATCATGGCCTTCTTTGTCGGCAGCGCCTTCAAGGGGCCCAAGCTGTGGCCGGCCTTCTCCCCGAACAAGACCTGGAGCGGGTTCTTCGGCGGCCTGGGCGGGGCGATCCTGACCGGCGTCATCGTGTTGCTGATCTCCCGCGTCTTCGGCCACAACTTCATCGGCCTGCCGGGCGCCATGCTGGTCGGGTTGCTGACCGGGCTGGCGACGATGGGCGGGGACCTGTGGGAGTCGATGCTGAAGCGCCGCTTCGGGGTCAAGGACACCGGCGGCATCATTCCGGGCCATGGCGGCATGCTGGACCGGGTCGACGGCCTGATGTTCGCGGTGATGGTCGTGGCGGCGGCCAGGCTGGTGCAGCATTGGGGGTGGGGGATTTGACCCGCCGCATCACCATTCTGGGGTCGACGGGCTCGATCGGGGTCTCGACCCTCAGCCTGTTCGAGGAATCCGGCGCCGAGATCGAGATCATCGCCCTGACGGCGGGGCGCAACGTCGAGAAACTGGCCGAACAGGCCCTGCGCTGGCGGCCGCGGCTGGCGGTCATTCAGGACGAAAGCCATCTGCCGGCGCTGCGCGAGCGGCTGCAGGGGTCCGGTATCGAGACCGCCGGCGGAACCGCCGCGGTGACCGCCGCCGCCCAGATGGACGCCGAGTGGGTGATGTCGGCCATTGTCGGCGCCGCAGGTCTGGCGCCGACGCTGGCCGCGGCGCGGCGCGGGGCGGTGGTGGCCCTGGCCAACAAGGAAAGCCTGGTCTGCTGCGGGCCCAGCCTGTTGCAGATCGCCCGGGAGGCAGGCGGGGTGGTGATCCCCGTGGACTCCGAGCATTCGGCCATCTTCCAGGTGTTGCAGCAGCCGTGCCTGGACAAGGTCTCTCGGCTGATCCTGACTGCTTCGGGCGGACCGTTCCGGACCTGGGATCAGGCGGCCATGCGGGCGGCGAGCCGGGAACAGGCTGTGGCCCATCCCAACTGGTCGATGGGCGCCAAGATTTCCATCGATTCCGCGACCATGATGAACAAGGGGCTCGAGATGATCGAGGCTTCCTACCTGTTCGCCATGGAGGAGAACCAGATCGACGTCCTGGTCCATCCGCAGTCCATCATCCATTCCATGGTGGAATACGCCGACGGTTCGACCCTGGCCCAGCTGGGGCCGCCCGACATGCGGGCGCCGATCGCCTGCGCCTATGCCTGGCCTGACCGCCTGGCCTGGCCGGCGCCGCGGCTGGACCTTGCCGCGATCGGCCAGCTGACTTTCGAAGATCCTGACCTGGAGCGGTTTCCCGCCATCGACATCGCGCGCCAGGCCCTGCGCGCCGGCGGCCGCGCCCCGGCGGCTATGAACGCCGCCAACGAGGTCGCGGTCGGAGCTTTCCTTGACCGGCGTATCGGCTTTCTCGATATTGCCGATGCCGTTCGGGGCTCCCTCGACCGCCTCAATGGCGGTTGGGACCTGAAGGGGGAGCCGGGGGGCGACGAACTGGAGGCTGCCATGATGATCGACGCCAGCGCCCGACGCGTGGCCGCCGAGGTCGTGGACCGCCTTGCCGCCGGCCGAAACGGACAAGGCTGACCCATGACCTCCGTGCTCCAGTCCATCTTCATCAACATCGTCCCGTTCCTGTTTGTACTGGGGCTGGTGGTGGTGATTCATGAGCTGGGACATTTCTGGGCCGCCAAGGCCTTCGGCATCGCCATCGACCAGTTTTCCATCGGATTCGGCCGCTCGCTCGTGCACTGGCGCGATCGCAGCGGCGTGCAGTGGCGGATCGGCTGGCTGCCGCTGGGCGGCTATGTGCGCTTCTCCGGCGACGAGAACGCCGCCAGCGTGCCGGACCAGAACGACCTCGACAGCATGCGGGCGAGCATCGTCGAGCGGGAAGGGCCGGGGGCCGAGCGCCGCTACTTCCAGTTCAAGCCGGTCTGGCAGAGGGCCATCGTCACCGCGGCGGGCCCGGCGGCCAATTTCATCCTGGCGATCGTGCTGTTCGCCGGATTCTTGGCGTTCTTCGGCGAGCCGGTGCTGCCCGCGCGGGTCACCCTGGTGCAACCGGGCACGCCGGCCGAACGGGCCGGTCTGCTGGTCGGGGACGTGATCGAGAAGGCCGACGGCAAGACCATCAAGGGCTGGGGCGATCTGGAACGGTACATCCAGATGCGGGCCAATACGCCGATCGCCTTCCAGGTCCGCCGGGGCGATGCCGAGGTCGATCTGGTGGCCACGCCGGTCCCCGACCTGCTGGACAGCCCCATCGCCGGAAAGGTGATGGTCGGCAAGCTGGGCATCGCCAGCCCGCCGCGGTCGGAATACCGGGTGGTGCGCTACAATCCGGTCGAGGCGCTTGGCGGCGGTGTCGAGCGCACCTGGGACACTCTGTCGACCTCGATCTTCTACATCGGGCGAATCATTACCGGCAACGCGCCGGCCGATCAGATCGGCAGCGTGGTCGGCATCGCCAATACCTCCGGCAAGGTCGCCGAACTGGGCGCCAAGGGCGCCAGCGGTCCTCTGGAAGTGGTCAGCGGCAGCGCCGTGGCGCTGCTGGAACTGGCGGCGGTGATCTCGGTCAGCCTTGGCTTCATGAACCTTTTGCCGCTGCCGGTTCTGGACGGCGGGCACCTGGCCTTCTACGCCTATGAAGCCGTGGCCCGCAGGCCACTTCCGGCGCGTATACAGGCCATTGGTTATCGCCTTGGTCTTGCCTTGCTCGTCGGTTTCATGTTGTTCGCCACCTGGAACGACCTCCAGCGGCTGCGCGTGTTCAATTTCCTGGGCGGCCTCTTCTCGTGAGCCCGTTCTTATCCTCGATGGCAGACCTCATGATGCATCCTCGCCACCGCGGCGCCGCCTTCCTCTCCGGTATCGCCATCCTGCTCGGGACCACGGCGTTGATGACGCCAGCGGCGGCGTTCGCCCAGACCCAGTCGGGCGTGGTGCAGCGCATCGTGGTGGTCGGCAACGAGCGGATCGAAGCCTCGACCATCGCCTCCTACATCCCCATCCAGCCCGGCGAGACCGTCGACGCGGCACGAATCGACCTGGCGCTGAAGACCCTGTTCCGCACCGAGCTGTTCGCCGATGTGAAGATCGACCTGCAGGGCGGCGATCTGAACGTGCGGGTCGTGGAAAACCCGATCATCAACAAGGTGGTGTTCGAGGGCAACAGTTCGATCAAGGATGAAAAGATCCGCGACGAACTGAGCATCCGCCCGCGCGGCATCTTCACCCGCGCCAAGGTTCAGTCCGATGTGCAGCGGGTGATCGAGCTCTACCGGCGGTCGGGCCGAATCTCCGCGACGGTGACCCCCAAGGTCGTCGAGCTGCCGCAGAAGCGCGTCGACCTGATCTTCGAGATCAATGAAGGCCCCAAGAGCGGCGTTCTCGACATCAACTTCCTCGGCAACGAGCAGTTCTCCGACGGCGACCTCAGCGACGTGGTCGTGACCAAGGAGAGCGCCTGGTACAAGTTCCTGTCGACCAACGACAACTACGATCCCGACCGGATCGAGTATGACAAGGAACAGCTGCGCAAATTCTACCGTAACCGTGGCTACTACGATTTTCGGGTCGTCTCGGCGGTCGCCGAACTGGCGCCCAACCGCAACGGCTTCGCCATCACCTTCACCCTCGACGAAGGCGTCAAATACAAGTTCGGCAAGATCAAGGTCGAGACCGAGCTGAAGAAGCTGGACGGCACGGTGCTGGAACAGCTGCTGCCGATCCGCAGCGGCGAGATCTACCAGGACGAAAAGATCGAGCAGGCCACCGACGCCCTGACCTTCGCGGCCGGCGCCGCCGGCTTCGCCTTCGTCGATGTCCGGCCCCGCTATGTGCCCAATCGCGAAACCCGGACCGTGGACGTGGTCTTCCAGGTGCGCGAGGGACCGCGCGTCTACATCGATCGCATCGACATCATCGGCAACAACCGCACCCTGGACAAGGTGATCCGGCGCGAGATGCTGGTGGCCGAGGGCGACGCCTACAACCGCGTCTATGTCGACCGGTCGAAATCGCAGATCCGCAACCTCGGCTTCTTCAAGGAAGTCGAGATCGAGGAAGTCCAGGGCTCGGCCCCCGACCGCACAGGCCTGCGGGTCAAGGTCGAGGAGCAGCCGACCGGGGAACTGTCGTTCAGCGCCGGCTACAGCTCGGTGGACCAGCTGATCCTCGATCTGGGCATCAGCGAACGCAACTTCCGCGGCCGCGGCCAGAACCTGCGGGCCCGAATCTCGGTCGGCTCGCTGCGGCAGCAGGTGGACTTCTCCTTCACCGAGCCGCGCTTCCTCAACCGCGACCTGCTCGGCGGCGTGGACCTCTACACCTACCGCTACAATTTCAGCCAGCAGACGGCGTTCGACACCGCCTCGACCGGGATGAACCTGCGACTGGGCTTCCCGCTGACGCAGAACGCCTCGATGGGCCTGCGCTATGTGCTGCGCAATGACGACGTCCAGGTGGCCGACTCGCTGTGCAACTCGGGCACGGTCTCGACCACCCTGTGCGCCCAGCGCGGCTCCAACATCACCTCGTCGCTGGGCTACACCGTCCGGCTTGACCGGCGAAACGACGCCCAGCGGCCGACCCGCGGCTTTTATGTCGAGCTGTCGCAGGACCTCGCTGGCGTCGGCGGAGACGTGAACTACCTGCGTAGCGAGACCGGCGGCGGCTGGTACTACGGCTTCAACAAGGACTTCGTTTTCAGCGCGACCGGCAACGCCGGCTACATTGCCGGCTGGCGCGGCGACACGGTCCGGATCAACGATCGCTTCTATCGCGGCGGCAACAACTTCCGGGGTTTCGAAACGGCCGGCATCGGCCCGCGCGACACAACCTACCAGCGCGGTGACGCCCTGGGCGGCAAGCTGTACGCCATCGGGACCATGGAACTGACCGTGCCGACCTTCCTGCCCGAGCAGTATGGCATCAAGGCCGCGCTGTTCACCGACTTCGGCACATTGGGTCTGCTGGACGATGTTGACCGTCAGAGCGTCCCGGGGGTCACCGACCCCAATATCCGCGATGATCTGAGCCTGCGGGCCTCCGCGGGCCTCAGCATCTTCTGGAAATCGCCGATGGGGCCGATTCGTTTCGACTTCAGCCAAGTTTTGGCCAAAGAAGACTACGACAAGACCGAAACGTTCCGGTTCTCCACCTCCACAAGGTTCTAAGTTTCATGACCATGAAGATTTTCGCGGCGCGCACTTTGGGCGCGGTCGCCGTTCTCGCCTTTGCCGGCTCGGCCCTGGCCCAGACGGCTCCGGCCCGTCCGGCTCCGCCGCCGGTGACCCACGGCGCGCCGATCGCCGGCGTCTGCGTCTACGACATGGCTTCGGTGATCACCGACTCCACTGTGGGCAAGTTCGTCACCGGTCGCCTCGACACCATCGGCAAGACCATCAACTCCGAGCTGGGCGCCGAGGAAACGGCGATCAACAACGAGGCCAAGGCGCTCGACGCCGCCTCGCGGGCGCCCGGCGCCGATGAGGCCACTCTGCAAAAGCGGGCGATCGATCTGAAGAAGCGGGCCAAGAGCTTTGACGAAAAGGCCAACCTGCGCCAGCGCGAGTACAACGCCACCCAGCAGAAGTCCCGCCTGCGGATCCTGCAGGAAGTCGATCCCATCGTGGTTCAGGTCTACCAGCAGCGTCAGTGCTCGATCCTGCTGAGCCGGGAATCGGTGATGCTGGTCAATCCGTCCATGGACATCACCCCGGCGGTGATCGCCGGCCTGAACGGCAAGATCCAGCAGTTCACGTTTGATCGTGAACGTCTGGACCAGGCGGCGCCTGCCGCGCTACCTGTTAAGCCCAAATAATCCGAATCCGACCCAAAAGACCGGGGGTCTGGTTTGAGGACATCATGCCCGACCCCCGTTTCTTCCAGGCCCTCGGGCCTGTCTCGCTCTCCGACCTCGCCGCCCTCACGGGCGCAAGACTGTTGTCCGGCGACGGCGAAGCGCTGATCCGCCAGGCCGCGCCGCTCAATCGCGCGGACGCGACGAGCATTTCCTTCATCACCGACCGCAAACGTTCCGGCGAACTGGCCGCCAGCCAGGCCGGCGCCTGTTTCATGGCTGAAGCCCTGGCCGGGTCGGCGCCGGAGGGCTGCGCGGTGCTGGTCACCGCTCACCCGCAGGCCGCCTGGTCGGCAGCCGCCAGCGCCCTCCACCGTCCGTTGCTGACCGAAGCCGGCGAGGCCTGGGTTCATCCCAGCGCAGAGCTGGAGTCCGGCGTCATCGTCTCGCCGGGGGCTGTGGTGGGCGAGGGCGCGCGGATTGGCGCCGGAACGCACCTTGGTCCCGGCGCCGCGGTCGGACCAGGCGTCAGCATCGGCCGCAACTGCCGGATTGGGCCGCGCGTGGTGCTGGGATTCGCCATGGTCGGCGACAATGTCTCCATCTCCGCCGGGGCGGTGATCGGGGAGGCTGGTTTCGGGGCGACGGCCGGGCCGACCGGGGTTGTGGATGTGCCGCAACTGGGTCGGGTGATCATCCAGGACAACGTGACCATCGGGGCCAACTGCTGCATTGATCGCGGCGCCTTCGACGATACCGTCATCGGCGAGAACACCAAGATCGACAACCTTGTTCACATCGCCCACAACACCCGCATCGGCCGCAATTGCGTCATGGCGGCCTTTGTGGGGATCTCAGGCAGCGTTACGGTGGGCGACGGCGTCGCCTTCGGCGGACGGGCTGGCGTCGCGGATCACCAGACCATCGGCGATGGCGCGAGCGTCGGGGCGGGAGCGGGCGTGATCCGCGACATTCCACCGGGCGCGATCTGGAGCGGCTATCCGGCCAAACCGGTCCGCGAGTGGTTGAGGGAGACGGCATGGGTCACGCGTTCGGCCCACCGTAAGGGGTAGACGAGTATGAGCGGCACGACACCGGCAGACACCGGCGACATCAATATCACCGAGATCCTGCGGCGGATTCCGCACCGGTATCCCTTCCTGCTGGTTGACCGGTGCGAAGAGTTCAAGCCCAGCGAGTCGATCATCGGCATCAAGTGCGTCACCTTCAATGAGCCCTTCTTCCAGGGCCATTTTCCCGGTCATCCGGTGATGCCCGGCGTGCTGATCGTCGAAGCCCTGGCCCAGACCGGCGCGATCATGATGTCCAAGTCGCTGAACATCGATATCGCCGGCAAGGTGATCTACTTCATGTCGATTGACGGGGTGCGGTTCCGCAGCCCGGTGCGGCCCGGCGACGTGCTGCGCATGCATGTCGAGGTCACCCGCGCGCGCGGCGACATTTTCAAGTTCAAGGGCAAGGCCATGGTGGGCGGCAAGGTCGCCGCCGAGGCGGAGTTCGCCGCGATGTCGGCCGACGCCTCCTGATGAGCAATATCCATCCCACGGCGATCATCGCGCCGGGCGCCACCCTGGACGCCTCGGTCGAGGTCGGTCCCTACTGCATGGTCGGGCCGGATGTGACCCTGGCGCGGGGCGTGCGTCTGCGCTCCCATGTCGTGATCGAGGGGGTGACCAGCATTGGCGAGGACTGCGTGCTGCATCCCTTCGTCAACCTGGGCGGTCCGCCACAGCATTCGGGCCACAAGGGCGAGCCGACACGGCTGGAGATCGGCGCCCGCAATATCTTCCGCGAGAACGTCACGGTCCACACCGGCACGGTGATGGGCAACGGCGTGACCCGCATCGGCGACGACGGGCTGTTCATGGTCAGCGTCCATGTCGGGCATGACGCGGTGATCGGCAACCGGGTGACCATGGCGCCCAGCGTCGCCATCGGCGGTCATGCCGAGGTGGCCGACTTCGTGTTTCTCGGCGGCCTGGCGGCGGTGCATCAGTTCAGCCGCATCGGCCGGTCGGCCTTCATCGGCGGCGGCGGGATCGTCACCAAGGACGTCATTCCCTACGGCTCGGTGTCGGGCAACCACGCTCACCTCGAGGGGCTGAACCTGATCGGCCTCAAGCGCCGCGGGTTCGACCGGGACCGGATCAACACCATGCGGGCGGCCTATCGCCTGCTGTTCGCCGACGAGGGCACCTTCCAGGAGCGGCTCGACGACGTCGCCGAAGCCTATGCCGACCAGCCGGAGATCATGGAGATTGTCCAGTTCATCCGCGTCGACGCCAACCGCGCCCTCTGCCTGCCGAGACGCGAGGTCTGAAGCGGTGAAGAAGCTTGGTCTGATTGCCGGGGCCGGCGGCCTGCCGGCCGAAATCGCCGACCACTGCCGCCAGGCGGGCCGGCCTTATTTTGTTGTCCGCCTGCGCGGCATCGCCGACGACGCGACCCTGGGCCACCCGGGGGCGGAGGTCGGACTGGCAGAACTGGGCAAGTGCTTCAAGCTGCTCAGGCGCGAAGGCTGCGAGGCGGTCTGCTTCGCCGGCATCGTCCATCGTCCCGACTTTACCGCCCTGAAGCCAGACATGCGCGGCGTCGCCGCCCTGCCGGGGATTGTCGCGGCCGCCCGGCACGGTGATGACGCCCTGCTACGCCGGATCCTCGACGAATTCCGCAAGGAAGGCTTCGTGGTCGAGGGCGTGCATGAGGCGGTCGGGGCCATGACCCTGCCTCTGGGGCTGCTGGGGCGTCACGCGCCCGGCGCCGCCCATACCGCCGACATCGCCAGGGCGCTCGATGTCGCCCGTGAGATCGGCCGCCTGGATGTGGGGCAGGGGGCGGTGGTCTGCGATGGTCTGGTGCTGGCCGTAGAGGCCCAGGAGGGCACCGATTCCATGCTGCGCCGGGTCGCGGACCTGCCGACCGCCATTCGCGGCGAGCCGGGTCGCGCCAAGGGGGTGCTGGCCAAGGCGCCCAAGCCGATCCAGGAACTGAAGGTCGATCTGCCGACCATCGGCGTGGCCACCCTGCGCGGGGCTGCCCGCGCCGGGCTGGCCGGAGTGGTCGGAGAGGCCGGGCGATTGCTGGTGGTCGACCGGGAGGCGGTGATCGCCGCGGCCGACGAATACGGGCTGTTCGTGCTGGGCGTGGAGCACAAGGCGCCGTGACCCGGGCCTCGACCGCGCCCCTGACCGTCATGCTGGTGGCGGCGGAGGCTTCCGGCGACTCCCTTGGCGCGGGCCTCGCCAGAGCTCTGAAGGCGCGGCTTGGCGATGGCGTGCGGTTTGTCGGGGTCGGCGGCCAGAAGATGGCCGAACAGGGGGTGCAGAGCCCCTTCGACATTGCGGAACTGTCCATCCTGGGGATCATCGAGGGGGTCCGGGCCCTGCCGATGGTTCGGCGCAAGGTCAGGGAGACCGCGGCCCTGGCGGCCCGCGAGCGTCCGGACGTGGCGGTGCTGATCGACAGCTGGGGCTTTACCCTGCGGGTCGCCAACGCCCTGCGGGCTCTCGATCCCAAGCTGCCGCTGGTCAAGTATGTCGGCCCCCAGGTCTGGGCCAGCCGCCCGGGGCGGGCCAGGACCCTGGCCAAGGCGGTTGACCATCTGCTGTCGATCCATGGCTTCGATGCTCCGTGGTTCGAGCGGGAAGGCCTGGCGGTGACCACCGTCGGCAATCCGACGCTGATCCGGGACTTTTCAGCGGCCGACCCTGCGCGGCTGCGCGCGCATATCGGCGCCGGTCCGGATGATCCGATCCTGCTGGTGCTGCCGGGCAGCCGGCCGGCCGAGATCAAGCATGTCCTGCCGCATTTCGAGGAGGCGGTCGCCCGCCTGACGGCTGCGCGCCCCGACCTGCGGGTTGTGGTTCCGGTGGCGTCGACGGTGGCCGAGGCGGTCAGGGCGCGGGCGGCGAACTGGCCGTTCAAGGCGGATATCATCGAGGACGCGGGCCTGAAGGACGACGCCTTTGTCGCCGGCGCCGTGGCCCTGGCCTGCAGCGGCACGGTGACCACCGAGCTGGCCCTGGCGGGCTGTCCGATGGTGGTGGCCTATCGGCTGGGGCCGGTCAGCTACCGGTTGGCGATGCTGGTGTTCAAGTCTCCCTGGGTGACGATGTTCAACATCGCCGCTGGTCGGATGGTGGCGCCCGAACTGCTGCAGTACGACTGCACCGGCGAGAAGCTGGCCGCCGCCGTCGCCGAGCGGCTGGACGACGAGGCCCTTCGCCAAGCCCAGATCGCCGACCAGTTCGCGGCGGTCGAGAAGATGGGGCGGCCGGCGGTCGATCCGTCGGAAACCGCCGCCGACACCGTGCTCAGGATTCTGGCGGACCGAGCCGCTTGAACATGATGCAGGTCGGCTCCAGCGGTCCGGCGCTGGACCGGGCAAAGTCGGGAATGATCCCGGCGGCCTGATAGCCAAGCCGCTCATACAGCCGCTGCGCCGGATTGCCGGCGACGGTGTCGAGCACAACCAGGGTCTTGCCCAGACGCGCCGCCTCGGCCTCGGCCGCCAGGGTCAGGGCGGCGCCGATGCCGCCGCCCCTGAGGCGCGGCAGGGTCATCAGCTTCACCAGGTCCACGCGGTGCTGCTGATTACCGGGCATGCCGACGACCAGCTGCACCGTGCCGGCCAGGGTCTCGCCAAGCCAGGCGCCCCACATCAGGCGATCCCCGGCTTCCAGCGCCCGGCCGCAGCCCCGCCAGAAGGTCAGGGCGTCGTCGTAAGACAGGGGAGCCAGGAAGCCGACACTGGCGCCCAGGCCCACGGTTTCGATCAGGATGTCGCAGAGCGCCGGACAGAGGTCCGGAAGCTGGTCCGGCGCGATGGGGGCGATCCTTGCATCCATCGCGCCGCGCGGGCCCTAGCGCTTGTCGAGGGGCAGGTAGTCGCGCTGCGTCTCGCCGGTGTAGAGCTGGCGCGGACGACCGATCTTGCGACCCGGATCCTCGAACATTTCCTTCCACTGGCTGATCCAGCCGACGGTGCGAGCCAGGGCGAACAGCACGGTGAACATGGTCGAGGGGAAGCCCATCGCCCGCAGGGTGATGCCCGAATAGAAGTCGATGTTCGGGTAGAGCTTGCGCTCGATGAAGTAGGGATCGCTGAGGGCGATCTTCTCCAGTTCCATCGCCACTTCCAGCAGCGGGTCGTTGATGCCCAGCTCGCCGAGGACCTCGTGGCAGGTCTTCTGCATCGCGGTCGCCCGGGGGTCGAAGTTCTTGTACACGCGGTGGCCGAAGCCCATCAGCTTGTACTTGCGGGCCTTAACCCCCTCGATGAACTCGGGAATCTTGTCGACGGTCCCGATCTCTTCCAGCATCTCCAGGGCTTCCTGGTTGGCGCCGCCATGGCTGGGGCCCCAGAGGCAGGCGATGCCGGCGGCGATGCAGGCGAAGGGATGGGCGCCGGACGAGCCGGCCAGTCGCACCGTCGAGGTCGAGGCGTTCTGCTCGTGATCGGCGTGGAGGATGAAGATCCGGTCCATGGCCCGGGTCAGGACCGGGTTCGGCTGCCAGTCCTCGGCCGGAACGGCGAAGCACATGCGCAGGAAGTTCTCCGAATAGGACAGCTCGTTGCGCGGCGAGATGAAGGGCTGGCCCATGTGGTACTTGAAGGCCCGCGCCGCGATCGTCGGCATCTTGGCGATCAGGCGGTGGGCGGAGATCTCCCGTTCGCGCGGATCATCGACATTGATGCTGTCGGCGTAGAAGGACGACAGGGCGCCGACCGCGCCGGTCATGATCGCCATCGGGTGGGCGTCGCGGCGGAAGCCCTCGAAGAAGCGATCGAACTGCGCGTGCAGCATGGTGTGATAGGTGATGTTCTTGTCGAACTTGGAGAACTCGGCCGCGGTCGGCAGTTCGCCGTGCAGCAGCAGGTAGCAGACCTCCAGGAAGCTCGACTTCTCGACCAGCTGGTCGATCGGATAGCCGCGGTGCAGCAGGATGCCGGCGTCACCGTCGATGTAGGTGATCTTGCTCTCGCAGCTGGCGGTAGAGGTGAAACCGGGATCGAAGGTGAAGACGTCCGCCTCACCGTAGAGCTTGCGCACGTCCAGCACATCGGGACCCGCGGACCCCGTCAGCACCGGCAGTTCGAAACTCTTGTCTCCGATGGTCAGCGTCGCCTTGTCAGCCATGCCCCCGTCCTTTCTCTTGAACTTAAACGTATGTTTCGTGCGCTTATAACGCCTCACGCGTCAGGCGAAAGCGCATCCTCCATGCGGCCGAGAGTCTCGGCCTTTCCCAGAGCCGCCAGGGTCCGTCCGAGGTCGGGCGAGGGGCGCCCGCCGGTCAGGAGTCCACGCAGCGGCGGGCCGATCTTGCCAAAGCCCACCCCCTCGCTTTCGGCGAAGGCCTTGAGCACAGGTTCAAGCGCCTCGGGGCTCCAGTGATTCTCCGCAGCCAGGCGATCCGACAGGCGCCGCAGCCGCGCGCGGGTCTCGTCGGTCAGCAGGCCCTGTGTCTTTTCATCAATCAAAACAGGGCGTTGGTGGAACAGGAAGGCGCACTGGTCGGCCAGTTCGACCAGGGTCTTGCCGCGATCCTTGAGCAGGCCGATGGCGGCGGCGAGGCGCGCGACATGCAGGGCGGACAGCGCTTCGTCCCGGCGCCCATAGACCTCTGCGACCAGTGAGGCCAGCCGGTCGTCGTCGCACAGGCGGATGTAGTGGGCGTTGACGTGGTTCAACTTGTCCCAGTCGAGCCGGGCGGCGCCCTTGTTCACATCCGCGACATCGAACCAGGCGGCGGCCTGTTCATCGTCGAACAGCTCGTCGTCGCCGTGGCTCCAGCCCAGCCGGGCCAGGTAGTTGCGCAGGGCCTCGGGCAGATAGCCCATGTCGGCGAACTCGCCGACGGCCTGGGCGCCGTGGCGCTTGGACAGCTTTCCCCCGTCGGGACCGTGGATCATCGGGATGTGGGCGAAGGCCGGAATGTCCCAGCCCAGGGCCTCATAGAGCAGGCGCTGGCGGGCGGCGTTGTTGAGGTGGTCGTCGCCGCGAATGACGTGGGTGACCCCCATGTCGTGGTCATCGACGACCACGGCGAGATTGTAGGTCGGGCCGCCGTCCGAGCGCAGCAGGATCAGGTCGTCGAGGTCGCGACTGCGGAAGGTCACTGTGCCCTGCACCAGGTCGTCGACCACCGCGTCGCCATTGAGCGGGCCGCGGAAGCGGACGACGTGGGGGCGGGCGAGGTCGGCGGCGGTCGGGGTCTTGTCGCGCCAGGGCGAGCGCAGGGCGTGGCCGGCGGCCCGGGCGGCGTCCTTGGCCGCGGTCAGATCGTCGCCCGAAAGCCAGCAGCGATAAGCCTTGCCGGCGTCCAGCAGCTGCTGCACCGCCTCGCGGTGGCGATCGGCGCGGGCGTACTGGAAGGTCGGTTCGCCGTCCCAGGTCAGGCCCAGCCAGCGCAGGCCGTCGAGGATCACCTGGACATTGGCCTCGGTGGAACGCTCGCGGTCGGTGTCTTCCACCCGCAACAGGAACTTGCCGCCGGTGTGGCGGGCATACAGGGAGTTGAACAACGCCGTTCTTGCCCCTCCAATATGGAGAGACCCGGTGGGCGAAGGGGCGAACCGTGTGACGACAGGCTTGGCGGAAGACATCGGGTCTCGCGGATGGCGGTTGGGGGCGCGTCTTAGCACGTGGATTTCCGCCGGTCCTACCCCCGCCGCCGAGATCGTCGCCCAGAAGAGCCGTTGGCGGCTGTGGGCCCCGGTCGCCTTCGGTTTCGGCGCGGCCGGATACATGGGGGCGCCGGTGGAACCGCCCCTTTGGGCGGCGCTGCTCGGCGGCGGCCTGACCGTCGCCCTGCTGCTTGGACTGGGCCGATGGCTGCGGGGCGGAAACGCCATCCTGCCGGCGGTCCTGGCCGGACTGCTGGTGCTCGGCGCGGTGGCGGGGAAGGTGCGGACGGAAATGGTTCGGGCGCCGGTGTCGCCGGATTTCGACAAGCCGGTGCAGGTGGAGGGCTGGGTGGTCGATGTCGCCCGCCGGGGAACGGGCGGCGGGCGGTTGCTGATCGCCCCGACGCGGATCGACGGCCTGGACACCGCGGAGCTGCCGTTCCGAATCCGGGTGACGGTGAGCCCTGACGGCATGGTGGGCCCGGGCACGCCGCTGAGATTGCGGGCGGGTCTCGGACCGCCGCCGCCGCCGGCCAGCCCGGGAGCCTATGACTTCGCCCGCGACGCCTGGTTCGACCGGGTCGGGGGCGTCGGCTTCGCGGTGGTCGCCCCCAGAGTCGTCGCCCTGGCCGAGCCGCCGGCGCAGCTGCGGCTGCTGATGCGGATCAACGCCATGCGCTGGAGCCTGGCGCGGCGGATCGTCGCCGACACCGGCCCCCGGTCCGGCGGCATCGCGGCGGCCATGGTGACCGGCCACGAGGCCTGGATCAGCCAGGAGCAGACCGACGCCATGCGGGCTTCGGGACTGGCGCATATCCTGTCGATCTCCGGTCTGCACATGGCCATCGTCGGCGGGTTCGTCTTCGCCCTCGGGCGTCTTCTCGTCGCGGCCTGGCCGTGGCTGGCCCTGAGGATCAACGGCAAGAAGGCGGCGGCCCTGCTCGGGCTGGCGGCGGTGGCGACCTATCTGGTCGTCTCCGGCGCCCCGCCGCCGGCGGTGCGGGCGGCGGTGACCGCCAGCGTCGCCTTCCTGGCCATCCTGTTCGACCGGAGGGCGATCAGCCTCGACGCCCTGGCCGTGGCGGCGATGATCCTGTTGGCGGTGCAGCCGGAGGCGGCGACCCAGCCGGGCTTCCAGATGAGCTTCGCCGCCACCGCCGCACTGGTGGCCCTGGTCGAGGCGCTACCCCGGCCGGTGCGCGAGATCCAGACGCCCTGGTGGATCCGGCTGCCGCAAGCGATGGGCGGCTGGGTCGTGGCCAGCATCGCCATGAGCCTGGTCGCCGGCATGGCCACCGGGCCCTTCGCCATGCATCACTTCAACCGGGTAGCCAGCTATGGGCTGGTCGCCAATCTGCTGGTCGCGCCGATCTCCAGCTTCGTGATGATGCCGGCCCTGGCGATCGGGGCGGCGCTCGAGCCGCTGGGCCTGGGCGGACCGTTCCTGACAGTGGCCGGCTGGTCCATCGACCTGATGACCACCATCGCCGAGCGGACCGCCGCCACGCCGGGATCGGTGGTGACGGTCGCCAGCGGGCCCGCCTGGACCCTGCCCATGGCCTTTCTCGGCATCCTGATCCTCTGCCTGTGGCGAGGGCGGCTGCGCTGGCTGGGGCTGCCGCTGGCCCTGTCGGTGGCCCTGTGGCCAAGACCGCCGGCGCCGGACATCTGGATTTCCTCGGACGGCTCGGCGGTGGCCGTGCGGCGCGGCGATCAGGCCATTCCGGCGCGGGCGAACAGCCGGCGGTTCGCCCTCGAGGTCTGGTCCCGCCGCCGGGGGCTTGTGCTGGATGACGCGGCCTCCGCCAGCCTGTTCGACTGCAACCGCCGCCGGTGCCTGGCGACCGGGGAGGGCGGGGTGGCGCAGTGGAACCAGCGGCGCATGCCCGGCGCAAAGGACCTGGCCGGGCTGTGCCGCGCCGAGGTGCTGGTGCTGCGATCCCCGGCGCCGCCGCCGGCCGATTGCCCGGCCGGCCTGGTGCTGGACGCGGCAGCCTTCGCGGCGGGCGGCGCGGCCGAACTCTACCGGCGCGGCGAGGACTGGAAGATCGTCTGGGCCGAACCGCTCAGGGGCCGGCGACCCTGGACCCATTCCGTTGAGAATGGCCCGATAAGCGACTGAAGCATCGGGCAAAATGTGTGGCGGGGCGCGAAGCCTTCGCGCCCCGTTTCACCGCTAGTGATAGCGGCGGATCAGACCAACCAGCTTGCCCTGCACGGCGACCTGATCGGGGCCGTAGATCTGGGTCTGGTATTTGGGGTTGGCGGCTTCCAGGGCGATGGAGGCGCCCTTGCGACGCAAACGCTTGAGGGTGGCGGTCTCGCCCTCGACCAGGGCGACGACAATCTCGCCGCTGGTGGCGGTGTCGGTCCGGCGGATGACCACATAGTCGCCGTTGAGAATGCCGGCCTCGATCATCGAGTCGCCCTCGACCTCCAGGACGTAGTGCTCGCCGGCGCCGAGCATGGTTTCCGGCACCATCAGCCGGTCGCGCTCGTGCTGGATGGCGTCGAGCGGCACCCCGGCGGCGATGCGGCCAAGCACCGACAGCTCGCGGACATCATTGGCCGGTTCGGGCGCCTGAGCGGCCGGGCGCGAGCCCTCCACCACCTGTGGCCGGAAGGTCTGTCGTCCGCCGGCCGGAGCCGAGGTCGTGGCCTGTTGCGGCAGCTTGACCACCTCCAGCGCCCGGGCCCGGTGGGCCAGCCGGCGCAGGAAGCCGCGCTCCTCGAGCGCGGTGATCAGCCGGTGGATACCCGACTTCGACGCCAGGTCCAGGGCGTCCTTCATCTCGTCGAAGGAGGGCGAGACTCCCGTTTCCTTGATCCGTTCATGGATGAACATCAGAAGTTCGTGCTGCTTGCGGGTCAGCATGGGCCGTCTCTCCAGGCGCGACTGTCGGGGAACAAATCGCAAACGATGGCAATGTTCTCTAGGTGTTCTTTCTTTCTGTCAAGTTAACCAGCCGACGCTTGCCGTGAGGTCTATCGAAGCGACCTGCCATTATACCGCGTCCGTCGGCGGCCGGCGGGCTGGCGACGGCGCGTGCTGTTGAAATCATTGAAAAAACTGTGCCCGCAGCGTAGGTCGGGGCCGCGAGATTGTAGCCTTGGGCGTGGGCCGGAAGGTGGTCGGATGTCGCCGGATGTGGGTCGATGCGGGGCCGATCAGCCCACATCCGGCCGGCAGGATCGCCGAATCCGATTTCGTTCTGGGAGCCGCTGCGAGGCGCGCAACGATGGGGGCCAAACAAATATGTCCAGACATATTCCGGTCCGCTCGCCCCGCCGGGAACGGGTGAGGCGGCTGTTGGTTAGGCTGTGATCGTTCCCCTGGCGCCGCGTGTTCCCATGAGCTTCACCCAACTGGACCCCTGTCTGCCGGTCACCGTCGAGGACAAGGGCAAGGGCTATGCCTTCGCTGTCATCGACTATGGCCAGGAGCACCATCTGATCTGGGTGGTGGCCCTGGACGATGGCGGCGAAATCTGGTCGGCGCCCAATCCCAAGGTGCGGGTCAGCGGCAACTGGACCATGGGCCGCCGGGGGGCGTCGCCGGCGGCGGAGGTGGCGTCGCTGCGGACGGCGGCGGCCGGTTAGGCCAGCAGGGCCCGCGTCGCGGCCGTCACGTCGTCCTGGCGCATCAGGCTCTCGCCGACCAGCATGGCGCGGGCCCCGGCGGCGGCCATGCGGGCGGCGTCGGCGGCGGTGAAGACGCCGCTCTCGGTGACCAGCAGCACTCCGGCGGGCAGATCGGTCGCCAGTCGTTCGGTAACGGCGAGATCGACCACGAAGCTGCGCAGGTCGCGATTGTTGACGCCCAGAAGCGTGGCGCCGAGGGCCAGGGCGCGGTCCTTTTCGGCCTCGTCATGCACCTCGACCAGGGCGTCCATGCCGAGGCGGGCGGCCTCGGCCATGATGTCGGCGGCGAGGGCGTCGTCGATCATGGCCATGATGACCAGAATGGCGTCGGCGCCCAGGGCGCGGCTCTCGGCCACCTGCCAGGGATCGACCAGGAAGTCCTTGCGGATGCAGGGCAGGGCGACGGCGGCGCGGGCGGCGACGAGATAGGCGTCATCGCCCTGGAAGCTGGGGGCGTCGGTGAGGACGGAGAGACAGGCGGCGCCGCCGGCCTCATAGGCCCGAGCGAGAGCCGGCGGATCGAAGTCGGCGCGGATCAGGCCCTTGGAGGGCGAGGCCTTCTTGATCTCGGCGATCAGGGCGAGGCGGCCGTCGGCCGAGCGGTCTTCCAGCGCCCGGCGGAAACCGCGGGGCGGGGAGGCGAGGGCGGTGTTGACCATCGGCGTGGCCAGCTTTCGGGCGGCGACGTCCTCGCGCTTGTAGGCGGCGATGCGGGCGAGGATGTCGGTCATCAGCTGTTGGTCGCGGCGATCAGGCCGTCGAGGGCGGCGCGGGCCCGGCCGTCGTCGATGACCGCGGCGCCCAGCTCGACCCCCTCATGCAGGGTCTCGACCTTGCCGCCGACCAGGAAGGCGGCGGCGGCGTTGAGCAGGGTGACATCGCGGTAGGCGCCGGCCTCGCCGTCCAGCATCCGGGCCAGGGCGGCGGCGTTGAAGGCCGGATCGCCGCCGGTCAGTTCGTCCTGGGCGTGCTTGGCGAGGCCCACGGCCTCGGGGGTGATGTTGAAGTTGCGCACCCCGCCGTCGCGCCATTCGCAGACCATGGTCGGGCCGGTGACGGTCATCTCGTCCATGCCCGAGCCATGGACGGTCCAGGCCCGTTCCGCGCCGAGCGCGCCCAGCACCCGGGCGATGGGCTCGAGCAGGCGCGGGTCATAGACCCCCAGCACCTGATGGCGGGCGCCGGCCGGGTTGGACAGGGGCCCGAGCAGATTGAAGATGGTGCGGAAGCCCAGCTCGGCGCGCACCGGCAGGACGTGGCGCATGGCGCTGTGGTGGGCCGGGGCGAACAGGAAGCAGATGCCGGCGGTGTCCAGCGCGCGGCGCTGTTGCTCCAGGCCGGCGTCGATCCTGACGCCCAGGGCGGCCAGGACGTCGGAGGAGCCGGAGCGGGAGGAGAGGGCGCGGGTGCCGTGCTTGGCGATCTTCAGCCCGCCGCCGGCCGCGACCAGGGCGCTGGCGGTGGAGATGTTGAAGGTGTGCAGACCGTCGCCGCCGGTGCCGCAGGTGTCGACCACCTGATAGGGGTGATCCAGGGTCACGGCGGCGCGGCGCATGGCCCGGGCGCAGGCGGTCAGCTCGCCGACGGTCTCGCCGCGCAGGCGGATGGCGGTGACCGCCGCGGCGATCTGGGCCGGGGTCGGCTCGCCGCGCAGGCAGGCGGCGAAGAAGGCCTCGGCGTCGTCTTCCAGCAGGGTCTGGCCGTCCGCCAGGCGGGCGAGGAGGGGCTTGAAGGCGTCGGACATTCAGCGGGCTTCTGGCAGGAGGGCGGGGACGGCGGACATCGGCGGATCAGACCGCCGCCGTGCGCGGCACATTGGCCAGATCCAGGAAATTGGCGAGCAGATGGTGACCGCCGTCGGTGGCGATGGATTCGGGGTGGAACTGCACGCCGTGGATCGGCCGGGTCCTGTGGGCCAGGCCCATGATCTCGCCGTCCTCGGTCCAGGCGGTCACCTCAAGCTCGGCCGGCAGGCTGGCGCGGTCGACCGACAGGCTGTGGTAGCGGGTGGCGGTGAAGGGGTTGGGCAGGTCGCGGAAGACGCTCTTGCCCTCGTGGAAGATGGGGCTGGTCTTGCCGTGCATGATGGCCTTGGCCCGGACCACTTCGCCGCCGAAGGCCTCGCCCATGGCCTGGTGACCGAGGCAGACCCCGAAGATCGGCAGGTCTGCGGGCGACTCGCGCAGCAGCTGAAGACAGATGCCGGCCTGGGCCGGGGCCTTGGGACCGGGCGACAGCAGGACGGCGGCGGGGCGCAGGCCGAGGGCCTCGCTCACCGTCAGGGCGTCGTTGCGGCGGACAAGCGTCTCCGCGCCCAGCTCATTGAGGTAATGAACCAGGTTGTAGGTGAAGCTGTCGTAGTTATCGATCACCAGGATCATGGGTCGCTTCTAGCGGTGTTGGCGCGGAAGGCAAACGGCTCTGTCAGGCGGGGGCTTGCCGTTTGAGCGCGCCGGGTGATGATCGGCCCATGTCGATCCGCGATTCCGCTATCGAGCCGGAGGCCCTGGCCTATGCCCGGGGGCTGCTGAAGCCGCCCGTGCAGCGGGATGCGACCTGGCAGACGATCGGGGCGGCGGCCCTGTGGGCGGTGTCAGCCCTGGTCCTGGCCTTCGCCATGCTGACCGCCCCGCCGCCGGGGTCGGCAACCGCGCCGGTGAAGTCCCCGATCGAGGGATCCGGGGGATGATCCCTCATCCGTCATCCCGGCCGTAGCGCGGAGCGCGGAGCGCCGGGACCCAGGGGTGCAGTGCGCGGACTGGGACGCTGCGTTTGATAGTCGGGTCCGTCACTTCTGGGTCTCGGGTCGCCCTGTGGGCGCCCGGGATGGCGGGGAGAGCGGGTCAGCGGCGCTGGTACTTCGCCGCTTCCTGCGGGGTGATGTCGATCAGGGCCGGGGCGTACTGGTTGTAGACGGCGGTGTTGTCGGTTCGGACCACCACCTCGCGGTGACCCTGCCAGATCATGTGCAGGGCGACATAGAGGACGATCGCCAGGCCGATGTAGCCGATCCAGCGATGCTTGTGCAGCAGGCGGGCGATCCAGCTGGCGGCCACGCCCATCAGGGCGATCGACAGCAGCAGGCCGAAGACCAGCACGCCGGGGTGCTCGCGCGCGGCGCCGGCCACGGCCAGGACGTTGTCCAGGCTCATCGAGACGTCGGCGATCAGGATCTGCAGGAAGGCGGCGCCGAACGACTTGGCCGGGCGCACGCGCGGGTTCTGGGAGGGCTCGCCGGCCAGGGAGGCCTGGGCGTCGGCCTCGTCGTGGGCCGCCTGCTCGCGGATTTCCCGCCACATCTTCCAGCAGACCCACAGCAGCAGCACCCCGCCGGCCAGCAGCAGGCCGATGATGGCCATCAGCTGGACGGTGATCAGGGCGAAACCGATGCGCAGGATCACCGCGGCGATCAGGCCGTAGATGATCGCCTTCCTGCGATCCTTCTGCGGCAGGCCGCCGGCGGCCAGGCCCACGGCCACCGCATTGTCCCCCGCCAGGACCAGGTCGATCATCAGGACCTGCAGGAGGGCCGCGCCCGCGCCCGCCAGATCCGCGCCAAAGAGTGTCTCGAACATGGGCCCTCAATGCGTCAGCCGTCGGCCCCTGACAAGGAGTCGACGGCTGTTGTCTTCACGCGAGACCGAACCGATCAGGCGTGTTCATGCTCGCGGTGGTGATGGTCCTCGGCATGGTTCTCGCCCGCCGCGTGCCCGTGATCGTCATGAGCGTGGCCGTCGTGCGCGTGGTCATCATGGGCGGGGTCGCCGTGACCCTCATGAGCCTGTTCGGCATGCGCCTCTTCTGCATGGCCATGCCCGGCATGCGCTTCCGGGGCCTCGGCGTGGTCTTCGGCGTGAGCGGTTTCGGCGGGATGGGCCTCGCCGGCGTGGGACCCTTCCGGCGGGTGGGCCTCATGCTCCGGATGGGCCGAGGCCTCCTCGACCGGGGCGAAGGTCATGGCCGAGGACCCGGCCTCATAGCCGGCCGCGGCCGCCACCGGATGGGCCGTGTGGCCGGCGTGGGACTCCGGGGCGGGCGCGTCTTCCTCGGCGTGATTGTAGTCGGTCATGGTGCGGAACTTGCGGCGACGCTCGGCGCGGGCCCGGCGTCCGGCGCTGGCCCGGGCCATGGCCAGCAGGATCAGCAGCAGCACAAAGACGATGATCCCGGCGGTCGTGGCGCCGGGCGGGATCACCTGGCCGCCGACGGTGATCGGCTTGAGACCCGGCAGGGCCAGCTTGTCGAGGCTGGGCAGTCCCCACTTGCGGGCCTGGGATTTCGCCGTCTCGACGGTGCGGGCGATGGTCTGTTCCAGGGTGGCCAGGGAGAAGGTCTGGGGCTTGCCCTTCTGACCGGTCAGGGCGCCGTTGACGGTGGCCTTCAGCGGCGTCTTCTCGCCGTCGCCCGGCTTGACGGTCCAGTCGAAGCTGGCGGCCTCGCCGGTCTTCAGGGTCTGGGTCTGGGCGGCGTTGGGGGTGATGGTGTAGCCGTCGCCGGTCAGGGTGGCCGAGACCTCCGCCTTCCTGGCGGCCCTGGTCAGCCCCAGCTTGCCGGCTTCCTTCTGGATCAGGTCGAGCAGGTTGACCGGCAGGGACAGGGTGACCTTGGACTCCTCACCCTTGGCCAGGCTGTCGGGCACGGTCAGGACCGCGCCCCTGGCGACCTCGGGGCCGACGCTGGACGACAGCTGGGTCATCTTCGGATCGACCGGCGGGGCCTTTGGCGCGGGAGCGACGGCGACCGGGGCGGGCTTGGGCGCCGGGGCGACGACGGGCGGCGGGACCGCCTTTACCGGCGGCGGGGCGGCGACGACTTTCGGCGCGGGGGCGGGCCGGGTCGCGGGCGCGGGCCGGGGAGCCTGGGCCGCGGCGACCGGCGCCGCCGGCCTGAGCTTCGGCTTGGGGTGGAGCCAGTTGCGGTTATGGCGCGGCGCCGAGCTGGCGCGGGGGGCGTAGCGCTTGCCATAGACGAGGCGACGCTCACGCGGGGTCATGTCCTCGGGATTGGCGATGGGCCGCATCGCCACCACCAGGGTGCCGTCGGCCTTGCGCCACGACCGCAGCGGGGCGCCGGGCGTCACATTGGCCTCGACCTCGACGATCTGGCCCGGCAGCGGCTTGTATTTGAGATGGTCGAACTTGTGGCCGTAGATCTGCTGGCGCAGGGGCAGCGGCAGGTTCTCGGGATTGGGGATGGGGTCCATCCCGGTGAAGTCGCGGGGACCGCCGACCAGGCCGCTGTCGTCGGGGGGGGCGGTGTCGCCGCCCATCAGGTCGGTGGAGTCCCGCGGCGCCTCATAGGCGGAGGGGCCCGGCCCGCCGTAGCCGTCCTCCGGCGCGCCGCCGCCGCAGCCGGTCAGGGCCAGAAGCGCCAACCCGGACGCGCCGTATGCTGCAGAAATCAACCAGTTTTTCGCCACCGGAACCCCCGATCCCATGTCGACAATGGATGGCGGATTGTCAGGCCGCCCGTATTGAGGCGGGGAGCAAATCACGCCTTGGGGGGAACTGGAACCGTAAAATTCACTTTTGGGTAACCTGTTCTCCCGAGGCGCGAGCCCGGGCGCTCTCATAGAGTGCAATCGCCGCGGCGTTTGACACATTTATGCTCTCGAAGCCGCCGGGCATGGGTATTTTCGCCAAAACGTCACAATGTTCGGCGACCAGTCGGCGCAGGCCGTCGCCTTCCGAACCCATCACCAGAACCGTCGGCTGGCCATCGAGGGCGGCCTCGAGGGACTGGTCCGCCTCGCCGGCCAGACCCACCGCCCGCCAGCCCATTTCCGCCAGCTGTTCGAGGGCCCGCGACAGGTTGACCACCGAGGCGTGGGGAATGCAGTCAACGGCCCCGACGGCCGCCTTGGCCAGGGCGCCACTGAGGGTCGGGGCGTTCCGATCCTGCAGGATGACGCCCCGGGCGCCGAAGGCGGCGGCGGAGCGGAAGATGGCGCCGACGTTCTGGGGGTCGGTCACCTGGTCGAGCATCAGCAAGACGCCCGAGGCGGGGAGGGCGAGGTCTTCCAGCGACACCGGCTCCAGCGGCTCGATCTTCATCGCCACCCCCTGGTGGACGGCCCCGGCGGGCAGCAGGCGGGCGATCTCAGGCCCCTCGAGAATTTCGAAGGTCGCGGCGCGGCCGAACCGCGCGTTCAGCGCCCTGGCGCGGTCGGCGGTGGCCAGCAGCCGGCGGGCCTGGGCGCGGCGGGGATTCGCCAAAGCCGCCTCGACCGCGTGCACGCCCCACAGCCAATCTTTCGCGTCCGGACCGCCGGATCGGCCGGAAACCCTTGGCGGGCCTGACTTTTCACGCTTTTCGGGGCGCGGACGATTCCCTGTTTTCCGGTCGTTGCGTTCGCGAGATGAGGACACTATAAGACGCGCTCCGATTTGGGGCCTTGGTCCTTCCCGTTACGACGGAAGGGGCCGCGCCGCCAAGGAAATGCCTGCATGCGCGCTGGGGGAATGTCCCGAGTGGCAAAGGGGGCGGACTGTAAATCCGCTGCGAAAGCTTCGAAGGTTCGAGTCCTTCTTCCCCCACCACGCGCATGCAGGCGTTCCTTGACGACGGCCAGGGTTCCGGATCGATCACTGGAGAGAATTTGGCGTCCCCGCCAGGAGGCGCGGGTATAGCACAATGGTAGTGCAGCAGCCTTCCAAGCTGAGGATGCCGGTTCGATCCCGGCTACCCGCTCCAAAACCCGCAACACTGCAACACGCCGCCGGCGCGAAGGTATAGAGACGATGGCCAAGGAAAAGTTCGAACGCACGAAGCCGCATTGCAACATCGGCACCATTGGTCACGTTGACCATGGCAAGACGACGCTGACGGCGGCGATCACCATGGTGCTGGCCAAGTCCGGCGGCGCGACGGCGAAGTCCTATGCGGACATC
>WGLL01000002.1 GCA_016125585.1 Caulobacter sp.
GAAGTTGATCGAGATCGTCGAGCGGCGGTTCAGGGGTTCCTTCACCCCGTCGCCGGTGGCGACGGCGGGCTCGGATTCACCCTTCCAGTCGACCGCGAGGGTCGAGCTGTTGACGCCCATGCCGACCAGGGCGTCAGCGACAGCCTTGGAGCGGCGCTGCGACAGGCCGACGTTGTACTGGGCCGAACCGGAGGTGTCGGCGTGACCGACGACCACGATGCGGGTGGCGTTGCCGGCGTTGGCGTACTGCGCCGCTTCCGAAACCACCGTCTGGGCTTCCGGCGTCAGGATCGATTGATCGAACGGGAAGTAGACGATGAACTCGCGCGCTTCATACGCCGGAGGCGGAGGAGGCGGCGGCGGGGGAGGCGGCGGAGGCGGCGGCGGCGGCGGCGGCTCAACCGGCGGCGGCGGCGGCGGAGCCGCGGCCGGGGCGAAGCTGTAGCGCAGACCGAAGGTCAGCGACTGGTCCTGATACGGCGCCTGCCAGTCGCCCGGTTGGGCGCTGCCGGTGCTGGTCGAGTGCAGCACGGCGTCGTTGCCGTCGAGGTAACGGTAGGTGATGTCGCCGGTCAGACGGTCGGTGATGTCGAACGCCACGCCGCCAAGCAGTTGCCAGGCAAAGGCGGTGTCGTTGTCATGCATGCCGAAGCCGCCGCCCGGGACCAGCGAGTTGAACTTCCCGGAGACTTCCGCCTTCAGGTAGTTCACGCCGATGCCCGCGCCGACGAACGGGCGGAAGGAGGCGTCGGGGAAGAAGTCATAAATGACGTTCCCCATCAGGGTGTAGGAGACGAACGAACCGTCAGGACCGGCGCAGCCGTTGGGCGCGGTGATCACCGCGGTGACGGTGGTCGAGAGATTGCAGACGGCGGTCGGGTTCGGACGACCCGGGTTGCCGCGGACGCTGTCCAGATCACCGGGACGAACGCCGCCTTCCAGTTCCACGCGCCAGTGCGGCGTGACCTGGTAGCCAAGCCGGGCGAAGCCCACGAGCTTGTCTTCCTGCTGGAAGTTGTACTGGTACGGCTTGCCGTCGGTCGCGAGACCGGACGAGCCGGCGTCCCAGCCCTCGGGAGTGTGGTAGCCGAGGTCAAACGCCCCGTACCAGCCGCTTTCCTGGGCCATCGCCTGAGGCGCCAGCGCCAAGGCGCCGAGCACGCCGCTCAGCAACAATGCTTTCTTGTTCAAGGTGAGCCCCTCGCTCTTATTAGCCAACGCGTCATCGCCCGGCATGGTCATAGTCACCGCACGGTCCCGGTGAGCGTCCCTTCCAGCGAGTTGGCGATGAACGCCCCCTGCCCGACTGAACACCCCTCGAAACCGCGGCTGCCTCCCAAACGCCTTCGGGGCCCAAGGGTTCCCGAAAAAATTCGCCTGATCGACAGCTCGGCGCATGCGCCATACACGATGGGTCCGACCTTACGCCAGCCGACGGTGTTTTTCCAGCCTTCCCTTATGGAAGCCTGCTTTCGCCCGACAGGCGAGATCAGGCCGCGTCCGGGGTGTTGGCGTCGAGCTCGGCCAGCCATGCCTCGACGCTGGCGTCCGAAGGCATCCGCCAGTCTCCGCGCGGCGAAAGCGCCCCGCCGGAGGAAATTTTCGGACCGTTCGGGACCGCCGAGCGCTTGAACTGATTGGCGAAGAATCGCGTCAGAAACAGGCGCAACCACCCCTTTATCGCGAGCAGATCATAGCTTTTGCGATCTTTTGGCGGAATCTGCGGGGGCCAGGCCCGCCGGCTCTCGGGACCCCAGGCTTCCAGCGCCAGGTAAGCGATCCGCGAGGGCGCAAAACCGAAGCGTGCAAGATAGTGGAGGTTGAAATCCTGCAGGGCGTAGGGGCCGACGAAGGCCTCGGTCGACTGGGTCTCGCCGCTGTGGCTTGCCGGCACCAGTTCTGGAGAAATTTCCGTGTCGAGGACGTCGCGGAGCACATCGCCGGTCGCCGCGTCCACCTCGCCCGATCCGGCGACAAAGCGGATCAGGTGCTGGATCAGGGTCTTGGAGACCGAGGCGTTGGGATTGTAGTGGCTCATATGGTCGCCGACGCCATAGGTGCACCAGCCCAGCGCCAGTTCCGACAGATCGCCGGTGCCGACCACCAGGGCGTGGTGCAGATTGGCGAGGCGGAAGAGATAGTCGGTGCGCAGCCCCGCCTGGACGTTTTCGAAGGTGACGTCATGCACCGCCTCGCCGCGGCCCGCCGGGTGGCCGAGGTCGGTCAGCATCTGCCGCGCGGCCGGGCGGATATCCAGTTCGGCGGCGGTGACGCCCAGGGCCGTCATCAGCCGCCACGCGTTGGCCCTGGTGCCTTCCGAGGTGGCGAAGCCGGGCAGGGTCCAGGCCAGGACGTTGGTCCGCGGCAAGCCAAGACTGTCCATGACCTTGGCGGCGACCAGCAGGGCCTGGGTGGAATCGAGGCCGCCGGAGACGCCGATCACCAGCTTTTCGAGGCCTGTGACCCTGAGCCTCTGGGCGAGACCCTGAACCTGGATGTTGTAGGCCTCGTGGCATTGCTCCGCGAGGCGGGCGGTGTCGCTGGGCACGAAGGGAAACCGTTCCAGCGGACGCTCCAGCGCCAGCGGGCCGGTCGGGACGGTCATGTCGAAGCCGGCGCGACGGAATTGCGGCCGGGCCCGTGCGGTCACGGCATCGCCGAAGGTGACGGTCCGTCGACGTTCCTGGCGCAGCCGCAGGATGTCGATATCGGCGAAGGTCAGGCCCGAACCGGTCGGAAACCGCTCGCTCTCGGCCAGCTGGTCGCCGAGCTCGAAGATCATCGTCTGGCCGTCCCAGGCGTTGTCGGTGGTCGACTCTCCGGGGCCGGCGGCCGTGTAGACATAGGCCGCCTGGCAACGCAGCGACTGGGATGCGCAAAGCAGGTGGCGATCGGCGGACTTGCCGATGACGATGTTGCTGGCCGACAGATTGAGCAGGATTTCCGCCCCGGCCAGGGCGGCGGCGGTCGAGGGCGGCTCCGGCGTCCACAGATCCTCGCAGATCTCCACCCCGAAGGTGGCCGCGACCTCGCCGAACAGCCGGATGTCGAAGATCTGGTCGACGCCGAACGGGACCGTCTGGCCGGCCAAGGTCACGGTCGCGCCGTGGACGCCCAGGCCCGGCGCGAACCAGCGCCGCTCGTAATATTCCCGGTAGTTGGGCAGGTAGCTCTTGGGCACCACGCCAAGGATGGCCCCGCCCTGCATGACCACGGCGGTGTTGTAGAGGCTGACGCCCAGCCGCAACGGCGCCCCGACCACGAAGGCCGGGGCCAGATCGCGGGTTTCGGCCAGCAGCCGGACAAGACCCGCTTCGACGGCGTCGAGCAGGGCCTCCTGATGGAACAGGTCCTCGCTGCTGTAGGCCGAGAGGCCAAGCTCGGGAAACAGCATCAGGGCCACGCCCTGGTCGTGTCCCCGGGCGATCAGGGCGAGCGCCTCATCGACATTTCGCGCCGGGTCGGCGACGGCGGTCAGGGGAACGCATCCCGCCACCCGGACAAAGCCGTGCCGGTAGGGGGATCGGAACGGCAGGTCCGAGCGGGCGGTGGGGGACTTGGCCATGGCGTCTATGTGGGGCCCGTTGCTGTTCGGCGCGAGCCTTACCAGCGGCGCGGCGGCTAGGCCAGCGGAGCGACCGCGACGCCATCGCCAACCCCGACCGTCGGGGCGAGGCGCGGAATCAGCTTCAGGCCGATCAGCAGGTCGCGGAGTTCCTCTCGCGCCGCCAGGCGGGGCGCGCTGATGTCGGCCGGGCGAACCCCCGGAGACAGGTCGGCGATGGTCAGGCCGAAGGGAAACATCTCGCGATAGGCGACCCGCTCCCGCAGCGACGGGCCGATGCGGAAATCGGCCTGACGGGCCAAAGCTTCCAGGCCGTGGGTCAGGCGCTCGCGGTTGCGCGGATCGGAACCGACGATGCGGTTGCGCAACACCACCCAATCCAGTTCGCAGCCGTGGGATTCCCGGGTCGCCCGGGCCTCCTGGATCACCCGGGTGTAGAGACTGGGCCGGACGAGCTCCAGGCTGAGCGGATCGATCAGGCCCAGGACGTCGAAGTCGACGAAGCTGTCGTTCATCGGGGTGACCACAAGGTCGGCCTGGAGATGCGCCGACCGGGACACCGGCGTATCGGCCCCGGGGGTGTCGACCACCACCAGATCGGACTCCGCCATCGCCAGGCCGATGGCCTCCTCGAAACAGTCCACGGCCCGGGCGGGGTCGCCCATGGCCAGGGCGGCGGTGTCGTCGGCCAGCTTGTATTCCATGGGCACCGGCGCCTCGACGCCGGCGGCCGGCAGCCAGCGGCGGCGGTTGGACAGGAAGCGGCTAAGCGATTGCTGGCGCAGATCGGCGTCGATCACCGCCACCCGGGAACCGCGGTACATCATCGCCGTGGCGATCAGGGCGGCGACCGTGGACTTGCCCGCGCCACCCTTCTCATTGCCGACGACAATCACCCGGGCCGTCGGACGGCGAATGCGTTGTTCGTCCCGCCGCCGTTCACGCCACCAGAAAGGCTTGTCCATGCCAAAATACCCCAGTTCCCGTCGCTGGAACGGTGAACTGCAATTGGCGGGCCAACGCTATGTCAACAGGATTTGGCGCGGCCGGGACGTCTTCGACGGCCCGCCTGCGAAATCAGCGGATCAGCAACGCCAGGGCGAAGATCGCCACCAAAGCCCAGGGGGCCGCGGCGAGAAGCTGCCGGACAACCGGTGTCATCTCGCCCTGGGGCGGGGTGGCAACAGGCTGAATATCGAAAGGCCGCATGACGCGACAACTCCAGAATGTGACGATTCAATCTAGCCCAGAATCCCTTCATGGGCCCCTAAAATCGATGCAATGTACCGGTTCGGACCTGCGCAAGATTGTCGCGGCCGGCGCCTCGGATCCGGCCTCTTGAAGTCGCCCTGCCGTCACCCGGGGGCCGTTCATTTGCGCGTCAGCCAGCGATGGCTATCATGCGGCTTTTCCTCCCGGAGCCTTGTCCCTTGTCCAGTTCTCCCGCTCCGGTTCTTTCGATCCGCGATCTGAGAATCGATTTCGATACCCCGGACGGGGTTGTTCACGCCGTTCGCGGCGTCTCACTGGATGTTCGCCCCGGCGAATGCCTGGGCGTGGTCGGCGAGAGCGGGTCGGGCAAGAGCCAGACCTTCATGGCCGTCATGGGCCTGCTGGCCCAGAATGGCAGCGCCTCGGGTTCGGCGACGTTCAACGGTCAGTCCCTGATGGGCCTCAAGCCGCGCGCGCTGAACGCCATTCGCGGCTCGAAGATGACGATGATCTTCCAGGATCCGCTGACGGCCCTGACGCCGCATGTGAAGATCGGCGAACAGATCGCCGAGCCGCTGCGCCTGCATCTGGGCCTGTCCGACCAGGAGGCCAGGGCCCGGGCCCTGGCGTGGCTGGAAAAGGTGCGGATCCCCGACGCCGCCCGGCGCATGAACCAGTATCCCCACGAACTGAGCGGCGGCATGCGCCAGAGGGTGATGATCGCCGGGGCCATGGCCTGCGAGCCCAGCCTGCTGATCGCCGATGAGCCGACGACGGCCCTGGACGTCACCGTCCAGGCCGAGATTCTCGATCTGATGGCGGAGTTGCAGCGCGAGACCAACACCGCCCTGGTGCTGATCACCCACGACATGGGCGTGATTGCGCGACTGGCCGACCGGGTCTGCGTGATGAAGGACGGGGCCTATGTCGAGGAGGGCGCCGCCGCCGACATCTTCGCCAATCCCCAGACCGACTATACCCGCAGCCTGCTGGAGGCGATTCCGCGTCTCGATCGCGAGGATCGCGGCGGCCGGCCGACGCTCGATCCCGTCGCCGCGGACGCCCCGGTGGTTGTTCAGGGCGAGGACGTGAAGGTCTGGTTCCCCATCCGTCAGGGACTGCTGGGCCGCAAGGTCTTGTTGCGGGCCGTCGACGGGGTCGATTTTTCCATTCGCCAGGGCGAGACCCTGGGCGTGGTCGGCGAGAGCGGCTGCGGCAAGTCGACCCTGTGCCGGGCGGTCCTGAGGCTGTTGCCCAAGGGCGGCGCCGACCTGGGCGGCGCCATCACCGTGATGGGCCGCGACATCACCCGGGCCGACGAGGAGGCCATGCGCAAGGCCCGCAAGGACCTGCAGATCGTCTTCCAGGACCCGTTGGCCAGCCTCGATCCGCGCTCGACCATCGGCGACTCCATCGCCGAACCCCTGAAGGTGTTCCGCCCCGAGTTGGGTCGGCGCGAACGCGAGGCCGAGGCGGCGGCGATGATGCGCCGGGCGGGCCTGTCCCCCGACCTGATCAACCGCTATCCGCATGAGCTCAGCGGCGGCCAGAACCAGCGGGTCGGCATCGCCCGGGCGATGATCCTGCGGCCGAAACTGGTCATCTGCGACGAGGCGGTCAGCGCCCTCGACGTCTCGATCCGCGCCCAGATCATCGACCTGTTGATCAATCTGCAGAAAGAGATGGGCATGGCGATGATGTTCATCAGCCACGACCTGGCGGTGGTTCGCGAGATCAGCCATCGGGTGATGGTGCTCTATCTCGGCCGGGTGATGGAGCTGGCCTCGCGGGAGCAGCTCTATGCCGATCCCCGCCACCCCTATACCCAGGCCCTGCTGTCGGCCGCCCCGATCCCCGACCCGGCGGTGGAGCGCAGCCGCAACCGTATCCGGCTGACGGGCGAGCCGCCCTCGCCCCTCGATCCGAGGGCGGCGCTGAGGTTCCTGCCGTCGAAGCTGTCGGACGATCTGGCCGCGCCGGTCTATGTTCCCAGGCTGAAGGAGGTGGCGCCGGGCCATCTGGTCAGCGAGTATGATCCGGCCTGAAGCCAAATTCCTTCCGGGGGCAATCGAAGATGATCCGTCGCGGCATTCTGCTTTCCTGCGCTGTCGGCGCCCTGCTCGCCGCCCCGATGGCGACGCTGGCCGCGGACCCCGCCGTCGACAAACGCGTTGTCGGAACCCTGACCCTGGAGAATGTTCCCCAGACGCCCGCGGCGGTTCGCGAGGCCCTGAGGCGCTACCAGAACGCCCGCTCGGCCGGCTTCCAGTCGTGGCTGGGCGACGACGCTATGCTGATCTCGACCCGGTTTGGACAGACCAGCCAGCTGCATCGGGTCGCCGCACCGGGCGCCGCCCGGGAACAGCTGACCTTCTTTGACGAGCCGGTCGCCGGCGCCGAGGCGGTGCCGGGGTCCAGCGATCACTTCATCTTCAGCAAGGACACCGGCGGCGACGAGTATTTTCAGGGCTACATGGCCGGCCTGACCGGCCCGGAAGTCGCCTTCACCGAGCCGGGCACGCGCAACCAGTCGATGGTCTTCTCGAAGGATGGCAGGACCCTGGCCTGGGCCCGGGTCGGCAAGGGCGATCCCGACTACGACGTTGTGGTGATGACCGTCGGGGATCCGGCCAGCCGCCGCGTGGCCTTCGAGGGGACCGGCGCGACCGCCCCCATCGCCTTCTCGCCGGACGGCAAGACCCTGTTGCTGGGACGCTATTTCTCGGCCGTCTCCAGCAAATACTGGCTGCTGGATATCGCCAGCGGCAAGACCACCGAGCTCAATCCGTCGAAGACCCCGGTCTCCTACGACGGCGGTCAGTTCACCCCGGACGGCAAGGCGGTGCTGCTGCTCAGCGACCAGGGGAGCGACTTCAAGCGGCTCGTGGCGATCGACCTGGCCAGCGGCAGGATCACGCCGGTCTCGCCGCCCGATCTGACTTGGGATGTCGAGCGCTTTGACCTCTCGGACGACGGGGCCCTGCTGGCCTACAGCGTCAATGAGGGCGGGCGCAGCCGGGTGGTGGTGCAGGGCTGGCGGACCCGGCAGGCGGTTCCGCAGCCCGAGCTGCCGGTCGGGGTGCTGACGGCCCTGGAGTTTTCGCCGGACGGCAAGCGGCTGGCCATCGGCCTCAACGCCGCCACCTCGCCAGCCGATGTCTGGAGCTTCGACCCGGCCGACGGCAAGCTGACCCGCTGGACCGCCAGCGAGGCCGGCGGCCTCGACCTGTCCGCCCTGCGCGAACCCAAACTGGTCAGCTTCAAGTCCTTCGACGGCCTGACCGTGCCGGCCTGGGTCTACAAGCCGGCGAAGATCGACGGCAAGGCGCCGGTGATCATCGACATCCACGGCGGTCCCGAGGGCCAGGACCGGCCGGGCTTCAACACCCGCCGGCAGTATTGGGCGGCGGAACTGGGGGCGGTGACCATCGCCCCGAACGTCCGCGGCTCCGACGGCTACGGCAAGCGCTACATCCAGCTCGACAACGGCCCGCTGCGCCAGAACAGCGTCAGGGACATCGGCGCCCTGCTGGACTGGATCGCCACCCAGCCCGACCTCGACAAGGACCGGGTGGTTGTCTACGGCGGCAGCTATGGCGGCTTCATGGTGCTGGCCTCGCTGGCCGCCTATTCCGACCGCCTGGCCGGGGCCATTGATATCGTCGGCATCTCCAATTTCGAGACCTTCCTGACCAATACCGAAGGCTATCGCCGCGACCTGCGGCGGGCCGAATACGGCGACGAGCGCGATCCGAAGATGAAGGCGGTGTTCGACCAGATCTCGCCGCTGAACCTGACGGCGCAAATGACAAAGCCGCTGTTCGTCATCCAGGGTCGCAATGACCCCCGCGTGCCCTGGACCGAAGCGGAACAGATCGTCGCGGCGGTGCGCGGCCAGGGCGGCGAGGTCTGGTACATGCTGGCCGGAGACGAGGGTCACGGCTTCCGCAAGAAGCAGAACATCGACGCCCAGCGCGAGGCCGAGACCCTGTTCCTGCAGAAGCTGTTCTCCGGCGCGCGGTAGCCCCCTGGCTATTTCGTGCGCACGTCCAGCCGGTAGGGAATGTAGAGCGCCAGGTCGAGAGGCCCCGACTGGTACCAGCTGACCGGCAGTTGCAGCCCCTGGACCGAGACGCCGTAGTCGTCGCCGAACGCCCTGGCCGAGGCGAGGGCGTCCTTGGCTACAAGGGCGATGATGTCTCCACGATATTGTTCCGGCCGGATCAGGGTCAAATTCCAGTTGCCGATGGCCAGCACCTCGGTGCGGCCCACCTTCGGGGTCTTCTTGATGAAGGCGTTGATCCGGCCGGTCGCCGAGTCGAGGGTGTCTGCGGCGGTCACCCGGGTCTTGATCAGCAGCCGCGCAGCGCTGGTGTCAGGCTTGCTCATCGGGCCGATCAGGCTGTCGATCATGGTCTCGCCAAAGCGGCCGACCACTTCCTCCCCGACGCCCAGCTCAATGGCGGGATCCTTCTCCGCCGCCCGGATCAGGGCCTTCAGCGTCGCCCGCAATTCGTCGCGGCGCTGGCTGGCGTCGCGAGTGTCGCAGACGACATTGACCAGGATGATCAGATTGTCGGCCCGCTTGACCAGGACCACGTGCGGCGTGCTGTTGGAATCGTAGTCGGAAATCCGCGATCCGGTGACCACGAGTTCTTCGACGCCGGCTTCCTGGGCCGAGGCCCCGACCCCCGCCAGCAACAGCACCGAGGCCGCCAGGCCGATCATCACGCCACGCATCCCGCAGTCCTCCCTTTTGCAAGGAAAGATTGCGCAGGAAGCGACGCGGTCGTCCAGTCTCAGGCGGCGGCGCGGAAGGCGGGATTCCTCACATAGAGCCCCGGACGGCCGGTGACGGGCCGGAAGGCCTCGGTGACCGTTTCCGCTGTCTCCTTGGCGCCAAGGATCAGAAGCCCATCCGCCGGCAGCAGGGCGACGAGGCTTTCCAGCACCCGACGGCGATAGGGCAGGTCCATGCCGCTGAGGACATTGCGACAGAAGATGACGTCGAAGCGGCCCATGACCGCCAGGTCGGAGATCAGATTGACCCGCCGCCAGCGGACCCGCTGGCGGATGCGCGGAGTCAGGCGCCAGTTGTCCTCGACCTTTTCAAAGTGGGTCAGAAGCTGGCGAATGGGAAGGCCGCGCTGGACCTCGAACTGGGTGTAGAGGCCGGCCTGGGCCTTCTCCAGCGCCCGCTCGGAGATGTCCGATCCATAGATTTCCACCCGGGCGCCGGCCGGCAGCCCCTCGGCCGCCTCGGCGATCATCGCCAGGCTGTAGGCCTCCTGTCCGGTGGAGCAGGCGCAGCTCCAGACCCGGATCGGCTCGGCCCCGCGCAGCCGCGCCAGGGTCGGCAGCAGTTCCTTGCGAAAGGTGTCGAAGGGGGCGCGGTCGCGGAAGAAGGCGGACTCCCCCTTGGCCAGGGCCTCGACCACGGCCCAGATCAGCTTTTCCTCGCGCTGGGACCGGAGGGCGGCCGCCATCTCGGCGATGCCCGGATAGCCTTCCCGCCGGGCCAGGGGCGCCAGCCGGCTTTCGATCAGATAGGTCTTGGCCGGATCCACCTTCAGCCCCGCGCGGGCCCGCGCCAGGGCGGCGAACAGCTCGACGTCCTGCGGGCTCATACCAGGCCCACCTCGGCGAACTTCGCCTCGATGATGTCGCCGTCGAAGGGCTTCATGATGTATTCGCAGGCGCCGGCGTCGAGGGCTTCCCGAATGCGGTCCGGTTCGGTCTCAATGGAACAGAAGACCACCCGGGGCGCGTCGCCGCCAGGATCGGCCCGCAGCTGGCGCAGGAAGTCGACGCCGTTCATCACCGGCATGTTCCAGTCGAGGAGGATGGCGTCGGGCATGGCCGCGCGACACCAGGCGAGCGCCTCCATCCCGTCGGCGGCCTCGGCAATCTCGAAGCCGAGGTCCTCCAGGATGCGGCGGGCCACCTTGCGGATCACCCGGCTGTCATCGACGACAAGGCAGGTCTTCACGACGCAAACGCTCCATTCCCCGAAGGCCTGTTTTGGGCCGCGTCGGTTAAGAGAGAATGAGGGCGTTAAGAAATTTGCCGCCCGGCGTCAGGCCGGAACCCAGGCCGCCAGGGTCAGACCCTCGTCGGTCGCCTCGACCGCCACCTGTCCGCCGGCCTGGGCGACCAGGCTGTGAACGTAGAAGGCCTGGATCCAGGCGCCGCCCATGGCGTCGCCCTTGGGCTTTCCGAGCAGGCCGCCGGCCACCTCGGGCTTGAGCCGCACGCGCGGCCCCGAACCCTCGACGCTGACCGCCAGCCGGCCGCCGGACTCGACGCCCCTGACCGTCACCGTTCCGCCGGTGGGCAGGGCCGTGCCGGCGATCTGGGCGAGGTTCAGGAGGGTGCGGGCGGCGGGCTTGTTGATCGAACTGGGCGCCACCTCCCAGACCAGCGCCGCCTTCATGTGACCGAAGACGCCGCGGGCCAGGGTTTCCAGATCGCGGGCGTCGAACACCTCGGTGGTCGAGGCCGAGCCGAAGGCGGCGCGGCAGAAGGCCAGCAGGTCGGCCAGCTTGCGGGCGCTCTGGGCGATCAGGGTCATGGCGTCCTCGCGCATGTCCTGGGCGGTGGGATCGTCCAGCAGGTCCAGACCCGAGACGATGGCGCTGGCCGGACTGATGAAGTCGTGACAGAGGCGCGCCGCCAGTTGGGCCGCCAGATCGACCGGATCGGCGACCTGGCCCGCGCCGTCCGGCGAGTCGGCGGCGGCGTCAGCGGAGGGGTCGTGGGCGGAATCGGCGATCTCGGTCATGGGCCGACTCTAGGGCTGATTTGGCCGCCGCGCCAACCGCTGAGACGGCCCCGGACGGGCCTCCTCAGGCCGCCTGCCGCCGCCGTTCCAGGCAGTCCAGAGCCGCCATGCTGTCGCGCACCGCCCGGTTCAGCGGGGTGTGCGGCTCCTCGCCCAGGAAGTGGACCAGCCGTGCGTTGTCGAGCGCCACCGGCGTACGCCAGAACCCCTTCATCTCGATCAGCTCGCGCATCGTCTCGTTGAACGGCGCGATCAGCGGCAGCAGCGACCAGGGCAAGGCGGAGACCCTGATATCGGGATCGCCCATCGCCCGCCGGATCGCGGCGATCATCTGGCCGCCGTCATGATCCCAGTGGCCGGCGAAGTGGAACCGGGCGAACGGCCCCAGTTCCCGCTCGCGGTCGGCAAGGCGGGCGAAGGTCTCGGCGACATCCGGCAGATAGGCCCAGGCGTGGCCGACTCCGGCCTTCCCCGGATAGCGGATCTCGCTGACCGGCTTGCCGGGCGTGACCATGGCGTCGGCGAACCAGCCGTTGCCGGGACGGGGCCCGAAGAAGTCGCCGGCCCGCAGGATCAGTGATCGCACCCCCTCGACCGCCGCCGCCTCCAGCCGGGCCTCCAGCGCCACCCGGATGGCGCCCTTGCGGGTCGCGGGATGCTGCGGCGATTCCTCGCCCAGCAGGGGGAAGGCGTCGGGACCAAAGTTGTAGATGGTCCCGGGCAACAGAATGCGGGCGCGCGAGGCGCGGGCGGCGGCGATGGTGTTGTCGATCATCGGCAGCACCTGGCGGGCCCAGCCGCGGTAGCCGGGCGGATTGACCGCGTGAACAATCAGCTCGGCGTCCCGTGCGGCGCGGGAAACGGCGTCGGGGTCCATGGCGTCGCCCCGCAGCCAGTCGAAGGCCGGATGGGCGGCGGCGCCCCTGGCGGGGTCGCGGGCCATGGCGCGAACGGCCCATCCGTGACGGGCGAGGGCCTGGGCGGTTTCGCCGCCAACGCCGCCGGTGGCGCCGAGGACGAGAGCGATGCGGGTCGAGGTCATGTCGCGGTCTCCTTGTCTGACATCGACAGAATGGGCCGCCCCACGCTTGAAAAGAATTGGCGATGCTTGACAGTCAGCTAGTATGAAAATGATGAGCACACGACCTTCAGCGCCGACCGACTGGGAAGGCCAGCGGGCGTTTCTTGCGGTCCTGGAAACCGGCAGCCTCTCCGGGGCGGCCCGGCGATTGCGGATGGCCCAGCCGACGGTGAGACGGCGGATCGACGATCTGGAAGCGGGCCTTGGCGCGGCCCTGTTTACCCGGTCGCCCAACGGCCTGACCCCGACGCCCGCCGCGATGCAGCTTGCCGAACACGCCCGGGCCATGGCGGCGGCGGCCGAGGCCTTCACCCGGGCGGCCAGCGCCGAGGCCGCGGCCGAGACCGGAACGGTGCGCATCACCGCCAGCGAGATCATCGCCATCGAGGTGCTGCCGCCGATCATCGCCGATCTTCAGCGACGGCGCCCCGGCCTGGTGATTGAACTGGGGGTCAGCAATCGCAACGAGGACCTGCTGCGGCGGGAAGCGGACATCGCCGTGCGCATGGCTCCGCCGCGGCAGGAAGCCCTGTTGGCCAGGCGGATCGGGGCCATCGCCCTTGGCCTTCACGGCCACAGGCGGCTGATCGAGGCGCATGGCCTGCCGACCAGCCTCGAGGCGCTGCGCGGCCTGCCCTTCGTCGGCTTCGAGCGGGAGACGCCCTTTATCGAGGTGCTGCGCGGCCGGGGAATGGACGTGCGGCGCGAGGACTTCAGCTTCCGCTCCGACAGCGATGTCGCCATGCTGGCGGCCGTTCGCGCCGGCGTCGGATTCGGGGTCTGCCAGATCGCCCTCGCCCGCCGGTCTCCCGACCTTGTGCCGGTGCTGGAAAACGCCTTCCGCTTCGACCTGGAGACCTGGATCGTCATGCATGAGGACCTCAAGGGGGTCCGGCGGATGCGGCTGGTGTTCGACGCCCTGGTCGAGGGCATGAACGCCTACATGCGCGACGGCGCGGCGAAACCGGGTTTCCCTTTGGCCTGAGCCGCTCTAGACCCGACCCCATGTCAGCCATCGACCCCCTTCTGGAACCGGGCGCCCTGGTGCGACATCCCGGGCGACCCGACTGGGGTCTGGGTCAGGTGCAGTCCTGCATCGGCCGACGGGTGACGGTGGACTTCGAGCATGCCGGCAAGCAGGCGCTCGACGGCGCCGTGATCCGGCTCGAGCTGGTGGATTTCGATGACGGGGGAACGGACGCTTGAGCAATCTGAAGGACGCGGCGGCGATCGGCGCCATTCTGGCCGATATCGTCGAGGAGGCCGGCCGGTTGATCCTGCCGCTGTGGCGCACCGGCCTGACGGTTGACGCCAAGGCCGACAACAGCCCGGTCACCGAAGCCGACCGTCAGGGCGAACTGCTGATCACCCGCCGCCTGGCCGAGCACTTCCCCGGCGTGCCGATCGTCGCCGAGGAGCATGCGTCCGAGTTCGGGACCCCCGACGCCATCGGCCCGCGCTTTTTCCTGGTCGATCCGGTCGACGGCACCAAGGCCTTCGTGCGTGGCGATCCCAGCTGGACGGTCAACATCGGCCTGATCCAGGACCGCCGCCCCGCCGCCGGGGCCGTCTGCGCCCCGGCCAGCGACGAGACCTGGTTCACCGGCCCCGACGGGGCCCTGAAGCGCAAAGCCGGCGGCGCGGCCGAACCCTGCCGGGTGCGGCCCTGGCCGCAGGGCGCCTCGGTGGCCCTGATCAGCCACACCATGAAGGACGAGACCGCCCGCAAGCTGGCGGAGACCTATCATTTCGACACCACCCTGGCCCTCGACAGCTCGGTCAAGCTGTGCCGCATCGCCGAGGGGACGGCCGACATCTATCCGCGCCACGGCCCGACCAGCGAATGGGACATCGCCGCCGCCCAGGCGGTGCTGGAAGCGGCCGGCGGCTCGGTGCGGACGCCCGACGGCGGGCCCTTCCTCTATGGCAAGGCGGACGAGGCCTTCAGGAACGGCTGGTTCGTCGCCCGGGGCGGATAGTCCGCCCCCGCCTCCCGCCCTCTGGCCGGCTCACACCTTGGGGGCCTTCTGGATCTGCTCCTCGCGCCAGGCCTTTTCCTGCTCGATGATATCCGGCGAGGCGACGCCCGCGAAATCCTCGGGCTCGAAGAAGCGGCGCAGTTCGACCAGGCCCTCGACATCGTCCGTGCCGAAGTCGGGGCGAGGAACCTTGCGCAGCCAGTCCAGCGCCTCGTCCCAGTCCTTGACGTTGAGGATCCAGTAGCCGGCGATCAGCTCGCGGGTTTCAGTGAAGGGGCCATCGGTGATCACCGGCTTGCCACTCCTATAGTTCAGCCGGGCCCCCTGGCTGCTGGGGTGCAGTCCGGCGCCGTCCAGCATCACGCCCGCGGCGATCAGCGCATTGTTGTAGGCGCCCATGGCCTCGACCATCTCGCTGGTGGGCATCACGCCGGCCTCGGAATCGGCCGAGGCCTTGACGATCATCATGACCCGCATTGTCTGTCTCCTGGTTGCGGCGCCGCCGGGCGCCTCTGGCCCCAAGGACGCAAGGCGTTGCGGCGATCCGACGTCGCCTGGCAGAAAATCCGTCAGGCCCTGACGGTGGTGATGATCGGCACCGGAGCGGCCAGCATCTGGCCCTTCATCACCGGGTTTTCGGCCTCCTGGGTCTTGGGCATCTCCAGGATACGGCGAACGATCTCCATGCCCTCGACCACCTGGCCAAAGGCCGCATAGCCCGCGCCGTCGCCGGCGCCATCGGGACGGGCGTCGAGATAGGGGGCGCCGCCGCAGATGATGAAGAAGTCGCTGGTGGCCGTGCCCAGGGCGCCTCTGGCCATCGACAGGGTTCCATCGACGTGGGTCAGGCCGGTCATCGCCGTGCTTTCATGGGCGATCGGCGGGAACAGCTTTCCGGGGCGGGCCCCGCCCTGGACCAGGCCGATTTCCGGCGCGCCGGGGGCCTGGGAGGCCCGATAGATCTCCCCGCGATTATAGAGACCGGCATCGACGTAGCGCAGGAAGTTGGCGACGGTGATCGGGGCCTTGTCGCCGTAGAGCTCCAGAACCAGCGGCCCCTCGCCGGTGGTCATGATCAGGCGGACGACGCCGGGCGTTGCGGTCTGGGCCAGGACAGGCCCGGCGACCAGGGAGCCGCCGGCGAGGGCGGCGGTACCGGCGAGAAAGCTGCGGCGGATCATGCGGGGGACCTCCTGGACCGACGGGATCGCCAGACTACAGGGGCCGCTCGGGCTGGCAACCGGCGGCGGCGACCGTGAGGTCTCCGCCCTTGTCCCGGTCAGCCGCGAAGCTTGCGGACCAGGGTCTCCAGGTCGCGGGTCAGCACCGGGTCGGCGGCCTTCAGCTCATCAATCCGCCGCACGGCGTGGATGACCGTGGTGTGATCGCGCCCGCCGAAGCGGCGGCCGATATCGGGCAGGGAGCGGGTGGTCAGCTGCTTGGCCAGCCACATCGCCGCCTGGCGCGGCCGGGCGATGGCGCGGTTGCGGCGCTCGCTCAGCAGATCGGCCTGGCGCAGGCTGTAGTGTTCGGCCACGGCCTTCTGGATGTCATCGACGGTGACCCGCTTTTCCGCGCCGCGCAGGTGCGGCCGCAGGATGTTCTGGGCCTCGTCGAGGCTCAGGGTACGGACGTCCTCGCCGGCCCGGGCGATCAGGGTGTTGAGGGCGCCTTCCAGCTCCCGCACGCTGTCGGTGAAGCGATCGGAGAGGAACTGCAGAACCTCTGGCCGCGCCGTGCCCTGGAAGCCGGCCTGGCGGCCGAGGGTGTCGAGCTTGCGCTCGAGGATGCCAAGCCGCAGGGCGCCGTCCGCCGGCTCGAGACCGCAGACCAGGCCGGCCGACAGGTGGCTGCGCAGCCGGGCGTCGACCTCGGTCAGGCCGGACGGCGGCCGATCGGCCGAGAACACCACCCGGCGTCCGTCTTCCATCAAGGCGGTCAGGGTGTGGAACAGCTCTTCCTGGGTCGACTGCTTGCCGCCGACGAAATGGACGTCGTCGATCAACAACAGATCGGCGGCCCGCAGCTCTTCCTTGAAGGCCGCGGTCTGGCGATCCATGACCGCTCGCACGAAGGTCGAGAGGAACCGCTCGGCGGTGAGATAGACCACCCGCTTGTCGGGGGCGTTGCGCATGGCCTCCCAGGCCATGGCGTTCAGCAGGTGGGTTTTGCCAAAGCCGTAGGGGCCGTGGAACACCACCGGGTTGAAGTGTCCGTCGGCCCAGCTGGCGACGCGCTTGGCCACCGCATGGGCGAACTCGTTGGACGGGCCCGGCACGAAGGTGTCGAAGTTGAAACGCTCCTGCAGGCCTGCGTTGCGTTGCGGCCGGGCGGCGGGCCCGGCGGTCGGCGGCGAGACCATGGGGACGTCGGACGACACCGGCTCGGCCGTTTCAATGACCTGTCCGGCGCTCGCGGCGGGACGTCCGCCGCCGGCCTCGAATTCCATCCGCGACTTCAGGTCCAGCCGGCGGCCGTCAGGATCGTTGGCCGCCCAGAGTTCGGAAATCCGGCGCCAGGCGTTGCGGCGGATCCAGTCGCGGGCGACGCCCGTGGGGGTGACCAGAACCAAATCGCCGTCGGGGCCCTCGCGCAGGGCGGCCTGGGCCAGCCAGGACCCGAAGTCAGCCTCGCCAAGCTCGCGGCGCAACGCCAGGCAGGCTTTGCCCCAGACCGAAATCGCCGGCGCTGAAGAGGTCATGCTCTGCCCACCCGTGTTCATCATAGCCCACCGTTGTTTTTTCTTGTTCATCCCAGGACAAACAGGACGCCCGCCCCCACGACGAAGTCCTGGTTCGTCTCAGACACAATTCTTCCCCGAACGCCGGATACGAGGTATCCGTCGCTGTCGCCGGTAAGCCCGAAAACGCCGGGCGAAAAGCGCTGAGAGGCGAACCTTAGAGCCCTCGCTTCCGGGGGGTCAAACAGGAAATTTGGCGCCGGGCCCGGATATTTCTGTTGACTCGCGAGACCCCCTCGCGTGGCAAGGGAAAACTCAAATCCTATCTCCGGGCACTGAGTTCATTGGTCGCGGGACCGTGATCCG
The DNA here is from genome assembly GCA_016125585.1 of Caulobacter sp. GTDB lineage: Bacteria > Pseudomonadota > Alphaproteobacteria > Caulobacterales > Caulobacteraceae > Caulobacter. Next base: position 17,665 of record WGLL01000002.1, read on the forward strand.
GACACGCACAAAAGCCGCCCAGGACGGAGTCCCGGACGGCTTTGAAAAGAGCGTAAAATCAGACTGTTAGGTCGGATGCCCGAAAATCAGGCGGCCGAGAGCTTCTTCAGCTGAGCGTGCAGGCGCGAGACCTTGCGCGAGCCGGTGTTCTTGTGAACGACGCCCTTGGACACGGCCCGCATCAGCTCCGACTGGGCGACGATGAAGGCGGCGGCGGCGGCGGCGGCGTCGCCCGAGGTCACGGCCTCGTCGAACTTGCGCAGGAAGGTGCGGACGCGCGAGCGACGGGCGGTGTTGACTTCGGTGCGCTTGGCAATCTTGCGGATCGCTTTCTTGGCGCCGGGGTTGTTGGCCATGGTGTTCTATAACCTTGAGAGACGGACAGGCCCGGGGCGTCAGCGCCCGCGAGCCGGGTAATCGGAAGCGCGGCGATATACGGGAGGCGGGCCCTCGGGTCAATGCGGATTCCCCCTCGCCAGCGACGTTTGCGCCGCTAAGGTCGGGTGATGAACCGTCGAACCCTGCTTCTTTCCGCCTTGGCCCTGCCGGCCGCCTCGTCCCTCGGCGCCTGCAACCTGATGGAGCCGCCGCCGCTGGTCATTGCCTGTGACGCCGATCTGGCGGCGGCCATGGAACAGGCCGCCCTGGCCTGGCCGCAAAGACGCGGCGCGCCGGTCGAGATCGTCACCGACATCAACCCCCGGGAACTGGGCCTGAAGATGGACCAGGTCTTCGGCGGGGTGGTCGCCACCCGCGAGGAGAAGAACGCCAACCGGCTGCAGCGCACCGGGCGGGCGCGTCTGGCCGATCGCTGGAGCCGGCCGAGCCCTGACGGAGCCATCGCCCTGGTCGTCACCCGCGGCGATTTCCAGGCCGAGCATGAGTCCAAGCTGTTCGCCCGCTGGGCGGCCAGCCCCGAGGCCGACCGCTTCTTCAACCGGACCGCCGGGCGGACGCCGACCGCCGGGGCGGTGTCGACCTAGAGCGGGTTCCGATTAGTGGGAACCGGTAATCGGATCGAACACGCGACAACGACCACGCTAGAGCAGGGCGTGGTCGGATTCCATCAAATCGCGCCCTGCTCTAGCGGCCGGTGAAGTCGGGTTTGCGCTTGTCGATGAAGGCGGCCATGCCTTCCTTCTGGTCCTCGAAGGCGAACAGGCTGTGGAACAGCCGCCGCTCCAGGGCCACGCCGGTGGCCAGGGTGGTCTCGTAGGCCGCCTCGACCAGTTCCTTGTTCATGGCCACGGCCAGGGGCGAGTGTCCGGCGATCTTCCTCGCCGCCGCCAGGACCTCTTCCAGCAGCCTGTCATTGGCCACCACCCGCGAGACCAGGCCGGAGCGCTCGGCCTCGGCGGCGTCCATCATCCGGGCGGTCAGGATCATGTCCATGGCCTTGGACTTGCCGACGAAGCGGGTCAGCCGCTGGGTGCCGCCGATGCCGGGAGCGACGCCGAGGTTGATCTCCGGCTGACCGAATTTGGCGCTCTCCGAGGCGATGATGAAGCTGCACATCATCGCCAGTTCGCAGCCGCCGCCGAGGGCGTAGCCGCTGACCGCGGCGATGATCGGCTTGCGGAAGGTCTCGATGCGGCGGGCGGCGGCGGTGAAGAAGTCCAGCTTGAACATCTGGGCGTAGGTCTTGTCCGACATCTCCTTGATGTCGGCCCCGGCGGCGAAGGCCTTTTCCGAGCCGGTCAGCACCAGGCAGCGGACGCTCTCGTCCGCCTCACAGGCGTCCAGCACCTGGCCCAGCTCGCCAAGCAGCTGGCTGTTGAGGGCATTGAGCGCCTCGGGGCGATTGAGGCGAACCAGGGTGACGCCGGCGTCCGGAGTCTCGACGAGGAGGGTTTGGTAGGTCATAGCCGTTTTCTGAACCCATTGGCCGCGACGCTCAAGGCCGGAGGAGCGCCACGATGAACACCGCCTTTGCCCTGCACAGCCTCAATCGCGACCTGACCAACCTGTCGCTGATCAAGCACCGCGACTGGGACGGCTATCTGGTCACCGGCCAGCATTCCGGCACCCACTGGATCAAGTGGATGCTGTCCTGGGCGATGTCGCACCAGTACGGCATGGCGCCGCCGCAATTCTACAACAACAACAGCTCCAACGCCGTCATCGGCCATCCCAAGCACCGGCGGTCCCACCCCGGCGCCCCGCGGATCGCCTCCAGCCATTCGATCCCCGCCTATCCGGTGCAGTGGGGCTGGGTGCGGGGCCTGGCGCCGTTGCCGCTCTACGGCGTGGTGATGCGGGACATGCGCGACGTCCTGATCTCCAACTATGAAAAGTGGAAGGACAAGTACGCGGTGCCCTTCGAGACCTATGTCGAGGGCGATCCGACCTCGAAGGCCTATGTCTGTGATGTCTGGTGGTACATCCGCTTCATGAACCGCTGGGGCGAGGTGGCGGCGCGGTTCCCGGACGAGACCCTGGTGCTGAAATACGAGGATTTCCGTCGCGACCCGGCGAGCAGCCTGGACCGTCTGGCCCGGCACCTGGGCATGACCCTGACGCCCGAGGCCATCGCCGCCGGCGTCGCCGCCGGATCGAAGGACACCATGCTGGCCCACATGGACCCGAGCGCACCGGCCCAGGCCGTGCGGCAGGACGGCGTCGGCGACACCGTCTGGACGCCGCAGACCACGGCCCGGCTGCAGGCCATCCTGCGCGAGCACCTGAAGCACGATTTCGGCTACGACTTCGGCCTCTGACGGGCCGGACCTATTTCTGGCAGACGGGGCAGTAGAAGGTCGAGCGGCCGCCCTGCACCACCCGCGCGATGGTTCCCCGGCATCCCGGAGTCGGGCAGGGCTCGCCCTCGCGGTCATAGACCCGGAAGCGATGCTGGAAATAGCCCAGGGCGCCGTCGGCCGCCGCGAAGTCCCGCAGGGTCGAGCCGCCGACCTCGACGGCCTCGGCCAGCACCGCCTTGATCACCGTCGCCAGCGGGGCCAGCCGTTTCTTCGCAATGCCGCCCGCCGGCTTCAGCGGCGAGATGCCCGCCCGATGCAGGGCCTCGCAGACATAGATATTGCCAAGCCCGGCGACGATGCGCTGGTCGAGCAGCAGGGTCTTGGGTCCCTGTTTGCGCCCGGCGAAGGCCTTGATCAGGGTGTCGGCGGTGAAGGCCTCGCCCAGGGGCTCGGGGCCCATGCCGGCGAACCAGGGGTGGGCCTGCCAGGTTTCGGCCGGCAGCAGGCTCATGAACCCGAACCGCCGGGGATCGTGATAGGTGACCATGGCCCCGGCGGCGGTCTCGAACACCACATGGGCGTGCCGGGCCGCCTTTTCCGGATCGGTTTCGACAGGGCGATGAAATTCGCCCGGCACCGCGCCGTCGATCTCGAACCGGCCGGTCATGCCCAGATGCATCACCAGCACGTCGTCCCGGTCCAGATGGCCGACAAGATACTTGGCCCGCCGGTCCAGGCGGGTGATCGTCGCCCCGGTCAGGCGCTGGACAAAGCCGTCGGGCAGGGGAAACCGCAGGTCGGGACGCCGCAGCTGCACCCGCACAAGTCTCTGGCCTTCAAGCACCGGTCCCAGACCTCGGCGGACGGTTTCGACTTCGGGAAGCTCTGGCATGGACGCTCTCGTTTGACGCCACACCGCTAGCGGAGAGCAGCCTCGCGGTCTATGGACGGGGACATGAGCCAGAACAGCGCCACCTTCGGGTACCGGGATGTCGATCCGGCGGAAAAGCCGGGTCTGGTGCGGGGCGTCTTCGACCGGGTCGCCGGACGATACGACCTGATGAACGATCTGATGAGCGCCGGCGTGCATCGCCTGTGGAAGGATGCGGTCGCCGCCCGCCTCAATCCCCAGCCTGGCGAGGTGATCATCGACGTCGCCGGCGGCACCGGCGACATGGCCCGGCGTTTCGCGAAGATGGCCCGGGCGGCCCAGCTGCGCCGCGGCGGCGACGACGCCACCATCCATGTGCTGGACTACAATGCCGAGATGATCGCCGCCGGCATCGAGAAGGGCGGCGAGCCGGAAATGACCTGGGGCGTCGGCGACGCCCAGAGGCTGCCCCTGCCCGACGCCTGCGCCGACGCCTATTGCATCAGCTTCGGCATTCGCAATGTCACCGACATCAGCGCCGCCCTGCGCGAGGCGCGGCGGGTGCTCAAGCCCGGCGGCCGCTTCCTGTGCCTGGAGTTCTCGCGGCCGGTCAGCGAGGGCCTGCGGGCCGCCTATGACCTGTGGAGCTTCAAGGCCATTCCGGCGATCGGCGAATGGGTGGCCAGCGACCGGGACAGCTATCAGTATCTGGTCGAGAGCATCCGCCGCTTCCCGGACCAGGAGGCCTTCGCCGCCCTGATGCGCGAGGCCGGCTTCAGCCGCGTCACCTACACCAACTTCACCGGCGGCGTGGCGGCCCTCCACCAGGGTTGGGCGATCTAGGTTCATGACGACCCTGACGGCCCTGGGCCGACTGATCGGCGCCGGCTGGGCCCTGATACGGGCCGACGCCCTGCTGCCCCGCGAGATTGATCCGGTGTTGCCGCCTTCGGCGCGGCTGACGGCGGGCGTGCTGCGGCTGGCGGCGGGCAAGGCGGCGCGACAGGGACGACCGGGCGAGCGCCTGGCGCGGGTGCTGGAGACCCAGGGGCCCGTCGCCATCAAGCTGGGGCAGTTCCTCGCCACCCGGGCGGACATTTTCGGCGCCGCCTTCGCCGCCGATCTGGCCCATCTGCGCGACCAGCTGGCGCCCTTCCCGACCGATCAGGCCCGCGTCGAGATCGAGCGCTCGCTGGGGCGGCCGATCGACAGTCTGTTTTCGGAGCTTGGCGAACCGGTCGCCGCCGCCTCCCTGGCCCAGGCCCACCCCGCCGTTCTGCTCGATGGCCGCAAGGTGGCGGTCAAGGTGCTGCGGCCCGGCGTCGAGCTTCAGGCGGCTCGTGACAGCGCCGCCCTGCGGCTGGCGGCGCGCTGGATCCACGCCCTGGTCCCGCCCGCGCGACGACTCGAGCCGGAAGCCTTCGTCGAGACCGTGATCCGGGCCCTGGCGCTGGAGCTGGACCTGCGGTTCGAGGCCGCCGGCGCCGACGAGCTGCGGGACATCATGGCGCGGGACGCCTTCATGGCCGCGCCGCCCATCGTCTGGGACGGCGTCGCCCGAAGGGTGCTGACCCAGGAATGGGCCGGCGGGCGGCCGCTGTCCGATCCCGCGGCGCTGGACGATCCGGCCTTTGACCGAAAGGCCCTGGCCGACAACCTGATCCGCGCCTTTCTGGCCCAGGCGCTGGATCACGGCGTCTTCCACGCCGATCTTCACGAGGGAAACCTGTTCGTCGCCGCGCCGGCGGGGCTGACGGCCATCGACTTCGGCATCATCGGCCGGATCGGACCGATGGAGCGGCGGTTCCTGGCGGAAATCCTCTACGGCTTTTTGACCCGCGACTACGCCCGCGTCGCCGAGGTGCATTTCGAGGCCGGCTATGTGCCCGCCCACCACGACCGGGCCGCCTTCGCCCAGGCCTTGCGCGCGGTGGGCGAACCGGTGTTCGGCCGTGCGGCCAGCCAGGTTTCTATGGGCCGACTGCTGGCGCAGCTGTTCGAGATCACCGCCCTGTTCGACATGCATCTGCGCCCCGAACTGGTGCTGCTGCAGAAGACCATGGTCACCGTCGAGGGGGTGGCGCGGGCCATCTATCCCGACCACGACCTGTGGGCGGCGGCCGATCCGGTGGTGCGCCGCTGGGTCGCCCGCGAACTGTCCCCGGCCGCCAGGGTCAGGGAGCTGGCCGGCGAGGTCCAACGCGCGGCGCGGGCCATCATCAAGCTGGCGGAAGCGCCGCCAGCCCCGGCGCCGGTCATCGAGGAAAGTCCCGCGCGGGCGCTCTGGTTCGCCATCGGGGCGGCGGTCGCCGGGGTGGCGTTTCTGGCGGCGGTGGTTCTGCGCTGACGTCCCCCGCCCTCGGACGCTTCGCGTCCTCGGCCCTCCCCATGAAGGGGAGGGACTTTCTGTTCCAGTCCCTCCCCTTCATGGGGAGGGCCGAGATTGCGCAGCAATCGACGGGTGGGGAAGTGGTCCCTCTCAGTTCCTCGGCGATCGGGCTCCAAGCGCATCAAGGATGGCGTCCGCGACCCCGGTCATCGATTGGTCGACATCCCGATTCGTCACTCTCAGCACCCGAAAACCCTCCCGTCGCAGCACAGCGTCACGGACGGCGTCATGCCGACGTTGCTCGGCCAAGCCATGGCTTTCTCCATCGATCTCGATCACAAGCCGGCGGCTGAAGCAGACAAAGTCGAGGAAATAGCCCCGGAAGGGCGCCTGACGTCGGAAATGAAGGCCGTCTCTGCGAAGGGTCTTCAGCCAGCCCCAGACGCAGGCCTCATGGCGGGTCAGATTGGACCGGAAGGTCCTGGCCCTGAGTGTAGACATGTCACTTCCCCACCCCTTGGACGCTCCGCGTCCTCGGCCCTCCCCATAAAGGGGAGGGACTAAGACCTGTATCAGCCGTCGTCGCGGTTGCGGCGGCGGCCGTTTCCGCCGCGCTCGCCCCGTTCCTTCTGCTGGGCCCAGTAGGCGGGACCGTCGTCCGGCTTGAACATGGCGCGGGGCACGCCGTTCCTGTCGGTGGCGACGAAGGTGTTGGACTTGGCGTCGTACATGATCGTGCCATAGGCCCGCTTGATGGTCTCGACACCCGCCGGCGGGTTCTCGACGAAGGCATGGGCCTTTCGGGCGTAGTCCTTGACGCTCTTGGCGCCGAAGGCCTCGCCGTTGCGGTCAAACTGCTTCCGGGCGGCTTCCTCGGCGGTCAGCCGGCGGTTGGCGGCCCACATCGGCTTGCCGTCCAGCAGGGGAACCGGTTGGGTGCGCGGATCGACGGCGGGGGCGGCGCTGTCGGGGCCGTCGACAGCGGCGGCGGCGGTTTCGACCGCAGACTCTCCGGCCGAGGCCCTTGCTTCGGCGGCGGTCGGCGCACCGGTCTGGACGCGGGCGGGCTTGCTGGCCGGTCCGCCGTCGCAGGCGGCCAGCGCAAGCAGGGCCGCAGTCGCGGCGGCGGTGATCAACAGGCGGCTCATGGCGGGGTCTCTCGTTCAGATAGCGATGGTCGCTAGGAAAGATCAAAACGTGAACATTGTCGAGTCCTGTTTGGCGATTCCTCTAAAGCCGCTAGGAAGGCGAAAGATTGGACGGGAGCGCGGACTTGGCTGAACAGCGGGTGTTGCTGATCGTGGGCGGCGGCGTCGCGGCCTACAAGGCGCTGGAGCTGACCCGGCTGCTGCGCAAGGCGGGCATCGCCGTGCGGCCGGTGCTGACCCGCGCCGGCGCGGAGTTCGTCACCCCCCTGTCGCTGTCGGCCCTGGCGGAGGACCGGGTCTACAGCGAACTCTTCTCCCTGACCGACGAGTCGGAGATGGGTCATATCCAGCTGTCGCGCTCCGCCGACCTGATCGTCGTCGCCCCGGCCACCGCCGATCTGATGGCCAAGGCGGCCCAGGGGCTGGCGGGTGATCTGGCCGCCACCACCCTGCTGGCGACCGACAAGCCGGTGCTGATGGCGCCGGCGATGAACGTGCGGATGTGGGAGCATCCCGCCACCCGGAGAAATCTGGCCACCCTGAAGGCCGACGGCGTGAGCTTTGTCGGGCCCGATGAGGGGGCGATGGCCTGCGGCGAGTTCGGCGAGGGGCGGATGGCCGAGCCCGCCGCCATCTTCGACGCCATCATGGCGCGGCTGAACGATGGTCCGCTGAAGGGTCGCCATGTGCTGGTCACCGCGGGGCCGACGGCGGAAGCCCTCGATCCGGTGCGGGTCCTGACCAATCGCTCGAGCGGCGCGCAGGGGTTCGCCATCGCCGACGCCTGCGCCCGGCTGGGGGCGCGGGTCACCCTGGTCGCCGGACCGGTCAGCCAGCCGACGCCGGCCGGCGTGACCCGCATCGATATCCAGAGCGCCCGCGAGATGCTGGCGGCCTGTCAGTCGGCCCTGCCGGCGGATGCCGCGGTCTGTGTCGCGGCGGTCGCCGACTGGCGGCCGGACGAGGCGTTCGGCGTCAAGCTGAAGAAGGGCAAGGGCGGACCGCCGGTCCTGACCCTGGTCGAGAATCCGGACATCCTGGCCACCCTGGCCGCCAAGGGAGCTGACCGGCCGAAGGTGGTGGTCGGCTTCGCGGCCGAGACCAATGACGTGGAGATGCACGCCAGGGCCAAGCTGACCCGCAAGGGCTGTGACTGGATCGTCGCCAATGACGTCACCCAGCCGGGGGTGATGGGCGGCGCCGACAACACGGTGATGATCGTCAGCAAGACCGGCGTCGAGCGCTGGGAGACGGCGCCCAAGGCGGCGGTGGCGATGAAGCTGGCGAGGAAGATCGCGGAGGATCTGGCGTGAGTTCAGCGGTGTCACCCCGGATCGACGTCGTGCAGCTGGCCCATGCGCAGGGCCTGCCCCTGCCCGCCTATGAGACGAGCGGCGCCGCCGGCATGGATTTGCGCGCGGCCGTGCCGGACGAGGCGGAGATCACCCTGGCGCCGATGGCCCGGGCCATGGTTCCGACCGGCCTCAGCTTCGCGGTTCCGAACGGGTTCGAGGCCCAGGTGCGGCCGCGCTCCGGTCTGGCCGCCAAGGCGGGGATCACCTGCCTCAACACGCCCGGCACCATCGACGCCGACTACCGCGGCGAGGTGAAGGTGATCCTGATCAATCTGGGTGAGGAAGACTTTGTCATCCGCCGGGGCGATCGCATCGCCCAGCTGGTCATCGCGCCGGTCGTGCAGGCGCAATGGGCTGTGGTGGACACACTGGACAAGACGACGCGGGGTGCGGGTGGGTTCGGGTCTACGGGGGCCGGGTAGTTATCCCGACCCTCACTTCCACCCATCCCGAGCGGAGGCCTGGAAAGGTGCGGGCTAGCCCGGCAGGCTGTTCACACCGATGGCCAGATAGCCGAGAAAACCGGTGGCGAAGGCGGCGCCGGCGATCCAGAGGAAGGCCTTCATCAAGCCTGAGGCGGGGGTCGCGGTCTGCATCTTGGGTCTGCTTCTGGTCCATGCACGGGGCCGGGGTTCGTACGCGGAACACACCGGCGGCTGATTGGTTGCAGGCGCCAGCTGAACGGACGATGACATGATTCGCCTCTCAATTGATCAGGCTGTCGAACAGCTCGCCTGCAAGGTGTCAGGCGAGCATGGCGGGCGGCTGTTCGTCCCCTTCGGTCCCGGAGAACCTCTGGCGCTGAAGACGATCCTGGGAGCTACGCGGGACCTGGCCGGGCGGATGTGTTTCGTTGGCGCGCCGATCCCCGGGATCAACCGAACCGACTGGTCGAGCCTTTCCGACACGGCGACGAGCGAGGGGACCTTCGTATCGGCCGACTGGCGCGCGGCCTTCGAGGCCGGCCGCTTCACTCTGCGCCCCCTGACCTGGTTCCAGACCTTCGGGTGGCTGGCCGCGACGCCCTTGGACGCCGCCGTCTTCCAGGTGAGCCCGCCCGGCCTCGACGGCCAGGTGACCCTCAGCGTGGCCAGCGACCTGGCCCCGGCGGTGATGCGGCGGGCCGATGTCTTCAAACTGGCGATCGTCAATCACAACCTTCCTGCCGTGAACGGCCCGGCCTGGCCGCTGGAGGCCTTCGACCTGGTCTGCGAGACCGACCATCCCGTCCTCGACTATGACGCCGGCGATCTGGACCCGGCCTTCGAGGTCATCGCCGGCCATATCGCCGCCGCGACCCCGGAGGGCGCCAGCCTGCAGTTCGGGGTCGGCAAGGCAGGGGTCGCGGCCCTGAAGGGCCTCAAGGGCCGGAAGGGCCTGAAGATCCATTCCGGCATGGTCACCGACCCGCTGGTCGATCTGCTGGACGAAGACGCCGTCGACAGCGTCGTCACCGGCCTGGCGGCGGGCACGGCGCGGCTGCGCGAGCGGCTGGGCGATGCCCGCATTCGCTTCGAGGCCAGCGACCATACCCACGACATCCGGGTGCTGGCGGCCATCCCCCGGCTGGTGGCGGTCAATTCGGCCCTGGAGATCGACCTGTTCGGCCAGGCCAACGCCGAGTTCCAGAACGGTCGTCAGATCAGCGGGGTCGGCGGGCTGACCGACTTCCTGCGCGGCGCCCGGCTATCCGAAGGCGGGGTCCCGATCATCGCCCTGCCGGCCTCGGCGAAGGGCGGCAGCATCAGCCGCATCGTCCCGCGCCTCTCGCCGGGCTGCGTCACGGTTCCCCGCGCCGACGTCGGGCTGGTGATCACCGAGCATGGCGTCGCCGACCTGCGGGGTCTGGGACTGGATGAACGGGCCAGGACCCTGATCGGGGTGGCGAGCCCCACGCATCGGGACGAGCTGTCAAACGCCTGGGACGAAATGCGGCGCGGCCTCTGACGCCCCGGCCGAGCCAGCTTCATCAGTCTGAACACAACATAACGACCGCTTCCGACGCCGTTCAGGCGGCGTCCCTCATAACCTGTCTCATCGGCTCGCGGATCCTTCCGGCGCCGAACAGATTTTGAGGAGTAGATGACCATGAAAGCTCAAAGCCCCATCGCCAAGGCCGGTCTCGCCCTGACCCTCGCCGCCACCCTCGGCGTGGTCGCGGCCCCGGTCGCCGCCTCGGCCCAGTCCTACGGCCGCCCGGCCGACACCCCGACCACCTGCAGCGCCCCCGGCGGCAAACAGGAGGGCGGCGCCCTCATCGGCGCCCTGATCGGCGGCCTGCTGGGCTCCAAGGTGTCGAAGAACGAACGCACCGCCGGCGCCGTGATCGGCGCGGGCCTGGGCGCCGCGGCCGGCGGCTATATCGGCTGCAAGGCCCAGGCGAATGACGCCCAGCCGCCCTATGCCGACGGTTACGGCTACGGCTATGGCCGGGAAAGCACCTATGTCCGCGACGGCTACCGCCTGGCCTCCTATGTCCAGCCCGCGCGGTTCCAGCGGGCCGGCGGTCGCTTCATCGCCACCACCACGGTCAACCTGCGCGCCGCCCCCGACACCCGGTCGCAGGTCGTCGGTCGCCTGACCCGCGGCGAGACCTTCGAGGCCCTGGCCTACACCCGCCGCGGCGAGTGGGTCCTGGTCAGCCAGCGGGGCGTCGGCATTGGCTATGTCGCCAACGCCTACGTCCGTCCCACCGGCTACAGCCGCACCCGCTGGTAGCCGCTTGGACGCCCGACAGCCACGGCAGGGCCGGCTCCGAAAGGGGCCGGCCCTTTCGCCGTTCAGGCGCGACTCACCGCTTGACGTTGACGTAAACGGGATTTAGCGTCTCTCCCTAAAGGGCAACAGACCTCACATCAGGGAGAACGACCATGGCCATGGAACTGCGCCGCCCCGAGCGGACCTTCACCATCCGTCAGCTTTGCACCGAGTTCAAAGCCACCCCCCGCGCCCTGCGCTTCTATGAGGACAAGGGCCTGCTGACCCCGGCCCGCGACGGCATGAACCGGGTCTACAGCTACAAGGACCGCGCCCGCCTGATCCTCATCCTGCGCGGCAAGCGGGTCGGCCTGTCGCTGCAGGAAATCCGCGAGATCCTCGAACTGTACGACGAGGGCGACGATGCGATGCATCAGAACGCCCATTCGCTGAAGAAATTCCGCGAGAAGATCGTCGTGCTGGAGCAGCAGCGCGAGGACATCGAGGGCGCCATCAACGAGCTCAAGACCGCCTGCGAGCGTCTCGAGACACGCCTGGCTGAAAAGCGTCCCGACCTGCTGCCCAAGGCCGCCGACTACGACCAGATGCTGCGCGCCCGCCTCGACGGCCATGCCGAAATGGCCATGGGCAAGTAGCCGACAGACACAGCTTCAAGAGGGGTCGGCGCAAGCCGGCCCCGTTTTGCGTTTCAGCCTCCAGAGATCACGGAACCCAGCATGGCCTATCAACCGCCGGTGCGCGACCACGTCTTCCTGCTCGAAGACGTCCTCAAGATCGACCAGTATGAGGCCCTGCCGAGTTTCGCCGATGCGTCTCTGGATGTGGTCAAGGCGATCATCGAAGAGGCCGGCAAGTTCACCGGCGAGGTGCTGGCTCCGCTGAACAGCGTCGGCGACAAGGAAGGCTGCGTCTGGCGGCAGGACAACACCGTCACCACCCCGACCGGGTTCAGGGATGCCTACAGGCAGCTCTGCGAAGGCGGCTGGACAGGCCTCGGCTCCGACCCGGCCTACGGCGGCCAGGGGCTGCCGCATGTGGTGAACCTCAGCTTCAGCGAGATGTCGTCCAGCGCCAACATGGCCTTCTCGATGTATCCCGGCCTGGCCCACGGGGCCTATTCGGCGATCCACACCGGCGGCACGGACGAGCAGAAGGCGCTCTACCTGCCCAAGATGGTGTCCGGCGAATGGACCGGCACCATGAACCTGACCGAGCCCCACTGCGGCACCGATCTGGGCCTGCTGCGCACCAAGGCGGTCCCTCAGGCCGACGGCAGCTATCGCATCACCGGCCAGAAGATCTGGATCTCGGCCGGCGAACACGACATGGCCGACAACATCATTCACCTGGTTCTGGCCCGCATCGAGGGCGCGCCGGCCGGGGTGAAGGGCATCAGCCTGTTCATCGTGCCCAAGTTCCTGCCCAACGCCGAAGGCGGCGTCGGCGAGCGCAACGAGGGCGTCAAATGCGCCGGACTCGAAGAGAAGATGGGCATCCACGGCAACGCCACCTGCGTCATGGCCTATGACGAGGCCAAGGGTTTCCTGATCGGCGAGGAAAACGCCGGCCTGCGGATCATGTTCGTGATGATGAACGAAGCCCGCATCGGCGTCGGCCTGCAGGGCGTCGCCCAGGCCGAGGCCGCCTATCAGGCCGCCGCCGAATTCGCCAAGGACCGCCTGCAGGGCCGCTCCCTGACTGGCCCGAAGAACCCGGACGGCCCGGCCGATCCGATCATCGTCCACCCCGACGTCCGCCGGATGCTGCTGGACTCGAAGGCCATCATCGAGGCCGGCCGCGCCTTCCTGTTCTGGACGGCGCTGCAGGGCGATCTGGCCCATGGCCATCCGGACGAGGCGGTTCGCCAGAAGGGCAATGACTACATGGGCCTGCTGACGCCGGTCCTGAAAGGCTATCTGACCGACAAGGGCTTCAAGGTCTGCGTCGACTCCATGCAGGTCTTCGGCGGCTCCGGCTTCACCGAACACTATCCGGCCAGCCAGTACCTGCGCGATTGCCGGATCGCCATGATCTACGAAGGCACCAACGGCGTTCAGGCCCTGGATCTGGTTGGCCGCAAGCTGGCCTCCAACGGCGGCCGGGCGGTGATGAGCTTCTTCGCCGAGATCGACGGCTACATCGAGGCCCACAGCGGCGACGCCGGCATGAAGCCCTATCTCGACGGTCTGGCGACGGTGAAGGCCCAGCTTCAGGAGGCCACCATGTGGCTGATGCAGAACGGCCTGGCCAATCCGGACAACGCCGGCGCCGCCTCCACCGACTACATGCACCTGTTCGGCATCACCGGCCTGGCCTTCATGTGGGCCCAGATCGCCAAGGCCTGCCTGGCCAAGGGCGATGCGGACCCCTTCTACGCCAACAAGCTGGTGGTCGGCCGCTACTTCGTCGAACGGATCATCCCCGAGGGGACCGCCCATCTGGCCAAGCTGAAGACCGGCTCGGCCACCCTGATGCAACTCCCCGCGGAGGCTTTCTGATCATGGCCGCTCTTCAGGTCGAACGCACGCCGTCCCTCGCCGAGGAAGACATCGTCATCTTCGAGGACGCCGTCGCCCGGTTCTTCACCGATCATGCGCCGGAATCCCGGGTCGCCAAATGGCGCGAGGATGGCGTGGTCGAGCGGGTCATGTGGAACGAGGCCGCCGAGGCCGGTCTCTCCTGCCTGTCGATCCCCGAGGAATACGGCGGCATGGGCGGCGACTACCGCCATGAGGTCGTCCTCATGGAACAGCTCGGCGCCAAGGGCGTCGACGGCTTCGGCCTGTCGCTGCACAACGCCATCGTCGCCCCCTACATCTACCACTACGGCACCGAGGAACAGCGCCGCCGCTGGCTGCCCCGGATGGCCAATGGCGAGCTGGTGGCGGCCATCGCCATGACTGAACCGGGCGCCGGTTCCGACCTTCAGGGCATCAAGACCACGGCCCGTCAGGACGGAAACCAATACGTCATCAACGGCTCCAAGACCTTCATCACCAATGGCCAGACGGCCAATCTGGTCTGTGTGGTCTGCAAGACCGATCCGACTCTGGGGGCCAAGGGCACCAGCCTGATCATGGTCGAGACCGACGGGGCAGAGGGCTTCGAGCGGGGCCGCAACCTCGACAAGCTGGGCCAGGAGGCAGCAGACACCTCCGAGCTCTTCTTCAACGACGTGCGCGTGCCGACGGCCAATCTGCTGGGCGGCGACGAGGGTCGGGGCTTTGTCCAGCTGATGAGCCAGCTGCCCCAGGAGCGGCTGAACATCGCCATCCAGGGCATGGCCACCATCGAACGGGCGCTGGAGCTGACCATCGCCTACGTCAAGGACCGCAAGGCCTTCGGCAAGGCCATCATCGATTTCCAGAACACCCAGTTCGTGCTGGCCGAATGCAAGACCGAGGCGACCGTCGCCCGGGTCTTCGTCAACGACTGCATCGAAAGGCACCTGCAGGGCAAACTCGACGCGGCCACGGCCTCGATGGCCAAATACTGGGTCAGCGATCTGGAAAACTCGATCGTCGACCGCTGCCTGCAGCTGTTCGGCGGCTTCGGCTATATGGCCGAGTATCCGATCGCCCGGATGTATCGCGACAGCCGCGTGCAGCGCATCTATGGCGGCACCAACGAGATCATGAAGGTGCTGATCGCCCGGACGCTATAGGCTCATTTTCCGCTCATCCTGACGACCCGTGTGGCGGCGGGATGAGGGGAGATTTTGAATGATCGATCACCTGTCCCTGTCCGTCCGCGACCTCGCCGCCTCGGCCGCCTTCTACGACGCCGTCCTCTCCCCGCTCGGCTATCGCCGCCTCGTCGAACGGGAGGCGACGGTCGGCTTCGGCAAGCGCTATCCCGAGGTCTGGCTGAACCACCGCCCGAGCCGCTCGCCGGAGCCGGGCGACAGCGGCCTGCACATCTGCCTGCGGGCCCGGGACCGGGCGGCGGTGGAGGCCTTTTACCGGGCCGCGCTCGAGCACGGCGGAACGGACGACGGCCCGCCCGGCCCTCGCCAGGCGGCGATGACCGGCTACTATGCGGCCTCCATCCGCGACCTCGACGGCAACCGTCTGGAGGCCGCGACTTTCCCTGTGGAGACGCGGGCGTGAAACGCATCTTCTTTTTCGCGACCCCGGCCGATATCGGCCCGGTGCTGACGCGATGGGAAGCGACCTCGCCCCTAACCTTTGTCCCCACCCGCACGCTGAGCCGCCCCGACCGCACCGTCTTCAAACGGGCCGCCGACCTTCCGTCGCCGGGCGTCGCGAGCCATGAGACGGGGAGCCTGTCGGAAAGCTATCTGGTCATGCCGCGGGGCGCGACTCCGCGGCAGCGACAGGGCAAGACCCGCGAAGGCGGGGCGTGGTGGGGGATTCACAACGGCGACAATGAGGAATCCGTCGTCTTCACCGCCGCCGGCCTCTGGGGCGACGTCCTGTTGCCGGGTCAGGTCAACACCGTGCACGACAGCGTGCCGGCCCAGGCGCTGATGAAGGGGTTCGCCGCGGCGCTGCGCAAGGAGGGCTTCAGGAAGTTTGGCCTCTGGTCGCTCGGTCCAGAGGCGCTCACCCTGTATCGGGCTGGCCGACGGCTGACGACCACCGCCGCCCAATCGCCCCCAGAGTTCGATCTCAAGCTGCCGGAGACCACCTGATGGCCCGCTACACCGCCACTGTCGACTGGGCGCTGCAACCAGGCGAGGACTTCGTCGCCGGCCGATATAGCCGCAGACACACGGTCAGCTTCGACGGCGGCGTCAGCGTGCCCGCCTCGGCCTCGCCGCATGTGGTTCCCGCGCCGTGGTCGGCGGCTGACGCCGTCGATCCCGAGGAACTGCTGGTTGCGGCGCTGAGCAACTGTCACATGCTGACTTTCCTGCATGTCGCCCGGGAGGCCGGACTGGTGGTGCTGTCCTATCGCGATGTCGCCGAGGGGGTGATGCGCAAGAACGCCGAGGGCAGGATCGCCGTCACCCGTGTCGCCCTGCGCCCAGAAATCGTCTTCGAGGGCCGTCAGCCGGACGCCGATGAGCTCGACCGGCTGCATCACGCGGCCCACGAGGGCTGTTTCATCGCCAGCTCGGTGAAGACCGAGGTGGTGGTCGAGCCGCCGCGATAGTCCCCGTCCCGGGCGGCCGCCCCCACACTCCATTAACCAAAACAAAGACCGCCGTTCTTTCACCGAGTCTTAGGAACAATCGTCGCACAGTCCCGCCATGTCAGGGACGCCTTCACTCACCGCGACCGACGCCAGCGACCGCTTCGGGCTGGCGACCGTGATCGCCACCCGCCGCAAGCACATGCCGGTGCGGCTGATGACCGCCGCCGGCGTGGCGCTCGCCCTGCAGCTGACCTTCGGCTGGAGCTGGGCCTGGCTGTGGGCCATCGCCTACGGCCTGTCGCAGGTCATCGACCATCTCAGCGGCAAGGCCCTGATCCGCCGGCCGATCACCTCCCCCTTCCAGGCCGCCCGCGCGGCCCTGATCACCTTCGTGCCCTCCAGCGTCGTGTTCGGCGCCCTGGCGCCGGCCCTTTGGCAGGGCGTGGAGCGCTACGGCCCGGCCCTGGCGATGGTCGTCATCGCCACCGCCATGACCAATCTGATCGCCATCTGCCGGGGGTCGCGCATCGCCTTCGCCGCCGGTTGCGTGCCCTACGGGCTGTATCTGCTGATCCTGCCGCTGATGGACCTGAACACCACCACGGGACCGGTGCTGTCGACGATGATGATCGCCGTGGGGCTGGTGATGCTGAACGTCATCGGCGCCTGGCTGACCACCGAGGAGGCCCGCAAGGCCCAGGACGACGCCCGCGAGGAGGCCGAGACCCGCCGCCGGGAGGCCGAGGACGCCGTCGCCGCCAAGAGCGCCTATGTGGCGATGATCAGCCACGAGCTGCGGACCCCGATCAGCGCCATCCTGGCCGGCGCCGCCGAGACCGAACGGGCGGGCCACCCGCAGGGCCGGCTGATCGCCGAGGCCGGCCGGATGATGACCACCCTGCTGGACGACATGCTCGACCTCTCCAAGCTGGAAGCCGGCCGGATGAGCGTCGAGGCCATCGACTTCGACCTGCGCCAGACGGTGCTGGACGCGGTCCGCGCCTGGCGGCCCCAGGCCCGGGCGAAGGGCCTGAAGATGCGCATCACCGGCGCGAGGTCCCTGCCCGGCTGGGTCAACGGCGATCCGACCCGCATCCGCCAGGTGATCAACAACCTGATGTCCAACGCCCTGAAGTTCACCAGCCAGGGCGAGGTGGTCCTGCGGCTGAGCGGTTCGCCGGCGTCCGGCGAGAGCCCGGCGAGCCGCCACGCCATCACCATCGCCGTCGATGACACCGGCCCCGGCATGACCCCCGAGCAGCTGTCACGGCTGTTCCTGCCCTTCGAGCAGCTGGGGGCCCAGACCGCCCGCAACCACGGCGGCACCGGGCTGGGCCTGATGATCAGCCGCCAGCTGGCCCGGATGATGGGCGGCGACGTCGGCGTCACCAGCGCGCCGGGCGAGGGCGCCGTCTTCACCCTGACCCTGACCCTGCCGGCCGCCGTCGCCCCGGCCGCCGCCCAGGCGCCCCAGGCGGTGGAGGCCCGGGTGATGGTCGTCGACGACCATGCGGTCAACCGCCAGGCCATCGGCCTGGTGCTTGCTCCGCTGGGCATCGTTCCAGACACCGCCGGCTCGGCCGAGGAGGCCCTGGAGCGGCTGGCGCTGGAGCGGTTCGACGTCATTCTGATGGACGTCTACATGCCCGACATGGACGGCCGCGAGGCGACCCGCCAGTTGCGCGCCATGCGCGGCCCCAACCAGCGGACCCCGGTCATCGCCATCACCGCCTCGGCGACGGCGCGGGACTGGGAGGCCTGCCTGGCCGCCGGGATGAGCGGCCACGTCGCCAAGCCGATCGATCCGGCCCAGCTTTACGCGGCCCTGGAATCGGCCCTGAGCAATCCGGTCATCGATGGCGAAGAACTGGCGGTGGCCTGAAATCCCAAGATTTCCGGCCATCGGCTGTCCGGCTCAAAACGTTTTTCTTTGAATTCAAACCCTTAGAGCCTCCCGCCAAACGATCGCCGGTGAGGCTGTGATACGGCCTGGATGAGCCGCCGGTAAGGTCACCATCAGGCCTGGGTGAGGGGCCCATGCGCAGTCGGCAAGGCCGATGTCAGCCTGCCGTCCGCGCCGGGCTGTCGAAGCGGGCGGCCATTATCTCATGGCCGGCGTCAGGGTCGAAACAGGGGACGCTCGGCCAGCAGGGCGGAGAGGCGCCCGGACAGCGCGGCCTGGTCGCGGATCTGGCATTCCCACAGGGTCTCGACCCGCCAGCCGGCGGTTTCGAGCGCCGCGCGGCTGGCTTCGTCCCGCGCCCGGTTGCGGGCGACCTTGGCCAGCCAGTAGTCGCGGTTGGCCTTGGGCACGCGCGAACCCCGCGGGCAATCATGACCGTGCCAGAAGCAGCCGTGGACGAAGATCGCCAGCCGCCGCCCCGGCAGGACAATGTCCGGCTTGCCGGGCAGGTCCCTGCGATGCAGGCGATAGCGGGCGCCGAGCGTGGTCAGGGCCTTGCGGACCTTCAGCTCCGGGGCGGTGTCGCGGGATTTCACCCGGCGCATGACCGCCGAGCGTTTCTCCGGGCTGAAGACGTCGGTCATGAGCCGTCCTCCTCCGGGTAAAGCCCGGGGGAGGGGGACCGCCGGGCCGGCTTCGGGCCGGCGGTGGAGGGGGCTGCGCCGGCTTTGGGGATCAGCGCCCGTTCTGGCGCTGTCGAAGGGATCAGGGACATGATTGCTGACATCGGCGCCGCCCCCTCCACCCCCGCCTGGCGGCGGCGGTCCCCCTCCCCCACGGCGGCGCCGTGGAGGAGGATGGGGTTCAAAGGCCCTCGAACAGGGCCGTCGACAGGTAGCGTTCGGCGAAGCTGGGGATGATGGCGACGATCAGTTTGCCTTCGTAGTCGGGGCGGCTGGCCAGTTCGAAGGCGGCGGTGAGGGCGGCGCCGGAGGAGATGCCGACCGGCAGGCCTTCGACCGAGGCGGCCTTGCGGGCCATGGCGAAGGCGTCGTCGTTGCTGACCTGGACGATGTCGTCGATGACCCCGCGATCAAGGATGCCGGGCACAAAGCCGGCCCCGATGCCCTGGATCTTGTGCGGACCCGGCTGGCCGCCGGAGAGGACGGCGGAGTTTTCCGGCTCGACCGCGACCATGCGCAGCGACGGCTTGCGGGGCTTCAGCACATGGCCGACGCCGGAGATGGTGCCGCCGGTGCCGACCCCGGAGACCACCGCGTCGACGCGGCCCTCGGTGTCGTTCCAGATTTCCTCGGCGGTGGAGATCTCGTGGATGCGGGGATTGGCGGCGTTCTCGAACTGCTGCGGCATCACCGAGCCGGGAATTTCCTCAAGCAGCTCCTGGGCCCGGGCCACGGCGCCGCGCATGCCGCGTTCGGCCGGGGTCAGGTCGAGGGTCGCGCCCAGCAACAGCAGCATCTTGCGCCGTTCCATCGACATGCTTTCGGGCATGACCAGGATCAGCTTGTAGCCCTTGGCGGCGGCGACGAAGGCCAGGGCGATGCCGGTGTTGCCGCTGGTCGGCTCGACGATGGTGTCGCCGGGCTTCAGTTTGCCCTCGAATTCCAGCTGCTCGATCATCGCCACCCCGATGCGGTCCTTCACCGAACTGAGCGGGTTGAAGAACTCGAGCTTGGCGACAACCTCGCCCTTCGGCTTCAGCTCGGCCGACAGGCGCGGCAGGGCGACGATGGGGGTATCGCCGATCAGGTCGAGCACGGAATTGAAGATCTTGCCCCGGCCCTTGCGGGCGTAGCGGCTGGCGTCGAAGGCTTGGGTCATCGCGGTCTCGCGGACTGGAGGAATCTGGGGGAGCCGGAAGCCCGGAGGGCGGGCGCCGGTTGTCCCGGTCTGGATTGTCTGGGGGGCAGTTTAACCGCCTGGAGGCCGGCGGCGTCGAGAGAATTTCTGGGGGGCGGTGAAGGCCTGATCGGGGCGGGTGGGGGGTGCGGGTCCTGATCCCGTCAGGCCGCCGCCCGGACGCCGGGACGCAGCAGCGGTTCGAGCAGGCGGTCGGCCAGCCAACGCACCACGGGGACGCAAACCCCGTCGCCACAAACATGCAGGCTGCCTGTTTGTGCTTTGGGGAGCTGATAGTCGTCGGCAAGGCCCATCAGCCGGGCGGCTTCCCGTCCGGTCAGGAACCGGGACCGGACCGCGTCCCCGTCGGCGACGACCAGCATCTGGCGGGACGAGCCGCCTCTTGGCGTGCGCAGGCAGCCGGCGACGCCGTCCAGCCGAAGCTCGGCCATCGGCACCCCCTTGCGGGTGCGGCGGAAGACCGGGGCGACGACACGGCCGCCGGACGCGGCGGCGGCCAGCCGCCGGCGATGCAGCGGCGACATCTGCTCCAGCAGTCGCGTGGTCTCGGCCTCGCTGCGCCAGCGGACCGCAGCGTCGGGCTCGAGGAGATCGACAAGGCTGCTGTTGCGCGCCGGGGGCGCGGGCAGGCGCCAGTCGATCCAGGCGGCGGCCAGATCGGCGGGCAGGCGATCGCGCGCCGCCGTCACCGCCGGCGTGCGCCCGACTCCGTCACCGGTCAGTTCCGGAGGGACGGCCTCCCGCGTCGCAATGACAAACACCCGGGGACGGGACTGGGGCACAAAGGCGGACGCATCGATCTCCAGGGCGCCGAAGCGATAGCCCTGATCGGCCAGGGCGCGGCACAGGGCGGTGAAATCCTCGCCGCCGTGGGAGGTCAGCAGGCCGACGACATTCTCGATGACGACAGTTCGCGGCGCGCGGCCCTCTCCGTTGAGCGCCTGGATCAGCCGCCAGAAGCCGAAGAAGGCTCCGGACCGGCCGCCCTTCAGGCCGGCCCGACCGCCGGCGAGGCTGAAGTCCTGGCAGGGCGAGGAGGCCCAGCCGAGATCAGCGGTTCCGGGCAGCTGGTCCGGCGAAACCCGCCAGACATCGCCGTGGTGAAAGTGGTCCCCGGCGTCGGCGAAGTTGGCGCGGTAGGCCTCGGCCTTGAGCGCATCGAAATCATTGGCGAAGGCGCAGGACCACGCCGCCCCCAGGCCGAGCCGGGCCATGCCCCCGCCGGCGAAGAATTCATAGAAACGGAGAGGGGCGTTTCGACTCATCGCGCATGAGTCTAACCTTCCTGCGACGGGCGGAAAGCCCGAACGGGAGACCACGTCATGCGTCCAGTCGTCATCAGCCTGTTCGCCGCCACGGTGCTGGCCCTGGCCGCCTGCACCCCGGAGGCCCCCGGCGGCGGCGACGCCATGCCGCCGGCCGACGCCCCGGCCGGGACCGAGGTACTGCCGCCCCCCGGCGCGCCGGGCGAGCCGCAGCCGACCACCGCCACCGATCCCGCGGCGCCGTTCCGCGAGGACTTCGTGCTGATCGGGACCGAGCCCTTCTGGCGGCTGGACATCAAGGGCGGCGCCCTGTCCCTGACCCGGCCCGACGACCCGGCCGTGACCACCGGCAAGGCGATCCTGCAGGCCGCGTCCGGCGCCGCGACCTGGTCCGCCGTCGCCGGCGACAAGGCGATGACCGTGGCCCTGACCGCCAAGCGCTGTTCGGACGGGATGAGCGACCGGACCTACCCCTATGTCGCCGAGGTCAAGCTGGGCGATCTGGTGCTCAAGGGCTGCGGGGTTTCGGCCAGCGAGTTCGCCAAGCTGCCGCCGCAGTAGGGGCGGTATCTGGTTTGCGTGCTTCGACACGCGGCTTCGCCGCTACTCAGCATGACGTATGGGGGAATTGGCCCTGTTGCCCGGGTGTGACCCTCTCTCGTCATCCTGAGTAGCCCCGGCGCGACAGCAGAGGGGCGTGTCGAAGGACGCAAGGGCGGCGGCGGCCGGCAACACTTCTTTCCATCAGCTCCTGACGAATTCGGTGACAGCAGACAGCAGAGCGTCACCCCGCCTTCGTCATCCTGACCGGCATCGACTTGTAGGCGGGGGTGCCGCTGCGCTGGTCGCGGTCCGACAGGGCCAGCAGGGGGTTGGCTTCGGGGTAGTAGGCGGCGAGGCAGCCGGCGGGGATGTCGCGGGCGATGACGGTGAAGCCGCGCAGGACCCGTTCGATTCCTTCGTCGAAAGCGCCCCGCAGATCGACGCGGTCGCCGTCGGCGAGGCCGCGCGCGGCCAGGTCGGCGATGTTGGCGAAGATCAGGTCGCGCCGGCCCTTCACCCCGCGATAGCGGTCGTTCAGGCCATATATGGTGGTGTTGTACTGGTCGTGACTGCGCAGGGTGGTCAGGACCAGAACGTCGGAGTCGCCCCGGGCGGCGTCCTCGCTGGTTCCCACATCAAGGACATAGGGCAGGAAAGCCGCCCTGCCGTCGGGGGTGGCGAACACCCGCTCGCCGCTGGGAACAGGAAGGCGGAACCCGCCGGGGACGCGGATGCGGGCGTTGAAGCCCTCGAACTGGTTGGGGAAGACCTGTTCGATGCGGTCGCGGATACGGTCGTAGTCGGCGACCAGCCCCTGCCAGTCGATAACGTCATCAGGACCAAACAGGGCGCGGCCGATGCCGGCGACGATCCACGGCTCCGACCGCAGGTGCGGCGAGGCGGGGGGATTGAGGCCGCGACTGGCGTGAACCATCGACATGCTGTCCTCGACCGTCACCGACTGACGACCGCCGGCCTGGACGTCGATCTCGGTGCGGCCAAGACAGGGCAGCAGCCAGGCCGACTTGCAGGGCAGCAGATGGGTGCGGTTGAGCTTGGTGGCGATATTGACCGTCAGGTCCAGCCCCCGCACCGCCGGGAAGGTCTGGGCCGGGTCCGGCGCGGCGACGGCGAAGTTGCCGCCCAGGCAGATCAGGGCCCGGCTGTCGCCGGCCAGCATCGCCTCGATGGCCTCGGGAACGGTGTGGCCGTGGGCGGCGGGCGGGGTGAAGCCGAAGGTCCGTTCGATGGCGTCCAGCAGGGCCGGAGACGGCTTTTCGGTGACCCCGACGGTGCGGGCGCCCTGGACATTGGAATGGCCGCGCAGGGGGCAGATGCCGGCGCCGGGCCGACCGATCTGGCCGCGCAGCAACAGGAGATTGACCAGTTGCTGCACCAGACTGGAGGCGGAACGATGCTGGGTCAGGCCCATGCCGTAGCAGAGGATGGCGGCGCGGGACCGGGCGTAGATCGCCGCCGCCTCCTGAATCTGGTCGCGGGTCAGGCCGGAGCGGCGCTCGATATCGGGCCAGCGGGCGGCCCGGGCCCGGGCGCGGACGGTCTCGAAGCCGCGGGTGTGTTCGGCGATGAAGGCGTGATCCAGGGCGTCCGCCTCGATGACCGCCTTCATCATCCCCAGCAGCACCGCCGCGTCGCCGCCGACCTTGAGCTGATAGTAGCGGGCGGCGATGTCGGTGGAGGAGAGGGTCGCCATCTCCACCGGATCCTGCGGCGAGGCGAACTTTTCCAGCGCCCGCTCGCGCATCGGATTGAACACCAGGATGGTCGCCCCGCGCCGGGCCGCCTCGCGCAGGGTGGCCATCATCCGGGGATGGTTGGTGCCGGGGTTGTGGCCGAAGGAGAGGATCAGGTCGGCGTCGTCGAAGTCGTCCAGGGTGACCGACCCCTTGCCCAGACCCAGTTGCTCGGCCAGGCCGACGCTGGTCGGTTCGTGGCACATGTTTGAGCAGTCGGGGAAGTTGTTGGTCCCGAAGCGGCGGCCCAGAAGCTGGAACAGGAAGGCCGCCTCGTTGGAGGCGCGGCCGGAGGCGTAGAACTCGGCGGCGTCGGCGTTCGGCAGGGCGCGCAGGGCCGCGGCAATGGCGGTCAGGGCCTCGTCCCAGGAGGCGCGGACGAAGCGATCCGTGGACGGATCATGACGCATGGGCTCGGTCAGACGGCCCAGGTCCTCAAGGGCGTGGTCGCTCCAGCGCCACAGCTCGGCGACGGTGTGGGCGCCGACGACCTCTGGGGTGGCGCGGCGACCGGTGGCCTCCCAGGCGACGGCCTTGGCCCCGTTCTCGCAGAATTCGAAGGAGGAGGTATGCCGGGGATCGGGCCAGGCGCAGCCGGGGCAGTCGAAGCCGTCCGGCTGGTTGGCGGACAACAGGGTCCTGCCGCCCTCCACCACCGTGTACTGATCGGCCAGGGCGCCGGCCACGGCCTTCAGCGCGCCCCAGCCGCCGGCCGGGAGGGGATAGTCGCCGACGCCGGGGGTCTTGCGGCGGCTCACGGGGCCAGCCTTTCGCCGCCGGTGAAGACGGTGAAGCCGTCGGCCCGGGCCAGGGCGATGAGAGTCAGGTTGCTTTCCTCTGCCTTGCGCAGGGCCAGGGCCGTGGGGGCGGAAATGGCGGCGAGGATGGGGAAGCCGGCGACGGCGGCCTTTTCGACCATCTCGTAGCTGCAGCGGCTGGTCACCAGACAGAGGGGGGCGGCGACCCCGGCCCGGGCGGCGGCCCCGATCAGCTTGTCGAGGGCGTTGTGGCGGCCGACATCCTCGCGGACCAGCCGCAGGGTTCCGTCGGCGTCGGCGAGGGCGGCGGCGTGGGCGGCGCGGGTCAGGGCGCCGAGGGCCTGCTGGCCCTCAAGGGCGGCGAAGGCGCGGGCGATGGCGGCGCGGGGGAGACGGGGTCCGGCGGCCAGGGCCTGCAGCGGCCGCACGGCGGCGGCCAGGCGCTGCACCCCGCAGAGGCCGCAGGAGGATCGCCCCTCCATGGTCCGGGCCCGGGCCCTGGCCCGCCCGGCGCGGCCGCCGGCGGTGAGGCGGATATCGACCTGGACCCCCTCGGCCACGACCTCGACGGCGACGGCGGCGATCTGGTCGGCGGTGGCGATGCGCTCGGTCAGGGTGAAGCCGACCGCCAGGTCCTCGACATCGGCGGGGGTGGCCATCAGCACCGCATGGGGCCGGCCGTCATAGAGGATGCCGACAGGAGCCTCGTCGGCCAGGGCGCGCTCGATGGCGGTGTCGGTCCCGGCGTGTCGCCACTGGCGGGCCGGGTGGACTTCGGTGACGGGCGGAAGCGGAGACATGGCGTGAGGTTACGCCTGTGGAAGGCGGAGGCAATCTCTTGTCCTTCCCCCTGGAGGGGGGAAGGGTTGGGATGGGGGTGGCGGCCTAGGGGTCGTGCGCGGTGTGGGGGTCAGGGCCCGGGCGAGTTTGGCCGGCGCGACCCTGCCGGCGGACAACCTGGAGCAGCCGCCTCCACCCCCATCCCCGGCCCTTCCCCCCTCCAGGGGGAAGGGAGTTCTATCGACCCTCGCCCAATACCTCGGCCGTATGCTCCCCCAGCTTGGGCGACCGCGCCCCCGGCATGCGCTGGCCGTCAATGCGGATCGGGGCGGCGAGCATCCGCAGGCCGTCCGGGGCGTCCGGGTGGGCTACGGTGTCGCGCAGGGCGACCTCGGCGACGAAGGGGTTGTCCAGGGCCTGGAAGACGTCGTTGACCGGGCCGAAGGGGACGCGGCCGCCGAGCAGGGCCATCCAGTCGGCGCTGGTGCGGGTCATGAACAGGGCGTCGATCGCCGCGGTCAGCGCCGGCAGGTTGGCTCGCCGGTCGGCCAGGGTGGCGAACCTCGGATCAGCGGCCAGGTCGTCCCGCCCGGTCAGGGCGCAGAGCTCCAGCCAGAACTTCTGGGTCATGCACATCAGCTGGCCATAGCCGTCGGCGGTCTTCACCCGCTGCACCGGGGCCAGGGACGGGTGGGCGCCGTTGGGCAGGCGGGTGGCGGGATGGCCCTCGTTCATCGCCCAGATGGCCGGATAGCTGAGCTGATGCAGGGCCACGTCGAACAGGCTGACGTCGACGTCGCAGCCCACGCCGGTCGTCTTCGCCGACAGCAGGGCGCTAACCACGGCGAAGGCGAAGGTCGAGCCGGACATGAAGTCGATGATCGACACCCCCATGCGGGCGGGCGGGCCGTCCGGTTCGCCGGTCAGGCTCATCAGCCCGCACTCGGCCTGCATCGGATAGTCGTAGCCGGGCCAGGCCTCGCGGCTGTTGCCGCGTCCGTAAGCCGACAGGCTGCCGCAGACGATGGCCGGATTGGCGCCCTTCAGCGCCTCATAGGTCAGGCCGAGCCTGGCCGGCTGGTCGCCGCGCAGGTTGTTCACCACGGCGTCGGCGGTCTTCACCAGCCCCTCGAAGGCGGCGCGCTCGACCTTGATGTCCAGGCCGACGCTCTTCTTGTGGCGCGAGAAGGTCTGGAAATACTGGCTGTCGTGCTCGCCCAGCAGATAGGGGCCGGTGGGGCGCGAGGCGTCGCCGCCCAGCGAAAGCGACTCGACCTTGATCACCTCGGCGCCCAGTTCGGCCATCAGCAGGGTGGCGTAGGGACCCGCCCCGAAATGCTCGAGGGTGAGCACCCGGATCCCTTCGAGAGGCCGCCTCACCAGTAGGCGTCCATGATCGCTTTCGCCCAGTCCGGCTCGGTCACCTCGCCGCGCGGCAGGAAGCCGGTCAGCACCGGCTTGATGTCCAGCACCGGGGTGCCGTCGATGGCGTCGAGGCCCTCGACCACCACCTCACGCCCCTCGACGGCGACGATGGAACAGACGGTTACCCCTAAGCGGTTCGGCCGGTTCTTGCCCCGCTGGGCGAAGATGCCGACCAGGGGCCAGTCGGGATTGCCGCGCGGGCGGCGGGCGCCGGTGACGATCTTGTCGTCGGTCACCCGGTCGAAGACGAAGATGATCTCGGCATGGGAGAAGTCGGCGAGGCCGGCCAGGCTGTCCTCGGGAAGGTGGTCGGCGAGGACGAGGCGGGCGCGGCTCTGGCCCCAGTCATCGTCGATGGCCTCGGCGCGGCCGCCGCGCACGGTGGCGACGGTGGTGAGGGAAAAGCTGGTCATCGTCTGGCTCCCCGGATTTGATGGCCATCGCATAGGCCCGCCGACGGCCAAAGGGAACCTCGCGGTGCGCGAAGGCCTTTCCTTGAAGGAGAAATCTTGATGACCGCACGCACGCCCGTTCTCGCCGCCGCTCTCGCCACATCCATGGCGGCCGCCCTGGCCCTGGGCGGCTGCGCCACCCCGACCACCTATGGTCCGGCCGGACCGCGGCAGGCGGTGGGCTTTTCCGACTATCGCATCGAGACCGGCCGCTACCGGGTGACCTTCCAGGGCGGGCCCGGGGCGCCGCCGGAGCTGGTGGCGGACATGGCCCTGCGCCGGGCGGCGGAGATCACCCTGGCAGACGGCTATGACTGGTTCCGGGTGGTGGATCGCATCACCGACCGCAGCGGCGCGCGGCGCGGCGGAACCAGCGTCAGCATCGGCGGCGGCACCGGCGGCTATCGCTCGGGCATCGGCGTTGGCGTGGGAACGACCTTTGATCTCAGCGGCGGCCCGGCCTGGCGCCAGACGCTGGAGATCCTGGCCGGCAAGGGGCCAAGGCCCGAGGGGGCCTATGACGCGCGGAGCATGGCCCGGTAGACGCGGCGGCGGGGTTGCGTCCTTCGACACGCCTCGCGGCGCGAGGCTACTCAGGATGACGAGAACGGGGGAACTGCAAAAGACGGCGTCATGCTGAGTCGCGATCCGACGGGATCGCGTGTCGAAGCACGCAAACCCGAGAGCGTCAGACCGCCTGGCCGGCGACGTATCCCGAGGCCCAGGCCCACTGGAAGTTATAGCCGCCGAGCCAGCCGGTGACGTCAACCGCCTCGCCGATGAAATAGAGGCCGGGGACGCCGCGGGCGGCCATGGTCTTCTGGTCCAGGGCCCGGGTGTCGACGCCGCCAAGGGTGACCTCGGCGGTGCGGTAGCCTTCCGAGCCGACCGGCTTGAAGCGCCAGGCGTTGACCGCGTCGGCGGCCTTGCGCAACGCCTTGTCCGACAGGTCGGCGATGTTGCCAAAGCCGCCATGCTCGGCGGCGATCAGCTGGGCCAGGGACTTGGGCAGGCGCCAGGCCAGGGCCGTCTGCAGGGCGACGCGGGGGTTTTCGGCCTTGGCGGTCTTCAGGAACTCGAACATGTCCAGGCCCGGCATCATGTCCAGCAGCAGCTCGTCGCCCTCGCGCCAGTAGGAGGAGATCTGCAGGATGGCCGGGCCGCTGAGCCCGCGATGGGTAAACAGCATGTCCTCCTCGAAGCGGGTCTTGCCGCAGCTGACCCGCGCCTGCTGCATCGCCACCCCGGCCAGGGGCTTGAGCTGCTCCAGCACATGGACGGCGAAGGTCAGGGGGACCAGGGCGGGTCGGGTCTCGACCACCGGCACATCGAACTGCCGGGCGATCTCGTAGCCGAAGCCGGTGGCGCCCATCTTCGGGATCGACTTGCCGCCGCAGGCGACCACCAGGCTCTCGCAGCGGATGCGGCCGCCGCCGACGGCCAGCTCATAGCCGGCGGCGGTCTGTTCGATGCGGTCGACGACGGTATTGAGCCGCAGGCCGGCGCCGGCCGCTTCCATCTCCTCCAGCAGCAGGGCGATGATCTGTTTGGCCGAACCGTCGCAGAACAGCTGGCCGAGGGTCTTTTCGTGCCAGGCGACGCCGTGCCGCTCGACCAGGGCGATGAAGTCGCGGGGCCGGTAGCGGCTCAGCACCGACTTGCAGAAATGGGGGTTGGCCGACAGGTAGCGCTCGGCCTTGTCGCCCTCGAGATTGGTGAAGTTGCAGCGGCCGCCGCCGGAGATGCGGATCTTCTCGCCCGGCGCCTCGGCGTGGTCGATCACCAGCACCCGGCGGCCGCGCCTGCCCGCCTCGATGGCGCACATCATGCCGGCCGCGCCCGCGCCGATCACCACTACGTCGAACTGATCCAAGATCTTGATGCTCCTCGCCGCCGCTTCGACCCCAGCGGCGGGCGGGAGTCAATCGATGCGGTCCGGAGGGCCGTCCCCGCGCGCTGCGAGCCGTTCTCATATGTCTTGCTTGTGCGAATTATTCGCACTAATCGGAGCCTACATTCCCTGACCCGACCGCCCACGGAGCCCGCATGACCACTTCCCTTTCCGGACGCCTGCGGCGGCTTTGGCTGGACGTGCATCTGTGGATCGGCGTCGGCCTGCTGGTCGCCCTTATCCCGCTGGGGATTTCGGGGTCGCTGCTGGTCTGGCACGAGCCGCTGGACCAGTTGCTGCATCCCCACCGGTTCGCCGTCAGCCAGGCCACGGCCGAACTGCCGCCCTCGCGCTATCTGGCCGCGGCCAGGGCGGCCTTCGGCGACCGGGCGACCGTGACCCAGCTGCGCCTGCCGGACGAGGAAGGGGGGCCGGTGATCGCCAGCGGCCGGGTGAACGGCCAGCCCGCGCCCGGCGCCCGCCCGGCGACCCTGACCGCCTGGATCGACCCCGGGACCGCCCGGGTGCTGGACGTCGCCCAGCCGCGCAACGAATTCCTGGGAGTGATGCACCGGCTGCACGGCAGCCTGATGATCCCCGGAGTCGGCCGCAAGGTGGTCGGCTGGCTGGGCTGGGCCATGACGGTGTCCTGCCTGACCGGGCTGTGGCTGTGGTGGCCGAGAAACGGGGCAGTGCTGAAGGCCCTGCGCTGGCGGCGGTCGCCCTCGACCCTCGACAACCTGCACCACATGTTCGGCTTCTGGATCCTGATGCCGCTGCTGGCGGTGTCCCTGACCGGGGTCTACATCTCCTTTCCCCAGACCAGCCGGGGCCTGTTCGGCATCGAGACCTCGGGCCCGCGTGGGCCTGGAGGGCCGGGCGGCCGGGGCGGTTCGCCACTCGCCGCGCCAAAGCTGGACATCGACGCGGCCGGCGCCGCCGCGACGTCCACGATCAGGGGCGCCCGGCTGCTATCCATTGCCCTGCCGAGCGCGGGCGAGCGCCCATCCTGGCGCGTCCAGCTCCAGGCGCCCGGCGCCGACAAGCCGGTCACTGTGCAAATCGATGACGCCAGCGGCCGGGTGCGTCAGGCCCGGACCCGCCCGGGACAGGGCGGCGACACCCTGTCGCCGCTGATGCGCAAACTTCACGACGGTGGCGGAACCTGGCCGCTGTGGCAGGTCCTGGTCTTCCTCAGCGGACTTGCGCCGCCGCTGCTGGGCGGCACCGGCATCGTCATGTGGCTGCGCCGCCGGGCCCGTCGGCGAGCCCTGGCCCGGCCATAGGTTTCACCATCGAAACAGGGCTCCTGAAAATGTTGCGAATGATTCTCATTGCGAATCCTTCGCAACATTTATAAGAACGACTCTCAATCGCAGGGGCGCGTCGCCCCACGCTGCATATCGGGGATTTATCGTCATGACCGTCGCCAGGCCCGCCGCCGCCCTTCGTTCGCCTGTCAGCGGTCGCGCCAAGACGGCGCTGGGCGCCGCGGCGGTCGCTGGTCTGGCGGGCCTTGGGCTGGTTCAGCCCGCCGCCGCAGAGGAGGCCCCGATGGCCGCCGTTGTCGGCGCGGCGGACGCGCCGACGGATGTCTCGGGGCTGGAGATCGTCGCCGGCGCCCAGCCGGGGCCGGCCTCGCCGAAATACACCGCCGCCCCGATCGACACCCCCCAGACCATCACCGTGCTGTCGGCAAAGACCCTGCGCGAGCAGAACCTGCTGAGCCTGAGGGACATCCTGCAGACGGTGCCGGGCATCACCTTCGGAGCCGGCGAGGGCGGCGGCGGCTACGGCGACAGCATCAATCTGCGCGGCTACAGCGCCAACAACGACATCACCACCGACGGCCTGAGGGACTCGGCGCAATACAGCCGCACCGACAGCTTCAATCTGCAGCAGATCGAAGTCATCAACGGGGCCAACGGCGTCTACGCCGGCTCCGGCGGCGTCGGCGGCAACATCAATCTGGTCAGCAAGACGCCGGTCGCCGGTGACCGGGCCACCCTGGCCGCGGGGCTGGGAACCGACGGTTATTCCCGGCTGACCCTGGACGCCAATCGCCGGATCACCGACGACATCGCCGTGCGGCTGAACTTCATGGCCCATGAGAACGACGTGCCCGGCCGCGACGTCGAAACCTACCGCCGCTGGGGCGTGGCGCCGTCGATCACCCTGGGCCTGGGCGGGCCGACGGAGGCGACCCTCGCCTATCTGCACCAGCAGGACGACAACACCCCGCGCTATGGCGTGCCCTACGCCTCCAACGCCTTTCTCAACGGGCCGCTGCCGGGGGTCGATCCGTCGAACTACTACGGCTATCGCAACATCGATTCCCAGACGAGCACGGTCGACAGCCTGACCCTGACCCTGCGCCATGATTTCGGCGGCGGCCTGAGCCTGACCAACACCTCCCGCTGGCTGCGGGTCGAACAGAGCACGGTGGTCGATCCGCCGCAGGGGACCTGGTGCCTGGCCAGCGGCCTGGACGCCCAGACCGGGGCGGCCTGCGCCAATCCCGGCGTCTATACCCTGAGCGGCCCGCGCGGGAACCGCCGCGACACCGAGAACACCCAGCTGGTCAGCCAGACCGACCTGAGGTGGCAGTTCGCCACCGGTCCCCTGCGCCACACCCTGGTGGCGGGAGCCGCCTTCTCCAGTGAGGACTACAGCCTGGTCACCGGCCGGGTGCTGCGCAATCCGCTGGGCGAGACCCCCAATCCCGACCTGCCGGACATGGACATCGCCCATCCCGACACTGTCTACACCGGCCCGGTGAACTACATCCGCTCCCAGCTGCGCGACGGGACCCTCGACAACCAGGCCGTCTATCTGTTCGACAACATCGAGATCGGCGAGCGCTGGGCGATCAACGGCGGCCTGCGCTGGGAGCACAGCAAGGGCGAGTTCACCACCGGCAACTTCACCATCCCCTATCCGGCGGCGCCGGCCAGCCCGGAGCTGACCCAGGACCCGGTCGCGCGCAACGAGGACAGCCTGCTGTCCTGGCGGCTGGGCGTGGTGTTCAAGCCCGCGGAAAACGCCAGCCTCTATCTGGCCTATGGCAACAGCAGCACCCCGTCCCAGGCCAGCGTCAACGGCGGCTGCTCGACCACCGGCGCAAACCAGAACTGCAATCTCGATCCCGAGGAGGCCGAGATCATCGAGCTGGGCGCCAAATGGGACCTGTTCCAGGGCCGGCTGTCCCTGACAGGCTCGCTGTTCCAGAACGAGCGCAGCAATATCCGCCTCAATTCCAATGACCCGGCGATCCCCGAGCAACAGCTGGACGGCGCCTCGCGGGTGCGGGGCGCGACCCTGGGCGTCAGCGGCCAGATCACGCCGCAGTGGACGGTGATCGCCAACTACACCTGGCTCGACAGCGAGATCCTGCAGAACGTCTCCGGCGCCGCCCTGCCGCCCAACGACATCGACTACAGCAAGGGCGACCCCCTGCCGATGACGCCGGAGCACGCCTTCTCGATCTGGACCACCTGGCAGGTCAACGACGCCTGGATGGCCGGGGTCGGGGCCAACTATTCGGGCCGCTACGCCTTTCCCCGGGTCGACGCCAGCGCTCCACTGCTCGAGGCGCCCGACTACTGGATCGTCAACGCCTCGGTGACCTGGACCGTCACCGACCGTCTGGCCCTGCAGCTGAATCTGAAGAACCTGACCGACGAGACCTACTACACCAACATCCGCTCCAGCCGAGGCTTTGGCTGGGCGACGCCTGGCGATGGGAGGTCGGCGGTGCTGACCGCGAATCTCAGGTTCTGAGCCGCAGCGACCCGCATTCGGCGAGCGACAAGGCTTCGTTCATCTATAGGGCGCATTGTGCCCTCAAATGAGCGTGCCGATTCAAGAAAGCTCGCCAGGGGAGGCGGACGCGGCGGGGTGGTTCTTCGAGAACAGCCGCGATCTCTTCGTCGTGGCCGGGCCCGACGGCGCCATCCGGCGCGTGAATCGCGCCTGGACCGAAGTCACCGGCTGGACGACCGACGAGTTGATCGGACGACGGCCCATCAGCCTCATCCATCGCGATGATCGGGCCGACTATCTGGCCATGGCCCGCAGCCTTGACCTCGACGGCGAGGGAATCAACGTCGCCCGGGTCCAGACCCGGGACGGGGGCTGGCTCTGGTTCGAGGCCCGCAACCGTCGGACGGACCGGGGCGACATGGTCGGCATCCTGCGGGACGTCACCGCCGATCGCGCCCGCGACGCCGAGTTGCTGGCGGCGCGCCGCGACCAGGCCATGCTGTCCGAGGCCGCCGGGATCGGCGCCTGGGCCTTCGAACCCCTGACGGGCAAGATCGCCTGGTCGCCGGACGTCCTCGCTCTGCTGGGGTGGTCCAAGGACGAGATCGACACCCCCGAGAGCTTTCTCGAGCGGCTGGAGGCAGACCAGCGCGAGACGGTGGGCGAGGCCTTCACCCGCGGTGTCGAGACGGGGGAAGGCGCGACGGTCGAGCACCGGATTTGCACCGCCGACGGCCGATGGCTGACCATGCGGGCCACCTTTCGAACCGAGAGCCGCGGAAGCCTGTTCGCCCTCAAGGGCATTTCCCAGGACGTCACGGAACTGGCCGCCGCCCGGGACGCCGCCTTGCGCGGCGAGCAGCGGGTCACCACCCTGGCGGAGGAACTGACCGCAAATTCAATCCGCCTGAAGATGGCGCTGGCCGCCGCCGAGGCCGGCGCCTTCGAGATCGACCACGAAAACCAGAGCTTCTGGGCTTCGGACAAGTTCTATGAGCTGGTTGGTCGGCGGTTGCGCTATCAGGAAATCATCCGCCCGGACGACACCCTTGTTCATCCCGACGACGCCGGCTCCCTGGCCGACGCCATCCGGCGCTGGACCGACGACGGGCCCGCCCAGGCGGCCGATTTCCGCTTGCTGAGACCGGACGGCGATGACCGCTGGGTCCGGGTCTTCTACACCGCCGATCCCGAAGCCCGGCGCGGCGTCGGGCTGATCATGGATATTGACGCGCGCAAGCGTCAGGAGCTGGCCCTGGTGGCCGCGGAACAGACCGCCATGGCCGCCACCGAGGCGAAGGCCCGGTTCCTCGCCAATATGAGCCATGAACTTCGCACCCCGATGAACGGCGTGCTCGGCGTGCTCCATCTGTTGCAGCGCGAGCCGCTCACCGACGAGGGGCGCGGACTGCTGGAGGAGGCGCTTGGCTGCGGCCAGATGCTGACCACCCTGCTCAATGACGTCGTCGATTTCTCCAGGATCGAGGCCGGGCGGATGGATCTGGCCGTCGAGCCGGTCCAAGTCGGCAATCTGATCCAGGGAGTCGTGCGGCTGTTGTCGCCCCAGGCGCGCGACAAGGGCGTGGCTCTGCGGCTGGAGGGCGCCGACGCCCTGGGCTGGGCTCTGACCGACGATGTGCGTCTGCGACAGGCGCTGTTCAATCTGATCGGCAACGCGGTCAAGTTCACCCTCAAGGGTCATGTCGCCATCCGCTGCGCCCGGGATTGCGAGACCCTGCGGTTCGAGATCGAGGACACCGGCGTCGGCATTCCCCTGGCCGCCCAGGAGAGCCTGTTCCAGCGGTTCCACCAGGCCGACGGCTCCACCACCCGCCAGTTCGGCGGCTCCGGCCTGGGCCTGGCCATCACCGGCCGACTGGCGGAACTCATGGGAGGGGGCGTCGATTTCGTGTCCAGTCCCGGCGAGGGATCGACCTTTACCCTGACGGTCAGGGCGCCAGCGCCAGCGACCGCACCGCTGACCGAACCGGCCGAGACCGGCGGCGAGGTGTTGTCCGGACTGAGAATCCTGGTGGTCGAGGACAATCCGACCAACCGCATGATCGCCGTCAAGCTGCTGGAAAGTCTCGGCGCCGAGGCCGCCACCGCCAATGACGGCGAGGACGGGGTGGCGGCGGCGGCCCTCGACGGCCCGGCGGCCCAAGTCCCGATCATCGCCCTGACCGCCAATGTCATGTCGCACCAGCGCCACGCCTATCTGGCCGCCGGCATGGACGGGGTGGTGGCCAAGCCGATGTCGCCGGCGGCCCTGCTGACCGAGATCGTCAGGATTTCCGGCGGCGACGCGGCGATCCCCGACAGCAACGCGGCCTGATCCCTTCCGTATCGACCGTCACGGATGCTAGACCGGCATCACAGTGATGACCTCGGGGGAGGATGACGAATGACCAACGCGGCGGATGAGGCGCGCGAGGCGCCAGCCTCCATGTTCACGGTGGTGGCGGCCTCCTCGGCGGGCACCGCCTTCGAATGGTATGACTTCTTCATCTTCGGCTCCCTGGCCGGGGTGATCTCCAAGGTCTTCTTCACCGGCCTGAACGAAACCGCCGGTCTGGTCGCGGCCCTGGCCCTGTTCGGCACCGGCTTCGCCTTCCGGCCGCTAGGGGCCCTGATCTTCGGCCGGATGGGCGACAAGGTCGGCCGCAAGGCCGCCTTCCTGATCACCGTGACCCTGATGGGCGGCGCCACCTTCGCCATCGGCCTGCTGCCGACCTACGACCAGGTCGGCATCCTCTCGCCCATCCTGCTGATCTTCCTGCGCATCCTGCAGGGCACGGCGCTGGGCGGCGAATACGGCGGCGCGGCCATCTATGTCGCCGAACACGCCCCGGCCAACAAACGCGGCCAGATGACCGGCTGGATCCAGTCCTCTGCGGCGCTCGGCCTGATCGGCGCCCTGCTGGTCATCCTGGCCACCCGCACCGCCATGGGCGAGGTCAATTTCGAGGGCTGGGGCTGGCGGATTCCGTTCCTGATCTCCTCGGGCCTGCTGGCGGTGTCGATCTTCATGCGCATGAAGCTGGCCGAGAGCCCCAGCTTCCAGAAGCTGAAGGAGGCGGGCGAGCAGTCGCCCCACCCCTTCCGCGAGGCCTTCGCCCAGTGGAAGAACCTCAAGCTGGTGCTGATCGCCCTGTTCGCCATCATGTGCGCCCAGGGCGCCGTCTGGTACTGCGCCTTCTTCTACAGCCAGGTCTATATGGAGAAGTTCCTCAAGGTGCCGCCGGCGACGGTCAACCTGCTGATCCTGATCGTCACCATCATCTCCGCGCCGCTGTATGTCTTCTTCGGCTGGCTGTCGGATCGCTATGGCCGCAAATGGGTGATGTGGTTCGGCATGGTGCTGGCCTTGCTGGCCTTCCTGCCCGGCTTCCACATGATGACCCGCTTCGCCAACCCGGGCCTGGCCGAGGCCAACCAGCGCACCCCGGTGGTGGTCATCGCCGACCCGGCCGCCTGCACCCTGCAGTTCGATCCGGTCGGCAAGAGCGCCTTCGTCACCAGCTGCGACATCGCCAAGAGCTACCTGGCCAACGCCGGCATCAACTACAAGAACCAGGCGGCGCCCGCCGGTTCCGTGGCGGTGGTCCGGATCGGCCAGTCCGAAGTCGTTTCCGTGGAAGGGGCGGGCTTCGACAAGGCGACCCTGAAGACCATCAAGGCCGGTGTCGAGGATCGTCTCAAGGCGGCGCTGAGCGAGGCCGGCTATCCGGCGACGGCCGACCCGGCGCGGATCAATTTCGCCGGCCTTCTGGGCGTGCTGCTGATCTTCACCATCGCCGCCACCGCCCTCTACGGCCCCCAGGCCTCGGCCCTGGTCGAGATGTTCCCCACGCGGGTTCGCTACACCGCCCTGTCGCTGCCCTATCATGTCGGCACCGGCTGGGTCGGCGGCTTCGTTCCGTTCAGCGCCTTCGCTATCGTCGCGGCGACCGGCAACATCTATGCGGGCCTGGCCTATCCGATCTTTTTCACCGGCGTCAGCGTGCTGGCGACCCTGGTCTTCCTGAAGGAAACCAACGGCCGGTCCCTGGATTTCTGATCCCCCGCGACCGAACGCCGCGCCCCGTCGGCGTTAACGGGCCTTCAGCCAGGTCGGTGCTAGCGGACGAGGATGATTTCTCGACGGGCCAGCAGCGCGCCACGGGGCGCAAAACTTGACGCACGCGCCTTCGAGTCCATCGTTCGCGCCCATGAGGCCTTCGTCACCGGCCGGCCCGGCGGTTCCCGCATCCTGCCGCGATATGTCGTCGCCAACGGCTTTCGCTGCGACCTCAGAAAGCTCAGTGACGCCGACTTTACCGGCGCCGACCTCAGCGGCACGACCTTTGTCGGCACCGACCTTCGTCGCGCCGCCCTCTATTGCGCGCGCATGGCCGGATGCGACCTTCGCGGCGCCCATCTGGATCGGGCCGACCTGAGGGGGGCGGTGCTGAGCGGCGCCAACCTGGCCGGCGCCACTCTGGACGAGGCCGACATGCGGGCGGCGATACTCTGCGCCGCCGATCCGGTTCTGGGTCTGCGCTGGATCGGCGGCGCCAGCATGGGCGGGGCGCGGATGGACCGGGCCGACCTCACCGGCGCCGAGGCCCACGCCGTCGACTTCACCGGCTGTTCGCTCCGCGGCGCCAAGCTGCGCAACGCCAATCTCAAGAACGCCGTGCTGGTGGGGGCCAATCTGCACGGGGTCGACCTGCGCGGAGCCAGGATAGAAGGGGTCAAGCTCGAGGGGACCATCCTGACGGGCGTCGATCTGCCCGCTCTCGGCATTTCGCCAAAGGCCCTGGCCGGTTGCGTCGTCGATCCGACCCCCGAGGCCATGGCGCAACGCCCCCGACTGGCGTCCATCGTCGATCAGGGGGAGGCCTGGGCCAACAGCAACGGCAAGACCGGCGCGCCCTGCAATCTCGACGACGAGGATGTGCGGCCGCTTGGCGCGCTGTTGAGCGGCAGGACGCTGCCGGCCTTTTCGGCCCGCCGGGCCCTGCTCGTGGACATGAACCTGTCGGAAAGCCAGCTGGCGGGCGCGCGCTTCGACGGCGCCGACCTGCGTGGCGTCAATTTTCGCAATTGCGACCTTCGCGGGGCGTCGTTCAGGGGCGCGCGCCTCTCACACGCCGCTTTCCAGGATGCCGACCTTGGCCCGCTGCCCTTGAGGGATGGACGCGAACGGCCAGTCGATTTCGAGGGCGCGGTGCTGACCGGGACCGGCATCACCCCGCGTCGACCACCGCCGCCCGCGCTTTCGGCAGCCGACCGGCCTCGAGTGTCGGCAACCGTCGCCACCCTGGAGATCTAGCCGGTTCCCGCCCGGCGCAGGGCCCAGCGGGTCAGGGCGTCGGCCCCCATCACCGCGGCGATGGCGATCAGCGCCGAGACCAGGCAGAGGGCGGCGGCCCGTTGTTCGCCGCCGGGGGTCTGGATCGCCTGATAGATGGCCGAGGGCAGGGTCAGGCTGACGCCCGGAATGGCGGCGGCGAAGGTGATGGTCGCGCCGAATTCGCCCAGGGCCTTGGCGAAGCCCAGCACCGCTCCGGCCGCGACCCCGGGGAGGGCCAGCGGCAGGGTCACCCGCAGCAGCCGCGACCAGGGACCGGCCCCCAGGGTGCGGGCGGCCTGATCGACCTGGGGCGGAATGGCCTCGATCGCCAGCCGCATGGGCCGCACCATCAGCGGAAAGGCCATCACCGCCGCGGCCAGGGCCGCGCCGGTCCAGTCGAAGGCGAGGACCACGCCGATCCTGGCCAAAGGCTGGCCGAGCCAGCCCTGGCGGCCCAGCAGCAGCAGCAGGATATAGCCGGTGGCGACCGGCGGCAGGACCAGCGGCAGGTGGGTCGCCGCATCGAGCAGGGCGCGACCGGGAAACCGTCCCCGGGCCAGGGCCAGGGCGACGGCGAAGGCCAGGGGCATGGCCAGCAGGGTCGCGGTCAGGGCCACGCGCAGCGACAGCAGAACGATCGACAGATCCTGCCCGGTCAGCCCCGACATTATCGCCGGCGCCTCATCCGGCCGGCGCCGCGAGCATGACCTCGACGGCGACGTCCGCCCCGGCCAGGGCCTTGAGCATGGCCGCGTCGGGCGCGCGGGTGATCAGGCGAACCACCTGGCGGCCGGCGCGGGCCAGGGCGACCAGGGCCTCGGCGCCGGCGTCGTCGGGCGACAGGCGGCCGGCGTCGCGGCGGGCAAGGGCCAGAACCGCCGGGTCGACATCGGCGTCGGCGGCGAGAACGTCGGCCTCGGCCAGGGCCCGGGCGGCGCGCAGGGTCAGGAGATCGGCGGGGCCCCTCCCGGCGACGATGGCGATCCGCCCCACCGGAGCGCCGCGCCGGTCCAGCGCCGCGCGGAGCAGGGCCTCGCCCCGCTCCATGTCGCCGGCCATGGCCGCCTCGGCGGCCTCGCCCGACAGGGCGGCGCGCAGGAAGGCGCGGCGGGCGACCAGATCGGGATAGGCCTCGCGCACCTCCGCCTGCATCCGCTTGAGCAGGACGGCGACCCGCCCGGCGCCCGCCGGCACCCGGGCCTCGATGTCATTGCGCAACAGGGCCGCCAGCATCGGCGCCGCCCCGGTGGTGCCGATCGCCGCCACCACGGCCCCGCGGTCGATCACCGCCGGGGTGTTGAAGTCGCAAAGCTCGGGCCGGTCGACGACATTGACCAGAACCCGCGCGGCGCGGGCAGCGCCGGCCGCCGCCTGGACGAACAGGTCGTCGCCGGTGATGAAGGCCATCAAGGCGCCGCCATAGGCCCCGACGAGAAAGGCCTGGGGTCCCTCCAGCCGCACCAGCTGGGCCGGCGAGCCGTCGAACAGCCGCGCCTTGGCCTCGGCCGCCTCGCCGGTTCCGGCGATGACGACGCGGCGACCCTCAAGCGGGAAGAAGGCGGGGAAGGCGTCCATTCAGTCGGTCCTGCATCCCTTGTAGGGCCCGCCGGGGAAGCCTTCGAGCATGGCCTCGTCGCCCTTGCCCCAGATCTGTCGGGTCCCGTCGCCGTAGCGGGCGCCTGAGGCGGAAATCAGGTGCGGCAGGGTTTTTGTCAGACCGCCGGCGCTGACCTGGACCTTGTCGTCCGGCAGGCCCCAGGCGGCGGTAAAGTGCTTGCCGCCGGCGCAGCGATAGACCAGCGGCGCGGAAATGGCGCCGGGGGCGGCGCTGGTTCCGGGGGCCGGGCGGGGCGGAAGCGGGCGGGGCGGCCTGACGGCGGGGCCGGCCGGGGCGGAGGCCGGCGGCGGCGGCGCGCGGTCGGGCACTCCGGCACAGGCGGCCAGGCTGAGGCTCAGGATCGCCGGGGCAAGGAGGCGACGGATCATTTCTGGGTCTTGAGCCAGGCGATCACGGCCGCCCGCGCCCTGGCGTCGCCGACCCGCGTGAACATCTTGCCGCCCGGCGCGAAGGCGGCGGGATTGCTCAGATAGGCGTCGAGGCTGGCGTCGGTCCAGACGCCGCCCTTGCCGGACAGAGCCTTCGAATAGGCGTAGCCGGGGGCCCCGGCCACCTTGCGGCCCACCACGCCCTTGAGGCCGGGACCAGCCGGACTGTTGGCGGCGGTCACGGTGTGACAGCTCTTGCACTGGGCGTTGAAGGTCGCGGCCCCATTCTGGGCCAGGGCGTCCTGGGCGAAGGCCTTCGGGGCGAAGGCGGCGCCGGCCGCGACCGAAGCGACCAGCAGGGCGAAGAGACCGGAGACGCGCATGGGATGCTCCTTGGCGGATGCCGGGGGGATGCCGGGGGTCGGCGAAAGCATGGGGCCCCGGACGGCGGGGGGACAAGTCATTTCCCGCGTGGCGGGCCGGCGAGCAATGCAAAGGGCGCCGCTCCGGTGCGGAACGGCGCCCTGAAGCGTCTGTTGCGAGACGGCCGAAGCGCGCCGACGGCTCAGGCGGCCTTGACGCCCGCCTCGGCCAGCCACTCGACGATCTTCTGCTTGGGCATGGCGCCGACCTTCATCGAGGTCATCTGGCCGCCGCTGAACAGCATCATGGTCGGGATGCCGCGCACGCCGTAGCGCGAGGGGGTGGTCGGGCTTTCCTCGATGTTCAGCTTGGCGATGGTCACGTGATCGGCCAGTTCCTCGGCGATCTGCTCGAGCGCCGGGGCGATCTGCTTGCAGGGGCCGCACCATTCGGCCCAGAAATCGACCAGGACCGGCCGGTCCGATTGCAGCACGTCCTTGTCGAAGGACTCGTCGGAAACCTTGACGGTGCTCATAGGGAAACTCCTGTTGCGGCGCTGACGCGCCCGCGTTGAGGACCAGCATGTAAGGATGGTTCGGGCCCCGTCAACGGGCGCCGGGCAGACGGGTCAGGGCCAGGGACATCATCTTTTCTGGAACGGGCATCAGTTTGGGGCCGTCGGTCCAGACCAGGGCGGCCGAAATTCGCCGTCCGGGAAAGATCTCGCCGAGCACCGCCGCATAGATCGCCATCTGGGCGACATAGGCCGGATCGGCCGCCTCGATGGTCGCCGGGGCCGGACGATTGGTCTTGTAGTCGACGACCATGACCATCTCCGGCGTCACCAGCAGCCGGTCGACCCGGCCGGAGATGGCCAGGCCCGGCGGCAGGCTCCTCGCCGAGCCGGCCAGGGCCACCTCGGCCCGGGACCCGGGGCCGAACACCTCGGAGAAATCGGGATGCTCCAGCACGCCGAGGGCGGCGGCGATCATTTCACCGCGCTGGGCCTCGCTGAGGTCAGGTTCACGCGCCAGCAGGCGCACGGCGGTGTCGCGCCGCTCGTCCGGCGGCACGTCCGGCAGCAGCTGCAACAGCCGGTGGATGACATCGCCGCGGCGGAACCGGTCCAGCCCGCCCTGGCGCGCCAGCGGGGAGGGGGCGGGCAGGCGGCTGCGGCTGGCCGCCTGTGAGGGCGAGGCCCAGGCCAGGGCCGCCGGCTCGGCCGGCGCCGGCGCGGTCAGCCAGCTGGGGAGGGCGGTTGTCGGCGCGACGATGGACGCCGGCGGAGCTCCTGCCGCGCAGGGGACCGGATCATCCCCGAACCGCTGGAAGGTAAAGCCGTCGGCCAGGGTCACGGAACGGACCTCGGGGGCCACGGCGAGATGGTCGAAGGCGGCGGCCATGGCGCCATACCAGCCCTCCGGCAGGGTCCCCGCCTTCTGCCGCGCCGGGGCCCGCCCGCAGAGCACCAGCCGGTCGCGAGCCCGGGTCAGGCCGACATAGAGCAGCCGCCAGCCCTCGCCCTCGTCGCGATCCTTGCGCCGTTGGCGCGCGGCGGCGCTGGCCGGGCAGTCCTCGGCCTGGCGCGGGGCCCACAGGAAGCCTCCGGGATCGTCGCCGTCGGGTCCGGTCTCCAGCAGGGCCGAGCCCCGCATCCCGGTCTTCACCGTGGTCTCCGGCAGGAAGACGATCGGCGCCTCCAGGCCCTTGGCCCCATGGGC
This sequence comes from Caulobacter sp., assembly GCA_016125585.1. Lineage (GTDB taxonomy): Bacteria > Pseudomonadota > Alphaproteobacteria > Caulobacterales > Caulobacteraceae > Caulobacter. Next base: position 59,707 of record WGLL01000002.1, read on the forward strand.
GGTCATCACCCGCACCTCGCCGCCGCCGGCCTCCATCTCCCGCTTGACCGAAATCTCCAGCCCCTCGAAGGCGCAGGCCAGGCGCTCGAGATCAAGCACGCCGCGCCCCTCGGCTTCCAGGGTGCGGGCGAGGAACTCGTCCATCACATCCCCGGCCTCCGAGCCCAGCCGCTCCAGCATCCGGGCGCGGGCCGAGCGGCCCAGGTCATCGCGCAGGGACAGCACGCGGCTGTAGAATTCGAACGGCGGCCGGCCCGGGGCCAGGTCGAGGGCGGTCTCGAGCAGGGACCGGGCCGCGACCACCCGTTCGCCGGACGCCCCGGCCAGCCGCGCCCACAGGCTGACGCCGTCCCGTCCGTGAGCCAGGGCGTAGAGATCCTCGTCCTCAAGCCCGCACAGGGGGGATTTCAGCAAGGCCGCGAGGTTGAGATCATCGGCCGGAAACTGGACGAACCGGGCCAGGGCCATCAGGTCGTCGAAGGCGATGTGGTCCGACAGGGTCAGGCGGTCGGCGCCCGCCACCGGAACCCCGTCCTGGCGCAGGGCGCGGATGATGTCCTCGAACAGCGCCCGACGGCGCCGCACCAGGATGATGACGTCGCCATAGCCGGCCGGCCGGGTCTTGCCGTCCCTGGCGAAGACGGTGTCGCCCCGCGCGACCAGGGCCTTGATCTCTCCGGCGATGCGCCGGGCCAGGCGGCGGTTGGCGCTTTCCTCGGATTCGATATCCAGCGGCGCGTCCCAGGCCTCCCGCTCGGCGGCCGGAGTTTCCTCCTCCAGCGGCCACAGGTCGACACAGCCGGGATGACCTTCGCGGAAAGCCGTGTGGGTCAGGGTCTCCTGGCCGTGCGGCGGACGCACCCCGCCGTGGGTGCGCGGATCGGCGAACAGGCTGTCGACGAAGGTCAGGACCGTCTGCACCGAGCGATAGGAGGTGCTGAGCGGCGCCCGCTCGGCCCGCCGGTCGACGTCGCGGATGCGGGCGACATAGCGGTCGGTCTCGATCTTCAGCTGGTCGGGGTCGGCCCCCTGGAAACTGTAGATCGACTGCTTTTCGTCCCCGACCACGAACAGGGTGCGGTGCGGGCTGCCGGCGGGGCGGGCACGCCCGGCGCCGCAGAAGAACTCGTCGGTCAGGGCGCGGGCGATGGCCCATTGCTCGGGCGCGGTGTCCTGGGCCTCGTCGATGAGGATGTGCTCGAGGCCGCCGTCCAGCTTGTAGAGCACCCAGGGCGCGCCGGGGGAGCGGGCGACAAGGTCGCGGGCCCGCGCCACCAGATCGGCGAAATCCAGCACCCCGCGCTCGGCCTTGGCGTCCTCGTAGGCGGCGGCATAGGTCATCGCCAGGGCCAGGACCGCCACGGTGTCCTCGGCGATGGCCGCGCCGCGCAGCCGGGTCCGGGCCTCCTCAAGGCGGGCCTGCTCCGCCAGCAGGGCCTCGCGCAGGTCTTCCCGCGCCTTCAGTCCCGAGCTCTTGCCCACCCAGGCGACCGGCGTACCCGCCCCGCCTTGCGTGAACAGCACCGCCAGCAGATCGGCAAGCGTCGGTCCTTCGACTTCCGCCGCGGCGAACATCTTCGCGGCCGCGGCCGCATCGGTCTTGCCGCCCTGGGCCAGGACGGCGGCGGCGGCGCGCCACAGATCCCAGTCGGTGGCCGCCAGCGCCGCTTCCGCCAGCGCCCCGCCCCCTTCCGGACCGTCCGGAAATCCGCAGCGGTCCCAGACATCGGCCACCGCGCCCTCCAACCCGCCCCGGGAGGCCAGGTAGTCGGCGATGGCCCCGCGCTTTTCGGCGAAGGTGCGGAACAGGCCCTCGAAGCTCTGATAGTCCAGGGCGATGGCCAGCCGGGCGTAGGCCTCGCTGATCACCGATGGGCCGTCCGAGGCCACGCCGGCCAGCCGCTCGCGGGCGTCGCGGGCGGCCAGGGCGGCGGCGGCGTCATCCATCACCGTAAAGCTGGGCGACACCCCCGCTTCCAGCGGAAAGCGCCGCAACAGCTGCTCGCAGAAGGCGTGAATGGTCTGAATCTTAAGGCCGCCGGGGGTTTCCAGGGCGCGGGCGAACAGGCGGCGGGCCTCGGCCAGGTCCTGACCGTCGGCGGCCTCGCCCAGCAGGCTCGCCAGGGCCGCCGACAGCCTGTCATCCGGCATCACCGACCAGTCGCCCAGCAGGGCGAACAGCCGGGCCTGCATCTCGGCGGCGGCGGCCTTGGTGTAGGTGACGCAGAGGATGGCCGAGGGCGGGGCCTTGGCCAGCAGCAGGCGCGCCACCCGGTCGATCAGGGTCTTGGTCTTGCCCGATCCGGCGTTGGCGGTGACGAAGGCGTTGATCGCCGGATCGGCCGCCAGGGCCTGGGCGTCATCGAGGACCAGGCTCATTCGCCCTCCTCCCCGTCGCCGCCGGTCGACCATTCGAACACCCGGGCCAGATGGTCGTAGTCGCCGGCGTAGGTCTTGACGAACTGCGGCGCGGTGCGGCTGGGATAGCCGCGCTGGGGGTCCTGATAGGCGGCCAGAAGTCGGATGGTTCCCTCCAGCGCCGCGACCGCCGCGCCTTCCGCTTCCTCGCCGGCCAGCTTGCGCGTCTCCTCCACCCCGGCCGGATCGCGGCCGGTGACCCGCACATAAGTCAGATCGCCGGCCGAGCCGCGCAGATCCTTGAAGCCGCCGTGGGCCAGGATCGCCGCGGTCAGGGTCAGCTGCGGCGAAAACCCGCTGTCGATCATCTTCGCCGTCGGCGCCGCGCCGGTCTTGTAGTCGAGGATGTGGGCCTCGCCGGAGGGGCTGATCTCGATACGGTCGGCCTTGGCGGTGAGGGTGTGATCGACCCCGCCGGCCTTCACCGGCATCTCGCCGCTGACCTCGACATGGACACGGGTTCCGTCAGCCCGGCGGCGGCGTTCGAAATCGGCGACCCAGTCGGCGGTCTCCCGGGCCAGCACCCGTTCGCGGGCAAGGGCGGTCTCGGTCAGGCCCTGGCGTTGCAGTTCTTCCAGATAGAAGCCCTCGAACACCGCCTCGGGATCGGACGGCGGGGCGGTGTTCCACAGCCGGGACAGCTTTTCGAAGGCGTTGTGGATCGCCGTGCCCCGGGCCATGGATTCGACCAGGCGATCGGGACGGTCGAGGGGAAAGAGCTTGAGAATGTCCCGGGCCCAGACGGCATAGGGGTCGCGGGTCAGGGTCTCTATGCGGGTCACCGCCATCTTGCGCGGACGGTCCGCCACCGGCGGGACCGGCGCCGGCCGCTGTACCGGCCGATACTGCTCCGCCGCATCCAGACTGCGGGCCTGGTCCAGCAGATCGGGGAGGGTCGGCAGGCTCATGCCCGCTCCCTTGGCCAGGGTGCGCAGGCGCCAAAGCCAGCGGCTCTCGGTGGCGGGGGCGCCGTCGCGGCGGGCGCTGGACAGCAGCACCACCTCCGGCGCGCAGGCGGCCTGGGCGAAATCGTGGGCGGAAAGTCCGATCCGCCGCTCGGGACTGGGCAGCATCAACGCCTTGCGCATCGACCGCGACAGGAAGGGATCGATCGGCGCCCCGCGCGGCCAGACCCCCTCTTCCAGACCGGCCAGCACCAGACGGTCGGCGCGGGTCATCCGCGATTCCAGGGCGCCCATGATGTGCAGGCGCGGATGCACCGCCTCGCCGCCGCGCACGCTCTCCTCGCCGATCAGCCGCTGGATCAGGGTCAGGAAGCCCTGCGGCGACACCGTCGGCAACAGGCCGCCGTCGGCGATCAAGCCGCCCAGCAGCCGCGACAGCACCTCTCCCTCCGGTCCGGCCCAGAGCAGATCCTCGCCGTCGCAGAGGGCTTCCAGGCTGGTCGTCAGGGCGGCCGCCGCGTCAGAGACACTGGCGGGCCCGTCGGCGAACGGGGCCAGCAGCAGGTCGATGGCCGCATCGAGGTCCGCCGACAGGGCGGCTGCGGCGGTCATGGCCTCGGCCTCGGCCGGCCAGCGGCGGGCGATCGCCTCCAGCCTGGCCTTCAGGGCCCCGGGACCTTGCGGCCGGGGCCCGCGCAGGCCGCGCAGCTCCAGCGCGCCGGTCGCCGAGACCAACGCTTCGGGCGAGCGCCCCAGGCGGACGAGCGGACTCTTCAACAGCTGCAGCCGGCCGACCGGGTCGGCCGGGTCGACGACCATGGCCGCCAGGGCAAGCGCCAGGGTCCCGGCCGGCTTGAGCCCGAGGCCGACCCCGGCGGTGCTGTCCGCCGACAGGCCCCAGCGCGCCAGCTTGGCGCTCACCCGCCGGGCCAGGGCGAGGTCGGGGGTGATCAGGGCGCAGGTCCTGCCGGGCGTCTCCAGGGTCTCGCGCAGCAGCAGGGCGCAGGCGTTGGCCGTCTCCTCCTCCGAGGCGGCGGTGACCGCGGCCAGGCCCTCCAGCCCGGCGGCGAAGGGGTCTCCCCCCGTCCCGCCGGCCTCGGCGCGCAGGTCTTCGATGACCTGCAGCCAGTCGCTGGTGGCTTCGGCCGGACGCAGGGCCTCGTTGATCAGCCGGCGGCGCCAACGGCCGCGGGTGTCGCTGTCGGGCCGCCAGGTGCGCACCGCCGATCGCGGCACACCGGCCAGATCGAGCAGCCGCTTCATGGCGCCCTGCGGATGCTGGTCATCGACGGCGGCCCAGGCGCTGTCAGCCAGATCCTCATCCAGGCCGGGCAGGATCACCGCCCCGCGCGGCAGGCCGGCGATGACGTTGAGCAGCCGGGCGGTGGCCGGCTGGGCGCCGGTCGAGCCCGCGGCGATCACCGGACCCTGGGGCGGCGCCTCCCGCCACATCTGCGCCAGCCGGTCCAGCAACAGTACCCGGCGGGCGGCCACATCCATCAGGCCCAGCGCCTCCAGACGGCGGGGCCATTCGACCAGGGCGACATCCAGCACCCGTGCCGACACCTGCCAGTGCTCGGCGAGGTCCAGGTCGACCAGCCCGCCGATCAGATCGGCGACGGGCGCCTCCTCGATGGCGGCGGCGTCAAGGAAGCCGGCCAGGGCGTCGGCCAGTTCCAGGGCGTGGGCGGCGCCCAGCGGCCGGTCGCTCAAGCCGGCGACCAGTCCAGCCAGTTCGAACCGGCGGCGCATCGGCTCGATGGCCGGCGGCAGGTCGAGGGCCGCGTCGCCCGGTTCAAAGGGCGGCTCGCCCTCATCCAGATCGCCAAGCGCCCGGATCTGCGGCAGCAGCACGGCCCGCCCGCCCGTGGCCTTGAGAAAGGACTCGGCCAGGGCCCGCGCGCCCCGACGGGTCGGGACCAGCAACAGCGCCCCCGGCACATCCTCCGGCCCGGGCAGGGCGTCGACCAGCCCGGCGGCCAGGTCGTCGAGAAACGGCCGGTGGGCGGGGATGGAAAACCAGTTGGCGGACGGCGTGCTCATGCCGGACGACTATGGCACAGGCGGCGAGTCGTGCGAGGCGCTGGTTTGGCTGTTGGCCCGAATGGCTTCAGCCCGCCGCCAGCCTTGCCTCGGCCAGGTCGCGGGCAGCGGGGTCGCCGACGTGCATCCATTGGCCTGGCGGGCTGACGCCGAACACCCGGCCCTGTTCAGCGAGCGCCTTCCAAAGCGGCAGCAGGGAGAAGGGACCTTCGGGGCCGTCCTTAACGACCGACGGCTTGCAGATGTGCAGCCCGACATAGACGAAGGGCGCGGTTTCGCCCGGCGCCTTGAAGCGCACCCGGCCGTCGTCTTCCAGGAACACATCGCCGGTGTCGTGGAAGCCCAGCGACGTCGTGGTCGGGGCCAGCATCAGGCAGACATCCATCCGCGCCGGGTCCCAGGTTTCCGCCACCGCCTCGACCGCCCCGGCCTCGCCGTCCAGCCAGATGGCGTCGATGTTGGCCACGAAGAAGGGAGCGTCCGGCAGCAGCGGCAGGGCCTGTTTGACCCCGCCGCCGGTTTCCAGCGCCTGGGCCCGTTCGTCCGAGACGACAATGCGAGGGGCGGTGGTCCGCCGGGCCAGATGGGCCTCCATCAGGTCGGCGAAATAGTGGACATTGACCACGGCGGTCTCGACCCCGGCCGCCGCCAGCCGGTCGAGCATGTGGTCCATCAGGGCCTTGCCGCTGACCTCGACCAGGGCCTTGGGCCGGTCGTTGGTCAGGGGACGCATGCGGGTGCCGAGCCCGGCGGCCAGCACCATGGCGGTTTTGGGCGCGCTCACAGCCGGGCCTCCGGCGGGACGTGGGCGTCGAACCAGGCCCGGACCTCGACCAGCGCCGGGTCGGCCAGGCAGCTGTCGAGATAGTCCCAGAGCCGGGGGAGGAAGCTCTCGTATTTCGGCTTGCCGTCGCGGGTCACCAGCCGGGCGAAGATGCCGATGATGCGGGCGACATTGAGGGCGCCAAGGGCGTGGTAGTCCGACAGGAAGATCTGACGGTCGAGATCGGGATGGGCGGCCAGATAGCGGTCGAGGGCGGCGGCCTCGCGCTGCGGCGTCACCTGACGGCGGGCGTCATGCAGCAGCATGGACAGATCCCAGACCCGGTGGGCCTTCACCGCGTCCTGAAAATCGATCAGCCCGACCCGGGCCGGCCCCTCGCGTTCGGGCAGCCAGATCAGGTTCTCAGCGTGATAGTCGCGGTGGCAGAAGACCTCGGCGCCGTCCTCGGCGCGACGGCGGATCGGCGCCCAGGCGGCGTCCAAGGCCGAGAGGGCGGCCTCGTTCAGGACCAGGGCTGGCCGCAGCCTTGGCAGCCATTCGACAAACAGATCGCTGGCCATGGTCAGGGCCAGGTCGTCGTAAGTCAGCAGCGGCCAGGCGATGTCATCGCCGCCGAGGGTCGATGGCGGCGGGGTCGCGGCGTGCAGCACCACCAGGGCGTCGATGGCGGCGTCATACAGGGCCGCCTCGTCCGCGCCGGTCTCGATCTCGCGGGCGAACAGGCCGTCGCCGAGGTCTTCCAGCACCGCCAGCCCCGCCTCGGGGTCGAAGGCGACGATGGTCGGGGCGGACAGGCCCAGGCTGGAGAGATAGCGGGCGCAGGCGACGAAGGCGTCGACCCGCCCGGCCGCCAGGCGGTAGGCGGCGTTGAAGCCCAATGCGCGGCGCTCCGCCACGTCGGCGGCCGGCGGGCAGGGGGCGGTCTCGGCCCGGGGCGGCTGGTCCATGAAGATCAGGCTGGCGCCGCCCGGCGGGTGCAGGCGCTCATAGGCCCGGGTCGAGGCGTCGCCGGACAGGGGTTCGCGCCGGGCCTCGGCCAGGCCGTGTTGCGCCAGGAAGGCCGCCTTCAGGGTCTCGCGATCAGAACTCAAGCGGTCGGTCCTTCCAGGCGCCGTGGGGGGTCAGGCGGGCGATCCGGCCCTCGGCCGCTTCGCCCGGTGCGAAGGCGATCTCTATATCGAGTCTGTCCGGCGGAAGGCGACCTTCGAGCCGCTGCGGCCATTCGATCAGGGCGGCCCCCGTCTCCAGGGCTTCATCAAGGCCGATCTCATAGGCCTCGTCGGGATCGCTGAGCCGGTAGAGATCGAAATGCGCCACGGCGAAGGCGGGGCCGTCGTAGAACTGCACCAGAGTGAAGGTCGGGCTGGGGACATCTTCCTGCGGCGAGGTCAGGGCGCGGATCAGCGCCCTGGCCAGGGTGGATTTCCCCGCGCCCAGCGGTCCGCTGAGGCAGAGGGCCTCGCCGGGTCCCAGCCGGGTCGCCAGGGCCTGGCCCAGGGCCCGGGTCGCGGCCTCGTCGGGCAGGGCGATGTCGCGGCTCAAAACGCGCGCTCCGGCTCGCCGGGCAGGACCCTCTCGACATAGGTCTTCACCGCCGCGCTGACCGCCTCCGCCTCGCCGCGGAGGCGGCCTGGGGGGATCAGCGGACCGAAGGTCAGGGAAAAGCGGCGGCCGCGCTTGTTGAGCAGTTCGTGAAACAGGGTGATGTCGCGCAGCTCGGGCGAAAAGCGGTTGAAGAAATGGAACAGCGTCGACCAGGGGCCGTCGATATGGACCGGCAGAACCGGGGCCTCGTACTTCTGGGCCACTGACATCGCTGTCGGCATCCAGGGCTTGTCGGTCAGCAGGCCGTCGGCGCCCCGCCGGGCCAGCACCCCGGCCGGGAAGATGGCCAGGCAGCGTTCGGCCTCCATGGCCTCGCGGGTCATGGACAGGGTTAGACGCGTGCGTTCGCGGGTGCGCTTGGTCTTGACCCATTCGACCGGGATCAGGGTCTGATGAAAGCCATCGCAGACCCGGTGGGCGTCGCTGTTGGCGTAGAACAGGACATCGGGCCGCGGGCCCTTGAGCACATCGAACAGGGCGATGCCGTCGGCGATGCCGGTGGGATGGTTGGCGACGACAATCAGCCGGCCTGACGGCGGCACATGCTGCAGTCCCCGGACCTCGACGCGCAGGTCGAGCAGGCGGGAGATGTGGTCGAGGGCCTCGGCGCCGCCGACCGGGGCGATGGCGTCGGCCATGGCCCGGGCCTGGGGGTAGTGGAGGGTGCGGTAGAGCGGCGGCCGGACGAATGGCCACAGCCAGGAGGCGGACAGCGTCGGCGCCCGCTCCTCGATCAGCACATCGACGATGTGTTTTCCGCCCATGAGCCGGTTCTAATGTGAGTTTGCCTGGGCCGGAAGCCGGGTTTCACGGGCGGTGGGGGGGCGTTTCCCTTACCCCACCAGATCATCAAACTCGTCAACCAGCCGTTCTAGGTCCGCGCAGCCGGCGGCCCAGAAACTCTTTTGACGCGGATCCAGACCGAAGGGCTCAAGGGCCTCGACGTAGGTCTTCGTCCCGCCGGCGGCGAGCAGCTTTTCATAGACCGGGGCGAAGCCGGCCGGGTCCTCGCGGCGCTTTTCCATCAGGGCCCGGACCAGCAGGTCGCCGAAGGCATAGGCGTAGACATAGAAGGGGGCGTGGACGAAGTGGCTGACGTAGGCCCAGTAGTGTTCATAGCCTGGATTGAGCCGGACGGCGGGGCCGAGGCTGGCGCCCATGACCTCCATCCAGATTCCGCCGATCTCCTCGGCCGACAGCTCGCCCTCGGCGCGGGCGTCGTGGAAGCGGGTCTCGAACTGGTGGAAGGCGATCTGGCGGACCACGGTGTTGAGCCCGTCCTCGATCCGGCCCGCCAGCAGGCCCAGCTTTTCCTCCGGCGTCGCCTCGGCCAGCAGCCGCTCGAACACCAGGCCTTCGCCAAAGATGGAGGCGGTTTCAGCCAGGGTCAGGGGCGTGTCGGCCAGCAGGGTGCCCATTGGCGCGGCCAGGGTCTGATGCACCGCATGGCCCAGCTCATGGGCCAGGGTCAGGACATCGCGCCGCTCGCCCATGTAGTTCATGAACACATAGGGGTGCCGGGTGGAACTGACCGAATGGCTGTAGGCGCCGGACTGCTTGCCCGGGCGCGGGCGGGCGTCGATCCAGGGCCGGTCGAAGAAGACCCGGGCCCCGTCGGCGAACTTCGGCGCCAGGGCCGAATAGCTGTCCAGAACGATCGATTTCGCCTCGGCCCAGTCATAGAGCCGCGGCCGGGCGGTGGTCAGGGGCGCGTTGCGGTCCCAGTGGTCGAGAGTCTTCTTGCCGAGGGCCCGGGCCTTGAGCGCGTAGTAGCGATGGCTGGTGGCGGCGTAGGCTTCCGTGACCGCCTCGACCATGGCCTCGACGGAGGCGGGATCGACCTCATTGGCCAGGTGCCGCGAGCGGGCCGGCGTCTCGTAGCGCCGCCAGCGGTCCTCGACCTGCTTTTCGAAGGCCAGGGTGTTGAGACAGAGACTGATCACCGGCGTGGCCGCCTCCAGCGCCACGGCCAGGCCGTTGGCCGCCGCCTTGCGCTTTTTCACATCCGCGTCCGACAGGCGATTGAGCGTCTCGGGCAGGGTGAGGCTTTCGCGGCCGACCCTGGCCCGAAGTTCCGCCAGGGTGTTGTCATAGAGCCGCGTCCAGTTCGCCGTCGCCGGCGAGCGATCGAGCAGCAGGTTTTCCAGGTCTTGCGACAGTTCGTGCGGCCGGGAGAGCCGGACCCGGCGCAGCCAGGGCGACCAGCGGGCGGCCGGAGGATGGGCCGCCAGGGCGGCGGCGATCTCGCCATCCTCCAGCTGGTTCAGCTCAAGGGTGAAGAACAGGGACTTGGCGGCGATCTCGGCGGCGCGGGTGCGGAAGTTGGCCTCGAACCGCGCCCATTGCGGATCGTCCCGCGCGGTCGAGGCCGCCAGGCCGCCATAGGCGCCAACAACATACAGGCTGTCTGTCGCTTGTTCGTAGAGCCCGACGCCCTGGTCGATCAGGGCGCCGAGCCGGGCGGGCTCGGCCCGGGCGGCGATGAACTGGCCTTCCAGCGCGGCCAGGGCGTCATTGGCGGCGCGGGCCGCGGCGATGTCGGCCTCGATGCGCGGATCCTCGCGGCCGGCGTAGAGGTCGGACAGATTCCATTCGGGAAGGGCGGCGGTGATTTTCGATTGCACGGTCATGGACCGTCACTTAGGCCGCCGCGCGCCCGGGCGGTAGGGGTCAAGACGGCTCAACCGGCCGGGAGGAAGCCGTGGCGACGCTGCCAGGAGAGGACCAGATCCGGCCAGACCTCGACCGGCTTGCCCTTGGCGAACCTGAGGCCAAAGCCGTGGCCCCCCTCCTCGAAGAGGTGCAGCTCGGTCGAAACCCCGGCCGCGCGCAGGGCCGCTTCCAGCTGCAGGCTGTTCCCGACCGGAACCGACGCATCATCGACGGCGTGCAGCAGGAAGGTCGGCGGGGCGTCCGGACGGGCGTTGTCTTCCAGCGACCAGCGGCGTTCGAGGGTCGGCGATGCCGTCTCGCCGATCAGCAGGGCGCGGGATCCGGCATGGGCCAGGGGCGGCTTCATGGTGGCGACCGGATAGACCAGCACCGACAGATCGGGCCGGGCGCTGAGGGCGTCGGCGTCGTCGACGGGCGCGTAGGCCGGGGTGTCGAACATCAACGACAGACAGCCCGCGACATGGCCGCCGGCGGAAAAGCCCATGACGCCGACCCGGCCCGGATCGAGCCTTGAACCGGGGCGAAGGGCCTCGGCCCGCACCAGACGCAGGGCGCGCTGGGCATCCTGCAGCGGGGTCATCGGTCCGGCGGCCCAGCCATCGCCGGGCAGGCGGTAGGTCATCACATAGACCGTCACCCCGGCGGCGGCGAAGCGCGCGGCGCATTCGAACCCTTCCTTGTCCCGGACCACCCAGCGGTAGCCGCCGCCCGGGATGATCAACAGGCTGGCGCCGTTGGGCGTCGCCGGCCGGAACGCCGTCATCGCCGGCTCGCGCACGCCCCTGACGATGCGGTCGCGCAGCGGCGCGGGCGGGGGCGAGCGGTCGACGATCTCCTCGATGACCGTCACGCCCTCGCCGCCCGGCGCCGGTCCCGGCCACAAAGGGATGGCGAGCGGCGCCCCGGCGGCGCCGGCCGCTCCGGGAAGAAGACCCGCTGTCAAAGACAGAAGCGCGGCGCCCTGCAGGGCCTGGCGGCGGGTCGGCATGGGAGCGGGTCTCTTTGAACGCGGTCAGGCCACCTTAGCCCGTCCGTCGCCTTGGGCAGTAGCCGGCAATTGCGCAGACGCGACGCAACATGGCCGGGCCAGTACGTCAGGCCGTCGGCCAGGCATCGGCGGCGAACTCGGGCAGTCCGGGGCGAAAATTAACCCCCGACTCAGGTCTCCGAAACCCCGCCTTTACCCCGGCCCTGTATCAATACGGGTCAACGAGCGCCGCTCCATGATGGGCGGGCGCCGGTACGGTGGGATGTCTTCATATGACCAAAACGGTCCTCGTCGTCGATGACGACCCGACACAACGTCGGCTGATCCAGGCGGTGCTTGAGCGCGAGGGCTTCGCCGTCGCCCAGGCCGAGAGCGGCGATGCGGCGATGACGCATCTGACCAGCGGCAAGGCAGCCGACGTCATCCTGCTCGACCTGCAGATGCCGGGCCTTTCGGGCCACGACGCGCTCAAGGAAATGCGCACCCGCGGCCTGAACCAGCCGGTCATCGTGCTGACCGCCACCGGCGGCGTCGACACCGTAGTCAAGGCCATGCAGGCCGGCGCCTGCGACTTCTTCGTCAAGCCGGCCTCGCCGGAGCGGATCATCGTCTCGATCCGCAACGCCCTGTCGATGGGCGACCTGAAGGGCGAGGTCGACCGGCTGAAGAAGCACAGCGGCGGCCGCACCACATTCGCCGACCTGATCGGCGACAGCCCGCACATGCGGATGGTCAAGCGGATGGGCGAACGGGCGGCCAAGTCCGGCATTCCGGTGCTGATCACCGGCGAGAGCGGCGTCGGCAAGGAAGTCATCGCAAGGGCGGTGCATGGCAGCAGCGACCGGGCCGGCAAGCCCTTCGTCGCCGTCAACTGCGGCGCCATTCCCGAAAATCTGGTCGAGAGCATCCTGTTCGGCCACGAGAAGGGCAGCTTCACCGGCGCCAGCGACAAGCATCTGGGCAAGTTCCAGGAGGCCAACGGCGGCACCCTGTTCCTCGACGAGGTCGGCGAACTGCCCCTCGACATCCAGGTCAAGCTGTTGCGGGCCCTGCAGGAGAGCGAGATCGATCCCATCGGGGCCAAGCGCTCGGTCAAGGTCGACGTCCGCATCCTGTCGGCGACCAACCGCGACCTGACCCAGGCCGTGGCCGAGGGCCGCTTCCGCGAGGACCTGTTCTATCGGCTCAATGTGTTCCCCATCGAGGCTCCGGCGCTGCGCGACCGGCGCGAGGACATCGCCGCCCTGGCCGAGGCCTTCATCCGCCGCTTCAATGTCGAGGAAGGCAAGCGGGTGGTCGGGCTGGCGCCGGAGACCCTGGCCTGCCTGACCGGCTTCGACTGGCCCGGCAACGTGCGCCAACTGGAAAACGCCGTCTACCGCGCCATCGTCCTGGCCGACGCCCCCTATCTGCAGCCCTACGACTTCCCGGCCATCAGCGGGGTCAAGGCGCCGCCGATGGAGGAGACGGTGCAGCCGGTGGCCGGTCAGCAACCCCGGCCGATTCCGTCGGCCCAGCAGCTTCTGGCCGAGATGCCGGCCGATTCCCCGGTGCGGATCGTCGACGGCCATGGCCATCTGCGGACCCTGGAAGACATCGAGCGCGACCTGATCCAGCACGCCATCGAGGTCTACGCCGGCCATATGTCGGAGGTGGCGCGGCGGCTCGGGATCGGCCGCTCGACCCTGTACCGCAAGGTTCGTGAACAGGGAATCGACGTCGATATGCAGGAAACCGGCTGAAAACCCCCCTTTGGGAGGACGCGCGGCGAAATCCGGCCGCCTAGCCTGACACCCTCACAATATGAGGGTTCCCGACAATGTCCGTCCGCATTCTTGTTCCGGCCGCCGCGGTCGTCGCCCTTGCGATCGCCGCGCCGGCCGCCGCCCAGTCCACCACCTGGTCGACCTCCGACCGGTCCATGACCGTGACATTGCCCGCCATCATGGCCCCCCATCCCCTGGGGGCGGAGCGTGACGGCAAGGGCATTTTCGTCGTCCGGCGCGCCGGCGTCGATGTCGGCACCTGCATCGCCAGCCTGATGACGCCGGAAACGGCGCCCGCCAGGGACGTCTGGAAGGCGGTGATCGCCACCTACACCAGCGATCCGGAAGGCTCCGCCAGAACCGCGACCGAGAAGTCGGGCAACACCTTCGTCAGGTTGCTCGGCTCCAGGAGCTATCAATCGCCGACCGGCTGGGACGGCTATGTCTACTGGTTCGAACGCAACAACACCAAATCCGGCCAGCTGCAGACCGCCGTCAACGCCGGAACCATGCTCGACGCCACCCACCGCTTTGTCGCGGTCTGCGCCTCGACCGCGGGCTTCACCTTCCAGCCGGCGGAGATCCAGTCGATCGTCGGCTTCATCACCTCGGCCCGCGGCGCCTGATCCTGAAAAAGTCCGGCCAGGGCGATCAGTCCTGGTCGGCGCTCTCCTCGCCGCGAGGCTTCGACCGGAAGCCCCGGCGCGGACGGCGAGGGGGTTTGTCCTCGCCCTTGGCCTTGGCCGTGATTTCCTTGAGCTTGCGGTTCTGCATGGCCGACAGGGCCTGACCGGGCGCGCCCAGCTCCGGGTCGCCGAACGCCCGGCCGTAGGTCTTGACCCGGTCCTCGACCGATCCGAGGAACTCGCCCTCCCAGTCGGAAAGCTTGACCCCGGCCTTGTCGGCGGTGCGCCGCGCCCGTTTCAGGGCGTTGAGCGCGGCGCGCTGGGCCGCCTTTCGGGCCAGCGCGCGAAAGTCTGGCGGGGCCTTCCGTTTCACAGACCCCCGATGGCCGACAGATAGAGGTCGACCAGCGCCTCTTCCTCCTGGCGCTTGGCCTTGTCCTGTTTGCGCATGCGCACGACCTTGCGCAGGATCTTGGTGTCGAAGCCGTTGCCCTTGGCCTCGGCATAGACCTCCTTGAGATCGGCCATCACGCCGGCCTTGTCCTCCTCGAGGCGCTCGATGCGCTCGATGATGGTCTTCAGCTGGGTCTGAGCGGTCGCGTTCAGAACGTCGATGGTGGCGTCATCGGCCATGGGGTGAGGCTCTCACAGGATAGGGAAACGGGGAAGGCGGGATGTAGAGGAAAGGCCGTCGGCCCTCAACCGCGCTCTGGACGGCGCCGCCCCCTAGAGCAGTCCGTGGGTCCGCAGCGTCGGGGCCAGCCGGGCCGGGTCGGTGAAGTGCATCACATGGAAGCCCAGCGCGCGGGCGGCGGCGATGTTGGCGGCGCTGTCGTCGACGAACAATAGCTCCTCCGGCGCGAGCCCGGCCCGTTCGCAGGCGAGATGATAGATCGCCGGTTCGGGCTTGATCATGCCCTCGTCGCCGGAGACGACCACGGCCCGCATATGCCGCACGGCCGGCGCCATCGGGGCGATGGTCGGCCAGACGGGGCCGGCCATGTTGGTCAGGCCGAACTGGGGCACGCCCCGCGCCGCCAGGGCCTCCATGGCCGCTTCGGTTTCCGGAATGGCGCCGCCGAACATCTCGTCCCAGCGCGCCCACCAGGCGCGGATGGCGGCCTCATGTTCAGGAAACCGGTCGATGAGAGCGCGGGTGTTGTCTTCCGCCGGCACGCCGCGATCGGTCAGGCCGTGCCAGGCCAGGGTGCAGACATGCGAAAGGAACCAGTCGCATTCGGCTGGTTCCTTGAAAATCTTCGCGTAGAGGGTCCGGGGATCCCAGCGAACGATCACATTGCCGACGTCCCAGAGGACGCCGCGCGGACCGCTCACTAGCCCTGCTTCGCCTTGAAGCGCGGATCGGTCTTGTTGATCACGTAGAGGACGCCCTTGCGGCGAACCAGCTTGCAGTCGCGGTGGCGCGACTTCAGCGACTTGAGCGAGCTTCTGACCTTCATGACCGTCTACTTATGTCGGGCGGGGCCGCGGACGCCAAAACAACGCCGTCGCCAGCCCGGTTGAACCAAGAGCGGGCGGCTATAGGGGGCAAGCGGCCGGGAGTCAATGTTGTGCGGGCCCGTCGGTCGCTTGCCGCCCCCGGCCGTGGCGCGAAGGCCGCGTTCGCGCTATCGCGGGGACATGGCGCGAGGTCGGCGACGGATGAAGAGACTGTGGCGGGGGCTCGCACCGGTTCCGCTTCTGGCCTTGCTCCTGATCAGCGCCCTGCCGTCGATGGCCGCCGCCCAGCCATGGAGAGCCAAGGCGCCGGTCGTGGTTGTCGCCGACGGCGCCCTGAGGGGCGTCGCGGCCAACGGCGTCGACAGCTTCAAGGCCATTCCCTACGCCGCCCCGCCGGTCGGCCCGCTGCGCTGGCGCGCGCCGCAGCCGATGAAGCCCTGGACCGGGGTCCGCGACGCGGCGCGGTTCGGCCGCAGCTGCATGCAGGCGCCGATGCCCTTCGACAGCGCCCCGGCGCCGCGCCCCTTCAACGAGGACTGCCTGACCCTCAATGTCTGGACGCCGAAGGACCGCGCCGGACCCCTGCCGGTCATGGTCTGGATCCATGGCGGCGGCTTCACCAACGGCGGGTCGGGCGCGGCGGTGTTCAATGGCGCCAACCTGGCCCGGCAAGGGGTGGTCGTGGTGACCCTGAACTACCGCCTCGGCCGGTTCGGATTTTTCGCCCACCCTGCCCTGACGGCCGAGCGCGACGCCGCCTGGCCGGACGAGCCCCTCGGCAACTACGGTCTCGCCGACCAGATCGCCGCCCTGCAATGGGTCCGGCGCAACATCGCCGCCTTTGGCGGGGACGCCGGCAACGTCACCCTGTTCGGCCAGTCCTCAGGCGGCGCCTCGGTGGCCGCCCTGATGACGGTTCCCGCCGCCCGGGGCCTGTTCCACAAGGCCATCATCCAGTCGGCGGGCGGGCGCCAGCCCTTGCCGGCCCTGAGCGGCCCCAGCCTCGACGGCGGCCCGTCGATGGAGGAGATCGGCGCCCGGTTCGCCGGCCGGGCCCATACGCCGCGCGCCCTTCGCGCCCTTCGCGCCGGCAGGGTGCTGGGCGGGCGCAACATGTTCAGCAACGGCGAGCGCAAGACCGCGGTCAATCTGATGATCGACGGCCAGCTCCTGATCGAGGACCCTCTGGCGGTGTTCGAGCGTGGAGAGCAGGCGCCCGTTCCGCTGATGATCGGGGCCAACAGCGACGAATACGGCGACCTGCCGGGCATCGGCCTGGCCTCGCTGCTGGCGATCGGACAGTTCGGCGACACCACCTCGGCCCTGTGGGCGGCCTATCATCCGGCGGGGCGGCCCGATCAGATTAACCACTTCATTTCCGATCTTGTCGTGGTCGAGCCGGCCCGGCACATGGCCATCGGCGCGGCGCGGGGGCCGGCGCCGGTGTTCGTCTACCGCTTCGGCTATGTGGCCACGGCCGCGCGGCGCGGGGGTCACGGGGCGGCCCACGCCTCCGAGCTGCCGTTCATTTTCGACAATCCCCAGGCCCTGGACTCGCCCTCCCGCGCCGACCGCGAGATGGCCCGCCGGATCAGCGCCGCCTGGGTGCGCTTCGCCCGCACCGGCAACCCTGGCGGCGAGGGGGCCTGGGCCTGGCCGGCGTGGGACAATCGCCGGCGCGCCACCCTGGTCATCGACGCCAAGGGCCCGCTGTTGAGGAGCGATCCCGACGGCGGGCGGCTGGACATGATCGCCTCTCTCTATCCCCTCCAGGGCTGGGCCTGGCCCCGGCAATGAGCGCCCGTCTGACCCGTTGCGCGGCGCTGGTCTCACGCTTGTGATTGAGTGAGTAACCATTGGGCGGCTAGCTTCCCCCCATGGACAGACGCGCCTTCCTCCTCCTCACCCTCGCCGGCTGCGCCGACCCGCAGCTTGAGCCGACCCTGACCCAGGTCGTCGGGACCGGCGCGCCGCCGCCCGCGCCGACGCCGGTCGCGACCGAGCCGGTTCCCGTGGTCTCGGGCGATCCCAACTTCGACGGCTGGCTGGCCAGCTTCCGGCCCAAGGCGATGGCGGCGGGGATTCCCGAGGCGGTGCTCGACCGCGAGCTGGCCGGCCTGACGCCCAACGACCGGGTGGCGGTGCTCGACGGCAAGCAACCGGAATTCTCCAAGCCCGTCGGCGACTATGTGAAGGGCGTGATCAGCGACGCCCGCATCGCCCAGGGCCGGCAGTTCCGGGCCGAACTGACCTATCTGCCGGGGCTGGAAGCGACCTATGGCGTGCCGCGCGAGATCGTCCTGGCCATCTGGGCCATGGAGTCCGGCTTCGGCAAGATCCAGGGCGACATGGATGTGGTGCGGTCCCTGGCCAGCCTGGCCGCCGACGGCCGCCGCCGCGCCTGGGCCGAGAGCGAGCTGATCAGCGCCCTGCGGATCCTCGCTACCGGCCAGCAGACCCGCGACAAGCTGACCGGCAGCTGGGCCGGCGCCATGGGTCAGACCCAGTTCCTGCCCGGCGTCTACCTCTCGACCGCCGTGGACGGCGACGGCGATGGTCGGCGCGACATCTGGGGCAGCACCCACGACGCCCTGGCTTCAACCGCCAACTATATGAAGAAGGCCGGCTGGCGGCCCGGCGAGAGCTGGTCGCGGGAAGTGCTGCTGCCGGCGGGTTTCGACTACAGCCTGTCGGAACAGGATCGCGAGCCGCTGGCGACCTGGACCGCGCGGGGGGTGAAACGGGCCGACGGCCTGCCCTGGAACAGCGCCGATCGGGCTTCGAGCGCCAGCCTGATCCTGCCCTCCGGCGCGAGCGGCCCGGCCTTCCTGATCTTCCCCAACCACGGGGTGATCATGCGCTACAACAATTCCACCGCCTATGCGCTGGGCGTGGGGCTGATGGCCCTGCGCTTCGGTGGCGAGGGCCCGCTGGTCACGCCCTGGCCCGCCGAGACGCCCCTGTCCCGGGCCGACCGGGTGCTGGCGCAGGAAAGCCTCACCAAGCTCGGCTTCGACACCGGCGGCGTCGACGGCGCCATCGGCCCCAACAGCCGCGCGGCCGTTCGCGCCTGGCAGAAGTCACGGGGCCTTCCGGCCGACGGCTATCTGACGCCGCAGCTGATCGGGACCCTCAGCCTGCAGGCGGCCGGGCTCTGAAGCCTGTTCCGAGGGGTGGTTCGCCGCCTACTTCGGCTTCGGAACCGGGTAATCCTCCCGGCGTGGCTGGGGTCGCGTCAGCTTGGTGAGCATCCGTGACGGATCGTCGGCCCCGGTATGGGGTTCGGGAATACCGGTTCCGCCGGGCGGCGCCGCCAGGCCGCTGTCATCGAAGCGGTCCAGGTCCATGCCGGCGCAGCCGCCGGTGAAAAGGCCAAGGGCCAACACAGCCGTCAGGGTCGTCTTGCGGGTCATGACATCCTCCCGCACCCGACGCTGCGCGCCGATCGGGGCTGCACTGTGTCAGACCCCGCCCTCGTCGGTGCGTTCGAGGATGGCGATGGTGGCTTCCTCGTCGCCCTCCTCGCCCTCGGCCTTGTCGCCCGCGGCCCGCAGCACGCGGTTCTTCAAGGCGTAGACCAGCAGGCCGCCGAGAATGACCGCATTGAGGATGAAGGGCGCCGGCTTGACCGTCTCGTAGAGCCAGACAAAGCCCGGCGCGAGGATCACATTGATGCCGTTGACCATGGCGATGGCCCCCGCCGCCTTGGCCTGTTCGCCCATGGTGACGGTCAGGGAGGCGCCGGCGGTAAATCCCGGCCGGGCGAAGCCGTAACCCAGGCAGGCCAGGGAGAAGCCGACCACCACGGTCCAGTAGTCGGGGGCGAAGGCGGTCAGCAGATTGGCGACGCAGGCCAGGCCCACGCCCCAGCGCATCAGGGTGGCCGGCCCCATCTGGAACATGCGGATCAGGCCCCATTGGGCCAGCAGGCCGGCGACCGCGCCCGCCATCATCGCCACCGCCGTGTAGCCCTGGGCCTGCAGCGGCGGCAGCTTCAGCTGGTCGATGATCATGAAGCCCAGCGTCTGCTGCTGGCCGGTCTGGCAGGTGGCGACCAGAAAGCCGTAGACCAGGAAGGGAACCAGCCGGGGGTCCTTCCACATCGCCGCGCCGCGCCCCGCCCCGGCGAACCGCCGTCCGTCCCGTTGGGCGACCACCGGGTTGTCCGGCAGATAGCGATAGACCAGCACCAGGATCACCGCGGCGGCGGCGGCGAAGCTGAACATCGGCCCGGCCAGGGTGACGACCGGCAGCACGAACAGGGGCGCGATCGCCGGGCCGACGATGGTGCCCAGGCCGAAGGCGCCGGCCAGGGTGGCCATCTGGGCGGTGCGCTCCTCGCGGCTGGTGCGTTCGGCCACATAGGCCTGCGTCGCCGGATTGGAGGCCGACCCGATCAGACCGAAGGTGGCCCGGGCGAACAGGAAGAAGACAAAGATCACCATCGGCCCGGCCAGCTTGTGCAGGCCGGCGGTGACCACCAGCCCGCACAGGGTCATGGAGATGATGAAACCGGCCATGCCCAGCAGGATCAGGGGCTTGCGGCCGCGGATATCCGACTGGCGGGCCCAGACCGGGCTCATCACTGCCCAGAGCAGGGCCGACAGGGAGAAGATCGCCGCCACAAGGGTATCGGGGATGCCGATTTCCCGGCCGATCGCCGGCAGGATCGACTGCATTCCGGTATTGCCGACGGCGACCATCACCGAAACGGCGAACAGCAGCCCGAAGACCTTGGGATCCAGCTTCTTTCCGGGGGTCGCGGGCGCGTCGGGCATGTCGAAACCGGTGTTAGGCCGCGTCGTAAGGGCGCGCAATCCTCACGCCCCATTAAGCATTAACCGCCATCTTTCCCGACGATCCCTCTCAGCTTGGCGACCTGCTCATGTTCCAGATCATCGGCCTCGTGCTTCTCTTCGGCCTGGTGTTCGGCAGCTACATCATGTCCGGCGGCAACATGAACGTGATCATGCACGCCCTGCCGCATGAGATGATGGCGATCGGCGGCGCCGGGGTGGCGGCCTTCCTGATTTCCAACTCCATGACCACCATCAAGGCCTCGGGCGCCGGGATAGCCAAGGCCTTCGCCGGGCCCAAGTGGAAGGCGGCTGACTACAAGGACCTGCTCAGCCTGCTGTTCCTGCTGACCAAGACCATGAAGTCCAAGGGCGTCATCGCCCTGGAGAGCCACATCGAAAAACCCTCGGAAAGCGGGATCTTCAGTCGCTTCCCCAAGATTACCAAGGACCACTTCGCTGTCGACTTCATCTGCGACACCCTGCGGATGATGACCATGAACCTCGAGGACCCGCACCAGGTCGAGGACGCCATGGAAAAGCAGCTGGAAAAGCACCACCACGAGGCCCACGCCCCGGCCCACGCCCTGCAGAACCTGGCCGACGCCCTGCCCGCCCTGGGCATCGTCGCCGCCGTGCTCGGGGTCATCAAGACCATGGGCTCGATCACCGAGCCGCCGGAAGTGCTCGGCGGGATGATCGGCGGCGCCCTGGTCGGCACCTTCCTGGGGGTGTTCCTGGCCTATGGCATCGTCGGTCCGCTGGCGGCGCGGCTGGGCGACGTGGTCGAGGGCGACGGCGCCTTCTACCGAATCATCCAGTCGGTGCTGGTGGCCCATCTGCATGGCAATGCGGCGCAGATTTCGGTCGAAATCGGCCGCGGCAGCGTTCCCAGCGGCGCCCAGCCCAGCTTCCTGGAACTGGAAGAGGCCCTCTCCGCCATCCCCGCGGAAGGCTGATATAACAAGGGTTTGCGGGATTCGGGGCGGCGGACTGAAACCAACCGTGATCACGGACCCGTGAAATCGTCGCTTGCGCGAGTCGATCCGCCGTCCATAGTCCCTGCAGCGGGTCCTTGAGACCCGCCTGACAAGAACGCCTCAAAAGGGGACACCAGGAACATGATTCGCAAAGTCCTTATCGCCAGCGCGGCCATCGCCGCCCTGTCCGTGGCCGCCTGCGGCAAGCCGGCCGAAAAGACCGAAGCCCCGGCGACCGACACCGCCACCGAAGCGACGCCGGCCCCTGAAGCGGCCGCGCCGACCGCGGCTGAATCGACCGCCGCGACCGAGGCGACCACCGATGCGGCGCCCGCCGCCGGCGACACCGCCACCACGGCGCCGGCTCCGGCCCCGGCCGAAGAGACCAAGGCCCACTGATCGGACCGTTGGACAGCTGACTGTCCGGAAAGGGCCGTCCCTCGGGGCGGCCCTTTTTCGTGGGCCGCAGCCCGCCGGGATTGAGGCGGTCAGCCGCGTCATCGGCTACAAGCCTGATCATGTCCGACCAACCCGCCTCCCCCCTGCTCTGGCGCGATGACGGCCTGCCCGGCTCCCGGCTCTATGGCGACGTCTATTTTTCCAGCGAGGACGGTCTTGCGGAGACCGGGGCGGTGTTTCTCGCCGGCTGCGGCCTTCCGGAGGCCTGGGCCGGACGGACGCGCTTTACCGTCGCCGAGCTGGGCTTCGGCACCGGACTCAATATCGCCGCCCTGCTGACCCTGTGGAAACAGACGCGCCCGCCCGGCGCTCGCCTGCACATCTTCAGCATCGAGGCCCATCCGATCAGCGCGGCGGACGCGGGCCGCGCGCTCGGCCGATGGCCGGCGATCGCCGAGGCCGCCGGCGCCCTGCTGGAGGCCTGGCCGGGCCTGGCCCGGGGCTTTCATCGCCTCGACCTGCCCGGTTTCGACGCCGTGCTGGATGTGGCGGTGATGGAGGCGTCGCCGGCGCTTGCCGCCTGGTCCGGCGCGGCCGACGCCTGGTTCCTCGACGGCTTCGCCCCGGCCGCCAATCCGGCGATGTGGAGCGAGGCGCTGATGGCCCAGGTCGGGGCCCATACGGCGCCTGGCGGCCGGGCGGCGACCTTTACCGTGGCCGGATCGGTCAGACGCGGCCTGGCCGCCGCCGGCTTCGAGGTCGCCAAGCGGCCGGGTTTCGGGCGCAAGCGGGAACGGCTGGAGGCCTGCTGGCCGGGAGCGCCGACGGCCGCCGCGCCCGCCGGGGAGATCGCCATCATCGGGGCGGGCATCGCCGGGGCGGCGATGGCCCGGGCCCTGCGCCAGGAGGGACGAGCCTTCCGATTGTTCGATCCGGCCGGTCCGGCGGCCGCCGCGTCCGGCAATCGGGCGGCCCTGATGACCCCCCGACTGGACGCCGGCGACGGGCCGGCGGCCCGCCTGTTCGCCCAAGCCTTCGCTCGCGCCAGAACGCTCTACGAAGCCACGCCCGGCGCGGTCCTGTCTCGCGGCGTGCGGCATCTGGCCAGCGAGGACCGCGATGCCGGCCGCTTCGCCCGCATCGCCGCCGGCGGACTGTTCGAACCTTCGGACATGATCCCTGACGCGGCCGGCGTGCTGATGGCCTCGGCCCTGGTGCTGGATCCGGCCAGGCTGGTCCCGGCCTGGACCGGGGAGGTCGAGCGACGATCGGTGGCCGCCCTCTCCCCGCACCCGGAGGGCGGCTGGCGACTGCTCGATGGAGACGGGGGCCTGATCATGCGGGCCGCCGGCGTCGTTGTCTGCGCCGGTCACCTCAGCGGCGAACTGGCCGCGGGCCTGGAGTTGGGGCCGGTCCGGGGCCAGACGACCTTTGCGGCCGGCGCGCGTCTGGACATGGCGGTGTCCTTCGGGGGCTATGCCGCCCCGACGCCGGACGGGGTGCTGTTCGGCGCCAGTCACCAGCGCGGCGAGGCCGACACGACCCTTCGCGCGGAGGACGACCAGGACAATCTGGCCCGGATCGCCGGACGCCTGCCGACCCTGGCTGGAGATCTGGCCGGCCGGACATTGACAGGCCGGGCGGCCATCCGGGCCGCCACACCGGACCATCTGCCGCTGGCGGGAGCGGTTCCGGGCGCGGAGACCCTTCTGGTGCTGTCAGGCCTTGGCGGACGGGGGTTTTGTCTCGCGCCGCTGCTGGCCGAGCACCTCGTCGCAGGCCTGGTCGGCGCGCCCTCGCCCCTCCCCCGCGACCTTGTCGACGCGGTGGATCCGGCCCGGTTCGCCCGCCGCGCGGCGCGGCGCTCTGGCGGCCGACAACCCCGGGCCGGCGCCTCGCAATCGCCTGCTTCCTGACCTATCCTGACAGGTGAGACGGGGGCTTTCTGGAGTAGATGCCAATGAGCAAAACGATTCTGGCCGCCGTTCTCGGTTCGGCCGTCATGTTGTCCGGCGCCGCCGCCATCGTCCGGCCCCAGGTCGCCGCCGCCGAAGCCCCGGCGGCCAAGAAGAAGAGCGACTGTTTCTTCAACAGCCAGGTCAACAACTTCACCGCCCCGGACGACGAGATCCTCTATGTGAAGGCCGGGCGGACCACCTATCGCATGGAGATGTTCGGCCGCTGTCTGGATCTGGACAACGCCCTCAACATCGCCCTCGAGTCTCGCCCCGGCTCCAGCATCTGCGGCGCCCAGGATGTCACGGTGATCGTTCAGTCCAACGGCATGGGAACCCAGCGCTGCATGGTGAAGACCCTGACCGCCCTGACCCCGGCCGAGGTCGCGGCCCTGCCCAAGGGTCACAAGCCCTGACGGCCGAAACACCGTCTACTTTCAATACGTTACAGGCCTTCCGGGACGGGGCTGTGGATTTTGCCGCCCGGGACGCGATAGACAATGGCTGACGATCCCCCGCCCGATTGGGCGGGGGCCTATATCTCATGCGGAGACGCCGACCATGCTGCTCGCCAAATCCACCTGGCCCGAGATCGAAGCCTTTCTGACGCGCTCCCGCACGGTGGTGGTGCCGATCGGCTCCAATGAGCAGCATGGCCCGACCGGCCTGCTCGGCACTGACTGGATGTGTCCGGAAATTATCGCCCATGAGGCCCAGAAGGACCGGTCAGACCTGCTGGTAGCGCCGACCTTCAATATCGGTATGGCCCAGCATCACCTGGGCTTTCCCGGGACCATTTCCCTGCGGCCAAGCACCTTCATTTCAGCGATCGGCGACTGGTGCCGGTCCCTGGCGGGCCATGGGTTCGAGAAAATCTATTTTCTCAATGGCCACGGCGGCAATGTCGCCACCATCGAGGCGGCCTTTTCAGAACTTTATGCCGAGGCCAGTTTCAGTCGCCTTCCCAGAGGCTTCGCCTGCAAACTGAAAAACTGGTGGGACCTGGCCGGCGTCCACAGCCTGGCCAACAGCCAGTTTCCCCAGGGCCACGGCAGCCATGCGACCCCCTCGGAGATCGCCGTGACGCAATGGGCCTATCCGGACGCCATCAAGACGGCAAAGTATGACCCGCCGGTAGCGCCGACCGGTCCGATCCGCGAGGCCGTTGATTTCCGCAAGCGTTTTCCCGACGGCCGCATGGGCAGCGATCCGGCCCAGGCCAGCCCGGAAAAAGGCGGCGAACTGGTGGCCCTGTCGGTCAAGGGCCTGATCGCCGACGTCCAAGCCTTCTCGGACGAGGTCGCGCCCTAGCACCGGTCAGTCATCCTGAGCAGTCCGCATAGCGGGCGTGGCCAAGGACGCCATCCCGTAGCCGCTCAGCCTATCCCGCCCGGGTCAGCCGCCGGCAGAGGTCGTCGAGCTGTTCCAGCGTGGCGTACTTCAACCGCACCTCGCCCCGGCCCCCGGTGTCGCGAATCTCCACCTCGAGGCCGAGGATATCCGCAAGATCGCTCTCCAGCGCCGTGGTGTCGTGGTCCTTCACGGCCGCCGACGCCGGGCCCGGCTTTGAGCCGCCGGACGTTTTCGGCTTCGGATCGGCGAGGGATTTCACCAGGGCCTCGGTCTGGCGCACGCTGAGGCCATCGCGCACCACCTGCCGGGCCAGATCGACCGCCTTTTCGGACCCGACCAGGGTGCGGGCGTGGCCGGCGGTCAGCTGGCCGTCGACGAGCAGGGTCAGGACCTCGCGCGGCAGGGTCAGCAGGCGCAGGGCGTTGGCGACATGCGGGCGGCTCTTGCCGACCACGTCGGCGACCGCCTCCTGAGTGTGGCCGAACTTCTCCACCAGCTGCCGGTAGCCCAGGGCCTCTTCATAGGGATTGAGATCGGTGCGCTGGACATTCTCGACGATGGCGATTTCCAGCACCTGCTGGTCATCGAAGTCCCGGACCAGCACCGGCACGGTGCGCAGGCCGGCGATCTGGGCGGCGCGCCAGCGGCGTTCGCCGGCGACGATCTGGAACTCGCCCGGCGCGCCCGGCATGGGCCGGGTCAGGATCGGCTGCAGGATGCCCTTCTCGCGAATGCTGGCGGCCAGGGCGTCGATTTCCTCGCGGTCGAAGCTGCGGCGCGGCTGGTCGGGGTTGGCCCGCACCAGTTCGATCGGCGCCTCGCGCGCGCCGCCCGCCTCTGCCGCCGCGGCGGCGTCGTCGGCGTCAGCGGCGTCCGCCTCGCCCAGCAGGGCCGACAGTCCCCGGCCCAGACCCCTGCGTCCTTCAACCATAAGTCTTTCTTTCTCTTATCTTTTTCAGGCCGCGCGGGCGCGTCGTTGGCGTTCGCGCAGGACCACTTCCCGCGCCAGTTTCAGATAGGCCTGCGAGCCGGCGCATTTGAGATCATAGATCAGCACCGGCTTGCCATGCGACGGGGCCTCGGAGACCCGCACATTGCGTGGAATGACCGTCTCATAGACCTTGTCGCCGAAATGGCTCCGCACGTCGCGCGCCACCTGTTCCGACAGGCTGTTGCGACGGTCATACATGGTCAGCACCACCCCCTGGATTTCCAGGGCCGGATTGAGGCTGCCGCGCACCAGTTCCACCGTCCGCATCAGCTGGGTCAGGCCCTCCAGGGCGAAGAACTCGCATTGCAGCGGCACGAAGACGGCGTCGGCGCCGGTCATGGCGTTGACGGTCAGAAGGTTCAGCGAGGGCGGGCAATCAATCAGCACGTAGCTGTACTTGCCGGTGGACCGCAGCGCCGACAGGGCGTCGCGCAGGCGGTAGGACCGGCGGGGGCTCGATCCCAGCTCCAGTTCAAGGCCTGATAGATCTGCGTCCGACGCGGCGAGGTCCAGGCCGGGGAGCGCGGTCTCGACCGCCGCCTCCTCAAGGGTCTTCTCCCCCGAATAGACGTCATACATCGTCACCTTCCGCGCCTGGCGCGGCACGCCGAGCCCGGTCGAGGCGTTGCCCTGCGGGTCGGTGTCGATCAGCAGCACCCGCTCGCCGACCGCCGCCAGGGCGGTGCCGAGATTGATCGCGGTGGTCGTCTTGCCCACGCCGCCCTTCTGGTTGGCGATGGCCAGCACCCGCATCGGCGAGGGGGCCGAGGCCTGTGGCTTCACCGCTTCGGCGACGGACTCAGCGTTGTCGGACACGTTTGGCGCTCCTGATATCGACGATCCGGCCATCCGGGTCGCTGAGACTTGCAATGAGGCGGGCGTCGAGCCGCCAGCCCGCGCAGGCCTGGGCCAGCTCGGTTTCGGCGGCCTGGCCCTTGAGAAACAGGCCCCTGGCCCCGGACTTGAGGCAGGGTTCGGCGAAGGTCAGCAGCCGCGGCAGGGCCGCCACGGCCCGGGCGGTGACAACCTCGACCGTCAGCTGGACGTCCTCGGCCCGGGCGTTGACCACCTCGGCCGGCAGGTTCAGCTCGGCGACGACCGCGCTGAGGAAGCGGCAGCGCTTCGACAGGCTCTCGACCAGCCAGATCTTTGCGCCCGGCCGCCCCTTGAGCAGGATCGCCAGGACAAGGCCGGGCAGGCCGGCGCCGGTTCCCAGGTCCGCCCAGGTCAGGGCTTCGGGCGCCAGCTTCAGAAGCTGGGCGCTGTCCAGGGCGTGACGGGACCAGAAACTGGCCAGGGCCGAGGGCCCGACCAGGTTCATCCGGCCGTTCCAGTCCTCCAGCAGGGCGCGATACCGCGACAGATCGGCCATCTGCGCCGGGCTGGCGTCAAAGGCCCGCCAAAAGGCCTCGGGTCCCTCGGGCGCCGGGCCCGCGACCTCAGGCGGCGCGGGCGCGGCGGACATGAGCCAACAGGGCTGTGATCGCGCCGGGGGTGACGCCTTCGATACGGGCGGCCTGGCCGAGGGTCAGGGGCCGGACCCGGGCCAGCTTTTCCCGCACCTCGTTGGAGAGGCCGCCGATCGCCGCATAGTCGAGGTCCGCCGGCAGGCGCAGATTTTCATCGCGCCGGAAGGCGTCGACATCGGCCTGTTGTCGATCGAGATAACCGCTGTAGGCGGCGTCGATCTCGATCTGCTCCCGCACCGCCGGCGACCAGGCCGCAATCTCGGGCCAGATGGCGATCAGGCGATCCAGGGTGACGTCCGGATAGGCCAGAAGCTGGCCGAGATCCCGCCGCTGACCGTCGGCCTTGACCGTCAGACCGGCCTTTTCGGCCTCCGACGGCGTGAGGCTGTGGCTGGCGGCGAAAGCGCGGGCCTCGGCCAGGGCCTGTTGTTTCACGTGAAACACCGCCGCCCGGTCCGCGCCGACGACGCCGACGGCCAGTCCCCTCGCCGTCAGCCGTTGATCGGCGTTGTCGGCCCGCAGGGTCAGGCGGAACTCGGCCCGGCTGGTGAACATGCGATAGGGCTCGGTAACGCCCCGGGTGACCAGATCGTCGATCATCACCCCGATATAGGCCTCGTCGCGGCCGAACTCGACGGCCTCAGCGCCCGAGGCGGCCCGCGCCGCGTTCATGCCGGCCACCAGACCCTGGGCCGCCGCCTCCTCATAGCCGGTGGTGCCGTTGATCTGGCCGGCCAGATAGAGACCCGGCAGCCGCTTGACCTCCAGGGTCGGGAACAGCTCGCGCGGGTCGACGTAGTCATACTCGATAGCATAGCCCGGACGCAGGATGGCGACATCTTCCAGGCCCGGGATGGTCCGCAGAAACAGGGCCTGGGTTTCTTCCGAAACCGAGGTCGACACCCCGTTGGGATAGACCGTCGGATCGTCCAGCCCCTCCGGTTCCAGAAAGACCTGATGACTGGTCTTGTCGGCGAAGCGGACCACCTTGTCCTCGATGGAGGGGCAGTAGCGCGGGCCGATCCCGGTCGCCCGGCCGCCGTAGACCGCCGACTCCGTCAGGCGCTCGGCGATGATCCTGTGGGTCTCGGCGGTGGTGAAGGTGATGCCGCACTGGATCTGCGGAACCGTGATGCGGTCGTTGAGGAAGCTGAACGGAACCGGATCGGCGTCCGCGTCCTGCATCTCCAGCCGGTCCCAATGGATGGTCCGACCGTCGAGACGGGCCGGCGTGCCGGTCTTCAGCCGGCCCATGTCCAGCCCGGCGGCATAGAGGCCGTTCGACAGGCCGATGGCCGGCGCGTCGCCGACCCTGCCCGCCGGGATCCGCTGCTCGCCGAGGTGAATAACGCCCTTCAGGAAGGTGCCGGTGGTCAGGACCACCCGCCCCGCCAGCCACTGTCGGCCCGAGGCGCCGATCACGCCCCCGACGACGCCGTCGTTGATGATCAGGTCCTCGACGGCCTCGGCCTCGATCTCCAGATTGGGGGTCGCCGCCAGTTCCGACTGCATGGCCTGGCGGTAGAGTTTCCGGTCGATCTGGCTGCGCGGACCCCGCACCGCCGGGCCCTTGGAGCGATTAAGCATTCGGAACTGGATGCCGGCCTTGTCCGCCATCCGGCCCATGACGCCATCGAGCGCGTCGATCTCGCGGACCAGATGGCCCTTGCCCAGGCCGCCGATGGCCGGGTTGCAGCTCATTTCGCCGATGGTTTCGAGTTTGTGGGTCAGCAGCAGGGTGCGGGCGCCGAGGCGCGCCGAGGCGGCCGCGGCCTCGCAGCCGGCATGGCCGCCGCCAATCACGATTACATCCCAGAAGACGGGCGAGGAGGACATCATGCTCTCAAACAGACGCGCCCCCGACGGGCGGGGGCGTTGGGACCGCCTTATAGCTTGTGCGCCCGGGCGGAGTCACGCGGCTCCGGCAGAGTTGATCGCGGCATCGATGTTTCACGTGAAACAACGGCGCGCAGACGCTCCATAGACCGGCGGCGACCAGGCATGATGTTTCACGTGAAACACCCTATTTGCCGATACAGAAGCTGGAAAACACCACATCTAGTATGTCGTCCGCCCCGATCCGGCCGGTGACCCGCGCCAGGGCCCGCCCCGCCAGGCGCACGTTTTCCGCCGAAAGCTCCACCGCCGGCTCCAGCAGCTCCAGCGCTTCGGCCAGGCGGACCCTGGCCTCGCCGAGGCTCTGGGCGTGGCGCAGACGGGTCGCCAGGGGGAATTCGCCGCCGGCCAGGCGCGCGACAACCACGCTTTCCAGGCGGGCCCGCAACGGCGCGGCGCCGTCGGCCTGCACGAGGGACAGGCTGACCTCCGCCAGACCTCGGGAGCGGGCGGCGTCGGCGTCGGATCCCTGCCCAAGATCGCTCTTGGTTGTTACCAAGATATCCTCCGGACGGGCCAGATCGGCCGCCTCGGCCCAGTCGCCCGCGCTGGCGGCGCGGTCGACGACCCAGAGACGCAGATCGGCCGACTCGGCCCAGGCCCGCGCCCGCCGCACCCCCTCGGCCTCGATCGCCTCGTCGGTGTCGCGCAGGCCGGCGGTGTCGGCGAGCAGAACCTTGTAGCCGGCGATCACCATCGGGACCTCGACGACGTCGCGCGTGGTGCCGGGGGTGGCGGTCACGATGGCGGCGTCGCGGCCGGCGAGGGCGTTGAGGAGACTGGACTTGCCGGCGTTGGGGGCGCCGATCAGGGCGATGCGGAACCCCTCGCGGACGCGGCGGCCGCGGTCCTCGTCGGTGAGGGCGGCGTCGATCTGCGCCAGCAGGGCCTGCAGCGGCGGGCGGGCGCGGGCGGCGACGTCTTGCGGCAATTCCTCGTCGGGAAAATCGACGGCGGCCTCGAGCATGGCCAGGGCCTGGGTCAGGTCGGCGCGCCAGGCCTCGTAGCGATCGGACAGGGCGCCGCCCAGCTGACCGAGGGCCTGGCGGGCCTGGGCGGCGGTCTCGGCGTCGATCAGGTCGGCCACCGCCTCGGCCTGGGCAAGGTCGAGCTTGCCGTTCTCGAAGGCGCGGCGGGTGAATTCGCCGGGTTCGGCGAGGCGCAGGCCGGCGGCGCCCAGGGCCGCCAGCACCCCCTCGACAATGGCGGGGCCGCCATGGAGGTGCAGTTCGACGGCGTCCTCGCCGGTGTAGCTGCCCGGCCCCGGGGTCCAGAGCACCAGGGCCTCGTCCAGCATCCGGCCTTCGGCGTCGGCGAGCCGGCGCAGCGAGGCCCGTCGCGCGGCCGGGGCCGGCCGGCCCGACAGGGTCTCGAGGGCCGCCCCGCTGGCGGGACCGGACAGGCGCACCACCGCCACCGCCGCCCGGCCGGGCGCGGTGGCCAGGGCGAAGATGGTGTCGTTCATTTGGGCTTGGCGCCGCCCATGGCCGAGGACGCCGCCGCCGTCATCAGCTTGCGGAACTGCTCCTGGGCGCCCATGCCCAGGGCCATCCAGTTCTTCATCAGCTCCTCGGGCGCGAGGGCGGCCATGTTGGCGTCCATGCGCTTCTGCATCTCGCTGGTCATATGTTCGTTCAGGGCGGTGACGTCCGGCAGGCCCAGGAAGCTGCGGGCCTCGACCGGGGTGCAGTCAATCTCGACGGTGACCTTCATCTTCAGACTTTCTGACGCCGACCCCACGGCTTTGTCATTGGGGCGTAGCATCGGGGGTGGTTATGTGCGGTCGCACGGACAATCAGACGGGAGATGACCATGAGCGGTGAACGCCTCACCATCAAGACGCCGGATGGCGACTTCTTTGCCTATGTCGCGCGGCCGGCCGCCGAGACGGCGCCGGTGATCGTCGTCATCCAGGAGATCTTCGGGGTCAATCAGGTGATGCGGGACATCACCGACGGCTTCGCGGCCCAGGGCTACCTGGCCGTCTGTCCCGACCTGTTCTGGCGCATCGAGCCGGGCATCGACATCACCGACCAGTCGGAAGCCGAATGGAAGCGGGCCTTCGAACTGTTCAACGCCTTCAACGTCGACAAGGGGATCGAGGACATCGCCGCCACCATCGACCAGGTGCGCGGCCTGAAGGGCTCCAGCGGCCAGGTCGGGGCGGTCGGTTTCTGTCTCGGCGGGCTGCTGGCCTTCCTGACCGGGACCCGCACCGATGCGGACGCGGCCGTCAGCTACTATGGCGTCGGCATCGAAAAGCACCTGGGCGAAGCCGAGAAACTGGCCCATCCGCTGCTGATGCATATCGCCGGCGAGGACGGATTCGTGCCCAAGGAGGCCCAGGCCCTGATCCATCAGGCGCTGGACAACCATCCGCAGATCGAAATCCACGACTACCCCGGCCGCGATCACGCCTTCGCCCGCAAGGGCGGCGAAAACTACGACGCGGCCGATGCGGAAAAGGCCAACGCCCGCACCGCCGCCTTCTTCAAAGCCAACCTGGCCTGACCATGCTGGCGATCCAGGCGACCAAGGCCGGCGGGCCCGAGGTTCTGGCGGCGGTGGACATCGACGTTCCCGCCCCCGGACCCGGCCAGATCCTGATCCGCCAGCAGGCGGCGGGGCTGAACTTCATCGACACCTACCAGCGCTCGGGCCTCTATCCGATGACCTATCCCGCCGTGCTGGGACAGGAAGGCGCCGGGGTGGTCGAGGCGGTCGGCGAGGGCGTGACCCGCTTCGCCGTCGGCGACCTGGCCGGCTACGGGCTCGGCGGCCTGGGCGGCTATGCCGAGGCCAAGGTCATCGCCGAGGGCCGGGCGGTGAAGCTGCCGGCCGGGATGGACGCCCGCACCGCCGCCGCCAGCCTGCTGAAGGGCATGACCGCCGAGTTCCTGATCCGCCGCTGCTATCCGGTGGCGGCCGGCGACGTGATCCTGGTCCATGCCGCGGCCGGCGGAGTCGGGCTGATCCTGGCCCAGTGGGGCAGGGCGATCGGCGCCCGGGTGATCGGCACGGTCGGGTCGGAAGCCAAGGCCGAGTTGGCCCTGGCCAACGGCTGCGAGGCGGTGATCCTCTATGACCGCGAAGACGTCGCCCAGCGGGTCAAGGCCCTGACCGACGGGGCCGGGGCGCGGGTGGTCTATGACGGCGTCGGCGCCGCCACCCTGGAAGGCAGCCTGGCCAGCCTCGGCCGCCGGGGTCTCCTGGCCACCTATGGCAATGCTTCGGGACCGGCGCCGCCGATCTCGCCGCTGCGGCTGATGGCGGGCGGATCGCTGTTCGTCACCCGCCCGACCCTGGCCGACTATGTCGCCACCACCGCCGAGCTGGACGACAGCGCCGGCGCCCTGTTCGGCATGATCGGCTCCGGCGCGGTGAAGATCGCCATCGGGGCGGAATACCCGCTGGCCGAGGCGCGGGCCGCGCATGAGGCGCTGGAAGCGCGGGCGACGACCGGGTCGACGTTGTTGATCCCGTAGAGGGGCAGCGCCGGGCTGTCCTTATGGGAACGCAGGCCTGGCCATCCACAGACCGTCACCCCGGACCTGTTCCGGGGTCCCTGCGCGCGAGCCTGTGAAGGTCGCTCGCAAATGCCGCGCTCAATCATCCCTGGCCTGAGTCCATGGACCCCGGAACAGGTCCGGGGTGACGGTTGATCCAAGGGTTGAAACGTCAGGCCCGGCGCTTGATGGCGACATAGAGGGCGCCGTCGCCGCCGTGGCGGCGGTGGGCGGGCTGGACGCCGGCGATCATTGCCCGCAGCGGCGGGGCCGACAGCCATTCGGGCGTCAGGCGGCGGATGATCCCCTCGCCCTGATTGCCCTTGCCGGTGATGACCAGCACCACCCGGTCGCCGCGATCGAAGGCGGCGAAGATGAAGCGCTCCAGGGTCGGGCGGGCGTGGTCGACGGTCAGGCCGTGCAGGTCGAGGCGGCCGGCGATGGGATCATGTTCCCGCACCACCCGCCGGGCGCGGTTAGGCTCCAGCGGCGCCGGCGGCGGCGGAACCCTGGCGCGCAAGGGCTTGGCCGGCGTCGCGGCCGGGGCCCGTCCGGTGAGTTTCGGCGGCAGGGCGTCGGTCGCCGCCCCCGACAGATCGGGCAGTCTTGGCAGGGTGCGGCCCGGCATCGGCTTGACCGTCTCGGCCACCCGGGCCCACAGCTGCAGCTCCTCGGGACGGGCCGGCCGCTTCATGGCTGTGGCGGGGTCGCTTCTGACGCCGCCGGGGACGCGGGCGGCGCGGGGGACGCGGGCGGCGCGGGGATCAGCCGCCACATGCGCAGCTGGTGCTTGACCCGGCCCGCCCGGACGCCGGCCTCGGCGCCCCGGCCCATATAGAGGTCGGCCCGCACCTGGCCGCGGATCGCGCCGCCGGTGTCCAGGGCCGAGACCACCCCGCTGTAGCGGGGAAAGGCCCCGCTGAGGCTGGGCGCCTGGCCGTCGATCCAGAACAGGGCCCCGTAGTCGTGCCAGGCCGGATCGACCGCGATGGCCCGGCCGGCCATCAGGGGCACATTGGCCGCCCCGGTGGCCTCCTCGCCGTTGTCGTCCTCCATGCGGAAGAAGACGTAGCGCGGGTTGAGATCCATGATCGCCTGGGCCTGGTCGCCGCGATGATCGGCCAGCCACTGGCGGATGGCCTCGCCGGAGGTTCCGTTTTCCGGCAGCAGGCCGCGATCGCGCATGGGGATAGCGATGCCGCGGAAGGGCAGGCCGTTGGTGGCGGCGAACACCGCCCGCTTGCGCCGGCCATCGGGCAGGACCAGCGAGCCCGAGCCCTGGATCTGCAGGAAGAACAGGTCCTCGGGCCGCATCCAGGCCAGGGGGCGGGTCTCTTCCCGCGCCTCGATGGCGGCGCGGTCGGGATAGGGAACCAGCTTGCCGCCGACCATCCGGCCCTCGCCCTTCCAGCCCGGCCGGGACGGATCGGGCGTGAAGCCGGGCGGGATCACCAGATCGTCGGGGCGGGGCCGGACCGGGGCGGTGAACGGCCCGGTGCGGGAGAAGCGGGCCTCGTATTCGGGTGAGAAATAGGCGGTCAGCAGGCCGGTCTCGCCGACCGGGACCGCCCGGAACAGGGTTTCCAGCAGCGCCTTCGCGGCCGGACCGGTCAGGGGCCCGGCGTCGACGACCGCCCGGCAGGCGGCATAGAGCTGCGCCTGGGGCTTGAGCCGGCAGCTGGTGGCGATGGTGGCCAGGGCGGCGCCGTGGTCTTCCTGGTTCCAGCCGGGCAGTTGATCGAGCGGCAGACCGGCCAGCGGGGGTCTGGGCGGCTGGGGTTGTGGACGCTCAGGGCCGGGCGCCGGCGCCGGACCGGGGGTCGGAACCGGGCCGGGTTTGGGCGTGGTGGCGCAGGCAGCCAGCAGGAGGGTCGCGGCCCCGGCGAGGAGCCAGCCCCGCACGGCGGCCAGCGACCCTCCGGTCCCGCGTGGTGATCGAACGGACGACGTCATGCGGCCGGCGAGCGCCCTAGGCCTCGGCCGCGTCGACATGCACCAGGACCCAGTTGGGATCGCGGCTGGTCACATCCCGCTCGAAGGTCCACAGCTCGGCGGTGCGGCGGTCATCGACCCCCTCGCCCTCGGGCCCCTTGGTGCGGGCGCGGAATTCGGCGAGGAAACGCACGACCAGCCGGGCCCTGTCGCCATCCATGGTCGCCGATTCCAGATCGGCGCGGGGCGCCTGGGCGAATTCCACGGTCTCGGTGCGGTTTTCGGCTTCCCGCTGGGCGATCGCCGCCTCGAAGCCGTCATAAACCGACGGGGCCAGCAGGCGTTTGAGGCTGTCGCGATCGCCTTCGGCGAAGGCCTTGACCACCATCTGGTAGGCGCCCTTGGCGCCGCTGAGGAAATGGCCGAGCTCGAAGGTCGCATCCCGGGCGCGGACGGCGGCCAGGCCGCTCAACACCACCCCGTCGGCGATGGCCTCGCTCTCCGGCTCGGTCCGGGGCGCGGTCGCCTGACCGCTCTCGATGGTCTCGGCCTGGGCGTCCTCCGGCTGACGCCCCACGCGACGGCCCAGAACGGAGTAGAGCTGATAGAGCACCACCCCTGCCAGCACGGCGAAGAGGATCAACTGAAGGGTCTGGGGCAATGGGGTCGCCTGATTTCCAAGGGTCTTTGACAGCAATATAGGGCAAGCGGGGGCCTGCGTCAGCGTCATGCCCTAAATGAGGCCCGTCGCCAAAAGGTTCATATCGCCGCGCGGGGGGCGTGACATTGCGCCTCGCGGGCCTGCGTGATAGCGACCGCGCCTTGTTTTTCCATTCCACGGACCACCAAACATGACCGACACCGAAGCGGGCGAGGCCAACGGCGCCGACCTGAGCTCCCCCGGGATCCGGGTTCTGGCCCAATACACCCGCGACCTGTCCTTCGAGAACCCGCGCGCGCCGGAGTCCCTGCGCGCCGCCGCGGACTCGCCGCAGATCGATATCGGCGTCGAGCTGAACGCCCGCGGCCGCGAGGATGGTCTGTTCGAGGTGGACCTGAAGATGCAGGTCGACGCCAAGCGCGGCGGCGAGAGCGCCTTCAACATCGAGATCGTCTACGGCGGCCTGTTCCAGCTGGAAGGCATTCCCGAAAGCGAGCTTGAGCCGGTGCTGATGATCGAGGCCCCGCGCTTTCTGTTCCCCTTTGCCCGCCGCATCATCGCCGACCTGACCACCGACGGCGGCTTCCCGCCCTTCATGCTGGAACCGGTCGACTTCGCCGCCATCTACCAGGCCCGCATGGCCCAGGGCGAAGGCGCCGGCGTGGTGAT
This sequence comes from Caulobacter sp., assembly GCA_016125585.1. Classification (GTDB taxonomy): domain Bacteria; phylum Pseudomonadota; class Alphaproteobacteria; order Caulobacterales; family Caulobacteraceae; genus Caulobacter. Next base: position 95,583 of record WGLL01000002.1, read on the forward strand.
CGGCCAGGCCTGATCGGGATTTGCGGCGCGGGTTTGCGCCGCACCGGGGCTGTGTGAGCACGGCCCTTCCCCCCTCCCGTCACCCCCGGACTCGTTCCGGGGGTCCATACGCGCCTGATGTCGGGATGGGACCGCGACGGCGGCAACCTTCAAGGGCCTGAGTCAATGGACCCCCGGAACAAGTCCGGGGGTGACGGTTGGCGCGGGTGGCGGTTGCCGAGGCTGCCGGAAGGGCGTGACGGCGGGTCGGGCGGGCGTCAGGCCAGGCTCAGCCAGACGGCCTTGTCCTTCAGCACATCGCGCACGAAGGCCTCGTGCGCCGCCCGCTCGTCGTCGGTGATGCGGCAGGGCAGCGGCCGGGGGCGGGCGCCGTAGGCGGCCTGGATGGCGGTGGCGGCGGCGCGCACCGCAACGGCGCTGGTCAGATCCAGGGCCCGTTCCTTGCCGCCCTGCAGTTCCAGATAGACCATCGCCAGCAGATTGCTGTCGATCAGGGCCCCGTGCTTTTCCCGGCCGGCGAGACTGATCTTCATCCGCTTACAGAGGGCGTCCAGGGAGTTGTACATCCCCGGGAACCGCTTCTTGGCCATGGCCAGGGTGTCGACCCAGCGGTCTTCCGGCGGGCAGGGCCGGTTGCAGCGTTCCAGCTCGGCGTTGATGAAGCCCCGGTCGAAGGGGGCGTTGTGCGCCACCAGGGTGTCCTCGCCGATGAATTCCAGGAAGGCGTCGACCACCCGGGGGTCGTGGAACCTGGGCTTGTCCTTCAGGCTGGCCAGGGAGATGCCATGCACCCGCTCGGCGTCCGGATCGATGGGCCGGTCGGGCTGGATATATTCGTGAAACTCCCGGCCGGTCGGGATGAAGTCGACGACCTCGACGCAGGCGATCTCGATGATCCGGTGTCCGGAGCGGGGATCAAGCCCCGTGGTTTCGGTGTCGAGAACGATATGCCGCGCCATTGACCCAGTCCTAGCGGGGTTCGGCCGGGCGCGTCCACCCGCTGCGCAAGGTTGCCAACACCTCTCGCACCTGGTCGCGGGCGTGGTCGACGCCCCGGCTGGTGTCGATGACGAAATCGGCCCGGGCCCGCTTCTCGGCGTCCGGCGTCTGCCGCGCCAGGATGGCCTCGAACTTCTCCGCCGTCATGCCGGGACGGGCCAGGACCCGCTCGCGCTGCATGTCCGCCGGCGCCGACACCACCACCACCGCCGCCATGGCCTTCTCGCCGCCGGTTTCGAACAGCAGGGGAATATCGAGCACGACGATGTCGGCCCCGCTGGCCCGCGCCGCCTCGAAGAAGCCGACGCGGCTGGCCCCGACCAGGGGATGGACGATGGCCTCCAGCCGCTTCATCGCGTCCGGATCGCCGACCACCCGGGCGCTCAGCCGTTCGCGGTCGATGGCGCCGTCGACGACGACATCGCCGAACTCCTCTTCCAGAGGGGCCACCGCCGCCCCGCCCCGGGCGTAGAGCTGATGCACGGCGGCGTCGGCGTCATAGACCGGCGTCCCTTCCTCGGCGAACAGCCGGGCGGTGGTCGACTTGCCCATGCCGATCGAGCCGGTCAGTCCCACGAGCATCATGCCGCCGCCTCCGCCCGGGCCATCCGGGCCAGGGTCTCGAGGGCCAGGGCGCGGACGTCGACCTCCTCGGGCGGCGGCCGGCCGAAGAAGGCCTCGAAGCTGGGGGCCGCCTGGCGGATCAGCATCTCAAGCCCGTCGACCGTGCGGTGGCCGGCGGCGCGGGCGGCCTGCAGGAACTGGGTGTCGAGGGGCTTGTAGACCATGTCCATCACCACCGCCTCGCGGGGGGCGGCCGAGAAATCGATCTGCGGTCCGGGCCCGCCGCCGAGGCCCAGGGCGGTGGCGTTGATGATGACGGCGGCGTCCTTGAGGGCGATACGGTGGTCCTCGAAGCCGTAGCCGGTGACCAGCGGACCCAGGGCCCGGGACATGGTCAGCACCCGCTCGCGCGTGCGGTTGACCAGCCGCACCGCCGGCGATCCGGCCATCAGCAGGGCGGCCGCCGCGCCGCGCGCCGCGCCGCCGCCGCCGAGAATCACCGCCGGACCGGCCGCCGGATCAAAGCCGGGGGCCTGCAGGGCGATGGCGTCGAGCATGCCGGGGCCGTCGGTGTTGCGGGCGGTGATGCGACCATCGGCGCCGTAGGTCAGCAGGTTGGAGGCGCCGGATTTCTCGGCCAGCTGGCCGGCCAGATCCGACAGCTCGAGGGCGATTTCCTTGAACGGGAGGGTGACGTTCAGTCCACGGACGATCCCGCCCCTCAGGCCGGTGGCGAAGGCCGCGAAGCCCTCGGCCGGCACCGGAAAGGCGACATAGACGGCGTCCAGCCCGGCGGCGGCGATCCAGGCGTTATGGATCAGCGGACTGAGCGAATGGGTGACGGGCGAGCCCGCGACCCCGACCACGATGGTGGCCCCTGTGATGGTCATGATGTCGCCGTCCCCCCGGTCGTCTTCCACCTGTGTTTCCCGCCCCGCCGGGCTCAGACCGCCAGCGCCCCGTGCCGTCGCAACAGGTCCAGCAGCCCGAGCATCGGCAGGCCGAGAACGGTAAAGTAGTCGCCTTCAAGGCTTGAGAACAGCTGAACGCCCTCGTCCTCCAGCCGGTAGCAGCCGACCGAGCCCAGCAGGCCCTCGCCCTGCCGCGCCAGCCAGGCGTCGAGGAAGGCGTTGGAGAAGGGCCGCATGGTCAGTTTCGCCGAGGGGACCTCGCGCCAAATCGGCCGGCCGTCGCGGGCCACCACCACCGCCGAATGCAGCAGATGGCTCTCGCCGCGCAGCTGTTGCAGCCGCGCCCGGGCCTCCTCCAGGCTGCGGGCCTTGTCGAACAGCCGGCCCCGGAAATCGAGAGTCTGGTCGGCGCCGATGACCAGGGCGCCGGGCCGCCTCGCGCTGATGCGCACCGCCTTCAGCTCGGCCAAGGCGTCGGCGATCTCGCGGGGGGTGGCCTTGTCGGCCAGCAGGGCGGCCTTGGCGGCGTCCTCGTCGACGCCGGGCGAGACCGCCTCATGCGCGACCCCGGCCGCCGAGAGCAGGGCGCGGCGGGCGGCACTGGTCGAGGCCAGGATCACCGTCATCACAGCACCTCCACCTGGCCGCGGCCGCCGTGCAGCAGATTGATCACCGCCGCCGCCGTCTCCTCGACCGAGCGGCGGGTGACGTCGATCACCGGCCAGCCGTGGCGCTCGAACAGCCGCCGCGCATGGATGATCTCCTGGCGCACGGCGTCGACGTCGGCGTAGTCGGTGCCGCGATCCTCCTTCAGCGACAGCAGGCGGTTGCGGCGGATCTGCACCAGGCGGTCGGGGCTGGTGATCAGGCCGACGATCAGGGTGTTCTTCAGCTCCAGCAGCGAGGGCGGCACATCCATGTGCGGCACCAGCGGGATGTTGGCCGCCCGCACCCCGCGATGGGCGAGATAGATGCAGGTCGGCGTCTTGCTGGTGCGCGACACCCCGACCAGCACCACATCGGCCTGGGCCAGGTCCGGCCCGCCGGCCCCGTCGTCATGGCCGATGGCGTAGTTGAGGGCTTCCATGCGGTCGAAATAGTCGTTGTCGAGGGCGTGCTGGGCGCCGACCCGCGAGGAGATGGCCACGCCCAGATAGCGGCTCATGCTGGCCATCACCGGGTCCAGCGGGGCGATGCAGGGCATTTCCAGCCGCCGGCAGCCCTCCTCCAGCGCCGCCCGCAGTTCCGGTTCGGCGATGGTGTGCATGACGATGCCCGGCGCCGCGGCGATCTCCTCCAGGGCCCGGTCCAGCTGGCGGGCCGAGCGGACCAGGGCGTAGATATGCTCGATCGGCAGGGTGTCGGTGAAGCGGGCGCAGACCGCGCGGGCCATGGCGTTCAGGGTCTCGCCGGTGGAATCCGACACGAGATGAACATGAAAATAGGTGGCGATCCGGTTGGGCGCGGTCATCGTCAGGTTCCATAGCGTTCGTCGGACCACAGCGCCTAGGGCCAATCGACATGGCGGGCCGGGTTTGCGGGCGGTGCGCGGGGGTCGGGGTGAGGGAACGCCCCCTGTGGATGATCCGTTAACCCTTCGTTAACCGATCCACATTGCTCCACCGCCCCGGGAGGCTCGCCGGGCGGGCCGTGGATTAACCTCTTGTTTACCTTTGTCCCGCGCACAGCGCCCCCGGCAGGGACGCCGCTGTCGACATCCAGTTACCCGGTCTGGTGAACGACTCCCGTTCGCCGGCAACGGCGCCGCGACCGGCGCGTCGATTCCCGCATCAGACTCAAGGCCTTGAGACCTTGTCCCCGCACTCCACAGGCCGGCGCCAGTCTGTGCATCGACGGTTGAACATCAGGCCGATCAGGCGGGCGCCGCCTTGCCGCCGCCAGGGTTATCCCCGACTCCCACCGGTCTTCCTTCATCCTCCCCTCAAATTAATCTTCTCTTAAGACTTTAAGGGGGGCCTTGCGTGGGAGAGCGCGGAAGGCAAGAAGGCGGGTCATGAACCCTGCCCCGCTCCCCGCCCTGCTCCGTGTCCTCGCCGGCGAGACGCTCGAGCGCCCGCCCGTCTGGTTCATGCGCCAGGCCGGACGATACCTTCCGGAATACCGGGCCGTACGGGCCACGGCGCCGGATTTCATCGCCTTCTGCCACGATAGCGAAAAGGCCGCCGAGGTCACGCTGCAGCCGCTGCGTCGCTTTCCCTTCGACGCGGCCATCGTCTTTGCCGACATCCTGCTGATCCCGGGCGCGCTGGGCCAGAAGGTCTGGTTCGAGGCCGGCGAGGGGCCGAGGCTTGGCGAGATGCCGTCGCTGGACAGCATGGCCGGCGAGATCGAGGCCTCGACCGCGCGGCTGTCGGCCGTCGGCGACACCCTGTCGCTGGTGCGGGCCGCCCTCGACCCTGACAAGGCGCTGATCGGCTTTGCCGGGGCGCCCTGGACCGTCGGCAGCTACATGATCGAGGGCGGCTCCTCGGACCGCTCGCGGGCCCGCACCTTCGCCTATGAGCAGCCGGAGGCCATGGACCGGCTGATGGACATCCTGGCCGAGAGCACGGCGCGCTACCTGGCCATGCAGGCCGAGAGCGGCGCCCAGGTGCTGAAGATCTTCGAAAGCTGGGCCGAGGGCCTGCCCGAGGATCTGTTCCACCGGCTGGTCATCAAGCCGCATGCGAAGATCCTGGCCCGGCTGAAGGACCTCGGCGTCACCGCCCCGGTGATCGGCTTTCCCCGCGGCGCCGCGGCCTTCGCCGAGACCTACGCCGACCAGGTCGATGTCGCCTGCGTGGCCCTGGACACCGCCGCGCCCGCCGCGCTTGGCCAGAGCCTGCAGAGGCGCAAGGCCATCCAGGGGGCGCTGGATCCCCTGCTGCTGCGGGCCGGCGGGCCGGAGCTGGAGCGGCGGGTCGATCAGCTGCTTCGACAATGGGGCGACGGGCGCTACATCTTCAACCTGGGCCACGGCATCCTGCCGGACACCCCGATCGCCCATGTTGAAACCGTGCTGCGCCAGGTCACCGGAAAATGAGCCGCAAAGTCGCCGTCGTCCTGTTCAACCTCGGCGGCCCCGACGGCCCTGACGCGGTCGAGCCCTTCCTGTTCAACCTGTTCAATGATCCGGCGATCATCGGCCTGCCGGGGATTGTCCGCACGCCTCTGGCCCGGCTGATCTCGCGGCGGCGGGCGCCGATGGCGAAGGGAAACTACGACCTGATGGGCGGCGGATCGCCCCTGCTGCCGGAAACCCGGAAACAGGCGGCGGCCCTGACGGAGGCCCTGGCGGCGCGCCTGCCGGGCGATGAGGTGCGCTGTTTCATCGCCATGCGCTACTGGAAGCCCCTGACCGCCGAGACAGCGGCCGAGGTCGCCGCCTGGGGTCCCGACGAGATCCTGCTGCTGCCGCTCTATCCGCAGTTTTCCACCACCACCACCGGCTCCTCGGTCGCCGCCTGGCGCAAGGCCTACAGGGGACCGGGAACGAGCCGGACCCTCTGCTGCTGGCCTGCCGGCGAGGCGCTTGTCGAGGCCCACGCGCGGCTGATCGAGGCGGCCTGGCGGGCGGCGGGGAGCCCGGCGCCGGCGCGGCTGCTGTTCTCGGCCCATGGCCTGCCGGAGAAGGTGATCAAGGCCGGCGATCCCTACCAGGCCCAGGTCGAGGCGACCGCCGCGGCGGTGGCGGCCAGGCTGGGCCCCGGCTGGGACTGGAAGGTCAGCTACCAGAGCCGGGTGGGGCCGATGAAATGGATCGGGCCCAACACCGAGGACGAGATCCGCGCCGCCGCCGCCGAGGGCCTGGCCCTGGTGGTGACGCCGATCGCCTTCGTCTCCGAACATGTCGAGACCCTGGTCGAGCTGGACATCGAATACGGCGAGGCGGCGAGGCACGCCGGCTGTCCGGCTTATGTCCGGGTCCCGGCCCTGGGGGTCGAGGCCGGCTTCATCGCCGGCCTGGCCGACGCGGCGGCGGCGGCGCTGGGCCGCGAGGGGGTCGACAGCGACGGCTCGTTCCGCTGCAACGGCCGGGGCAAGTGTCCGCGGGCGGCGTGATGGGCGCTTTGGAATGGAAGGCTGGTCCTGCTCAAAGCCCTTGACCACCCGTCACCCCGGACCTGTTCCGGGGTCCATACGCACAAGCGGCGCAGGATAAGGCGCTATATCGGTGCGAACACCCTGGAAGCCTGAGTCAATGGACCCCGGAACAGGTCCGGGGTGACGGGAGAGTGGGGCCGGAAAGGCCGGGAGCGATTCAGGCGGCCGCGGCATCTTCACCGGTCGCGCCGAACGTCTTAAGACGGGTCCATGACCTTCCTCGCCGAACACTTCAATCTCTTCCGCGGCCTGCACATCATCGCCGTGATCGCCTGGATGGCGGGGATGCTCTATCTGCCGAGACTCTACGTCTACCACTGCCGGGCGACGCCGGGCTCGGAGATGGACGCGACCTTCCAGGAGATGGAGGTCAAGCTGCTGCGGATCATCATCAATCCGGCGATGATCGCCACCTGGCTGTTCGGCCTGTGCCTGATCGCCGGCGACGCCCAGATGCGGCCCGGCGGCTGGGCCTTCCTGCTGACGCCCTGGATGCTGACCAAGCTGGCCGGGGTGATCCTGCTGTCGGGCTGGCACGGTTTCCTGGCCGGGGCGCGCCGCAGGTTCGCCAACGGGACCAACAGCCGCAGCGAGAAGTTCTGGCGGATGAGCAATGAGCTGCCGTTCCTGGCGGCGGTGGTCATGGTGCTGGCGGTGACCACCGAATTCGTTTTCTAGCGGGGCTCTTGCGCCCCGACCGGCGTCATCCCACCTTGACGAAAGCGGCGCCCTGTGGTCCACAGCGGCAGACCGTTCCGGCTCCGGCCGGTCGGTTCCCGCCTTTCTCCGGCCCCTCCGCGCCCCAAACCGGCGCCGACGACCAGCCGGATCTCCGAACGAAAACAGCATAGCCGGCCCCGACCAGGGTCCGGCGTCCAGATTACCCAGAGGGCGCTGATCGCGCCCTGACACCCAGAGTCCATCTATGTCCGAAGACACCCCCAATTCCAACGACACCGAGGATACGGCCGCGACGGCCGAGACCCCGGAAGAGCAATCCCACGTCGGCCGCGAAGAAGGCCCCGACACCACCCCGACCGAGAGCAAGGCCGGCGACAACGCCGACAACGGCGATGACGACGACGGCGATCTGTCCGCCGTGGTCGCCGAGCTGGGCCTGACCCGCATGTCGCTGCAGGAGCTGAAGGAGAAATCCCCGGCCGGCCTGCTCGAACTGGCTGAAAAGCTGGAGGTCGAGAACGCCAACTCCATGCGCAAGCAGGACATGATGTTCTCGATCCTGAAGACCCTGGCCGAGGAGGACGTCGAGATCTCCGGCTCGGGCACCATGGAGGTGCTCAGCGACGGCTTCGGCTTCCTGCGCAGCCCCGAGGCCAACTACCTGCCCGGCCCCGACGATATCTATGTCTCGCCCTCGCAGATCAGAAAGTTCGGCCTGCGCACCGGCGACAGCGTCGACGGCGGCGTCCGCGCCCCCCGCGAGGGCGAGCGCTACTTCGCCCTGGTCAACGTCACCCAGATCAATTTCGAGCCGGCGGAAAACGTCCGCCACAAGGTTCACTTCGACAACCTGACCCCGCTGTATCCGGAAGAGCGGCTCAATATGGAGCTGCCCGATCCGACGGTGAAGGATCGCTCGGGCCGGGTCATCGACATCGTCGCTCCCCTCGGCAAGGGCCAGCGCTGCCTGATCGTCGCCCCGCCGCGGGTCGGCAAGACGGTGATGCTGCAGAACATCGCAAAGTCGATCGAGACCAACCACCCCGAATGCTACCTGATCGTCCTCTTGATCGACGAGCGTCCGGAAGAAGTCACCGACATGCAGCGGACGGTGAAGGGCGAGGTCATCGCCTCGACCTTCGACGAACCGGCGACCCGCCACGTCCAGGTGGCCGAGATGGTCATCGAGAAGGCCAAGCGCCTGGTCGAGCACAAGCGTGATGTCGTCATCCTGCTGGACTCGGTCACCCGTCTGGGCCGCGCCTACAACACCACTGTGCCGTCGTCCGGCAAGGTGCTGACCGGCGGCGTCGACGCCAACGCCCTGCAGCGCCCCAAGCGCTTCTTCGGCGCGGCGCGGAACATCGAGGAAGGCGGCTCGCTCACCATCATCGCCACCGCCCTGATCGACACCGGCAGCCGCATGGACGAGGTCATCTTCGAAGAGTTCAAGGGCACCGGTAACTCGGAAATCGTCCTGGATCGCAAGGTCGCCGACAAGCGCATCTTCCCGGCCATCGACGTGCTGAAGTCCGGCACCCGCAAGGAAGAGCTGATCACCCCGAAGGACCAGCTGACCAAGACCTACATCCTGCGCCGCATCCTCAACCCGATGGGCAGCCAGGACGCCATCGAGTTCCTGCTCGACAAGCTGCGTCAGTCCAAGACCAACGGCGACTTCTTCCAGTCGATGAATACCTGAGGACCCTCCCTCCCCTTCATGGGGAGGGTGTCGTGCGAAGCACGACGGGTGGGGCTTAAGAAAATCATCGGGCGCCGATCCTCACGGGTTGGCGCCCTTTTTCCTACCTCCCCACCCTGACCGCTTCGCGGTCTGTCCCTCCCCATGAAGGGGAGGGAGGGCGGCGCTGATTGCCGCCACGACAGCCTTTGCGCCGTCACAGTTCCACGCCATACTGTATCAAGTGATACACAAAGGCATCCGGCATGGACGAGCCCATCCTGATCATCGGCGCCGGCATGGCGGGCCTGTTCGCGGCCCTGGCCCTGGGCAGCCGGGGGCGCACCGTCACGGTGCTGGAGCGCGATCCGCCGCCGCCGGAAGGCGGGGCCGACAGCGCCTTCGAGACCTGGAACCGGCGCGGGGTCGGCCATCTGCGCCACAGCCACGCCTTTCTCGCCCGGCTGAGGTCGATCCTGATCGAGCGCTATCCCGATCTGATGGCCGAGCTTCTCGCGGCCGGCTGTCAGGAACTGACCTTCGCCGGCGGGCTCAATCCCCGGGCCGCCGCCGCCTATCGCCCGGCCCCCGGCGATGAGACCCTGACCGTCCTGACCAGCCGCCGGACGACCCTGGAGCTGGTGTTGCGCCGGCATGTCGCCGCCCTGCCCGGGGTGACCATCCGCAGCGGGGTCAATGTGCTGGGGCTGGAGGGCGGGATCGATTCCGGGGGCCGCTTCGACTGCAGGGGCCTGAAGATCGAGGGGCCGGACGGCGAGGAGACCCTGGCCGGCCTGGTGATCGATGCGGCGGGCCGGTCCAGCCAGGTCTTCGACTGGCTGGAGGAGGCCGGGATCAGGCCGCCGGAAGAGTCGGAAGACGCCGGCATCCTCTATTACACCCGCCACTACCGGCTGCGCCCCGGCCAGGAGGCCCCGCCGCGCGGCGCCGTTCCGGGGGCCGGCGACCTGGGCTACATCAAGTACGGGGTCTTCCCGGCCGACAACGGCTGTTTCTCCATCACCCTGGCGGTTCCGGAGATCGAGGAGGCCCTGCGCAAGGCGGTGATGCGCCCCGAGACCTTCGACGCCCTGTGCCAGAGGATGCCGGGCGCCGCCGCCTGGATCGAGCCGGACCGCGCCGAGCCGGTCAGCAAGGTCTTCGGCATGGGCGACCTGCGCAGCCGCTGGCGCGACATGGCCCCGGATGGCAAGGCCCTGGCGCTCAATCTCTTCGCCATCGGCGACGGGCTGGTGCGGACCAACCCGCTCTATGGCCGGGGCTGTTCCTTCGCGGCGGTGTCAGGCGAACTGGCGGCGCAGGTGCTGGAGGCCGAGACCGATCCCGCCGCCCGCGCCGTGCGGCTGCAACAGGCGGTGGCGACCGAGCTGGGTCCCTATTTCGAGGACATGCGCACCCAGGACCGCGCCGCCATCCGCCGCGCCCGCCACGCCCTCAACCCCGCCTACCGACCCGGCCTGAAGGCCCGGATCCTGAAGAGCTTTACCGAGGACGCCATCGGCGTGGCCATCCGCCGCGACATCGGCCTGTTGCGGCAGTTCATGCGCGGCTTCCACATGCTGGAAGACAGCCGCGCCTGGCTCAGGCGCCCGGCCAACGGCCTGAAGGTGCTGGCCGCCTGGATGACGCCCCGGGAGCTGAAGCGGCAGTGGTATCCGGAGAAACTGGGTCCCGAACGGGTGGAGATGCTGACCGCGGTCGGCATCGATCCCATGGAAGACCCGCGCCGACTGGGGTTTGCCTGAGGCTTCGATTGCGGCTGGCGGCGCCGCCCCCTCCACCCCGACCTGCGGTCGCGGTCCCCCTCCCCCGTCGCGCCTCTGGCGCGCCGGAGGAGGATGTTATTCGCCGAAGCCTTCGCCGGGGGTGATCGGGGCGAGGCGGATCAGGCGGCTGTCCTCGACCGCCGCCTGGCGGTGCTTGACGTGCTCGCGGTAGTCGGGATCGGTGACCATCGCCAGGAAGGCCCCGGCGTTGGGATATTCGGCGATGAAGGCCAGATCCCAGCGCTCGTCCTGCGGTCCGGTGAGCACCGTTTCCGGGCGGCCGGCCCAGATCTGCTTGCCGCCGACCCGGGCGAAGACGGCGGCGCTGTCGCGGCCATAGGCGCGGTAGGCCTCAAGCCCGGTCATGCCCTTGCCGTGGTTGGGATGCCCCTCCGGATAGTCGGCCAGGGGTTTGGCCCGGACCAGGTTCAGCATCTGGATCGGGGTGTCGCGCGGCAGGGCCTTGAAGGCGTCGAACTGGGGGCGGGTCGGGTCGATACTGCCTGTCATGGTCTGGTCCCGGGTGGCGGATGCAGGGTGCGTCCTTCGACACGCCCGCGTGGCGGGCTACTCAGGATGACGAAAAAGGGCGGATGGCACAAACGGTCGTCATGCTGAGTAGCGATCCGGCAGGATCGCGTGTCGAAGCACGCAGCGGCGTTCAGTCCTTCAGGGGGTCGGCCGCGTCCGGGGCGGCGTAGGTCAGGGACATGAAGACGTCCTCGAGGTCCGGGTCCTCGGTGGCGATGTCCTTGATGTGCAGGCCCTGGCCGCGCACCGCCGCCAGCACCTGCTCGACGCTGGACTGGCCGGTCTTGTAGGTGACGGCGAAGGCGCCGCCGGGGCGCAGCCGGGTCTCGAAACCGACCAGGGCCGGGGCGTTGTCCACCGGGGTGTCGGGGGTGACCACGACGTTGCGGGTGTCGAGCCGCCGCAGCAGGGTCGAGGTCGGCTCGCTGACCACCACCTCGCCGCGGTTGATGATGGCGATGCGGTCGCAGAGCTCCTGGGCCTCTTCCAGATAGTGGGTGGTGAGGACGATGGTCACCCCGGCCCGGTTGAGCTCCAGCACATAGCTCCACAGCTGGCGGCGCAGCTCGACGTCGACCCCGGCGGTCGGCTCGTCGAGGATCAGCACCGGTGGATTGTGCACCATGGCCTTGGCCACCATCAGCCGCCGCTTCATGCCGCCCGACAGCTGGCGCACATAGGCCCTGGCCTTGTCGGAAAGGCCGAGGGCCGCGAGCAGCTCGGCGGTGCGGCGCTCGGACTTCGGAACGCCGTACATGCCCGCCTGGGTCTCGAGGGATTCCTCTGGGGTGAAGAAGACGTCGGCCGCCAGTTCCTGCGGCACCACCCCGATGGCGGCCCGGGCGTCGCGCGGACGCTCGTCGATATCCCGGCCCCAGATCTTCACCGTGCCGGCGGTCTTGTGGGTCAGGCCGGCCAGGATGTTGATGAAGGTCGACTTGCCGGCCCCGTTGGGCCCCAGCAGGCCGAAGATCGAGCCGCGCGGCACCTTCAGGTCGATGCCGTTGAGGGCCCGCTTCTCCGGCGTGGTCTTGGTGGCGGCGTAGGTCTTGAAGACCCCGGTCGCCTCGATGGCGTAGTCGGGCAGGTCCATGAGCATCCGATCGGCAAGCAAAACACGCTTTGAGGCCGGGCGGCGCCGTCAGACGGCTTTCCCTCCGCGTCCCGGGGCTTTAGGTATGCTGCGCCAGGGCCAACGCCAAGGCCGCTTCGCTATTTCCGATCCCGAGAGCCCCAAATGGCCCGCAAGACCCCCGCCACCCGTCCTTCCGAGACTCCCAAGGCCGCCCCGGCCATGGCGGCGCCGGAAACGGTGACCGTCAGTTCGCACCGCATCGCCTGCGACGGCGTCGGCGGCGCCCTGGGCCACCCCCGGGTGTGGCTGGAGATGGGCGCGGCCGGCTGGGTCGACTGCCCCTATTGCGACCGCCGCTTCGTCGCCGCCACCGCCCCCGGCGACGAGAGCGAACTGCTGGCCCCCGGCGTCTATGAAGGCTCCGCCGGCCACTGATTGCGGGACGGGAGCGGGGCCGGGCGACTGGCCCCAACACCCTTCCGTCACCCCGGACCTGTTCCGGGGTCCATATGCGCGGGACCATAGGAATGGGTCTCAGTCCTTACGACCGTGCGAACCCTTTTGAGGTCTGAGTCTATGGGCCCCCGGAACAAGTCCGGGGGTGACGGTGGCTTGAGGTGGCGAGGGCGTCAGACCGCCAACCGCCGCCACACTGTCGCCGTCCGAATTCCGCCAGCATCCCCCGGAAATCGGCGCTACAAAGCCCTCAGCCGAAGGGAGCGCCGACATGTCCACAGCCGCCCGTTTTCACGCCCTGCACGCAGGACCCGACGTCCTGGTGCTGCCCAACGCCTGGGACGCCGCCAGCGCCGCGCTTATGCAGGACGCCGGGGCCAGGGCGGTGGCCACCTCCAGCGCCGCGGTAGCCTGGGCGCGGGGCTATGCCGACGGCGATCTCTTGCCCCTGCCGGTCCTGCTCGATGTCATCGGCGGGATCGCCCGGGTCCTGACCGCGCCCCTGACCGCCGACATCGAGGGCGGGTTCACCGATGACCTGGCGACCCTGGGCGACACCATCGCCGCGGTGATCGACGCCGGGGCGGTGGGGATCAATCTGGAGGACGGGGGGCGTGATCCCGATCTGCACGCCCGCAAGATCGCCGCCGCCCGGACGGCCGCCGACGCGCGCGGGGTCGATCTGTTCATCAACGCCCGGACCGACGTCTATCTGCGCGATCTGGCGCGGGGCGAGGCGGCCCTGGCCGAGACCCTGCGGCGGGCGGCCCTCTATCAATCGGCCGGGGCCAGCGGCGTCTTCGTCCCCGGGCCGGTCGAGCCCGATCTGATCGCCGAGCTGGCGCGCGGGATCGCCCTGCCGCTGAACATCATGGGCCGGGCGGGAGCCCCGGACGCGGCGCGGCTGGCGCAGCTGGGCGTGCGCCGTCTCAGTTCCGCCACCGGTCCGTTCCGCGCCGCCTATGGGACCCTGAACCGGCTGATGGCCGGCTTCCTGGCCAGCGGCGACGCCAACCTGTTTGTCGAGCCCGGCCAGGGCATGCCTGATCTCAACGCCCGTTTCGGCTGAGGCGGGGTCGCAAAGCGCCCGGCGAGGGACTATCTGCGGCGACCGGGCGAGGACGATGGGCCGCGCCGCGTCGCGCTGTCGGAGTCTCCATGCCGCAATCCGAAGAAACCCTCCGCCCCGACGGCGTCACCCGCGCGACCTGGCGCCAGGCGCCGGGCAGCCGCTGGGCCTTTCACCACGTCGCCGACATCCTGCCGACCGCGCCGGTCGCCAATGCGCCGGAGGCTGTCTGGGCCCTCGCCGACGCCCCGGTCGACCTCGGCGATCTTGAGCTGACCCTGCCGTCCGGCGGGACGATGGACCTGGCGGCCGCCCTGAAGGCCACCGACACCGACGCCATGGTGGTTCTCCGCCAGGGCCGGGTGGTGTTCGAACACTATGCGGGGGGAACCGGGGCGACCACGCCGCATATCCTGATGTCCGGGACCAAGGCGGTCGCCGGGCTGCTGGCCGCCATGCTCGAGGCGTCGGGCGAGATCGACCTGGACTGCGCCGTCGAGGACACCCTGCCGCAGCTGCAGGGCGGCGGCTGGCGGGGCGCCAGCCTGCGCCAGCTGCTGGACATGCGGGCCGGGGTGGTCCTGGGTCCGGCCGACAGCGCCGCCTATGAACGGGCCCACAACAGCATCGCGGCGGCCGGGGCGCACGGCCCGCCGGACCTGCATGACCTGATCGCCGGCCTGCCCGGCCCCGAACGGCCCCATGGCGGGCCGTTCGGCTATGTCTCGGCCAATACCGACCTGGCCGCCTGGGCCATCGAGACCCGGCTGGGCGAGACCTTCAGCACCCTGTTGAGCGAGAGTCTGTGGCGGCCGATGGGGGCGGAGCAGCCGGCCAGTCTGGTCCTGGCGTCGGGGGGCGCGTCCTGGACCGCCGGCGGGCTCAGCGTCACGGCGCGGGATTTCGCCCGGCTGGGTCAGCTGATCCTGAATGATGGCCGGCGCGAGGGCCGAACGGTCATCGCCCCGGGGGTGATCGAGGACCTGTTCCACAACGGCGACCGCGAGGCCTGGCGGACCGGCGAATGGGGCCGCGCCTTCGCCGGCGTCGGCGCGCAGATGAGCTACCGCGCCGGCTGGTATGTGGTGCATGACCAGCCGGGCCTGATGTTCGCCATGGGGGTTCACGGCCAGAACCTGTTCATCGACCGCGCCGCCGGGGTGGTGATCGCCAAGCTGTCGTCCCAGGCCGAACGGGTCGATCCGCGTCAGATGGGCCTGACCCACCTGCTGGCCACGGCGCTGCGCCGCCGGCTGACCGAAGGTTAGTCGCCGGCCCCGGCCTCAGCCTCGCCCGCCAGGTTGAAGTCGATGGGCAGCTTGATGCGGCCGCCGACCACCGGACGGCCGTCGTCGGTCCAGGGGTTCATCTTCAGCAACCTGACGATGGCCAGGGTCGAGGCGCCAAAGCCCATGTCGGCCGGGGATTCGCGATCGACCCTGCAGTCGGTCAGGGCGCCGGTGGGATCCACCAGGCAGTCGGCGACGCCGCGCCCGGCCATGACGCCGGCGTCGGCGGCCTGGGGCGGATAGACGGCCAGCACCGCCTCGGGATTGATCGAGGTCACCCAATGGGGGTTGCGCACCTTCCGGCTGCGGCCCTCCGGCCGGGCCGGATTGATGAAGCGGAAACTGACCGTGACGTCGGAATCGGCGTATTTCGTCGCCTCCTCGCTGGTCAGCCTGACGCGGAAACGGTCCTTCAGACTCTTGGCGGCGTTGCTGAAATCGCTGTTGGTCTGACCGGCCACGGTGCAGTCGGCGATACCGCCGTCGGCGCGCATCGAGCAGCGCAGCACGGCTGTGCCCTCGTCGCGATCCGATCCGGTCGGCCAGGCGGCGGCGACCTCCTCCATGCTCGGGGCGGTTTCCCAGACGGGATCAAAGATGATGTAGCGGCTGCCCGGCGTTGGCGCGACGAACCGTACGGGAATGCTGATCTTCCTGCCGCCGACCGGCTGGCCGTTGACAGTCGGCGGGTTGAACCGGCCCCAGCTGGTCATCATCTTGATGGCCGCAGGGCCAAATCCGAGACCGTAGGGATATTCGCTGGCCACCTCGCAGGCTTCGACCATGCCGCGGAGGGTGATCTCGCAGCGGATCGTCGCGACGCCGCTGATGCTGCGGTCGACGGCGTCCTCGGGATAGTAGCGGGCCATGTCGTCCGCGCCCGGCTTCCATTTCCAGGTGGGGTCGGTGACGACATCCCCGGCCATCGCCGGCGC
This sequence comes from Caulobacter sp., assembly GCA_016125585.1. Classification (GTDB taxonomy): domain Bacteria; phylum Pseudomonadota; class Alphaproteobacteria; order Caulobacterales; family Caulobacteraceae; genus Caulobacter. Next base: position 111,665 of record WGLL01000002.1, read on the forward strand.
CCCCGTCATCATGGCGGCGACGATCAACGCCGCTCCGCATCCCAAAACTCGGCTCATGCCCGCACTCCCCCGGTACGCCTGGGTCAACACGACCTCAACTTGCGCCACAGTGCCAACTTCCGCCTCGCCTGCAAAGAGCCGTCCGCGCGCAGCTTCCCTGCTGACCGCCAGCCCGCGACACACTATCCTGCTCGCCATGACCGACGCTCCCGACGCCGCCCAGATCGACCCCCGCACCCTGACCCAGGACGGCCCGCCGGTCCGGCTCTATCTCATCGACGGCTCGGGCTACATTTTCCGCGCCTATCACGCCCTGCCGCCCCTGACCCGCAAGAGCGACGGCCTGCCGGTCGGCGCCGTGGCCGGCTTCTGCAACATGCTGTTCAAGCTGCTGCGGGATTCCAAGGAGGACGCCCCGACCCATCTGGCCGTGGTGTTCGACCATTCGGAGAAGACCTTCCGCAACGATCTCTACGACCAGTACAAGGCCCATCGTCCGCCCGCCCCCGAGGACCTGATTCCGCAGTTTCCGCTGGTCCGCGAGGCGACCCGGGCCTTTGGCGTGCCCAGCCTGGAGCTGCCCGGCTACGAGGCCGACGACGTCATCGCCGCCTATGCCGACAAGGTCTCGGCGGCCGGGGGCGAGGTGATCATCATCTCCTCCGACAAGGACCTGATGCAGCTGGTCGACGACCGGGTGTCGATGCTCGACACCATGAAGAACCAGCGCATCGGCCGCGAGCAGGTGATCGAGAAGTTCGGCGTGCCGCCGGACAAGGTGGTCGAGGTCCAGGCCCTGTGCGGCGACAGCGTCGACAATGTGCCGGGCGCTCCCGGCATCGGCATCAAGACCGCCGCCCTGCTGATCAATGAATTCGGCGATCTGGAAAGCCTGCTGGCCCGGGCCGGGGAGATCAAGCAGCCCAAGCGCCGCGAGACCCTGATCGAATTCGCCGACCAGATCCGGCTGTCGCGCCTGCTGGTCCAGCTCGACCGCGGCACCCCCCTGCCCGAACCGGTCGACCAGCTGAAGGTGCGCGAGCCGGACATGGCGGTGCTGGGGGCCTTCCTCGAGGAGATGGGCTTCAACACCCTGTCGCGCCGGGTCGGGACGGCGCCGGCCGAGAGCGCGCCGGCGGCCGGGTCGGGGGTGGTGCAGCCTCAGGAGCCGGGGGCCGACCCGGCGGCGGCGCCGGCGGCGGCCGTGGAACAGCCGCCCTTCGTGCATGGCGACTATGTCTCGGTGCGGGATCTCGAGACCCTCGACGCCTGGATCGCCCGGGCCCGCGAGGCCGGGGTCGTCGCCTTCGACACCGAGACCGACGCCCTGGGCTCGGCCACCGCCGGCCTCTGCGGGGTGTCGCTGGCCGTGGCGCCGGGCCAGGCCTGCTACATCCCGGTCGGCCATTGCGAGAAGGACGGGCTGGCGCTGGACGCCCCGTCCGACCTGGAACAGATCCCGCTGCAGGCGATGATCGACCGGCTGAAGCCCCTGCTGGAGGATCCGGCGGTGCTCAAGGTGGCCCAGAACGCCAAGTACGACATCGGCGTGCTGTCGCGCTACGGCATCGATGTCGCCCCGATCGACGACACCATGCTGATCTCCTATGTGCTGGAGGCCGGGCTGCATGGCCATGGCATGGACGAGCTGTCGCAGCTGTGGCTGAACCACAAGCCGATCCCGTTCAAACAGGTGGCCGGCAGCGGCAAGGCCGAGATCAGCTTCAAGCATGTCGCCCTGAACGACGCCACCGGCTACGCCGCCGAAGACGCCGACGTCACCCTGCGGCTGCACAGCCTGCTCAAGCCGCGGCTGGCGCGCGAGGGGCTGCTGACCGTCTATGAAACGCTTGAGCGGCCCCTGCCGCCGGTGCTGGCGGCGATGGAGAACGCCGGTATCAAGGTCGACACCGAGGTGCTGCGCCATCTCAGCCACGACTTTTCCATGCGGATGGCCGATTTCGAGGCCAGGGCCCATGAGATGCTCGGCCGGCCGTTCAACCTGGGCAGTCCCAAGCAGATCGGCGAGGTGCTGTTCGGCGAAATGGGCCTGGAGGGCGGCAAGAAGACCGCCACCGGCCAGTGGGCAACCGATGTCGATGTGCTGGAAAGCCTGGCGGCCCAGGGCCACGACCTGCCCCGGCTGATCCTCGACTGGCGGCAGCTGTCAAAGCTGAAGGGCACCTATACCGACAACCTGATCGCCGCCATCGCCCCGGCCACCGGCCGGGTCCACACCGCCTACGCCATGGCCTCGACCACCACCGGGCGGCTGTCATCCTCCGACCCCAACCTGCAGAACATCCCGGTGCGCACCGAGGAAGGCCGCAAAATCCGCAAGGCCTTCATCGCCGAGCCCGGCCATGTGCTGATCAGCGCCGACTACAGCCAGATCGAACTGCGGCTGCTGGCCCATGTCGGCGACATTCCCCAGCTGAAAAAGGCCTTCAGGGACGGGCTCGACATCCACGCCATGACCGCCTCGGAGATGTTCGACACCCCGATCGAGGGCATGCCGGCGGAGGTGCGCCGCCGGGCCAAGGCGATCAACTTCGGCATCGTCTACGGCATCAGCGCCTTTGGCCTGGCCAACCAGCTGTCGATCCCGCAGGGCGAGGCCGGGGCCTATATCAAGACCTACTTCGAACGCTTCCCCGGCATCGCCGCCTATATGGACGCCATGCGGGCGGAGGTGAGGGCAAGGGGCTACGTCTCGACGATCTTCGGCCGCAAGATCAACATCCCCGACATCGGCGGCAAGAGCGTGGGCCAGCGGCAGTTCGCCGAGCGGGCGGCGATCAACGCGCCGCTGCAGGGGGCCGCAGCCGACATCATCCGCCGGGCCATGGCGCGGATGCCGCAGGCCCTGAAGGCGGCGGGGCTGTCATCGCGCATGCTGCTTCAGGTGCACGACGAACTGGTGTTCGAGGCCCGCGAGGAGGAGGCCGAGGCCACCTGCGCCGTGGCCCGCGAGGTGATGGAAGGCGCCGCCCTGCCGGCGGTCGATATCTCCGTGCCGCTGGTGGTCGAGGCGCGGGCCGCGAAGAACTGGGACGAGGCGCACTGAAGCGCGCTCAAGCCGGTTGTCGGAGCAAACGCGCCGGGCCCTCCTCAGTCGAAGACGCTTTCGCTGCGGGCCTCCCACTGGCGGCCGGCGACGAAGCGAACGATGATCAGAAAGCAGATGTTCTCCGCCATGCCGGGCAGCAGGGCGAGGAAACCCAGGTCGCTTCCGCCTTCGCCGGCCATCATCGCGACCACAAGCGGGACGATGGCCGAGACCAGATAGAGCCCCCACCACCAGCGAATGATCGCCGGATCATCGAGGCCCTTCCAGCCGTAGGGGCTGGCGGCAGAGCGCCAGATCTCGCTGATGGCCTGGTAGGGCTTGTACAGGCTCATGATCGGAATGAAGAAAAAGCCGACGGCCCAGCCGGGGGTGATCTCAAGGCCTGAACTCAGGGCCCGGGCGTTCTTGTTGGCCCGGTAGAACCACATCAGCATGATGATCAGGCGGCCCCAGCCGATCCAGGTCAGACTGCCGCCGATGAAGATCAGGGCCTGATGAAAAGGACCGCCGTCGAAGATGACGGTCGGCGCCGCCGCTCCCGAGGCCAGCCCGAAGATGAAGATCGCGGTCGCCGCCAGGTCGAGGCCGAGGGCGGCGATCATCACCCGGGTCAGGACGCGCGGATCCTTGAACCCCGCGCCGCTGGGCCGGGCCTCGGCGTAGGGGCTGGCGAAAGGGCGGGCGCCGGGCTCGACGCCGCCCTCCTCCTCGCCGGTATCCTTGAACAGACCCGGATCGATCAGCTGGCTCATGCGCCGATGGCGACCAGGACGTAGATCGCCTTGCCCAGGGCGCCCACCAGCAGGATCAGGGTGGCCAGGGCCTGGATCAGGAAGCCCATCGAGCGTTTCGACGGATCGGCGACATAGCCGCGGGCGTAGACGATGCGGCCGAGGATCCAGACCAGGCCCAGGCCCGCCGCGATCCACTCGTTGAAGGGGAAGGTCGGGAAGGTCAGGGTGAACAGCCACAGGCTGGGCAGATACATCGCCAGCCCCTCGAGGGTGTTGAGGTGGACGCGGATGTGGCGCTCCAGATCCGGATCGCCGGTCATGGCCGGCGCATCGATGCCGCTGCGTCCCCGCGCGCGACCCACGCGCATCATCATCCAGATGAAGACCAGCAGTGAAAGACAGGTGACGATGGTCACCAGGCTGTGCGGATGGTTCATGATGTTTGCCTCCCCGGCCGGCGCTGTGGCCGCGCGGCGAAGCTGGCACGGTTCGGGCGGCGTGAAAATCCCGTGAAACGCAATCGCCGCGTGAAGCGTTAGCGGAGTCTACGGACGAATCCGGGAGGCCCGCATGACGGACCAGGCCACAGCCATCGACCGCATCAACTACCGCGAAAATCACGGCAAGCTGTTCGTCAAATTCAAGGACGGCGGCGAGTATGTCTACGTCGGCGTCCCCGGCGAGGTGCACAAGTCCTTCGTCGAGGCGGCGTCTCGCGACGGCTACTTCGTCGCCGAGATCTGGGATCGCTATCCCTACAACGTGCTCGAAGACTGACGCTTCCCGCTTGACCGGCGAGCGGCCGGCCACTCCACTGGCGTTGTATCGGCGCCCTGGCGGAGACGGCCGTGAACCTGCGTTTCTTTCTTCCCCTGCTGGTCGTCCTGCTGGGCGTTGGCGGAACCGCCGGCGCGCAATCGGCGGCCCGGTGCGACGGCTGGCCGCGCGCCGATATCGGCATGGCGCCGGGCCTCTGCGCCGGGGTGGTGGTCGCGCCGCCGTCGGCCAGCTTCTCCTCGCGCAGCCTGCGTCTGCCGCGATCGCTGCTGCAGCTGCCCGATGGCGACTGGATCGTCAGCGATCTGGGCGGCTGGGGGACCACCCGGGGGGCGGTGTTCCGCCTGCATGCGCGGCCAGGCCAGGCGGTCGTGCTCACCCCGCTGCTGACCCGCCTCAACCTGCCCCACGCCCTGGCGCTGGGCCCAGACGGCCTGGTCTATGTCGGGGAGATGAGCCGCATCGTCCGCTTCGATCCCGGGGCGGCGGACCCGGCGGCGACCCTGGAGGTCGTCATTTCCGGGCTGCCGGACAATCGGCTGCATGAGAACCGCCACCCCCTGTCAAAGTTCGTCTTCGCCCCCGACGGGGCGATGATCGTCAATATGGGCGCGCCGTCCGACCAGTGTCTGGGCCCAAAGAGCGCGCCGCCCGGGGCGCTTTGCCTGGAGGCGGAGGGGGATGATCCCTCGGCGTCGCTGCGGCGCTACGCCTACCTGGGCCTGAAGAACGGCAAGGGCCGCTGGGCCGCCGACTACAGCATCCTGGCCCGGGGTCTGCGCAATTCGGTGGCCCTGGCCGTCCACTCCTCGGGCCTGATCCTGCAGGGGGAGAACAGCTATGACTTCGCCGGCCCCTGGGCCCCCTTCGACGAGATCAACCGCATCGTCCCGGGCGGAAACTTTGGCTGGCCCTATTGCGCCGATGTCGATGCGCCGACGCCGGGCTGGAAGGGCCGCTACGACTGCAGGCGCGCCCTGCCGCCGGTGCTGCTGCTGCCGCCGCACGCCGCGCCGCTGGACATGCTCTGGTATCGCGGGGCGATGTTTCCGCAGCTGAACGGCAAGCTGCTGGTCACCTGGCACGGCTATCGGGCCACGGCGGGCCGGCTGGCGGCCTATGACACCGACGCGAACGGCCTGCCGATCACCGGACCCAGAGCCCGCTATGACGTCTACGGGGCGGCGTCGCGCCGCTACTTCAGCGGGCCGTCGGCCAACGCCCAGATCCTGACTCCGGGCTGGGGAAAGACGGCTAGCCGCAGACAGGGCTCGCCCGTGGGCCTCGCCGTGGCGGCCGACGGCGCCATCTGGATCACCGATGACCGGGCCGGCCAGGTCCTGCGGATCGCCGCCGACCGGCCCTGAGGGTCAGGCCTCCCTGGGAGTCAGGCCGCGCCGTCCCGCTTGTCGCGCTTGGCGGCGACCCGCAGGCGCAGGGCGTTGAGCTTGATGAAGCCGGCGGCGTCGCGGTGGTCATAGGCCACGGCGCCCTCCTCGAAGGTCACCAGGTCCTGGTCGTAGAGGCTGTAGGGGCTGGTGCGGCCGATGATGGTGACATTGCCCTTGTAGAGCTTGACCCGCACCTGACCGGTGACCTTCTGCTGGCTCTGGTCGATGGCCGCCTGCAGCATCTCGCGCTCGGGGCTGAACCAGAAGCCGTTGTAGATGATCGAGGCGTACTTCGGCATCAGCTCGTCCTTCAGGTGCATGGCGCCCCGATCCAGAGTGATGCTTTCGATGCCCCGGTGGGCGGCCAGCAGGATGGTCCCGCCGGGGGTCTCGTAGACGCCGCGGCTCTTCATGCCGACAAAGCGGTTCTCTACCAGATCCAGACGGCCGACGCCGTTGTCATGGCCCAGTTCGTTGAGCTTGGTCAGCAGGGTGGCCGGCGACATCGCCTCGCCATTGATGGCCACGGGGTCGCCGCGCTCGAAGTCGATGGTGAAGATGGTCGGCGCATCCGGGGCGTCTTCCGGCGCCAGGGTGCGCATATGGACGAACTCGGGGGCCTCGACCGCCGGATCTTCCAGCACCTTGCCCTCGGAGGATGAGTGCAGAAGGTTGGCGTCGACGCTGAAGGGGGCCTCGCCACGCTTGTCCTTGGCGATCGGGATCTGGTGCTTCTCGGCGAACTCCAGCAAGGCTTCGCGGCTGCGGAACTCCCATTCCCGCCAGGGGGCGATGACGTGGATGTCGGGCTCGAGGGCGTAGTAGCCGATCTCGAAGCGGACCTGGTCGTTGCCCTTGCCGGTGGCCCCGTGACAGACGGCGTCGGCCCCCATCCGCCGGGCGATCTCGATCTGCTTCTTGGCGATCAGCGGCCGGGCGATGGAGGTGCCCAGCAGATACTGGCCCTCATAGACGGTGTTGGCCCGGAACATCGGGAAGACGTAGTCGCGGACGAACTCCTCGCGCAGGTCCTCGACGAAGATGTTCTCCGGCTTGATGCCGAGCAGCAGGGCCTTCTCGCGGGCCGGGGCCAGTTCCTCGCCCTGGCCGAGGTCGGCGGTGAAGGTGATGACCTCGGCGCCGTATTCGGTCTGCAGCCATTTGAGGATGATCGAGGTGTCGAGCCCTCCGGAATAGGCGAGTACGACCTTCTTGATCTTCTTGTCGGCGGCCACGGGCGGCGTCCTTCCAGCGGTAAAACAGTCTCTGCGCCTTCAAGGGCGCCGCGTCGCCAGGGTCAAGCCCGACGGGGCGGATATCTGCATCAGCCGGGCGAAACCGCCGCCGGCGGCAGGCGGAAATGGCCGGCCAGGTCGGCCAGCGCCTGGGGCGGTTCCAGCCGGGCGCCGCCGCCGTTGTTCTGCACGATCAGCGGCCGCCCAAGGCTGTCGTGGCGGCCGGTGGCGATCAGGATATGGGGGTAGTGGCCCGGCAGCAGCCGCTGGGTGATCAGGTCGCCGGCCCGCCAGGGGGTGTCCGGAGGCAGAGCCGCGCCCCGGCGGCGGAAGAAGGTCTCCAGGTTGGGCACCCGGCGGTGGTCGATGTTGCGGTCGGGCGCCTTGAGGCCCCAGTTGCGCGGATAGGCGGCGAAATGGGCGGCCATGTCCTCATGCACCAGCCGCTGCAGGTCGAGGCCGAAGGCGGTGCGATAGGCGCGGATGACGACATCGCTGCAGACGCCGCGATCGATGGGCACATCGCCGCCCGGATAGTCCAGCCGCCGGTAGGCGGGGTCATAGGTGACGGTGCGGCCGATCTGGCCCCTCGCGGCGGCGACCAGTTTCTCGCCCCAGGTCGCGGCCGGCGGGGTGGCGGCGGCGCGGCAGCCGGGGGCGCCCAGGACAGGAACGGCGAGGGCGGGGAGGGTCAGGAGCAGGGCGCGGCGGTCGAACATCGGTCGATGAGGCGCGGCCAATGCGGCGAAGCCGGGGCGGGGCGGCGCCGATCATGTGGAGCCGGAAAGCAGATCCAGGTCGCCGGGCCGGTCAATGTCGCGCAACACGCCCTCGTCGCCCGTCATGACCAGCGCCAGACGACCGCCGAGCGTCTTCAGCAGGACCCCGGCGCCCTGGTCGCCGGTCAGGGCCATGATCGACTCGAACAGCGGGCGGGTGATCAGCACCGGATGGCCCCGCTGCCCGCCCACGGCCGGGGCAGCCGCCAGATGGTCGGGGCTCAGGGCGCCGGCCAGATCGGCGGCGATCGCGGGGGGGACCAGCGGCATGTCTCCCAAATAAACAAACAGTCTGTCTGTATCATCGAAAACCGCCGCCACCCCGGCCCTGAGCGAGGCGGACAGGCCCTGATCGTGGTCGGCTGCATGAACCACTGCCAGCCTGTCCGAGACGCCGGATCGATCGGCGAAGGCCCGGGCGGCGAGGGTCACCGGTTCGGCGTTCGCGCCGGTGACCAGGATCACCCGCCGGGCCGGGGCGGCGAAGGCCGCGGCCAGGGCGGCGTCGAGCAATACCCCGTCCCGCCAGGGCGCCAGCAGCTTGGGGCCGCCGAACCGGCGGCCCGAACCGGCGGCCAGCACCAGGGCCTCGCAGCTTTCCTCTGTCGCCATGGCGCCTTCCCCCCTATTCTGGACGGGACATGACGCCCTACGACGCCCCCCCCGCGCAAGCGCCTGTTTCGACGCCCGTTCCGGAAACGACCCCGGACGCGCTGCTCGACGCCTTCGCGCGGCGGGTGTCCTACCTGCGGGTGTCGGTCACCGACCGCTGCGACCTGCGCTGTGTCTACTGCATGGCCGAGAAGATGGTGTTCCTGCCCAAGGCCGAGGTCCTCAGCCTGGAGGAGCTGGAGCGGATCGCCTCGGTGTTCATCGGCCTGGGGGTAAGGAGGCTGCGGCTGACCGGCGGCGAGCCGCTGGTGCGCAAGGGTTTCATGGGGCTGGTGGAGGCCCTGTCGCGGCGGCTCGACGGGGGCGGGCTCGAGGAACTGACCCTGACCACCAACGGCACCCGGCTGGCGCATCATGCGGCGGACCTGGCCCGGCTTGGCGTCAGACGGATCAATGTCTCCCTCGATACGCTCAAACCCGATCTGTTTCGCACCCTGACCCGGGGCGGCGACCTGGGCCAGGTGCTGGCCGGGCTGGAGGCGGCCCGCGCCGCCGGCATCGCCTGCAAGATCAACACCGTGGCCCTGGCGCGGGACAACGCCGACGAGATCCCGGCCATGATCCAGTGGGCGCACGGCCTTGGCATGGACCTGACCCTGATCGAGACCATGCCGCTGGGCGAGATCGAGGGCGACCGCACCGACCAGTACCTGTCGCTGACCGACCTGCGGATCCGGCTGGCCAGCTTCTGGACGCTGCAGGACCTGCCGCTGTCGACGGGGGGGCCGGCCCGCTATCTGCGCATCGCCGAGACCGGCGGGCGGCTGGGGCTGATCACCCCGATGAGCCATAATTTCTGCGAGTCCTGCAACCGGGTGCGGCTGACCTGCACCGGCACCCTGCACACCTGCCTGGGACAGGACGACGCCACCGATCTGCGCGCCCTGATGCGCGGCGGGGCCAGCGACGATGACCTAGCCGGGGCCATCCGCGCGGCGGTGATGGGCAAGCCGAAGGGGCACGATTTCCGCATCGGGGCCGGCGAGGGGCCGGCGCTGACGCGGCATATGTCGACGACGGGGGGCTGACGTGGCCCGGGTGCTGCTGTTCGGCCGGCTGGCCGATGTCGCCGGCTGGCGGGAAAGGACCATCGAGGCGGCCAGTCTGTCGGCGCTTCGCACCGCGCTGGCAACCGCCGACCCGGGTCTTGGCGAGGCCCTGGCGGGCCCTTCGGTGCAGGCGGCGGTGGACAAGGCTCTGGTGCGGGGCGATGCGGCCCTGACCCCGGCCAGCGAGGTCGCCTTCCTGCCGCCGATGAGCGGGGGCTGAGCCGGCATGGCCGTGGTCCTGCAGAGCCAGCCGTTCGATCCGGGCCAGCTGCTTGGCGGCTTCTGCCCAAACCGCCGCGAGACCGGGGCGGTGGCCAGTTTCACCGGCCTGGCCCGGGCCGAGCACGGCGCGGCCCTGACTCTGGAGCTGGAGGCCTATCCCGGCTTCACCGATGCGGCCATCGAGGCGATGGCGGCGGGGGCGGCGAAACGGTTTGACCTTCAGGACTGGCTGATCGTGCATCGCACCGGCCCCATCGCGCCGGGCGAGGCGATCGTCTTTGTCGCCACCGCCGCCGGTCACCGCCGGGCGGCCTTCGAGGCCTGCGACCATCTGATGGACTGGCTGAAGAGCCGCGCGCCCTTCTGGAAGAAGGAACACGGCCCGGACGGCGCCCGCTGGATCGAGCCGACCGACCACGACCGGCGCGACGCCGCCCGCTGGGATGATCCATTCTTCGACACGCCCGCCGAGCGGGCTGCTCAGGATGACTGACAGCGGCGGGCTTTCAAAATAGAAGTCAGGCTGAGCAGCGGCCAGGCGGCCGCATGTCGAAGCCCGCACAACGCTGGAGACATCATGAGCCTGACCATTGGCGGCAAGATCGACGAGGCCTGGGCCTTCAAGCCGGTGCGGGTGGCGGTGCTGACCGTCTCCGACACCCGTGACGAGGAGAGCGACACCTCCGGCCATCTGCTGGCCGGGCGGGTGACCGGCGCCGGGCATGAGCTGGCCGACAAGGCGATGGTCAGGGACGACGTCGCCGCCATCCGCCAGCAGATCCGCCGCTGGGTCGCCTCGGGCGAGGTCGACGCCATCGTCACCACCGGGGGCACCGGCCTGACCGGGCGCGATGTGACGCCCGAAGCGGTCCGCCCCCTGCTGGACAAGGAGATCGACGGCTTTTCGGTGATCTTCCACCTGGTCAGCTATCAGACAGTGGGGCTGTCGACCCTGCAGTCGCGGGCCCTGGCCGGCATCGTCGGCGGGGTGTTCGTCTTCTGCCTGCCCGGATCGAACGGCGCGGTGAAGGATGGCTGGGACAAGGTCATCGCCGCCCAGCTCGACAGCCGCCACAGGCCCTGCAACATGGTCGAGCTGATGCCGAGGCTGATGGAGTCATGAGCCGGCTGTCGCATCTCGACGACCAGGGCCGGGCCCGGATGGTCGATGTCACCGGCAAGGCGGACACCGTGCGGGAGGCGACCGCCAAAGGGCTGGTGCGGATGGACCCGGCGGTGCGGGACCTGGCCCTGTCGGGGGGCGCGGCCAAGGGCGATGTGATCACCACCGCTGAACTGGCCGGGGTGATGGCCGCCAAGCGCACCAGCGAGCTGATCCCGCTGTGCCATCCGCTGGTCCTGAGCAAGATCGGGGTGACGGTGACGGCTCATGACGCCGGCTTCGAGGTTTCCGCCACGGTGCGCACCACCGGCCCGACCGGGGTGGAGATGGAGGCCCTGACCGCCGTCTCGGTCGCCTGCCTGACCCTCTACGACATGCTGAAGGCGGCCGATAAGGGCATGGTCATCGACCAGGTGCGGCTGATGGAGAAGACCGGCGGCAAGTCGGGGGACTGGGTCCGCGACGAGGGGTAGGGGCAGGCGCGGTTGCCCAGTCTGGAGGGTTGTGGAGCGGGCATTGCCGCCCACAACCGTCACCACCGGACTTGTTCCGGTGGTCCATTGACGCGATCGGTTGAAGGTGAGGCCGGCTGCAGCGGGCCGTCTTTGGGTCCCGCGCGTATGGACCGCCGGAACAAGTCCGGCGGTGACGGAAGCGGAGGGGGCGAGGGGCAACCCCGCGCGGCCCAAACCTGTCCCGTCATCCCGGAAAGCGCACGCCGCTTGTCCGGGAGCCAGGGACCGCAGCGCATGGCCTGCAAGGCAGCGTTTGATAGCCAGACTCTTCACCCCCTGGGTCCCGGATCGCCCTGCGGGCGTCCGGGATGACGGAAGAGTGGGCGAAGGGCGGCGTCTTCGCCACGCCACCGCCAGACTCCCTCACCCCGGCTTGCGCGCGGCCTTCTCGGCGACGCCGGAGGTTCCCTCGCGGGCGGTGAGGACGGCGGCGACCTCGTCGGGGGAGACGCCGGCGGCGGCGAGCAGGGCCAGCAGGTGGTAGAGGACGTCGGCGGCCTCGGCGGTCAGGGCGGCGCGGTCGCCGCTGGTGGCGGCGATGGCGGCCTCGACGGCCTCCTCGCCCAGTTTCTTGGCGGCCAGTTTCGGGTCGGCCAGCAGTTTCGCCGTCCAGCTGGCGGCCGGATCGGCGCCCCGGCGGGCCTCAATGGTCGCCCACAGGCGGTCGAGGGTGTCGGAAAGCTCGCTCATGCCGCCGTCTCCAGTCGCACAGGCAGTCCCGCCGCCGCCATGGCCTGCTTGGCCCCGGCGATAGTGACCTCGCCGAAGTGGAAGATCGAGGCCGCCAGCACTGCGTCGGCGTGGCCGTCGCGCACCGCCTCGACCAGATGCCGCACCTCGCCGGCCCCGCCGCTGGCGATCACCGGCACCGCCGCCGCCTCGGTCACCGCCCGCAACAGGCCGATGTCATAGCCGGTTTTGGCCCCGTCGCGGTCCATCGAGGTCAGCAGGATCTCGCCCGCGCCCTTTTCCACCGCCAGGGCCGCGTAGTCGATGGCGTCGAGCCCGACATCGCGGCGGCCGCCATAGGTGAAGACGCCCCAGCCGCCGGTGTCGCGGCTCTTGGCGTCGACGGCGCAGACCACCGCCTGGCTGCCGAAGGCGTCGGCCAGGCGGCTGATCAGGTCGGGGTCCTCGACCGCGGCGGTGTTGACGCTGACCTTGTCGGCCCCGGCCCGCAGCAGCCGGCGGGCGTCCTCGACCGTGCGCACCCCGCCGCCGACCGAGACCGGCATGAAACAGACATCGGCGGTGCGGGCGATGACCTCGAGAATGGCGCCGCGGCCCTCGCTGCTGGCGGTGATGTCGAGGAACATCAGCTCGTCGGCCCCGGCGGCGTCATAGGCCGTGGCCTGCTCCACCGGATCGCCGGCGTCGCGCAGGGCCAGGAAGTTGACCCCCTTGACCACCCGGCCGTCCTTGACGTCCAGGCAGGGAATGACCCGGACCTTCAGCATGCGGCGACGGTCAGGGCGCGGGCCGGGTCGATGGCCCCCTCATAGAGGGAGCGGCCCAGCACGCAGCCGGCGATGGCGGCGCCCTTGCGGGCCTTGAGCAGCTCGATGTCCGTGACACTGGCCACCCCGCCCGAGGCGATGACGGGAATGGAGACGGCGTCGGCCATCTCCCCGACCTGGGCGACATTGACCCCGGTCATGGCCCCGTCGCGGCCGATGTCGGTGACGATCAGGGCGGCGACCCCGGCGTCCTCGAAGCGGCGGCCGAGATCGACGGCGTCCATCTGCGAGGTTTCCAGCCAGCCTTCAGTGGCGACCTTGCCGTCCCGGGCGTCGATGCCGACGGCGATCTGCTCGGGCCATTCGGCGGCGGCGGCGCGGACCAGCTCGGGATCGCGCACGGCGACGGTGCCGAGGATGACCCGCGAGACCCCGGCCTCGATCCAGGCCTCGATCTGTTTCATGTCGCGGATGCCGCCGCCCAGCTGCACCGGCAGGGAGACCGCCTGCAGGATGGCCTCGACCGCCTCGATATTGACCGCCCGGCCCTCGACCGCGCCGTTGAGGTCGACGACATGCAGCCAGGTGAAGCCCTGCTTCTGGAACTGGCCGGCCTGGTCGGCGGGCGAGGTGTTGAACACCGTTTCCTTGTTGAGGTCGCCGTGCAGCAGCCGCACGCAACGGCCGTCCTTCAGGTCGATCGCCGGGTAAAGGATCACGCCGCATACTCCAGGAAATTGGCCAGCAGCTTCAGGCCGGCGGCTTGCGACTTCTCGGGGTGGAACTGCACCCCCATCACATTGTCACGCGACACCGCCGCGACGAAGGGGCCGCCGTGGTTGCTGGTGGCGGCGATGTCGCCCGGGTCGGCCGGATCGAAGACATAGCTGTGGGTGAAATACATGTGCGGGGCCGGACCCAGGCCGGCGAACAGGGCATGGGACGGAACCAAGGTGTTCCAGCCCATGTGCGGCACCTTGAAGCTCGGGTCCGACGGGGTCATGCGGCGCACCTCGCCGGGAATCCAGCCGAGGCCGGGCGTGGGGCCGAACTCGAGCCCCTGCTGGGCCAGAAGCTGCATGCCGACGCAGACCCCGAGGAAGGGGACGGCGCGGCGCATGGCCGCCTCGGTCAGGGCCTCGATCAGGCCGTCTCGGGCGGCGAGGGCGGCCATGCAGGCGCCGAAGGCCCCGACGCCGGGCAGCAGGACGCGGTCGGCCCGGCTCACCTGTTCGGGATCGCCGGTGACCAGCACGGTCGGGGGCGAGGTCAGAGTCGCGGCGGCCTTCAGCAGGGCCTTCTCCGCCGAGCGCAGATTGCCGGACCCGTAGTCTATGAGGGCGACCGTGGTCATGGCCTCAAACCCGTCGTCGGCGCCCTCGAGCCCTTCCCCCTGGAGGGGGGAAGGGTTGGGATGGGGGTGGAGGAGGCTGGTGGCGTCACGTCCGTCTCAGTTTCATCCGGAAACACCTCCACCCCCATCCCCGGCCCTTCCCCCCTCCAGGGGGAAGGGAGCGCACGGCGAAGGCGGAGGTTTTGTTGGAGTCCTACAGCACGCCCTTGGTCGAGACCGCCTGGCCCCCGGCCTTGGGGTCGATCTCGACGGCCATGCGCAGGGCGCGGGCCAGGGCCTTGAATCCGCTTTCGGCGATGTGATGGGTATTGTCGCCGTAGAGGGTTTCCAGATGCACGCAGGCGCCCGCGTTCATGGCGAAGGCGTGGTGGAATTCCTTGAACAGCTCGGTGTCCATCTCCCCGACCTTGGGCCGCGAGAAATCGACCTTCCAGATCAGATAGGGCCGGTTGGACAGATCCAGCGCGCAGCGGGTCAGGGTCTCGTCCATCGGGATGTAGGCGTGGCCGAAGCGGCGCACGCCCCGATACCCATCCAGCGCCTGCTTCACCGCCTGGCCCAGCACGATGCCGGTGTCCTCGACGGTGTGGTGCATGTCGATGTGCAAATCGCCCTTCGTCTCGATCTTCAGGTCGAAGCCGCCGTGGCGGGCGAAGCTTTCCAGCATGTGGTCGTAGAAGCCGATGCCGGTCGAGATGGTCGCGGCGCCGGTCCCGTCGAGATCGATCCAGACCTTGATCTGCGTCTCTTTGGTGTCGCGGGTGATCTCTGCGGTGCGATTCATTTCAGCAATCCCCTGGCGATCGCCAGATCCTTCAGACTGACCATCGGCCGCGGGCCATAGTGGCTGATGACCTCGGCCGCGGCCATGGAGCCCAGCCGGCCGCAGATCTCGAAGTCCAGGCCCCTGGCCATGCCGAACAGGAAGCCGGCGGCGTACTGGTCGCCGGCCCCGGTGGTGTCGACCACCTTGTCGACCGGATCGGCGGCGATGAGGTGAAGCCGGTCGCCGGCCAGGATGACCGAACCCTGCTCGCCGCGGGTGATGGCGCTGACCCGGGTGATGGCGGCCAGCTTGGCGGCGGCGAGATCGAAGTCGTCGGTCTCGAACAGCGCCTTGACCTCGGCTTCATTGGCGAAGACCACGTCGGCCTGGTCCTGGATGAAGCCGAGCAGCTCGCCGCGGTGGCGCTCGACGACGAAGGCGTCCGACAGGGTGATGGCGATCAGCTGGCCGGCGCCATGGGCCAGGGCGGCGGCCTTGGCGAAGGCGCGGCGGGCCTCGCTGGGGTCGAACAGATAGCCTTCCAGATAGACGATGGCCGACCGCTCGATGATCTCGACCGGCACGTCGGCGGCGGTCAGCTCGGTCGAGGCGCCCAGATAGGTGCACATGGTCCGCTGGCCGTCGGGGGTGACGTTGATCAGGCAGCGGGCCGTGGCCGGGCCGCCGGTCAGGGCCGGGGTGTCGAAATGCACGCCGATGGCCCGCATGTCATGGGCGAAGACGTCGCCCAGCTGGTCATCGGCCACCTTGCCCAGATAGGCGGCGCGCCCGCCGAGGCTGGCGATGCCGGCGATGGTGTTGCCGGCCGAGCCGCCGCTGGTCTCCATGCCCGCCGCCATGCGACCGTAGAGGTCGACGCCGCGCGCCTCGTCGATCAGCTGCATCGAGCCCTTGGTCAGGTTCTCGCTGACCAGGAAGGCCTCCTCGGCCGGGGCGATGACGTCGACGATGGCGTTGCCGATGGCGGCGACGTCGTAATGGGCGGTCATGGGCGGGCGGTCTTTCGCGAAAGCAGTCCGGCGCTCGTTACAGGAGGCGGGGCGCTTGGGCAACGCGGGCGGCATGGCGAGGGCGCCCGGCTCTGATGACGCCGGCCCCGCGACCGCGTAGAGCAGCGGCATGCAGGTCGCCATTCTCACCCCCGCCGCCGACGAGACCCTCTATCAGACGATGTGGCCCGACTGGTTCGCCCGGCTGGAGGCCGGTCTGGCGGGCTCGGGCGTCGCCGCCGTCGCCCACGACTGGACCCGGCCGCTGGAGGCCCCGGTGGATGCGGTGCTGCCGATGCTGGCCTGGGGCTATCACCGGAAGCCCGAGGCGTGGCTGGCGCGGCTGCAGGCCTTCGAGGCGGCGGGTCAGCGGATGATCAATCCGGCCGGGGTGCTGCGCTGGAACAGCGACAAGGCCTATCTGGCCGAGCTCGGCGCCAGCGGCGCGCCGGTCGTGCCGACGATCAGCGTCGAGACCCTCACCGCCGACGCCGTCGCGGCGGCCCGGGAGGCCTTCGGCTGCCTGGCGGTGATCGCCAAGCCGCGAATCAGCGGCGGCTCTCACCAGACGGTCAAGCTGCTGCCCGAGGATGGGCTCGACGCCGCCCCGACCGGGCCGGCCCTGATCCAGCCCTTCCTGCCGGCGGTCGGCGGCGAGGGGGAGATTTCGCTGCTCTATTTCGACGGCGTCTTCAGCCATGCGGTGACCAAGGTGGCGGCGCGCGGGGATTTCCGGGTGCAGCCGCAGTTCGGCGGCCGGGTGTCGCGGGTCAAACCCTGGCCGGGGGCGCTGGAGACGGCGGACGCCATTCTGGCCGCCGTCCCGCCCCTGACCTATGCCCGAGTCGACCTGCTGCGCGGCCTGGACGGGACGTTGCAGCTGATGGAGCTGGAGGCCATCGAGCCGGACCTGTTCCTGACCTGGGCCCCCAAGGGCGCCGGTCGGTTCGGGGCGGCGGTGAAGGCCGCCCTCAGCGGCTGAAGACCAGGCAGGCCGCCGGCGGCCGGCCCTCGCGGCGGCCGAAATCGACCCCGGTCAGGGTCAGCAGGCCATCGGCCCCGATGGCGGCCTTGCCGGTGAGGACAGCGTCGCCGGCGATGCTGTTGCCGCCGGTCGTGGTCATGGCCAGGGCGCCGGTGGCCGGGTCGAACCGGTAGTCGCCCCAGTAGTCGACATAGGTCTCGAACGGCGTCCAGGTGACGTTGAACCGGCCCTCGGTGGTGAACTTCAGCTCCCGCAAGGGCGGCGAGGTGAGCGGACAGTCCGCGCTCCCGACCTCTTTCCAGGTTCCCGAAAGGCTGATGGCGTCGGCGGCGATGACGGTGAAGCTGGCCTTCGCCCGACCGCCGCCGATGGCCCCGGAAACCTCGACGACGGTTCCGGGATTGACCGCCTTGCCGACCCGCAGCCCGGCCCCGTCGCTGGCGAAGTCGATGGCCGGATCGGAGGCCTTCCAGTCGCGGACGCAGGCGGCGGGAATGAAGGTCTCCGCCCCGGGATAGTCGCCCGCCTTCCAGACGCTGACCTTCAGATCGCCGCCCTGCCGGGCCGGCAGGGGGCCGATGCTGAGCCAGTAGTGGCCTGCCGTGGCCTCCGAGCAGTCGGGGCGGGCCTTGGCGGCGAGCGGACCGGCGTTGGGGGACGATGCGGGCGGGGTGGCGCAGGCGACGAGGGCGAGGGCGGCGGTCAGGGCGGTCAGGACGCGGATCAAGACGGGGTCTCCGGATGAAGGACCAGAATGTCGCCGGACGCCGGGCGCGGCAATGGGCCCGCCGCCCTCCTCTTCCGTCATCCCGGAAGGCAGCGAAGCGGGCTGTCCGGGATCCCGGGGTGGAGGATCCGGCTATCGAAGGCGGCCTTGCGGCCGGCGCGCTGCAACCTCTGGGTCCCGGCTCGCCCTGCGGGCGTCCGGGATGACGGGAAGGGGGGGCGAGCCTCGCCCCCTATCCGCCGATGAACAGTTCGCACGACGGGCAGAGCTCCGCGATCGGGCAGGTCTGGCACTTTGGCTTGCGGGCCAGGCAGACATAGCGGCCATGCAGGATCAGCCAGTGGTGGGCGCGGGTCAGGTAGGGTTCGGGCACCACGGCCATCAGATCGGCCTCGACCGCGTCCGGGGTCTTGCCGGCCGACAGTTTCAGGCGGTGGGCGACGCGGAAGACATGGGTGTCGACGGCGATGGCCGGCTCGATGCCCAGTTCGTTGAGCACCACGCTGGCGGTCTTGCGACCAACCCCGGGCAGGGCCTGGAGGGCCTCGCGGTTCAGCGGCGTCTGGCCGCCGTGCTGCTCCAGGATGATGCGGCTTAGCTCGATGACGTTCCTGGCCTTGTTGCGGAACAGGCCAATGGAATTGATCAGCGGGATCAGGCCATCGACGCCGAGATCGAACATCGCCCGCGGGGTGTCGGCGACAGCGAACAGCTTCTCGGTGGCCTTGTTGACCTGCACGTCGGTGGCCTGGGCCGACAGGGCGACGGCGACCACCAGGGTGAAGGGGCTGTTGAAATGCAGCTCGGTCTTCGGGTCGTCCGACAGGGTGGCGAAATGGTCGAACAGCTCGGCGACGCGGGCGCGCTCCTTCGGCGGGATGCGCTTCTTGCGGACGGGCGTCTTCTTCACAGCCATGCGACGCCCATAGCAACCTTCTCCCTGAGGGAGAAGGAGGGGCCCGCCGCGCAGCGGGGGGAGGATGAGGGGTTACGGGGCTGGAAGGTCGGGCAATGCCTTCGGGCGTAAACCCTCACCCGGCCCCGCTTTGCGAGGCCGACCTCTCCCTCAGGGAGAGGTTAGCCCAGTTTCTCGTCGATCAGGGCGATGGTGCGGGGCAGGCCGAAGATCGCCGCAAAGCTGCCGAACCGCGGGCCCTGGCTCTGGCCGAGCAGGACCTCGTAGAGAGCCTGGAACCACGAGCGCAGTGGCTCGAACCCGGCGTCGTTGCCGGCCGAATAGACCTCGTTCTGGATCAGCTCGGCGTCGACGCATTCGGCCGGCAGGGCGGCCAGCCGGGCCCGCAGGTCGAGCATGGCGGCGCGTTCCTGATCGGTCGGGGCGCGGAAGGCCTTGTTGGGTTTGACGAAGTCCTCGTAATAGTTGATCGCAAACCCGGCCAGCCGGTCGAGCAGCGGATAGTCCTCCGCCGTGGCGCCCGGGATATACCGGCTCAGGAAGCCCCAGAGGATAGCCTTGTCGGAGGCGTCGGCGGCCGAGACCACATTCAGCATCAGGCTGAAGCTGACCGGCGACCCGCTCTGCGGCGGGCGGCCGGTGTGGACGTGCCAGACGGGGTTGTTGATCTGCTGGGCGGGCTCCTGGCGCTGGTAGGCGTCGAGCTGCTGCAGATATTCGTCGGAGGCCTTGGGGATGACGTCGAAATAGAGCTTCTTCGCCGACTTGGGGCTCTGGAAGACATAATAGGCCAGGCTCTCGGGCGCACCATAGCGCAGCCACTCGTCCATGGTCAGGCCATTGCCCTTGGTCTTGGAGATCTTCTGACCCTGTTCGTCGAGGAACAGTTCGTAGTTGAAGCCTTCCGGCGGAATGCCGCCCAGCGCCTTGCAGATCTGGTTGGAGGCCTTGACCGAGTCGATCAGGTCCTTGCCGCTCATCTCGTAGTCGATGCCCAGCGCCGTCCAGCGCATCGCCCAGTCGGGCTTCCACTGCATCTTCACATGGCCGCCGGTGACCGGCACCTCGATGCGGCTGCCGTCCTCGTCCTCGACGACAATGGTCCCCCTGGCGACGTTGCGCTCAAGAGTCGGAACCTGCAGCACCCGGCCGGTGGTCGGGCTGATCGGCAGGAAGGGCGAATAGGTGGCCCGGCGCTCCTCGCCCAGCGTCGGCAGCATGACCTTCTGGATGGCGTCATAGCGCTCCAGCGCGATCAGCAGGGTCTCGTCGAAACGGCCCGATCGGTAGCAGTCGGTCGAGGAGACGAACTCATACTCAAAGCCGAACCCGTCGAGGAAGGCGCAGAGCCGGGCGTTGTTGTGGGCCCCGAAGCTCTCATGGGTGCCGAAGGGGTCGCGGACCACGGTCAGCGGCTTGCCCATGTCCTCTTCCAGCATCGCCTGGTTGGGCAGGTTGGGGGCGACCTTGCGCAGGCCGTCCATGTCGTCGCTGAAGCTGATCAGGCGGGTGGGAATGGCGTCGCCGGTCAGGGCGCGGAAGGCGGCGCGGACCATGGTGGTGCGGGCCACTTCCTGAAAGGTGCCCAGGTGCGGCAGGCCGGAGGGACCATAGCCGGTCTCCAGGATCACCGGCCGGGCCAGGGCCGGCAGGGCGGCGACGGCCTCGGCGGCCTTGCCCGAATTGATCAGGGTCGCGGCCAGGTCGCGCTCGGCGTCGCTCAGCCGGATGCGCAGGACGCGGGCGAGCAGGTTGCGCGCCTGTTCGAACGGCCAGGCCTTGGCGTCGCGGGCGAGGGGAGAGAGACCTTCAAACATGGCTGGGCGATTAGGCGCTGGGGGGCTGCGGGTCAATGATTTCGCGGCGCGCGGCATCCTTCTCCCCTTGGGGAAAAACTTACTCGGCGAAGGCGACGAAAGAGGGGTCGCAGGGGTCCTTAAGGCTTTGGCGGCCCAGACCACTGATGGCGGCTTTGAGAGTCTTCGACCCCTCATCCGAGCCTTTCGGGCCCACCTTCTCCCCCAAGGGGAGAAGGAACTGATTTCTAAAGGGTCCGGAATAGCGCTCCGGCCTCGGCCCAGCTCTCGACGATCCGCGCCGCGCCGGCCTGCCGCAGCCCGGCCTCCGCCCGCTGGTCGAGGTGGCCGCCGCCGGTGAAGCCCCAGACGGTCATGCCGGCGGCGCGGGCCGAGCGGACGCCGTTGACGCTGTCCTCGATGGCCAGGCAGCGGGCGGGATCGGCGCCCAGGGCGGCGGCGGCGTGAAGGTAGATGTCGGGGTTCGGCTTGCCGTGGGCGACGAGGTCGGCGGAGTAGATGTGCGGGTCGAAGTGAAGATCGAGGCCGACCTTGGCCAGCTTGCGGGCGAGGGCCTCGGCGTCGGAGCTGCTGGCCACGGCCTTTGGGAGGGACACGGCGGCGACCGCCTCATGGGCCCCGGCGACGCACTGCAGCCGCTCGTCACAGGCGATGCGGCTGAGGCCGCGGACGGTGGCCAGGAAATCGCCGGGCAGGGGCAGGTTCAGTTTCTCGCGGCATTCGGCGTCGAGGGCGGCGACATAGGTGCGCTCATGCATGCCCATGAAGCGGCTGCGGTAATCGTGGGGATCGTAGGTCAGGCCGATGCGGCCGAGAACCTCCATCTCGATGGCGTGATAGATGACCTCGGAATCGATCAGAACGCCGTCGGCGTCGAACAGGATGGCGTCATACATGGCCGGGGTTTAGCCGACCTCCGGCGGGGCGCAAGTCAGACCCGGTTGCGCTTTGTAACCGGGCCGCCGGCAAGGACCGGGCCGGCGCTAGCGCGTCGCCGCCACGCTCTCGCGGCGCAGGGCCTTGAGGGCCCGGGTCATGTCGGCCTTCATCGCCTCGCGGGTCAGCATGGCCGGGATCGGATAGGGGGAGGTGGCGCGGTTGGTGTAGGTGACCCGGGTGCCGCCGTTCTGCAGCGGCGTCAGGCGCCATTCCCCCTCGCACAGCTTCACGTCGCCGCCGGTGCAGCGAAAGGTGATGCGGCGGACCGGCTCGTATTCGGAGCGGAACACCGAGCGGATCTTCGGCACGAAGGGCGGCCGCACGACCATCTCGCGGACATCCCAGCTGTCGTCCTCGGCCCGGTCCAGCACCCGGCAGCTTTCGACATTGGGGGCCATCCGGCTGGCCAGGCGGCAGTCGCGGATCACCGCCCAGACCACGGCCGGCGGGGCGTCGATGTCGACCCGGCCGCGGGCCACGCCGGCGGTCCCCTCGGGATCGGGGGCGACATCCGCGAAGACTCCGCTCGCGGCGACGGCCAGGATCAGGGCTGTCCGCATGGCGTCAGGCTAACCCCTTTGACGGGAAGTGAAACCCCTGGCGGCCCTCAGCCGGTCAGGCCGTCGAACCGCCAGGTCTCGCCATCGCGGCGAATATGACCGGCTGTGGGGGCGGCGAAGTGGGTGCCGATGACCAGCACCGGCTGGTCGCCGACCTGTTCGATCACCGCCCTGCGGGTGGCCAGGGCCTGTCCCCGGTCCTCGTCGAAGGGCGGCGACCATTCGGGATGGGCGACCTGGCAGGGATGATGCATCAGGTCCCCGGTGATCATGGCCGTCTGGCCTTCGGACTCGATGATCACGCTGACATGGCCCGGGGTGTGGCCGGGCGTGGGCTGCAGCCGGACCTCGGCCGACAGGCGGTGGTCGGGGGCGACCAGATCGGCCAGGCCGGCGTCGAAGATCGGCTGCACGGAATCGCCGAGGATGACCTGCTGGTCGGCGTCGCCCTCGGCGCGCCAGAAGTCGTACTCGGCCTTGCCGATCAGATAGCGGGCCCTGGGAAAGGTCGGGACCCAGGCGCCATCGACCAGCATGGTGTTCCAGCCGACGTGATCGACATGCAGGTGGGTGCAGACCACCGCATCGACGCTGTCGCGGGTCCAGCCGGCGGCCTCGAACCTTTGCAGGAAGTCGGTGGCCAGGGGCTGGCGGCCGGTCATCCGCCGGGGACGGTCATTGCCGATGCAGGTGTCCACCACCAGCCGCAGGCCCGGCGCCTCGACCAGCAGGGCGTGGATCGACAGCTTCAGGGCCCCCTCGGCGGTGACATAGTGGGGATGCAGCCAGTCGATCCCGGCCAGGGCCTGCGGCGTGGCCCCCTCGAGGAAGGGATGTTTCTCGTTCCAGGGCACCGGCATCTCCAGCTCGAGGATGCGGGTGACGGTGACCGCGCCGACGGTCCAGGTCAGGGGGGCGGTCATCCGGCGATCCGGTTGGCGACCAGGTCCTCGACCACGGCCGGATCGGCCAGGGTGGTGGTGTCGCCGAGGTTGGAGACGTCGCCCTCGGCCACCTTGCGCAGGATGCGGCGCATGATCTTGCCCGAACGGGTCTTGGGCAGGCCCGGCGCCCACTGGATGGCGTCGGGGGCGGCGAAGGGGCCGATTTCCTTGCGCACCCATCGCACCAGGTCGGCCCGCAGGTCCTCGGTCGGGACGACATCGCCGATCAGGGTGACATAGGCGTAGATGCCCTGGCCCTTGACGTCGTGTGGCCGGCCGACGACGGCGGCCTCGGCCACCGCCTCATGGGCGACCAGGGCGCTCTCGATCTCGGCGGTGCCCAGCCGGTGACCGGAGACATTGATGACATCGTCGACCCGGCCGGTGATCCAGTAGTAGCCGTCCTCGTCGCGGCGGCAGCCGTCTCCGGTGAAATATTTGCCCGGGTAGGTGCTGAAATAGGTGTCGAAGAAGCGCTGGTGATCGCCATAGACGGTGCGCATCTGGCCCGGCCAGCTGTCGGTGATGCACAGGTTGCCGCTGACCGCGCCCTCCAGCACGGCGCCCTCGGCATCGACCAGCTGCAGCTTCACGCCCGGCAGCGGCTTGCTGGCCGAACCGGGCTTCAGGGCCGTGGCGCCCGGCAGGGGGCTGACCAGACAGGCGCCGGTTTCGGTCTGCCACCAGGTGTCGACGATCGGGCAGCGGCCCTCGCCGACCACCCGGTGATACCAGAGCCAGGCCTCGGGATTGATCGGCTCGCCGACGCTGCCCAGCAGCCGCAGGGACTTGCGGGAGGTCTTCTGGACCGGCGCCTCGCCCTCGCGCATCAGCGCCCGGAGCGCGGTGGGCGCAGTGTAGAAGATCTCCACCTGATGCTTGTCGATGACCTCCCAGAACCGCGAGGCCGTCGGATAGTTGGGGACGCCCTCGAAGATCAGGCTGGTCGCGCCGTTGGCCAGGGGCCCATAGACGATATAGCTGTGGCCGGTGACCCAGCCGACATCGGCGGTGCACCAGAAGATCTCGCCAGGCCGGTAGTCGAAGACCAGTTCATGGGTCCAGCTGGCCCAGGTCAGATAGCCGCCGGTCGTGTGCAGCACGCCCTTGGGCTTCCCCGTCGAGCCGGACGTATAGAGGATGAACAGCGGGTCCTCGGCGTTCATCGGCTCGGGCGGGCAGTCAGGCGAGGCGGAGTCCCGCAAGGGCTCATAGGCGACGTCGCGGCCGTCATGCTTCAGCCACTTGGCCCCGGTGCGGCGAACCACCAGCACCTTCTGCACGTCTGGGCAGCGGGTCAGGGCCAGGTCGACGTTCATCTTCAGCGGGATGATCTTGCCGCCGCGCACGCCTTCATCGGCGGTGATGACGAAGCGGCTGTCGCAGTCCTGGATGCGCCCGGCGATGCTGTCGGGCGAAAAGCCGCCGAAGATCACCGAATGCACGGCGCCGATGCGGGCGCAGGCCAGCATGGCGTAGGCCGCCTCGGCGATCATCGGCATGTAGATGGTGACCCGGTCGCCCTTCCTGACCCCAAGGTCCTTGAGGACATTGGCCATCCGGCAGACCTCTTCATGGGCCTGGGCGTAGGTGATGGTCTTGCTGTCGGCAGGGTCGTCGCCTTCCCAGATGAAGGCGGTCTGGTCGGCCCGGTGCGGCAGATGGCGGTCCAGGCAGTTGGCCGAGACGTTGAGCACCCCGTCCTCGAACCAGCGAATGTGAAAATCGTGCTTGTTGAAGGAGACGTCCTTGATCTTCGTTGGCGGCCTGATCCAGTCCAGCCGACTGGCGACCTCGCGCCAGAAGCCCTCGGGATCGGCCTCGACGCGCTTCCAGGCGGCGTCATAGCCCGCGGCGTCCATATGCGCCCGCTGCGCCCATTCGGCCGGAACCGGAAACAGCTGATCATCACTCATGGCGCGCTCCCGTCTTTTGTCGCGTGGTCTTCTTGCCTCTGGAGTATGCGGTCGGGTCCCTGTGGCGCAAGGGTCTGGGGCGCGCCCCCTCATCCGACCCCTTCGGGGCCACCTTCTCCCGCGAGGGGAGAAGGGACTCTGGCGGCGGCTTTGGCAGGTGGCGTCGTAACCTGGGGCGCCATCGCGCGACAACGGCTTGCAGGAAGGGTTCGCCTCGGGGCGCCCTTCTCCCCTTGCGGGAGAAGGTGGCGCGGAGCGCCGGATGAGGGGGCGTTCAGCGAAGCCTTCCTGTCGGTGGATGGAGGCACAAAGGTGACGCCTCCGTCATTTTTCCTTGACGACCATCCCATAAAGTGGACAGTGTTCACATTGCAGAGGCCCGAAAAGGGTCCACACCCTTTTGGCCGGAGGACTTCACTGCGATGACCGACAAGAACATCACCAAGGACGCCATGTACGACGCGGTGCGTCCGGACGACTTCGAGTCGATGCTCGAGCTCGACCGCTACAACAACCGCTCCACCGCGTTCGACAAGATCATCAGCGCCACCCACGACCACTTCTGGGATCCGCTGGACAAGGCCTACATCGATTTCGACGAGCCCTTCGACATGGAGAACGAGCCGCTCGTTCCCGAGGAGTTCGTCGTCGCCCTGCAGACCGACTATGTCTCCAACCACCTGTCGGACCCCAAGGAGCGCACCCGCTTCATCAATGAGTCCACCCTGCGGATCTTCTCCTCGATCCTGCACGGCGAACAGGGCGCGCTGAACCTCTCGGCCAGCCTCTGCCACGTGCTGAAGGATCAGGGCGCGCAGGAATACGCCGCCAACCAGACCCGCGAGGAAGCCCGCCACGTCACCGCCTTCGCCAAATACATCAAGGCCCGCTGGGGCCGCCCGGTCGAATGCGGCCCGACCCTGAAGGCCCTGCTGGTCGAGATCATCGACGCGCCGGAGGTCTACAAGAAGATCATCGGCATGCAGATGCTTGTCGAGGGCCTGGCCATGGGCGCCTTCGCCTCGCTGTTCAACTCGATCAACGACCCGCTCGGCAAGAAGCTGCTGCAGCTGGTGATGACCGACGAGGCCTTCCACCACAAGTTCGGGAAGATCTGGGCCGACCGCACCGTGCCCAAGCTGAGCCCCGAGGAACACGCCATCATCGAGGACTGGGCCGCCCACTGCTTCCAGGCCGTCCTGTTCAACCTCGTCGGCCCGGCCCAGCAGAAGGACCTCTATGAGTCCTTCGGCCTCGACCCGGACAAGGTGATCGCCGAGTTCGCCGCCATCATGACCGACGACATCCGTCGCGAGAACATGAAGGAACAGACCAACATCTTCCGCGTGCTGGTCAAGACGCTGCTCAACGCCGGCATCATCACCGAGCGCACCAAGGCCTTCTACGGCATGTATGTCGACCTGGAAGAGCTGAAGAGCGAGGGCGACCGGATGGTCGGCGACGACATCGCCGAGGAGGGCATCCGCTACCTCCAGACCATCAACTTCAAGGACGGCGGCAAGGCGATCAGCATCGCCGCCGAATAGGCCCGGTCCTCCGGCCTGAACACCTCAAGCGCCCCGCCCTCAACGGCGGGGCGTTTTTGCATTTCTGTCGCAAGACGAATATCAATCGGGGGATGAAGACCCTTCTCGCCCTCCCCGGCGCGCTGGTCCTGGTCCTGGCGCTGCCCGCGGCCGCCGACGCGCCCCAGCCCGCCCATCCGATCTCGACCAGCTTCTACACCGGGACCTGGTACGAGGTGGCCCGCACCCCCAACAGCAACCAGAAGGACTGCCAGGCGCCGACCAGCCAGTTCGCCCCGGCCAGGGGCGGCCGCTACCTGATGACCCAGACCTGCCGCAAAGGATCGCCTTCGGGGGCGAGCAAGGTGTGGAAGGCCGAGGGCGCCATCGTCCCCGGCTCCGGCAACGCCAAGTTCAAGGCGAAATTCTTCGGGGTGGTCAGCCAGGAATACTGGATCCTCGACACCGCCGGCGACCAGAGCTGGGCCATCATGGCCACGCCCGGCGGCAACTATGTGTGGCTGATGTCGCGCAAGGCGATCATGGCCCCGGCCGAGAAGGCCGCCGCCCTGGGCCGCATCAAGGCGCTGGGTTACAATGTGGCCCGGCTGGAGATGCCGAAGCAACCGCCGGCCTGACATCCGGCCAGTTGCCCACAGTCTGCGACCCCGCAGTGGATTGTTCCCTTTTTGTTCTTGACGCGGGCGGCGGGACCAAGCCTTTGCTGGGCCATGGTCAAGGTCAACTATCCCGGCGTTTCCCACGGCGAGGCCCGCCGCAAGCTGGATGACATCGAGCAGGCCCTGATGACCTGGCGGCAGCGCTGCCGGCCCTTCGGACCGCAGTATCTCGCCATCGACCGGATCCAGGACGCCGTGCGGCAGGGCCGCGAAATCCTGACCGGCGACCAGCCCAGAATCGCCGGCGACGCCCGCACCGGCCAGGGCCTTGACTTGACCTCGAACGAAACCGGAACATAAATGGCCGCCATGGAGGCGGTTCTTACCCTTGTCAGCATCAGCCGGCCGGAGACGACCCTGGCGGTCACCCGCGGCGCGGCGCGGCTGCTGGTGTCGATGGGCTATGCGCCGTTGGCCGAGGTGGGGCTGCCGAACGGGCGGCGCGCCGACCTGATGGCCCTGGGGCCGAGGGGCGAGATCATCATCGTCGAGGTCAAGTCCAGCCCCGGGGACTATCTGGTCGATCGCAAATGGGGAGAATACCTGCCCTTCTGCGACCGCTATTTCTTCGCGGTCGGGCCGGACTTTCCCCAGGCCCTGCTGCCGGACGAGCCGGGCCTGATCGTCGCCGACGGCTTTGGCGGGGCGGTGGTGCGGGAGGCGGGTCTGGAGCCTCTGGCCCCGGCCCGGCGCAAGGCCCTGACCCTGGCCTTCGGGCGGCTGGCGGCGATGCGGGCGCTCTCGACCTGAGCGGCGGCGGGACAAGCGCGGCCCTCCCGTTGGGGAAGGGCGATTCACAAGGCTATTTCGGCGCCCGCTTGGCCAGGATGCGTTGCAGGGTGCGGCGGTGCATCGAGAGGCGGCGCGCGGTTTCCGAGACGTTGTGATTGCACAGCTCATAGACCCGCTGGATGTGTTCCCAGCGGACGCGGTCGGCGCTCATCGGTTTCTCGGGAGGCGGGGGCGTTTCGCCGGCCTGGGCCAGCAGGGCCCGCACGACATCATCGGCGTCGGCCGGCTTGGCCAGGTAGTCGACGGCCCCGGCCTTCACGGCCGCCACGGCGGTGGCGATGTTGCCATAGCCGGTCAGCATCACCACCCGCGCCTCGGGCCGCGCCTCGCGCATCGCCTCGACCGCCTTGAGTCCCGACCCGTCCTCCAGCTTCAGATCGATCACCGCGAAGGCCGGCGGGCTCTGACGAATGGCGCCGATGGCCTCGGCGACGCCGCTGGCCAGGGTCACCTCGAACCCTCGCTGCTCCAGCGCCCGGCCCAGCCGCGTTCGCAGCGGCGCATCATCATCCAGGACGAGCAGGCTGCGGTCGGCGAGGGCCGTGATGGTGTCGGATACATCGGTCATCGGTTTGGCGGTCTCCATCCGCTTGGCCAGTCCAGATATAGGGCGCGCCGTCGCGACAGGCGAGCGGCGTTCGCCCAGCAGGTGCATTTTTGCCCGTCGCACGCCGCTGTCGACCGCCGGGAGCCCGTCATCACGACGCGCCCGGGGTGATCACTTCCAGCGCGGCCCGGGGCCAGCTGGTGGTCACCACCGCGCCGCCGCGGCGGCCGTTGCCGAAGGTGACCACCGCCCCGGTCCGCTCCATCAGGGTCTTGGCGATGAAGAAGCCCAGCCCCATGCCGATGTGTCCGCTCCGCGATCCCTCCGCCCCCGGACGACTTGTGACATAGGGCTCGCCCAGCTTGGCCCGCACCTCCGGCGAGAAGCCGGGACCATCGTCGCGCACCTCCAGGGTGATGGACTCATGGTCGAACCTGGCCGTCACCAGCACCTCGGCGGCGGCGAAGTCGACCGCGTTCTCGACGAAGGAGGTCAGGGCGTGCAGCACCTCCGGCAGACGCCGCAGCTCGGGCGCCCGGGCCCCGCCCGATCCGCTGATCACCGCCTCGACCCGCACCTCCGGGTCCCGCGCGTGCGGGGCGATGGCCTCCTCGACCAGCTGGCTCAGGCTCATGTGGCCATGCACCTCGTCGGTCGCGTCGGGATCGGCGGTCAGCCGGCGCAGGATGTCGCGGCAGCGGGCGGCCTGACTGACCAGAAGCTCCGCGTCCTCGCGCGCCTGGCCCTCGGGGGCGGCCCGGGCCATTTCCCGGGCGACGATCGAGATGGTGGCCAGCGGCGTGCCCAGCTCATGCGCCGCCGCCGCGGCCAGGGCGCCCAGGGCCGAGAGCCGCTGTTCGCGGGCCAGGACGGCGTTGGTGGTGTCCAGGGCCAGCTCCATCCGCGCCGCCTCGCTGGCGGCCTGCCAGGCGTAGCCGGCGCAGAAGGCGATGCCGAGCACCCGGGAAACGACATTGCCGACCCGGTTGATGAACGGCAGCGAGAAGGGGGCGGCGTCCGGCGAGGGCAGCGGCAGGAAATAGACTGACAGAAGGATGGTGCAGGCCACGGCCAGCAGGGCGAGGCCGATGACGTGGCGGAGCGGCAGGGTCGCCGCCGCCAGCACCACCGGGGCGATGATCAGCAGGGAGAAGGGATTGATCGCCCCGCCGGTCAGATAGAGCATGGCCGACAGCTGCAGGATGTCGAAGGTCAGCTGGGCGGTGGCCTCGGCGTCGGAGACCTGGCGCTGCGGCCCCTGGGCAGCGATGGCGATCAGCAGGTTGACGAAGGCCAGCAGGGCGATCAGGGCCAGGCAGGGCGCCACCGGCATCGGCAGGCCCAGCACTCCCGCCACCAGGAGGACGGTGACCAGCTGGCCGGCCACCGCCATCCAGCGGACATAGACCAGGGTGCGGACCCGCAGCCGGGCCCGCCGGCTGCCGCTCAGCCGCCAGAGCGAGGGCGCCGCTTGCGCGGGCGTCTCCGGCGGCCTATCGAACTCGCGCCGCGCGGCGGCGTCCGGCGGCGAAGGGGACGTGGACGGGGTCATCGCGCCCCGACCATCGCCCGGAACCCGATCCAACGCCAGCCCGACGGGAGGCCCGACTTGCTGCAGAACCGCACCCGCCTGATCCTCTGGGCCGCCGTGGCCCTCGGCCTGGTCGTCACCCTGGCCATCGCCGCCGGCAGCGGCCTGCTGCGGCCTCGCGAGCAGCCAGCGGCGGTCGGCGGACCGTTCAGCCTGGTCGACCAGACCGGCCGCCCGACCACCGAGGCGGCGCTGAAGGGTCACTGGAGCATGGTGTTCTTTGGCTATACCTACTGCCCCGACATCTGCCCCGGCACCCTGCAGAACCTGATCCGGGCCAAGGATCAGCTGGGCAGCAAGGGCAAGGACGTCTCCATCGTCTTCATCTCCGTCGATCCGGCCCGCGACCGCCCGGCGGTGATTTCCGACTGGCTGGAGGCCAACGGCGCCCCCGCCGGCACCCTCGGCCTGACGGGGACGCAGGATCAGGTCGATGTGGCGGTGAAGGCCTACAAGGCGGTGGCCCGCAAGTCGGGCGAGGGCGCCGACTACCAGATGGATCACTCCACCGTGGTCTATCTGATGAACCCGCGCGGTCGCTTTGTTCAGGCCCTGCCCTACGCCCTGCCGGACGAAATCGTCACCCAGGTGAAGGCGGCCAAGCGCGGCGACTGACCGGCGGCGCGGGCCCGGTCCCCCCTCCCGAAGGCGGGTCTTTGCAAGAAGGGCGCCGCTTTTAAGCGCCCTGTTAACCACCCGCGTCCGATGGTGCCGATCAATTCATCGCACCCTTGGGAGGGGTTGGTTTTGTCGCTCGGTCCGAGACTTGAGCTTAGGCAGGGACAGGGGCTGGTCATCACGCCCCAGCTGCAGCAGGCCATCAAGCTGCTGCAACTGTCGAACATCGAGCTCGAGGCCTTCGTCGAGGCCGAGCTGGAGCGCAATCCCCTGCTGCAACGCGACGCGGCCGAGCCCGAACGCGACGAGGATGCGCCGCGGGTCGACCGCAGCGAGGCGGCCTCCGACGAAATGCCCGACGGCGCCGCCGCCGCCGACATGGACGCCGCCCAGGAAGACGCCAGCCCCGGCGAGCGCGATAGCGGCGAGGCGGCCCAGGAGGCCGGCGGGGCCATCGACTGGTCGCGGGCCGGCAAGGGCGGCGGCTTCGAGAGCGAGGACGATTTCGAGGGCCGGCTGAGCCGGGAACAGACCCTTGGCGAACATCTGCACGACCAGCTGGCGGTCGCCGGCCTGGCTGACGCCGAGCGGGCGGTGGCGGCGGTGCTGATCGACGCGGTCGACGACGGCGGCTATCTGCGGGCGGACTTGGCCGAGATCGCCGAGCGGCTGGGCTGCGGCCTGGGCTTCGTCGAGGACGTGCTGACGGTGCTGCAGGGCTTCGAGCCCACCGGGGTGATGGCCAGGGATGTGCGCGAATGCCTGTCGCTGCAACTGCGCGACCGCGACCGGCTGGATCCGGCGATGGAGGCCCTGCTGGCCAACCTCGACCTGCTGGCCCGCCGCGACATGGCCGGACTGAGGAAGGCCTGCGGCGTCGATGACGAAGACCTGCGCGACATGATCGGCGAGCTGAAGGCGCTGACGCCCCGTCCGGGCGCGGCCTTCGGCGGCGAGCCGACCCATGCGGTGTCGCCGGACGTCTATGTCCGCGAGGGACCGGGCGGGCTGTGGCATGTCGAGCTGAACAGCGACACCCTGCCCCGGGTGCTGATCGACCAGCGCTATCACGCCAAGGTGTCGGGCGGGGCCCGCACCGAGGCCGACAAGGCCTTCCTGTCCGACTGCATGGCCAGCGCCGGCTGGCTGGTCCGCAGCCTCGACCAGCGGGCGCGGACCATTCTCAAGGTCGCCAGCGAGATCGTCCGCCAGCAGGACGGATTCCTCGCCTACGGCGTGCAGCACCTGCGGCCGCTGAACCTGAAGACCGTGGCCGACGCCATCGGCATGCATGAATCCACCGTCAGCCGGGTGACCAGCAACAAATACATCGCCACCCCGCGCGGCCTGTTCGAGCTGAAGTTCTTCTTCACCTCCTCGATCGCCAACAGCGACGGCGGCGAGGCCCATTCGGCCGAGAGCGTGCGCCATCGCATCCGCCAGCTGATCGACACCGAACGCAGCGATTCCGAGGTCCATTCCGACGACACCATCGTCGAGATCCTGAAGGAAGCCGGGGTCGATATCGCCCGGCGCACCGTGGCCAAGTACCGCGAGGCGATGAAGATCCCCTCCTCGGTCGAACGCCGCCGTTGCCTGCGGGCCAACGTCTGAGACGTCGCCCGGCCGGGCGGTGACGGGGCCAAACCGGCGTCTGGCGCGTTTGCTCGCCGGAGGCCTGATGAATCCCGCGACCCCTTTCGAAGACGACCGGATGCTGTCCGACGTCATCGGCGATATCGCCGACGACGCCGACCCCGTGGTCAGCGTCGGGGAAATCGTCGAGCGGCTGGGGGAGCGCGCCTTCGGGGCGCTGTTCTTTGTCTTCGCCGCGCCCAACTGGCTGCCGATGCCGCCCGGCGCCTCGACAGTTCTCGGCGCGCCCCTGGTGCTGTTGTCGCCGCAGCTGGCGGTCGGGATTCCGGCGCCCTGGCTGCCGGGCTTCGTCGCCCGCCGGTCCATGCGTCGCAAGGACATGGCCCGGGCCTTCGAGCGGCTGCGGCCGTGGCTGGAGCGGATGGAGACCTTGTCCCGGCCGAGGCTGACCTTCCTGTTCGGGCCGATCGGCGACCGGGTCATAGGGCTTGTCTGTTTCCTGCTGTCGGTCGTGCTGATCCTGCCCATTCCGCTGGGCAATCTGGCCCCGGCGGCGGCCATCGCCCTGTTCGGGCTGGCGATGGTCCAGCGCGACGGCGTCCTGGCCCTGATCGCCTTCGCCATCGCGGTCGGAAGCATCACCCTGCTGGTGATCGGCGGGCATGCGGCGTTCCTCGTGGCGCAGCAGCTGTTCGGCGTTCTTGGGGGCCTTTTCGCGCGGTCGGGGGCCTGATTTCACAAACCGGAGAGGCGACTTTCGGCTGCTTGACACCAAACGCCGCCCGGCGCGTTGTAGGCGAATGCAAATCCAAGTCGCCGGCAAACACGTCGACGTCGGGGCCGCCCTTCGGGACCGCATCACCGACGAACTTTCATCAGGCATCGGAAAATATTTCGACCGTGGAGGCGAGGCGGACGTCACCGTCAGCCGCCAGGGACACGCCTTCCGGGTGGACTGTCTGGTCAATCTGCATTCGGGCCAGAAGCTGCAGAGCAGCGGCCAGGGCGGCGACGCCCACGCCGCCTTCAGCGACGCCCTGCAGAAGATCGAGACCCGGGTGCGCCGCTACAAGCGGCGGCTGAAGGACCACAGTCCGGCGGCCAACGCCAAACAGGCCGAGAACGCCATCTACACCACCCTGCGCTCGCCCGACCTGGCCGACGAGTCCGAGGAGTGGCTGGATGACGAGGCTCACGATGGCCCGCCCGCGGCGATGATCATTGCCGAAAATGACACTGATGTGAAAACTTTGACCGTTTCGGGGGCGGTCATGGAACTGGACTTGACGGAATCGCAAACAATTGTGTTTAGGAACGCCGCGCACGGCGGTTTGTCCGTCGTCTATCGCCGGGCCGACGGCAATATCGGCTGGATTGATCCGGAGCGCACCCGCGCTGCGAACGGTTCGGGCGCCAGGGGGTAGGACCTCCGGGCCCGTCGACACTGCCGTCCCTTGGTTTCACCCCTGTCTATTCGAGTGACATGAACATCGGTGATTTTCTCGATCCGCGCGCTGTTGTCCCCCGGGCGAGCGGCGGCTCCAAGCGTCAGGTCTTTTCCGTGATCGCCGATGTGGCCGAGCGCACGCTCGGTCTCGACCATGGCCAGGTGCTCGAGGCTCTGCTGGAACGGGAAGCCGCCGGCTCCACCGGCGTCGGCCACGGCGTTGCGGTTCCCCATGCCCGCGTCGAGGGGCTGGACCGGATTCGCGGGATCTTCGTGCGCCTGGAAACCCCGATCGCCTACGAGGCCGTCGACGGCCAGCCGGTGGACCTGCTGTTCGCCCTGCTGGCGCCGCCGGAGTCCGGCACCGAGCACCTGAGGGCCCTGGCCCGGGTCTCCCGGCTGATGCGCCAGGCCGACCTGCGCGCCCAGCTGCGCCAGGCCCGCACCCCGGAAACCCTGCTGGCCCTTCTGGTCCGTCAGGCCCAGCCCTCGGCCGCCTGAACCGGCTTCAGGGCGCCATCTGCGCCAGAAACGGCCACACCCGATCGTAGAGACCGTCCCGCACAAGGGTCGAATGCTCGGAGCCGCGCATCCGCACAAAGCGCTTGGGCGCCCTGGCCAGGGCGTAGAGCGTCTGGCCATGGCTGATGGGGATGACGCTGTCCCGGTCGCCGTGAACGATCAGCACCGGGCATTTCACCTTGCCGATCCAGGCCCGTGAATTGTAGCGATCCAGCATCAACCAGCCGACGGGCGCCCAGGACAGGCGGCGCTGCGCGACCTCGACGACGCTGGTGTAGGGGGCTTCCAGGATCAAGGCGCGGGCGGGGTGTTCGGCCGCCAGCTTCACCGCCAGACCGCTGCCCAGGCTGTGGCCCTGAATCACGATACGATCGGCGGGATAGCGGGCCGCCAGCCAACGCCAGGCGGTCTCGGCATCGATCCGCAGGCCCTTTTCGCTCGGCTCGCCGGTCGAGCCGCTGTAGCCGCGATAGCCGACGGCGAAGAAGCCGGCCCCCGCCTCGGCGATCCGCTTCCAGCGACCGGCCTGCAGCGACAGGCCAAGGCCATTGCCGTTGAAATAGAGCAGCATCGGCTTGTCGGCGCTCGCCGGCGGCAGGTACCAGGCGACCAGGGTCTCGCCGTCCGGCGTCTTCAGCGTGACCTGGCGGATCGCCGGCCCCGACGGGTCGATCACCTGGGCGGCCGGATCGGGATAGTAGAGGTAGCGGCGCTGGTTGAGGAACAGGTAGGCGACGGCCGAGCCGTAGAACACCGCCGCCACCAGAAGCGACAGCAGGCCGAAACGCAGGATTCTGCCCATGGCCCCGCGCCCGCCGACCATCAGAGCGCCTTGACGATGCCCTCGACCATCTTCTTGGCGTCGCCGAACAGCATCATGGTGTTGTCACGGAAGAACAGCTCGTTCTCGACCCCGGCGTAGCCCGAGGACATGCCGCGTTTGACGAACAGCACGGTGCGGGCCTTTTCCACGTCCAGGATCGGCATGCCGTAGATGGCGCTGGTCGGGTCGGTCTTGGCGGCCGGGTTGGTGACGTCATTGGCCCCGATGACGAAGGCCACGTCGGCGGTGGAGAATTCCGAGTTGATGTCTTCCAGCTCGAAGACCTCGTCATAGGGGACGTTGGCCTCGGCCAGCAGCACGTTCATATGGCCCGGCATACGGCCGGCGACGGGGTGGATGGCGTATTTCACCTCGACCCCCTCTTCCTTCAGGGTGTCGGCCATTTCCCGCAGGATGTGCTGGGCCTGGGAGACGGCCATGCCGTAGCCCGGGACGATGATCACCTTGCTGGCGTTCTTCATGATGAAGGCGGCGTCGTCGGCGCTGCCGGTCTTCACCGGGCGGGTCTCGACAGCACCGCCGCCGCCCGCCGCCGCGTCATCGGCCCCGAAACCGCCGAGGATCACCGAGATGAAGCTGCGGTTCATCGCCTTGCACATGATGTAGCTGAGGATGGCGCCGGAGCTGCCGACCAGGGCCCCGGTGATGATCAGGGTGACGTTTTCCAGGGTGAAGCCCAGCGCCGCCGCCGCCCAGCCGGAATAGCTGTTGAGCATCGAGACCACGACCGGCATGTCGGCCCCGCCGATCGGGATGATCAGGGTGACGCCGATCAGCAGGCTGAGGGCGAAGATGGCCCAGAAGGCCCATTTGGCCTGGCCGCCGGTCATCACCAGGTAGGCGACGAGGCCGACGATGGCGAGGCCAAGGACGATGTTGAGCAGATGGCGGGCCGGCAGCAGGATCGGCGCGCCGCTCATGTTGCCGTTCAGCTTGGCGAAGGCGATGACCGAGCCGGTGAAGGTGACGGCCCCGATGGCCAGGCCGACGCCCAGCTCGATCAGCGACTGAGCGTGGATGTGGCCGCTGGCGGTGTCGAAGATGCCATAGGCTTCCGGGGCGTAGATGGCGGCCACGGCCACCAGGCAGGCGGCCATGCCGACCAGGCTGTGGAAGGCGGCGACCAGCTGGGGCATGGCGGTCATGGCCACGCGGCGGGCGATGACCGCCCCGATGCCGCCGCCGACCACCACCCCGGCGATGATCAGCCCGATGGTCACCGGGTCGAGCAGCTTCTGCGTCCACAGCACGATCAGAGTCGTCGCCACGGCGATGGCCATGCCGATCATGCCGTTGCGGTTGCCCGCCTGGCTGGTCGCCGGGCTGGACAGGCCCCGCAGGGCGAGAATGAACAGAACGCCCGAGACGATGTAGGCGATGGCGGCGAGGTTGGCGGTCATGCGGGGGTTTCCGTCTCGGAGGCAGCGAGCGATTTCGGCCGATAGATGTTGAGGAAGCTGGCCCCGCCCGGCCAAAGGACGACACTGAGAGTCGGGACCGTCAGGACCTTGAACCAGAGCGGGGCATTGGAGAATCCAGGTGAGGCCAGCCAGAGGATCGACGGGACGCCGGCCAGAACGGCGGCGTCGAGCCAGATCAGCCACCGGGCCCAGGCCTCGCGCGGCGCGTCGGCGACCGTGAACAGGTAGCTGGCCAAGATCAGGGTCATCACGGGCAAACCGCTGATCCCGTTGCGGAAAGCGAGGATAGATACCGCGAGGATTCCGACGGTCAGGGCCGCGATCAATGGCCAGCGGAAGACCGATGTCAGGGCCTTGCGCAGGCCGCCTGACCTGGCCAGCAGAAGAAACAAAAGCAGGACGGCGAGAAAGCCTCCGCCGATGGCCATGACGCCGATCCAGGGAGACTCGCTCATGCCGCGCCCCCCGTTCTGGAGAGATGAATGCGCCGGGCCGTCATGATGGCGCTGATGGCGATCACCGCCGCTATGAAGGCGAACAGGCCCAGGGTGAAGATGCTCTGCCGGGCCTGGGTAAAGCTCCACCCCAGCACCGCCAGAAGGCCGACGCAGACCGCCAGGCCGAGGGCGAGAAAGCCATAGCCGGCCCGGGCCGATGACAGCCGCTCCGACAGCCCGATCACCTGCGAGGCGGGGATCAGGCCCGCCAGCACGAAATTCAGCGCGCCCTTGCCGGACAGCAGCATCACCGTGGCGACGATCGCCGTCCAGCCGAGCAGCATGGCGGCCAGACCGGCCAGGGCCAGGCCCTCGCGGGGGCCGCCGATCCATTTGACCAGCCGCCCGGCCGCCAGATAGCCGAACACCGCCGCCGCCATGACCAGGCAGATGGCGGCGACCAGCATCATCGGCGACAGGCTCATTCGCCGTCACCCCGACGGTCAACCCCGTCCCAGGGCGTGCGGGCCCGCACCGCGGCGATGATCTGGACCACCACGGCAGTCAACAGCAGGGCCACGGCCATCGCCGCCTGGATCAGGCCGGCCATGCCGAGGTTCTGGTGGATCAGCAGCGACAGCTGCATCAGGCCCAGCGCGGTCAGCAACAGGCCGGCGCTGTTCAGCCAGCGGCGGCGCTTCAGCACCACCCAGATATAGGCCGCGATCCCGGCGACGCCGCCGAGGCCGCAGAGATAGCCGAGAAGCTGAACCGCCAGCTGTGAGCTCACCCCGCCTTGTCCTTCTTCTTGTACATGGCCAGCATCCGCTGGGTGACCAGGAAGCCGCCGAAGATATTGACCGCCGCCAGGCCCGCGGCGACGGCGCCGGCGCCCTTGGAGATCCACACCGCCCCGCCGGTCTCGACCCCGGGCGCGGCATGGGCCGCCGCCGCGATCAGGGCGCCGACGATGATCACCGAGGAAATAGCGTTGGTCACCGCCATCAGCGGCGTGTGCAGGGCCGGGGTGACGCTCCAGACCACATAGTAGCCGACGAAGATGGCCAGGACGAAGATCGCCAGGCGGAAGATGGTCGGATCGACTTCCATCGGTACTCCTCAGGGTCGGCTGCCGGGCAGGGACAGCCCGGTCATGTTGATCTGGATAAGGCGTTCTGGCGAGGCCGCGATCAGGGTGATGCGGGC
This sequence comes from Caulobacter sp., assembly GCA_016125585.1. Lineage (GTDB taxonomy): Bacteria > Pseudomonadota > Alphaproteobacteria > Caulobacterales > Caulobacteraceae > Caulobacter. Next base: position 149,850 of record WGLL01000002.1, read on the forward strand.
GGCCTTGCCGTCGGGGGTGATCTTCAGGGTCAGGCCGCAGATCCGGCAGGCGCCGTCAGCCTCCGGCTCGCAGGGCGTGGTGTTGTCCATCGTCGAGCCCTCCACCGAGAGCCGGAACTGGGCGACGCCGTTCCGGAAGCCGCTGAAGATGTAACCGCCCTCGACAGGCGGGGTTTCCGCAGCCTCGACCCGCTCATAGCGAATGCCGCCGACGGGTCCGAGCGCGTGAACATAACCGGCGAGATAGCGGCTTCCGGAATCCTGCCAGTCGGTGACGTAGCCCCCCTCGAAGCGCCCGTCCCTGTTGAAGTCCCGGAAGCACTGCACCTTGGCGGTGCCGCGTTGCGGATCCGAGGCCGGGCAGTAGGCGACGCCCGATCCCAGTCGATAGCCGAACAGCAGGGTTCCGGCCGGAACCGCCGGCGCGCCGGGGCGAACCCGGGCCTTGACCCCGTCGATCAGGCGGACATTGCGTTCCGGTCTCAGGGACTCGCGCCAGGCGATCTCGCCGGGTTGCACGGTGACCGGCGCCTCCAGCCCGAGCGGGGCGCCGGCGACCAGCGGCACGGCGCCCTGTTCGGCGCTGGGCACCTTCTTGCCGGCCATCGCCGGGGCGGCCACGGCGGCGAGGGCCGCGGTCAGCGCCAGAAGAAGAAGCCGCCCCCGACCCATGGTTCAGCCGACCAGCTGGGGATGGACGACGGCGCCGCCTTTGGTGACCAGGGCGGCTTTGAGAATCTCGTCCTCATAGTCGGGGTTCAGCGCCCCCTCCTTGTCCAGCAGCAGGCCGGCGAAGGCCATCAGGTTGCGGGCGTAGAGGGCCGAGGCGTCGGTGGCGATGCGGCCGGGCAGGTTGGAAATGCCGAGGATCTTGACGCCATTGGCGCTGATCGCGGTCTCGCCCAGCTTGGCGCCCTCGACATTGCCGCCCTGTTCCACGGCCAGATCGACGATGACGCTGCCGGCCTTCATCGAGGCGACCTGGGCGGCGGTGACCAGACGCGGGGCCGGACGCCCCGGGATCAGGGCCGTGGTGATGACGATGTCCTGCTTGGCGATGTGGCCGCTGACCAGTTCGGCCTGTTTGGCCTGGTATTCGGCGCTCATCTCCTTGGCGTAGCCGCCGGCGGTCTGGGCGTTTTTGAACTCCTCGTCCTCGACGGCGAGGAACTTGGCGCCGAGGCTCTCGACCTGTTCCTTGGTGGCGGGGCGCACATCGGTGGCGGTGACTACCGCGCCCAGGCGGCGGGCCGTGGCGATGGCCTGCAGGCCGGCGACCCCGACCCCCATGATGAACACCTTGGCCGCGGCGATGGTGCCGGCGGCGGTCATCATCATCGGCAGGGCCTTGCCGAAGGCCTCGGCCCCCTCGATCACGGCGCGATAGCCGCCGAGGTTGGCCTGGGACGACAACACATCCATGACCTGGGCGCGGGTGATGCGCGGCACAAATTCCATGGCGAAGGCGGAAACCCCGGCCTTGGCCAGGGCCTCAAGCGTGGTCTTGTCCTGATAGGGGTTGAGGGTGGCGGCCAGCATGGCGCCGCTCTTGAGCCCGGCGATCTCCTCGGCCTCGGGCGCGCGCACCTTGAACAGCAGATCCGCCTTGGCCAGGGTCGCCTTCAGCGTCTTTTCGACCGTGGCCCCGGCGGCGGCGTAGTCGGCGTCGAGACAGGCCGAGTCGGTTCCGGCGCCGGCCTCGACCACGACGCTCCAGCCGGCGGCGATCAGCTTCTTCACAGTCTCCGGGGTGGCGGCGACGCGGGTCTCGCCCGCCCGACGTTCCTTGGTCACCGCAATTACGGCCATGCCGGTCAACTCCCCGAACCCTGAGCGTCGTATACGCCTTTGGGTCCTGTTTAGGGGAGAATCTTGCCCCTTGTCGAGCCCAGCGATACCGCACCGCGAAAAATTATGCCGCACTGCGGTAGATGGCCGGGTCGGGGCCGGATGCCGGACATGACAACGCCGGCGGCCCTCGCGGGCGCGCCGGCGTCAATGTCGCTCAGGACGGGGGCGCGGCCCCCGCGGGACGGCCTTAGTGGCCGCCGTCCTTCTTGTCGCGCAGGACAAAGATGCCGATGACCAGCACGGCCAGAGCCGGGATCAGGCCGCCGATGAAGCCGGCCGGGGTGCAGAACCACAGGACCAGGGCCAGGACCGCCGTGGCGATGGCCAGGGAGCCCCATTTGGTCAGACCCATGACGGCGTTATAGGTGGCGACCTGTTCGTGGATGTCCATCTCGCCGCGGTGGTACTCTTCGGAAGCCATGATCTGTCCCGGGTTTCTTGCGTTGTCCGGGCGGGGATACAACGGTCGGGGCGGCGGCTCAAGACGCCATTCGCGCGCGCCTCTAGACCGCCTCGGTCGCCAGGCGGGCGGTCAGCCAGTCCAGCACCAGCCGGCCGGGGCGGGTGGCCCGCAGCCGCAGGGGATCGTCGGCCAGCAGGCCGTCCTCGACCATCTGTCGCACCAGCGGGGTTTGCGCGGTTAGGCCCAGCGGCGCCATGGCCGCGAAGCTGACCCCCTCGTCGATCCTCAGGCCCATCAGCAGCCGCTCCTCGGCGGCGCCCCCGGCGGTCAGGGTCTCGCGTTCGGCAAAGCCCAGGCCGGTCCGCGCCACGGCGGCGATATAGGCCTCGATGCCCCGCTCGGCGACGGTGGCGGTGCGCTCTCCGGCCAGGGTCAGGCGGCCCAGAGTCAGGCGACCATGGGCCCCCGGCCCGGCCCCGACATAGTCCTGGCCGCGCCAGTAGACGAGGTTGTGGCGCGAGCGGGCGGCCTCGCCCCGGGCGTGATTGGAGACCTCATAGGCGTCGAACCCCCGCGCCTCGAGCACGGCTTGCGTGGTTTCATAGAGGGCCGCGCCCAGGGCCTCGTCCGGCGGGGTGAAGCGGCCGCGCCGCACCGCCCGGTCGAAGGCGGTCCCCGCCTCGATGGTCAGCTGATAGGGCGAGATGTGGCCTGCGCCCCAGGCGATGGCGGTTTCCAGCTCCGTCGCCCAGGCGGCGGGGGTCTGGCTGGGCCGGGCGTAGATCAGGTCCAGCGACAGGCGGGGAAACAGCCGCGCGGCGGTCTCCGCCGCCCGTCGGGCCGAGGCGGCGTCGTGGTTGCGGCCAAGGAAGCCCAGGGAGGCGTCATCCAGGGCCTGGACCCCGAGCGACAGGCGGTTGACCCCGGCGGCGGCGAAGCCGGCGAAGCGGCCGGTCTCGGCGTCGGTGGGATTGGCCTCGAGGCTGATCTCCAGGTCGTCGTCGGCGGTCCACAGTCGCCGGGCCTGGTCGATCATCGCCGCCGCCGCCGCCGGCTCCATCAGGGAGGGGGTGCCGCCGCCGAAGAAGATCGACACCAGCCGCCGGGGCCCGGTCAGGGCCCGCTGCGCCGCAAGGTCGTCCAGGATCGCCTTCGCCAGCCGCGCCTGCTCCCCGGTCCGCCCGCGATCGCGCACGACATTGAAGTCGCAGTAGGGGCAGATGCGGGCGCAGTAGGGCCAGTGGATATAGACGCCCAGGGGCGGGGTTCCCGCCGGCCCGTCCCCGGCCGGGTCCCGCGTCAAAACAGGGCGGCCTTGAGCTTTTCGAAGGCCCGGGTGCGATGGCTGATGGCGTCCTTGGCCTCCGGCGCCATCTCGCCGAAGGTCAGCTCGCCGCCCTCCGGAACGAAGATCGGGTCATAGCCGAAGCCGAGGGTTCCCCGGCCCGGAAACACCAGGGCGCCGTCGACGCGACCCTCGACCACCACGGCCGGACCGTCGGGCCAGGCCACCGCCAGGGCGCAGGTGAACCAGGCGTGGCGGTCATCGGCGCCGATCTCTTCCAGCCGCTCGGCGACCTTGCCCATAGCGACGGCGAAGTCCTTCGTCGGTCCGGCCCAGCGGGCCGAGAAGATGCCGGGGGCGCCGTCCAGGGCGGTCACCGACAGGCCGCTGTCGTCGGCCAGGGCGATGCGGCCGGCGTGCTGCGCCGCGTGGCGGGCCTTGAGCAGGGCGTTGCCGACGAAGGTGCTCTCGGTCTCGTCCGGCTCGGGAATGTTCAATTCGGCGGCGGTCAGCACCGTGAAGCGGCCGTCCAGCAGGGCGGCCAGCTCGCGCGCCTTGCCGGGATTGTGGGTGGCGGCGACCAGGGTCTCGCCGGGAGGAAGCATCAGGGACATGGCCCGCTTATCCCGCCGCCCCGCGCCCCTTTGCAAGCCCCGCCTTGCAGGCTCTCGCGGACCATCGGGACGCGGCTTGCAGAATTTTTCGCTGGCGCCCTTCCCGGTGAACAGCGTTAAGATACCTCCGTTCCCACTGAGCTTTGGAGGAGGGCCCAATGGCTGTCAGTCTGGATGTCAACGGCAAGACCGTGAGCGTGGAGGCCGGCGAGGATACGCCGCTGCTGTGGGTCCTGCGGGACGAGATCGGCCTCACCGGCACGAAGTTCGGTTGCGGCATCGCCCAGTGCGGGGCCTGCACCGTTCACCTGAACGGCCAGCCGGTGCGGTCCTGCTCGCTGCCGGTCAGCGCGGCCGTCGGCCAGAAGATCACCACCATCGAAGGCCTCGGCGGCAATCACCCCGCGCAGCAGGCCTGGGCCAAGCTGGACGTGCCGCAGTGCGGCTATTGCCAGTCGGGCCAGATCATGAGCGCCGCGGCCCTGCTGGCCGAAAACAGCGCGCCCAGCGACGAGGATATCGACGCGGCCATGAGCGGCAACATCTGTCGCTGCGGCACCTATCAGCGGATCCGCGCCGCCATCAAGGAAGCCGCGGGCATCGCCAAAGCCCTGCCGGCCGCCGGCTAGAGGAGAGCGCCATGACCCGACATATCCGCAATCTGGCCGCCTCCGCCGCCCAGGCCGTCGGCGCCACCGTGGACCGCGCCGTCAAGGCCGGAACCACCCGCCGCGAGATGCTGGTCACCAGCGTCGCCGCCAGCGGCGCCCTGCTGGTCGGCTGCTCGATGGAAGACGTGATGAGCGCCGGCAGCCCGATCAAGCCCGGCGCCTTCGGCCCCTTCATCAAGATCAATCCCGACGGGGCGGTCACGGTGATCTCGAAACATATCGAGTTCGGCCAGGGCAACCACGCCGGCCTCGCCGCCATCGTCGCCGAGGAGCTCGACGCCGACTGGGCCCGGGTCAGCGTCGAACAGGCCCCGGCCAACGCCAAGCTCTACGCCAATCTCGGCATGGGGGTTCAGGGCACCGGCGGCTCCACCGCCATCGCCAACAGCTGGGACCAGCTGCGCAAGGCCGGCGCCGGGGCGCGGGCGATGTTCGTCCAGGCCGCGGCCAACAAGTGGCAGGTCGGGGCCGGCGGGATCACCGTCAAGGACGGCCTGGTCAGCCACGCCGCCTCGGGCAGGAGCGCCGGTTTCGGCGAGCTGCTGGCCGACGCCGCCAAGGTCACCCCGCCGGAGGCGCCGAAGCTGAAGGACCCCAAGGACTTCACCCTGATCGGCACCCCCCGGGTGCGGCGCAAGGACAGCGTGGTCAAGTCCAACGGCACGGCCCGCTTCACCCAGGACGTCCAGGAGGACGGCCTGCTGGTCGCCATGGTCGCCCATGCGCCCCGCTTCGGCGGCAAGGTGAAGAGCTTCGATGACGCCGCCGCCCGCAAGATTCCGGGCGTGGTCAATGTGTTCAAGATTCCCACCGGCGTCGCCGTGGTCGCCACCTCGACCTGGGCCGCCCGCCAGGGCCGCGAGGCCCTGACCGTGGAGTGGAACGAGGACAAGGCCGAAAAGCGCGGTTCCGACGTCATGCTGGCCGAATACAAGGCCATCGCCGGCGGCAAGGGCCCCGAGGATGTCAAATGGACCCCGTTCGAGACCCGGGGGGACATGGCCTCGGTCACCGACGGCGCCCTGTTCGAGGCGACCTACGACTTCCCCTACCTGGCCCATGCGGCCATGGAGCCGATGAACTGCGTCGCCCGGGTCAACGGCAACAACGCCCGCCTCAGCTTCGGCTCGCAGATCCCCACGGTCGATCAGCTCAACACCGCCAAGATCGTCGGCAACCTGCCCGGCGCGGTGCAGATCGAGACCCTGTTCGCCGGCGGCAGCTTCGGGCGGCGGGCCAACTTCCAGTCCGACTATGTGGCCGAGTGCGTCCACATCGCCAAGAAGGTCGGCAAGGGCACGCCGGTGAAGCTGGTCTGGACCCGCGAGGACGACATGCGCGCCGGCCTGTTCCGGCCGATGGTGCATCATGACGTCAAGATCCGGCTGGACAAGGACGGCTACCCGGCCAGCTGGCGTCACCGCATCGTCACCCAGTCGATCATGAAGGGCTCGCCCATGGGCACGCCCAAGCTGGACGAGACCGCCGTCGAGGGCGCGCTCGGATCGCCCTATCTGAAGGCCACGCCGGCGGTCGACGGCCAGGTCGCCCTGCCCGACGCCGGGGTTCCGGTGCTGTGGTGGCGCTCGGTGGGCGCCACCCACACCGCCTTTGTCATGGAACACACCATCGACCAGCTGGCTCTCAAGGCCGGCAAGGATCCGGTCGAATACCGCCGGGCCCTGTACCGCAAGGCCGACGCCAAGCGGCATCTGGCCGTGCTCGACCTGGCCCTGGAGAAGGCCGGGCCCAAGCCGGCCGAGGGCTATACCCGCGGCGTGGCGGTGCATGAGAGCTTCGGCTCGGTGGTCGCCGAGATTGCCGAGGTCAAGATCGGCCCCGGAGGCGAGCCCCGGGTCGGCCGGGTGGTCACGGCGGTCGACTGCGGCATCGCCATCTCGCCCGACCAGATCGCCGCCCAGATGGAAGGCGGGGTCTGCTACGGCCTGTCGGCTGCCCTCTATGGCCAGATCACCCTGAAGGACGGGGCGGTGCAGGAAGGCAACTTCGACACCTACCGCGTGCTGCGCAACAACGAGGCGCCGACGGTCGAGACCTGGATCCTGCCGTCGAACAACGCCCCCAGCGGCGTCGGCGAGCCGGGCACCCCGGTGATCGCGCCGGCGGTGGCCAACGCCCTGCTGGCCATGGGCCGTCCGGCGACGAACAGCCTGCCGATGGTCAAACCCGCCTGATCAGGGATGTCTCCTTCTCCCGCTCGCCGGGAGAAGGTGGCCCCGCTGCGCGGGGTCGGATGAGGGCGGCACCGGCTTCCGAATGGCGCCAACGAAAGGTGAGAGACCCCGCCTAGAGCGCCCCTTCGCGGTCCAGGGTCTCCAGGGCCTTGCGGACCTGGGTCATGTGCAGCACCGCCAACAGCGGGGCGAGGGTCACCCGCACGCCCAGCAGCACCACCGCGCCGGACAGGGTCAGGTCCAGGCTGCGGCTCTCGATCTTGAACCAGCCGCCGAGCAGGAAGCTGGCGATGACCACGCCCCACAGGGCCGCCAGTTTCGGGGCGCGCAGGCTCACCGTGCCGCCGCGCCAGACCACCGGCACCGAGGTCCCGGCGGGAATTCGCTTCCAGGCGGCCCAGGACATCGAGGCCATGATGCCGAGGGCGAAGATCCAGAAGACGTCGCCGGCGATGGACAGGGCCTGGATCAAACCGTCACCTGGGCGCCCAGCTCGACCACCCGGCCGGGCGGAATCTTGAAGAAGTCGGTCGGGTTGGCGGCGTTCTTCATCAGGAAGATGAACAGCTTGTCCTGCCACAGGGGCATCCCGCTGTGGGCGCTGGGCACGATCGACCGACGGCCCAGGAAGACGCTGGTGGTCATGATGTCGAACTTCAGACCCTGCTTGCGGCACAGGGCCAGGGCCTTGGGCACGTTGGGCGATTCCATGAAGCCGTAGGTGATGATCAGCTTCTTGAAGTCCTCGTTGACCTTCTCGATCTTGACCCGGTCGACCTGGGCCACGCGGGGGGTCTCGGCGGTGCGCACCGTGGCGATGATGTTCTTCTCGTGCAGCACCTTGTTGTGCTTGAGATTGTGCATCAGGGCGACGGGGGTCATGTCCGGATCGCTGGTCAGGAAGATGGCGGTGCCGGGCGCGCGGTGCGGGGCGCGGGCCTCGAGAATGCCGATCAGGTCGCTGAGCGGCACGGAGTCGCGGCGGGTCTTTTCGGTGAGGATCTGGGCGCCCCGGGTCCAGGTCCACATGATCACCACCAGCACGGCGCCGAACACCAGCGGCATCCAGGCGCCCTGCGGAATCTTCAGCATGTTGGAGGAGATGAAGGTCAGGTCCAGCGCCAGCAGCGGCACCAGCACCGCCAGGGTCGCCGCCCAGCTCCATTTCCACAGGAAGCGGATGATGACGAAGGCCAGCAGGCTGTCGATGAACATCGAGCCGGTGACGGCGATGCCGTAGGCGGCGGCGAGGTTGGACGAGGTCTTGAAGCTGAACAGCAGCACCAGCACCCCGATCAGGAGCATGGTGTTGACCTGCGGCACATAGATCTGGCCGGCCTGGGTCTCGCTGGTGCGGCGGATGTCGATGCGCGGCAGCAGGCCCAGCTGCACCGCCTGCTGGGTGACCGAGAAGGCGCCGGTGATCACCGCCTGGCTGGCGATGATGGTGGCCACCATGGCCAGGATCAGGATCGGCCAGTAGACGGCCTGGGGGATCATGTCGAAGAAGGGGTTCAGCCGCGCCTCGGGATTGTTGAGGATCAGCGCGCCCTGGCCCAGGTAGTTGAGCACCAGGCAGGGGAAGACCAGGCCCACCCAGCCGGCCCGGATCGGCGCCTTGCCGAAGTGGCCCATGTCCGAATACAGCGCCTCGGCCCCGGTCACCGCCAGGAAGACGCTGCCCAGGATGACAAAGCCCAGGAAGCCGTTCTGGAACAGGAACAGGATGCCGTAGTGGGGGCTGATGGCGCGGAAGATCGAGAGGTCGTCGGCCAGGTGGTAAATCCCTAGTCCCCCCAGCACCAGGAACCAGGCGGCGGTGATCGGGCCGAACAGGGCGGCGACGCGGTGGGTGCCCCGCGACTGCACCAGGAACAGGGCGATGAGAATCCCGGCCGAGATCGGCAGGATCAGGTGGTCGAGCTGGCCGTTCAGCCCCGGTCCGTCCTTCAGGCCCTCGACCGCCGACAGCACCGAGACCGCCGGGGTGATGATGCCGTCGCCGTAGAACAGGGCGGCGCCGATGACGCCGAGGAAGAAGACGGTGGCCGAACGCTTGCCGTTGGGCTTGGCCAGGGTTTTGCGGGCCAGGGCCATCAAGGCCAGGGTGCCGCCCTCGCCCTTGTTGTCGGCCCGCATCAGCAGGACGACGTATTTCAGGGTCACCACGAGGATCAGGGCCCAGATCACCAGGCTGACGACGCCCAGCACGGCCAGTTCGCTGGTGCCGCCGCTGCGGGAATGGGCCAGGGCCTCGCGCATGGCGTAGAGCGGGCTGGTGCCGATGTCGCCGAACACCACGCCGATGGCGCCCAGGGCCAGGGCCCAGAAGCCGCCGTGGCCATGGCCGTCGGTCGTCTGCCCCGGCGGCGCGGCGGCCGGGGGTTGAAGGTCGGCGGAAGCGGACGGGGCGGCGGCGGGGGCCGGGTCGATGGGCTCAGAGGCCATGCAATCAGAATCCAGTGGCCGGGTACCGGCCTCTCGGAGCCCAACATTGGGGCGCGGCGGGCGCGATACACCCTTTCAGGAACCGCTTCAATCGCCCAACGGTTTCCGCGGCCCGGCCGATTTCCATTGCGAACCGGCCGGGGGCGCCTACCTTTCAGTCAACAGCGATGTCCGACAGTCAGAAATTCCCCGTTGCGGCCCACGCCCTGGCCTACCTCGCCCACAAGGGCGCGGACGCTTCGGCGCGCGCGATCTCCAGCGCCGAGCTGGCCGCCTCGATGCCGACCAATCCGGTGGTGGTGCGGCGGGTCACCGCCATGCTGGCCCGGGCGGGCCTGATCGCCACCCGCATGGGCGCCGGCGGCGGCGCCTGGCTGACCCGGCCGCCGGCGGACATCACCCTGGACGAGGTGCTGCGGGCGGTCGATGGCTGCACCCACCTGGGGGTGGCCCCGGCCGGGGTGAAGGGCTGTCCGGTCGGCGAGCGCATTCCCGATGCGGTCAGCGCCGCCATCCGCGCCGCCGACGCCGCCGCCTCGGAGCGGCTGGCGCGGATCTCGGTCGCCGATCTGCTGCGTGAGCCGGCGACGGCGGCCTGAGCGGGCCGGTGCGGCGGCGATTGCACTTGAGCCCGGCGCAGGCCAGTTTCAGCGTCTGACGCTTTACGATTGAGGACACCCCGCCGCATGGCCCGTCGCCTCGCCCTGATCACCGGCGCCTCCGCCGGCATCGGCGCCGCCTTCGCCCGCATCTACGCCGCCCATGGCTATGACGTGGCCCTGACCGCCCGGCGGGCCGACAAGCTGACGGCCCTGGCCGAGGACATCTCCCTGCGGGCCGGGGTCGAGACCCTGACCATCGCCGCGGACCTGGCCGATCCGGCCGCCCCCGACGCCATCCTCGCCGAGCTCGCCGCCCACGGCCGCCAGGTCGATGCCCTGGTCAACAACGCCGGCTATGGCCTGACCGGCCTCTTTGCCGAGACCGACTGGCACGACCAGAAGGACTTCATCCAGGTGATGGTCACCGCCCCATCCGAACTGGCCCACCGGGTCGTGGCCGGCATGGTCGAGCGGCGCTTCGGCCGCATCGTCAATGTCGCTTCCCTGGCCGGGCTGATGCCGGGGGCCGCCGGCCACACCCTCTACGCCGCGTCCAAGAGCTATCTGGTGCGGTTCTCCCAGAGCCTGCATCTGGAGACCGCCAATACCGGCGTCCACGTCAGCGCCCTCTGCCCGGGCTTCACCTACAGCGAGTTCCACGACGTCAACGGCACCCGCGACCTGGTGACCCGCTCGACCCCCGGCTGGCTGTGGCTGGGCGCCGACGAGGTGGCCGCCAACGGCTATGAGGCGGCCGAGGCCAACCGCCCGGTCTGCGTGCCCGGCGCCCCCAACAAGGCCATCGCCGTGCTGGCCAAGCTGCTGCCCGACGAATGGCTGCTGGCCCTGCTGGCCAGTCAGGGCGGACGATTCCGCAACACCCGGGCCTGACCGCCCGACCGGAGGGTCAGATGCCGTTCCTCGCCGCCGTGCTCTCTGTCTTCGCCCTCGGGGCGCTGATTCTCGCCGTCGTCGCCGCCGTCGGCGGACCCAGGAAGGCCGACCGTCTTGGCGCGGCTGTGCTGCCCGAGGCCTTGCGGGGCGGATCGACCGGAGGTCTGCTGACCGCCCTTGAAGGCGTCGGCGGCCGCTGGACGAGGGCCGGGCTGCTGCTTCTGGCCGCCCTGGCCTGCGCGGGCGGGGCGGCGCTGGTCGTCGCGGCCTTCTGATCCGCCCCCCGGAATGGCGGACGCGGCCGGTTGTCAGGCCGCGCGGGGTCTAGGAGCTGGCGTAGGGCGCCGCCGCCTCGGGCTGCACCAGGTTGCGGGTGGTCTCGGCCACGCCGGAGATGATGAACTGCACGGCCATGGCGCAGACGATCAGCCCCAGCACCCGGACGATGATGGTCATGCCGATGCGGCCCAGGGCCCGGCTGATCAGCGGGGTCAGCCAGAAGCAGATCATCGTGGCCAGCGACACCCCCAGCAGCACCAGCACCCCGACCAGATCCCCCGCCGGTCCCAGCTTCTTGGCCTTGCTGGCGTAGATGACGACGGTGGAGATGGCCCCCGGCCCGATCAGCAGGGGCATGGCGAAGGGCACCACCAGCCGCTCGAAGCGGCGGCGGGCGTAGGCGGCGGCGCCCTCGACCTCGCCGGCCTCGGCGGCGTCGGCGAACTTTCCGGTGAAGTCGTCGCGGGCCATGTCGAGGCCCAGCAGGAACAGGATCACCCCGCCGGCGATGCGGAAGGCCGGCAGGGAGATGCCGAAGAACTCCAGCAGGGTGACGCCGGTGAAGTAGAAGAAGGTCAGGAACAGGAAGGCGAAGGCGCAGATGAACAGCGCCACCATGCGCCGCCCGGAGGCCAGGGCGCCCGCCGTCGCGGCCGCGAATACCGGCACGTTGCCGATCGGATCGATCAGGGCGAACAGGGCGACGAAGAAGTTGACGGCGAAGTCTGTGACGCTCATTGAACCTGCTTAGCCCAAAATCTGATTTGTCGCGCGGTGGATCTCCCGCGCCGGAGCCCTGTCATGTCCGCTGATCCCCGCCTGATCGTCGCCCTTGACCTGCCGACCCGCGCCGAGGCCGAAGCCATGGTCGAGATCCTCGGCGACAGCGTCGCCTTCTACAAGGTCGGTCTGCAGCTGCTGGCCAGCGGCGGCATGGAGATGGCCTGCGACCTCAAGGCCAGGGGCCGCGACGTCTTCCTCGACTGGAAACTGCACGACATCGGCGCGACGGTGGAGAAGGCGACCGCCGCCATCGTCGCCAGCGGCGCCTGCGACCTGCTGACGGTCCACGCCGAGCCCCAGGTGATGGAGGCGGCGGTGCGCGGCCGCGCAAACGAGCGCTCGGCGAAAATTCTCGGCGTCACCGTCCTGACCAGCCTCAGCGGCCAGGACCTGGCGCAAATCGGCTACGGCATGGGCGTCGAGGCCCTGATCGAGCGGCGGGTGCGCCAGGCGGTCGACGCCGGCCTCGACGGGGTGGTGGCCAGCCCGCATGAGGCCGCCCTGGCCCGGCGCATCGGCGGTCCGGACTTTCTGGTGGTCACCCCCGGCGTGCGGCCGGCCGGCGCGGCGATGAACGACCAGGCCCGGGCGGCGACCCCGGCCGAGGCCCTGGCCGACGGCGCCAGCCATCTGGTCGTCGGCCGTCCGATCACCGCCGTCGCCGATCCCCGGGCCGTGGCCCGGGCCATCAGCGACCAGATGCGGCCGGTGGCGGCGGCGGTCTAACCCCGCTCTGGGCCCTACTCGGCGGCCATCGCCACCGGCGCGCTCCTGGCCCCGCGCACCAGACGCCCTGGCAGGGCGCCGGTCGGCTCGCCGTCGCGATAGGTGACCTGGCCTGCGACGATCGTCGCCACATAGCCGTCGGCCTTCTGCACCAGCCGCCGCCCGCCGGCGGGCAGGTCATAGGCGACCGCCGGGGCATGCAGGGTCAGGGCGTCATAGTCGATGACATTGAGATCGGCCCGCAGGCCCGGCTCGATCAGGCCGCGATCCAGCAGGCCCACCGCCTCGGCGGTGTCGCGGGTCTGCATCCTGACCACCTGCTCGACGCTGAATTTCGGCCCCCGGGTGCGGTCGCGGGTCCAGTGGGTCAGCATGGTGGTCGGGAAGCTGCCGTCGCAGATCATGCCGACATGGGCCCCGCCGTCCGACAGTCCCGGCACCGTGTCGCGGTGGCCCAGCATGGCGTAGCTGGGGTCGAGACTGCCCTCGGCGTAGTTGAGGAAGGGGTGATACAGCATCCCCCGGCCGCCATGACTCAGCATGTGGTCGATGGCCAGATCCTCGGGCCAGATCCCGCGTCCGGCCGCCAGGGCCTGCACCGTCTGGCTGGTCGGCTGTTCATAGTCGGGCTGGTCGCCCAGCAGGTACATGTTGTCCCAAGCCTGCAGCATGCTGCCGCCGAACGGTCCCTTCTGCGCGCCGCTTTCGTTGAGCAGACGGGCGCGGAAAGCCGGATCCGCCATGGCCGCGGCCCGCTCGGCCAGCGGCAGGTGGGCGATGGCCTTGTAGGTCTCGGTCTGGCTGAAGGGGTTGAGGGTCAGTTCCAGCCCGAACAGCACCCCGACCGGGCGGCCGCAGACCTGGGCCTTCATCGGCACGCCGGCGTCGACCGCCTCTTCCACCGTCTTCAGCAGCATCTTCCACAGCTGAGGGGCCTTGGCGCTCTGGGCCAGGGTGAAGCTGAGCGGCCGGCCGCTCTTTTCGGCCAGGCGGCGGAACATGGCCACCTCCTCGGCCGGATCGGGGGCGAAGTCGCTGACCAGTTGCAGCACCCCGCGCCCGGCCGCCTTCATGCCCATGGCGATGCCGGTCAGCTCGTCCTCCCCGGCGTTCAGGGTCGGGGTCGGCTGGCCGTCGCTGGTGCGGTGGTTGAGGGTGCGGCTGGTGGAGAAGCCGATGGCGCCGGCCTCCATCGCCGCCCGGGCGATGGCGGCCATCTGTTCGATGTTCTCCGCCGTCGCCGGCTCGCGGTTGGCGCCGCGCTCGCCCATGACGAAGACCCGCAGGGCCGCGTGCGGCAGCTGGGCGGCCAGATCGATGTCGAACCGCCGCTGGTCGAGAGCGTCGAGATAGTCGGGGAAACTCTCCCAGGTCCAGGGCAGGCCCTCGGTCAGCACCGGGAAGGGGATGTCCTCCACCCCCTCCATCAGCCGCACCAGCCGGTCGTGATCCTCCGGCTTGCAGGGGGCGAAGCCGACGCCGCAGTTGCCCATGACGATGGTGGTCACGCCATGGCCGCTGGAGGGGTTGAGCCGGTTATCCCAGGTGGCCTGGCCGTCATAGTGGGTGTGGATGTCGACAAAGCCCGGGGTCACCAGCCGGCCGGTCGCGTCGATCTCCTCGGCGCCGGGGGCGAGACCGGGGCCCACCGCCGCGATCAGGCCGTCCTTGACGCCGACATCGGCCTGAAAGGGCGCCGCGCCCGACCCATCCACCACCGTGCCGCCGCGCAGCACCAGATCGAACCTGTGATCGGCCATCGTCTCATCCCTGACTTATCGTTGTTCAGGGATCGTCCGCCGCGATGCCGCGCGCGTCAAGCGGCGCCGCCGGGACAGCTTGCGAAGCGGTGACGCCGTTATCGCCGCTCGACGCCGAGAAGATGTCGGCAGATATCGGGGGCGCAGCCGCGCGGGCTGCGAGCGGGATCGGTGTAATAGAGCACCCCCAGAGGCCGGTCCTTTTCCTGCGCCCAGGCCGCGAAGTCGCGAATGTCCTCGAACCGGCGGGTCGAGCGGTCGACGCCGAACTGGGTCACGCCGTCGGCGGTCGCCTCGGCGCAGCGGATCAGCAGCAGGCCTTCCTGCACCGAGACCCCGGCGACCCGGCAGGTCGCCAGGGCCTGGCCCTCCGCGACGGGCCCGTCCCCCTCCGCCGCCATGGCCATGGAGGAGGCGCCGGACAGGACGCCGACCGGGACCAGCGCCGCGAGGACGGCGAGGAAGGCGACGAGGCGGGACGGGCTCATTTCAACGTCACCCCGGCGGCCCGGCGACAGGTCTCCTTGTCGCAGCCGTCCGGATTGGCGGCCGGGCTCTTCACATAGAGGATGTCGAGCCCCAGGCCGCGACCCTTGGCCTCGATGGCCAGGGTCAACAGGGTCTCGGTCAACGGGTCGCGGGTCTCGACCGCGAAGACGCGCGGCGTCGTCGCCTCGCCGTCGAGGTCCTTGGCCGCCGGTCCGGCGCACTTCAGCATCAGCCGGTCGCGATAGGCGCTGATCTGGCTGACCTGACAGGACGCCCAGGCCCCGCCCTCCGGCGGATCCTCGGCCAGGGCCGGAACGGCGGACGACAGCAGCAGGGCGGCGGCGAGGGCGAGGTGTTTCATGGCCCGAAGGTGCGGGCCGGAGGCGCGGGCGTCAATCGCCTCCATCGGCCGGGTTGTAGCGATCCAGGAAGTCGTAGATCGCCGCCAGCATCTGGGTTCTCGTCTTCTCCCGGCGCAGGTGGTGATCCTCGTCCTCCAGCTCCAGATAGGAGACCTGCTTTCCGGCGGCGGTCGCGGCGTCGCGCATGGCGGTCGACTGCGCCAGGGGCACGGTGGTGTCGTTGCGCCCGTGGATCAGCAGCAGCGGCGCCTTCAGGGCCGCGACCTGATAGAGCGGGGAGGCCGCCTTGAGCGCCTCCGCGTCAGCCACGGGATCGCCGATTACCCGGCTCCAGTACCGCAGGGCGAAGGTGTCCTTGCGCTTGGGCCCCTGACTGTAGCGGATCATCGCCGGCAGGTCGCTGACCCCGGCGACCGAAACCGCGCAGCGGTAGAGATCCGGCGTCAGGGTCGCGCCGGCCAGGGCGGCATAGCCGCCATAGGAGGCCCCTATGATGCAGACCCGGCCGGGATCGATGGTTCCGTCCGCCGCCAGGGCCGCGACGCCGTCGCCAAGGTCGGTCTGCATGGCCCGGCCCCACTGGCGATGACCGGCCTCCTCGAAGTCCAGCCCCTGCCCGGACGAGCCCCGGAAGTTGGGTTGCAGCACCGCATAGCCCCGGGCGGCCAGGGCCTGGGCCCACCAGTCGAAGGCATCGACGTCGCGGGCGGCCGGCCCGCCGTGCGGCATGACGATCAGCGGCAGGCCCTTCGGCCGCCGTCCGGGCGGCAAGGTCAGAAACCCGTCGATCTTCAGGCCATCCCGCGCAGTGAAACTGTAGGCCTGGACCGGCGCGACGGACTCGGGCGGAATCGCAGGATAGTTGTCGCCAACCCTGAAGCGATAATCTTCGCCGGGCCGGACCAGCCAGTAGGCGCCGGCGTTGCCGGGCCCCTCGACCTCGACCAGGGCGGCCAGGCGATCCTTCGACCAGGAATCCATGGCGACGCGCTGGCCTGGGAACATCGCGGCGACGGCGGCGTCCAGCGTCGCCAGCTGCGGATCGACCCAGCGCACCCTTTCCCGATCATCGGCGTAGCGGTAGCCGACAATGATCTGGCTGTAGGGGTCGACGACCGTCCCCTCGATGTCGGCCTTGTCGAGCGACAGCCGGGCTGGACCGATCGAGCCGTCCGACAGGGCCATCGGCGCCACCGCCATCCGCCGCCCGGGACCGACCACAAGGCCCATCAAGGCGCCGTCCGCCTCGAACCCCAGCGGGGTGAAGCCCTCGTTCCCCGACTCCCCCAGATCCCGTTCGGAGGTGTCGTCGGAGACCAGTTCCCAGACGGTTCGCCATTCAACGGCGGGATCGTCCCTCACCTGGATGCGAAACCGGGGCTGGGGCGGGGCATCCACCAGATACCGGGTCAGAACCCGGCCGGTCGCGTCGGGATACCAATAGATGCCGGCGGTGCGCCCCTTGCGTGTCCGGGCCAGCTTGTCCAGCGGCGCGGCATTGGGATTGCCCTTGTCGAACCGCATCAGGGACACAGCCTTCTTGTCGCCCATGCCGATGTAGGGCTTGCCGTCCCCCTGGCCCGGGGCGCTCACGACAAAGCCCCAGACGTCCTCAAGCGTGACGCCATAGCCGGGGCCGTCGAGACCGTGAAACAGGAAGATGCCCCAGAAATCTTCCGGCTGCTCGGAGGCTTTGGCCGGGGCCAGGGTCAAGGTGTATTCGATGATCAGGGAGCCGTTGTCGGTCCAGGCCAGGGACTCGGGCTTGGGCAAGGGCGCGCCGGCGTAGCGGGTCTGAAAAGTCTTCTGATAACTGACCAGGGGTCGTTGTCCCGGAGTGATCACCGACAGGTCGCGGATGCCGCCGAACTGGCGGATGAAGGCGACCCGGCGTCCGTCCGGCGAGATTTCCGGCAGCTCGATGTAGGGCAGTCGCCCGTGGGCTTCCGGCGAAAGGTTGGGCGGCGGCGCGGTCACAGGGGCGGGAGCGGACACGGCAGCGGACGGGGGGGCGGGGGCGTCCTGCGCCGCGACAGGACCAGACAACAGGGCGACGGCCATCGCCCAGACCATGCGTGACAAGACAACCCCCCGGACCCATTTCCAACGCGCGCAAATTTAGCGGCGGCGGCCGTAGCCGCAAGACGCCGCTTTACGCGCGCGTGATCTTTCCCCAGCGTCCGGCTTCCCCTAGGGTCGCGCCCGATAATTCAAACCGCTGTTTGAACCCACCCCAGGAATCCTCCAAGGAACCCTCATGCGCGACGCCGTCATCGTCTCCTACGCCCGCACCGGTCTGGCCAAGTCCAACCGTGGCGGTTTCAACAACACTCACGGCGCGGCGATGGCCGGGCACGCGATCCAGCACGCCGTCGCCCGCGCCGGCCTGGAAGGCGCCGAGGTCGAGGACGTGATCCTGGGCTGCGGCGGTCCCGAAGGCGCCACCGGCATGAACGTCGCCCGCAACGCCGCCATCTGGGCCGGCCTGCCGGTGACCACCAGCGGCACCACCATCAACCGCTTCTGCTCGTCCGGCCTGCAGGCCATCGCCTCGGCCGCCCATTACATCAAGAACGAAGGCGCCGATGTCGCCATCGGCGGCGGGGTGGAGTCGATCTCCCTGGTGCAGGGCGGCGGTCACATGAACCGCTTCCACATCACCGAAGAGAAGCTGATGGAGATCAAGCCGGCCCTGTGGATGGCGATGATCAACACCGCCGACATCGTGGCCAAGCGCTACAATGTGGCCCGCGACTACCAGGACGAATACGCCCTGCGCAGCCAGCAGCGGATCGCCGCCGCCCAGGCCGCCGGCCTGTTCAAGGACGAGATCGTGCCGATGGCGACCAAGATGAAGGTCGTCAACAAGGAAACCAAGGAAGAGAGCATCGTCGACTATGTGGTCGACAAGGACGAGTGCAATCGTCCCGACACCACCCTCGAAGGCCTGGCCTCGCTGAAGCCGGTGATGGGCGAGGGCAACTTCGTCACCGCGGGCAACGCCAGCCAGCTCAGCGACGGCGCCGCGGCCGTGGTGGTGATGGAAGCCAGGGAAGCCGAGCGCCGGGGCCTGGAGCCCATGGGTCGTTTCAAGGGCTTCGCCGTCGCTGGTTGCGAGCCGGACGAAATGGGCATCGGGCCGATCTATGCTGTGCCGCGCCTGCTGGCCCGTCACGGCATGAAGGTCGATGACATCGACCTGTGGGAACTGAACGAAGCCTTTGCGTCGCAGTGCCTCTACAGCCGCGACACCCTCGGCATCGACCCGGAAAAGTACAACGTCAACGGCGGCTCGATCGCCATCGGCCACCCCTTCGGCATGACCGGCGCCCGCTGCGTCGGCCACGCCCTGATGGAAGGCCGTCGTCGCAAGGCCAAGCATGCGGTGGTGACCATGTGCATCGGCGGCGGGATGGGCGCCGCCGGCCTCTTCGAGGTCTTCTAGTCATCCTGGGAGGCCGGAGGACGGCGCCCATAGCTTGAAGTGGCCAGATCCGCCTTGCGGATCTGGCTGGCGCCGCCGGCCTCTTCGAGGTCTTCTGATCATCCGGCGAGGCCGGAGGACGGCGCCCATAGCCTGAAGTGGCCAGATCCGCCTTGCGGATCTGGCTGGCGCCGCCGGCCTCTTTGAGGTCTTCTGATCATCCCGGAAGGCCGGAGGACGGCGCCCATAGCTTGAAGTGGCCAGATCCGCCTTGCGGATCTGGCTGGCGCCGCCGGTCTATTGGCCTAGCCCAGCGGCGCACTCCCGAAGCGGGCGGTGAGCCTCGGGTAGCGACCCGCGAGCGTCGCCTCGTCGAAAGGCTCGCCGGCCGGCTCGGCGCCGGTCAGGTCGCTTGATTGCCACTGCGGGCCGTTCGGGCTTTGGCCTGTCGCCGCTTCCCAGGCAGTGGCGCCAGCGTAGAGCAGAGACTCCAACTCCAGCGGACCCTGGCGGTCGGCGGGGACAAGCACAGCCAGACCATCCGGGTCTGCCAGAGCCTGCTCGAAGGCCTCCTGGCCCTGGGCGATCAGCCAGGCGCGAAAATAGGCGAAGCCGTCATCGGACAGGCCGCCATGGATGACATAGCCCGCGCCCCAGAGGTCCCAGCGGTAGGCCCGGCGCATGGCGTCATTGAGTCCGGATTCGAACGCCTGCGCCGTTTGAGCCCCCGCCGAGGTCAGGCGGGCGATGATGTCTTCGACCATGGACTCTTCGGCAACGGCCTCATCGTCATCCCGCTTCGCCTCCCTCCGGCGTGCGGCCGCGAGGGTTTCCCAAAGAACGACTGTAGAATCGGGGACGGCGGCCCTTGAGGCCGTTGGGATGAGCAGGCTCGTCGCGGACAGGGCCAGCAGTGTGCGTCGGTGGATCATGGGCCCATTATGCCGCCGCTCGCCGGTCCGGCAATGATCGAGGGTCGCCCACAGCCTGAAGTGGCCAGATCCGTCTTGCGGATCTGGCTGGCGCCGCCGGCCTCTTCGAAGCGTTTGAGTAAAAGCGCAGAACTGGCGACTTCAGAGTCGCTGGAAACCTTGTTCTACCTGATCGGGGCGCCGGAATTCCTCCGGCGCCCCTTTCTGTTTTCACCTTTTCTGCATCCGGAACCCCGATGTTTGCGTAGCGTTAAGACACAAGGCGCTATTGTGGCGCCATCGATACGGGAACACTCGCCATGGCCGTCAAGGCCCTCTTCATCGCCGCCGCCGTGCTCGCCATCGCCATCGCGATGCTGTTGCCCGTGCCCGGCGCCCAGTCCCGCCAGAGCCATTCGCAGTTCGAGACCCTCGAACTGGGCGTCCATTAGGCCGCATCCCCCAATTTCACGCCCCGTCAGGTCGGGATCGGGCGGCCGGACATGACCACCCCCACTTCATCCCCGCGCATCGCCGGCCTTGTGCTGGCGGGCGGGCGCTCGCGCCGGTTCGGGGCCGAAAAGGCCGCCGCCCTGCTGCGGGGACAACCGTTGCTGGACTGGAGCCTGTCCGCCCTGCGGCCGGACTGCGCTGTCCTGGCGGTCAATGCGCCCGAAGGCTCAGCCGCGGCGGCCCTCGCCAAGGCGGGAAACCACCCTCTGCTTGCCGACGCGCCCGGGACGCCGGACGGCCCCTTGTCCGGCGTGGCGGCGGGGTTGGCTTGGGCTCTGGACCAGCAGGCCGACTGGCTCTTGACCGCGCCCTGCGACACGCCCCGCCTCCCGGCCGATCTGGCGCGCCGGCTGCTGGCGGCAGCGGGCGAGGGTCCCGGCGCCTCCGCCGTCAGCCCTGACGGCCGCCAGCCCCTCTGCGCCCTGTGGCGCCCCGCCCTGCTGGCGCCCCTGACGCTGGCCCTGGCGGCGGGGCATCCGCCCGTGCGAGCCTTTCAGGACGAAGCCGGCATGGCCCTGGCCCGGTTTGAAGACAGCGCCGCCTTCGTCAATTTCAACACTCCGGACGAGCAGGACTGAGGGGCCCCGGCTCGGCGCGTCAGGCTCGGGCTCAGGCGGCGACCTGCTCGCGCAGCCGGGCGATTTCCAGCCTCAGCTCATGTTCCCGCAGATCGGCCAGCCGCTCGCGCCGCCGGTCGTTGCGCCAGCCGAAGATCACGCCGGAGATGGCCCCCAGGCCGGTGAAGATGAAGGTCAGGGCCGAGCCGATCATCGCCCAGTCGATGGGCGAGGCCTCCTGCGCTGCGTCCGCCGCCCCCTGGGCCGCGCCCTGGGCGGCGGCGACGGCGGTCTCGGCGGGGCTTTCCTCGATGGGCGCGGCCTGCACCGCCTCGACCACCGGGTCGATGGCCGCCTGCAGGGGATGGGTCTCCTCGACCTGGGCCGGGCGGATGACCACCGATCCGACGAACACCAGGCTGGCCAGGGCCATGACGATCAGGGCGCCGCGCCGCCGGGGCTTTCTGGCTGATTCCGCAAAATCCATCGTGCTCATGATCCGTCCTCCCTGACGGTGATCGTTGCCGATGGCGACATCTGGCCAGACCCAACCTGACCGGCGAATGAACGGAAACGCGTTGCGGGTTCAGGAGGCGGAACCGCTTGCCGCGCGCCGCGCTTGATCAGTCCATGGACAGAAACCGGGACGCGCCGGCGCGGCGTGTGCACCGGCTGCGGACATCGGGGCCGTCAAAACGCCGTCTTCATACTCTGTCTATCATGATGGAGCGGCCGCGCCCGTCAGGTTAAGAAGCGGCCGGAAGACACCAGAGCAGGCAAGACCACATCATGGCCAACCCACAGGCGGGCGGACCCGGCGTCAGGCGTACGCCCCTGCAGGCGATCCTCTACTGGGGCATGGTGGTCGGCGTCTGGAGTCTGATCTTCCTGGTGGCCTTCCTGGCGGTGTTCGCCATCGACCTGCCGGACGTCTCCAAACTCAATGAGGTCACCCGCCAGCCGTCGATCTCCTATCTCGACCGCTCCGGCGCCCTGATCGCGGTGCGCGGCAGCCAGTATGCGCCGCCGGTCGACCTCGACAAGCTGCCCGACTATGTGCCCAAGGCCTTCCTGGCCATCGAGGACCGGCGCTTCTACTGGCACCCGGGGTTCGACCCCATCGGCATCGCCCGGGCCGGGGTCGCCAACCTGAAGGCCGGACATGTCGTCGCCGGCGGCTCGACCATCACCCAGCAGCTGGCCCGCAACCTGTTCCTGACCCTGGACCAGAACTGGCGTCGCAAGGTGCAGGAGCTGATCCTGGCGGTCTGGCTGGAGGTCAAGTTCTCCAAGAAGGAGATCCTCGCCCTCTATCTGAACCGGGTCTATTTCGGCGCCGGGGCCTATGGCATCGAGGCCGCCTCGCAGCGCTATTTCAACAAGCCGGCCTCCAAGCTGACCCTCGGCGAGGCCGCCCTGCTGGCCGGGATGATGAAGGGGCCGTCGCGCTACAGCCCGGTCTCCGCCAGCGAGCGGGCCGCCAAACGGGCCGACATCGTGCTCAGCGAGATGGTCCGCACCAAGGCCATCACCGAGGAGGAGCGGCAGGAGGCGATCAAGACCCCGGTGCGGGTCTCGGCCGTGCTGGCCAACCAGCGGGCGCAGTATTTCACCGACTGGATGGACGCCCAGGTGCGGGCCCTGGTCGGCGAGCCGACCGAGGACCTGATCGTCGAGACCACCCTCGACCTGCCGATCCAGGCCGCCGCCGAACAGGCGCTGCGGGCCGGGGTGGCCAAGAACAAGGCCGCCGGGGTCGAGCAGGGGGCCCTGGTCGCCCTCGACGGCGAGGGCCGGGTGCGGGCCTATGTCGGCGGCGCCAACTACGCCGAGAGCCAGTTCGACCGCGCCTCCGTCGCCCGTCGCCAGGCCGGTTCGGCCTTCAAGCCCTTTGTCTATCTCACCGCCATGGAACAGGGGCGAAATCCCAATGTCATGGTGGTCGACGAGCCGCTGAAGATCGGCAACTGGGAGCCGCGCAACTACAACGGCCGCTTCCAGGGCGCGATGACGCTGGAGACCGCCCTGGCCCAGTCGATCAACACCGTCGCCGCCCGGCTGGCCAATGAGGTCGGCACCGCCAATGTCGCGGCGACCGCGCGGCGGCTGGGAATCACCTCGAAGATCCAGCTCGATCCCTCGATGGCGCTCGGCGCGGTCGAGGTCAGCCCGCTGGAGATGGCCCAGGCCTACGCCCCCTTCTCCAACGGCGGTTTCAAGGCCCGGGCCTGGGGCATCAGCCGCATCCGCACCGCCGCCGGCAAGGTGCTCTATGACCACAATCTGGAAAAGCGCGGACGCCAGCCGGTCATCGGCAGTCCGGCCCTGCCCTACATGAACCAGATGATGCGCCAGGTGGTCATTCGCGGCACCGGCGCCGGGGCGCGGGTTCCGGGCTTCGACATCGCCGGCAAGACCGGCACCACCAGCGATTATCGCGACGCCTGGTTCGTCGGCTACACCGGCGGCTTCGTGGTGGCGGTGTGGACCGGCAAGGACGACAACACCCCGATGCGCCGGGTGACCGGCGGCGGCGCCCCGGCCCAGATCTGGAAGAGCTTCATGGGTCAGGCCCTGCCGCGGCTGAAGGCCCAGCCCATCCCCGGCGGGGTGGTCACGCCGCCGCCGGCGCCGGGTCCCGATCCGATCGGCGACATCCTGACCGGCCTTGGCATGGGCAACGACACGCCCCCCGCGCCCCAGCCCCGGGCCCCGACGCCGGAACCGGCCAGGCCGCCCGAGGAAGTGCCCTACTGAGCACCCCGCTCATCCCGGCGAAGGCCGGGATCCAGCCGCCGGGGCGCGGAGACTTCGGCATGGCTGCGCTCACAGGCCGGCGGGCGGCCCGGCGTTCAGGCCTTGAGAACGCGCGGATGGGTCCAGGCCTTTGCCGGGATGCGCGGGATGGGTTGTCGGACATGCGCGGGCGGTCAGGGAAATCCTGAGCGCCGGATCAGACGATCGAAGCCGGCAGTCCTAGAACTTGAAGGTGGTCTCGAGGCGCACGCGGGGGGCCTCTTCCTTGTCGCCGGAGCGGCGAACCGGATTGTCGCGTTCCGAGGCCAGGCCCACGGCGCCGCCGATGCGGAGCGAGGGGGTGACGCGGAAATAGGCGCCTGCTTCCAGATCCTTGGCGTCGGCCTCGCGGCCGACCGGCGCGCCGAGGCCCAGTTTGACGCCCCATTTGCCGGTCTTGTTGTCGAACTGCAGGCTGCGTTCGGTCCGGGTCGGGCCGAGGCGGCTGTCGCGAAGGTCGAAATCGCCGCGGACGCGGAAATCGGCGGGCGGCTTGGTCGCCGGGGCGCTCTGGGCGTGGGCCATCCCCGCCGATCCGATCAGGACCAGCGCAGCCGTCGCCGCAATGTAACGCGCCTTGGTCATGACCTGCTCTAAGTGCCTTCCACCCCGGTGTCGCGCCGACGGATCGTGGACCGATCCTGTGCGCCACTCGGCATCATATAAGGGATCGGCGGCGCGCCCGGTCAACCGCCGCCACCGGACGGGTGACGATTCCCGCCTCGCCTGTGGCGGGAAGGTCACGAGATTCCTCATTGGACCTGAGCCTGCCATGATGTAGACGCACCGCTAAGGCGCAATACGCCGCCAGACCCGGTTCTCGGCCCGAATGGAAACATCAGGGCAAAGAGGGCAGGATCTGTCCGAAGATGGAGCATGAGGGTCGCGCTGGCCGGGTTCGGCGAGCGGCCTTCAGGGTCCAGTGACGATATCCGCGGGGCGGGGGCGAACGATTTTGGAGCACAGAGGCATGCGGTTTGCGCGCGGGGCGTTCAGGTTGAGCGCGGTAGTAGTGATGACGGCGGCCCTGGCCGCCTGCGGCACCAGCGGTCCCAGGACCGTCAAGGAGGGCGGCGGCGGCCTGTTCGGCTTCGGCGCCAAGAGCAAGGTCGACAAGGGAACGGAGATCGGCGTCAACAGCTACCTGTGGCGCGCCTCCCTCGACGTCATCGATTTCATGCCCCTGGCCTCGGCCGACCCCTACGGCGGCGTGATCATCACCGACTGGTACACCGACCCCAAGACCCCCGATGAGCGGTTCAAGGTCACCGTCTACATCCTCGACACCCGCCTTCGGGCCGACGCCCTGAACGTCACGGTGTTCAAGCAGGTCAACAACGGCGGAACCTGGACCGACGCCCCGACGGCGGCCCAGACCGAGGCGGACATGGAAAACGCCATCCTCGACCGGGCCCGCAAGCTGCATCTGGCCAATATCGGCCTCAAGTAATCCCGGTTCAGCCTTCCCTCGCCGTCTGGCGCGCGGGGGAAGGCTGACGGTTATTGCCGAGCGCGCGGCCGCGCCCTAAACACCGGCCATGGCTCGCTATAATCCCAAGGAAAACGAGCCCAGGCAGCGCGACGCCTGGGCCAAGGCTGATGTGTTCCGCACGGCGGACGACGATACGCGGCCGAAATACTACATCCTCGAGATGTTCCCCTATCCGTCGGGGCGCATGCACATGGGCCATGTGCGCAACTACACCATGGGCGACGTGGTGGCGCGCTATCGCCGGGCCCAGGGCTATGCGGTGCTGCATCCGATGGGCTGGGACGCCTTTGGCATGCCGGCCGAGAACGCGGCCATGGAACGGGGCGTCCACCCCAAGGGCTGGACCTACGACAACATCGCGGCCATGCGCGAGCCCTTCAAGCTGCTGGGGACCTCGATCGATTGGTCGCGCGAGTTCGCCACCTGCGATCCCGAATACTATGGCCAGCAGCAGGCCTGGTTCCTGAAGCTGTACCAGAGCGGCCTGGTCTACCGGCGCGAGGCGACGGTCAACTGGGACCCGGTCGACATGACCGTCCTGGCCAACGAACAGGTCATCGATGGCCGCGGCTGGCGCTCCGACGCCCTGGTCGAGAAGCGCAAGCTGACCCAGTGGTTTCTGCGCATCACCGACTATGCCGACGCCCTGATCGAGGGGCTGTCGACCCTGGACCGCTGGCCCGACAAGGTCCGGCTGATGCAGGAAAACTGGATCGGCCGCTCGCGGGGCCTGCGCATGACCTGGCGCTGGTCGGGCGCCGCGCCCGCGGGGCTGGAAGACGGGCTGGAGGTCTATACCACCCGGCCCGACACCCTGTTCGGGGCCAGCTTCATGGCCATCGCCCCCGATCACCCCCTGGCCGAGCAGTTGGCGGCCGCCGATCCGAAGGTGGCCGAGTTCGTCGCCCGCTGCCGCGCCGGCGGGACCAGCGAGGCGGAGATCGAGGCCGGCGAGAAGCTGGGCCTGGAGACCGGCCTGTCGGTGGTCCATCCCTTCGATCCGTCCTGGACCGTGCCGGTGTGGATCGCCAACTTCGTGCTCATGGACTACGGGACCGGGGCCATCTTCGGCTGCCCGGGCCATGACCAGCGGGACCTGGACTTCGCCCGCAAGTACGGCCTGCCGGTCAAGCCGGTGGTGCTGCCCTCCGACGCCCATCCGGCCACCTTCATGATCGGCTCGGAAGCCTATGTCGGGCCCGGCAAGATCTTCAATTCCGACTTCATGGACGGGATGACGATCGAACAGGCCAAGGCCGCCGCCATTGACCGCATCGAGGCCCAGGGTCAGGGCCAGGGCGCCACCGTCTATCGCCTGCGCGACTGGGGGGTCTCCCGCCAGCGCTACTGGGGCTGTCCGATTCCGATCATCCACTGCCAGGCCTGCGGTCCGGTCGGGGTGCCGCAGGACGAGTTGCCGGTGGTGCTGCCCGAAGACGTCAGTTTCGACGTTCCCGGCAATCCCCTGGCGCGGCATCCGACCTGGAAGCATGTCAAATGCCCGTCCTGCGGCGCCGACGCCCAGCGCGAGACCGACACCCTCGACACCTTCGTCGATTCCAGCTGGTACTTCGCCCGCTTCGCCAATCCGAACGCCGCCGAGCCGATCGACAAGGCCGCCGCCGACCGCTGGATGCCGGTCGACCAGTATATCGGCGGGGTCGAGCATGCGGTCCTGCACCTGCTCTACGCCCGCTTCATCACCCGGGCCCTGAAGGACCAGGGCATGCTGTCGGTCGAGGAGCCTTTCGCCGGGCTGTTCACCCAGGGCATGGTCACCCACGAGACCTACAGGGGCGCTGACGGCGCCTTCGTCGAGCCGGCCCAGGTCGAGTTCGCCACCGAGGGCGGCGCGCGGGTCGCCCGGGTGAAGTCCACCGGCGAGACCCTGACCATCGGCGACATCGAGAAGATGTCGAAGTCGAAGAAGAACGTCGTGGCGCCGGAGGAGATCTTCGACACCTACGGCGTCGACGCCGCCCGCCTGTTCGTGATGAGCGACAGCCCGCCCGAGCGCGACGTGCAATGGACCAACGCCGGGGTCGAGGGCGCCAACCGCTTCATACACCGCGTCTGGAACGAGTTCGACAGCCAGCCGGAGGGCCCCGTCCCGCCGCTGACCGACGACCCGGCGGCGCTGGAACTGCGCCGCGCGGCCCACAAGCTGATCGGCGCCGTCGGCGACTCCATCGCCGGCTTCCGGTTCAACAGCGGCGTCGCGCGGCTGTATGAGTTCCTCGGCACGCTGCGGGCCCATCCCGCCGCCGGCGCCTCCGACGCGGTGCTGGCCGCCCGTCACGAGGCCCTGAGCATCCTGGCGCGGCTTATCAACCCCTTCGTGCCGCACCTGGCCGAGGCCTGCTGGACCCGGCTGGGCCAGCCCGGAATGATCGTCGATGTCGCCTGGCCGCAGGCCGACGCCGCCCTGGTCGCCGACAGCGAGGTCGTGCTGCCGGTGCAGGTCAACGGCAAGCGTCGCGGCGAGGTCACGGTCGCCAAGGGCGCCGCCGAGGCTGACGTCCGCGCCCTGGCGCTGGCGGACCCGGCCGTTTCGGTCCACCTTGCCGGCCTGACCGTCCGCAAGGTGATCGTGGTGCAGGACCGTATCGTCAACATCGTGGCCAACTGAACATGACCAGACCCGCCGGCCTTTTCGCGATCCTCGGCGCCCTGCTTCTGGCGGCGCCGCTGGGCGGCTGCGGCTTCACGCCCCTCTATGCGGCGCCTGGGGTCTCGCCGGGGCTGTCGGCGATCGAGACCATCGCGCCGGAGGGGCGCACCGGCGCCCTGCTGCGGGAATCCCTCGACGACGCCCTGGCCCATGACGCCGCCGCCCCGCCGCAATGGCGGCTGGAGCTGGCGCTGAAGGAACAGCGCATCCCGCGCGGCCGCCGCCCGGACGGCGTCGCCAGCCGCTACGAATATGTGGTCAACGCCGACTGGAAGCTGGTCTCCCGCGCCACCGGCGAGACGGCGGCCCAGGGCTCCAGCCGCGCCGAGGTGACCTTCGACCGCGCCGACCAGCCCTATGCCGCCATCGCCGCCCAGCAGGACGCCGAACAGAAGGTCGCCGACGAACTGGCCCGCAAGATCCAGATGGACCTGGCGGTGTGGATGCTGAAACGCGGACAGTAGTCGCTGCGGGATCGGTCGCGCCGCCCCCGACCTTCACCCCTTCCCGGACCGCCACCCCCTACCCGGGAAACGGCTGCAGGAACTGCTGCGCCGTCGCCTCGGCGATGAGCGTCTCGTCCTCGCGGCGGAACTCCGCCCGGACGGTGATCACCTGCCGGGTCGTGGCGAGGACCCGCGCCTCGATGGCCAGGGGAACCATGCGGGTCACCCGGATAAAATTCACCTGCAGGTTCAGGGTGCGGAAGGCCATGCCGTCCTCCACCACGGTCATGGCCGCAAAGGCCAGGGCCTGGTCGGCCAGGGCGGCCAGATAGCCGCCGAACATCGAGCCGTCGCCATTGGCCAGGTCCGGCTGCGGCGTCCAGTGCTTGCGGATCCAGCCCGGGCCCCAGGCCTCCAGTAGACCCAGCTTCAGGGTCTCCACCACCGGCGGCGGCTGCGCCTGTCCGGCGATCAGGGCGTCGAGGCGTTGCGTGGCCCAGGTCATCTGCGGCTCCGGAAGGGTGGCGGGACCACAGAATATGAGCAATGCTCGCGTTTTCGTACTCGGGTTCCGGCCCTGGGCCGGCGGAGGCCGGTGATGAGCGACAATCCCCCTGATTGCGGGCGCGCCAGCCCCCGGCAAGCCCGCTCGCGCGCCTCGGTGGCGGCGATTCTCGAGGCGGCGGCTCAGGTTCTGGAGGCGAGGGGCGAGGTCGGTTTCAACACCAACGCCGTGGCGGCCCGCGCCGGGGTCAGCATCGGCGCCCTCTATCGCTACTTCCCCGACAAGCGCGCGATCCTGATCGCCCTGGCCAGGCGCGAGCGGGACGCGGTCGACGCCCGGCTGATGGCCGCCCTTACCTCGCCGCCGCCGGGCCTGGCGCCCGACCGGGCGGCGATCCGCGCCTTTCTCCATGCCTTCGAGGGTCGGCGAACGGCGCGCAGGGCGGCGGTGGTCGCGCTGCTGGCCGCCGATCCGGTCAGCGCCGACGGCTTCGCCGCCATGCCCCCGCCGCGCAATGCGGACGGCCAGGCCCTGACGCCGATCCAGGCCTTCGTCCTTTACCGGGCCGTGCACGGGGTGATGCGGGCGGCGGTGATGGAGGACCAGCCCTTCCTGCTGGACCCGGCGTTCGAGGATGAACTGGTCCGGCTGGGCCGCGCCTATCTCGGCCATGCCGATCCTGCTTCCGGCCGCCATTCCGACGGTGACGGGGCGCCAGACGCAGCCTAGATTGACGCCTGCATGATCGTCTCCAAGCGCCCCGACGTCGAACGCCTGCTCAAGAGCCCGCCGGGGGATATCCGGGCGGTGCTGCTCTATGGCCGCGACCGGGGCGGGGTGCGGGAGCGGGCCGACGCCCTGGCGCGGGTGATCACGCCAGACCTCAACGATCCCTTCAACGTCGCCATGCTGACCGAGATGGATCTCGATCAGGCCGGGCGGCTGGAGGAGGAGCTGACCGCCTTGTCGATGATGGGCGGGCGGCGGCTGGTGCGGGTGCGGCTGACCGGCGAGCGGGCGGCGCCGGACAAGACCGCCGCCGAGGCCCTCACCGCCCATGCGGCCGGAACCCTCAATCCCGACGCCTTCCTGATCGTCGAGGCCGGGGCCCTGGGGCGCGACTCGGCCCTGCGCAAGGCCGCCGAGAAGGCCGCCGGCTGCGCCGCCATCCCCTGCTACGAGGACGAACAGGGCGACGTCGCCCGCATGGCCCGCGAGGCCCTGGCCGCCGACAAGGTCAGCCTCGATTCGGCGGCCATGGACCTGTTCGCCTCGCGCATGCCCAAGGAGCGGGGTGTGGCCCGGCAGGAGATCGAGCGGCTGATCCTGTGGATCGGCCCCGGCAGCGGCCGTCAGGTCGGCGCCGCCGAGCTGGAGGAATTCCTGGGCGTGGAGCCCGAGGCCTCGCTGTTCGACGCCGCCAACGACGCCTTCGGCGGCCGTCTGGGCGCCGCCCACGCCGGCCTCGCCCGCGCCGCCGCCGAGGGCGAGACCGGCCCGCCGGCGGTGCGGGCCATGGGCATGCACCTGGCCAAGCTGCGCCGCACCCTGACCCTGCACGCCAGCGGCGCCGGCCTGGCCGAGGCGGCCAAGGCCTCCGGGGTGTTCTGGAAACAGGAGCGGGAATTCCTGCGCCAGGCCCGGGCCTGGACCCTGGACCATATCGACGCCCTGCAGCCGGAAATCCTCGCCGCCGACAAGGCCTGCAAACAGACCGGCTCCCCGGACCACCTGATTGCCGAGCGCCTGGCCCTGACCATCGCCGGCCGGGCCCGGCGGTTGGGGCTTTAGGAGGCGGGGCGGCGGCCTTCAGGGCCACTGCCAACCGTCACCACCGGACTTGTTCCGGTGGTCCATTATCGCGAACTGAAGAAGTCCGGGCGCATCGCTCGCCGCCACCCTTCGATGGCCTGAGTCTATGGACCACCGGAACAAGTCCGGCGGTGACGGCGAGGGTGTGTTGACGGCAAGGGCGTGAGCGCGCCACCTGACACGCCGCACCCCCTTGCCCAGCGCAACAATTGCCCTAAACCGCCGGCCATGATCCTCCCCGTCGATCCCGCCCGCTACGCCGCCTTCCTGGCCACCATGTCGGTGCTGGCCGCGACGCCGGGGCCGGCCAATCTGTTCTCCATCGCCAACGGCATGCGGCGCGGACGCGGCGCGGTGCTGGAAGGGGTGGTCGGCATGAGCAGCGCCACCCTGGTGTGGTTCGCCGGCGCCGCCCTGGGCCTCGGCGCCCTGGTCATCGCCTTTCCCCAGGCCTTCAGGCTGCTGGCCATCGCCGGCGGCCTCTATGTCGCCTGGCTGGGGATCAGCTCGCTGCTGGCCGGCTGGCGCAACGCCCCGGAGGCCGAGGCTCCCGACACCCATCTCAGCCGCTCGGCCTTTCGCGACGGCTTCGCGGTGCAGCTGGCCAACCCCAAGGCCCTGGTCTTCTTCGCCGGGGTGCTGCCGCCCTTCATCGATCCGCAGCGGCCGGTTCCGCTGCAGCTGGTGATGTTCGCCATCGCCACCATCGGCATGGATTTCATCACCATGACCGCCTACGGCCTCGGGGGTGCGGCGCTCGCCGCCCGGATGACCGAGCCGGCCTTTCGCCGCCTGTTCCGCTACGCGGTCGGCGGCCTGCTGATCATGGCGGCGGTCCTGATCCTGAGCCGCCACTGAACACCGGGCGCACGGGCCGCTGTCATCACCCCGCCTTGATCCGGCGCAACTCTGCGCCGCCGCGAGGTGTTATGGTGGCATATCGTCAACACGCGCCGCGTCAGCCGATGACGCGGCCACGGGAGAGCCAAGATGAGC
This sequence comes from Caulobacter sp., assembly GCA_016125585.1. Lineage (GTDB taxonomy): Bacteria > Pseudomonadota > Alphaproteobacteria > Caulobacterales > Caulobacteraceae > Caulobacter. Next base: position 181,335 of record WGLL01000002.1, read on the forward strand.
AAAGCCAGAGCCCTGGCGGTCGCCGCGGTGCTGGGCCTGTCCGGCCTCACGCTCGGCGCCTGCGCCACCGCCACCCCTTATCAGCCCAATGTCCGCGGCCAGTCGGTCTCCGGCGGCTACACCGACCAGCGGATCACCGCCGACCGCTTCCGGGTCAGCTTCTCGGGCAACAGCCTGACCTCGCGGGACACCGTCGAGCGCTATCTGCTGTACCGGGCGGCCGAACTGACCCTGTCGCAAGGCTATGACGGCTTCGTGCTGGCCGATCGCCAGACCAGCGCCGACCGCCGCACCTACTACGATCCTGGCCCCGGCCGCTTCGGCTACGGCTACTGGCGTCCCAGCTGGCGCTATTTCGGCCCCCGCTACGGCTGGCGGGTGTGGGATCCCTGGTACAACGACCGCTTCTGGGCGGACGAGATGGACATGCGGACGGTGACCCGCTTCGAGGCCTCGGCCGAGATCGTCATGTATCGCGGCGCCTCGCCGGGCGGACCGGAGCACAGCTTCAACGCCCGCGAAGTCGTGGCCAACCTCGGCCCCGGCATCGTCCGGCCTGAACCGCGCTGATCGCCCAGCGCCGTCATCCTCGGGCCCGTCCCGAGGACCCATGGCGACGCCAAGCGCCAAATCCTGGCCTCAGAAACACGAACGCCGCCGCGACCCGTCTATAGGATCGCGGCGGCGGAACAGAGGGCCCCGGGGACAACGCCCCGAGGATGACGCTGTTTTCGCGGCTTAGCGCGGCGCCATGCGGATGGCGCCGTCGAGGCGGACGTCCTCGCCGTTGAAGTAGCCGTTGGAAATCATTTCCAGGGCCAGGGAGGCGTATTCCTCGGCCAGGCCGAGACGCTTGGGGAAGGGCACCGAGGCTGCCAGGGCTTCCTTCACCTGCGGCGGGGCGGCGTTCATCAGCGGGGTGTTGAAGATGCCCGGCAGGATGGTGTTCACCCGGATGCCCTCGCCCATCAGGTCGCGGGCGATCGGCAGGGTCATGCCGACCACGCCGCCCTTGGAGGCCGAATAGGCCGCCTGGCCCATCTGGCCGTCCTCGGCCGCCACGCTGGCCGTGTTGACGATGGCGCCGCGCTCGCCGTCTTCCAGCGGGTCCAGGGTCAGCATGCCGGCCGCGCTCTTGGCGATGCAGCGGAAGGTGCCGATCAGGTTGATCTGGATGATCATGTCGAAGTGGGCCAGCGGGAAGTGCTTGATGGCGCCGGTGGTCTTGTCGCGGCTGGCGGTCTTGGCGGCGTTGCCCGTGCCGGCGCAGTTGACGAGAATCCGCTCCTGGCCGTTGGCGGCGCGGGCCTTTTCAAAGCCGGCGTCGACGTCAGCGTCGCTGGTGACGTTGACGGCGCAGAAGGTCACCCCCAACTCCTTCTCCAGGGCCTCGCCGCGCTCCTGCTGGCGGTCGAGGTCGAAGATGGCGACCTTGACGCCCTTGGCGACGAGGGCGCGGACCGTGGCCTCGCCGAGGCCGGAGGCCCCGCCGGTGACAACGGCGGCGACGGAACTATCGAGTTTCATGGACGTCTCCCATCCTGATCGTGTTGAATAGATGTTTCGAAGAGAGGGTTTAGCCCCGTGAGCGCGAAAGCCAAGCCGTCACCCGACGTCAAGCCGCCAAAGAATGGGGCCGAAGCGGTGATCGATCCGAAGAAGGCCCTCGTCCCCGAAACCGTCAGGGTCAACGAGATGCGGGTGGCTCGGGGCTTCTGGCCCAAGATTCGCAAGGTCGCCGCCCAGGTGCCGTTCCTCGATGATGTGCTGTCGGTCTGGTGGTGTGCGCGCGATCCGGAAACCCCGATGGCCGCCAAGGGCATGATGATGGCGGCCCTGGCCTATTTCGTCCTGCCCACCGACGCCATTCCCGACGTCCTGGTCGGCATCGGCTTCACCGACGACGCTGCGGTGATCGCCGCCCTGCTGGCCGTGGCCGGAAAATATGTCAAGGATCGCCACAAGGCGGCGGCGCGACGGTTCCTGGCGCCCGACGAGGGCTGAGGGCGAACAGAGCCATTTGGGGCGGGGGCAAAAGCCCCCGCAGGCACGGGGGATGTCGTGACTTCTGATCCAGAGATGACGCCGTGAGCTTTGAGCCGGAAGGCCTCATCATGGTGCCAACCGTCATGAGCATTGTCTGTCTCAGGGGGTGGGGCGACCGTCCCGTGAGCCGTGCGATCGGCCTGGCGGCGCCTGGACTGGTGATGCTGCTCGGTTGCCTGTTGCTGGCCGTCACCGCGGTCGCGGCGCCGCACTTCATCAGAAACTCCGCGGATCAAGAGGTGTTGATGGTCCGGCTGGCCGGCTTGGCCGCGATGCTGGTGCTGGCGATGCTCAGCGAACTGCTTCTGAGTGGCGAGCTGCTCTGGCCGCGTCCGATTGCAGGTCTGCTGGCGGCGGCGGGGTCAGGGCTTGCGCCGGTCTGCGCCGCCCTGATGACCGAAGGCCGTCTGGACTTTCAGCCCTGGCCGGCTGTGGTCCTGGGCGCTGTTGTCGGGTTGCCCGCACTGATGCTGGGGCGGCGTTGTGGCGGCCGGACCTTCCGGATCGCCCTGCACATTTTCGGCGTGTTGCTTGCTCTGGGCGCTGTGATCTTTGCACCCATCGGCTGGGCCGCGGTGGGCCTGTTGACCTGCCTCTTCATCGCCACCCGAACGCCCCTATTCCCTGGTCGGACCGACGACGCCGCGCTTACCCGGTCAGCCGACGTCGCTTGGGCCTGGCTCTGGTTCTGGCGCTCCATGGTCGTCATGATCGCCCTGGGCGGCTTTCTGAAATAGCTCGAACGGGGACTGGCCGCGACGGCGAGAACGGCAAGGTTCCGCGCGACATTCATCGCGGTGCGAGTAGTCTTCGCCCAAACCAGGGTCCGGTGAGGGGTAGATGCAACAGCCGATGGTTCCAGCGCGCGCCGCCGCCACGGGCGCGGTGCAGGCGGCGGTCGAAAAGGCGCCACCGACGATCGACAGCCATATCGGCATCCGTCCCGACCAGCAGTTTGGCCCGGTCAACGCCCTGTCGCCGGCGGCGGGCTTGTCTTTTTCTCTGTTGCTTCTCGCCTCGATCCTGACGGCGTTGCTGTATGGCTTTGTCTTCAGCGGGCGGTCTCCATCGGCCCTTCGCACCGTGGTCAAGACCCTGGCCGTCGGCGCCTTGGCGTTGGGGGCGACCATCGCCGCGTTCGTGCCGTTGATATCCGATGTCGCCCTGCCCACGCCCGCGACCTGGACCATCCTGGCCGCCGGTTTCGCCCTCTGCGCCCTCGGCGACGCCTTCCTCGCCGGCGATCCCAAGCGCTGGCTGGCTCCGGGGCTGGTGGCCTTCCTGCTGGGCCACATCTGCTTCATCGCCCTGTTCGGCCATGCCCTCGCCGTGGCGGGCCTGCCGCCGATCGGGCCGGCGATCCTGATCGGCATGGCGCTGATCGTCCTGACCGGCAGCGCCATGCTGGCCTGGCTGTGGCGCGACCTTGGAAGCCTGCGCTGGCCGGTGGTCGCCTATGTCGTGGTCATCACCGTCATGGCCTGCACAGGCTTGGTCGACGCCGCCAGCCGCCCGGCCTGGGCCATCGGCGGAGTGCTGTTCATGGCCTCCGACGCCATCCTGGCGGTGCAGCTGTTCAAGCAGCGCGAGCTGCTGGTCTCGCCGCGCCTGAACGCCTGGGCCATCTGGTTTCTCTACTACGGGGCGCAGGTGGCCTTCCTGTTGGGGGCGTTCACCTGAACATCAGCTTCCGTCATCCCGGACGCCCGCAGGGCGAGCCGGGACCCAGGGGCCGACAGGTCAGGCGTTGCGACTTTGACCCTCTGGGTCCCGGCGCTCCGTGCTGCGCACTCCGGCCGGGATGACGCCAAGAGAATGGTCAATGCGCGTGCTGCGGCAGGCCGTCGGTGATGTCGTAGTAGTCGCCCTTGTCGGCGACATGGATGTGCATGCCCAGCCGGACGTCGGCGGGCTTGTCGAAGGCCCCCATGGCGATGGCGATCTTGGGGTGGAAGATCGGGTCCCAGAACAGGGTGGCGCCGCAGGTGGCGCAGAAGCCGCGCCGCACCTTTTCAGACGACTGGAACCAGGTGACGTTCTCCGCCCCGTGCACCGTCAGATCGCCCTCGGCGACGTCGGTCGAGGCCCAGTAATGGCCGCTGGCCCTGCGGCACTGGCTGCAGTGACAGGCGTCCGGCGGGTGCAGATCGCCCGTGACCTCGAACCGCACCGCCCCGCAGAGGCAGGATCCCTTGTGCATGACATGCTCCGCTCTGGCCCGGGCGAGGTCATAGTCCGGCGTCGGCGGGACGTAAACCGCACGCCGCCCGATCCTGCAATATTATACCCGGGTAATATTGACCAATCTTTCATCCGGATGTAATTCGGGCCCCTCTTTCAGGAGCCCGCGCCATGACCCCCGACCACAAGACCCGCCTTGCCGCCTTCCTCGAACAGGTCTGGAACCTGGGTGACGAGGACGCCGTGGCCGCCTTTGTCGCCGACCGCTACACCCTGCGTCACGATCCGGGCGATCCCTGGCATGGCCAGACCCTCGACCAGCCGGAGTTTCGCGCCCGGCTGCGGGCGGCCCGCGCGCCCTTCCCCGACCAGCGCTTCACCGTGCGCCGGATGACGGCCGAGGGCGACACCGTGGCGGCGGCCTGGACCTGGCAGGGGACGCACCGGGGCGAGGTCGGCGGCATCGCCCCGACCGGCCGGCGGATCACCATGACCGGCGTAACCCTCTATGACTTCGATGAGGCGGGCCGCATCACCGGCCACTGGCAGGAGGTCGACCGGCTTGGCGTCTATCGTCAGCTGGCCGGCTGATCCTCGCCCGCCCTTTCTGGGTCCGCCGCCGCCAGCCGCGCCGCCCGGGCCGACCGCTGCTCGCGCCAGGTGATGGTCAGGGTCGCGGCGACAACGATGGCCGCCCCGACGATGGTCGGCCAGGTCGGGATCTCGTGGAAGAAGGTGAAGCCGACGACGGCGGTGAACACCAGCCGGGTGTAGTCGATCGGGGCCATGGCGGCGGCGTCGCCGATCTGCATGCCCTTGATGTAGCAGGCCTGGGTAATGGTGCCGGTGACGCCCATGGCGCAGAGCAGCAGGAAATCGACGGGCCGGGGCCAGGCCCAGGCGAACAGGGCCGGCGGGGTGGCGAACACCACCCCCAGAACCGCCGCATAGACCAGCAGGGTGAAGGGGCTGTGGTCGCGGGTCATCACCTTCATGCCGGTGATGGTCATGGCGAACAGGGCCGCCGAGGCCAGGGCGGCCAGCTGGGCCAGGCCGAACCCGTGGCCGCCGGAGGAAAATCCCGGCGCCAGCATCACCGACACCCCGACAAAGCCGACCAGGGCCGCGCCGATCCGCCAGGCGCCGAGCTTTTCGTGCAGCACGAAGAAGGCCAGCGGCACCAGCCACAGGGTCCGGGTGAAGCTCAGCGCATTGGCCTCGGCCAGGGGCATCTTCTGGAAGGCGTAGAAGCTGAAGATCATCCCCAGGGTGCCGGCCGCCGACCGGAACAGCAGGATGCCCAGGCGATTGGTGCGGAAGGTGCCCTTCACATCCCGCAGGATCATCGGCAGCAGGATGATCAGCCCCGCCGCCGAGCGATAGAAGGTCTGCAGGGCGGCGGGGTAGTCGGCGCCCAGCAGCTTGATCAGGCTGGTCATCACCGTAAAGCCCACCGCCGAGCCCAGCATCCAGAAGGCGCCCTGGATGTTGGGGGCCAGGCCCTTGAAGGCCGCATGGGCGCGGCGGGCGGGAGCGAAGCCCCAGATGGGAAGCTGTTCAGGCATGACGCACCCATCCGGTGACCGACAACCGGTCAGCCCCGGCGTAGCTGGCCACTTGGCTGACCGCGTGGGCGCTGGGAATGGCGAAGATGTTCAGGGCGTTGAACGCCGGGGCGTAGCCCTCGGCGATATGGCCGTCCTCATCCAGAAAATTCAGCACCCCGCCCCAGTCGGCCCGCCAGACCGGGGTGAAGTTGAGCACATAGGCAAACAGCCGGTTCTTGCCGCTGATCAGGTCGTCATGCACCGACAGGAAGTCGCCGGGGCGGTAGCGGCTGGCCATGGTGTCGGCGAAGGTCCCGCGCGGCTCGCCGGTCAGGGTGCGAATGAAGGCCTGGAAGGCCTCGCCGTTGACCAGGTCATGCACCGCCTCGATGGGGGCCAGGTCGCCGCCGCGTCGCCGCCCCGCCTCGATATCGTCGCTGACCCGCCAGGCGTCGAAGCGGAAGCAGAAGCGATCCTTCGCCGCCAGCGCCATTTCCGCGTCGAAGGCGGCGCGGTTTTCCGGCGACAGGCCGTCGAAATCGGCCAGCGGCCCGTCGAGACTGGGCCCGAGCGTCCGCCAAGTCTTGATCCAGGGCACAGCCGCGGAGGCCAGCGCCTCGCCCACCGCCCGCGCGCCGTCGCCGACCAGGAAGCCGGGAAGGTGCAGCCGGCCCAGCCGCCGGAACACCGGGGCCATGGCCGCCGGATCGAGGGCCGGATCAATGACCAGGGGCGGTGTCATGCCGGCCGTCAGGCCTGAGACGCCGCCATGGCCGCCCGCACCTGTTCGGCCTGTTCCGGGCTGATGCCCAGAGCCTCGAGGATCGGCGAGCCGACGCTCGGGTCCCAGCTGCCGCGTCCGCCGATGGTGATGCCGCCATCGACGACGATGTGGGTTCCGGTGACGAAGGTGCTGTCGTCGCTGGCCAGATAGAGGGCGGCCCGGGCGATGTCTTCCGGGGCGCCGGACTTGGGATAGGGCTGCACCTTGTGGCCGATTTCGGCGACCTGGGCGGCCATCTGGTCGGCCACCGCGCGGGGCAGGCCGAAGCTGGCCCCGAAGATGGAGGTGGCGATCAGGCCGGGGCAGATGGCGTTGACGCGGATCTTCTGCGGGCTCAGCTCGGCGGCGGCGCAGCGGCTCATGTGGATCACAGCGCATTTGGCGCTGCTGTAGGCCAGCGGGCCGAACCCGGCCTGAAGACCGGCGATGGAGGCGGTGTTGATGATGCTGCCGCCGCCGCGCTTCAGCATCAGCGGCAGGGCGTGCTTCATGCCCAGCGCCGGCCCGCGCACCAGGAGGTCGAAGGTGGCGCTCCAGCCCTCGGCGTCCAGCTCGGCGACCCCGGCGGTCAGGCCGCCGTGGCCGGCGTTGTTGAACAGGATGTCGAGACCGCCAAACTCGCTGTCGGCCAGGGCGATGGCGGCGGCGATGTCGGCCTCCACCGTCACATCGCAATGGGCGTAGCGGACGGCGTCCGGGAACCGCTTTTCAAGCATCGCCCCTTTCTCGTCCTGCAGGTCGGCGGCGACCACCTTCGCCCCTTCGGCCACGAACAGTTCGACCGTCCCCAGCCCGATGCCCGACGCGCCGCCCGTGATCAGGGCGATCTTTCCCTCAAGCCTTCCAGCCATGTCTCTTCCCTTTCGACGTCGTTCTGTTTTTCCGACCCCTCAGTCCGCCTTCCCGGCGAAGGCCGGGACCCAGATTCGCCAACGCTCGTGGAAGGTCAGATCTGGGCCCCGGCCTTCGCCGGGGAGGCGGCAAGCCCTACTCAGTGACCACCACGACCTTGCCCATGGCCTTGCGGGCGGCCAGATGGGCGATGGCGTCGCCGGCCTTTTCCAGGCTGAAGATTTCGGAGACGTAGGGCTTGATCTTGCCCTCGGAATACATCTCCATCAGTTGGCGGACGTTTTCCTGATGCGCCTTGGGATCGCGGGCCACGGCGGCGCCCCAGAACACCCCGACGATGTCGCAGCTCTTCAGCAGGGTCAGGTTCAGCGGCACCTTGGGAATGCCGGCCGGGAAACCGATGACCAGGAAACGACCGCCCCAGCCGGCGGCCCGGATGGTGGCCTCGGCATAGTCGCCGCCGACCGCGTCATAGGCCACGTCCCAGCCCTTGGGCCCGCAGGCGTCCTTGAACAGCTGACCCAGCGCCTTGGCGCCGTCCTTGTCGAAGGGGCCGGTCGGATAGACCACGCCGGATTCGGCGCCATGCTTGATGGCCAGGTCGACCTTTTCCTGGGTCGAGGCGGCCGCGATCACCCGCGCGCCCATGGCCTTGCCCAGCTCGACAGCCGCCAGGCCGACGCCGCCGGCGGCGCCCAGCACCAACAGGGTCTCGCCGGCTTTCAGATGGCCGCGATCCTTCAGGGCGTACCAGCTGGTGCCATAGGTCATCATGAAGGCCGCCGCTTCGTCGAAGGGCATGGAATCGGGGATCGGGGTCAGGCGGGTCGCGTCGAGCGCCATGGCCTGGGCCATGCCGCCGCTGCCGGTGCTGGCCAGAACCCGGTCGCCGACCTTGACGCCCGTCACGCCCTCGCCCAGCGCCTTGACCACGCCGGAAACCTCGCCGCCCGGCGAGAAGGGGCGCGGCGGCTTGAACTGGTACATGTCCTGGATGATCAGCACATCGGGGTAGTTGACCCCGCAGGCCTTCACCGACAGCAGCACCTGACCGGGACCGGCCGTGGGCTCGTCGAGCTCCTCGACAACCAGGGTCTCCGGACCCCCCACAACCTTGCTGAGCACCGCCTTCATGCCAAGTCTCCCGCTTTTATGATGACGTCGAACAGGCTATCGCCGCCGTTGATGCGTTCATAGGGCTGGAGGCCGCTGATGGCGAACAAATGTTTGAGTCTTGTGCTGCACGGCGGCGCCGGGGCCAAGGCCGGCCGCGACTACAGCCGCGAGATCGTCCATATGCGCGGCCTGGTCGAGGCGGCCCGCGACGCCCTGAAGGCCGGGGCCAGCGCCCTGGACGTGGCCGAGCAGACCACCCGCGAGCTGGAGGCGTCCGGCCTCTATGTCGCCGGGCGCGGCGCCTCGCCCAACACCGACGGGATCTATGAACTGGACGCCGCGATCATGGACGGCGCGGCCCTGCGCTGCGGGGCGGTGGCGGCGCTGGAGGGCTTCGAGAGCCCGATCGCCGTGGCCCGCGAGGTGCTGGAGCGCACCCAGCATGTGATGCTGGCCGGTTCCGGCGCCGCTGGGTTCGCCGCCGCCCGCGGCTTCGCCCGCATCGCCGACCCGGAGGCCTGGTATACCCGGGCCGGAACCTTCGAGGACAATCATCCGCCGGGCGCCCTGGCCCACGGCACGGTCGGCTGCGTGGTGCGCGACGGCGAGGGCCGGCTGGCCGCCTGCACCTCGACCGGCGGCGTGTTCGGCAAGATGCCGGGCCGTGTCGGCGACACCCCGATCATCGGCGCCGGCTGCTGGGCCGACCAGACCGTGGCCGTCTCCTGCACCGGCCAGGGCGAGTATTTCGTCAAGGTCGCGGCGGCGGCCCAACTGGCCCACCGCATGCGCTTCGGCGGCCAGGGCCTGGTCGAGGCGGCTGACGCGGTGCTGGCCGAGATCGCGGCCATGGGCGGCGACGGCGGCCTGATCGCCGTGGCCGCCGACGGAACCATCGCCATGCCCTATGTCAGCCAGGGCATGAAGCGCGCCGCCCTGACCCCCGACGGCGACATCACCTCCGCCGCCTTCGAAGTCTAACGCTCTGCCCTCCCTCCCTTTCATTGGGAGGGACAGACCGCGCAGCGGTCAGGGTGGGGAAGTCCGACGCCGCCCATTCCTGTCTGACGACCGTCCAGGAAAGCGCCTTCCCCACCCCTTGGACGCCGCGCGCCCTCGGCCCTCCCCATGAAGGGGAGGGAGCTGCGGCCGCGGAACAAGCCCGGTGGCGCCGGACCTTAAATCGCAAAACCCCGCTGGATCACACAAACAAACAGCCTGTCTGTAATTTCCCCCGGCCCGCCATCGCCCCATCCCACCCCTTCGCGCCTTTTTCCTTGGACAGGCCCGGCAACCGGCGCACATATCACCGGCATGAGCGAACCCTTTGACGCCGATGTCATCATCGCCGGCGCGGGCATGGCCGGGGCGACCCTGGGTCTGGCCCTGGCCAGCGCCGGACTGACCGCCATCCTGGTCGATCCGGCCCCCTTCGACGACCAGCTGGCCCCGACCTTCGACGGCCGCTCCAGCGCCATCGCCTACGCCTCCTTCCGCCAGTGGCGGGCCCTGGGGGCGGGGGCGGACCTGGAGCCACACGCCCAGCGGATCGAGCAGATCCTGGTGACCGACGGCGCCCGCCCCGGCGCCGCCGCCCCGCGCCCCGGCTCGGCCTTCCTGCGCTTCGACAGCGCCGAGATCGGCGATGTCAGCGACGGGGAGGCCATGGGCTACATGCTGGAAAACCGCCGCATCCGCGCCGGCCTGGCCGCCGCCGTCGGCCGGGCGCCGGGACTGACGGTGCTGGCGCCGGCCCGGGTCGCCGGGGTCGAGGTCAGTGCCGACGCGGCGAGGGTGCGGCTGGAGGACGGCCGGGTGCTGACCGCCCCGCTGGTGGTCGGCGCCGAGGGCCGCCGCTCGGTGATCCGCGAGGCGGCCGGGATCGGCGTCGTCGGCTGGGGCTATGGCCAGTCAGGGGTGGTGACCACCGTGGCCCTGGAGCGCGACCACGAGGGCGTGGCCCACGAATACTTCCTGCCCGGCGGCCCGTTCGCCATCCTCCCCCTGACCGGTCAGCGCGCCAGCCTGGTCTGGACCGAGCGCACCGCCCAGGCCGAGGCCCTGCGCGGCGCCCGGCCGGAGGTGGTCCACGCCCATATGCAGCGTCGCTTCGGCGAGTTCCTCGGCCGCCCACAGGTGCAGGGGCCGGTGTTCGTCTATCCTCTGTCGCTGGCCCTGGCCGAGCGGATGAGCGCGCCGCGCATCGCCCTGCTGGGCGACGCCGCCCACGGGGTGCACCCGATCGCCGGCCAGGGGCTCAACCTCGGCCTCAAGGACGTCGCGGCCCTGGCTCAGGTGCTGGTCGAGGCGCTACGGCTGGGCGAGGACATCGGCTTGGAAGTCGTGCTGGAGCGCTACGGCGCCTGGCGGCGGTTCGACAACACCATGCTGGCGGCGGGCACCGACCTGTTCACCTGGCTGTTCTCCAACGACATCGCCCCGCTGCGGGCGGCGCGGGGCCTCGGCCTGGCGGTGGTCAACCGCATCGCCCCGGCCCGGAAGTTCTTCATGCGCGAGGCCGGCGGGGCAGTCGGTGATCTGCCTCGGCTGCTGCGAGGCGAGGCGCTTTAAGACGCGCGATAGAAGGGATCCGCGGCCTTCGTGGCTGCAGCCGCGATTTGCGGGGTCGCGAAGATAACGTCCAGATATTGGTCGCGACCAAGCGTGTCATGCACGACGCCCCCAATCAGGACCATCAAAGCCTCGTCCTGTTCCGCCTGGATGATCAGAGCGACGCTTCGTTCGCCGCTGTCCTGGCGTTCGATGCGAACCAGATAGGCGGCTCTTATCTTCGGCTGCCCGACGAAAACCTCGGTCAACGCGGTTTTCAGCTCCTTCTCAAGCGGCCCGTCCTGTTCCCCGAGGACCTTGATGCCGGGAACCAGGAACACCTCCATCGGACGCGATGACTCAGGCTGGGCGAAGGCGCCTGCGGGGGCCACTCCTATGGCCGCGAGGCAAAATGCCGCCAGAATCGCGTGGCGCAAAGGCGTCACTCGCTGAGGTCCCGCGCCTCTTCCGGCAGCATCACCGGCACGCCGTCGCGGATCGGATAGGCCAGTTTGGCGCCGCGGCTGATCAGCTCGCCGGCGGCGCGGTCGTATTCCAGCGGCCCGTGGGTGACTGGGCAGACCAGCACCTCCAGCAGGCGGGGGTCGACGTCGATGGGGGTGGCGGTCTCGGGCATGGAACCTTCCAACTGCCGCTGTCGGGCGGCGCGGCGAGGACGAACAGACCCGTCCTCTACTGCATCGGGGGCTCGTCGTCATCGTCGGCGACCACCGAGCCGATGCGCAGCAAGGTGGTCAGGACGGCGGCGCGGTCGGCGTGGCTGACCGCCTCGAGCAGGGCCTGCTTCTCGCTGGGCTCGAAGGGCAGGCCCATGGCCAGACTGTCGACCAGGGATTCGGCCGGGGCGGACTCGGCGGCGTCCCAGTCGACGGCCAGGCCGCGCGGCGCGAGATAGCCGCGCAGGGCGTCGAGGAAACCGGCCCGCTCGATCGGCGTCTCCGCCGCCGGGGCCAGGTCGTCGATGAAGGGAGCGTAGTCGACCCGCACCTGGCGGTAGGGGGCCTTCAGCCCCAGCTCCTCGACGATCCGGAAGCGGCAGACCCCGGTCAGGGTCACCAGATAACGGCCGTCCCCGGTCTCGGCGAAGGCGGTGATGCGGCCGGCGCAGCCCACCGGACTGAGGGCTGGACGCTCGCGGTCGCCGCCGGCGCGGGTCTGGACCATGCCGATGATCCGCTCGCCGGACATGGCGTCGTCGAACATGTTGAGATAGCGCGGCTCGAAGATGTTCAGCGGCAGCTGGCCGCCGGGCAGGACCACGGCCCCGTCGAGGGGGAAGACCGGAATGACCTGGGGCAGGTCCTCGAGCTTGCGGTAGCCGGTGACCATGGCGGCCTCCTAACTGAACAATATGGACGACAGTCGCCTGCGACCGGCCCGGGTAACCTCCGATGAAAGGCCCGCGGCCTCGAAGACGACCAGCAACTGCTTGCGGGCGGCCTCGTCGTTCCAGGTGCGGTCGGCGGCGATGATGTCGAGCAGCAGATCGGCGGCCTCGCCGAAGCGGCCCTGCCCCGCCCGCGCACCCGCCAGGTCAAAGCGGGCCTGATGGTCGCCCGGATTGGCGGCCAGGGCCTGTTCCAGCGGCGCGGTTTCCGAGACGGCGCCGTCGGCCAGGGCCAGGGTGGCGCGGGCGGCGTCGAGGTCGGGGTCCTTGGCGTCAGCGGGGGCCAGGGCGACCACCTCGGCGGCGCGCTCATTGTCGCCGCCGGCCAGATAGCAGCGCGCCAGCCCGCCGATGGCCTTGAGGTTGGTCTGGTCCATCTGCAGGGCGTGGGCATAGGCCTGGGCCGCGCCGCCGATGTCGTTCAGCTCCATGGACTCCCGGGCCAGCTCCAGCACCTGGTCGATCTCGCTGGCCGGCGGCGGGCCGGCCAGCTTGTCGATGAACTGTTTGACCTGGCTTTCCGGCAGCGCCCCCTGGAAGCCGTCCACCGGCTGGCCGTCGACGAAGGCGTAGACGGTGGGGATCGACTGCACCCGCAGCTGCCCGGCGAAGGCGGGGTTCTTGTCGACGTCGATCTTCACCAGCTTCACCGCGCCGTTCATGGCGGTGACCACTTTTTCCAGCACCGGCGTCAGCTGTTTGCAGGGGCCGCACCAGGTCGCCCAGAAGTCGACGATGACCGGCTGAATCCGGCTGGCCTCGATGACGTCGGCCATGAAGCCGGCGTCGCTGCCGTCCTTGATCAGGTCGCCGGCGGGGGCGGCGGGGGTCTGTTCACCGATGAGGGTCATGAAGGGTCCGTGCTGGAAAAATAGGAACGCGTCACCGGCAAGATGGTCGCAAGACGGCGCCGGTTCAACGCGTCGCCGGTCAGATCAGCGTCATTTGAGCGAAATCAACGATCAGCGGCTCCCGCCCCAGGGCGGCGAGGAAGCGCCGGAAATCGGCCTGGCTGACGGCGGTGGTGGCGGTGTTGGTCAGGGGATGGAAGTTGACCGGATCGGCGGCGGCCAGGGCGGCGTCGAGCACGAAGGTCACCCGGTGATCGGGATCGTTGACCAGGGCGAAGGCGGTGACCGAGCCCGGGGTCACCGCCAGGGTCTCCTCCATCAGTTCGCCGCTGCCGAACGACAGCCGCGCCGAGCCGATCACGGTGTGCAGTCGCTTGAGATCGATGCTGGTCTCGCCCAGGGCCGAGATCAGCCACAGCCGTCCCCTGGCGTCCTTGAGAAACAGGTTCTTGGTGTGACCGCCGGGCAGGGCCGCCTTGATCTCGTCGCCCTCGCCCACCCGGAAGACGGCGGGATGGTCGAGGGTGGCGTGGGCGATCCCCTGGCCGTCCAGCCAGGCCAGCAGTTCGGCCTTGTCGCGCAGGGGAGCGGGCAAGATCAGCCGCCGTCGCGGGTGATCAGCGGGGCGTCGGGATCCTGCGGCGGCCGGCGGGCGGCAGGCGGCGGCGGTGGGGCCGGTTTCGGCGCCGGCGCGACCACCACCGGCGGCGGCTGCGGCTCGGGCTGCGGCGCGGGCTGGACGGCGACCGGCGGCGCGGCCTCGACCGGGGCCGGCTTCGGCGTCGCCGGCTTGGCGGCTGCGGGTTGAGTCGTCGAGGGCTGGGGCGCGGAAGTCTTCGGGGCGGTCGCCTTGGGTGCGGCCGCCGGGGGGGCGGCCGCTTGCGGGGCCGGGGCGGGCGGCGGTGTGACCTGGGGCTCGAGGGCCTGCGGCGCGGGCTCGGCCGGTTGCGGGGTGACCGGCGGCATCTCCGCCGGCGCGGTCACCGGATCCGGCGCCGGGATCGGGATGGAGGCCTTCGGCGCCCCGTCCCCGGACGAGCCGCCGCCCCGGGCCAGCAGGCCGATGACCAGGATGGCCAGGGCCAGCAGCACCGCGCCGCCGGCCAGGATCGGCAGCAGGCCGATGCGGGGGCGCTTCGGCGCCGCCGGCCTCACCGGAACAAAGGCGTCCCGCGCGCTGTCGACAGGGGCCTCCGCCGCTGGCGTGGCGGCGGCTTGCGGCGCCAGATCCCCGGTCTCGGGCGTCGGCGACGGCGCGTCGGCGGGTTTCGCTGTCTCCGCCCGGGCCGCCGGCGAGAAGAGCGAGGTCGGGGCCGGCCGGGCCGGACCGGTCCGGGCCGGCGAGGGGGCCGGCGAGGCCGCGGCCGAGGCGGGGGTGGCCGAGGACGGAACGGGGGGCGACAGGGGCGAGGCGGCCGGGGTGGCCTTCCAGGCCGAGGCCTTGGCGTCGACGCCAAGGGCCCGCAGGGCCTCGTCGTCCAGGCCCGGACGGACGATCGGCTGGGCCATCTTCAGGGGCGCGCCGGTCGGCACGGCGCCGGCCGGGCCGGTCGGGGTCCAGGGGCGGCGCGGGGTGGGCACCGACGAGCCGCTGAGGATGCTGCTGGGGCCGGGCGGCGGCTCGGGCGGGGGCTTGAAGGTCGGCGGCGCGGCGCTGGGGATATCGCTGATGGTGCGCTTGCGGGGCGCGGACTGGGGCCGGGCGGGCCGGCCGGACGCCGCCCCCCTGGGCAGCGGGCCCATGGTCAGCGGCACGCCGCGCACCCGCGCCCAGGAGCCGGGGCCGCGATCGGGCGCTGGAGGGTTTGTCGCCGCCTGTCCGGGCGCCGGCTGTTCCGCGCCAGGCTGCTGAGGCGCGGGTTGCTCGGGCGCCGTCCCGGGCGCCGTCTCGGGGGCTGTCTGGGCGGTCGCCTCGGGCGCCGCTTCGGGCGCGGCGTCGGAAGTGTCGGACTCTTTGGAGCGGTCGTCCGCGTCGGAAGGCGTCATCAGTATCCTCGCGGCGGGCGCATCGGCGCCAGCCTGGGGGGTCGTAGTGAAAAGCGGCTGCCACCATTGCCGATTTCGGCGGCGCTGGTCCAGCCTGTCGCGGGACTTGGCCCATTCGATGGCGGGACCTTTGATTGGCGGGGCCGACAGCGCCCGCCGCCTCTTGCGCGACCGGCGATCCCGCGCGAGAGGATAGGACCATGAGCGACGCGCCCGATCTCATCTCTCCGCCCCTGGTCCTGGAGTGCTATCCGACCAGCGAGCGCCCGCCGGACATCGTGCCGGGCCGGCCGCAGCGCGCCTGGATGGACGCCTTCGCCGAGCGCCATCCCTACCGCTGCCTGCCGCTGACCATGGCCAACACCACCGGCTGGGAAATCCTCAACCCCGTCGGCTTCACCGCCGAGTGGAACGGCGGGGCGCATCAGGACTGCATCAGCTTCACCGCCGACCATCCCCATCCCGGCTTCCATGACCTGGTCAAGAGCCACTTCTCGCGCGGTATCGTCACCTTCCATTCCGGCTATCTGTTCCGCACCCCGCCCGGCTGGTCGATGTGGGTCGCCGGCCCGCCCAACCATGTGAAGGACGGCATCCAGCCCCTGACCGGCCTGGTCGAGACCGACTGGCTGCCGTTCCCCTTCACCATGAACTGGATGTTCACCCGCCCCGGCCGGGTGCGGTTCGAAAAGGGCGAGCCCTTCTGCTTCATCACCCTGATGCCGGACCAGGCCCTGCAGCAGACCCAGCCGATCACCAAGAGCCTCAACAAGAACCCCGACCTGCGCGACCAGTATGACGCCTGGTACAAGTCGCGCTCGGAGTTCAACAGCCGGCTGGCCAAGCAGGATCCCGAAACCATGCGCGAGGCCTGGCAGCGGTTCTATTTCCGCGGCGCGATTCCCGAGGATGTCGGCCAGGCCCCGAAAACCCACGTCAACAAGCGCCGGCTCAAGGCGCCGAAGATGGGCTTCTGAAAGCTTCGCAGAGAACCGCTTTTGACCGCTTGCCAAGCTTTCGGTCGTCTGCCATAAGCCGCGCTCTCGATTTCGGGCGGCGCAAGCCGCTCTGGAGGCGGGCGTAGCTCAGGGGTAGAGCACAACCTTGCCAAGGTTGGGGTCGGGCGTTCGAATCGCCTCGCCCGCTCCATTTGAAATCGACGAAAGGCGGTCCTCGCGGGCCGCCTTTTTCGCATTTGGGCCCCCTCCTGTTTTCTAGGCCGTCTCGACCCCGCCGCCGCGCACCGCGACCGGCCAGGGCTCCAGCCCCCGGCCGGCGCAGGGTCCGGCGATACAGACCCCGTCCTCGCGCCGGAACAGCGCCCCGTGGCCGGCGCAGAGGATCAGGTCCTTCTCGCGGGTCAGATAGCGGTCGCCCATGGCCAGCGGCCAGCCGGCGTGCGGACAGCTGTCGACCCAGCCGCTTACCGTCTGCCCGACCCGCACCACGAACCCGGCGAACTGCATCTCGCCCGACCGGAAGCGAAACCCCCGCGCTCCGGGATCGGCAAGTGCCTCCAGCCGGCAGAGGGCCGTCCCCGGCGGCGGCCGGGCCGGGTTCAGGCCAGGCCCCCGACCGTGACCCGCCAGGGGGTGACGCTGGAGGTCTCGAACAGCCCGGCGGTCTTGTAGGGATCGGCCTCGTGGAAGGCCCGGGCGGCGGCCAGATCCTCAGCTTCGATGATCAGCATCGAGCCGGCCATCTCCCCGGCCTCGGACAGATAGGGCCCGCCCAGCCTCACCACCCCCGGATGGGCGGCGACATAGGCCAGATGCGCCTCGCGGGTCGCCATGCGGATGGGCAGGCCGCCGTCGCGGTCGCGCCAGGAAATCACGAAAAGGGCCATGGGAATGCTCCGGGGTTCAGGGTGTCTGTGTTCTAGCGTTCGGCTCTGAGCGGCCGGGACAGCAAGCCCATGATCGCCTCATCGACCCCGACCTCGCCGGCCAGGATCGCCGCCACCGCCTCGCAGATCGGCATCTCGACCCCGGTCTTCGCCGCCAGGGCCACCACCGCCGGGGCCGAGGCCACGCCTTCGGCCACCGACAGCTTGCCGGCCAGCGCCGCCTCCAGGGTCTGGCCGCCGCCCAGCGCCAGGCCGACGCTCATGTTGCGCGACTGCGGGCTGGAGCAGGTCAGCACCAGGTCGCCCAGGCCGCACAGACCGGCGACGGTCTCGGCCTCGCCGCCCAGCGCCTCGGCCATGCGGGTCATTTCGGCGAAGCCCCGGGTGATCAGGGCGGCGTGGGCGCTGCGGCCCAGGCCCTTGCCCTCGACCACGCCGCAGGCGATGGCCAGCACATTCTTGATCGCTCCGCCGACCTCGGCCCCGACCATGTCGCCGGCCAGATAGGGGCGGAAGGTCGGGGTGGCCAGCGCTTCCGCCAGCGACCGGCCCAGCCCCTCGTCGGGACAGGCCAGGGTCACGGCGGTGGGCAGGCCGCGCGCCACCTCCCCGGCGAAGCTGGGCCCCGACAGCACCGCCGGCGCCGCCTGTGGCAGCACCTCGGCCAGCACCTGGGTCATCAGCTTCAGCGACCCCTGCTCGACCCCCTTGGAGCACAGCAGCACCGGCAGGCCCGGCCGCGCATGCGGGGCAAATTCGCTCAGGGCCGAGCGCAAAAACTGCGCCGGGGCCACGGCCAGCACCAGATCGGCGCCGGCCAGATCGGCCATGTCGGTGGTGGCGCTGACCGCCTCGTCGAGGATTACCCCCGGCAGGAACAGCCGGTTCTCGCGGTGCTCGCGGATCTGGCGGACCACCTCCGCCTCCCGCGCCTGCAGACAGACGCTCAGGCCCGCCCGCGCCGCCACCTGGGCCAGGGCGGTGCCCCAGGCCCCGCCGCCGATCACCGCTGCTCGCTTCATGCCTTTGCGCCTTTGCGTCCGGGGGCGTGGGTGGGATTGGCGACCGCCGCCGCCTGGTCCAGCGGCCAGCGCGGCCGCGCCACCGCGTCCAGCCCGTCGCTGATCCCGGCCGCCAGCCGCTCGGCGCCGGCCAGGGCGATCATGGCGGCGTTGTCGGTGCAATAGGCCAGCGGCGGCGCGTTGAAGGAAAAGCCGTGCGCCTCCGCCGCCGCCTGCAGCCGGGCGCGGACATGGCGGTTGGCCGCCACCCCGCCGGCGACGACGAACCGCCGCTGGTCCGGACCGTGGTCCTGCGCATAGAGCTTCATCGCCCGCTCGGACCGCTCGGTCAGCTGCCGGGCGATGGCTTCCTGCACGCTGGCGGCCAGGTCGCGCTGGTCCTCCGGCGCCGTGGTCTTCTCGGCCAGCCGCCCGGCGGCGGTCTTCAGCCCGGAAAACGAGAAATCACAGTCCTCCCGGCCCAGCAGGGCGCGGGGCAGGGCAAATCGCGTCGCATCGCCCCCCTCGGCCAGCTTCTCCAGCGCCGGCCCGCCGGGATAGGCCAGACCCATGGCCTTGGCGATCTTGTCGAAGGCCTCCCCGGCGGCGTCATCGATGGTCGAGCCCAGCCGCCGGCAGGCCCCGACCCCGGCCACCTCCAGCAGCTGGCAATGCCCGCCGCTGACCAGCAGCAGCAGGAAGGGATAGGCCACCGCCGCCCCCAGCCGCGCCGACACCGCATGGCCCTCCAGATGGTTGACCGCCACCAGCGGCAGGCCCCGGGCCAAAGCCACCGCCTTGCCAAAGCTCAGCCCCACCATCACCCCGCCGACCAGCCCCGGCCCGGCCGTGGCCGCCACCCCCGACAGCGCCTCATAGCCCAAACCCGCCTCGCTCATGGCCCGGGCGGCGATGGCGTCGATCGACTCGACATGGGCCCGGGCGGCGATCTCCGGCACCACCCCGCCGAACGGGGCGTGCTGCGCGATCTGGCTGGCGATCACCGACGACAGCACACTCACCGCCCCGTCGTCGGCCAGACGCACCACCGCCGCGGCGGTCTCATCACAGCTGGTTTCCAGGCCAAGGACGGTAAGGGTCATTCAGTTTGCCGTTCGCGGGCCGCTCCTGTAGCAGCCTCTGCAGACTTTCCGCCATGGGTCTCGCGCGCGTCGCGGCCCCCGCATCGCCCGAGGTAGCCCCACCGTCATGTCGCCGCAACCTGTCGTCCGGATCGGCACCCGCGCGTCCAAGCTCGCCCTGGCCCAGTCGGGCATGATGCAGCGCCGCATCGCCGCCGCCCTCGGGGCGCCCGATCACGCCGAAGAGGTCGCCCCCCTGATCCACATCACCACCACCGGCGACCGCATCCAGGATCGCCGCCTGCTGGAGGTTGGCGGCAAGGCCCTGTTCACCAAGGAGATCGAGGAGGCCCTGCTGGACGGCCGCATCGACGCCGCCATCCATTCGATGAAGGACGTCCCCGCCGAGATGCCGCCGGGCCTGATCATCGCCGCCATCCCCGAGCGCGAAGACCCCCGCGACGCCTTCGTCAGCGAGCGGTGGGACACCCTCGCGGACCTCCCCCACGGCGCCCGCCTCGGCACCGCCTCCCTGCGCCGCGCCGCCCAGTGCCTGGCCGCCCGGCCGGACCTCGAAATCATCATGCTGCGCGGCAATGTCGACACCCGCCTGGCCAAGCTGGCCCGGGGCGAGGCCGACGCCATCCTGCTGGCCGCCTCCGGCCTCAACCGCCTGGGCCTGGGCGGGGTGGTCAAAAGCTTCCTCGACCCCGTCGCCAACCCCCCGGCCCCCGGCCAGGGCGCCCTGGCCATCCAGACCCGAGCCGAAGACCTGAACGCCCCCTGGCTCGCCGCCGTCCGCGACCCCCACACCGCCCTGACCGTCGCCGCCGAACGCGGCGCCCTCGCCGCCCTGGAGGGAAGCTGCCGCACTGCCATCGGCGCCCACGCGGTGCTCGACGGCCGCCGCCTGACCCTGATCGTAGAGGCGTTGACGCCGGACGGGACGGCGCGGTTCCGCCAGGAGGGGGAGGTGGTGTTGCCGGACGAGAGAGCGGAGGCGGCCGCCGGGGCGCTGGGACGGACGCTGGGGGATGCGGTGCGGGTCGCGGGCGGGGACGCGATTGTGTTGGGGGGGTAGGGGGTGGGCCGCTCCCGGACCCTTCCGTGGACCAATTGGCGGCCGGGTCAGCCGTGAAGGACTAGCGTCGCGCTAGGGCGGAAAGTCGCGCGAACCTTCTGTCCTTGGCCGCGCCCGCCCAGCGGGCGGCCATCGCCGTAAGAGCGACATCAAGGTCATGAGGAACAATCGCGCCTTCCTCCTCGCCAATCGTCCGATCCAGAAGGGTAAGCATCGCCTGAGCCTCGGCTTGAGTCCGCGGAAATTTGAGATCTCGGCCTTCACCAACCTCGCGGACGTAGAACTTATATTCCCATAAGGACCAGACATCGAACGGCATTAAGTAGTCGCCCAGGGCAACGACGGCCTCGGAGAAGGCCGTATCGGCCGCCGCTGGCAAGGGAGCGAAGGAATCGGCCACCTCGCTGGATTGAACGGACCGATCTCGGGGCCAGCCACGCTCAAGAATAGGCAGCACACCTGTCCTGAATGCGACCTCGGGCTGCTGTCCATCTGCGACAAAGCGGGTAAGCGCCTTGGCGCACACCGACCGGACCAGCGGGCCGCCAAGTCTCAGGAATTGTTCAGTTTCGACCAAGCTCACTGGCGGATCGACGGCGTCGCGTAGGGCAATGGCGACCGGCAGAATCAGGCGTTCCGCCAGTCGGGATCGCACTTCTGAAGACAGCCGATTGTCGAGAATCCGGTGGACCATCTCTGCTGATATTAGGGTCAGAGCTTCGGGCGCGAGCAGATCGATCCGGGAAATGGCGTCCCAGAGCTCAGGCTCCACCCCGTCTTGAGCCGCTAAAGGACCGAGCAGTTTGGCTTGGGTCCAAACCGGATCGACATAGTTGAGGAAGCGCACCGCTAACAGGAGACGATAGAATCCCTGTCGCCCACCCTCACCGGGTGTCTCCAGAATGAGGTCGCGCCCTTCGGCCAAAAGAGGACTCTCGACTGCCTCCCTCGCCGCGTCACCTCGGGGGAGCATGCGGAGGTAGGCCGACATCATTCGTCCGGCTGCCGAATTGAGCGCGCGAGAGGCAAGTTGTTCGGTGGGCGCCTCGTCAAACAACCCCTCGTCTCCGTCCTTCGTCTCCGCCGTGGTAGCGGCCGCAGCATACGGCCACCACTCAAGCCAGAGTGCCGGCAATCGCCCATCTCCAGGCAGTCGGTCGATGACATCCCCGAACAGATAGGCAACGCCCGGAGCCGCCGCCTTGCGTGCAGAGGTCGGAACGCCGCTAAGGAAGTCGATGAAATCGGAGAGTTGGGCTGTCTCCAGTCGACCCGGGTCCCCTTCTTCAACGCCGATGCGATCGCGGATCGCGAACGCAAGGGCGCCGACGATCCTGCCTCGGCTGAGCAGTGTCTGGTCGGCGCGCATCCGCTCGAAAACAGCCTGCCAGTTGGCCCCGATGGCGTCTAAGGTGTTCCGTCCCTCGTTGTAGGGGTTGTCGGTAAGGGCCGACTCGATCTCAGCAAAGGCCGCCGCCGAGGTCAGATCGAGATCAATCCGGGATCGCACTGGCGCGTAGCTGTCGCTGGTCCGGTAGAGATCGCTCCCTCGCCACGCCGTCTCAAGGTCGGCATGGTCGGCCAACCAGACAATTGACGCAGGAGTCAGGGTCGCCCCCGCCTCCTGCATTCGCCGCAGCTCGGCAAAGGTATCTCCTGTCTGCCGTTCATCGCGGCGCGAGCGCGATAGGCCGCGACGGAAGAGACGCGCCGGCGGCCCACGGCGGATTCGGCGCTCCAGACGGTTGCGGCCGTCGGTAGTTAGATCGCCGTGTCGGCGGCTCCGGAGCTCCGCGAACTCAGGGTTAGAATTTACGTCCCAAAGTTCCTCATGCGACATCGACATCGCCCAATGATCCAGCCGATCGGCCGGAACGACGGCGGCATCGAGCGCGGCTGCAGCCCAGAGACGACGGGCAATGGGCCAGGACCTCAGCGCCAGCCCTTCAACTCGCAATCTCGCCGCCAAGGGGTCGACCGCACCGAGTCGCGAAAGGGCCGCGCTGACCAAGCGGGTGATCGGCATGAATCCCCTGCGATACTTGTCCGGGTCTCTGTCATCGCCATCGGCGCCGTCGACACTATTCCCGGGGTAGACCCTTGCGATCCAGTTGGCTGACCAACTGAGCCCTAGCCGATCAGCTTGGTGAAGCCCCGAGAATAGGACGCCTTGGGCGCGGTCGAGCAACTCTTCCCAAACGCGCGGGTCATTGCAGTCGGCCAAGCCAAGCTCGGCCAAACGGACATGGTGATCTGGCTCCAGGTCCAGCGACAGCAGGTCGGAGACCGATTTGGGCTTGCCACGAATTTTCTTCTCGAACGGGCTTCGTGAACGAATCTTCAAACGGGGGGCTGCCAGATCGACGATGGAGCCGACGAAGATTCGGGGATCGACGCCGCGCCTAATGGCATCCCTGATCTCTATGAGCGTCATGTCCGGATCGTCCGCCGTGCCGTCTCGCCAAGCCTCGATCACGCAGCGCCAAGCCGTCATGTAGGGATCCGGCAGCGCTTCAATGCGCGAGAAGACGGCGTCGCGTACTGCACGTCGCTGTGCATCCGCTTGTGGAGCCAGCGCCGCCGCCCAGAGCAGGACCGCCCGATCCTGCAGACGGCCGTCGATAAACAGGCGGGTGGCCCGCAACACATGGTCGTCGACTGGCCGGGGCGGACGCCGCCCCTTCACGACGCACGCCTCGGCTCGCGGATCACCTTTACCAGTTCGTCGAGCCAGCCAGGCTCTGCGCCGATTTCGCCAAGGAACCGCGCAAGAGCGCTTTGCTCGGTTCGCAGGGCGCGCCGGAAGAGATATCCGAAAAGGGCCACATCGGCCTCCGAAGCTTCGCTTCGCGCCCCGCGACACATGCGCCGGAGCCGTTGCCGCGCCCAACGGTCCTCTCCGGTCGGCGGGATGCTTGCCGCCCAAGCTTTCAGCAACCGTGCGAGCTCTGCGTGATAGTTGGCCTTGTCGTAGCAGATCGGAAGAATGGAGCGCGCCGACCAATCCTCGCCGACAGTGAGGTCCCCGGCAGCCTGAGGCGCGAACACATAGCGATCCTTCAGATCGGGGAAATGCAAGCTGTCGCCTGCCACTGCGTTCATCAGATAGCGGAACGGGGGATCATTCACGCTGTAGCCGACGATAACGAGGTGGAAGATGCGCGCAGCGTCATAGATGAAGTCCGCAGTCAGCCGCCGCCTCAGATAGAGGTCTCCGAAATCTTGATCCGTGAGGACGAGTTGACGCGACTGTTTTGGGTCAAGGATCCCGTGGATGTGAAAAACCCCATGGAAGCTTGGGCCGCCGCTGGGCCGTGGGAGACCCTCCAGTCCATAGCTCTCTACCTTTCCCGGCCTGGCCGCCTCTTCGTGCAGCCGGTCGAAATTTGTCGTCGCGACGAACAGCTCCCCGAAACGTCGCGCCAGGAGGTTAATCGAGGCATGAAGCGCGTTCGGGGCTTCGGCCGCATCGAGGACCTCACGGGCGGCGACACGCAGACTGCTGACAGGTTCGCTGGCCCGCGCCATCCGACGCTCAAGCATGCCCAATACCATGTCGAATTCATTGGAGACGAAGCGTTTGAATTCAGCGCACTGGCGTGAATCCAGCCCTTCCATAAATTCCTCTCTGGCCTTGGGTGGGTTTGAAGGTGATGCTTGCTCCTTCATCCAGTCGTCCATCGCCTGGCCGAGCCGTGCATCGAGCCGCCTAGCAATCTCGCATACCAGCCCTTGGAAATTGGGAAGATTTGACGGTGCGGGAGCGGAGACGCCTGCTCCAGTCAAGAACAGGACCCGGCCTTGGTCGCGCGCCAACATTAGGTCTTCGGGGAGCCCCGGCAGATCCTCTTCCAGATAGATCAGGGAATTTGTCATATCGCTCCAACTGATCATTCGGCAGGGATTTCACTGCCTTCGTCAAGCTTACGGACATCCCTACGTTACCTGTCACGAGGACAGTCTGACGCGAAGCAAAAGAGATCGACACCTCCCGCATCACTGTAGCCCACACCCCCAACCTCCCGCCCTACATCCGCCAACACCCGCCCTACGCCCGACCCACGCTCCAGCCCACATTCCCAGCGCCTCTGCCTACCCGCCGGGCACAAAAACCCCCGCATTTTCAGGCCTCTGGCGCATTCGCCCATCCGCCCCCGCCGAACGCGCGGTATAATGGTAGGCCGCTTCGATCGGGGCGGGCCAATTGGGGATTGATCGGGGGATGCGGAGCGGCCAGCCTGACGGGGTGCCCACGCCCAAGCCCACGCCCGCGCCCCTCGTCTGGATCACCCGCGCCGAGCCCGGCGCCTCGGCGACCGCCGGGCGGGTGCGGGACAAGGGATGGGCGCCGCTGGTGGCGCCGTTGCTGGAGGCGCGTTCCCTTCCCGGCGCGGCGCTGGACCTGAGCGGCGTCGCCGCCGTCGCCTTCACCAGCGCCCGGGGGGCGCGCGCCTTCGCCGCCCTCACCCCGGCGCGTCCTCCCGCCTTCACCGTCGGCGAGGCCACCGCCGGGGCCGCCCGCGCCGCCGGGTTCGAGACGGTGTGGTCGGCGGATGGCGATGTCGCCGCCCTGGCCGCGCTGATCGCCGCCGCCGATCCGGGGCCGGTGCTGCACGCCGGGGCCCTGCATCCGGCCGGCGACCTGACCGGCGACCTTGTGGCCCGGGGGGTCGAGGCCCGCGCCGTCGCCCTCTACGACACCGTCCCGGTCGATCCCGCCCCGGCCCTGGCGCGGCTGGATGAGGTCGGCGCGGTCCTGGTCCATTCGCCCCGGGCGGCGGGGCTGCTGGCCCGGGTTCTGCTGGCCCATCCCGCCCCCGCCATGCGTCTGCTGGCGCTGTCGGAGGCTGTCGCCGCCCCGCTTCGGGCGGTGGAAAATGCGAAGATCGCCGTCGCCCCGTTCCCCAACGAGGTTTCCCTGCTTAATCTGCTTTGAACGCCGCAAAGGCTGGCCGGAACGATTCGACGTAACCGATGACCGTGCAAGACACAGACGACATCACCCCGCCGCGCGACCCCGCCGTCTTTGGCCGTCGCCGGCCCGGCCTCGGCGTGGCGGCGATCGTCGCCCTCTGCGTCATCTGTGTTCTGCTGGGCTTCGTCGGCGCCCGGGTCACCCGCCTGCTCGATGGCGACAAGACCCCCGCCGCGCCGCGGCCGGTCGCCAGCCAGAGCCCCGCGCCCGAGCCCTCGCCGCCGGCCCCCTATGCGCCGCCGCTGGCCGGGCAGGGGCCGTCGGTCGGCCCGGCGTCAGGCAATACCGAGGCCATCGAGGCGCGTCTGGCGCAGCTGGAGTCGGGTCAGAGCCGGACCCTCAACGCCGCCGCCGCCGCCCTGGCCGCCTCCGCCCTGGCCGACGCGGCCCAGACCTCGCAGCCCTTCGAGGCCGAACTGTCGGCGGTGGAGCGGGTGCTGCCCCTGTCGGCCGACGCCCGGGGCCTGCGGCCGCTGGCGGCGACCGG
This sequence comes from Caulobacter sp., assembly GCA_016125585.1. Taxonomy (GTDB): domain Bacteria; phylum Pseudomonadota; class Alphaproteobacteria; order Caulobacterales; family Caulobacteraceae; genus Caulobacter. The sequence goes on from WGLL01000002.1 coordinate 207,128, forward strand.
CGTTCCCAGCCGCGCCGTCCTGGCCGATGAGTTCAGCGCCGTCGCCGCCCGCGCCTCGGTCGAGGCCCGCGCCCCCGGCGAAGGGGCCGGCCTGCTCGACCGCTTCCTCTACAGCCTCTCGGCGGTGGTCACCGTGCGGCGGGTCGGCTCGACCACCGGCAATGGCCCCGACGCGGTGCTGGCCCGGGCCGAGAGTCAGGTCATCGAGGGCGATCTGGCCGGAGCCCTGGTCACGCTCAAGGGCCTGCCGCCCAAGTCGGCGCAGGCGCTCGACGCCTGGCGGGCCAGGGCGCGGCAGCGGCTGGCGCTGGATCAGGCGGTCTCGACCATCCGGGCTCAGGCCCTGGCCGAGCTGACCTTCTCGGGCGGAGGTCGTCCGTGATCCGCACCGCCCTCGCCCTGTTCCTGGCCGCCGCCGCCGCCGTCGCGGTCCTGGCCCTGACCCGCGAGGCCGGCGAGGCCCATATGGTCTGGCTGGGCTGGCGGGTCGACATGACCGCCGCCGCCGCCGCCCTGCTGGTGCTGTTCACCGCCCTGGCCGCGACCCTGCTGTGGCGGCTGGCCATCTGGCTGCTGGAGATTCCCCGCCGGGCCGAGCAGGCGCGGCTGGAGCGGCGTCGCCGCGAGGCCGGCGAGGCCCTGGCGCGGGGCTTTCTGGCCGCCGCCGCCGGCGACGGGGGCGAGGGCCGCCGCCTGGCCCTGAAGGCCGCCGACCTGGCCGACGACAACCCCGCCCTGGTGCGGATCCTCACCGCCCAGTCGGCGGAAGCGGCCGGCGACGTCGCCGCCGCCAAGGCCGCCTATGGCGCCATGGTGGCCTTTCCCGACATGCGGCTGGCGGGCTTGCGCGGCCTCATGCAGACGGCCCTGGCCGAGGGCGACCGCGCCGCCGCCCTGCGCCACGCCGAGGCCGCCTACGGCCAGGCCCGCACCGCCCGCTGGGCCTGGCGGGCGGTGCTGGAGGCGCGGCTGGAGGCTGGCGACTGGGCCGGGGCGCTGGAGCTGGTCAAGGGCGCCCTGGACCGCAAGATCGTCCCGCCCATCGTCGCCGACCGGGCCCGGGCCGCCCTGCTGGCCGCCTCGGCCGCCAGCCTCGACCTGGCCGACGACAAGCAGCGCAAGCAGGCCTTCGACTACGCCACCCAGTCGGCGAAACTGGACCCCGGCTTCGCCCCCGGCGCGGTCATCGCCGCCCGGCTGGCGGCGACCCCGGCCAAGGCGGCGGGGGTTATCGAGGCGGCCTGGAAGGCTCAACCCCATCCCGCCCTGTGGCTGCTGTATCGCGACCTGGTCACCGCCGAGACGCCGCGCGAGCGGGCCCGGCGCCTGTCCGCCCTGGCCGCGCTCAAGCCCGAGGATCGCGAGTCCCGCATCCTGATGGTCGAGCAGGCCCTGATCGCCGGCGAGATCGGCGCCGCCCGCGAGGCCGCCGCCCTGCTGGCCCGGGAAGAGCTGACGCCGCGACTGGCCGGGCTGTTCGCCCGCGCCGCCAACGCCGCCGGGGCCATCGACGAGGCCCGCGCCTGGGTCGCCCGTGGCCGCTCCGCGCCGCTGGAGGCCGACTGGTCCGACATCGATCCGGAAGGCCAGGCCTTCAACTACCCGCCCGGCGACTGGGCCCGGCTGGTCTCGAACTGGGCCGAGACCGGCGAGTTGATCCACCCCCGCCAGGAGCGCCGCGAGCGCGGCATGAGCGACCTGCCCGAGCTGCCGGTCTCCTACGTCGAATCGGCGCCCTTCGTGGCCGCCGCCGAGGCTGGTCCCGGGGCCATGCCGATCCCGGACGATCCCGGCGTCGACGGCGATTTCGAGGGCGCTCCCGACGAGCCGCCGCCAGCGCCGCCGCCGGCCAAACCGCCGCAACGCCGTCGCCGCTTGGCAACCGCCCCGCGCCCCGCTAAATAGCCCCCCTCCGGGACCAACCGTCTTCGGGCCGCTTTAGCTCAGCTGGTAGAGCACATCATTCGTAATGATGGGGTCAGGTGTTCGAGTCACCTAAGCGGCACCATTCTCCCCGCCCAGGGACCCGCCGGTTCAGTCGCTCTTGGGCGCGAGATTGCCGCCCAGGTCCATGGCCTGTTCGACCACATCGAAGATGCCGGTGATGTTGCCCGAGGGGGCGACGGCGTCGGCGGTCTCGGGCCGGGCGGCGTTGGCGATGAAGTCGTCGGGGCTCTTGTTCCACTGATCCTCCAGCGCCTTGGAGTGGCCGACGATGACCTGGGGATGGCTGGTCAGGAACAGGGTCAGCAGGGGGTTGATGGCGCTGTTGACGGTCAGCTTCTCCGAGGTCTTGGTCGAGCGGCGATAGACCACCAGATCCATGTCCTTGAGCAGGGCGTTGAGCCGTTGCTGGCGGGCGCTGATCACCCCGGCGACCCTGAAGATGCCGCCGACCACGTCTCCGGACTGATCCTCGGCGCCGTGAACCCAGACGATGTCGTCCATCGGGACCAGCGCCATGTTGACGAAGTCCTGGACCATCAGCCAGTTGGCCGTGGCCACCACCCGGGGCTTGTCCTGCCGAAAGACCGGGGTCGCCGCCTCCGCCTCGAACAGCCGCACCGCGGTCTCCGGATCGCCGATGGCCCCAAGGTTGCGATAGATGCTGCTGGACCGGGGATCGGCCAGGCCCGTCAGGCCGCGCAGCAGGGTGTAGAGGGCCATCATGGCGACCGTCAGGGCGAAGGCGGCGAAGATCCACCAGCCGACGCCGAAGCGGCCTTCATGCAGGGCCGCGAAGCCCTTCAACAGCAGCGGCGGGGCGCCGTTCTTCTCGCCGATGGCCTCCCAGGGGACGAGCAGCACCGCCAGGATGAAGGCGCCGATCCAGGCTCCGAACTGGATCACCGACAGGCTGCGCCGGCGCACCGCCGCGGCGAAATGGCTCTTGTGAGCAGTCCCTGACATTGGCCTTCCCCCTGCAAGACAAGGGAAATCAAGCACGGTCAGGGGGTCCGGGGCAAATTTCGCCCTGACGCCGGGGCTCAGACCAGGCCGGGCGGCGCCTTGACTGGCAGCTTCAGAAACACCCCGCCGCGCTCGCTGGCGGGCGGCAGGGCGCCGGCGCGGATGTTGACCTGGAGGGACGGCAGGATCAGCAGGGGCGGGGCCAGGGTGGCGTCGCGGGCCTCGCGCCTGGCGATGAAATCGGCCGCCGTGACGCCGCCGCCGATGTGCAGGTTCTTCGCCGTCTGCTCGGCCACCGTGCTCTCCCAGGCGAAGGTCTCGCGGCCTTCGGGAAGGTAGTCGTGGCCGACGAAGATGCGGGTCTCCGGCGGCAGGGCGAGAATGCGCTGGATCGAGGCGTAGAGGGCGGCCGCGTCGCCGCCGGGGAAGTCGGTGCGGGCGGTGCCGTAGTCGGGCATGAACAGGGTGTCGCCGACATAGGCGGCGCCGCCGATCAGATAGGTGACGCAGGCGGCGGTGTGGCCAGGGGTGTGCATCACCTCTATCGCCGCTCCACCCAGCGGCAGGGTCTCGCCGTCGGCCACCAGCCGGTCGAAGGCCGAGCCGTCGGCGACCACATCGTCGGCCTCGAACAGCGGCGCGAAATGGGCCTGCACGGCGGTGATATGCTCGCCGATGACCACCGGCGCCCCGGTCAGGCCACGCAGATAGTGGGCGGCCGACAGATGGTCGGCGTGGGCGTGGGTCTCCAGCAGGTAGCGAAGGGTCAGGTTGCGACTGCGCACAGCCGCCAGGACCTGATCGGCGAAGGTGGTGGTGACGGTGGCCGATTTGGGCTCATAGTCGAGCACCGGATCGATGATCGCCGCCTCGCGGGTCGCCTCGTCCCAGACCAGATAGGTGACGGTGGAGGTGCCGGCGTGGAAGAAAACCTGGTGCGAAACAGACATGGGAAACTCCTTCGAGGCCAATATATGCGGACTTGCTAAATTAACAAGTGCGAATATATATCGGGTCGCATCCTGATCGCCGATCCGAGGGCCCGCCTATGGACATCACCCTGACCACCATGGCCCTGGCCATCGCCAGCGGCGCCCTTGTCGGCGGGTTGCTGGCCCTGTTCGGCGGCGGCGGATCGGTGCTGGCCACGCCCCTGCTGCTCTATGTGGTGGGGGTGCGGGACCCGCATATCGCCATCGGCACCTCGGCGGCGGCGGTCGCGGTCAATGCCATGATCAATCTGGCGGGCCATGCCCGCAGCGGCCGGGTCAAATGGCCCTGCGCCCTGATGTTCGGCGCCGCCGGCCTGGCGGGATCGCTGGTCGGCTCCAGCATCGCCAAGCAGGTCGACGGCCAACGCCTGCTTCTGTTCTTCGCCCTGGCCATGGCCGCCATCGCCCTGTCCATGCTGCGCAGGCCCAAAAGCGAGGGCGATCCCGACGTCCAGATCAGCTGGCGCATGACCCTGAAGCTGGCGCCCCTGGGCCTGCTCACCGGGCTGGCGGCCGGATTCTTCGGCATCGGCGGCGGATTCCTGATCGTGCCGGGCCTGATGGCCGCGACGGGCATGACCCTGGCCAACGCCGCGGCCTCCTCGCTGTTCTCCGTCGCCCTGTTCGGAGCCGCCACCTCCGCCAACTACGCCGTCTCGGGCCTGGTCGACTGGCCGGTGGCCGGCCTGTTCATCCTCGGCGGGGCGGCGGGCGGCTGGCTCGGGCTGCTCGGCTCAAAGGCGTTGCAGACCCGCGCCCTGCTGGCGCGGCGGCTGTTCGCGGCCCTGGTGCTGGCGGTGGCGGCCTATGTCGCCTGGCGCGCCCTGTCGGGCTGACGGCGCCTCAGCGATAGATGGCGCAGAGGGTGTCGATGACCTGGATCGCCGCCGGATCAGTCAGGCGATAGTAGATGGTCTGGCCCTCGCGCCGGGTGGAGACCACATGCTCGGCCCGAAGCTTGGCCAGATGCTGCGAGGCGGCCGACTGGGCCAGGCCCACATAGTCAGCCAGATCCCCGACCGAACACTCCCCCTCGGCCAGGCGGCACAGCAGGACCAGCCGCTGCTCGTTGGCCAGCAGCTTCATCAGCCGCGCGGCCGCATGGGCGCTGGCCTCCAGATCGGCGACGGCCTGAGGTGGGGGAGGCTGGACGGCGGGATCGGCGAGTTTCTGCATCTTTCTGCATATAGGCCATTCAGGCCGCCGGGCAATCGGCCCTGTAATCGGCCCGCCTGATCAGTCGCCGCCGTCGGATCCGCCGGGCGTGTCCCCGGCCGGCTCGGGCGGCCGGAAGATGGCGCAGAGGGTGTCGACCATTCGGGCCGCTTCCGGGGCGGCCATGCGGTAGTAGATGGTCTGGCCCTCCCGGCGGGTGGCGACCAGACCCTCCGAGCGCATCCGCGCCAGATGCTGCGAGGCGGCCGACTGGGCCAGCCCCGCGTGCCGGGCCAGGTCGCCGGCCGAGGCTTCCCGGTCGATAAGCCGGCAGAGAATCCGCAGCCGCTGCTCATTGGCCAGCAGCTTCATCATCCGCGCGGCCCCGGCGGCCCTGTCCTCGAGGTGCCGCAGCGCCTCGTGCGTCGGAGGTCGGGGATCGCTCATCCGCCCTCCGCCGCCGGGACCTCCGGCGCGCGATCCCCGACCGGCCGGCCGTCGTCGCGCAGCACCACATAGATGGCCGGGATGACCAGCACCGTCAGCAGGGTCGAGGAGGCCAGGCCGAACAGCAGGGAGATGGCCAGGCCCTGGAAAATCGGGTCGAACAGGATCACCGCCGCGCCGATCATCGCCGCCAGGGCGGTCAGCAGGATCGGCTTGAAGCGGATGGCCCCGGCCTCCAGCAGCACCTCGCGCAGCGGCCGTCCGTCACCCTGGCTGTGGCGGATGAAGTCGACCAGCAGGATCGAGTTGCGCACGATGATCCCGGCAAGCGCGATGAAGCCGATCATCGAGGTGGCGGTGAAGGGGGCGCCGAACAGCATGTGGCCGATGACGATGCCGACCAGGGTCAGGGGCACCGGGGTCAGGATGACCAGCGGCAGGCGGAAGCTCTTGAACTGCGCCACCACCAGCACATAGATCCCCAGCAGGGCGACCCCGAAGGCGGCGCCCATGTCGCGGAAGGTGACCCAGGTGATCTCCCATTCCCCGTCCCAGAGGACGGTGGTGCGGGATTCGTCCGCCGGCTGGCCGTTGAGGCGGATGTCGGGCGTCTGCAGCGAGCCCCAGTCGGCCTTGTCGATGGCCTTGTCGACGGCCAGCATGCCGTAGATCGGCGCCTCGTACTGACCGGCCAGCTCGGCCAGAACCATGTCGACGTCGCGGCCGTCGCGGCGATAGATGACGGTCGATCCCGGCTCTTCTGTCGCGTCGGCCAGCTCGCCCAGGGAAACCAGCCGCCGGCTGCCCGCCGCGCCGCCGCCTCCAATGGCCACCGGGGTCGAGGCCAGGGCCTCGCTCCAGGTCCGGCCCGACTGCGGCAGGCGCACGGTGATCGGGGTGGGGTCCCGCCCTTCGCCGCGATGGGCGTAGCCGACCACCTCGCCGCCCATCACCGCGCCGATGGAATCCAGCACCTCGCCCTCGGAGGCGCCGAAGCGTTCCAGCTGGGCGCGGTTGGGGGTCAGCCGCAGGCGGGGCCGGGGCTGGCCGTAGCTGTCGTCGACATCGACGATGTAGGGAACGGCGCGGAAGATGCCCTTCAGCTTTTCGGCGGTGGCTCGGCGGGCCTGCGGCGTGGGGCCATAGACCTCGGCCAGCAGGGTGGCCAGCACCGGCGGCCCGGGCGGCGCCTCGACGACCTTCAGCGACGCGCCGGCGGGAAGCTTCAGGGCCGCCAGCCTGCGACGCAGATCGAGGGCCACCGCGTGGCTGGCGCGGCTGCGGTCGCCCTTCGGCGTCAGGGTCACCGACAGGTCGCCCTGTTCGGCCCGCCGACGCAGATAGTAGTGGCGCACCAGCCCGTTGAAATTGAACGGCGAGGCCGAGCCGGCATAGCCGTCGACGGCGACCACCTCGGGCAGGGTGCGGGCGATGGCGGCGGCGTCCTGCAGGGTGCGGCCGGCCGCCTCCAGAGACGTGCCCTCGGGGAGGTCCAGCACCACCTGCAGCTCCGACTTGTTGTCGAACGGCAGCAGCTTCACCGTCACGCCCTTGGTGGCGAACATGGCCATCGACAGCAGGGTGGCGACCCCGACGACGATCAGGAAGGTCCAGGCGCTGCGGCGGGTGGCGATCACCCGGCCGGCGACGCGGCGATAGAGCGGGCCCAGCCGTCCCTCGCCATGATCATGAGCGTGATCACCGGCCACGGCCTGGCGGGCGAAGCGGACCATCAGCCAGGGCGCCAGCACCATGGCGACGAAGAAGCTGAACACCATCGCCGCCGAGGCGTTGACCGGGATCGGGGCCATGTAGGGACCCATCAGGCCGGAGACGAACAGCATCGGCAGCAGGGCGGCGACCACGGTCAGGGTGGCGACGATGGTGGGATTGCCCACCTCGGCGACCGCCTCGACGGCGGCCTGGACCCGGGTGCGGTCGTCCTTCATGCCCCAGTGGCGGGCGATGTTCTCGATCACCACGATGGCGTCGTCGACCAGGATGCCGATCGAGAAGATCAGGGCGAACAGGCTGACCCGGTTGATGGTGTAGCCCATCAGGTTGGAGGCGAAGAGGGTCAGCAGAATGGTGGTCGGGATGACCACGGCGGTCACCCCCGCCTCGCGCCAGCCGATGGCGAAGCCGATCAGGATGACGATGGAGGCGGTGGCCAGGGCCAGGTGAAACAGCAGCTCATTGGCCTTTTCATTGGCCGTCTCGCCATAGTCGCGGGTCACCGAGACGTTCAGGCCCCGGGGGATCAGCCGGTCCTTCAGCCCCTCGACCCGCTGGTGGATGGCCTCGGAGACCTTCACCGCGTTGGCCCCGGGGCGCTTGGCGATGGCCAGGCTGACGGCCGGCGCCTGCGACCAGCCGTTTGCGCCATTGCGCGACCAGCGCCAGACCTGGGACTGATCCTGGGCCGGGCCGCGAACCACATCGGCGACGTCGCGGACGGCGACCGGCTCGCCGTTCAGGCTGGGGACGGTGAGCAGGCCGATGTCCGTGGTCGAGGTCAGGGTCTGGCCCGCCACCACGGCGGTCGCCCTTCCCTGCTGGCGCAGGTCGCCGGCCGGGAAGCTGCGGTTGGCCTGGCGGATGACGTTCATCAACCCGCCGAGGGAGACGCCGTGGACGGCCATCCGCGCCGGATCGGGCTGGACGCGGATCTCCTCGGGCTGACCGCCGACCACGAAGGTCAGGCCGACATCGTCGACCTTGGCCACCTCGGTCTGCAGCTGTTCGGCGACGGTGCGCAGGGTGGCCTCGTCCCAGCGCCCGGCCTGGGCCGGGTCCGGGGACAGGGTCAGCACCATGATCGGCACGTCGTTGATGCCCCGGGCCTGCACCAGGGGTTCGGGTATCCCGACCGGAATGCGGTCGATGTTGGCGCGGATCTTCTCATGCACCCGCACCACCGCGTCGTCGGGGTCGGAGCCGACCTTGAAGCGGGCCACGACCAGCACCTGGTCGTCCTCAATGAAGCTGTAGACGTGGTCGACGTCCGGGATCGACTTGACGATGATCTCCAGCGGCTTGCCGACCAGCTCGGCGGCGTCAGGCGCGGCCAGGCCCGGGGCGGCGACGCTGATATCGACGACCGGCACGCTGATCTGCGGCTCCTCCTCGCGGGGGATGCTGACCAGGGCCAGCAGGCCCATGGCGATGGCCGCCAGCAGGAACAGCGGTGTCAGCGGCGAGCGGATGGTGGCGGCGGTGAGCCGGCCGGAGAGACCGAGTTTCACTGCGCGCCCTCCGGCAGGGCCAGGCTGTCGCCGGCGGTCAGGCCGGAGAGGATTTCAACCTCCCCGGCCGTGGGTCCGGGCGCGGTCTGCACCGGGGAGTCGGCGGCGACGCCGTCCGGGCGGACCAGACGCACATAGTCGACGCCGAACCGGGTGACGAGATAGCGGCGGGGGATGACGATGGCCTGGCGCTGGCCGACCTGGACGCTGGCGCTGACGCGGCGGCCGATGAGGTCGCCGGTGATTCCCGGCGCGGCCACATCGGCGACGACGAGGCCGGTCTCCACGGCGGGATAGACCTGGGCGATGGTTCCGGTCAGCTCGGCGCCGCCGGGACCGTCGGGCCAGAGGCGCACGGCGGCGCCCACGGTCAGCGACCGGGCCTGGCCCTCGGGCAGGGTGATGCGAACCACCACCGGGCCGTTGGTGATCCGGGCGATAGACTGGCCGGGCGCGACGACGGAGCCCAGCGGCACATCGGCCTTGAGCACCTTTCCGGCGGCGGGGGCGACGATCAGGCCCTGGGCGGCCACCTCGGCGCTGGCCGCGCGGCGGGCCCGGGCGGCGTCCAGATTCCCCTGGGCGGCCCGTGCGGCCGCCTCGACCTGGTCCAGCTTGGCCTTGGCGTAGACGCCCTTTTCATAGAGCTGGCGGGTGCGCTTGAGGTCGGCGTTCGCGCGCTCGGCCTCGCCGGCGGCGGCGCTGACCAGGGAGTCATAGGCCGAGGTTTCCAGCCCCAGTCGGGCGTCGGTGACCACGCCGATGGTCTGGCCGGCCTTCACCACGGCCCCCTCGCGCACCAGCAGGGTGGTCAGGGTGCCGCCGATGCGGGCCCTGGCCTCGGCCAGGTCGCGGGTGGTGATCTCGCCGGCGACCGGCTTCATCTCCGCGACCGTGCGAAGCGAGGCGGTGATCCGCCCCGCCGCCGGGGCGGCCGCGACGGCGGGCGCCTTCGCCGGCTTCTCGCCACAGCCGGTCAGTCCGGCCGCCAGGCTGGCGGCCAGGATCACGCCGGTCAGTCCGGCCTTGCGTCGCGCCGTCATGGCCATGCCCCGCGTCCTCTCTCGCTGTGGTCTATCTGGGGTCGCGCACGGCGCCGGTCGCGGCGTCGATGCTGATGTAGGGAAGTCCGGCGGCCTTCCAGGCGCCGATGCCGCCGGCCAGGTGGCGGGTCACGGCGAAGCCGGCCGCCTGGCAGCGCGCCGCGGCCATGGCCGAACGCTTGCCCGACCCGCACTGCAGGATGACCCGCGCCGGATCCAGCGAAGACAGCACCGCCGCCGCGTCGAAGGTCGACAGCGGATAGTTGACCGCCCCGTGAATGCGCTCGGCGGCGAACTCGGCCGGCTCGCGCACATCGAGCAGCAGGGCCTCGCCGGCGCTCAGGGCCGCCTGGACGTCGCGGGGCGAAAGGTCGGTAACCACGGGATTGGACATCATCATCAACTCCAGAAGACGGGCCAATCCTGGCGGAAACAGCCTGAGGATCGGCGCTTTCAATTTCATAGTTGCGAATATGAGATAATACGCATATACAGTCAAGCCAAGAGATGGCCGATCCGCGCGGGCGGCGGCCCGGACAGGGAGAGTTTCCAATGGCGTCTTCGGGAAAGCCCCACATCGTGGTTCTCGGCGCGGGCCTGGGCGGAACCATCGCCGCCTATGAGATCAAGGCCGCCGTCGGCGACAGGGCCGAGGTGACGGTGGTGGCGAAGGAAGAGCGCTTCCACTTCGTCCCGTCCAATCCCTGGGTCGCCGTTCACTGGCGCAAGCGCGAGGCGATCGAGGTGCCGCTGGCGCCGGTCTTCAAGCGCAAGGCTATCGGCTTCACCGCCGTCGGGGCCCGCAAGGTCCATCCGGCGGAAAACCGCCTCGACCTCAACGACGGCTCGAGCCTGGCCTATGACTATCTGGTCATCGCCACCGGCCCGGAGCTGGCCTTCGACGAGATCGAGGGCCTGGGCCCGCACGGCGGCCACACCCAGTCGATCTGCCACGTTGATCACGCCCAGACGGCCGCCGCCGCCTTCGACGCCCTGGCCGCCAGGCCCGGGCCGGTGGTGATCGGCGCGGTACAGGGCGCCTCCTGCTTCGGCCCGGCCTATGAGTTCGCCCTGATCCTCGACACCGAGCTGCGCCGCCGCAAGATCCGCGACAAGGTGCCGATGACCTTCGTCACCTCCGAACCCTACATCGGCCATCTGGGCCTGGACGGGGTCGGCGACACCAAGGGCCTGCTGGAAAGCGAGATGCGTCAGCGGCACATCAAATGGATCACCAACGCCAGGGTGGCGAAGGTCGAACCTGGAATGATGCATGTGGAAGAGGTCGCCGAGGACGGGGCCGTCGCCCGGACCCAGGACCTGCCGTTCGCCTTTTCGATGATGCTGCCGGCCTTCCGCGGCGTCGAGGCGGTGCGCGGCATCGACGGCCTGACCAACCCCCGCGGCTTCATCCTCGCCGACAGCCATCAGCGCAACCCGACCTTCCGCAACATCTATTCGCTGGGCGTCTGCGTCGCCATTGCGCCGGTCGGCAAGACGCCGGTACCGGTGGGGGTGCCCAAGACCGGCTTCATGATCGAGAGCATGGTCACCGCCATCGCCCACAACCTGAAGCAGGAGATCGACGGCCAGGCGCCCAGCCATGAGGCCACCTGGAACGCCATCTGCCTGGCCGATTTCGGCGACGGCGGGGTGGCCTTCATCGCCCAGCCGCAGATCCCGCCGCGCAACGTCAACTGGGCCGCCAGCGGCAAATGGGTGCACCTGGCCAAGGTCGGGTTCGAGAAATACTTCCTCAGCAAGGTGAAGCGCGGCGAGAGCGAGCCGTTTTACGAAAAGCTGGCGCTGGACATCATCGGCGCCCGCAAGCTGAAAGGGTAGGCCCCATGACCCAGGTCGTCTGTCCCCACTGCGGCGGCGCCAATCGCCTGCCCGAAGGTCGCGACCCCGCCGCCGGCCGCTGCGGCCGCTGTCACCAGCCGTTGTTCACCGGCGCGCCGCTCGATGTCGACGACGCCGGCCTTGGCCGGCACCTGAAGGGCAACCGGGATGTCGCCGTCCTGCTCGATGTCTGGGCGCCCTGGTGCGGTCCCTGCGTCTCGATGGCGCCCAACTTCGCCGCCGCCGCCAGGACCCTGGAGCCGGAGGTGCGGCTGCTGAAGCTGAACGCCGACATCGAACAGGCGGCCAGCGCCCGCCTCGGCGTCAGCGGCATCCCGGCCCTGTTCCTGTTTCTCGACGGCCGGGAAATCGCCCGCACCGCCGGGGCCCGGTCGGCCCCGCAACTCATCGACTGGACCCGTCAGGCCCTGGCCGCCCATCGGGCGGCGCAGGCCTGACCTCAATGGAGACTTGCCATGAATGTTGATCGCGCCGTCCTCGCCTTCGCCGGCCTCATCGTGCTGCTGGGCGTGGTGCTCAGTCTGACGGTTCACCCCTGGTGGATCGCCCTCAGCGTCTTCGCCGGCCTGAACATGCTGCAGGCGGCCTTCACCGGCTTCTGCCCGGCGGCGATGGTCTTCAAGGCCCTGGGCGTCAAGCCCGGCAACGCCTTCCGCTGATCGTCTCAGGGCGGCGACAGGCGGGCGCGGACCTCATCCAGGGTCACGCCGTCCAGCCGCACCTGCTTGACCCGCGCCGTCTGGCCGCCGGTGATGGCGACCGACGACCGGGACAGGCCCAGCGCCCTGGCCAGCAGTTTCTCAAGCGCGGCGTTGGCCTCGCCGTCGACCGGCGGGACGCTGACCCGCGCCTTCAGCACCGGCCGTCCCTGGTCGTCCTCTCCCCAGCCGTCGATGCGGTTGGCCCCGCCGCGCGGGGTCAGCCGCACGGCGATGACGACCGCGCTCAAGGGTCAGCCCAGCAGATGCCGCAGCGGACCCGCGAGCACGTTGTTGAACACGATCTGGATGAATCTCAGGGCCAGCAAGGCGACGATGAAGCTGATGTCGACCCCGCCCAGCCGGGGAATGATGCGCTGAAAGGGGCGAATGATCGGATCGGTGACCGCCTCCAGGAACCGCAGCATCTCATAGACGAAGCGGTTGCTGACGTTGATTACATTGAAGGCCACCAGCCAGCTGAAAATGGCCCGGACGAAGATCAGCAGGATGACCATGCCGATCACGGTGTTGACCAGCCAGACGATGGCGCTGCCCATGCTTCATTTCCTCTTTGCCGCGGGGCCGCGCGGGCCCGACGCCTCGGGTTCTAGCCGGGCCCCGGCGGCGCGGCAATGACGGCGGCCCCGCCGCCGCGCCGGTGATCGCGCTCGCGCCTTGACAGGGCCCGACCCCCGGCCGTATGTGCCGCGCTTCCCTCATCCTGGGAGGGGGCCGTAGCTCAGTTGGTAGAGCGCCTCGTTCGCAATGAGGAGGTCAGGGGTTCGACTCCCCTCGGCTCCACCAGGAATGGATTTCTCGGGTTCGCCGTCGGGCGGGCGTGCAGGCGTCGGGCGAGTCCGCGTCGATCGACGGCGGGCTCGGATGGTCAGCCGGCATCAGCTCATCAGGCTGATCAGCTTCATGACCAGCAGCGCCAGGATCACCAGGGTCGGGACGCCGAGCGTCCAGTACATTACGTCTCGCATGCAGTCCTCCAGCACGAATGGAACGCGCTGCCTCCGCTGAGGTTGCCGAAGCCAGAGGAGCATGATTCGCTGCGGCCGGCTCGCCGCGGGCGGCCCATGTGACGAATCGTCCGGACGCCGATGCCGACCAGCCTTCTTGAGGACCAGGACCGACTGGCGCGGCTGGACGCGATCGACGTCCCCGAGGCCTTTGCCCTGGCCCTGGGCAAGGCGCCGCCCGACCGGCCGCTCTCTCCGCCGCTCGGGGACGCGCCGCTGGGTTGCTGGCTGCCGCTGGAGGCCAGGCTCGAGCCGGACGGCTGGCGGATTCCGCTGGTCTGGGGCGGGCGGCGGCCGTTCTCCCGGCCGTTCAGCGACGAGGACCTGGCGGTCTGGCGCCAGAGGCCGCTGGGCCGGCTGCTGCGGCCCTGGCTCGATCTGGACGCCCTGATCGCCCGGGGCGAGGCGCTGGATTCGCCCGAGCCGGCCGGGCTGATCTTCCACATCTCCCGCTGCGGCTCGACGCTGCTGACCCGGATGCTGGGGGCCATGCCGGGGGTGACCGGCCTGGCCGAGGCCGCGCCGTTGGAGGCGATGATCGGCGCGCGGCGCCGGGACGGCGGCCTCGACGAGGCGAGGCAGATCCGCGCCATCCGGGCCATGGCGGCGCTGCTCGGCCGGCCCCGCGACGGCGAGGGCCGCAGCTGCGTGATCAAGCTCGACAGCTGGAGCCTGCTGGATTTCGACCTGCTGCGGCGGGCCTTTCCGGATAGCCCGGTGGTGATCCTGCATCGCGATCCGGCGGCGGTGCTGGCCTCTCACGCCCGGCGGCGGGGCCGGCAGATGGTCCCCGGGCTGATCGACTGGCGTTGCGAGCCGCCGGCCGACTCCCTGACCGAGCATGGCGCGCGCCTGCTGGGCGCCCTTTGCGAGGCGGGCGTTGGCGCGGTGGCGGCCGGCGGCCGGGCCCTGGCCTATGAAACCCTGGCGTCGATGCCGCCGGCCGAGGTCGCCGGTCTGTTCGGCCTGGAGGCGACGGCGGCGGATGTCGCGGCCATGACCGCGGTCCGCGCGCGGGGCGCCAAGGCGCCCGAGACCCTGTTCAACCCCGGCCTCGCGGCCGGGGTCGGGGACGCGGACGGCGAGAGTCTGGCCATGGCCGACCGCTGGGCCCGTCCGGCCTGGCGGCGTCTGGCGGCGCTGTAGATCAGGCCGTGGCGGTCTCGAACAGGGCGGTCAGCCAGGGATCGACGATCACGTCGATGACCAGATGCACCCGGTCGACGGCGGCGCGGTTGTCGACCGAATGGGGCAGGTTGGCGTTGATATACCAGCACTCCCCCGGCGCCATCGACAGCACCTGGCCGTCATGGCGGAAGATCACCGCCGGATCGGTGATCACCGGCACATGCAGCCGGGCCAGGCCCTGCTCGAAACAGAGGTCGTCGTCGGTATGTTCGCGGATGCTGGACCCGGCCCGCAGCCGCAACAGCCGGGCCAGCTCCAGGGGCGCGGCGAAGGCGTCCAGAACCGCGCGGCAGGCGGGGGAGGCGGCCAGGACCTGGGTGTCGGCGCAGGGCCGCTCGCCGGAGAGGTCGGGAAACAGCCAGCCGTCGCGGCCGTCCGGCGCGCGCAGGGCCACGCCGTCCCAATCGCCCTGATAGTCACGGGTGTTGTAGTGGGCGACCCAGGCCTCCGGCGGCATGGCCTCGACCTCCGCCCGCAGGGCGGCGGCGTCGAAGGTCAGGGGCAATTTCAGATGCGTGTACAAAAGGCGGCTCCGGAGGTTGGACTAGACCGCAACAACCCTGGGTCGCCAAGGCCTTTCGTCGCGGCCCGCCCTTGCGCCCGGCCTAATGAAAGTCGCGGCTCTTGGGCAGCACGCGGACATCGCGGGGATGGCCGTGGCGCGGCGCCTCGCCCCGGCCCGGGGCGCTGCTGGCGGCCTCGTCGCCGTGGGCCGGGACATTGCGCAGGGGGCCGTCGGAGAGCAGGCCCAGGCTCCAGGTCCAGTCCTCGATGCTCTCGGCCACCAGATGGGTCACCCCCTCGGCCCGCTGCAGCGGGCCGCGCACCAGGATCATCCGCGAGCCCATGATCACCGGCCGGAACCGGTCGAAGATCTTGGGCCAGACGACGATGTTGGCCACACCGGTCTCGTCCTCCAGGGTGATGAAGCAGACTCCCTTGGCGGTGCCCGGCCTCTGTCGCACCAGCACCACCCCGCCGACGGCGGTCCTGCGGTTGGCCGGGTCGGTGTCGACCCGGCGCGCGGCGATGGCGCCCGCCTTTTCCAGCCGCTCGCGCAGGAAGCTGACCGGATGGGCCTTCAGCGACAGCCGCAGGGTCTCATAGTCGCCGACCACCTCTTCCGACAGGGCCGGGACCGGCAGGGCGGCGGGGGGCGGGCCGTCGGCCTCTTCCAGGCCGGACTGGGCGAACAGCGGCAGGGGCGCGTTGCGCGGCAGGCCCCTGGCCGCCCACAGGCCGCCGCGCCGCGACAGGGCCAGGGACGACAGGGCGTCGGCGGCGGCCAGCATCTCCAGGGCCTTGGCCGGCAGGCCGGCGCGGCGGCGCAGGTCGTCCAGGCTGGTGAAGGCGCCGGCCTGGCGGACCTCCATCAGGGTCTCGGCCCAGGCCGAGCGGAAGCCGTCGATCTGGCGCAGGCCCAGCCGCAAGGCCCCCGGCCGGCCCGGCGCCGCGTCTTCCAGGGTGCTGTCCCAGTCGCTGGCGTTGATGTCGGGAGGGCGCACCTCCACCCCGTGCTCGCGGGCGTCGCGAACCAGCTGGGCCGGGGCGTAGAAGCCCATCGGCTGGCTGTTGAGCAGGGCCGCGCAGAACACCTCCGGATGGAAGCATTTCATCCAGGCCGAGACATAGACCAGCAGGGCGAAGGAGGCGGCGTGGCTTTCGGGAAAGCCGTATTCGCCAAAGCCCTTGATCTGGTTGAAGCAGTCGTCGGCGAACTGCGGATCATAGCCCCGCGCCTTCATCCGCCCGGCCAGCATCTCCTCATAGTTTCCGATCGTCCCGTTGTGCCGGAAGGTGGCCATGGCCCGGCGCAGGCCGTTGGCCTCGTCGCCGGTGAACTCGGCCGCCTCCATGGCGATCCGCATCGCCTGTTCCTGGAACAGCGGCACCCCCATGGTCTTGTCGAGGATGTTCTTCAGCTCGTCGGGTGGATGCGGCGGCGCGGGTTTGGGAAAGTCGATCTCATAGGTCAGGCCCTTCTCCTCGGCCTCGCGCCGGGCCGCCCGCGCCGCCAGATAGGGATGCACCATATTGCCCTGGATCGGCCCCGGCCGGACGATCGCCACCTCGACCACCAGGTCATAGAAGACCCGCGGCCTGAGCCTGGGCAGCATGGCCATCTGGGCCCGGCTCTCGACCTGGAAGACGCCCACGGAATCGGCGCGGCACAGCATGTCATAGACCGGCGTCTCCATGTCCTTGCGCAGGAACACTTCGGCCAGGTCCCAGGTCTCGCCATAGTGGCGGGCGATCAGGTTGAAGCCCTTCTGGATCGCGGTCAGCATGCCCAGGGCCAGCACATCGACCTTCATGATCTTGAGCTCGTCGATGTCGTCCTTGTCCCATTCGATGAAGGTGCGATCCTCCATCGCCGCATTGCCCACCGGGACCATCTCGACCAGCGGGCCCTGGGTCAGGACAAAGCCGCCGACATGCTGCGACAGATGGCGGGGAAAGCCGATCAGCTCGCGGGTCAGGTTGAGGGCCAGGGCCAGGCGCGGATCCTCCTTCGCCAGACCCGTCCGGTCGACATGGCCGTCCTCGACCCCCTCGCCCCATGAGCCCCAGACGGTGCCGGCCAGGGCGCCGGTGACATCCTCGGTCAGGCCCAGCGCCTTGCCGACCTCGCGGATCGCCGAGCGGGGGCGATAGTGGATGACGGTGGCGCAGATCGCCGCCCGGGCGCGGCCATAGCGGTGGTAGATGTACTGGATCACCTCCTCGCGGCGGGCGTGCTCGAAGTCGACGTCGATGTCCGGCGGCTCGTCCCGCTCCGAGGAGATGAAGCGCTCGAACAACAGCGACTGGCCGACCGGATCGACCGAGGTGATCCCGAGGCAGAAACAGACCACCGAATTGGCTGCCGAGCCGCGTCCCTGACAGAGAATGCCCTGGCGGCGGGCCCATTTGACCACGTCATGGACGGTCAGGAAGTAATGCGGATAGTCGCGCTCGGCGATCAGCTTCAATTCCTTGTCGATGGTCGCGGCGACCTCGGGCGGAACCCCGCCCGGATAGCGCCAGGCGGCGCCCTCGCGGGCCAGATCGGTCAGGTGCTGCTGGGCGGTCTTGCCTGCCGGCACCGGCTCGTCGGGGTAATGGTAGGACAGCTCGTCCAGCGAGAAGTGGCAGACCGCGACGATCTCGCCGCCCCGGGCCAGGGCCCGTTCGTGGCCGGCGAACAGGCGGGCCATCTCGGCCGGGGCCTTCAGATGCCGCTCGGCGTTGGCCTGCAGGGCAAAGCCGGCGGCGTCGATCGTGGTCCCCTCGCGGATGCAGGCCAGGACATCCTGCAGCGGGCGGCGGTCGTGGTGGTGATAGAGGGCGGCGTTGGTGGCGACCATCGGCGCGCCGGCGGCCTCGGCCAGCCTGGCCAGATGCGACAGCCGCGCCCGGTCGCGGCCATCGCACAGGGGATTGGCCCCCAGATACAGCCGCTCCGGCCAGGCCCTCGCCCAGCGCCGCAGCCTGGCCCCGAAGGCGGCGTCGATCACCCGGGGGGCGGGGGCGATGGCCACCAGGCCCTCGCCATGGGCCAGGGCCTGGTCGAAGCTCAGCCGGCACTGGCCCTTGATGGTGCGGTCGCCGTGGTCGTCGCCCAGCACCTCGCTCTTGCCCAGTGACAGCAGGCGGCACAGGCGGCCATAGGCGGCGCGGTCGCGGGGATAGACGATCAGCCGGGTCTCGTCCTCGAACACCAGCCGCGCCCCGACCAGCAGCCGCATCCCCACCCGCTTGGCCTCGCGATGAGCCCGCACCACCCCGGCGAGGGTGTTGCGATCGGCGATGCCGATGGCGCTCATCCCCAGCAGCTGCGCCCGGGCGATCATCTCGCCGGGATGCGACCCGCCCTCCAGAAAGGAGAAATTGCTGACCGCGTCGAGCTCGGCGTAGGCGGTCATGGGGAGGTCCTCACGCGAACACCCCGTGCATCCACCATTCCGGGGGAAAGCTGACCACTTCGGCGACGCCGCCTTCATCCCTCTGTTCGATCTGGTCCTCGCGGCCGTAGAGGCCCTCGCGGAACAGCCAGTAGCGGCGGCCCTCGCCGTCCTCGACGCGGTAGTAGTCGCGGGTGCGGGCCGGTTTCGCCCGTCTGGCCGGACGCCACCATTCGGCTGACAGACGCTCGGGTCCCTCTGCGCGGACCACGCGATGGGTCACCCGCCGCCAGGTGAATCGGGCCGGCGGGCCGTCGGGCAGGCCGGCGAGGGCGGTGACCGGCTCGGGCGGATCGAGCAGCAGCAGCGGCCGTTCCGGCAGGCCGGGGGCCTCGGGCGCCGGCGGCGGCGCGCCCTCTCCGGCCGGGCGACGGCCCTGGCTGCGCTCGGGCAGCCAGCTTTGCCGGCCCTCCAGATGATAGACCGCCGCCTCCCCCAGCCGCGCGCCCAGACGGTCCAGCAGCCCGGCCAGGGCCAGGGCCTGGTCGCCGTCCAGCCCCCGGTCGAGATCGGACTGCACCGCGTTCAGCGGCTCGGCCACCTCGGCGCTGAGCATCATGGCGTCGACGCCGAAGCCCAGGTCCAGATGCTCCAGCCCCCGTTCCTTGAGCACCTTCGCCAGATGCCCGGCCCGGGCCGAGGGCAGGCTGAGCGACACCGTCAGGGTGGTGGCGCGGCCATCGACGCGAAACCCGGTCAGGGCCAGCCGCCGGGCGCCCTGGCCGTCCCGCTCCAGCATCTCCGCCAGGGACGGGGCCAGATCGTTCAGCACCGTCTCCACCCCGGCGGCGTCGATCACCGGCTCGAGGAAGTTGCGCCACACCCGCCAGGCCGGCGGCGGACGCACGGCCTCGAGAATCTCCGGCTCCACCCCCAGGGCCTGGTCCAGCCGCCGCACCAGGGTCAGGCCGGCCTCGCCGCGAAACCGCCGCGCTAGTCCCGCCCGCGGCAGGGCCAGCAGGTCGCCGATGGTCCGCAGGCCAAAACGGGTCAGCAGCCGCACGTCCTCCGGCGCCAGTCGCAGGGCCGGAACCGGCAGGGGCGCCAGCGCCTCGCGGGTCTTTCCCGGCGGCGCGATCCGCCGCTGCCGGCCAAATCGCGCCAGGGCCCAGGCGGCGCCGGCGGTGTCGGCCGTGGCCAGCCGGGCGGGAATGCTCGCCTCGGCCAGCCGCCGGGTCATGTCGGTCAGCAGGGCGACCTCGCCGCCGAACAGATGCGCCCCGCCGGTCATGTCGATCAGCAGCCCCTCGCGGCCGGGACTGGCCGCGTCCATGGCCACGCAGGGCGAGTAGCGCTCGGCCCACAGGGCCAGGGCCTTCAGGGCCTCGGCGTCCCGCTCCGGCTCGGCAGGGGCGGTGACCAGGCCCGGGCTGGCGGCGCGGGCGTCGGCGTGGGCCTGGCCCATGGCGTGGCCCAGCCTGCGGGCCGCCGCATTGGTCGCCGACAGGGTCAGCCCCCGGGCGCCGCGTTCGACCAGGGCGAAGGCCGTTCCCTCAGGCGGCGGCGACCGTCCGGCCGCGCGGGACCAGACCGTGATCGGCCAGTCCGGCAGCCAGACGGAAACGATGCGTTTCATCGTCCCACTCCACGAGCCATTCGCCGGGGGGCTCGCCCCGGCTGCGGGTCAGGGCGAGACTGAGCCGCATCGCGCCCGGAGCCTGATCATCGAAAGGATGAGCGGCCGAGGGGGCCGAGCGGACGGCCCACCGCCGCCGGGCGGCGCTGATGTCCCGCGCCGCCGCCGTGCGCAGCAGCAGGCAGGGGGCCGCCGTCTCCCGCGCCGCCAGATCCAGTCGCCGGCTGGCCAGCAGGCTGACCGCGTCCACCGCCGCCACCGCCCCGGCCACGGCCCGCGATTTCAGGGCCTCTTCCAGGGCCCACAGGATCTCGCCGTCCTTGCGGGTCTCGATCAGCAGAAGCCGTCCGTCCGCCAGCCCCAGGCCCTTCAAGCCGTCGCGAAACCAGCGCCCGTTCTCCCGCAGCCAGGCGGCCGGCGCGGCCATGACTACCGGCCGGGGATCGTCCTGCGCCGCCCGCGTCAGGGCGAAGGCCATGGCCCCGGCCCGTCCGGTCACCCCCTCGCCCCAGGCCTCCTCCAGCCCCAGCCGCCCGGCGCGCGGGGTCGTCACCGGATTGGCGTCGGGTCCGTTCGAGGGGGCCGGAGAGAACATGAGTTCATGTTTTGTTCTATTTCAGAGAAGAGTCAAGGCGCTGAAATCGCACCGTGTTCCGACCGCGCGGGTTTTCGCGGCGCAGGGTCCACATCATCCCTGCCGTCACCCCCGGACTTGTTCCGGGGGCCCATACGCGCGGGATTTTCAGGACGATCACCGCCGCCGGCCGCCACCCTTCAACCGCTTGCGCCAATGGACCCCGGAACAAGTCCGGGGGTGACGGAAGGGAGGGGCGACAGCCCCCCTTAAGGCCAGGTCGCCAGCAGGGCCCTCAGCGCCGCCACCGTGGCCAGGGGCTGGTCGATCATCACATGGTGGTCGGCGTCGGGGATGGAGAATTTGACGATGTCGTCCGGCAGCTCGCGCAGCATGTAGCTCAGCGTCTCCTCGCCCATCAGCTTTGAGCGCTCGCCCCAGACCAGGGCCAGCGGACATTTCACCTGCGACAGAAGCTGGCCCAGCGGCGGCATGACGAAGTTGCTCCACAGGCCCGGATCGAATTTCCAGGTCAGGCCCTCGCCGGAGCCATCCTCCATCGGGGCGGCCTTCAGGGAGTTCCGGGCGATGTAGTCGGCGATATAGAGGTTCTCGCAGCCCTGCGGGGGGGCCAGGCGGAACCGGGCCAGGGCCGTGGTCAGGTCGGGATAGACCCGGTTGCCGCGCTCGCGCCGCGGCGGGCCCTTCCACTGCCGCTCGGGCGGATGGATGGTCGAATCCAGCATCACCACCCCCTTCATCCGGGCCGCGTGATGCACCGCGCAGTAGAGGGTCGGAAAGCCGCCGAAGCTGTGGCCGACCACGACCGCCTTCTGGCCGTCGGCCTCAAGCTCAGCCGCGTCAATGGCGGCGAAGATCTCGGCGGCGAAGATGTCGGCGTTATAGGCCGGGCGCCAGTCGCTGCCGCCCATCCCCGACCAGCTGATCGCCGCCACCCGGTAGTCGTCAGCCAGCAGGGGGGCGATGAAGCTCCACCAGTCGGCATGGGCCCCGTTGCCGTGCAGCAGCAACACGCCGGGCTTGCCGACCTCGCCCCAGGTCAAAAGCTCGATCTTCGCCCCCTCGACGGTGACAAAGCTGCGCTCGGGGGCGCGGGCCAGGGCCTGGTCGAACCACAAGGGCGCTGGCGGCTTTTCGCCCAGAAAGGGCGCCAGGGGCGGCGGAACCTCCGGCCAGGACGAGGGATGATCGTCAGGCATCGGCGGTCTCTTTGAAGGCTTTCTCGCCGGGCCGCGGCGGACGGGGGCCGATGGCCTTGAACACGCCGACGCCGGTCATGATCAACCGGTCGCCCGACCAGATCTTGCCGCGCACGGTAAAGACGTCGTCCTCCTCGGCAATCAGGTCGGCCCGTCCCTCGATCCAGTCGCCCAGCTTGCCGCCGGACAGGAAGTCGCAGGTCAGTCGCACGGTCACCCAGTAGTGGCTGCGGGCCACGCTGATCACCCGGCCCCAGGCCATGTCGGCGAAGCTCATCAGCATGCCGCCGTGACAGTTGGCCATGCCGTTGGTGTGATGCTCCTCGACCCGGAAGGCCAGGGTGGCGCCGTCGTCGTCGTATTTCTCGTAGAGCGGCCCGATCTGACGGCCGAAACCGCGGGTCCAGTTGAGAATCTTGTAGCCATCCGGAATGGCGGCGGTCTGGGCGTCGGTCAGGTCATCGGACATGGGACAAGTCTAACGGGCGTTTGAAAGCGCGGAAAGCGCGACGTAGGGGAAGGTTGTCGCCCCGCCTGCCCCTAGCCCTCCTTCGCCTCAGGGCATAAAAGGCGCCTCCACACAGTTTCCCGGGAGCGCCCCATGCGCGATATCCGCCATTTCGTGAACGGTCAGGCCCTGACCAGAACCTCCGGCCGCTTCGGCGACATCTACAATCCCAACACCGGCGAGGTTCAGGCCCGGGTCCAGCTGGCCACGGCTGACGAGCTGGACGCCGCCGTCCAGGCCGCCGCCGCCGCCCATCCCGCCTGGGCCGCCACCAATCCCCAGCGCCGGGCGCGGGTGATGTTCGAGTTCAAGCGGCTGGTCGAAGCCAATATGCAGGACCTCGCCGAACTGCTGTCCAGCGAGCACGGCAAGGTCGTCGCCGACTCCAAGGGTGATGTGCAGCGCGGCCTCGAGGTCATCGAATTCGCCTGCGGCATCCCCCATGTGCTGAAGGGCGAATACACCGAAGGCGCCGGTCCCGGCATCGACGTCTATTCCATGCGCCAGAGCCTGGGCGTGGTCGCCGGCATCACCCCGTTCAACTTCCCGGCCATGATCCCGATGTGGATGTTCGGCGTGGCCATCGCCGTCGGCAACACCTTCATCCTCAAGCCTTCGGAAAAGGACCCGTCGGTTCCGGTCCGTCTGGGCGAGCTGATGATGGAGGCCGGCGCCAATCTGGGCATGGACCTCAAGGGCGTGCTCAATGTCGTCCACGGCGACAAGGTCAGCGTCGACGCCATTCTCCAGCATCCCGACATCAAGGCCGTCAGCTTCGTCGGCAGCAGCGACATCGCCCATTACGTCTATTCCCAGGGCACGCTGGCGGGCAAGCGCGTCCAGGCCATGGGCGGGGCCAAGAACCACGGCATCATCATGCCCGACGCCGACATGGACCAGGTGGTCAAGGACCTGTCCGGCGCCGCCTTCGGCTCGGCCGGCGAGCGCTGCATGGCCCTGCCCGTCGTCGTGCCGGTCGGCAAGAAGACCGCCGACGAACTGCGCGAGCGGATGGTCGCCGAGATCGAGACCCTGAAGGTCGGGATCAGCAGCGATGCCGAGGCCCAGTACGGTCCGGTCGTCTCCGCCGCCCACCGCCAGAAGATCGCCGACTACATCCAGATCGGTCAGGACGAGGGCGCCGAACTGGTCGTCGATGGCCGCGACTTCAAGCTCCAGGGCTATGAGAAGGGCTTCTTCATCGGCCCCAGCTTCTTTGACGGGGTCAAACCCGGCATGAAGACCTATCACGAGGAAATCTTCGGACCGGTCCTGCAGATGGTCCGGGCCGAGAGCTTCGAGGAAGCCGTCGATCTGCCCAGCAAGCACCAGTACGGCAACGGCGTCGCCATCTTCACCCGCAGCGGCCGCGCCGCCCGCGAGTTCGCCGCCCGGGTCCAGGTCGGCATGGTCGGCATCAATGTGCCGATCCCGGTGCCGGTCGCCTACCACACCTTCGGCGGCTGGAAGCGCAGCGCCTTTGGCGACACCAACCAGCACGGCATGGAAGGCCTGAAGTTCTGGACCAAGGTCAAGACCGTCACCGCCCGCTGGCCGGAAGGCGACACCGAGGACAGCGCCTTCGTCATCCCGACCATGCGGTAGAGGCGCTCTGGCCGGCCCATGCTACGACGGGCGACATGACCTCTGTCGCCCGCCCGCGCCTGATCGCCTGCTGGATCCTCGGCCCCGCCTACGCCCTGTTCGGCGTCTTCCATCTGATGGCGGTCCAGAGCTTCCTGCCGATCATGCCGCCCTGGGTTCCGGCGCCGGAACTGGTCATCCAGCTGACCGGCCTGGCGGAGGTCGCCGGCGGTCTCGGCCTGCTGATCCCGCGCCTGCGCAAGGCCGCCGGCCTGGGGCTGGCCCTCTACGCCATCGGGGTGTTTCCGGCCAACCTCCACCACGCCTTCGGCGGCGTCCACGTCGCGGGCCTGCCCGACAGCTGGTGGTATCACGGCCCCCGCCTGGCGATGCAGCCGGTTCTGGTGCTGCTGGCCCTGTGGGCCGGCGGCTGGCTCAGTCGGTCCCGCGCAGGATCGCCAGGGCCTGGGCCGCGAGCACCGGGGTCCCGTTGATGGCGGCCCCCTCGGTGGCGGCGTTGCCGGCCTGCTGGCGGCGGTAGACGCCCTGGCTGATCGAGGCCAGACGGAAGATCGAAAAGGCCATGTAGAAGGGCCAGTCGGCGACCGGGCCACGGCCCGCCCGTTCCAGATAGGTCGCCACATAGTCGGCCTCGGTGGGAATGCCGCTGGTTGCGAAGTCCACCCCGACCAGACTGCCCCAGGTCTGGGAGGTCGAGCGCCAGAGGAAGGCGTTGTAGGCCAGGTCGGCCAGGGGGTGGCCGATGGTCGAAAGCTCCCAGTCCAGCACCGCGATCAGTTTCGGTTCGGTCGGATGGAACATCACGTTTTCCAGCCGGTAGTCTCCATGCGCGATGGAGATCAGGTCCTCGGCGGGAACCCGGCCGGGCAGCTCGGCGATCAGGGCCTCCATCTCCGGGATCAGCTCATCCTCGGCCCCGCGATACTGGCGGGTCCAGCGGGCGATCTGGCGCTCGAAATAGCCGCCGGCCTTACCGAAGGATTCGAGGCCCGCGGCGACGAAATCCACCTTGTGAAGCCTGGCCAGGGTGGCGTTCAGCTCGTCATAGACCGCCGCCCGCTCGGCCGGGGTCAGACCGGGAAGGGTGGCGTCCCGGAAGATGCGGCCGGGCAGATAGTCCATGACATAGAAGCTGGTGCCGATGACCGCCTCATCCTCGCACAGGGCCCGCATGCGTGGCACGGGAACCTGACCTTCGAGGGCCTTCATCACCCTGTATTCGCGGTCCACCTGATGGGCCGAGGCCAGCAGGGTTCCCGGCGGCTTCTTGCGCAGGACATAGAGCAGCGGCCCGTCGGGGCCGTCGGTGGTCAGCAGGAAGGTCGGGTTGGAGGCCCCGCCCTGGAACTGCTGAACCCGCATATTGTCGCCGAAATCCTCGACCGCCGCTGACAGCCAGGCTTCCAGCGGCGCCGGGTCAAACCAGTGGGCAGGGACCACGTCACGCACGGGCGGCTGGTCGGTCGGGGCGGGGTTGTTCATGATGATTTCCCTGTTTGAAAAGAGAATGCTCGCCTTCCCCGGCGGCGCCTCAAGGACAGTCTCCAAAAAAAGGGAGAAGACCATGTCAGGCGAGAGCGTGACCTACGCGGTGGCGGACCATGTCGCCACCATCACCCTGAACCGGCCCGAGCAGCGCAATGCGCTGAACTTCGAGGCCTATGACCGGCTTGAGGCGGCGCTGCGCCGGTCGGTGACCGACGCCGAGGTGCGCTGTGTGATCATCACCGGAGCCGATCCGGCCTTCTGTTCGGGCGACGATGTCCGGGAGATCATGGCCGGGCCAAAGGCGGTGTCGGCCCGGACGGCCCCGGTCGTGCGTCACAAGCCCACCCCGGCGGCGATGGCGGCGCTGGAATGCGACAAGCCGGTGATCGCGGCCGTCAATGGCGCCGCGGTCGGCTGGGGCATGGAGCTGGCCCTCTATGCCGATATCCGCATCGCTTCGGAGAAGGCGAAGTTCGCCGAACTGTTCATCAAGCGCGGTCTGGTCTGCGATGTCGGCGGCTTCTACCGCCTGCCGTCGATCGTCGGCCCGGCCAAGGCGGCCGAGCTGCTGTTCACCGGCGATGTCATCGACGCGGCCGAGGCCCTGAGGATCAATCTGGTCAGCGAGGTGACGCCGCATGAGGCCCTGATGGACCGCGCCCGGGCCATGGCCGCCCGCATCGCCGTCAATCCGTCCCTGGCCCTGCGCTACATGAAGGAAGGTCTTCGCCGCGGGACCTATGGCGACCCGCGCGATCTGGGCGGCTGGGCGATCGAGACCATCCGCGCCCTGATGCAGACCGAGGATCACAAGGAAGGCGTCGCCAGCTTCCTGGAGAAACGCCCGCCGGTCTTCACCGGCAGGTGAGGTTGGCGATTGCGGGCCGGGGCCGGTTCACCCCAACCTGCGCATAACAACAGGGTCGGGAAACAATCGTGAGCACAGCAGAGTCGGCGGCGGCGCCCTTGGTTCCGCACCACAAGCCCTCCATCGGCGTCAAGTTCGCCTATGGCCTGGGCCAGGCGGTCCAGAGCGGCGGCTTCGACGTCGCCCTGCCCCTGACCTTCTTCTACTACACCCAGGTGCTGGGCCTCTCCGGCGCCCTGACCGGCATCGCGGTGGGCCTCAGCCTCTGCGTCGACGCCGTCATGGATCCGCTGATCGGCTCGCTGTCGGACAACATCAAGTCCCGCTGGGGCCGGCGGCTGCCGCTGATGGTGCTCAGCATTCCCCTGGTGGCCCTGGGCTTTGGCCTGATCTTCGCTCCGCCCGGGGGGCTGGACCAGATGATGCTGTTCGGCTGGCTGCTGGGCGCCTCCCTGGTGGCGCGGGGCGCCACCTCCCTGTTCAACGTGCCCTTCATCGCCCTGGGAGCCGAGCTGGCCGACGGCTACATCGAGCGCTCGCGGGTGGTGGTCTGGCGCACGGTGATCGGCCTGCTGTCGGCCATCGCGGTGATCCTGCTGACCTATTCGGTCTATCTGTCGCCGCCCGAGGGCCTGCTCAAGGCGACCGGCTATCCGCAGCTCGGCTGGGCGGTGGCCGCCACCCTGGCCATCTGCATGAGCCTCTGTTGCGCCGGGGTGTTCCGCTACGCCATGCGCCTGCCGCAGACCGAGGTCACCCATCGCTCGATGCTCGCCCGTCTGCCCGGCGAGGTGGCCGAGATCTTCTCCAGCAAGTCGTTCCGGACCCTGTTCTTCTCCTGCCTGGCGATCATGGTCGCCATCGGCGTCAACGGAACCTTCGGCAACCACATCAATGTCTTCATCTGGAAGATCGGCGCCGACAAGATCCAGACTCTCAGCTTCATCCTGCTGATCGGCATGCTGATCGGGGTGCCGGCGGCGCCGGGCCTGGCCCGCTGGTTCGAGAAGCGGTCGGTGGTGATGATCGGGGTGACCATGCTCAACCTGGTCTGGCTGGTGGTGCCGGTGCTGTGGATCGCTGGCCTCTACCGGCCGTCGGGCGAGGGCGCCATGCCGCCGCTGGCGGCGATGATGGCCATGGCCGGGATCGGCATCGGCCTGGTGCTGGTGGCCTTCCCCTCGATGATGGCCGACGCCGCCGACGAGCATTATCTGCGCTTCGGCCATCGTCGCGAGGGCCTCTACTTCTCCGGCATCACCTTCGCGGCCAAGGCGGCCAGCGGGGTCGGGGTCTTCCTCGCCGGCTTCGGCCTGGAGGTCATCGGCCTGCCGCGCCAGGCGGTGCACGGCGTGGTCGTCGCGGTCTCGCCCGACGCCCTGGACCGCCTGGTCCTGGCCCACGGTCCGCTGGCGGCGGGGATTTCCTGCGTCGGGGTGGCGCTGATGTGGTCCTACGCCATCAGCCGCAAGGCCCATGACCAGATCTCGGCCGCCCTGGCGGCGCGGGAGGCTCAGGCGCCCGCCGCCTGAAGGCCCGTCAGGTCCCGGACCGTCCCAGCGCCTCGATCCTGGCCAGCCAGCGGGCCTTGCCGGTCGGATCGTCGCGATGGGCCCCGCCCAGCAGGGTGCGGCGCACCGGCGCCACCCCGGTGACCCACAGCAGGCCGCGCTCCAGGCTGGCCACCCCGTGGCCGCCCAGCAGCAGCTGGAACACCGACGCCGGCGCGCCCATGGTGACGATCAGCCTGGCCGACTTGCCGCTCATCAGGCTGAACATCGCCGCCTGGGGCGCGCTGATGGCGAAGCCCTTGCGCAGCACCTGTTCGAAGAAACCCTTCAGGGCCGCCGGCGGGGCCCCGAACCAGATCGGAAAGATCAGCGCCAGATGATCGGCCGCCTCCATGGCGCGCTGGGCGCGCTTGATGTCTTCGGTGAAGCGGCCGCTCTGATAGTCCGTCATCGAGCGGATCAGCGGAAAGTCCAGCGCCCCGACATCCAGCCGCTCGACCGAAAATCCGCCCGCCGTTGCGCCCCGGGCGTAGGCCTCCGCTAGGGCGGCGCAGAGGTGGCTCTGGTCCGGATCGGGATGGCCGTTGATCACCAGGATCCGGCGGGGGTTCTTGGACATGGCGCGACTCCGCAAGGAGCCCAGACTGGGCCCTCCCGCCGGCGCCGTCCTTGACCAGGGTCAACCGGCCTCAGGCGGCCTCGACCGGCGGCAGGCGATAGCGGCCGTCCAGCAGCTGCGGCCTCGGCAGATAGGCCCGCATGAACAGGGCGAAGGGCCCGGCCGGGGCCGGCAGCCAGTTGCTCTCGCGGTCGGCGCCGGGCGAGTCATGGCCGATCCACAGATCCAGCGAGCCGTCGTCGTTGTAGGCCAGGCCCAGGCTGCGGTCGCCGATGGCGTAGCGGTTCAGCGGGTTGTCGGTGAAGAAGAACTGCCCGTCCTCGGTCGCCTCATACAGGCTCAGCGACCAGAAGCTGTCGACCGGGATCAGCCGGTCGGCCGCAAAATGCAGCCGCCACGACCGGTTTCCGTCGAACAGGGCCCCGCCCTGTGGCGCCCCGGCCCGCAGATAGGTGGCCTCGGCCAGGGGCAGGGCCGCCAGCCCGCCCAGCGCCACCGCCGCCCGCAGCCTGTAGTCCTGGTCATAGTCGCCCAGTCGCGCCGCCGGATAGGCCCAGCCCTCGATGAAGGTCTCGCCGGACAGCCCGCCGCCGCCCTTCGCCGCCTTGCGGGCCAGCGCCACCCCGGCCTCGATCTGCGCCGCCTCTTCCGGGCTGAACCGCGCCGGGTCGAAGTCCGGCCCCAGGCCCAGGGCCGCCACCCGGGCCAGCAGGGCCCGGTCGGTCACCGGCGGCGGATTGATCGCCATCAGCTTCGACAGCGAGGCGAAATAGTCCTGCCAGGAGGCCCGGCGATCGGCCATCGCCTCGGCCGGCGCCGCCGCCGGTCCCTGCATGGAGATCTGCGTCTGCACCGCCCGCGCCGCGTCCATGTCGTGCGGGCCGGCGACCACCACCCGGGCCAGGGCCCAGACATGGTTGGTCGGCGAGCGGATCACATCCGGCCCCTCCACCGCCTCGCCCGGTCCGACCAGGGTGAAGCGGCCGCCGTCCGGCCCGGTCGTCCGGGTGCCCAGCACGGCGAAATTGTTCGACCAGGCGTCCATCAGGGCCAGGGACAGATACCGCTCGCCGGCCGCCGGCAGGACAAAGCTCACCGGTCCCGCCGACAGGTCGATCTGGGCGGTGGAATAGAGGGTGTCGCAGTTGGGGGTGGTCACCGCCCGGTGCCGATGGTCGGCCAGCATCGGCACATGCAGCAGGCTGTTGGTCACCTGCCCCATGTTCAGCATCCGGCTGCGGGTCGCCGCCATCTCGATGGCCGCCAGCCCGTAGAGCCAGGCTTCCGTCGCCGCCGCCGTCAGATCCAGAGCCATGCCGATCTCCCTCGCTGGCCCGCTTATGGCGCGGACCGTGTCAAAACCCGGGGGCGGTTAAAGCAGAGGCGGGCGGGGCGGGTCCATAGGCCCCGGAGGTCTGACCGCACCTATTCCGCTTCCCCGGCGACCCGAAGGGCGGCGAAGCCAAGGCCGGGGTCCAGAGTCTGCCGCCAGGACTACGCCATGATCCGGACGGCCGCGCTCCGTAGAGCGTGTTGCAGTCTGGGCCCCGGCCTGCGCCGGGGAGGCGGAGGGGGGAGTCGCCGCGCCTGAAAGGCCCTACTCGGCCTTGGCCAGCTTGTCCGCCGTCTTGGTCTCGAAGTCGCTGGCGTCGTGGCGTTCCCACAGCTGGCTGGCCGGCTCGCCGAAGGGACGGTTGACCATCCGCCCGCGCTTGACCGCCGCCCGCTCGCCGATCGTGTCGGCCCAGCGGTTGACGTGCTTGTACTCCGAGACCGACAGGAACTCCCCGGCCTCGTACAGCAGGCCCTTGGCCATGCCGCCGTACCAGGGCCAGACCGCCATGTCGGCGATCGTATAGGCATCCCCGCCCAGGTATTCGCTCTCGGCCAGACGCCGGTCCAGCACATCCATCTGGCGTTTCACCTCCATGGCGAAGCGGTCGATGGCGTATTCGATCTTTACCGGCGCATAGGCGTAGAAGTGGCCGAAGCCGCCGCCCAGGTAAGGCGCGCTGCCCATCTGCCAGAACAGCCAGCTCATCACCTCGGCCCGCGCGGCCGGGTCGGTGGGCAGGAACTCGCCGAACTTCTCGGCCAGATGCACCAGGATGGCGCCGCTCTCGAACACCCGCACCGGCCTGTCCGGGTTGCTGCGGTCCAGCAGGGCGGGGATCTTGGAATTGGGGTTGATGTCGACGAACCCCTTGGAGAACTGGTCGCCCTCGTTGATGCGGATCAGCCAGGCGTCATATTCGGCCCCGCCGTGGCCCAGGGCCAGCAGCTCTTCCAGCATCACCGTCACCTTCACCCCGTTGGGCGTGGCCAGGGAATAGAGCTGCAGCGGATGCTTGCCGACCGGCAGTTCCTTGTCGCTGGTCGGCCCGGCGATCGGCCGGTTGATGTTGGCGAAGCGGCCGCCGTTTTCCTTGTTCCAGGTCCAGACCCTGGGCGGGGTGTAGTCGGTGGTATTGGTCATGGGGCTTGGCTCCTCCAGCCGATGGGCATCGCCCGTCGCCGCGGGCCGTTGTTGCATGTGGGGCAACATAGACCAGCTCGCCAGTCCTGAACGATGAAAACCATACGGTCGGAGCGGGGCCGGCGTTTGGAGATACAATGTTAACTCTGATTTCTAATCTAAAATAAAGACTGATTTAGAGCACAGTAATTACGTTCGCTTTCCCACAATTAACACTATCAATCTAAGGTAACGGTAGAAATAATCTGGTAAGGATATTCTAATGTTCAGGAAACGCCTTCTGGTTGCCGCGACCATGTTGATCGCCAGCGCCAGCCCCGCGTTCGCATCCACGGGAGCGAACTCGGCGTCCTCGACCTTCCGGATTCACGGTTTCGTTCCGGTGATCTGCCGGGTCGCCGTCACCGGCAGTGTCGGGCAACCCGACCCCGATGGCGTGATCAGCCTTGGCGTCGCCGACGAGTTCTGCAACGCGCCCCGCGGCTACCGGGTAATCGTCGAGCACACCCCTTCGCTCCACGGTGCGGCTCTGATCCGCAACGGGGTGCGGATCCCCCTGTCTGAATCCGGCGAGACGGTGCTGACCGACTCCAGCCACGCGGACATCAACCAGGTCGCCCTGGCGCTCGATGTCGGCGACGACGGCGCCCAGCTTCAGACCCTCAGCATCCGCATCGAAGCCAAGGCCTGACCCGGCCGACCGGCCGCGCTGGTCAGTTGACCGGCGACAGCGTCAGCAGGAGGGTGTCGGCATAGGCGCCGGCGCGTTTGGCCGAAGTGTCCTCGACCTCGACCTGCAGGGTCATCTTGCGGCCGGCCAACCCGGCTCGCCTTTGCGGCGCCAGGCCGGCGTCGCCCAGGGACAGCGGCTGATTATCGATGGTGGTGCGATAGGACACCCGGTCGGCCGGGTCGGCGGACCCGGTCGCGCCGTCCCGGACCAGGGCCCCGCCGCTCAGGCTGCGGGCGCTGACCCGGTAGGGTCCGGTGCTGCGAACGGAAATCTGCAAGGTGCGGGACCGGGCCGAGAAATCCATGAAATCGATCTCTCCGCGGGCCGAGGCCCCGGAGATGCTTGCGCTGATGACGTTGGGCACGGCGACCGAAACCGCCACCACGCCCTGCGCCTCGTAGGGCAGCGACATGTCCGCCTCGCCGCACCAGTAGCGAACCGTGAACTGCTCGCGATAGACCCCGGCCGCCAGATCGTCGCGCAGGTTGGTCAGCCGCAGATTGATGGTGCGTTGCGCCGCCTGCTCGTTCTCCCCCAGAACCGCCACGCCTGACCGGAGGAGGGCGTAGCCTTCCCCCCGGAAGGCGCCGATCTGGCGGGCTGACTCCTGCGACTGCCACTCCAGGGTCGGCCCCTGGCTTCGCCCGACCCGCGACAGGACGCTCGAGTCCTCGTCGACCAGTTGATAGTGCACCGTCACCGGATCCGCGCCCACGCCCGCCCGGCGGAAGGTCAGGACAAACGGCTGCACCAGCTCGGCGGGACCGCCGGCGTCCAGGGGATCGACGCGCAATTGTGGAACGATCACCGGGTCCACCGTGGCGCATTGGGCATGGGCGGCGCCCGAGACGGCGACGGCGCCGAACAGGGCCACAAGCGGAAGGATGGCGGCTTTCATGAAAGCTCTCCTAGCGAACCGGCCGCAGATCACCGGTCCGGGCAATCCCGTTCGGAGCATCCTTGACGACGAATTCGTAAACCAGCGGCGGGTCGCCCGGCATCTCGATGCGCCAGCGGCCGGCCTTCAGGCCGCTGGCGCCGAAGGAGCCCGAGCGGTTGGTGAAGATTTCGACCCGGCGTCCCTCGCCGCCCTGTTCGATGGCGACGCCGGCGATCAGGGTGATGGGCGCGCCATCGTTGTCGAGCAGCCGGCCCACGGCCGTGATGCCGTAGTCCGACCCCACGGTGGCGACGTATCCGGCGCGATAGGGCGGGAAGACCCGCAGGGCGCCCTTGCCGACATCAAAACCGGACGGGGCGCTCGGGGCGTCGAAGGTGATGGTGCGCGGCGAGTAGGCGCTGATCTGGCCATACAGGGCCGGGCCCAGGGCCCCGCTGCGGGCATAGGCGCCTTCCGGCGTGGGATCGACCTCGATGGCGATATCCTTGCCGCCCTCATAGGGCCTGACAATGACGAAGCCGTCGCTGATCGGGCGGCCGATGGCTGCCTGGTTATCGGCGAAGGCGATACCCGTCGCCACCCGCACCGAGGTGCGCTGGTCGGTGATCTCGTTGGTGGTCTGCGAATAGGCGGTCGAATGGGCCAGCCCCAGATCAGCCCGGTTGGCGGCATAGGACAGCGACCCGTTCAGACCGCTGGCGTCCTTGCCGGTGTCGAGATTGGCCGCCGCGCTCCAGGCGCCCACGCCCTGGCCGCCGGACGTCTGGTAGCCGATCCGCGCCCGGCTGTCGCGGCTGTCGTATTCCGCCCGCGCAGAGCCGGAGGTTCCGAACCGGCGGACCAGGGAGATGCGGAATGTGGTTCCGCGGGCATACCCGCCGTCCGCCCAATCGACATCGAACGCCATGCTGTAGCGCTGGCTCAGCCGCCGGCCATAGGTGACCCGGATCGACTTTTCATCCTCGAAGGCGCCGCGGCCCTTGGCGTAGCGGAACTGGGCCCCGGCGAAGGAGGTCTCGCCGAAGGATTTGTTGATGCTGACCGACCCGTTGAAACTGTAGGGGTTCTGGGGGTTCAGCTGGCCCGGCGCGCCGAACTGCGCGCTGCGCGCCTCGACCGTGGCGAGAAACGACAGACCGCCGCTGACATCCTGGACCAATCGCTCATAGGAGATATTGACCGCCCAGCCGTCGCCCACGCCGTCAAGCTGGCTGAAGGCCAGGTCGCCGCCCACGGTTCCCAGCGGGGAGCCCCAGACAAATTCGCCCCCGACCATCGCGGACTGCTTCACATACTGGAAATTGGCCCCCAGCGTCAGGTTTTCGGAGACGCCCCGGCGATAGAAGCCCGACGCCGCCAGGTCGCTGGAGTAGGCGATGTCGCCGTTCAGGCGATTGCTCTGGACCCCGGCGTAGAAGGCGTACTCGGAAAGGCCCGGCGCCAGCTGGGTGCGATCGATGAAGATCGAGAAGGAAACGACCTCGCGCTGGCCGGTATCGTCCTGGATAACCAGCTGGACGTCGTTGGACCCCTGAACAAAGGGGAAGTCGCTGACGTCATAGGTGCCCGGCTGCAGGCGAATCGTCCGGACCGAGTTGCCGTTGACGAAGGCTTCAACGGTGGATTCCCGCTCGAGGGTGAAGCTGCGCCCGCCGCGCGGGGCGACATTGCGCTGCGGATCGAGCAGGGCATAGGTCCGGGTCACGCTGAGGCCGGCGACGTCCTGGACGCCCTGGAACCCGCGGGTCTGTTGCAGCAGGTCGCCGGCGACCCAGCGGTTCAGGCGCGGAATATCGTCATAGACCAGCCGGGTGCCCTCACGGCTGAAACCTTCCCCGTCGCGCCCGCTCCAGGTGGCTTCCCCTTCCAGGACCCAGCCGTTGATCCGGGCGGCGCCGTCCATCAGAACCAGCGGATCGCCCAGGCCGGTCTCGCCGGCGCTCTGGTGCACATAGTCGACCGCCCCGCGAAAATTGGCGTACGCCGAGACGTTGGCCGGCTGGGCGAAGTCGCCATAGGTCACACGATCCAGATCCGACAGGCCGATCGACTGGCGCGGCCGCGAAGACGGCGGAATGGCGACCGCAAGCTCGAGCGCCCGCGGATTGAAGGTCAGGGGCAGCCCGGCGGCGGCGAACCGCTCCAGCGGCGCGAACGCCCCCGGCGAGGACGACGCCCGAAGCGCGCCCAGCGCCGCCGGATCGACCACCTTCTGCATCAGTTCGATGACCTGCGGCACGGAGACCTGCAGGCTGTCATCCGGCGCGACCTGGACCTCGACGTCGCCCAGGAAGGTGCGTCCGTCCTTCAGGGTCACCAGCATGGTGATCGTCTTGCCGGACGGGTTCAGTTTCGGCGCGGTCGTATCAGCCGTCTTCGCCGCGCTCTTGGCGGGATCAGCGGTCTGGGCCGCCGCCGGAGCAGGCAGCGCCAGGCCGACGATCGCCAGCACGCCCACACTTCCCGCCAGCCATGACCGACACCCCCGGGCCAACATGACTAGTTCCCGCGCGGCATGGACAGGACGACCTTCACCGTGCCGCCCGCCGGGCCGACCTCGATCGGGGTGACGAACCGCCGGGTGGCGCCGGGGCCGACCATGCCAAAGCCGATCGACTGCTGGATGTCGTTGCTGGACAGGCTCTTGCTGACCGTCTCCTTGCCGGAGGCGTCCTTGTAGCTGACCTTCAGACTGCCGGTGCTGATGTAGCCGTAGTTGAGGCTGGCGTTGCGCACGGTGAAGGCGGCGACGGTCTTGCCGTCCGCATTGGTCGCCACCTCTGCGCTTTCGACCTTCAGGTCGGGGGCGCCGGCCGAGATCGAGGCGACGTTCACCATCACCTGGAAATTGTAGAGGATCTGGATCGCCGACTGGCCTTCCGGCAGCTCGACCGGAAGCTGGGCGACCTCGACGTAATAGTGCTTGCTGCGGTCCGAACCCGGTTCCCCGACATACTGCAGGCGGAACACCTGCGTCTCGCCCGGCGGAATGATGGCCTGCGGCGGGAAGACCAGAAGGTCCTCGGAGCGGCGGTCCGAGGCCTTGACCCCGTCAGGCGTGATGTCGGTCTCGACGACCCGGATCTCGACCGGCAGCGGATTGGGCCCGTTGTTCTCCACCCGGACCGGCGCGCTCATCTCCCGCCCGGCCATCCGCAGGTCGACCACGACCGGTTGCACGGTCATGGCCGCGGCCGGGCCGCTGACCAGAAAGAGGCCGGTGATCGCCAGGGCGGCGCCGATGTTGCGCAGGGACAGGCGCATTAAACTCTCCAATCGGCCCGTCAGGGGCCAAACAGTTTGGGGCTCTCAGCCGGCGCCCTTGCGAGCTGCTGGCTGAGAGCCCCGGGGAATGAAAGGGCGCGTGATTGCGCCCCCGGAGTGTCTCAACCGATGATCGACAGGGTCACGGTCACGGTGTCGCTGTAGTCGCCGGCGAGCAGCGGCCCCGAAAGCGCGCCGCGGGCCATGCCGAGGCGGATGTCGAAGTTGCGGTTGCCGGGAGGCGGCAGGGCGCCGCTGACGGTGTAGGTGCCCACGGTCTGCTGGTTGGGGGTGCTGGCGTTCAGGGTCACATTGGGGCCCGTGTTGCCGCCCGAGCCGTTGCTCCAGTAGGCCTGGTATTTGATGACCCGGCGCTTGGAGAACCCGGCCGGGGCCGCCGCCGCCGGCGAGCCGGTCGTCAGGCCGCCGTTGCTGGAAGTCAGGCTGATGGTGTGGGAGGTGTTGCAGAATCCGGCGCCGCGGATCCGGATCGCATATTCAGATCCGATGACGGCCGTGGAGTCCGCGGCGGCGAAGGCCGACTCGGGGATCGTCCAGGTCGTGCCGCTGAACTGCGAACCGGACGCGCCGGCCGCGCCGGACACGAAGGCCCAGCTGTCGGGCAGGGTGCAGACCTTCTCCGCGGACCCGGCCAGGGTGACGCTTTCCTGGGCCGAGGCGGCGGTGGCGGCCGCGGCCAGCCCGAGAGCGGTGACGGCGGCGAGAGTTCTGATCAGGATCTTCATGGTTGTTTTCCGAAATGAATGAGGTCTCGCGAGCCAGTCCCGCGCGCCAGGCCTCAGGAGGAAAGGTTTGAGGTGATGGTCCAGGGGTGGGTCCGCTCGGCGAGCGGCGACGGGGTGGTGTTCATCCGGCCGCCCCCAGCACAAGGGTGAGTTCGTCGGAGTAGGCGCCGGCGACAAGAGGCAGGCCTCCGGCCGGAATATTGATGGTGATGGTGACCGGTCCGGTCACCGCCTCGCCCAGAGCCAGGGACAGATCGCCGTCCTGGGTCTGGAAGGTCTGGCTGGCGCCGGCCCAGGACACCGTCACGGTGTAGGGCACTTCCGAACGGAAGGCGCCGCTGCTGGAGGCCGGGCCATCGCCCAGCAGCCCGCCGCGCAGGCTGGACAGGTTCAGGGTGTGGGCCTGGTTGCAGGTGGCCGGCAGCACCAGGGTGATGATCGCGCCGATCACCGCCCCGTCCTCGCCAACCATCTGGTTGATGGCGATGTTGGCGGATCCCGGCGAGAGTTCGCTGACCTGGGCGTTCGAGACCCCGGTCGACTGCGGCGTTTCGAGCAGGCAGCCGGAGAGGACCGAGCCGCGCAGCTCCGCCTGGATGGTGGCGGTGGTCACGTCCGTCTGCGCCATGGCCGGACCGGCGGCGGCGAGCAGGGCGGCCAGGGCCAGGGCAAGGTGTCTCGCGGCCATTATTGCGCCTCCACCGTGATGCGCAGGATGTCGGAATACTCGCCGGCGAGAAGCGGCGTGCCGATCCCGGCGTTGGTCGCCCCGGCGTTGATCTCGATCTCGATCAGCATCTCGCCGGTGTTGGGGCGATTGATCAGAACCTGCTGCTCCACCGGCTGACGCGAGCTGGCGTCCACGGTCAGCAGGTACTGCTGGTCGGCCCAGACCAGGTTGGCCTGGTAGGGCACCGCGTCGCCGAAGCCGGTCGTTCCGCCGACGCCCACGCGCCACAGGCCGTTGTTGTCGCTGGCGATGCCCACCCGGTGCAGGGTGTTGCACATGGCGTCCAGCGACAGGGTGATGTTGGCCGCCTTGGTCGACAGGGTCGTGGGATCGGCCAGGTCGGTGATGCTGAACACCGAGCCGGAAGGCGTGTCGAAGTTGGTCAGGGCGCCGGACCCCTGGGTCGGTTGACCCAGGCTGCACCGGATTCCCGCGTCGCCCACGATATCCACGCTTTGCTGGTCCTGCGCCATCGCGGGCGCAGCCAGACAGATCATCGACGCGACGATCGCGACGAGGCCCAGGCCGTGGATAGGGGGGGACGCCTTGCTCACTGGGTGGCCACCGTGATGGTGACGACGCCCGAATAGGAGCCCGCCTCGAGGACGGCGGTGCTGTTGGCGGCCGTGCCGCTGGCGTCGAGCGCCTCCAGCGAGGAGATCGACAGGGTCAGGCCGTCGCCGGTGGCGGCGTAGGCGCCGGCGGCGGTGATCACCGTGCCGGAGTCGCCGACGACCGGACGGTCGGTCTTGGACTCGGACCAGCCCGTCAGGGTGGCGTCATAGGTGACCTGCCGCGCGAAGCCGTCGGGCACCGCGTAGCCGGGCGTCGGCGACAGGGTCAGCGGCGCGCCGTCCAGGGTCAGGGTGCTGGGGGCATTGCACCAGGCGTTGGCGATGGTGGTGGCCTGCGAAGGCGTGCCGCTGGCCAGGCTGGTGGCGATCCGGCCGTCGGAGCCGGTCAGGTCGCCCAGCGCTAGGGTGACGGAGGCGGGTTGACCGATGACGCAGGCCTTGGACACGTCGCCGCTGACGGTGACGCTGACCGGCTGGGCCATGGCGGCGATCGGAGCCGAAAAGGCGGCCGTCGCTGCGAGGGCAAGGATGATCGAGGGTTTCATGATGCTGGTCCTTGCCGGCTCAGTCGAGGGTGATGGTCAGGGTGACCGCGCCGGCGTAGTCGCCGGAGATCGGTCGAAGGTTGCCGGCGGTGTCCGGCGCCGAGACCGACACCACCAGATCGCCCAGGTTGGCCTGGCTGGCGGTGATCACGGTCGGGGATGAGGCGGTGCTGTTGGCCGTGCCGTCGACGTCCACCCAGTCGAGGGTGGCCTGGTAGTCGATGCGGTTGGTGAAGCTGCTGGTGTCGAGGACCGTGGTCCCGGCGGTCTGCAGCAGGGGCGCGGCGGCCAGGGTGATGCTGGTCGGGCCGTTGCAGTAATAGCCGCTCAGCGTATAGCTCGTCGGGCCCGCGAAGCTGCTGACCACGAAGCCGTTGCCGTCCGCCAGGGCGCCGAGGGCCAGCGGCGGCGGCGCCGCGCCGGTGTCCTTGCAATAGGGCGAAACCTTGGTTCGGACGGTGATGGTGTCGCTGTCCTGGGCGGCGGCCGCCGTGGCGGACGCGATGAGG
The DNA here is from genome assembly GCA_016125585.1 of Caulobacter sp. GTDB lineage: Bacteria > Pseudomonadota > Alphaproteobacteria > Caulobacterales > Caulobacteraceae > Caulobacter. The sequence continues at coordinate 246,089 of WGLL01000002.1, forward strand.
CCTAGCGCCAGAGCGCAAAGCAGATGGGATCTCACGGCCTTCTCCTTGATCATCCCCGCGAGGGGGAAATTTCGTGCGCAGCGGAGGGTCACGAACGAACCTCCAGCTCGATGACGATGGTGTCGCGATAGTCGCCGACCAGCGGCGCTTCGTTGGCGGACCCGGTCCAGCGGACGCGCAGCGCGCCCGTCTGGCGGATGGCGGTCGCCTCGCCCGACGACCAGCCTGCCGAGGGCGCGAAGTCGCAGCCGGCCGCGGCGCTGTCGGTCAGGGTGGCGGAAGAGCACCAGCCCAGGTTCCGCCGGCCGGCGTCGGTGCCGAGGCTGACGGACAGGTCATAGGGCTTGAGCAGCGCGCCGCCGGGGCCGGGATCGAGGGCGGCGAAGCCGCCGCTGGCCGAACGGACGCGCAGAATGAAGGGGGCGTTGCAGTCGATGCCGAACGCCGAGGCGTCAGAGCCCGGGCGCAGCAGCGACATGCTGCTCAGGCCGGCGGGCGGGCTGGTCACCTCGCAGCGGGCCGGGATCCGGCCCTTGAGGTCGATCGCCAGTTCGACCGGCTGGCCCAGCGGGGCGTCTGCCGAACTGTAGCCCGATCCCATCGCCGCCAGGTCACCGGCGGCGATGGTCTCTGCGGAGGCCGCGCCCGACCATGCAAGCAGGGTCGTCGCCGACAAGGCTCCGATCAGTGCTGCTGGAAAACGGGACATCGGGTCTCCTCTGGGGTCTTCAGACAGGGTGCAAGCGTCAGCCGGGCGCCCGGGCGGACCTGTCGGCCCGCCCGGAAACCCGAGCCTGGCTTACTGGGGGGCCGCGGTCAGAACGATGTTGCCCGTGTAGCTGCCGGCGACCGGGCGGTCGTTGCCGACGGTGCCGGCCGGCAGGGTCACGTTCAGCGTGGCCTGCGAGTACTGGCCGGTGCCGGTTTCGAACGCCTGGTTGATCGGCGCGGTCAGCGGCGTGCCGGTGCGGGATTCGCCGCCGCCCATGTAGGTGTCGATGATCTTGCCGGTCACGACCATGTCCAGCTTGCTGACGAAGGAGCTGGAGTCGGCGGGGGTGCCTTGACCGGAATCGAGGGCCGAGGTGGTCATCGTCAGGGTGGCGTTGCCGTTGCACCAGATGTTGCCGAAGGTGATGGTCTGCGCGGCGACGGACAGGTTGCCGTTGCTGTCGACGATTTCACCCAGCACCACTTCGCTGGGATCGGCCACGCCGCCGCCCGACTGGGCGCCGACGCCGCAGGCCGGGGTCACGGTGCCTTCGACGGTGACGGTGGGCGAAGCCGCGAAGGCTTGCGGGGCGACGAACAGGGCCGACATGGCGGCGGCCGCGAGGATAATGCGCTTCATTAGAGTAGTCTCCAGACACGATGGGCTCGAGAGCCGCTGTTTCGACCGGTGAACCGGCCAGGAATTTGGGTCGGATGACCCGGGACAGAACGACCCGGATATCCGAGCCGGTAAGGCGACCGTGCGCTGTGAGGCGCCGCGGCTTGCGAGGGGCAGAAGGGCGCGCTCCTGGAACCGGACAATTCGCCCGAACCCGAATAAGCGCCATTTTTTCAATGGGATGGCGGTTGTCCGCCGGTCCCCCAATCTACGTCCCCACGTATCAGGAGGCTTAACGCTTCCTTAAGATCACATTACGACCGCGACGCGTTGTCGCGCGTCCCCAACTTGAGGTAGCGGTGTTATTTTCATCTCTCAGGCGACTCTCGCCCAAACTATTCGTGAGCCGCGCGTTCAGCCTTGATTGTTGTTCGCCAAGGCTTCGCGCGCCGAATTAAGGTTAACGACTCAGCCCAAAAAATATCTACTTAAATAGACTCGGAACTGGATAAGCATGGCGAACAACTGCTCGCGATTGACGACGGCCAGCTTGCCGTAGGTGCGCTTGATATGCGTCCGGACGGTCTCGATCGAGATGTCCAGGGTGTGGGCGATCTCCTCGGCGCCCGCGCCGCCGACCAGCTGCTTGACCACCTCGGTCTCGGAACGGGTCAGGCCGAACGCCTTGCCGAAGTCGGCCCAGACGTGGCGCGGTTCGCGTCCGTGACAGAAGAACATCACCGCCGCCGCCGGCGGGTGGCCCTCCGGCCGCAGGGCCTCCGCCCGCAGCGTCCAGAACTGATCGCCGTCGCGATAGATCCAGGCCGAGGGTTCGTCCACGCCCTTGATGAAGTCGCGCAACATCCCGGCCTGGGGGCGGTCGACGGCGGTCAGCAGCCCGGACGATTCCAGGAACGGCTCGGCCTCTTCCAGCATCGCGTGGGCGGACCCGTTGCGCCACAGCACCTTCAGGTCCTGCCGCAGGATGAGGGTCGGGATGGAATAGGTCGCCGCCCAGGCGTCAAAATAGACGTCGGCCTCCGCATGAGGCTGAATGGGGGTGAAGGACCTCGGGGAAAAGGACGCTGCCTCGGATACTTTGATTTCTGCTCTCCCCCCGGACGGAGCGCCGTCTCGATCCGGGCATTCAGAAGAGCGCCGCGGACCGTTCTGACCGAGAGCACGGCAAGCGCGGAAACTCAATCAGAGAGGTAGTCCATTAAAGATTAACGCAAATATATACATCACCATATTGGGGTATCCGGCGAAAAAAGCCGGGACCGCCCCCAGGCGCTGACAGCCTTGGCCAGAGACAGGGACGGGGCTGCGGCCCGCCGCGCCCGCCTGTGGACCTGACTGTACTGTCGCGCCGGCGCCGCCCGATCAGAGCCCGATCAGCGCCGACCTCACCGCCCCGCCAGCATGGCGTCGAACCCGGCCTCGATCTCCGCCGACACAGGCCTGCCCATCCGGCTCACCGCCACCGCGGCGATCAGGCTGACGATAAAGCCCGGCACGATCTCGTAGATCACCGCCGTGGGCGCCTGCCCGCCGATGGTGAACGGCGCATACAGCCAGACCAGCACCGTCGCCGCCCCGGCCAGGATGCCGGCAAAGGCCCCGTCCCGCGTCAGGCCCCGCCAGTGCAGGCTGAGCAGGATCACCGGCCCGAAGGCGGCCCCGAACCCGGCCCAGGCGTTGCCGACCAGCGACAGGATCGAACTCGACCGGTCCATGGCCAGCACAATCGCCACCACCGCCACCGCCAGGGTGGCCAGCCGCCCGACCAGCACCAGCTCCTTCTGCCCGGCCTCGCGGCGGAAGAAGGTCTTGTAGGCGTCCTCGGTCAGCGAACTGGACGAGACCAGCAGCTGCGAGGAGATGGTGCTCATGATCGCCGCCAGGATCGCGGCCAGCAGAAACCCGGCGATATAGGGGTGGAACAGGGTCTGCGACAGCAGGATGAAGATCGTCTCCGGGTCCTTCAGCGTCAGCCCCGCGTGGCTCACATAGGCCAGGCCGCACAGCCCCGTCATCACCGCCCCGACCAGGGCGACCACCATCCACGACATGCCGATGTTGCGCATGGTCGGGATGTCCTTCACCGACCGCACGGCCATGAACCGCACGATGATGTGCGGCTGGCCGAAATAGCCCAGCCCCCAGGCCAGGCTCGAGATCACCCCCAGCACGGTCACCCCGCTGACCCAGCTCAACGCCTCGGGCCGCACGCTGGTCAGCAGGGTCCGCGCCTCGCCCCAGCCGCCGATGTCGATCAGGGTCACCACCGGGGCCAGCACCAGGGCCACGAACATGATGCAGCCCTGCACGAAGTCGGTCAGGCTCACCGCCAGGAACCCGCCGAACAGGGTATAGGCCAGCACCACGGCGGCGGTGATCACCAGGCCGACGCCATAGTCATAGCCGAACGAGGCCTCGAACAGCTTGCCGCCCGACACCAGCCCGGCGGAGGTATAGAGGGTGAAGAAGATCACGATCACCAGCGAGGCGACGATCCGCAGCCGCCGGCTCGTATCCCCGAACCGCTTTTCCAGGAACTCCGGAATGGTGATCGCGTCGTCCGCCACCTCGGTATAGACCCGCAGGCGCGGCGCCACGAGCAGGTAGTTGGCCAGCGCCCCGGCCACCAGCCCCACCCCGATCCACGCCGCGCTCAGCCCGCTCAGATACACCGCGCCTGGCAGGCCCATCAGGATCCACCCGCTCATGTCCGACGCCCCGGCCGACAACGCCGCCACCGCCGGCGACAGCTGCCGCCCGCCCAGCATGAACTCCGAAACATTGCTGGTCGACTTGCGCCAGGCATACAGCCCGATGCCCAGCATCAGCGCAAAATAAGCCCCCAGCGAAATGCCCGTCTCGATGTTCATCTGGCCGCCCCGATCCTTGCCGCCCGTGGGTCCGACAGGCCGCGCATCTCGCCGCCAGCGGAGGAAGCGTCCAGATGTAACCGGGATGGGGGCGCAGGCCAAACCGGGGGGTCAGGCGGGCGTCAGCGTCGCGCTCTGCGGGTCATAGGTCAGCCCCTCAATGGACCCGTCTATGATCTTCCCAACGACCTCGTCGATGACGGCCAGTGGAACCAGGAACCACTCCTTGGGCCGCACCGGATTTCCGAACCGATCCTCGATCTCGATGTCCAGCCGGGCGGGTGCGAACACCCGATGAATCAGGTTCTCGAGCCGGGTCCGGTTGATGTTGAACAGCCGGTAGGTGGCCACCACCTCGACCCCGGCCAGCAGATAGGTCGCATCCTTCGCGGCATTGACGATCCGCGTCTCGACCGCGCCGCCGGTCACGCCGATCTTGTGGATCAGGTCGCGGTGCGCGGCGACATCCGGGTGATTGGACTGGCTGCGCAGCACATAGATGGTCCCGCTCTCCAGGTCATCGTCCTGGCGTTCGGCGCCAAACAGCGGCCCGGCGACCGGGTCGGTGATCCGGCGACCGGCCTCGTCCTTGTAGAGCGCCCGCTGCAATGATCGAAGCAGCAGGTCGCTTTCCGTCCCGTTGTCATAGATGACCCGAAGCCGGGCGTCGGCCTCGCCGTTGGGGGCCCTGATGGGCTCGCCCACCTCCGCGACGTAGGCCGTCTGACCGCCCAGGATAAAGAACTGGCCGGCCTTGATTTCAGCCTTGAGCATCCCGGAGTCGCGAACAAAGGGCCGCGCCGTCCGCGCCCCGGTCTCCAGGTCCTGCTTCACCGCCGCGAACAGCGGCTTGAAGGTCGCGAAATCCGCGCAGACGGTCTTGTTGGCGATCTCCTCGGCGGCGCGCACCTCCTCGCGGGACCGCACATGCTTCAGCACCGAGATGTCGTCCTCGCCGCCGGGCGCGACGCCAAGATCAGCCAGCAGATCGGAGTCGTCGACAAACGCGTCCCCGGCCTCGCTGACGCCCGGCGCCTCCGCCAACAGGCCATGCTTGTCCAGCGGCTCGACCAGCGCCCGACAGTCCGCCTGGTCCCTGATCCGGTCCAGCCGCACCGCATACAGCCGCTCGAAGATGTCCCGGTCCTCGCCATGGCGCGGCGCGTGGCCGTGTTCGTCGACGAACCGGACAATGTCCTCGAAGCCGGCGATGATCCGCTCCTCGCGCGGCGTTCGCGCGGCGACCTTCTTCGCCTCGATCTCGACGCCGAGATCGGCCAGCAGTTCATGGTCGCTCAGGTCAGCCATTGGCGCCCTGCGCCACATGCCGCCGCAACACTTCCACCCCCTCGGCCATTCGCCGTTCCCAGGCGTCCTGCGATTTGATGTCGGGCAGCCGGCCGCGCTCATCGCGGAACTTGCGCGCGCGTTTGGCCAGGTCGCGGGCCTCATCCAGCGGTATCGCCGCCCGCTTGCCGGAAATCGCCGCCTCGACCTGTTTCAGCATCTGCTCGTTCATCGACTTGGCCAGCACTGAATAGGCCGCCTCGAAGGGATTGATGCCGTCAATCAGGTCGATATCCAGTTCGCGGACGCTCAGGGCGAACTTGCGCACCCCGTCAACAAAAGCCGTGCTGCCCTTCAGTTCCGGATCATCGACCCCGGCGGCCATGGTCTTGGCCTTCTGGGTCAGGTTCAGGGCGGCGATGGCGTGCTGGCGCACCGCCTCCTGGTCCTCGCCGGACAGTTCGGGGAAGCGGTCGCGGACAATCTTGCCCATCCGCAGTTGCGTCAGCTCCTGCGGCGCGGTCTCGTCATCGAAAATGCCCCGCTCGACCACGGTCTTGTCCTGCACAAAGGCGGTGATGATCTCGTTCAGGTCTTCCTGACAGATGCGCTTGGCCTCTGGGCTGGAGGGCGTGACCAGGCCCTTGATCTCCATGTGGAACTGTCCCGTCGCCTCGTTGAAGCCGACGTTCTTGTGCCCTTCACCCGCCTGATAGCCGTCCGGCCCATAGTCGAACCCGGGCTTGGGCCCCAGGTCCTTGGGCGTGAAATCAAACCGGGGCGCCAGCACCTGTTCCATCAACAGGCTGGCGGCGATGGCCTTCAACGTGTCGTTCAGCGCGTCGACGACCAGCTCCTGGCTGGCGTCCGGCTCGGCGATCAGGTTGGTGAACCGGGCCGAGGCCTTGCCCGGAGCATCGCGGGTGGCGCGGCCGATGATCTGGATGATCTCGGTCAGGCTGGAGCGATAGCCGACCGTCAGGGCGTGCTCGCACCAGATCCAGTCAAAGCCCTCCTTGGCCATGCCCAGCGCGATGATGATGTCGACATGGTCGCGGTCGCCCCGGTGCGCCGGGTCCTTCAGCGCCCCGATCACCTTGTCCCGCCGGGGGCCATCGTCATCGACCAGATCGGCGACCTTCAGCACCCGCCCGTTCGGCCGGCGGATCAGGTGAAACCCCGTCGCCGGATCCTCGCCCTGCCAGTCGCCCAGGGCGCTCATGATCTCGTTGGCTTCCTTGATCTTGTCGGCGGTGCTCTCGCGGGAATTGACGTTGGGAATGTGGACGATCGTCTTCAGACCGGGGTCCAGCACCTTCATGATGCTGTCCAGATAGCTGCCGGAATAGAAGAAATAGCCGATATCCAGCGTCTTCAGATGGTCATAGCCGTTGAGCTGCTCGTGATAGGTATAGGTCACCGTCACGAACCGCGCCTCGTCGCCGGGGCTCAACACCGCCTCCGCGTCGCCCCGGAAATACGACCCGGTCATGGCCACGATATGGGCCTTGTCGCGGGCGATGAACTGCGTCAGCTGCGCCCCCAGCCGGTTGTCCGGGTTGGCGCTGACATGGTGGAACTCGTCCACCGCGATCAGGCAATCATCGAACGCCTCGACCCCCAGCTCATCGACGGCGAACCGAAAGGTGGCGTGGGTGCAGACCAGCACCCGGTCCTCGCTGGCCAGGAACTCGCCCACCGCCTTGACCTTCGACTGCGCCACGCGGGGCTCATCCACCCCCGGCGCATTGCACAGGTTCCACTGCGGCTTGACGGTCCAGTCGGCCCAGAAGCCGAACTTCGATAGCGCCTCATCGGCGAAACTGCCGCCGATGGAGCGTTCGGGAACGACGATAATCGCCTTGCCGACGCCCTGATTGTGCAGCTTGTCCAGGGCGATGAACATCAACGCTCGCGACTTGCCCGACGCCGGCGGCGACTTGATCAGCAGATACTGCTCCCCGCGCCGCTCATAGGCCCGCTCCTGCATGGCCCGCATGCCGAACGCATTGGCCTTGGTCGAGGCGCCGGTCTGGCCGGTGCGCAGGGAGACGGAGGGGATGATGGCGGTGGTGGTCATTCCTGGACGTATCCATACTTCCTGAAGCCCGCCAGCACCGCACCGACCGCCTCGAATTCCGGCTGGAAGCGCTTTAGCAACTTCTTGATGACCGCGGCAATTTCCTCGGCGTCTTGGATGTCCTTAACTTCGTGGAAGTTTTCCTTGAGGAATTTGGAAAAGCGTTTGCCTTCTTGGTCGGCCATCCTTTGAAACTTGATCCGGTTCTTGTCCAAACCCTCGCCGGCCCCTTGAATTGCGTGAATCAAGTCTCGCCGGAATTCGTACTCGCTCAACGGTCCGACCTCTGCATAGATGGCCAGCTGCCCTGAAGTGCCATCCGCGTTTGGCCACAGCTGAATCCACGATATCAGGGGGTATTGAGCCCACCAGTTCTCGCAGCCTCGCCAGTAAAACTGTTTCTTGCTGAAACCGTTGTACCAAGCCTCGGGCAAGAAACTTATCGAGTTGTGATCGACCTTGTTGAGCCTGAATTTTTGACCGTCGATTTCAAATACTTCGAGATAACCAAGTTCCGGACTTATTAATTCCTCTGCCGCAATCCCGAAATCGGAGCCAGAGCCATGATCCATGATGAAGTCTAGGACTTTTTTGTGATCACGATAGAGTTGCTTGGCCAGCTTTTCTATTTCGCTCCTCTCGGCGCTCATGCCGACCTCCTCTTCCAGAATTTCGATGTAGTGTTGAAGAAACGTCCGAACCTCAAGGGTTAGTCGACTGGCCTCATTTCGAACAAAGTGGGAAAGGAGTTGGCAGATGGCCTCATAGTTTATCGGGGCGTATCGGGGGTCGGCAGCCTCTTCATCATGCAGGGTCAGGAAAATGCCCCCGAGCTTGAGCTGATCCGCTTCAGCGCCCAAACCAGCCTGAACACGATCAAAATACTTCGCCAGTTGTCCTTCGTGTTGGCGGCTGTCGTATTTGTTCTCGACGACGAAACCCCAGCCGTTTCTTGCACTGTGGATGAAGATATCGATGTGCTGCCACTCACGGCGAATGGTCGTATCGCGAAGGTCTGCTCTGACGATATCCAGTGCGGTGGGGGTGTCAGGCACGCTTTGCCCCCGTAATGCCTGCCCGAGAAACGCCTTCAGAAACTTGTCATCAAGTCCGTGACTTTCAGTGGGATCGAGAAGCCAGGCGAGGATGGCGGAGTGACGAATCTCCATCCGCTCCATCCTCATCACCCGTATTGGATTGAACCGGGCGAGGTAGCCTTCGATTCTCGACAAGGCCGGATTGTTGACGAAAAGCGCTTCCAGCTCTTCAGTTGTTGGTGGAATAGCTGCTGCGTCGGCCAAATTCATGCCGCCTTTTTCCCGGTCATCTTGCTGTACAGTTCAAACAGCTTTTCCAGCCGCTCGGTGTCATTGCGGAAGCTGCGCCCGATGTAGATGCGTTCCAGCGTCTCATCGTTGCGCTCATGGGCGCGGCGCAGGTCGTCGGGCGTCTTTTCAGGGTCGTAGAGGTCGGCGATGGTCGCCGGCCAGTGCGCCTCCCGCGCCAGCAGGATTTCCTCGGCGCAGCGGGTCAGGTCTGCTTTGTTCTTTTCGGTCAAGGTTGGGACGGGGAAGGTGTTCCATCCGAGGGTGTTGGAGTAGGAGAAGTCGGTCCTCATGCGGACGCAGACTGTTCCGATCCACTGCATGTGAAGGCGGCTGGCTACTATGCTAAGCGTCCACAGTGGCGGAGAATAAATTACCGCAGCCTTGTTTGAGATCACGGTGTCTGATTCAACGATCCCCACGGGCAGATACTCACGATTTTCACTCGTAATGCTCGGGACGATCAAGGCTCTTTCATCCTGATGGGGCGTGTAGACAAATCGATGTGAATGTTCCGCCTTGTCTTGAGATTGCTTTCCACTACTGGCCATCCGCGCACGCCTCACAGCGTCTAGCCGTTCGGCAACCGGAGGTATGCTCTTAGCCAAGGAAAGTTGCTCATTATCGATCCACAAACACCAACGATTGCTCGAAGATGTAAACTCCCGCGAGCCAACAAGTTTCTTAAAAAGGGGCAAAGCCATCGGGTGTTCAGTGAGAATTTCATCCACCTCAGAGCGTTCAAGGATAAGACCACCCCCGTCGGATGGCTTATTTCCGTAATCCATTGCAGGAAGCTTGCTCAAAGAATCGCCCCGTTGAGCAACAATCACGTCCTCTGCATCTAAAAGGTAAGCGTTTATGTTTCTGGCTGACGTCTTAATTTCGCCGTCAAAAATAAATCTCTCGGAAGAGGGCAAATTTGTTATTCCGACTATCACGACGGTCACGCCGGCGTTGTGCGACGCCATGTTTCTCCAAGTAAACGGTCGGTAGGCGAATTCAATTGAAAAGCCTCGCGCGAATATGAGGGGCCACAGCATAGCTACTTGGCGACCCTGATTAATTGACTTCGTGGCCACAAAAGCAGCGGCGCACCTCACCCTTCGGCCATACTCGGCTGCCTTGAGGATCCATGCTGAAACATAGTCTAAATCCCGAAATGAAGTGGTGTGTGGGGTGAAGACAGCAGCCATTTCTGCTTGCTGTTCTACACTTCTCCACTGACTTCCAAGATACGGCGGGTTGCCGCAAATGTAGGTCTCCCCGCCCTCATTCTCGAAGTCGATCTCCGCCTGCTTTAGCGGCGTGTTGAACAGATCATCGCCATGCAGCTTCACCCCCGTGCCTGTCGGCGGGCAGAGGCTCAGCCAGTCCAGACGCAGGGCATTGCCGCAGGTAATCCAGTTCTGCGCGTTCAGCGGCAGGAAGTCCGCCAACGCCTCCTTCTGGCCCCGATAGAGAACATCGCACTGGTATTCGGCGATGATCAGGGCCAGCCGGGCGATCTCGGCCGGGAAGTCGCGCAGCTCGATGCCGCGATAGTTTGTCAGGGGGATGTCGCTGCGGCGGTCGCGCTCGCCCCGGCGGGCGTTGATCTCCGCCTCGATGGCGCGCATCTCCTTGTAGGCGATGACCAGGAAGTTGCCCGAGCCACAGGCCGGGTCGAACACCCGGATCTTCGCCATTCGCTTGCGCAGGTTCAGCAGACTGCGGGGGTTGCTTCCAGCCGCCTCCAGCTGCTCGCGCAGCTCATCGAGGAACAGCGGGTTCAGCACTTTCAGGATATTGGGCACGCTGGTGTAATGCATGCCAAGCGCGCCGCGCTCCTCGTCGTCGGCCACCGCCTGGATCATCGAGCCGAAGATGTCCGGATTGATCTGTCGCCAGTCCAGGCTGGCGGCCCGCAGCAGATAGGTGCGGGCGATCTTGCTGAACCGGGGGCAGTCGCCGGCCTCCGAGAACAGCCCGCCGTTCACATAGGGGAATTTGTCGGCCCAGGACTTGATCCCGGCGGCGGCCCGCTGGTCGCCGCGCGTGGCCATGGCCCGGAACAGCTCGGTCAGGATGTCATGGGTGTTGTCGCCGTCGCTCATCTGCTCGACGGTTTTCGAAAACAGCCCGTCCGGGAAAATGTCGGTGTCCTCGGCGAACATGCAGAAGATCAGCCGGGCCATCAGGTGGTTGAGGTCTGGCCGGCGTTCGGGCCTGGCCCAGTCGGGGTTGTCCTTCAGCAGTTCGACATACAGCTTGTTCAGCCGCCCGGTCGCCTTGATGTCGACCGGGTTGTCCTTGATCTGCCGGACCGTGGAGATGCCCGCCAGCGGCAGGAAGAAGCCGAAATGGTCGGCGAACTTGGCGAAGCCGCAGGCCAGGACCTCGCCCGTGGCCAGCTCTTCGGCCTCCAGAGACACCCCGTCGGTGGCCAGGATGAACTTGACCTTGTTGGCGGCGGTCTTCGGGCTGCCGCGCAGCGCCGCCAGCGTGGGCCCGACCTCGCCCTCGCTGCAGACAGCCATGTGGATGTTGTTGCGCTGGAGCACCCCGCCGGCCACATCCGACGCATTGCCCGACCCCGCCCGCAGCCGCTGTACCGTAACCGCCTTGTTGCCAAACGCCGTCAGGAAGGCGAACGGAAACTCGCCGGCGTCGAACGGCGCCTCGGCAAGGTCCGATACGGCTTCCTCGATCTCGACGGCGTTCATGCGTGCGCTCTGGCGTCCTTCCCCCGGGCGCTCCGACTCCGCCCGCCGCTATTCTAGCCCGGCCTTGCGCCGCCTGTCCCGCCCCCCGGCGTCGACCGATGCGCGCTTTTTTCTCCGGCACACGTCCGCGCTCCCGCCCATGCAATATGTCTAGACATAGCGCCCGGCGCCCCTCGGCGCCCTGACCCCTCGCCCGGACGAAAGCGCCCAAGCCGCGAATATCTTGGGTCCTGTTTCCGCCCCCACTTGGGCGCCGATCGCCCCCCGGGGGTGGGCAAGCCGCCGCCACCGCCGGCCCCCCGTCGCCCCACCGCGCCCCCCGGTCTCACCCCCGGCGGCGCCACCGGCGACCCCTTGTATCCATTGACCTTTCCGCCGCCGCGGACCCCCCGCGCAGCGTCGATGCGATGATTATGGTGGGGCGCTTCGATAAGCACGCGCCGGCGCCCTGTGAGCACTCGCTCACGACCCGCCTCAACCTGTCCGGACCCCCCCGACCCCTGGCGCACCCGACACGATTCGAACGTGTGACCTCTGCCTTCGGAGGGCAGCGCTCTATCCAGCTGAGCTACGGGTGCCTTGGGTCTGGAGAGCGGGTTCTCTAGCCGAAAGGCGGCGGCGGCGCAAACGGCTTTGACGCCGGCTCAGAAGCCCAGGACGCGGGCCTCCTTGACGTGGGGCAGGGCGCGGATGTCCTCCAGCAGGGCCGTGTGCGGGGCCTGGTCGACGCCGATCAGGGCGATGGCGTCGTCGCCGGCGGCGACCCGGCCCAGGTTGAAGGTGGCGATATTGATGCCGGCCTCCGCCAGCTTCATGCCCAGGGCCCCGATAAAGCCCGGTTTGTCTAGGTTGTTGACGTAGAGCATGGCCGGGGCGAAGGCGGCGTCCAGCTCCATGCCGGCGAACTCGACGATGCGCGGCACGCCGCCCATCACCGCGCCGGCGAAGCTCTTCTCGCCGGCCGGGGTGGTCAGGGTGATGCGGATCAGGCTGTCATAGACGGGGGAGGATTCCTGGCGGCTTTCCTGCACCGTCACCCCCCGCTCGCGGGCCACGGCCGGGGCGGAGACCATGTTGATCTCGGCCAGCATCGGCCGCAGCACCCCGGCAAGCGCGGCGGCGGTCATCGGCTTGACGTTGAGCCTGGCGACATCGCCGACATAGGCGACCTCGATGGCGGTCAGGCCCTCGTCCATCATCTGGCCGGCCAGCAGGCCCAGCTTCTCGGCCAGCACCACATAGGGGCGGACCTTGGGGGCCTCGTCGGCGGTGATCGAGGGGCTGTTGAGGGCGTTGGAGACCGCGCCGGTCAGCAGATAGTCGCTGATCTGTTCGGCCACCTGCAGGGCGACATTCTCCTGGGCCTCCAGGGTCGAGGCGCCCAGGTGCGGAGTGGCGATGAAGTTCTCGGCCCCGAACAGCACGTTCTCCTTGGCCGGCTCGGTGACGAAGACATCGAAGGCCGCGCCGCCGACCTGGCCGCTGTCCAGCGCCGCGCGCAGGGCCGCCTCGTCGACCAGCCCGCCGCGGGCGCAGTTGATGATCAGCACGCCCTTGCGGGTCCTGGCCAGGGCTTCGGCCGACAGGATGTTGCGGGTCTTGTCGGTCAGGGGGGTGTGCAGGGTGATGACCTCGGCCCGCTCCAGCAGCTCGTCCAGCTCGACCTTCTCGACGCCCAGCTCGACGGCGCGTTCGGGGCTGAGGAAGGGGTCGAAGGCGATGACCTTCATCTTCAGGCCCAGCGCCCGCTCGGCGACCAGGGAGCCGATGTTGCCGCAGCCGATCAGGCCCAGGGTCTTGGCGAACAGCTCGACGCCCATGAAGCGGTTCTTCTCCCACTTGCCGGCCTGGGTCGAGGCGTCGGCGGCGGGCAGCTGGCGGGCCAGGGCGAACATCAGGGCGATGGCGTGTTCGGCGGTGGTGATGGAGTTGCCGAACGGGGTGTTCATGACCACCACGCCCTTGGCCGTGGCGGCCGGAATGTCGACATTGTCGACCCCGATGCCGGCCCGGCCGATGACCTTCATGTTCCTGGCGGCGGCCAGGACATCCTTGTCGGCCTTGGTGGCGCTGCGCACGGCCAGGCCGTCGTAGTCGCCGATGATCTGCAGCAGTTCGTCTTTCGACAGGCCGGTCTTCACATCGGCCTCGACGCCGCGGCGGGTGAAGATCTCGAGGGCGGCGGGGGAGAGTTTGTCAGCGATCAGGACGCGGGGCATGGGGGTATCCTTGGAATGGGTCTGTGGGGGACCCCCTCCGGCCCTGCGGGCCACCTCCCCCGATGGGGGAGGGGTTGGGGGCTCCGAAAAGAAGCTGCTCCCCCCTCGGGGGAGCTGTCGGCAAGGCCGACTGAGGGGGTCCTCAGCCGGTGACGAGGTCGGCGCTCACCGTGGCGAAGGCCCAGTCCAGCCAGGGCGTCAGGGCCTCGACGTCGGCGGTCTCGATCGTGCAGCCGCACCAGATCCGAAGACCGGGAGGGGCGTCGCGATAGCCGCCGATGTCATAGGCGGCGCCTTCCTTCTCCAGCACCGAGGCCAGCTTCTTGGCGAAGTCGGCCTGGGCGTCGGCGGGCAAGGCGGCGACCTTGGGGTCGACCACCTTGAGGCAGACGCTGGTATTGGACCGGGTCGCCGGCTCGGCGGCCAGGAAGTCGACCCAGGGGGTCTTCTCCACCCAGGCGGCCAGGGCCGCGAAATTGGCGTCGGCCCGGGCGTTCAGGCCCTTGAGGCCCCCGACCGATTTGGACCACGCGAGGGCGTCCAGATAGTCCTCGACGCAGAGCATGGAGGGGGTGTTGATCGTCGCGCCTTCAAAGATCTCGGCGTTGATCTTCGTTCCGCTGTCCGTCTTCTTGGTCATCCGGAACAGCTTGGGCATCGGCCAGGCGGGGGTATGGCTTTCCAGCCGCTCGACGGCCCGGGGCGACAGGATCAGCACGCCGTGGGCGGCCTCCCCGCCCAGCGCCTTCTGCCAGCTGAAGGTGACCACATCGAGCTTGGCCCAGTCGAGCGTCTGGGCGAAGGCGGCGCTGGTCGCGTCGCAGATGGTCAGGCCGGTGCGGTCGGCGGCGATGAAGTCGGCGTTCGGGACCCGGACGCCGGAGGTGGTGCCGTTCCAGGTGAAGACCAGGTCGGCGTCGGGCCGGACCTTCTTCAGGTCGGGCAACTCGCCATAGGGGGCGTCCAGCACCTGGACGTCGCGCAGCCGCAGCTGCTTGGTCACGTCGGTGACCCAGTCCTTGCCAAAGGATTCAAAGGCCAGAAGCTGCACGGGGCGCGGGCCCAGCAGCGACCAGAGGGCCATCTCCACGGCGCCGGTGTCGGAGCCCGGGACGATGCCGATCAGATGGCTGTCCGGAACCTCCAGCACGGCCCGGGTTTCGGCGATGGCGCGTTTCAGGGCCGCCTTGCCGGGTTTGCCCCGGTGCGAGCGGCCGAGCACGGCGCCTTTGAGGTTTTCGGGGGTCCAGCCGGGGCGCTTGGCGCAGGGGCCGGAAGAGAATTCGGGGCGCGCGGGGCGCACTCCGGGCGTAGCCGGTGTCGTAGTCACTGCGATGTCTCCCATCCTTGCAGATGGACTGGGCCTCGTTGGGGAGGCCTGGCCCGCCGCCCAAAGACGCCATTTCGCTGCGCCGCACAAGGGCAGATTTTCTGCAGCGACCTTGAGCCGCGCCGGGGTCGCGCCGGAATCGGAAACCAGGATTGACCGGATCGGCGCCGGTTCCGCGCGACATCGCCACCGCCCTGCGGCTAAAGGGCGGCATGACCACCGCCGCTCCCGCCGCCAGCCCCGCGCCCGCCCCGGCGCCCGCCATTGACTGGATGGTGCTGGGGGCCCTGGTGATCGCCTGGGGATCGGCCTTCGCGGCGTTGAAGATCGCGGTGGAAGGCATTCCACCGGTGTGGAACACCGTCATTCGGCTAGGGGTCGCCAGCCTGGTGCTGAGCCTGATCTGCGCCGCGCGGGGCGAGCGCTTGCCGCCCTTGCTGCCCCGTCCCGACCCGGCCTGGGGCTGGTATTCGGCCCTTGGTCTGATCGGCCTGGCCGCCCCCTTCTTCCTGTTCGCCTTCGCCGCCAAGGGCCTGCCCAGCGCGGTCAACGCCATCTGCAACGGCTCCTCGCCGCTGTTCACCGCCGCCCTCGCCCATCTGCTGCTGAGCGGCGAGCGGCTGGACCTGAGGAAGGGCGCCGGGGTGCTGCTGGGGTTCGTCGGCCTGGTGGTGCTGGTCGGCCCGCGCCTGGCCCGGGGCGGGGCGGTGGAGGATCTGGCCCTCGGCGCGGCCATCCTGGGCGGGCTGATGTATGCGGTCTCCAACATCATCACCCGCAAGGCGCCGCGGCTGAGCTCGACCGCCGGGGCCCTGCTGATGGTGCTGACCGGGTTGGGGTTCGCGGTCATCGGCGCGGTCGCCACCGCGCCCCTGCCGCCGCCGCCGCCCCTGAAGGCCCTGGCGGCGGTGACGGCGCTGGGCGTGTTCTCCACCGCCCTCGGCAGCGTCGGCTACGTCTGGCTGGTGCAGCGCCGCGGGCCGGTGTTCATGAGCATGTCGATCTACCTGGCCCCGCTATGGGCCACCGCGCTGGGCGTGGTCCTGATGGGCGAGCGCCCGGCCTGGACCGCCTTCGCCGCCCTGGCGCTGATTCTCCTGGGCGTGGGACTGACGACCTGGCGCGGCGGCCGCGCCTCAGAGGTCGACCGGACCGGGTGATCCGGCGGCGGCTTCCTGGCGCTCGAGCGCCGACCGTCGCCGCCAGGCGGTGGCCGTGCCGACGATGATGCAGATCAGGATGCCGATGGTGTCGATGTTGTTGACCAGCGAATAGAAGATGTCGCGCGGCCGTTCGCTGAGCAGATACCAGGCGTGCAGCATGAACTGGACCGCCTGCAGCAGCATGGCCGCGCCCAGCCACAGGCTGGCGAACCGCGCCGCCAGGGCGAGAAACCCAAGCGCCAGGAGGAATTCCCCGGCCAGCAGGGCCGTCGGCAGCAGATCGCCGGGAACGGTCCGGTGCATGGTGAAGGCGAAGATCGCTCCGGCGACCACCAGGCTGCCGGCCCAGCGTTCGGCCTGGCCGCCCTTCCAGATCGCAAAGACGAAGGTGGCCAGGATGGCCAGCCAGACGATCTGGATCAGAAAGAAGTTGGCCATTGGCCCCCGCCGGCGGCGCCGTGACGAACCAGCGGCGGCCCGCTGTCTCACCCAGACGCCTGATGATCAAAAGTCGAGACCGCTGCCCCCGCCGGACAGAGCCGTTTGATGCAACAGCCTCTAGAGCGAGTTATGCATGACGCCAGTTAAACTATCGCAACCTTTCCCCAGAATGAGGCCATCGGGTCGAAACGCGGCCCACCGGGCAAAGAAAAACGCGCCGGGCATGGGGGCCCGACGCGCTGTTCCGTCCGATTGAAGGCGGCGATCAGCCGACTTCGCGCAGAAGGCCCTTGGGTTTGGGGTCTTCCTCGGGCTTGTCTTCCACGCCGATCAGCTTGGTGCGGATGCCGAGGCGCAGCTTCAGTTCGGCCATTTCATGGTGCATGCCCACGATCGCCGACCGAGCCTCGCCGAGCGCCGAAATCGCTTCGACCAGTTTGGCCTGGGCGGCGTCGCCGGTCACCGCCGAGACATGAAGTTGGCCCCGGGCTTCAACGGCGCCCGCCAGCAGTTCCGCCGCTTCGACCATGGCCGCATCAATGGCCTTTTCGGTCGAAAACAGCTTGGTGGCCACGCGCTGGGCTACAAATGCTTTGTCCACTTTACCCTCCTACAAGCCGTTAACGGCTGATTAAGGAGAGTAAACGAAATCCTAATAACCTCCAAGCTGTATTGGCGGAACAAGCTCAGGTGGAAGCGAAGCGTTAGGAGAATTGCGCGATAAAGGAGCGTCCAGGAGCCAAGAAACAAGCGCCATGACTGTACCCGGGCCGACCCGAGACCCCGCCAGCCACGCGCCCTTCCAGGCGCGGATCGCCAGTGTCGCCCTGGTGACGACCCTGGCCGTGCTGCTGGTCGCCTGCGCCAGCTTCCTGTTCCAGCAATGGACGGTCGCGCGCCAGCAAACCTTTGCAAATCAACAGATTCTCGCCGGCATCATTGCAGAGGTGGCGGCGCCGGCGCTCGTCAAAGGTGAGCTCGATGGCGCTCGTGCGGCAGTTGCGGCGGCGGCGGAGCCGGAGTCCGTGGTTTCCGCCCGTCTGGTCACCCGTGACGGCCGCGAAATCGCCTCCCTGAGCGAGAATGCAAACGGCCGGACTGTAAAAAGCATAGCTAAAACGGTGACTTATCAGGGACGCCCGGTCGGCGTGCTGACGATCGGGGTGGTCGAACCCAGCCTCACCCGAATGCTGCCCCGGTTTCTGGCCCTGACCATGGCCCTGTTCTTCGGCGCGGCCGGCGCGGCCCTGTTTCTGTCGCGAGGCCTGGCGCGTCGAATTATCGCACCCGTGGATCGCCTGTCGCGGGCCATGGAGGAGGTCGCCGCCAGCGGAAAGTTCACTCCGGTCGCCGAGAGCACCGCTGACGACGCCCTGTTCCGCAGCCTCGCCGGCAGCTTCAACAAGCTGCTGGTCAAGCTCGGCGACAATGATCGCGACCTGCGCGGGGCCATGACCGCCCTGGTCGCCGCCCGCGACCAGGCCGACAGCGCCAACGTCGCCAAGAGCCAGTTCCTGGCCAATATGAGCCACGAGATCCGCACGCCCCTGAACGGCGTGCTGGCCATGGCCGACGTCATGTCCCGCGATACGCTCGATGAGCGGCAGCGCGACCGGCTCGGCGTGATCCGCGAATCCGGCGAGCTGCTGCTGGCGGTGCTCAACGACGTGCTCGATCTGTCGAAGATCGAGGCCGGCAAGCTCGACCTGGCGCCGACCGACTTTGATCTTTCCGAACTCGCCGATGGTTGCCGCAAGGCCTATGGCGTGATGGCCCAGGAGCGCGGCCTGCGCTTCGACCTGACCATCGAACCGGAAGCCGCCGGCGTCTGGCGCGGCGACCGTGATCGTCTGCGGCAGATTCTCGGCAACCTGCTGTCCAACGCCCTGAAATTCACCGTCGAGGGCGCGGTCGCCGCGCGCTTCAGCCTCAGCCCCGCCGGCGCCCTGCGGCTGACGGTGGCCGACACCGGGATCGGCATCGCCTCCGACAAGCTGCCGACCCTGTTCGACAAGTTTGTTCAGGCCGACAACTCCACCACCCGCCGTTTCGGCGGCACCGGCCTTGGCCTGGCCATCTGCCGCGAGCTGGCGCAGCTGATGGGCGGACGCATCGTCGCCCGCAGCGTCGAGGGCGAAGGCTCGACCTTTACGGTCGACCTGCCGCTGCCGCGTGGTGAAGCCGCCGAGGTCGCCGCGATCGAGGCCGATTCAGCCGAGGCGGAAGAGGGCCGTCCGCTGCGGATCCTCGCCGCCGAGGACAATCTGACCAACCAGAAGGTTCTGCGGGCGGTGCTCGATCCCCTCGATATCGACCTGCATGTGGTCTCCGACGGCCGCGCCGCGGTCGAGGCCTGGCGCGAGGGCGGTTTCGACCTGATCCTGATGGATATCCAGATGCCGGTGATGGACGGTGTCGAGGCGACCCTGGCCATCCGGGCCGAGGAAGGCCGGGGCAATGGCGGCCGCATTCCGATCCTGGCGCTGACGGCCAACGCCATGACCTATCAGGTCGAGCAATACATCCAGGCCGGCATGGACGGACATGTGTCCAAGCCCATCGAACTTCAAAAGCTCTACACCGCCATCGAGGGCGCCATGACCGCCTCGGCCGCCGAACAGGCGCGCGCCGTGGCCTGAGGGCGACGCCTCTGAAACCGCCGCTGCAGCGGCGCCGATCCCGCCGCCCGGCAGGTGAACAACAGACAACGACGATCTCAGAACCGCTTCAGGTTTGAAGTGTTTTCCTGTCCTCACCGCCGCCCCACGCGGTGCGCAAACAGGAAGGATTTCAGGATGAAAAAGATCGTTCTGGCCGTGATCGCCGCTTCGGCCCTGGCCGCCACCGCCGCCCCCGCGCTCGCCGCGCCGTGGCAGTCCATCAACCAGCGCCAGGCCAACCTGGACCGCCGGATCGACCAGGGTGTGCGCAACCACTCCCTGACCCGCGCCGAGGCCTATCGTCTGCGGTCCGAGTTCCGTCAGATCGCCCGCCTCGAGGCCCGCTATCGGGCGACGCACGGCCTGCAGGCCTGGGAACGTCGCGATCTGGATCGCCGGTTCAACATCCTCAGCGCCAAGATCCGCTACGAGCGCAATGACCGTGACCACCGCGGCTACCGCCACTAGCGACCGCCGATGACAGACCGGGGGCCGGACCGTTGCTCCCCCGACCAACCGGCCCCCCGCGCCCCGTCCTGACATCAGGGCGGGGCGCCTTTCGTTTGACGCCCCGCTGTGGGGGGATCAGACCCGGGCGGCTTCCGGCGCGATCAACCGCACCTCCGGCCAGCGGGCGCGGGCCGAGGTCGTGGTCTTTTCCCAACCTCTGGCGAGCGGCCGGTTCGGGTTGGGTCGCAGCGTCATCGAGAACAGGTCTTCCAGACCAAAGGGCGCGGCGATGGTCAGGCTGTCGTCGGGCTCAAGCCGGATGCCGACCCCGAAGGCCGGACAGACAAAGCGGCCGAGCGCCTCGGCGCTGCTGTGCAGGGGCGCATAGGGCTCGCCGAAGTGGTCCTCGAACCACAGATGCACCCGGGCCTGGTTGCGCACCTCGACCAGGGCGTTCAGCGGCGGCGGGAAGCGGGCGGCGGCCTGATTGATGAAGACGTCCTCGGCCTCGTAGCTGGTGTCCGGGTCGAAATAGGCCAGGTCGTAGTCCCGCACGCCATAGTCGGGGTCGCGGCCGGTCAGATGGTTCCAGACCCGCTGGTAGACAGCGCCGGAGACGAACAGCCAGTCGGGCAGCGCCAGCTCGCGGGCGTATTCCAGGGCGGTCATCAAGGTCGGGGCGGCCCGGACAATGGCGTCCAGGCGCGCTTCCAGCGAAGGCGCGGCAGTCATGGCGTTCTCCTTTTGGACCGATCCACCTTTGAGATGATTCGGCCCGGGGCCAGAAGGGCCGAAGGGCCTCAGCGCAGCGGCCAGCCGTGGTCCAGCGGCCCGTGACCGGCGCCCAGCCCCGGCGCCCCGGCGATGGCGCGGTGCACGTAGTCCCAGGCCCGGGCGACCGCCGCGGTCAGGTCCAGACCCTGGGCCAGGCCGACGGCGCAGGCGCTGGCCAGGGTGCAGCCGGTGCCGTGGGTGTGGCGGGTCTCGAGCCTCGGCCCCTCGAACAGGGTCTCGCCGGTCGGGGTCATCAGAATGTCGGTCACCCGCTCGCCATCCAGGTGGCCGCCCTTCATCAGAACCGCCAGGGCGCCCCGTCGCATCAGGGCGTCTCCGGCGCGGCGCAGGTCGTCGGCGGAGTCGATAGCCAGCCCGGTGAGGGACGCGGCTTCGGGCGCGTTGGGGGTCAGCAGGGCGGCGCGGGGAACCAGCTCGCTCATGAGCGCCCCGACCGCCTCCGGCGCCAGCAGGGCGGCGCCCCCCTTGGCGATCATCACAGGATCGATCACCGCCGGAACCCCCTGGGCGCTGTCGATCAGCCGCGCGGCCACGGCGATGGTGGCGGCGTCTCCCAGCATGCCGGTCTTGATGGCGTCGGCGCCGATGTCGTCCAGCACCGCCCGCCCCTGGGCTTCGATGATCTCCAGGGGCACGGGATGCACTGCACTGACGCCAAGGGTGTTCTGCACGGTCAGGGCGGTGATCGCCGTGGCGGCAAAGCCTCCCAGCATGGTCACCGTCTTGATGTCGGCCTGGACGCCGGCCCCGCCGCCGCTATCGGAGCCGGCGATGATCAGGACGCGGCCGGCGGCCGAGGTCACCTGGGCTTCCGCAGGGTCGGGTTGTCCAGATCCAGCTCGTCGATCGGGATCACCTCGGCCCCGGGCAGGGCCGCCTTGAGGCTGTCGCCGAACAGCTTGCCGTCGCCGACGACGATGACGCTGGTCTCGCCGGGCTTGAGGACCTGGGCGGCGAAGTCGCGAACCTGTTCGGGGGTGACCGCATCGATGCGGGTGGTGAAGACCTTGATCTCCGACAGATCGATGCCGTAGGCGGCCAGCGAGCCCAGCACGCCGGCGAGGCCGTCGGTGGTGGCCAGATCGCGTCCGAAGCCGCCGATCAGCACCGACTTGCGGGCGGCCAGTTCTTCCGGCGTTGGCAGGCTGTCGCCCAGCTTGCCCATCTCCTCGCGCAGCAGCACGACCGCCTCGCCGGCGGTCTGGTTCTTGGTCTGGGTCGAGGCCGAGAAGCCGCCGGTGCCCTGACGCACCGAGAGGTTCGAGCCGGCGCCGTAGGCCAGGCCGCGCTTGACGCGGATTTCCTGGTTCAGTCTCGCCGAATAGCCGCCGCCCAGAACGCTGTTGGCGACCAGGCCCGGATAGTAGCGGGGATCGTCGCGGGTGATGGCCCGCTTGGCGACGATGACGCTGGCCTGTCCGGCGTCCGGCATGTCGACGATGACAATCCGGGGCTTGGAGGAGGCGGCGACGGCCGGCAGCGCCGGCAGGGCGCCGGCCGGAGCGCGCCAGGCGCCGAAGGTCCTTTCGGCCAGGGCAAATCCCTGTTCGGCGGTGATGTCGCCGGTGATCACCAGAACCGCGTTGTCGGGCCGGAACCAGCGGTCATGGAAGTCCGCCAGGTCATCGCGGCTCAGAGCCTTGAGGGTGGCCGGGGTGGTGACATCGCCCAGCGGCGTGCCCGCCCAGACGGCCGGACCGGAGACATAGCCGGCCACCGACCGCGGCTCCTTCATCGACACCTGGATGCCGTCGATGGTCTGGTCGCGGACCCGGTCCAGTTCCTCGGCGGCGAAGGTCGGGCGCAGGGCGACATCGGCCATCAGGTCCATGGCCGGATCCAGATTGGCCGACAGGACATTGAGGGTGACCGAGCTGAACTCGAGGCCGGAGCTGGCCTCCAGATCGGCGCCGAGGGCCTCGCTGCGGGCGGCGATCTCGACGGCGCTCTTGCCGCCGGCGCCTTCGGTCATCAGGTCGGCGGCCATGCCGGCCAGCCCGGCCTTGCCGTCCGGGTCATAGATGGAGCCGGCCCGGACCGTCAGATCGGCGGTGACCAGCGGCAGGTCGCTGGAGCGGGCGACAATCACCCTCAGGCCATTGGCCAGGGTCTTTTCGGTTGGCGTCGGCAACACCGGGGCGATCGGCGCGCCCAGCGGCGGCGGCGCCTGGCGCTCGCCCTCCGGCGCCAAGGTCACCCGGCGGCCGGTGAAGGGCCGGCTGGCGACCTTCACCGGCTTGGCGACCTTGTCCTTCTCGCCGGCGGGGCGCTGGCTTTCGTCGAGATAGCGCACCACGACCATGTGGTCCGGCGACAGATATTTCCGCGCCACCCGCTGCACGTCCTCGGCGGTCACCGCCTGCAGGTCGGCGATGCCGGTGTTGGCCTTGGCCGCATCGCCCTCGAGCACCAGGGCCGAGCCCAGCACGAAGCCGCGGCCATCGATGGTCTCACGCTGCCGCACGGCCCCGGCGATCATCTCGCTCTTGGCCTCGGCCAGCTCCTCGGCGGTCGGCGGCGCGTCGCGCAGGCGGGCGACCTCGGCCAGCAGGGCGGTCTCGCCCTGGTCCAGGGTCTTGCCGCCGGCCATGATGGCCCCGACGTAAAACAGCCCGGGCTGGGCGTTGAGCTCGGCGTTGGAAAAGGCGGCCTGGGCGATCTGCTGGTCATAGACCAGGCTGTTGTAGAGCCGCGAGGACTTGCCGCTGGAGAGGATGGCGTCGAGCACGGTCAGGGCGGCGGCGTCCGGGTCGGCGGCCTTGGGGCCCTGCCAGGTGATGGCGATGGCCGGCAGCGGCACATTGGGGGCGTAGCCGGTGACGGTGCGCGGGCCGGTGCGCGGCGGCTCCTTGATGGTCACCCGCTTCAGCGGCGTGTCCGGCGTCTTGATGGGGCCGAAATACTTGTCGACCCAGGCGTCCAGCGTGGCGGGGTCGAAATTGCCGACGATGATCAGGGCGGCGTTGTCGGGCCGATAGTAGTCGGCGTGGAAATTCAGCACGTCGTCGATGGTCGCGGCGTCGAGATCCTCGATCGAGCCGATCACCGGCCGACGATAGGGGTGTTTGGCATAGCTGGCCGACGGCACCAGCAGGGCCTGGAAGCGACCGTAGGGATTGGCCAGCACCCGCAGGCGCAGCTCCTCCTTCACCACGTCCCGCTCGGAGGCGAAATTGTCCTGGTCGACCACCAGCGATCCCAGCCGCTGGGATTCAGCCCACAGCAGCCGCTCCAGGTGATGGGCCGGCGCCACCTCGTAGTAGGCGGTCATGTCGTCGGCGGTGAAGGCGTTGTTGAAGCCGCCGACATCCTCGGTCATCCGGTCCAGGCTCTCGGCCGGCATGTCGCGGGTGGCCTTGAACATCAGATGCTCGAACAGATGGGCGAAGCCGGTGCGGCCCTCGGGGTCGTCCTTGCCGCCGACGCCGTACCAGACCTGGACGGTGACATTGGGGGTGGTGCGGTCGAGGGAGGAGATGACCCGCAGGCCGTTGGGCAGCACCCGTTCGCGGTAGACGATCGGCGGGGCCGCCGGCTGGCTGGCCGAGGCCGTCTCCCGGGCCAGGGCGGGCGGGGCGAGGGCGAGACCGGTCGCGCCGGCCAGCAGCAGGGACAGGGTCAGGGCGCGAATGAGGGGGGCGGGCTTCAGCACGGGACACTCCGGAACGGGGAGATGGGACCGTATCACCGCCCCGGGGCTTTGAAAGGTTACCGAGTTGTCATGCTTTGATTGAGTACTGTGGCGCGCGCGAAAAAGGGCGGCGCCGGACGGCGCCGCCCTTGAGACTTTCCGTTGGTCCTGACCGCTGGGTCAGGGCGCCCGGCCCCGGACCAGGTTCATGACCAGAGAGACCACGAACAGGACCAGGAAGATGAAGAACAGAATCTTGGCGATTCCGACGAAGGTGCCGGCGAGACCGCCGAAACCAAGAACTGCCGCGACCAGCGCCACGACAAGGAAAATAAGCGCCCACCTGAGCATCTTCCACGTCTCCTGTTGTTTCTGAAGAACGCGACAGAACCGCGTTGTCGGATTGGAAACGTGGAGTCCGGAACAGGGTTCCGTCGGGCGCGAATTTTACCGTTTTATCTGGGCGCCGGATAGGCGTATCCGCCGCCGCCGGCCTTGGCGGCCGCCAGCTGCGAGGCGGCGAAGTCCCAGTTGGCCAGGCCGTCGAACCAGGCCTCCAGGAAGCCTTTGCGGTTGTTCTGGTGGTCCAGATAGTAGGCGTGTTCCCAGACATCGCAGACCAGGATCGGAAAGCCTTCGCCACTGGCGATGGGCGTGCCGGCGTCATGTGAGGGGACCATCTTCAGGGCCCCGTCCTTCCACACCAGCCAGGCCCAACCCGAGCCGAACTGGCCGGCGCCGGTCTCGACGAACTTGGTCTTGAGGCCGTCGAGGTCCCCGAAGGCGGCGTCGATGGCGGCGGCGAGATCGCCGCTCGGCCTGGCCGGGGACGGCGCCATGCAGTGCCAGAAGAAGGCGTGGTTCCACGCCTGGGCGGCGTTGTTGAACAGCTTGCCCGGTCCCGCGGCGGCGACCACCGACTCCAGGCTTTCAGGCGTCTCGCCCTTGTCCTTGAGCAGGCCGTTGAGGGTGTCGACATAGGCCTTGTGGTGCTTGCCATGGTGGAACGACAGGGTCCTGGCCGAGACGACGGGTTCCAGGGCGTCCTGGGCGTAGGGCAGGTCAGGCAGTACAAACATGGCAAAGCTCCTCTTGCCGCCGGCGGGGAGGCGCGGCGGGGTTAGACAAAACAGGTTGTGATGGCGGCAATCAGGTCTTGCCGCGTCCGTCCATGAAACCGCGGACGACCGCGCTGATCAGGGCGGGATTGCGCAGGGCGTAGACGCCGACGGCGATGGCGGCGCCGGCCGAGAGCATCGGGCGATCCTTGACCACGCCAAGGATGAGTCCGGCCAGATCGGAGCCCGCGGCGCCGGTTCCGGCCGCCTCGGCCGCCTTGGCCTTTTTCCGATCACCGTCCAGCTTGCTGGCGGTGATCACGGCGATGACGATCGCCAGCAGGGCGGCGGCCCCGGCGACGACGGCGCTGGCCCCGGCCTCCCCGAGGGAGGGCTTGACCAGCGCGTAGAGCGTAAAGAAGGCGGCGACGATCGAGATGACCACCGCGGCGACGATCGCCGCAGCGGTCGCCAGCGCCGCCAGCGTTCGTTCAATAATCAACGCCGGTCGCCGCGTCCGGCCAGCAGCAGGCCCAGAAGCAGTCCGACGCCCACGCCGGCCAGTGTGGCGGTGATCGGCCGTTCCTTGACCCGTTCGGAGACGTAGCGCTGGGCGACATCCAGTTGATGGCTGGCGCTGTCGGCATAAGTGCGGCTTTGGGCGCGGAAGGTTTCGAGGCCCTCGCGGATGGCGGCCTCGGCCCGATTGGCGGCTTCGCTGACGCTGGCCTTGGCCGCGTCGGCGGCCTCGACAAAGCTCTTTTCCGCGTGGGACGCGGCGCTCTTCAGCGCGGCCTTGGTCTTGTGGGCTTCGGTTTCGGCGCTGGTGGGCACGTTGGGCATCAAGTCACTCCGCATCGGGTTAGCGCCCCCATTTTTCGGGCGTCACGATCAATAGCGCTGACAACGCGGGAGCCGCGTCTGGGTTCCAATGTAGGGCGCCGCAGCGCGGTGCGCCACTGGTCGCGTCATGATCGAACTCGGTCTATGGTGGGGCATGAGTGAAATTGTCGCACCTCACGTTGAGATGGCGGAAGAGGACCGCCTGTCGGTTCTTCGAGGTCTCGGCGCGCTGGACAGCGAAAGTGACCCCCGCTTCGACCGGGTCGCCCGGCTCGCGGCGGCCCTGTTCCGGGCGCCCAGGGCCAGCGTCCTGCTCGTCGATTCCGACCGCCTCTGGCACAAGGCCAGCGTCGGCCTGCCCCGCAGCGAATATGCCCGCGCCGGCACCCTCGCCGACGTGATGATCGCCCGCAATGAGGCGCTGATCAGCGGCGACATTCAGTCCGACCCGCGCTTCGATTCCGCCCGCCGGGGCTTCACCCAGGTCGATGTCCGCTTCTACGCCGTCGCCCCGCTGACCACGGCCGACGGGGCGGTGGTCGGCCTGCTCGCGGTCGGGGACACCGAGCCCCATCCGCCCGGCGACGACAACCAGCTGGAGGCGCTGAAGGATCTCGCCGCGGTCGCCACCGACCTGTTGCTGGCCGATGCGCGCCGGATGGCGGCGGAACGGGGACGGGCCGTTGATCTGCGCCGCCGGCGCCTTGCCGTCGAGGCCGCCGAGCTTGGCGAACTGGAATGGGACATCGTCTCCGACCGCCTGATCGTCGATGACCGGATGCGCGACATGACCGGTCTGAGCTGGGATGAGGAACCGGGACGGGGCGGCGCCACCTCCTTCAGCTTTGTCCATCCCGACGACCGCGAGGCGCTTCAGTCGGAGGTGGCGGCCGCGCTGCAGGCGACCGGCGCCTATCGCGCCGAGTACCGCATCGTGCGACCGGACAATGGCGAGACCCGATGGATGATGGGCGCCGGCGCCCTGCTGCGCGACGATCAGGGCGAAGCCCGCCGGGTGATCGGGGTCGTGCAGGACATTACCGAACGCAAATGGGGCGAGGAGCAGCGGGACCTGCTGATGGCCGAACTGGACCACCGGCTCAAGAATGTCCTGGCGGCCGTCCAGTCTCTCGCCGCCCAGACCGTCCGGCGCTCCGACTCGACTGATGACTTTCTGGAGCGGTTCTCCGGCCGCCTGCGAGTCATGGCCCAGGCTCAGGAATTCCTCACCGCCACCCGTCGCGGCGGCGCCGGTCTTGAGGCGATCATGGCCTCGGAACTCGGCGGCCTCGGGGAAGGTCAGGCCATCTGGTCGGGGCCGGACCTGTTCCTGACCCCCCGCGCCGCCAACGCCCTGTCCCTGGCGCTGCATGAGTTGACCACCAACGCGGTCAAATACGGCGCCCTGTCGACGGAGGGCGGCCGGATTCTGGTCGACTGGCGGACGCGGTCCGATGGCGGTTTCGTCATCGACTGGATCGAGACCGGAGGGCCCCCGGTCGAGCCGCCCGAGCGCTCGGGGTTCGGCTCGGTCTTGCTGGAGCGGGTCACCGGCCGGGAACTGGGCGGCAGTTGCAAGGTCACCTATGGCCGCGACGGCGTCAGGGTGCTGATCACGGCCGGACCGGCGGCCCTGGCCAGCCCCGAGGAGGCCGCGCTCGCGCCGGAGCCGTCGAAGATCACCGTCCGGTCGAGCGAGGCGGGAGCTCTGGGGGTCGAGGGGCTCAAGCTGCTGATCGTTGAGGACGCCACCCTTCTGGCGCTGGAGCTGGAGGCGGGGCTGACCGAGGCCGGCGCGCGGGTTGTCGGCGCCGCCGCCGATGTCGCCGAGGCGCTCGTCCTGGCCGAGGGCGACCTGGATGCGGCGGTGCTGGACGTCAATCTGGCGGGAGAGATGGTTTGGTCGGTCGCCGAGCGGCTCCTCGCCCGCGGCATCCCCTTCGTCTTCGCCACCGGCTATGGCGAGCACGGCGTGCCGGCGCCGTTCGAGGCCCCGGTGGTGCGCAAGCCCTACGACATTCAACAGATCATCCGGGCCGTGGCCGGGGTCGTGGGTCGCTAGATCACGCCGCGCGCCCGCAGGTCGGCCAGGGTTTGCGGCGTCGCCCCGGCGCGCTCGGTCAGCACCCTGTCGGTATGTTCGCCCAGGGCCGGCCCGGGCCAGCGGACGCCGCCGGGCGTCCGGCTCATCCGGGGGAAGGCGTTCTGCATCTTCACGCTGCCGAACACCGGATGCTCGGTCTCGACGATCGCCTCGCGCGCCGCGAACTGCGGATCGGCCAGCATGTCGGGCGCCCGATAGACGCGGCCGGCGGCGACGCCGCTGGTTTCCATCAGCGCCAGCAGGGCGTCCGCGGTCAGGGTCGAGGTCCAGGCGCCGATCAGGGCGTCCAGCTCGGTCTGGTTTTCGCCGCGGGCGGCATGGCCGGCATAGCGCGGATCGCTCGCCAGTTCCGGCCGGCCCATGGCCTTGCAGAGCCTGGCGAACAGGGTGTCCTGGTTGGCCCCGATGACCACCAGGGCCCCATCGGCGGTGGGGTAGGCGTTGGACGGGGCGATGCCGGGCAGCACCGCGCCGGAGCGTTCGCGGATGTAGCCGGTCAGGCCGTATTCGGTGACCAGGTTTTCCATGACCGACAGCACGCTCTCATAGATGGCCGCGTCGACCACCTGGCCCCGGCCGGTGGCGTGCCGCGCATGAATGGCCATCATCACCCCCAGCGCCGCGTTCAGCCCGGCCAGGCTGTCGCCGATGGAGATGCCGGCCCGGGCCGGCGGGCGGTCCGGCTCGCCGGTGACATAGCGCAGGCCGCCCATGGCCTCGCCGATCAGGGCGTAGCCGGCCCGCTGGGCATAGGGGCCGGTCTGGCCGAACCCGGACACCCGGGCCATGACCAGGCCCGGATTTTCGGCGCTCAGGCTGTCGTAGCCCAGACCCCATTTCTCCAGCGCGCCGGGGCGGAAGTTCTCGACCAGCACGTCGGCGCCGGCGATCAGCCGCCGGGCGATCGCCTGTCCCTCGGGTTCGCGCAGATTGAGGGTCACCGATTGCTTGTTGCGGCCGATCACCGGCCACCATGGAGAGTGGCCCTTGGGCAGGCTGCGTCCCCACTGGCGCATCGGATCGCCCTTGCCGGGATCCTCCAGCTTGATCACCGTCGCCCCGAAGTCGCCGAGAATCTGCCCGCAGAAGGGACCCGCGATCAGGGTGCCCATCTCGATGACGGTCAGCCCGGCCAGGGGCCCCGCCGCTTTGGGCGAATTGGTTTGTCCGGCGTCGGAACGCATCACGCCCCCGTGAGGTTTACATGGGTATCTGCCCCGCCGGTCGTGGACCGGCGGCGGCCTGTTACTGAAGGAGTTCTCCCATGTATCGCAAGCTTCTCATCACCGGCGCCGCCTGCGCCGCCCTCGCCCTCGCCGCCTGCGGCAAGAAGGTCGACGACACCGACATGGCCGCCCAGGGCACGCCGGACGCCAACCCGATGGCGACGGTGCCGACCCCGGCTGATGAAACCGCCGCCCCGGACTTCGTCAACAAGGCCGCCGCCAGCGACATGTTCGAGATCGAATCCAGCAAGCTGGCCCTGACCCGCAGCACGACCCCGGCGGTCCGGGAGTTCGCCCAGATGATGATCGACGCCCACACCGCGACCACGGCCGGCCTCAAGGACGCCATCGCCGCCTCGGGCCAGACCCTGTCGCCGCCGACGACCCTGCCGTCCGATCTCCAGGCCAAGCTGGATGACCTGTCCAAGGCCTCCGACGCCGACTTCGACAAGGCCTACATGGACGCCCAGATCGACGGTCATCAGGCCGCGCTCAACCTGCTGACCCGCTATGAGACCGGCGGCGACGTGCCGGCGCTGAAGACCTTCGCCACCGAGACTGCCCCGAAGGTGCAGTCGCATCTGGACAGCGCCAAGACCATTCGCGACGGCCTGAAATAGTCCGTCCGGTGGCCTAGCGGCGAATCTCCACCGCGTCGCCCGGTCGGGCCCTGGCCAACAGGGTCAGCAGGTCTGGCCGATCCAGGGCGACGCAGCCTTCGGTCGGGCCGTGGTCCGGCCGGGTGAGGTGAAGGAAGATGGCCGATCCGGCGCCGGGAACCACCGGGTCGTCGTTGTGGCCCAGGACCAGCACCAGGTCATAGAGGTCGTCGTCCCGCCACAGCCGTTCATGGCTGGCGTCAAAGGGCAGGCGGACACGCTGGTTGTAGGCGGCGTGGTCCGGCGCATCGCACCAGCCCTCATCGGGCTGGATGGCGTGAGTTGGCAAGCCTGTGCGCGGCGGCGGCGCCTTGTCCGGGCGATAGAGCAGGCGGCGGATCGGCCAGACCCCCGCCGGGCTGGCGCCGTCGCCTTCCCGCTTGTCGGCCGCCGCCACCACGCCGCCCTTGCCCAGGACGCAACGGACGGTTTGACCGTCGATCAGGAAGCGGCCATCGGCATGGGCGACATAGATCATTTTACAGCCTCCGGCCCGGCGCTCGATGCTTGGCGCGAGGGGGCGAAACGGTGCATGGTCCGGCTTATGGCGCAACGCAAGACCCTCCTGATCATCGACGACGACGCGGACCTGCGCGGCGCCCTGGCCGAGCAGCTGCGGCTGCATGAGGAATTCACCACCCTTGAGGCCGGTTCGGCGGCCGAAGGCTCGGCCATGGCCAAGGACGTCAGGCCGGACATGATCCTGCTCGATGTCGATCTGCCCGACATGGACGGGCGCGAGGCCTGCCGCCTGATGCGCAAGGCGGGGGTCACCGCGCCGATCGTCATGCTGACCGCCGCCTCGACCGACGCCGACACCATTCTGGGTCTCGAATCCGGGGCCAACGGCTATCTGACCAAGCCCTTTCGCTTTGCGGTCCTGCTGGCCCACATCCGCGCCCAGCTGCGCAGCCATGAAGCCAGCGAGGACGCGGTCTTCCGCATCGGCCCCTATGAGTTCCGCCCGGCCTCCAAGCTGCTGGTCGACGACAAGGGCAAGAAGGTCCGGCTGACGGAAAAAGAGACCAACATCCTGAAGTATCTCTACCGCGCCGGCGCCAAGGCCATTCCGCGCGAGGAGCTGTTGACCGAGGTCTGGGGCTATAACGCCGGGGTCACCACCCACACCCTGGAAACCCACGTCTACCGCCTGCGTCAGAAGATCGAACCCGATCCCGGCCAGGCGCGACTTCTGATCACCGAAGCCGGCGGATATCGGCTGCAGCCGTAGGTCCGTGTGTTGGTGCGCCCCTCGATGCGCCTCACGGCGTGAGGCTGCTCAGGGGGCCCAAGGACCCATCTTCAGACCATGAAGTCCGCCGTCACCGGGGCGTGGTCTGACGGCTTGTCCCAGCCCCGCACATCGTCATGCACCCGCGACAGCGCCTTGCCGGTGTGGAGGGTCGCGGCCTTCATGCCCGGCGAGACCCAGATGTGGTCCAGCCGCAGGCCCCGGTTGGAGGCGCGGAAGTCGGCGGCGCGGTAGCTCCACCAGGAGAACAGCTTCTCCGGATCGGGGATGGCCTCGCGCACCACGTCGATGAAGCCGAGGGAGGCCTTCAGCTTCGCCATCGCCCCGACCTCGATCGGGGTGTGGCTGACCACCTTGCTCATGAATTTGTGGTTCCAGACGTCGAACTCACCGGGCGCCACATTCAGATCCCCGACCAGGGCCAGCGGCCTTGACGGATCGCGGGCCGCCATCTCGGCGGTCAGCTTCTCGAAGAAGTCTAGCTTGTGGTCGAACTTGGGATTGGTCTCGCGGTCGGGGGTGTCGCCGCCGGCGGGGATGTAGAAGTTCTGGATCTCGACCCCGGCGACCACGGCGCCGACGCAGCGGGCATGGCCGTTCTTGCAGACGTCCAGCGGCGGGGCGTCCTCTATGGGCAGGCGCGAGGCGATGCCGACCCCGTGCCAGCCCTTCTGGCCCTTGATGCGAAAATGGTTGAATCCCAGGGCCTCGAACATGGCCTTGGGGAATTCCTCGGTCTGGCACTTGATCTCCTGCAGGGCCAGGACGTCGGGCGCGACCTCATCGACGAAGCGGCCTATCAGGTCGCCGCGCGGGCGGACGGAGTTGATGTTCCAGGTGGCGAGTCGAAGGCGCATGGGGTCTTCCTAGAGCGCGTTCCGATAAGTGGGAACCGGTTATCGGATCGAACGCGCGACCAGGACAGGCGCTCGGAGTGGGCGAATTGAGGTCATCAATTCGGCCCGCTCCGGGTTGGGCCGGCAAAAGAAAACGCCCGGCCACCAGAAGCGGCCGGGCGCTGCAAAGTTTGTCTCTCATGCCGCCGCCGGGAGGGGATAGTTTTCCGGCACGGTCCGCGGCGGCGCGAGGTCGGACGCGCCAACCGCCATGTGTTGCATTAGAACAACTTGTGGACGGAAACGTCAACGACATTTCCGTGAAATCTTGGCTGTGCCCGAACGGACACAGGCGGCTCGCCTAGGGCCGTCCGGTGCGGCGGGCCGGCGGGAACGGGGCGGCGAACAGCTTGGGGTCGAGGCCGGAGACCCGCTCCAACCCGACCAGGCGAACCCGGGTCGGCCCCTGGACCGTGTTGATGACCCAGCCCAGCAGCGACATCGGACTGTCGGCGAAGTTCAGCGTCAGGCTGCCGCGCGTCTGTTTGCGGCCATCCTCGACGGTCAGGGCGAAGCCGTTGTTGAGGCGCGAGACCCGGGTCACCACCACGCCCTTGTCGAGGCGCACGTCCTGCGCCAGGAACAGGGCCAGCGGCGTCTGGCCCAGCGGATAGCGGTTGACGGTCTTGAGCCGCGTGTCGGCCTCGGACACGAAGCGGCCGTCGGAGACCAGCAGCTTGCTGGCCGGCGCGTCATAGGCGAACCGGGCCTTGCCCGGGCGCTGAAGGTAGAAGTCGCCCTGCACCTCAACGCCGCGTGGGTCGGTCTGGATAAACCGCCCCTTCGCCGAGTTCAGGCTCTGGAGATAGGCGGTCGCCTTGTTGACCAGCGCCTTGTCGGCGGCGGAGAGGGTGGCGGCCAAAGCGGGCGAGGCCAGCAGGGCCGCGGCGGGCGCGGCCAGCAGGCCTGCCAGCAGCAGGCGTCGATCGGTATGGGTCTGGGTCATGTCGGCCCTAAAGTCCTGAAACGTCCATCGGGTTGCAAGGCTAGCGGCTTCGAGCGGCCAAATCATGGTCGCTCGCCCCGGGGACGACCCGGTCCCCGTCCGGAGTCACATCGGCGGCGGCGGACCGGCCAGGATTTCCCGCTTTCCGGCGTGGTTGGCGGCGCCGACCACGCCTTCCCGCTCCATCCGCTCCATCAGCGAGGCGGCGCGGTTGTAGCCGATCTGCAGCCGCCGCTGGATGTAGCTGGTCGAGGCCTTGCGATCGCGGGTGACGACGGCCACCGCATGGTCATAGAGGTCGCCGCCGCTGCCGTCGGAGGCCACGGCGCCCTCGCCGTCCTCGTCGTCGTCGCCGCCGGCGGTGACTTCCTCCAGATACTGCGGCACGCCCTGGTCGCGCAGGAACTTGGCCACCGCCTCGACCTCGCCGTCGCTGACGAAGGGTCCGTGCAGGCGGGTCGTGCGGCCGCCACCGGCCATGTAGAGCATGTCGCCCATGCCCAGCAGCTGCTCGGCGCCCTGCTCGCCCAGGATGGTGCGGGCGTCGATCTTGCTGGTCACCTGGAAGCTGATCCGGGTGGGGAAATTGGCCTTGATGGTGCCGGTGATGACGTCGACCGACGGGCGTTGCGTGGCCATGATCAGGTGGATGCCGGCGGCGCGGGCCATCTGGGCCAGCCGCTGCACGGCGCCCTCGATGTCCTTGCCGGCGACCATCATCAGGTCGGCCACCTCGTCGATGACCACCACCAGATAGGGCATGTGTTCGGGGCGGATCTTCTCGGACTCGTAGATCGGCCGGCCGGCGTCGTCGAAGCCGGTCTGGACGGTGCGCTCGAAGTGCTCGCCCTTGTCCAGCGCCTCCTTGGCCCGCTCGTTGTAGCCGCCGATGTTGCGCACGCCGATCTTGGACATGCGGCGATAGCGGTCCTCCATCTCCCGCACCGTCCACTTCAGGGCGACGATGGCCTTCTTGGGATCGGTGACCACCGGGGCCAGCAGATGCGGGATGCCGTCATAGACGCTGAGCTCCAGCATCTTCGGGTCGATCATGATGAAGCGGCACATCTCCGGCGGCAGCCGGTAGAGGATCGACAGGATCATGGCGTTGACCCCGACCGACTTGCCCGAGCCGGTGGTGCCGGCGATCAGCAGGTGCGGCATCTTGGCCAGGTCGGCGATATAGGGCTCGCCGCCGATGGTCTCGCCGAGCGCCATGGGCAGGATCGGCCCCTGCTTCTCGTAGTCGGTGCTGGCCAGCAGGTCGCGCAGATAGACGGTCTCGCGCTTGGCGTTGGGCAGTTCGATGCCGATGGCGTTGCGGCCCGAGACCACCGCCACGCGGCAGGCGGCGACGCTCATCGAGCGGGCGATGTCGTCGCTCAGCGCCACGACGCGGGCATGCTTCACGCCGGGGGCGGGGGTCAGCTCATAGAGGGTGACGACCGGGCCGGGGCGGATCTGGTCGATGGCGCCGCGCACGCCGAATTCCGACAGCACGCTTTCCAGCAGCCGGGCGTTCTGGCGCAGGGCCTCCTCGTCATAGACGCTGGCCCGCGGCTTGGGCTGGGCCAGCATCGACAGTTCCGGCAGGCGGAAGCCGTCCTCCGACGGCTCGAAGTCAAAGGCCGCCTGACGTTCGCGATGCTCGCGGCCCGAGGTGCGGGACGGGGCCTTGGGCTGACGGATGGCCAGGGTCGGCTGGGGGGCGACGGGGGCAGGCGCCTCGGCCTCCTCGATCTCGTGGACCGGCGGGGCGGCCCTGGCCGGACGGCGGGCCTTTGCCGCGATCGGCTTTTTCTCGGGCCTGGCGGGCCGCTCCGCAGCCGCGTCGCGCAGGCGCGGCTGCAGCATCCGGGCCAGCCAGTCGCCGTCGGCGCCGCTGGCCAGTTTCTGCAGGCCCAGAGACCAGACGGTGGCGGTCAGGCCGCCTGCGGCCAGCAGCAGCCCGGCGATCAGGGCCGCGCCGGGCAGATGGACAAAGCTGAACAGGTTCCGCACCAGGGAGAACAGGCCCTGGCCCCAGAGGCCGCCGAGACCCAGCGCCAGCGGCCAGGCGCTCGGCGGCGGCGGCGCGGCCAGGGCGGCCGACAGCAGCAGCACGCCCAGGGCGCCGACCAGGGCCCGCAACCGCAGGGCTGTGCGGCCCCGATCCGGCTCGGGGTCCAGCACCCGGGTCATGCCAAAGGCGGTCATCAACACCGCGCTCAGCCAGGCGCCGAGGCCCAGGGACTGCATGGCGATATCGGCGATGATGGCGCCGGCCCCGCCCAGCGCATTGGTGGCGGCGGCTCCGGTGACGGCGTTGAGGCTGGGATCGGCGGCGTTGTAGGTGGCCAGCACCACGGCCAGGCCGGCGCCGGCGGCCGCGGTCAGCCCGCCGCGAAACCGCGCCGCGCCGGGCAGGCCCCAGGCAATGACCGCCGCCTCGAGAAGCAGATCCGCCCCTGATCGCCGCGCCGCCTTCGCCATCTGAAAAGACCCCTGAACACCGTTGGACCCCTGTTGTGAGGCCGGAGGGTTAAGGGGCGTTTACTTTACCCGCCTCGCAACGCGACTAGCGGCCGAACCCGGTCAGTTTCTGCAGCAGGCCGACCGGCCCCTCGAAGGCGGCCGAACCATAGGACACCGCCAGGGCGTAGCAGACCTCGCCCGGCAGGGCCTTGGGCTCATGCTTGAAACCCGGCGCGCCGACATTGATGTCGCCGGGGCCGTAGACCTCATGGCCGTCGTGGAAGGCGCCGGTCAGGACCAGGGTGAACTCGTCGCCCTCGTGATCGTGGCTGGCCACGCCGGCGCCAGGCTCGATGCGCAGCAGGTCGACCTTGCCTTCTCCCGGCATCGGCAGGGTCAGGCGGCGGATGCCAAAGCCGGCGAAGCCGAAATGACCGCCCTCGACGATGGCCTCATAGGCCGCTTCGCGAACCGGGTCAGGCAGGGCCAGAAGTTCGCCCAGGGACCGGGAGGCCGCGCCGGCGGCGCGCTTGACCGAAGCAGGGGCGGGCGGGGTGTCGAGGGACTCGAAGGCGGCGATGCGGGCCAGGGCCTGGTCGGCGGCGTCCTCGCCCAGCGCGACCGGCGTCTCTGCGTCGAGAAAGCCGGCGGCCAGGGCCTCGCCGGGCGCGGGACGATCATCGCGCAGCGAGGCCGCCGTGGCGGCAAGCAGCTTCAGCCCGGCGTCGGGGGCGTCGCGCAGGCGGTCGACAAACAGATCAATATTGGCGTTCACGGTCACGTTCCGCAGGCCTCCGGGGTCCAAGGCAAGCGATATGGAGCGGCTTGGGAACCCGTCAAGGCGGGGCGTATCGGGGCGGTTCTCACGTGGCGTCCCCCAGGGCGGCGCGCAGTTTGGCGAAGGCCAGCCGCAGCCGTGACTTGACCGTGCCCAGGGCCAGACCGGTGGCCTCGGCGATCTCGCTGTGGCTCAGGTCGTCATAGAAGGCCCGGCGGACAAGGTCGCGCTGGTCCTCCGGCAGATCGCCGAGGGCGGCGGTGATGCGCTTCCGCTGCTGACCGGCGGCGACGCCGTCGCTGGGATCGGGCGCCTCGGGCGGGGCCAGGGCCGGGTCGTCGACATCCAGGACCGCGGTGCGATCGCGGCGGAACACGTCGATGCGGCGATTGCGGGCGATGCGGAAGATCCAGGTCGAGACGCTGGCCTTGGCCGGATCGAAGCTGGCGGCCTTGCGCCAGACGGTGACCAGAACCTCCTGGGCCAGTTCCTCCGACCGGGCGGCGTCCAGGCCCAGACGGATCAGATAGCCCTTCACCCGCGGCGCATAGTGTTCGAACAGATGGCGAAAGGCGGCCCGGTCGCCGCGCTCGGCGATGGCCGTCACCAGGCGGGCATAGGGGTCGTCGTCGCCGCCGATACGCTCGCCGTCCTGCAACTGAGGGGTCCCTTGTGCGCTGCCGTCTGGACCTCGTCATAGATACTCGCGGGCCGGGCGCCAACGGGCGATCCTCTATTGGCCCCCCTGCGACGATCAGGGGCTGGACTTCGTTAAGGCCCGGCGTGCTATGCTGCGACGCACAAAAGGTTCGAAGCTCCATGCTCTACGCTTTGCAGGACGCCACCTATCACGCCGCCGCTCCGATGCGGATGGCGGCCCGGATGGCCCGGGACTTCTGGTCCTCGCCGCTCAATCCCGCGCGGGATTCGGTCATCGGCCGCAATCTCTATGCGGCGGCCGATCTCTACGCCAACGTCACCCGGCGCTATGGCAAGCCGGCCTGGGGGCTGGACAGCACCGTGGTCAACGGCGTCACCGTCGCGGTGCGCGAGACGGTGGTCTGGGAAAGCCCCTGGTGCCGCCTGATCCAGTTCGACCGCGACATGGCCGGCATGCGCCGCGCCGGCAAGATGCAGCTGGACCCGGCGGTCCTGCTGGTCGCGCCCCTGTCGGGCCACTACGCCACCCTGCTGCGCGGCACGGTCGAGGCGCTGTTGCCGCACCATGCGGTGTTCGTCACCGACTGGTCCAACGCCCGCGACGTGCCGATGATGGAAGGCCGCTTCGACTTCCACGACTACATCGACCACATCCGCACCATGCTGGGGGTGATGGGCGCCCGGGCCCACGTCATCGCCGTCTGCCAGCCGGGACCCGCCGTGCTGGCCGCCGCCGCCCTGATGGCCCAGGACAACGACCCCGGCCGGCCGCGGACCATGACCTTCATGGGCTCGCCGATCGACGCCCGCCTGTCGCCGACGGTGACCAACCGCCTGGCCGAGGAACGCCCCTTCACCTGGTTCCAGGGCAACATGATCTACACCGTGCCGCCGCCCCATCCGGGCGCCCTGCGGCGCGTCTATCCGGGCTTCGTGCAGCTGGCCAGCTTCATGTCGATGAACCTGGAAAAGCACCAGGAGGCGCATCAGCGCTATTTCGAACAGCTGGTCGACGGCGACGGCGACAGCGCCGAGAAGCACCGCGTCTTCTATGACGAGTATCTGTCGGTGCTGGACCTGACCGAGGAGTTCTATCTCCAGACGGTCGACATCGTCTTCCAGAAGTATCTGCTGCCCAGGGGCGAGCTGGTGCATCGCGGCCGCAAGGTCGATCCCTCGGCCATCACCGACATCGGCCTGATGACGGTGGAGGGCGAGCATGACGACATCTCCGGCATCGGCCAGACCCAGGCGGCGCACGACCTGTGTTCCGGCATTCCGGCCGAGATGAAGCGCGACTATGTCCAGCCCGGCGTCGGTCACTACGGGGTGTTCAACGGCCGCAAGTTCCGGGAACAGATCTATCCCCGGGTGGCGGCCTTCATCCGCGAGATCGACCCGGACTTCGAGACCGGCTCCCTGCCGACGACATGACCGTTTCGCCGGGCGCGGTTCCGGATTAATCCAGGGACCATGAAGCTCTTCGCACCGCCCGCCTATGCGCATGGCGACCGGCTGGAAACCGCCGGCCATGTGCTGCGCCTGTCGGTCAACGCCCGCGCCCGGCGCATTTCCCTGCGGGTCGATCGCACGCGGCGCGAGGTGATCGCCACGGCCCCCACGGCGCGGCGGCTGGGCGAGGCAGTGGCCTTCGCCCGCGAGCGGATCGGCTGGATCTCCGAACAGCTGGCCGACCTGCCGGCGCCCAGGGCCATCGCCCCGGGCATGACCATTGATCTGTTCGGCGAGACCTTCTCCCTGGTCGGCCGTCCGGGCCGCGCCCGGCTGGACCTCGAGGCCCGCACCCTGGGAGCGGCCGATGACGCCGCCTTCGCCGACCGGGCCCTGCGGCTGATCAAGGCCGAGGCGAAGCGTCGCTTCACCCTGATGACGCAAGACTACGCCGCCACCCTGCAACGGCCCGCGCCGTCGGTCAGCGTCGTCGATCCCCGGGGCCGCTGGGGCAGCTGCAGTCCGGCCCGGCCCGGCCGTCCGGCGTCGATCCGCTACAGCTGGCGGCTGGCCCTGGCCCCGCTGGCGGTGGCCGATTACGTCGTCGCCCACGAATGCGCTCATCTCGTCGAGGCCAATCACAGCCCTCGCTTCTGGGCCCTGGTCGACCGCATCTTCGGCGACCCCGCGCCGCACCGCGAATGGCTGCGGGCGCACGGCGCGGGGCTGCACGCCTTCGGCCGCTGAGCCTGGCGCGCGATCAGGGTTCGAGAAAGGCCTCGATGGCGGCGAAGCCGGCGGCGCCGCTGGCGGCGAGCTCCCGGGATGTGACCGCCGTGACCCCGCCCAGGGCATAGACCGGCGCCGGCGTCGCCTCGACGATGGCGGTGAAGGCGCCGACCCCCAGCGGCGCGCCGGCCGAGGGGCTGTTGCTGGCGAACACCGGCGAGACCAGCACCGCATCGGCGCCGCCCTTCGCCGCCGCGACGGCGGCGGCCCGGTCGTGCGCCGCGGCGGTGAGAATCCAGTCGGGGCGGGCGGCGCGCCGGGCCGGCAGATCGGCCAGGCTCCGTTGCGGCAGATGCAGGCCGTCGGCCGCGATGGCCAGGGCCAGGTCCGGGTCCGCCCCGGCCAGCAGGATCAGGCCGCGCTGTCGGGTCAGGGCGCGCAGCCTGCGGCCCTGGTCGACCGCGTCATTGGCCCCGAAGGCGCGAAAGATGACCCCGACGCCGGGCGGCAGCCGCGCGACCACGGCCTCGGGATCGGGTGTGCGGGCCGGGTCGGTGAGGAACAGCAGCCGGGGCAGGCCCTTGGCCGGGCCGTGGCGGGGGGTTAAGCCTGCCGCCGCCGCCGCCAACCCTGCAAGACCCGCAAGTGACCCAGACACAAACCCTCTCCATCGCCGACTCCCGCCAGGCCATCCTGGAGCGGATGGCCGCCGCCGCCCGTGGCGCGCTGATGCCGCCCGGCGGCCGCGATCCGGCCGACATCACCCTTGTGGCCGTCTCCAAGCAGCAGCCGCAAGAGAAGATCGCCGCCATGCTGGATGCGGGCCAGCGGGTGTTCGGGGAAAACCGGGTGCAGGAGGCCCAGGCCCGCTGGGTCGACGGCCCCAACCGGCGCGAGGGGCTGGAGCTGCGGCTGATCGGGCCGTTGCAGAGCAACAAGGCCCGCGAGGCGGTCGCCCTGTTCGATGTGATCGAGACCCTGGACCGGGAAAAGCTGGCCGCCGCCCTGGCCGGGGCCTTCGAGCGGGAGGGGCGGACGCCGCGTCTCTATATCCAGATCAACACCGGCGAGGAGCCGCAGAAGGCCGGCGTCGCCCCTGGAGAGGCAGACGCCTTCATCGCCCGCTGCCGGGACCACTACGGCCTGGCGATCGAGGGGCTGATGTGCATCCCGCCCGAGGCCGAGGCGCCGGGCCCCCATTTCGCCCTGCTGGCCAGGATCGCGCAACGCAACGGCCTGGCCCGGCTGAGCATGGGCATGAGCGCCGATTTCGAAACCGCCATCCGTTTTGGCGCCACCAGCGTGCGGGTCGGCTCGGCGCTGTTCGGCGGCCGCGGCTGACGGGGATGGAGGTGGCTGGCGGCGCGGCGGTTGAGGGGGCCAGGGGTCATCTGGCCTTCACTCTCAAATTTTATCCGTCTCCTCCGGACTTGTTCCGGGGGTCCATACGCGTCCGGCGTCGGCCAGGTCGGGCGCGACCCTTCAACCGCTCGCGTCAATGGACCGCCGGAACAGGTCCGGCGGTGACGGGAGGGTGGGGGTGGGGACGGCCCGAGACAGCCGGGTGACCGCGCGAGGGGCGAACCTGCAAACGTCCGCGCCGCCCTCATCCGGCCGCTACGCGTCCACCTTCTCCCGGCAAGCGGGAGAAGGATTCACCCCCCGATCTTGGCCACGTTGTCGTCGGAGTTGCGGTCGATGAGGATGTTGTAGGGATCGACCCCGACGAAGGCGGGCTTCTTGTCGACGGTGAAGGTCAGGGTCTGCCTGCCCGATTTGATCGGCCGCCGCTGCAGCACCAGCACCTTGCTCTTGTCGAAGCCCTTGTCGCCCGGCTTGGCGGTGAAGACGCCGATATCCAGCATCTCGTTCATCGGCGCCGCCGTCTCCTTGCCCTTGCCGTCGGCGTAGAGCTTCTTGGCCTCGACGGTGATGGAGACGTCGAACCTGCCGTCCTTGCGGGCGACGACCGAGCTGGAGGCGACCTTCACGTCATACAGGGTGATCCGCTCGAACAGATCGGTGATCAGGTCCTGCTTGTCGGCCGGGGCCTCGGCGCGGAACAGGGCGATCAGGTCGGTCGAGATCGGATAGGGGGCGCCCTTGAAGGCGTGCTGCTCCAGGAAGACGTGCAGGGCGTGGTTGACCTTGTCCTCGCCGATCTCCTCGGCCAGGCGGTACATGACCAGCGAGCCCTTGCGGTAGTGGATATAGCCCTGGTTCGGCTCAACGCGGCTGAGCGGCTTTTCCTCGACCGGCTGGCCGCCGCGCGACCGCAGATAGCTGTCGAGTTCGAACTTGAGGAACTTGCGGATCTGGTCCTCGCCATAGAGCTTCTTCATCACCCTCAGGGAGGAGTACTGCGCCATGGTCTCGCTCATCAGGGTCACGCCCTCCTGGTCGGCGCCGACCACCTGATGGGCCCACCACTGGTGGCCGATCTCATGGGCGCCGACATAGGTGACCATGTCGATCTTCTCCGGATCGCTGTAGTCGGCGATGAAGAACAGACCCTCCGACCAGGGCATGGTCCCGGCGAAGGCCTGGGCGAACTGGGCGTAGTCGGGGAACTCGATGAATCGCAGATGGTCGAACTGATAGGGGCTGAAATTGGTCTGGTAATAGTCCAGCGCCGCCTTCATCGCCGCCTTCATGCGATCGACATTCCAGGGGTGGGCCGGGTCGTAATAGACCTCCAGCTCGACCCCCTTGTAGTTTTCCCGGCTGACGGCGTAGCGCGCCGACTGGATGGAGAAGAAGGGCATCACCGGCGCCTCGGTAATGAACCGGGCCCTGCGACGCTTGCCCGTGGGCGTGTCGACGATCCGGTCGGATACCCGCTTGCCCGGCGCGATCGGCGTCTGGTCGGCGGCGGTGGTGATGGTGATGTCCGAGGTCATGAAGTCGGCGTCGTGGCGCAGGTAGTTGAACTGCCGTGACGGGACGTCGCCCAGTTTGGCGATCGGCTGATCGGGATTGAGGCCGTACTTGCGACGCTTGGCCCGGTCCTGCAGCCCGTCGCCGGGCCAGATGCCCAGGGCCGGGGCGAACTCGGCGGAATTGATGAAGGTGCCGTTGTCGACGATGCGCCTTTCGTTGCCGCTGTTCTTGAAGCCCTTCTGCGACCGCTCGGTGATGAAACTCATCGTCCGCACCTCGCCCGGCGCCATCGGGGTGTCGAAGGTGAAGATGCGATAGTTGAAGCGGTCCAGCGTCTCCTTGGGCCGGGCGCCCTGGATCGACAGGCCCTTGACCTTGAGATCGCGGTCAAAGCGGACATGGACCTCGCGCAGCGGCTGGTCGGTCATGTTCTTCAGCACATAGTCGCCGGTGACCACCATGCTGGGCTGGTGCGGCCGCAGATCGACGTCCAGCTTCATCGACTGGATCTTGGGCTGCGGCACCTTGTCGTAGTGGCGCTGGACGATCAGCACCTTCTCGTAGTCGGCCTGCCATTTCTCGTTGTCGATGGTGTTGCGGTAGTCGTTCCAGACGTTGGTGTTGAGGAAGATCCAGCCTCCGACCGCGGCGGTGGCCAGGAGGGTGATCCCGAACAACAGGCCGGCGCGGCTGTTGAGCCGGTGCGGCAGGCGGCGCAGCCGGGGCCACAGCCGCTGCTCGGCGCCGCGCCGCCAAAGGCCCCAGGAGAGCACCAGCAGCAGCAGGGCGAACAGGGACCAGTAGGTCCGGGCGATCCAGGCCCCGATCCAGAACTTGCCCAGGCCATTGATATCCGACATCGGCGTGCCGAAGCCGCCGTCGTTGGGAATGGACGCGTAGTTGTAGAGAATGTGGTCGAAGCCGAGATTGCCCAGCGTCAGGGTGGTGATCAGATAGATCACCATCAGCCCCCAGCCGACGAACTTGTGGGGACTGATCGCCTGGATGAAGACCGCCAGCGCCGCCATCAGTATGCAGTCGACGGTCTGCGGCAGGACGTACCACAGCAGCCATTTGCCAAGCTCGTAGTGGGGATAGCCCTTGAAGGTCTGGATCAGGATCGCCGCGACCATGCT
The DNA here is from genome assembly GCA_016125585.1 of Caulobacter sp. Lineage (GTDB taxonomy): Bacteria > Pseudomonadota > Alphaproteobacteria > Caulobacterales > Caulobacteraceae > Caulobacter. The sequence goes on from WGLL01000002.1 coordinate 289,469, forward strand.
GATCAGCAGGGTCGAGATCAGCACCAGGGAAATGGCCAGGGTCTTGGGGGCGACGAAGGCCCAGTCGGGCACCGGCGAGGCGTCGATGATCTCGTGGGTCTTCTTTTCGCGCTCCCGCCAGACCAGCTCACCGGCGTAGTAGACGGCGATGATCGTCGGGATGATGGAGAAACTGCCCAGCAGCGCCGGAATCAGGACCCGGGTCAGCGGATAGATGGCGCCGCCGTAGCCGGTGTCGTCGGTCGCGCCCCACAGGCCGCCCAGGGCGTTGAACAGGCCGATGGCCAGAAGCACCAGATAGGCCGGGCTGCCGAACACCTGGCCCATGTCGAGCCGGGTGCGCTTCATCAGCTGCGCCCAGGCCGTGCTCCAGCCGAACGACGGTTTCGGCAGGGCCTGGAGGGCCAGGGACGGGCGCTCGCCCGACGGTGTGACCGCCGCCGCCGCGGCCAGCCTGGCCTGGCGCGCCCGCTTGCCCGAAAGTTTGCCCGGGGTGAACCGGAACAGCAGCATCGGCAGGCTCAGCACCACCGCCGACAGGGCCAAGGCATAGACGCGGTTGAACAGGATGACGCCGTCGAGGGCCGGGACCAGGGTGTTCCGGTCGGCCGCTGTCCAGTATTTGGTCGTCAGGAAGAAGGCGCCGAAGCCCATCGGCTCCCAGTGGGCGGCGATCTCGCGCAGTTCGGGCTTGCGCGTCAGGATGTTGCTGACGGTCCAGATCACCAGGAAGGCGATCACCCCGACATAGGTCCACATCATCGACCGGGTTGTGGTGGCCAGGACGAAGAACAGCGCAGAGGTCAGCAGGATGTTGGGCAGGGCGATGACGAAGTAACTGAACAGGAAGGGTTCCAGCGTCAGCGGCCCCAGGGTTTCCTTGTCCACCCAAGGCATGACGCTGCCGATGACGATGCCCAGCGGCACCGCCAGGAAGGCCAGGGACGCGGCCAGGAAGGCGCCAGTGAAGCGGCCGTAGAGATAGTCGAACCGCCGGATCGAGGTGGATCGCAGGATGCCGCCAAAGCCGGTCTCGTCATCGCGGACGATAACGTTGGCCACGAAGGCCGTGGACACGAACATGAAGAACAGCGTCCAGATCAGATGGGTCTGGGCGATGGCGAAGGGCGCGTTCTTGTGAATCGCGCCGCCGCCGCCGATCTGGATCTGGTCGATCACCACGGACCCGAAAGTCAGCAGAAAAAAGATGGCCGCGGCGACCCAGAACACCGGGTTCTTGACCTGATAGCGGAACTCGAAGCTGGCGATCTTGAGGAACATGACCCGGATCCTCAGGCGGCGCGGGCGGCGTGGAGGGTCGAGAAGTAGACGTCTTCCAGACCGCCCTCGACCGGCGTGAAGCCGTCGCCGGGATCGCCGTCGGACTCGATGTGAACCACCGTCCGGCCGGTGAACAGGCGGGTGTGGATGACCGTGTAGCGCTTGCGGAGGGCCTCAAGTTCGGACTTGTCGACCGTCTTCTTCCAGATGCGGCCCTTCAGCTGGGCCACCAGCTCCAGCGGCGCGCCCTGTTTGACGATCCGGCCCTGGCAGATGATGGCCATGGCCGGGCAGAGGTCGGAGACGTCCTCGACGATGTGGGTCGAGAGGATGACCACCACATTCTCGCCGATCTCGGCCAGCAGGTTGAGGAAGCGGTTGCGTTCCTCGGGGTCGAGGCCGGCGGTGGGTTCGTCGACGATGATCAGGGCCGGATCGCCGATCAGGGCCTGGGCGATGCCGAACCGCTGGCGCATGCCGCCGGAAAACCCGGCCAGGGCGCGCTTGCGGACATCCCAGAGGTTGGTCTGGTTGAGCAGATATTCGACGGTCTCGCGCCGCTCCTTGCCGTTGGAGACGCCCTTCAGCACCGCCATGTGGTCGAGCATGTCGTAGGCCGAGACCCGGGGGTAGACGCCGAAGTCCTGCGGCAGGTAACCGAGCACCTTGCGCAGGTCCTCGGGATCCTTCAGCACATCGATGTCGCCGAACCGGACATGGCCGCTGGTGGGGGCCTGCAGGGTGGCGATGGTTCGCATCAGGGTCGATTTGCCGGCCCCGTTGGGCCCGAGCAGGCCGTACATGCCCTTGGGCACGATCAGGCTGACCTCATCCAGCGCCTTGGCGCCGTTCGGATAGATGTGCGTCAGGTTCTCGACGATGAGCATGGCGGCTCCACCCCTTGAAAAAATCCCGCAAGGCCCGAAGGCCCCAACTCCCCGGTCGCCAGTCTTGGCCGGGCGGCGATCCCGGGGCAAGTGAAACAACGGTAAGGGGAATGTCGCGCGAACGCGGTGCGGCGTCAGATCGCCGCCCGGGGTGTAACAATCTTGAACGAATTTCCCAACGGCGCATTATGATATCCGGGATCACCGGGCCGTTCAGTAGGGAGGCGCGCCGGGAGATGCTTGTTTGTCTCCGGAGTTGCGTTCCTTGCGTCTGTGTCGCTCGCGTTGATGTCCGCTTCCGCATCACACTTCATGCCCCGCGGAGACGCCGCCGGAGCCGATCGGGGCTTCGAACGGTTCAAGTCTCTCGTGCTCGAGGTCGCCACCCAGCCGGCGCTGGACGCGGTGATCGCCCATCCCGAGTTTCCGCGGGTCGCCCTGGCGATGGTCGAGGGCTGGGGACCCCACAACGAGGATGACGCGGGCATGACCCGCACCCTGCGGGACGTCGGCCACTATATGGCCGGTGTCTGGAGCCTGGCCCTGTCGGGCTCGGCAGAGCGCCTGAGCCATGTCAGCCTGACCCGATTGTTCGAGCCCCTCGGCCTGGGCAGCCGCACCCGGGCCCATGCCCTGATCGCCTATTTCCGCACCCGGGGCATGATCCGCCCGATCGAGAGCCGGGGCGACGGGCGGTTGCGAAACTACGAGGCGGCGCCGGCGCTCAGGCAGCTGTTTCACAACCGCTTCCGGCGGGAACTGACCACGGCCGCGCCGCTGATCGCCGGGGCGGACGCCATCCTGGCCCGATGGGACGAGCCGGGCCTGTTCGAGGCCTTCATGGTCGCCAACGGCCAGTTCATGGTCGGCAGCTATCTCAACTTCGACCGCGAGGCGGCCAATCTCGACGTCTTCGCCCAGCGTCATGCCGGCCTGACCGTCCTTGGGCAGATCATCGCGGCGGCCCCGCGAACCGGCGTGTTCCCGCCCGATGGGCCGGTGGCCATCAATCTGCGGGACATCGCCCGTCGCTCGGGCGTGTCGCGGGCCCAGGCGCGAAACGTCATCCGGGCAGGGGAAAAGGCCGGATTCCTGACGACGCGGGAGGAGGGATGGGTGGACTTGTCGCCCGACCTTCGCCACCAGCTCGTCTATCTGCTGGCGGCCTATGTCCTCAGCCTGACCTGGTGCGCCAACCAGGCGATGGGCGAGACCGTCTGAGGCCCGACCGGGCCCTGTTTGTCGCCCGGGTCTCTGAAATGTGACCCGGGTCCCGGGATATGCGGCGGCGCTGATGCGTTTCGCTCGGGACCAACCACACAAACAGGACACCTGAGACATGCTCAAATGGGCCCTTATTCTCGCCGTCGTGGCGATCATCGCCGGGGTGCTCGGCTTTGGCGGCATCGCCGGCGCCGCCGCCGGGATCGCCAAGCTCCTGTTCGGCCTGTTCGTCATCGGCTTCCTGATCGTCCTGGCCCTCGGCATCTTCGGGGCCAAGAAACTGACCAGCTGACGCGGGTCGTTCCGGCGCCGGGCGGGCGGTCTAAACCAAGGCGAAAGGCTTGAGGCGTATGACAGCCTCCAAGTTGAGACGTCCGAAAGCGCCCGCCCGTGCAGATCGACATTGTCCGCCCCGATGAACTGACAGCCGCCCAGGTCGAACACTGGGCGGGACTGCAGGGCGGCGATACGCGGCTGCACAGCCCCTTCCTGTCGCCCGGCTGGGCGCGGGCGGTGGCGGCGGCCCAGGGCTCCCGGGCCAACGTCAAGGTCGCCCTGCTGCACGAGGGGGGCGAGGCCCGGGGGTTCATGGCCGTCAAGGCCGGGTTGCTGACCGCCATGCCGGTCGGGGCGCCGATGTGCGACTACCAGGGCCTGGTGGCCGAGCCGGGAACTCCGTTCGATGCGGTGCACATGGTTCAGGCGCTGGGCGTCGGCCGGTTCGACTTCTGCCACATGCTGGAAGGCCAGAGCGGCTTCGAGGCCCACCTCAAGGGCGCCCAGCCCTCCTTCGCCATCGACATGCCCGAGGGCTACGAAGCCTATGCCCAGGCCCGGCGCGCCGCCGGCGTCACCGCCCTGAAGGACACCGACAAGAAGCGCCGCAAGATGGAGCGCGAGGCCGGCACGCCCGTTTTCGCCGCCTTCTCCCGCTCGCGGGCCGACTTCGACCAACTGATCGCTTGGAAGCGGGCGCAGTGGAAGGCCACCGGCCAGACCGACGTGCTGGCCGCCGGCTGGACCTCGAAACTGGTGCGCGACCTGTTCCAGAGCCGCGACCCGGATTTCGGCGGCGTCCTGTTCACCCTCCATGTCGGCGAAAAGCTGGTCGCGGCCCAGTTCAACCTGAGGGCTCACGGGGCGATCAACAGCTGGCTGATCGGCCATGACCCGGCCTTCGAGCGCTGGAGCCCGGGGATGATCCTGTTCCAGGATATCCTGCGCTGGATGGATTCCTCGCCCTACTGGCGGCTGGACCTGGGCGCCGGCGACTACCGCTTCAAGCGCGAGCTGGCCAACGTCGTGACCCCGGTCTCCCACGGCTTCGTCGGCGACGCCTCTCCGGCCGCCCTGATGCGCGGCGCCGCCTATGCCCTGCGCCAGGCGGCCGAGTCCCTGCCGCTGGGCCCGGTGTCGGCGCTGCCCGGCAAGGCCATGCGGCGGCTTGACCTGATCCGCGGATTGCGGTGAAGCCTGCGGGCTCCCACAGGCCCAGGCTTTCCATGACCCTCACCATCGACGACATCCGCGCCGCCGCGGCCCGCCTTGAGGGCCACGTCGAGCGCACGCCCTGCCGCTATTCCCGCACCCTGTCGGAGATTACCGGGGCGCAGGTGTGGGTGAAGTTCGAGAACCTGCAGTTCACCGCCGCCTACAAGGAGCGCGGCGCGCTGAACAAACTGCTGCTGATGAGCGAGGCCGACCGGGCCAAGGGCGTCATCGCCGCCAGCGCCGGCAACCACGCCCAGGGCCTGGCCTATCACGCCACCCGGCTGGGCATCCCCTCGACCATCGTCATGCCCAAGGGCACGCCCTTCGTGAAGGTCGAGCACACCCGCAACCACGGCGCCACCGTGGTCATCGAGGGCGAGAGCTACGACGACGCCTACGCCCACGCCATGAAGCTGAAGGCCGAGAAGGGCATGACCTTCGTCCATCCCTTCGACGACTATGAGGTGATGGCCGGCCAGGGGACCATCGCCCTGGAGATGCTGGAGGATGTGCCGGATCTGGAGATCCTGCCGGTGCCGATCGGCGGCGGCGGCCTGATCAGCGGCGTCGGCACGGCGGCCAAGGCGCTGCGGCCCGATATCCGCATCATCGGCTGCGAGCCGGCGATGTATCCCAGCTTCACCGCCCGCATGCGCGGCATCAACGGCCAGTCCGGCGGCCAGACCATCGCCGAGGGCATCGCCGTCAAACAGGTCGGCGAGCTGACCTATGGCGTCGCCCGGCCGATCATCGAGGATGTGCTGCTGCTCGAGGAGTCCTTCATCGAACGGGCGGTGGCCCTCTACTGCAATGTCGAGAAGACCGTGGCCGAGGGCGCCGGGGCGGCGTCGCTGGCCGCCCTGCTGGCCTATCCCGAGCGATTCCGCGGCAAGAAGTGCGGCCTGATCCTCTGCGGCGGCAACATCGACACCCGCCTGCTGGCCAGCGTCCTGACCCGCGAACTGGTGCGGGCCCAGCGGCTGGTCTCCCTGCGCATCGTCGGCGACGACCGCCCGGGCCTGCTGGCCACCGTCTCCCGGGTGATCGGCGAGATGGGCGGCAACATCATCGAGGTGGCGCACAATCGCCTGGCCCTCGACGTGCCGGCCAAGGGCGCCGAGTTCGACATCATGATCGAGACCCGCGACGCCCGGCACACCCAGGAGATCATGGATGTGCTGCGCGAACACGGCTACCCGCCCCGCGCGGTCTAGAGGCGCGGCGAAAACCACGAGGCGGGCCCGCCCCCTCTTCGCAGGGTGACGACCAGCGCGAAACTCGCTAACTGCGCTTCATCGTTCCACAGAGAGCCGCCATGCGCCGCATCGCCACTGTCCTGCTCGCCGCCGTCGCGGCCCTGTCCCTGGCCGCCTGCGACGGCGGCAAGGCGGCCCGCAAGAACCTGATGGAAGGGACCGAGTTCCTGGCCGAGAACGCCAAGGCCGAAGGGGTCAGGACCCTGCCCGACGGTCTGCAGTATCGCATCATCGAGTCCGGTCCGACCACGGGCCTCAAGCCCCGTCGCGGCGACGAGATCAAGGTCCACTACGAAGGCAAGCTGCTGAACGGCGAGGTGTTCGACTCCAGCTTCGAGCGCGGCGCCCCGACCACCATGGAGCTGAACAATCTGGTCAAGGGCTGGATGGAGGCCGTGCCGATGATGCGGCCCGGAGACACCTGGGTGCTCTATGTCCCGCCGGACCTCGGCTACGGCAAGGACGGATCGGGCGGCATTCCGCCCAATGCGGTGCTGGTGTTCCGCATCGAACTGATCGACGTCCTGCCGTCCGGGCGGAATTCGGCCAGGGGCTGACGCGCCTCCCCCGAGGGGGAGCGGTCAATCCGTGAACACCACCGTCTTGCGGCCGTTCAGCAGCACCCGGTCTTCCAGCCGCCAGCGCAGGGCGCGAGCCAGGACGCGGCGTTCGATGTCGCGCCCCTTGCGGATCAGGTCTTCGGGCCGGTCGCGGTGGCTGATGCGCTCGACGTCCTGTTCGATGATCGGCCCCTCGTCGAGATCGCCGGTGACATAGTGGGCGCTGGCCCCGATCACCTTCACCCCCCGGGCATGGGCCTGGTGATAGGGCCTGGCGCCCTTGAAGCCCGGCAGGAAGCTGTGGTGGATGTTGATGCAGCGCCCTTCCAGCTTGGCCGCCAGCCCGTCGGACAGCACCTGCATGTAGCGGGCGAGGACCACGATGTCGGTCTTCGTCTCGCGGATCAGCGCCCACAGTTCGGCCTCCTGCTCCAGCTTGGTCTCCTTGCTGACCGGCAGGTGATGGAAGGGCAGGCCTTTCAGATCGACATGACGGAAGGTCTCGGCGGCGTGGTTCGAGACCACCGCCGCCACATCCATCGGCAGCTCCTCGATGCGCCAGCGGTAGATCAGGTCGGCCAGACAGTGGTCGGTCTTGCTGGCCAGGATCATCACCCGGTAGCGGTCGGCCGGATCACGCAGGGTCCAGCGCATGGCAAACGCCGCCCCGACCGGTTCGAAGCCGGCCTTCAACTCGGCCACTCCCGCCTCGCCGGGGTCGAACACCACCCGCATGAAGAAGGCCCCGGTCTCGGCGTCGTTGAACTGCTGCGCATCGAGGATGTTGCAGTCGCGGTCGGCCAGAAAGGCGGACACGGCGGCGACGATGCCGCGCCGGTCAGGGCAGGACAGGGTCAGGATGGGGGCGTTGGCGATCATGGCAGATGGCCGGTAGCGGCCCCGGGGCGGCAGGGCAAGCCGACAAATCCTCCTCCGGCCGCAGGTCGGGGGAGGGGGACCGCGCGAAGCGGGGGTGGAGGGGGCGGCGCAGGGCCTTGAAGGGGAGACCCGAAGGGCCGCGCTCTCGGGCGACTCGCCAACCATCGGCGCTGCCCCCTCCACCGCCGCCCCTTGAGTCGGGGCGGCGGTCCCCCTCCCCCACGCTTCGCGCGGAGGAGGATATTGGGTAGAGCTTGCCCATGACCGCATCAGACGCCCTGCACGCCCGCGCCACCGACATCCTCTCAACCCTCGTCGGCTTTGACACCACCTCGCGCCATTCGAACCTGGACCTGATCGAATGGGTCGAGGCCTATCTCGCGGGGCATGGCGTGACGTCGCGACGGGTGGCCAACGCCGACGCCAGCAAGGCCAATCTGATGGCCAGGGTCGGGCCTGCCGCCGAGGGCGGAGTGATCCTCTCGGGGCATACCGACGTGGTCCCGGTCGATGGCCAGCCCTGGACCTCCGATCCCTTCACCCTGACCGAGCGCGACGGCAAGCTCTACGGTCGCGGCAGTTCCGACATGAAGGGCTTCATCGCTCTGGCCCTGGCGGCGGTTCCCGACCTGATCGCGGCCGATATCCGGCGGCCGGTGTGGCTGGCCCTGTCCTATGACGAGGAAATCGGCTGTCTCGGGGCCCCGGCGATGATCGAGGCCCTGGCCGGGGTCGATCCGCGTCCGGCCCTGGCGGTGGTGGGCGAGCCGACCGGCATGGAGGTGGTCGGGGCGCACAAGGGCATCCTGTCGGCGACGGTGGTGGTCAATGGCCGCGAGGCCCATTCCAGCCAGACCCACCTGGGGGTCTCGGCCAACATGACGGCCCTGGGCCTGATGGCGGAACTGACGGCCCTGGCCGACCGGCTGATCGCCGCCGCCGATCCGGCCTCACCCTTCGAGCCGCCCCACGCCACCCTGACCATCGGCGTCATCCAGGGCGGCACGGCGATCAACATCCTTGCCCGGGAATGCCGCTTCTCCTTCGATCTGCGCTGCCCGCCGGGACAGGACCCCAACGCCCTGCTGGCCCCCTTCTTCGACCGCTGCCGGGCGCTGGACGCGGCGCTGAAAGCCCGGTCGCCGGAGATGGGGGTGCGGTTCGAGGTGCATGCCGACGTCCCATCCCTGGCCCTGCAGGCCGGCGGACCGGCCGAGGCCCTGGCCCGTCGCCTCGCCGGCGACAACGGTCCCCTGCGCGCCGTGCCCTATGCGGCCGAGGCCGGACAGTTCCAGCTGGGCGGCTTTCCGGTGGTGCTGTGCGGGCCGGGCTGGATCGACCAGGCGCACCAGCCCGATGAATGGATCGAGATCAGCCAGATGCGGCGCGGCGCCGACTTCATGACCCGACTGGTGGAGGCCCAGAGCGTCTGAGCCCTGAAGCGGCTGACGCCGGCCGTCACGCGTCGTCAGGCGTCGCCGTCGTCGTCGCCGAAGTCGGCCGGACCCGGCTCGAACGACAGGATGTCGCCGGGCTGGCAGCCCAGTTCGCGGCACAGGGCGTCGAGGGTCGAGAAGCGGATGGCGCGGGCCTTGCCGGTCTTCAGGATCGACAGATTGGCGATGGTGACGCCGACCCGGTCGGCCAGTTCGGTGAGGGACATGCGCCGCTCCAGCAGCACGCGGTCCAGGCGGACGTGAATGGCCATGATCTAGACTCCGGCCCTCATATCGTCAGTTCGGCTTCGTTGCGCAGGCGGGCGCCTTCGCGGAACACCTCGGCCAGCACGAAGACGACCATGACCGAAAACCAGGTGGTGGGGCTGAACCCGGCGCTGATCTGCTGCAGGCCCGGCAGCATCAGCGCCGCGGCGGTGGTGTAGATCCAGGTGCAGACCGTCAGCCCGGCCAGGCACAGGCCGATCAGGCGCAGCCGGCCGACATTGTCGGGATGGAAGGGGTCGCCGGCGGTCAGGGTTTTGAAGATCCGGCGCAGCTGGCCGACGATCAGCAGCCATCCGCTGGCGTACAGGGCGCCGCCGAACAGGCCGGCGGTCAGGGTGGCGCCGATATGGTCGGCGGTTCCAAGATCGGTCTTGATCTCGATCTTGGCGATCAGGTCGGTGTTGAAGCTGAGCAGCAGCATCACGACCCCGGCCAGGGCCAGGGCGCCGATCAGTCCCCACAACAGGAACCAGGTCACATCAAGAATGATTTTCAGGAAGCTCGAGATCGAGCCGGGTCCCAGGGTCCTCATGACCGTACTGTTCCTTGAGTGTCTTTGAGCGCGCGTTCCGACAGGCGGTATCCGGTTATCGGACCAAACGCACCACAAGCAAAGACGCCGGGGCCGGGGATTTGTCTCCAGCGGATGCGGTCCTGATGCGGCGGCCGGCTGGAGGGGCGTCTGCCGCCCGCCGGTGCGATCCCGGGGTCGGGTCGCTCGGCGAGCGGGTCTGGACGCGGAGTCTCATGAAAGAACCGCCGATCAGAATGACTGGGCGAAGAAGCTGTAGGCGGCCAGCGGCATGGCGACGACGACGGCGGTGTAGACGATGCCGACGGCGAGGCGGTCGATCAGTTTGGTGGCATTGGCGAAAGTCATTGGCGTCAGGTCCCTCTGGTGTCTGTCGGTCCGCCCCTGGAGGGTGAAACCGGCGGGCGACAACAGCGCCGCCCGTGAGATGAGGGATAGAGGCGCATCGCTTATCAATCAAATTACATATCGTTTAACGATATTAAACTCTCGTAACAGAGTTACTGGATGTTTAACCGCGCGCGGGTCGGGGCCCGGCCGGCGGGACCCCGATCCGATGCTTTGAAACGCGGCGTCCGACCGGTCCGGGGCCGGCGGTCGCGCTAGAACGGCACTTCCGGCGGCGGCGGGGCCTTTTCGCGGGGCGGCTCGGGCGCGGTCTTCGGGGTGGGCGAGGCCTTGGGGGCCGCCTTGGGCTGCGCCGCCTTAGGGGCCGGGGGTTTGGGGGCCGGGGGTTTGGCCGCCGGGGGTTGCGTCGATGCCGGCTGGCCGGCGGCGGACGCCTTCTCCGGGGGCTTTTCGGCGGCCTTGGCCGGCGGCGGGGCTTCCGGCGCGGCGGCCTCGCTGGCCGGCGGCGCCTCCGGCGGTTCTTCCTCGACCACCTTGGGGGCGGGTTTGGCCGCCGGAACCTGGGCCGGCGGCGGAGTGGCGAAACTGCGTTCCAGCGCGGCCGGGTCGATCGGCACCGCCTCGGGCGGTCCGGCCACGGCGGCCGGCGCCGCGGCGGTCCCTTCCCATTCGGGGGCGCTGCGCCGCAGCGAATCGTTCATGCCCATCCACAACCCGACCGCCGCGCAGGCGATCAGGGCCAGGACCACAAGGCGGAGGGTGGCGGGCGAGATCCGGTGCATCCGGCGACACTATCGGCAGTCGTCGCGGGGGAAAAGCGTCGTCGTTGAAGGCCCGCTCTTGAAAACTGGACGTAGGGGTCCATTTTAATCTTGCCGCGGCGTCCGCCCGGCTGTAACCGCTTCGCAGGACGCCAGCGTCCAGTTTTCATTTCCCGCCGTTTTCCAGGGCTGTTGATCCATGCCGTCCATCCCCAGGCAAAGACTTGTTCCCATGATTGTGGCCGGCGTGGTCGCGGTCGCCGTCATCATCGGCGGCGGCGTCTGGTGGCACGGCAAGCAGAGTTTCGAGGGCACCGACAACGCCTTCGTCCAGGCCGACACCGTCCAGGTCAGCCCCCAGGTCTCCGGCTATGTGCTGGAGGTGCTGGTCAGCGACAACCAGCAGGTCGAGGCCGGACAGGTCATCGCCCGCATCGACCCGGCCACCATCCAGGCCCGCTATGACCAGGCCGCCGCCAATGTGCGCGCCCTGCAGGCCGACGTTCAGGCGGTCGACGACAAGCGCGCCCTGGAACAGGCGATGATCGCCCAGAAGGCGGCCGGGGTCGCCAGCGCCCGGGCCGACGCCGGCCGCATGGCCGTCGATTCCCGCCGCTACGGCGATCTCGCCGCCAAGGGCTGGGTCTCCGACCAGAAGCTGCAACAGGTCAAGGCCGGCGAGAAGCAGTCGGAAGCCAGCGTCGCCGCCGCCGAGGCCGCCCTGACCGCCGAACAGCGCGCCGCCCAGTCGCTCGGCTCGGCCCGGGCCCAGAAGGTCGCCCAGGTCCAGGCCGCCCAGGCCGCCGTCGAACAGGCCCGCATCGATCTCGAACGCACGGTGATCCGCGCCCCGGTGGCCGGCGTCGTCGGCGCCCGCTCGGTGCGCCCCGGCCAGCTGGTCCAGCCCGGCCAGACCATGATGGTGGTGGTGCCGCTGAGCGAGACCTATGTGGTCGCCAATTTCAAGGAAACCCAGGTGTCGCGCCTGCGCATCGGCCAGCCGGTCGAGATCAAGGCCGACGCCTTCGGCAAGCAGACCCTCAAGGGCCATATCGAGAGCTTTTCCCCGGCAACGGGCGCCGAGTTCGCCCTGATCCCGGTTGAGAACGCGGTCGGCAACTTCACCAAGATCGCCCAGCGGGTGCCGGTGCGGATCGTCGTCGACAAGGGCCAGCCCCTGTCCGGCGCCCTGCGTCCCGGCCTGTCGCTGGAGGTCAAGGTCGATGTCCGGGTCCGCTCGGGCCTGACCTTCGCCGAGTCCGGGGCCCAGACGCCCCAGCTCGCCGCCCAGCCTGATCCCCGGCCATGACCGACGCCGCAATCGGCGGCGCACCCTCTGTCGCCGGCGCCCCCGCCGCCGAAAAGATCAACTGGCTGCCGGTGTTCCTCGGCTTCGGGGGGATGATCATCGGCCAGTTCATGGCCATCCTCGACATCCAGGTCGTCGCCGCCTCCCTGTCGCAGATCCAGGCCGGGGTCGGGGCGACCACCGACGAGATGAGCTGGGTCCAGACCATCTATCTGCTGGCCGAGGTGGTGATCATGCCGCTGACCGCCTACCTCTGCCGCATGGTCAGCACGCGCCGCTTCTTCATGGGCGCCTGCATCCTGTTCATCGGCTCCAGCATCCTTACCGGCCTGTCGACCAACATCGAGATGATGATCTTCCTGCGCGCCGTGCAGGGGATCGCCGGCGGCGCCATGATCCCGCCCGTCTTCGCCACCGCCTTCACCGTGTTTCCGCCCGAGCGGCGGATCACCGCCAATGTCGTGGTCGGGCTGATCGTCACCCTGGCCCCGACCATCGGCCCGACCCTGGGCGGCCACCTGACCGAATGGACCAGCTGGCGCTGGCTGTTCTTCATCAACGTGCCGCCTGGCCTTCTGGCCCTGTTCCTGGTCAGCCGTTACGCCAACTTCGACAAGGGCGACCCGAGCCTGGCCAAGGGCGTCGACTGGTGGGGCGTGGGTCTGATGGCGGTCGGCCTGCTCAGCATCCAGTATGTGCTGGAGGAGGGCGCGCGGAACAGCTGGTTCCAGGACGACGTCATTCTTTGGCTGATGGTGCTGGGGGTCATCGCCATGGGCGCCTTCATCTGGCGGCAGCTGGTCTACAAGCAGCCCATTGTCTCCCTGCGGCCGTTCACCGACCGCAACTTCGCCCTCGGCATCGTCATGACCTTCGTTTCCGGGGTCAGCCTCTATGGCGGCACCTTCGTCCTGCCCCTGTTCCTGGCCCAGGTGCGGCAGTATTCGGCCGCCGAGGTCGGCACCACCATGCTGGTCTCCGGCCTGACCATGTTCCTCTGCGGCCCGATCGCCGGGCGGCTGGTGCGGTTGTTCGACGCCCGGGTGGCGATGGTCGTCGGGTTTGTGCTCGCCGCCTATGGCACCGGCATGGCCAGCGCCGTCACCGCCGACTGGGGCTTTTCCCAGTTCGCCCTGATGCAAGCGGTGCGGGCGGCCGGGGTGATGATCGCCATGATCGCCACCCAGCAGATGACCATCAGCACCATCCCCATGAGCATGATGAAGGACGCCTCGGCCCTGGTGAACCTGATGCGCAACGTCGGCGGGGCCGTGGGCCTGGCGCTGCTGTCCACCCTGCTCAGTCGACAGATGGCGGTTCACTACGCCGACATCGCCAGCAAGGTCAGTCTCGACAACAGCACAAGCCAGGCCATGATCGAGGGCCTCACCGCCCGCATGGCCCAGCTGGGCACGGCCGATCCCGCCGGCGCCGGCCGCAAGGCCTTCAGCATGCTGATGCACCGTGACGCCTCGGTCCTGGCCTTCGGGGACGCCTTCGCGGCCCTGGCGGTGGGCCTTGGGCTGGCGGCGGTGCTGGCGTTGTTCGCCAAGCCGGGCAAGGCCGCGGCCCCGGCCGCCGCGGGGGGACATTGACGATGAGCCAGTCGGGGGACGCCATGAAATCCGGGGATGACATCACCGTCGCCCAGGCGCCGACCACGGCGTCGGGGGCGGTCGACTGGACGCGGCTGTTCATCGGCTTTGGCGGCATGGCCATCGGCCAGTTCATGGCCATTCTCGATATCCAGATCGTCGCCGCCAGCCTGCCGCAGATCCAGGCCGGGATCGGGGCCAGCGCCGACCAGGTCAGCTGGATCCAGACCGCCTATCTGATCCCCGAAGTGGTGATGATTCCGCTGTCGTCCTACCTGTCCCGCCTCTGGGGCACCCGGGCCGTGTTCATGATGAGCTGCGGCGGCTTCATCCTGATGAGCGTCGTCGCCGGCCTGTCGACCAGCATCGAGTTCATGATCATCGCCCGGGCCCTGCAGGGTTTCATCGGCGGGGCCATGGTGCCGACGGTGTTCGCCACCGCCTTCACCGCCTTTCCGCCGGAAAAGCGCATCGCCGCCAATGTCGCCACCGGCATGATCGTCACCCTGGCCCCGACCGTCGGGCCGATCCTCGGCGGCCATCTGACCGAGTGGCTCAGCTGGCGCTGGCTGTTCTTCATCAATGTCGGGCCGGGCCTGCTCAGCCTGTTTCTGGTCGGCCGCTACGCCAACTTCGACCGCGGCGACCGCAGCCTGTCGGCCGGCTTCGACTGGTTCGGCCTGACCACCATGGCGGTCTTCCTGATGAGCCTGCAGTACGTCGTCGAGGAGGGGGCCAAGGACAACTGGTTCGAGGATGGGACCATCCTCTGGCTGACGGTGCTCTGCGCCATCAGCGGCGTCACCTTCGTCTGGCGCACCCTCAGCTACCACAAGCCCCTGGTGCAGCTGCGCGCCTTCGCCGACCGCAACTTCACCCTCGGCATCCTGATGACGGCGGTGTCCGGCGTCAGCCTCTACGGCGGCACCTTCCTGATGCCCCTCTACCTTGGCCGGGTGCGACAGTTCTCGGCCGCCGAGGTCGGCACCACCATGCTGGTCTCCGGCATCTGCATGTTCTTCACCGGCCCGCTGGTCGGCCGGTTGGCGCGGACCATCGACGCGCGGATTCCGATGTTCATCGGCTTTTCGATGGTCGCCTGGGGCATGTGGCTGGGCCACGACATCAACGGCGAATGGGGCTTCTGGGAGTTCGCCAGCCTGCAGGCCTTCCGCGGCTGCGGGGTGATGATCGCCATGATCGCCACCAGCCAGCTGACCATGTCGACCCTGCCGCCGGCCATGGTCAAGGACGCCTCGGGCCTGATGAACCTGTCGCGCAACACCGCCGGGGCCATCGCCATGGCCTATCTGTCGACCACCCTGACCACCCGCACGGCCGAACATATGGACGCCCTGTCCTCGCGCGTGACCATCGCCTCGGTGGACGCCCAGGCGATGATCGCCGGCCTGACCCAGCGCATGGCCGCCATGGGGGTCGCCGACCCCGAGGGCGCCGCCCGCAAGGCCTTCCAGTTCTTCATGAACAGGCAGGCCTCGATCCTGGCCTTCGGCGACGGCTTTACCGTGCTCGCCCTGGCCGGCGCGCTCGCCGCCGCCCTGGCCCTCTTGGCCAGGCCGGCAAAGGTCCCGCTTTCTCCCGCCGCGGCCGAGGCCGCCGCAGAGGCGCACTGACATGCCCAGACTGACCGGACAGATTGATCTTTCCAAGACCGAGGCCATCCTCGACGCCGCCTCCGAGGTGCTGGCCGAACGCGGCCTGGCCGCCCCCATCCAGGAGATCGCCCGCCGCGCGGGGGTCTCGAAACAGACCATCTACAACCGCTACGGCAGCAAGACCGAGCTGGTCCGGGCCCTGGTCGAGCGGCGGGTGGATTCGATCACCGCCCCCCTGCGGACCCCCGGCGCCGAGCAGCGTCCCGAGGAGACCCTGGCCGCCTATGCCCGCACCCTGCTGCAGGTCATCTCCACCGGCAGCTATTCGGTGATGCGGCTGTCGATCCAGAGCGCCGCCGAAATGCCCGATCTGGCGCGCGAGGTGTTCGAGAGCGGCCCCAAGCGCTCCCGCGCCCAGCTGGCCGCCTTCCTGGACCTGGAAACCCGGGCCGGCCGGCTGAACGTCGACGATCCCCTGCAGGCGGCGGAATTCTTCGGCGGCATGGTGCTGGGTCACCGCCAGACCCAGGCCCTGCTGCGGCTGGGCTGGGACCTGTCGGAGGCGGAGATCGACAAACTGGCCCGGGCCGCCGCCCGGGTCTTCATGCGGGCCTACGCGGCCTAGCCCGCGCCGTTGGCGATTTCGTCCGGCAGCCCCATCATGTGGAAGCCGGCGTCGACGTGGATCACCTCGCCGGTGGTCGAGCGGCCCAGATCCGACAGCAGCCACAGGGCGCAGCCGGCGACCCCTTCCATGCTGGTGTCTTCCTTCATGGCGCTGAACATCCGGCCCTGGCCGAGCAGGCCCCGGCCGCCGCTGATCCCGGCCAGGGACAGGGTGCGCATGGCGCCGGCCGAGATGGCGTTGACCCGGATGCCCTGGGGGCCCAGGTCGCGGGCGATGTAGCGGGTCGCCGCCTCCAGCGCCGCCTTGGCCACGCCCATGGTGTTGTAGTTGGGAATGACCCGCTTGGAGCCAAGGTAGGTCATGGTCACCATCGACCCGCCCGGCTTCATCATCTTGCTGGCGCGCCTGGCCGCGTCGACGAAGCTGAAGGCGGAGATGTTCATCGCCGTCAGGAACCCGTCCCGCGTGGTGTTCTCGACAAAGCTGCCCTTCAGCTCGTCCTTGTTGGCGAAGGCGATGGAGTGGACCAGGAAATCCAGCCCGCCGAAGCGCTGCTCCAGCTCGGCGAAGGCCGCGTCCATCGAGGCGTCATCGGTCACCTCGCAGGGGATGAAATCGGTCACCCCGATCGCCTCGCCCAGCGGCCGCACGCGCTTTTCCATGTCCGGCAGATAGGCGAAGGCCAGCCGGGCGCCCTGGGCGGCCAGCTGCTGGGCGATGCCGTAGGCGATGGAATTGTGGTTCGCCACCCCCATGACCAGCCCGGTCTTGCCGGCCATCAGGTCACCCTTGGGGAAGCTGTATTCTTCGGCCATGCGGCGTCTCCTCGAAGCTCTTGCGGCGGTTTATAGGGGGTTCGGCGCGGGACGCTAGAGCGCGTTCCCATTGGTGGGAACCGGCAATCGGATCAAACGCGCGACCCGCAAGAGTCCGGAGCGGCGCAACATCGGTCCGTCATGTCGCGCCCGCTTCACGCCCGAGCGGTCTCGAACAGCGGCGCGACCGTGGCGATCGCCGCCTCGGCCTCGGCCCGGTCGGGGGTTTCGTCCTCCGAGCCGTAGCCCCACATGGCCGGGCCGCCATACTGGACGACGATGCCGTCCGGCCGGGGCAGCACGTTCACATGCCGGTAGTAGAGGCCGTAAGAGACCTCCGGCTGCGGGGCCAGCCAGGCGATCTGGCCGCGCACCGGCGTCACGCTGTCGTCCTGCCACAGGGCGCGGGCCCCATAGCCGGTGCAGTTGACCACCACCGGCTGCGCCAGGCGGGCGAGGTCGGCCGGGGTGTTGAAGGTCATGGTCTCGATCCGGCCGCCCTCGACCAGGAAATCGCTGGTCAGCAGATGGGCCAGTTCGGCGACGTTGAACTGCATCGACACCCCGTGCCGCGCCCGGGCGACCGGGAAGGGATGTTCGGACGGCTCCAGGCTCCGCCACGGCGGCGCCGTACCGGGCAGGTCGGCCTCGAAGAAGTTTACCCGCGGAACCGACACCGGCCGTTCCGGGAAGGCCACGGGCGGGCCCCCGGCGTCCGGCGCGTCGAACAGCGTGTAGCGGTCGGTCCAGGCCACCGGATCGCCCGGCAGGCCGAGCAGCGTCTGCCAGGCGGCGTAGGAGGCGCGGGCCATCTGGTCGTAGAGGGCGGGAAAGGCGCCATCCACCTTGTCGGCGTTGGCGATCCGGCTGTCGGGCGACCAGGTGCCGGTGGCCCGCGCCGACCGCGTATAGGGCGCCCGGTCGGCGGCGTAGATGGTCACCTTCGCCCCGGCCCGCAGCAAGGTCAGGGCGCTGGTCAGGCCGATGACGCCGCAGCCGATCACCGCGACCTCCCGCGTCCCGCCCTGCAGCGCCTTGGCCGCCGCGATCCGGGCGCTGCCCCAGGACAGGGACCAGCCGCTGCCGCCGTGGCCGTAGTTGTGCACCACCCGCTTGCCGGCGACCTGTTCGACATCCAGCCGGGGGCCGGCGTCGCGGAACGGCCGCAGGCAGACGGTGATCCTGGTGATCCGGTCGGCCCGCATCTTCAGCGGCGCCAGCGGCGGGACGACGAAGCGCGGCCGTGGCGGCAGGGCCAGGGGTGCGGCGGCGCGCGGCGTCTCGCAGCCGGCCAGGCCCAGGGCGCCAAGCCCGCCGATACCGGCCAGGACGGCGCGTCGGCTGCGAAGATCGGCGGTCGTCATGCGGGTCTCCCGGGCCAGGCGCCGGGGAACCCTAACCAACCGGCGGCGCCGGAGCCAGCCTTGAGGCCGGCGTCCTAGACCCTGGCCATGATCAGGCAGCCGTTGGTGCCGCCAAAACCGAAGCTGTTGCTCATCGCCACATTGACCGGCTTGTCCGACCGCTTGAGCAGGATCGGCAGGTCGGCGAAGGCCGGATCGAGCGTGTCGATATTGGCGCTCTCGGCGGCGAAGTCGTTGTTCATCATCAGCAGGCTGTAGATCGCCTCCTGCGCCCCGGCCGCGCCCAGGCTGTGGCCGGTCAGGGACTTGGTCGAGCTGATCAGCGGGGCCTTGTCGCCGAACACCTGGCGCACCGCGTCCATCTCCTTGGCGTCGCCGACCGGGGTCGAGGTGCCGTGGGGGTTGAGGTAGTCGATGGTCCGGCCGCCGGCGCTGTCCATGGCCAGTTTCATGCAGCGGATGGCGCCTTCGCCGGACGGCGCGACCATGTCGAAGCCGTCGCTGTTGGCGGCATAGCCGACGATCTCGCCGTAGATCTTCGCGCCGCGCGCCCTGGCCCGCTCGTAGTCCTCCAGCACCACGATCCCGGCGCCGCCGGCGATGACGAAGCCGTCGCGGTCGGCGTCATAGGCGCGGCTGGCCCGGGCCGGAGTGTCGTTGAACTTCGACGACATGGCGCCCATGGCGTCGAACAGGTTGGACAGGGTCCAGTCCTCTTCCTCGGTCCCGCCGGCGAAGATCACGTCCTGCTTGCCCCAGGCGATCTGCTCATAGGCCGAGCCGATGCAGTGGGTGGAGGTGGCGCAGGCCGAGCTGATCGAGAAATTGAGGCCGCGAATCTTGAACCAGGTCGACAGCACCGCCGAGGGGCCGCTGCTCATCGCCTTGGGCACCGCGAACGGACCGATGCGCTTGGGGCCCTTCTCGCGGGTGGTGGCCGCCGCCTCGACGATGACGTGGGTCGAGGGACCGCCGGAGCCGACGATCAGGCCGGTCCGCTCGTTGGAGACCTCGCCCTCTTCAAGACCGGCGTCGGCGATCGCCTGTTCCATGGCGATGTGGGCATAGCCGGTGCCCTTGGCCAGGAAGCGGGCGGCGCGGCGGTCGACATGCTCTTCCCAGGCGATGTCGGGCACGGCCCGCACCTGACAGCGGAAACCCAGTTCGGCGTAATCGGGCGCGGCGGTGACGCCGCTGCGGGCCTCGCGCAGCGAGGTCAGCACCTCGCCGGCGTTGTTTCCAATCGACGAGACGATGCCGATGCCGGTGACCACGACGCGTCGCATGGCGACTCCTTCATTCCCCAAGGTGCAGAGACGTTTCTTGTTGTTCTGTCGTCAGACCATCGACGCGGGGTCGAACAACCCCACGCGCAGGTCCTTGGCCTCATAGATGGGCTTTCCATCGGCTTCGAGAACCCCGTCGCCGATTCCCATGACCAAACGTCGCATGATCACCCGCTTGAGGCTGATGCGGTAGACCACCTTTTTCACCGCCGGGGTGACCTGTCCGGTGAACTTCACCTCGCCCACGCCCAGGGCGCGGCCCTTGCCGGGGGCGCCCGACCAGCCGAGGAAGAAGCCGACCAGCTGCCACATGGCGTCCAGGCCCAGGCATCCGGGCATCACGGGGTCGCCCTCGAAGTGGCATTTGAAGAACCAGAGGTCGGGATTGATATCCAGTTCGGCGACCATCTCGCCCTTGCCGTACAGCCCGCCCTCTTTCGAGATCAGGTTGATGCGGTCCATCATCAGCATCGGCGGGGCCGGCAGCTGGGCGTTGGCCGGACCAAACATCAGACCCTTGGAACAGGCGATCAGGTCGTCATAGCTGTAGGAAGACTGGGGCTCGTGCGTCATGTAATTCCAAAGCCGCGCGGCCGGCGGCAGTTCCTTGGCGTAAAATGTGGACCGGGGCGTAGCACGGCCCCCGGCCCGCCTCAACCAGCGGGAACCCGCACCCCGGTGCAGCTCGGCGGCGGCCCGCCGCCCCAGATCTCGCCGTCCGGCGCCCAGCCGCTGGCCCCGCCGGCCTCCAGCTTGCTCCAGCCGTTCTCGGCCTTGACCTGCGAGGCCACCGCCCCGGAGCGCAGATAGGCCACGACCCGCGCCCCCTCGCGCGGCTCGGCCAGCAGCGGCAGATCGCCTGGCTTGACCCGCATGGCGGTGCGGCTGCCGTCGACCATCTGTTCCTTCAGCCAGGCCTCCCCGCCGTCGGGGCCGCGCACCTTGCGCCATTCCCGGCTCTCGGCCACGACCATCACCGGCATCCGGCGAACCCGCCAGACCCAGAGGATGCGCTGGTCCAGGCCCGGGCCGTTGCGGGCGTTCACCTCGCCGGACTTGAGGGCGACAAAGCGGGGCACCGGAAAGCCCGAGGGGGTCTTGCACCGGGCGGTCTCGCCATCGCCGCAGGCGGCCAGCAGCACGCAGGCCCCGACGGCGGCGAGACTCAGCGGCGGGCGGCGCATCGGCATTGCGGGTCTCCAAGGGTCCGGGCGGCGGTCCGACCATCGGACAATTGTCCGCCTAAGGCGCCGCGCCGGTGTGAATCTTGCGTTAAAAACGTATCCGGCGCCGCAATTGGGTTCCACTGGCGGCTGTCGCGCTTTATCTGTCGGACGGCGCCCACACGGGCGGCGCTCGCTTGCCCGGAATGCGTTATGGCCGTCAAGAGACCCAAGGTTATCGTCACCCGCAAGCTGCCGGATCCGGTCGAGACCCGGATGCGGGAGCTGTTCGACACCGAACTGAACGTCAGTGATACGCCGATGGGCGGCGAACAGCTGCTCGACGCCCTGTCCCGCGCCGACGTCCTGGTGCCGACCATCACCGATCGCCTCGATTCGCGCCTGCTGTCGCGGGCCGGCCCCAACATGAAGCTGATCGCCAACTTCGGCGCCGGGGTCGACAACATCGACGTCGCCACCGCCAACCAGCGGGGCATCATCGTCACCAACACCCCCGGCGTCCTGACCGAGGACACCGCCGACCTGACCATGGGCCTGATCATGGCCTCCAGCCGCCGGGTCGTCGAAGGCGCCAATGTCGTGCAGAGCGGCGACTTCTCCGGCTGGTCGCCGACCTGGATGCTGGGCCGCCGCATCTGGGGCAAGCGCCTGGGGATCATCGGCATGGGCCGCATCGGCCAGGCCCTGGCCCGCCGCGCCAAGGCCTTCGGCCTGTCGATCCACTATCACAACCGCAAGCCGGTCAGCAGCCGCATCGCCGACGAGTTGGAGGCCACCTACTGGGAAAGCCTCGACCAGATGCTGGCCCGGATGGACATCATCTCGGTCAACTGCCCGCACACCCCGGCCACCTACCACCTGCTGTCGGCCCGGCGGCTGAAGCTGCTTCAGCCGCACGCCATTGTCGTCAACACCGCCCGCGGCGAGGTCATCGACGAGGGCGCCCTGGCCAATATGCTGGCCCGCGGCGACATCGCCGGCGCCGGCCTCGACGTCTATGAGCACGAGCCGGCGATCAATCCCAAGCTGCTCAAGCTGCCCAACGTCGTGCTGCTGCCGCACATGGGCTCGGCCACGGTCGAGGGCCGCATCGACATGGGCGAGAAGGTCATCATCAACATCAAGACCTTCATGGACGGCCACCGTCCCCCGGACCGCGTCCTGCCCTCGATGCTGTAGGGCCCGGCGCCGCGGGTCCGGCGCGCCCGGGCTACCTATCGCTTGACGGGTGACGCCGGAGCTTTCAACCTCTCCCCGGGGAGTAACGGGGGGAGCGTTCCAGGTGCAGCCTACACGTCGCCAGCTCACGGCGGGCCTGATCGGCGCGGGGCTGATTGGACCGGCCGGCCGCGCCCTCGCCGCCGCCGCCCCGCCCAGCCTCTACGACATCCTCCGCGAGCCTGCGGTGCTGGACGCGGCCCTGTCGCCGTCGGGCCAGGATGTCGCCGTGCTCGGCGAGAGTATCGACGCCAATGACGTCCGCACCACCTACCTGGCCCTGATCAAGGGCGACGATCCGGCCGGGCCGTCGCGGCGGCTGAACCTGGGCGATGTCGATATCGAACAGGTGGCCTGGGCCAACGACCAGCGGCTGCTGGTCTGGGTCAAGAAGGAGTTGCACGTCACCTACAGCGGGCCCGGCGGCAGCGGCTCCAACGACGTCATCGCCCGGCGGCTCCTGGCCATCGGCGCCGACGGCTCCAATCCGGTGGCCCTGCTCAGCGACGACAAACGGGCCTTCCGGGGCAACCTCAACCTCGGCCGGGTGATCGATTTCATGCCGGACGACCCGGACCGCATCCTGATGCAGGTGGCCGACAACAGCCGCGGCGTCTGGGCGCTCTACCGGGTCAATGTGGTCAGCGGCGCCTCTGAATTCGTCGAACGCGGCGGCGACAACACCTTCGGCTGGTGGAGCCAGGGCGGCGTTCCCGTGGCCCGCTATGACGTCAACGCCCGGCGCACGGTGGTCAATCTCAACATCCGCGCGCCGGGCGAGACCGACTGGACGACCCTGCGCCAGGTGCGCCTGGACGAGCAGGGCGACATGGATTTCGACATCGTCGCCAACGGCGACGCCCCGGGCCAGGTGCTGATCGCCGCCCGGCTGGAAGGCGACCAGACCGTCGTCATCCGCCCCTTCGATCTGAAGACCCGCCAGTTCGGCGACAGCGTCGTCCACCGACCCAGTCATGACGTGGAACGGGTGGTCCAGGACCGGGCCGGCCGCATGATCGCCGCCGCCTTCCTCGAGGACCGGCTCAGCTACGACTTCGCCGACGCTTCCCTCAAGCCGCACCACAAGGCGCTGGAGGGCTTCTTCGACAAGACCTGCAATGTCGCCCTGGCCGAGTCGGACGCCACCCTCAACCGCCTCCTGCTGCGGGTCGACGGACCGCGCGAGCCGGGGGCCTGGTTTCTCTATGATCGCGCCGCCGCCAGCCTGGAGCCGCTGGGCGCCGAGCGCCCATGGCTGACCCCCGAGCGGCTGGCCAGGGTCGAGACCCTGAAGGTCGCCGCTCGCGACGGCCAGGCCCTGACCGCCTATCTGACTGTGCCGCTGGCCGCCGGCCCGCGTCCGCTGGTCGTGCTGGCCCACGGCGGCCCGGAATCCCGCGACCGCTACGGCTGGGACGACTGGGCCCAGGCCCTGGCCGCCCGCGGCTGGCTGGTGCTGCAACCCAATTTCCGGGGTTCAGAGGGCTATGGCAGGGCCTTCATGGAGGCGGGACGGCGGCGCTGGGGCGATTTGATGCAGCAGGACATCGAGGACTGCGTGGCCGCGGTGATCCAGGCCGGCCGGGCCGACGCCGCGCGGGTGGCGATCATGGGCGCCTCCTACGGCGGCTACGCGGCCCTGATGGGGCCGGTCCTGCGGCCCGATCTCTACAGGGCCAGCGTCTCCATCGCCGGGGTCAGCGACCTGCCGGCGATGATGGCCTGGGAGCGACAGGAGGAGGGGCCCTCCTCGCCGGTCTATGACTACTGGAAACAGGTGATCGGCGATCCCGACGCCGACAGCGCCCGCCTGGTCGCCGCCTCGCCGGCCCGCCGGGCCGAGGCCCTGACCGCGCCGGTGCTGCTGATCCACGGCGACAAGGACGACATCGTGCCCCTCGCCCAGTCGAAACTGATGCGCGACGCCCTGAAGAAGGCGGGACGCGCGCCGGACTATCTGGAGATCAAGGACATGGGCCACCGCGACTGGTCGCCCCAGGAGTCGCAGAAGGTGCTGACCCGGGCGATCGGGTTTCTTGACAAGGCGCTGGCCTGATTTCTCCCCGCGAACGCGAAGCAGGCCTCAGGGCCTGGCTCCCTCCACCTTCGCCTTGTGCCAGGCGTCGAGGTCGGCGGCCGAGCGGTCGGCGATCTGTTCCATCGGAACGTGGCCGACGTCCGGATAGATGATCAGGGTGGACCCCGGGATGGCGGCGGCGAATTTGCGGCCGGCCTCGGCGCTGATCAGCTTGTCGGTGTCGCCATGCAGGATCAGGGTCGGGACCTTGATTGTCGCCAGCCGCGCGGGATCGGCGAAGCGCGGCCCGGCCGGATCGCTCATCATGCCCAGGATGATGTCCTTGTGACCCGGCGCCCGGGCCAGCTCGACATAGCGGGCGACCATGGCGTCGCTGACCATATCCGGCGTCGGCGCGAAGGCTGATCGCAGGCCCTGGCGGGTCATGGAGGTGGTGTCGAGGTCGCCCAGCAGGAAGCGGCCGACCGGATTGCGCAGGATCTTGAAGATGACCGGCGAGCCCTTCTGGGCCTTCTCGGGAAAGCCGGCGGCGTCGACCAGCACCAGGCCCTCGAGCCGGTCTGGGTGGTTCAGCGCATACTGCCAGGCCACGCCCCCGCCCATGGAATTGCCGGCCAGGGTGAAGCGGCCCAGCTTCAGATGGTCGACGACGCCCTCGACGGTGTCGTCAAAGGCGGTCGGGGTCAGCCGGTAGCCGGCCGGGGCCCGGGTCAGGCCAAAGCCGGGCAGGTCGAGGCTGACGATGCGGTAGTCCTTGCCCAGCCGCTGGACCCAGGGCTCCCAGGTCTCGAGATTGGCCGCGAACCCGTGCACCAGCACCAGCACCGGCCCGTCCGGGTTGCCCTGGTCGCGATAGTGGGCGCGGACGCCGCCGGGCAGATCGACCCACTCGCTCTCGGTGTTGGCGTATTTCGCCTCCAGCGTGGCCCACGGAATCTCGCCGCGCCGCAGGCTGAACCAGCCGATGATGACCACCAGCAGTATCAGGCCGACGAGGCCCAGCAGGATCTTGCCCAGCAGCTTCATGACGCGCCCTCCCCGAGCGGTGTTTTGCGGGAGGGTATGCCGGGCGGGGCGGATGGGCCAGCGCCTCCTTCGACACGCGACCCGCCGGGTCGGTACTCAGGATGACGAATATTTTTGCGGCCCCTCCCCCGTCGTCATGCTGAGTAGCGGCCGTAGGCCGCGTGTCGAAGCACGCACCAATGACAAGGCGGTCAGGCGATCTGGCAGGCGTCCTCGAAGCTCAGGCGCGGGCTGCGCGGGAACAGGTCCTTGTCGGTGCCGTGACCGATCGAACAGATGAAGTTCGACTTCACGCTGGTCCCGGCGAAGAAGGCCTCGTCGACCTTGTCGTTGGCGAAGCCGCTCATCGGGCCGCAGTCCAGGCCCAGCGAGCGGGCGGCCATGATCAGATAGGCCCCCTGCAGCGTGCCATTGCGGAAGGCGGTGACCTGCGCCACCTCCGAGCCCTTGGGAAACCAGTCCTTGGCGCCGGGATTGTGCGGGAACAGTTCCGGCAGCCGGTCCATGAACTCCAGGTCGTGGCCGATGATCACCGTGCAGGGCGCCTGCCGGATCTTGGGGGCGTTCTGGGCCGAGGCGCAGGCGGCCAGCCTTTCCTTGCCGGCTTCGCTGGTCACGAAGACGAACCGGGCCGGGCAGGCGTTGGCCGAGGTCGGCCCCATGCGCGCCAGGTCATAGACCGCCCGGATCAGGGTCTCCGGCAGGGGTTCGGTCTGCCAGCCGTTGCGGGTGCGGGCTTCGCGGAACAGCTGGTCGAGGGCGGCGTCGGACAGGGGGGCGGACATCAGATCTCCATCGGTAACGGCTTGAGTGGCATATAGCGCTTTGCGGCGAGAGAGCCACCCGAGGGTAACCCGGCGATCAGGGCAGAGGTTTCTTTTCACCCCAGCAGGCCTTCAGGGCCTCTTCGGCGTCGAGCGCCCAGGCCGCGGCCGGGAGATTGGCATCGAAGACTACAGATCCCTGGCTGCCGTCGGCCAGTCGGCCCCTGGCGCCAACCGATATGGCCCAACCGTCGGTCGGTCCGGGCAGCCCCGGGTGATTCCAGGCGTCCACGTCGATGGATGTCTTCAAGTGAGGCTCAACGGCGAGCACGGTCGCCGCCAGTTGGGGACAACTCGCCTCGTCAGTTGTCTGGAGGACAGGGGCATAGACTGGCGCGTCAAGTCTCATGTCCTCAAACAGGGTGATCCTCCGCCCCGTCCACTCGCCGCGCCCGCCCTGTATGAAGCTCACAACAACGAACGGCCCGCCCGCCTCCTGACTCGGCTCGATGCTGAACCAGACATTGGCGTCCGACGGGCGAACATCAACCTCCTGCGCCCAAGCCGGGATCGCGGCCAGAAGGCTGGCCGTCAGCAGCAGGATGAACGGCGGCCGCACTACAGCGTCTGCTCGACCCGCATCACTTCCGGCACATAGTGGCGCAGCATGTTCTCCACCCCCGACTTCAGGGTCGCCGCCGAGGAGGGGCAGCCGGCGCAGGCGCCGCGCATGTGCAGATAGACGGTGCCGGTCTCGGCCTCGAAGCGGTTGAAGACGATGTCGCCGCCGTCCTGGGCCACCGCCGGGCGGACCCGGGTGTCCAGCAGGTCCTTGATCTCGGCGACGATCTGGGCGGTCTCGCCCTCATAGACGATCTCGTCGGCCGCCGCCGGGCCGTCGGTCAGCATCGGCTTGCCGGCGGTGTAGTGGTCCATGATCGCCGCCAGGATCGGGGCTTTCAGATGCGCCCAGTCGACCCCTTCGGCGCGGGTGACGGTCAGGAAGTCGGGGCCCAGGAAGACGCGCTCGACGTCGCCCAGCTCGAACAGGGCGGTCGCCAGCGGCGAGGCCGCCGCCTCCCCGGCCGAGGCCAGCTCGCGGCTGCCGGCGCCGAGCACCTCGCGGCCGGGCAGGAACTTCATGACGTCGGGGTTGGGGGTGGTTTCGGTCTGGATGAACATGGCGAATCCTCGGGGCTGCCCGTCAGATGGTCCTTTGCGGGCGCCACGGCAACCCTTCCGCGGCCCTGGCAGGTGACAAACCGCCGTTTCCGTGGCCCTATGTAAACAACGAAAAGATAGGGGAGAAGATCAATGGCCGATGGCGCCTTTGACAAGCTGGCCGCCGCGCGGGCGGAGGCCTGGTCCACGCCGCTTGAGCAGATCAACCCGGCCGACCCCGCCCGCTTTCGCGACAACACCTTCTGGCCCTTCTTCGAGCGTCTGCGCCAGGAAGACCCGATCCACTACACCGCCGAGAGCGAGTGGGGGCCCTACTGGTCGGTGACCCGCTTCGACGACATCGTCGCCATCGACACCAACCACGAGGTCTTCTCCTCCGACGCCCATCTGGGCGGCATCACCATCCGCGACATGGATGACGACTTCATCCTGCCGATGTTCATCGCCATGGACCGGCCCAAGCACGACGTTCAGCGCAAGACCGTCAGCCCCTCGGTTAGCCCGGCCCGGCTGATGGAGCTGGAGCCGATCATCCGCGAGCGGGTCTGCCGCCTGCTCGACGAGCTGCCGATCGGCGAGGAGTTCAACTGGGTCGACCGCATCAGCATCGAGCTGACCACCCAGATGCTGGCCACCCTGTTCGACTTCCCCTTCGAAGACCGCCGCAAGCTGACCCGCTGGTCCGACGTCGCCACCGCCATCGAAGGCTCGGGCATCATCGAGAGCGAGGACCAGCGCCGGGCCGAACTGCTGGAGTGCCTGGAGTATTTCACCGGCCTGTGGAACGAGCGGATCAACGCCCCGCCCGGCAACGACCTGATCTCAATGCTGGCCCACGGCGAGCACACCCGCAACATGGAGCCGATGGAGTATCTGGGGAACCTGATCCTGCTGATCGTCGGCGGCAACGACACCACCCGCAACTCCCTGACCGGCGGACTTCTGGCCCTCAACGAGAACCCCGATCAGTACGACAAGCTGCGGGCCGATCCCTCGCTGATCCCCTCGATGGTTTCCGAGATCATCCGCTGGCAGACGCCCTTGGCCCATATGCGCCGCACCGCCCTGCGCGACTTCGAGATGGGCGGCAAGACCATCAAGAAGGGCGACAAGGTCATCATGTGGTATGTCTCGGGCAACCGCGACGCCAGCGTGATCGAGAACGCCGACGCCTTCATCATCGACCGCGAGCGGCCGCGCCACCACATGTCCTTCGGCTTCGGCATCCACCGCTGCGTCGGCAACCGCCTGGCCGAGATGCAGCTGCGCATCGTCTGGGAAGAGGTGCTCAAGCGCTTCCCCCGCATCGATGTCGTCGGCGAGCCGACCCGGGTCTATTCGGCCTTCGTCAAGGGCTACGAGACCCTGCCCGTGGTCATCCCCGCCAAGATCTGATCAGCAACCACAAGGACAATCGCCATGGCCGACGGAGCTCTCGACAACCTGGCGGCGGCGCGGGCCGAGGCGCTGTCGACGCCCCTGGAGCTGCTCAATCCGGGGGAGCCCTCGCGCTTCGCCGACAACAGCTTCTGGCCGGTGTTCGAGCGGCTGCGCAAGGAAGACCCGGTCCACTACACCGCCGAGAGCGAGTGGGGTCCCTACTGGTCGATCACCCGCTTCGAGGACATCGTGGCGGTCGACACCAACCACCAGGCCTTCTCCTCCGACGCCCATCTCGGCGGCATCACCCTGGCCGACTTCAATCCCGAGTTCATGCTGCCGATGTTCATCGCCATGGACCCGCCCAAGCATGACGTGCAGCGCAAGACCGTCAGCCCCGCCGTCAGCCCGGCCCGGCTGATGGAGCTGGAGCCGATCATCCGCGAACGCGCCGGCAAGCTGCTCGACGACCTGCCCATCGGCGAGGAGTTCAACTGGGTCGACCGCATCAGCATCGAACTGACCACCCAGATGCTGGCCACCCTGTTCGACTTCCCCTGGGAGGACCGCCGCAAGTTGACCCGCTGGTCCGACGTCGCCACCGCCATCCCCGGCCAGGGCGTCGTCGAGACCGAGGAGGAGGGTCAGATGGAATTGCTCGGCTGCCTCGAGTATTTCACCCGCCTCTGGAACGAGCGGATCAACGCCCCGCCCAAGCCCGACCTGATCTCCATGCTCTGCCACGGCGAGAGCACCAGAAACATGGAGCCCATGGAATATCTTGGGAACATCATCCTGCTGATCGTCGGCGGCAACGACACCACCCGCAACTCCATCACCGGCGGCCTGCTGGCCCTCAACCAGAACCCCGATCAGTACGACAAGCTGCGGGCCGACCCCTCGCTGATTCCGTCGATGGTCTCCGAGATCATCCGCTGGCAGACCCCGCTCGCCCACATGCGCCGCACCTGTGTCGAGGACACCGTGGTCGGCGGCAAGCTGATCAAGAAGGGCGACAAGGTGGTCATGTGGTATGTCTCGGGCAACCGCGACGAGACGGCGATCGAGAATGCCGACGCCTTCATCATCGACCGCGAGCGGCCGCGCCACCACATGTCCTTCGGCTTCGGCATCCACCGCTGCGTCGGCAATCGCCTGGCCGAGATGCAGCTGCGCATCGTCTGGGAAGAGGTGCTCAAACGCTTCCCCCGCATCGACGTCGTCGGCGAGCCCAAGCGGGTTTATTCAAGCTTTGTAAAGGGTTACGAGACCCTGCCAGTGATCATTCCGGCCCGCGCCTAGGTCTTCGGGCCGGCCTCAGTCGGCGATGATCAGGCCCGCCTGGACGGCCAGGGGCGTCCACAGGATCAGGTCCGCCAGCAGGTCGCCGGCGTCCGCCTCGCTCGCCGCCCGGGCCACCGCCTCCATCGCCGAGGCTCCCTCGTGGCCGACCGCGGCGAGCCAGGCATGGCGACCGGAACTGAGGCTGTGCAGGCCGACGCGATAGCCGCTGCGGGCCACGGCGACCAGGCTCGGACGGGCGACCGGCGTCGTTGGCGCGCGGCCCTCGGCCACGGCCGCCACCAGCGGCGCGAAGTCGAAATCCAGCGCCATCAGGCTGGTCGTCGCCGGCAGGCGAAGCCGACCCGCCGGATGCAGCAGCAGATCGACCGGCGGCGCCGCCACGCCCTCCGGCCCCGGCGCCCGCAACGCCTCCGACCAGGCTCGCTCCAGCCGCGCCAGCTGGGCCGGGATCGACTCCGCCGCGCCGGCGGCGACGTCCGGCTGGATGCTTTCCAGCCAGGCCGGGAAACGGGCCCCCAGGCGGTGCAGGCTCGGTCCTTCGGGCGGGCAGGCGGCGATGTAGCTGTCGGCGAAGAGGTCGAATACTTCCGACCCCGTCAGGGCGCAGAGGGTGGGAAACTCCCGTCGCAGGCTGTCGAGCAGGCGGGCGCGATAGCCCCGCGCATAGAGGGACAGACGCCGCTGCGCGCTCAGCGGCGAGGGCGCCAGCAGAGCGGCGGCGCGGGTCCAGCTGTCGCTCGCCGGGCGGGTCACCGCCTGGAGGAAGGCTGCCTGTATCCGGGCGAGGTCGGGAGCGGCGGCTTCAGGCAACGGCGGCCTCGCGGTGCTGACGGTGCAACCGGGCCTTGGCCAGCTCGGCCAGCAGCTCGTCATAGGGCGGGATCGCCGCGTCCCATTCCAGCAGGGTCGACACCCCGCCGGTGTGCCGCTGAGCCAGGGCGTAGAGGGGCCAGACCGCGTCCGGCACCGGATGGTCGTGGGTGTCCATCAGATGGTCGCCGCAGTCGCTGGGCCCGGCCAGATGGACCTGGACGATGTGATCGGCCGGCAGGGCCTGGATATAGGCCACGGGATCAAGCCGGTGGTTGAAGGCGCTGACATGGACGTTGTTGCAGTCGAGCAGCAGGCCGCAGCCGGTGTCCTCCGCCAGCCGGCCCAGAAACGCCCATTCCGGCATCTGGCTGGCCGAAAACTCCAGATAGCTGCTGGGATTTTCGATCACCAGCGGGCGGCCCAGGATATCCTGCACCGCCCTTACCCGGTCGGCGACATGGGCCAGGGCGGCCTCGGTCAGGGGCATGGGCAGCAGGTCGTGGCTGTTGGCGCCGCCGACGCCGGTCCAGCAGAGGTGGTCGGAGATCCAGGCCGGCTTCACCCGCTCGGCCAGCCCGGCCAGATCCTTCAGATAGGCGCGGTCCAGAGGATCGGTCGAGCCGATCGACAGCGAGACCCCGTGCATCACGACCGGCCGGTGCGCCGCGACATGCTCCAGCACCCGCGCCGCCCAGCCGTGATGGCCGATGAAGTTCTCGCTGATGATCTCGAACCAGTCGACGCCCCATTGCCCTGGCGGGGTGCGCATCAGGTGGCCGAAATGTTCGTCCCGCAGGCCAAGGCCGTCCCCCAGATGGGGGAGGCCAAGGCGGGGTCGGGTCCGGCCCGTCGTCACGTCGACGGCGGGAAGGCGAGGCGGATGGCCGAGGCCGGCGGCGGGTCTTCCGGCGGGGTCTTGCCGCGGGCGACCATCACCGCCTTGAAGGCGTCCCAGGCGATGGTGTGCACCTTCTCTCCGGTGTTGAAGGGCAGAACGCCGTCCTTGGTGATCTCCACCGAATGCCAACCCTCGGGCGGGGTGTCGACAAAGTCGAACAGCTGCATCTTGCCGGTGGTGGGGAAGACCTGGGAGGCCGAGATCGGCACGGCGCAGCCGCCGAATCCGCCGCATTTGTTGTCGCCGGGCGCGGAATAGAAGTCGCTGGCGCCCGACGAGCCGCAACCGTTGGCGCTGCAACTGGCGGCGGCCGGGGCCCGGGCCGCCAGGGCCGAGCCACAGACGCCGCCGCCGGTTGTCGGCTGCACGAAGCCGCAGCCGCCGGTCGCCCGGCAGAGGTTGGAGCCCCGGCAGCCGTGAAAGACCTCGACCTGGGCGCAGCTGTTGGTTCCGTCCCCTGTGAAATCGATGCCCTGGCAGCTGTGATAGAGGGCGCCCGGCTGCAGGGCCGGCAGGCTGAGCGACAGGTCCGGCGTCTCGCCCAGAATGGCCCAGGCGGTGCTCATGCGGTCGCCTGATCCGCTCATCGAGGGGAAGGGAAACTGCGGCGCGGGCTTCCCGGGCGGCGGGGTCCAGTAGCTGTTGAGCACCGAGGTGACGCCATAGATGGCCCCGACCACCGCCTGGCTGAGCAGCGTCTTGCTGCCGGCGTCGGACGACAGGGTGTTCATCGCCGTCGCCACCTCTTCGGGGGTCGGCAGCTTGTAGGGGTTGGTGGGATCCAGCTTGTCGGTCTTGAGCATCTCCGGCTTCCAGGTCGGATTCTTCTTCCGCCAGATGGGCCAAGTGACGATCTTCGGCAGTTTGTCCGCCAGTTCGGCGAAGCGTTCGAAGTGATCGCGGCCGTCATTGGCCCACCGCGCCTCGGCGTCGGCGGAGGCGATCAGCTTTCCGGCGTCGTCATAACTGGGGTAGTCGACCTTCAGGGCCTCGTCGTCTGGCTGGTACTTCGGATCGACGGCCTTCAGCATCCCGGCGGTGCGGCGATTGATGGTGCTGCCCTCGCCCTGGTCGGTGATGGCGTCCATCATCTGCACCAGTTGATTGAAGGCGACCCGGGGGTCGGACAGGGCGATGGTCGTCTCGAAGTTGATGAACTCGCGCCTGCGGTGGCCGGGGCTGGTGTAGTTGAACAGGTCGTTCTGTACCGCTGACGGGTTGAACACCTCGTCCCACATCGTCTTTCCGTCGTCGTAGCTCAGGTTCAGATAGTCGTAGTAGCACTGGTACATCCAGCCGATGGTGCCGAACAGCGGCAGGGCGTCGCCCGCCTTCCAGCCCACGAAGGGAACTGCCGGGAAGTAGTCCTTCTCCTTGTCCGGCTTGATATTGTCCCTGGCGAGCTTCTCGGGCTGCTCGATAGCGAGGAACAGGCGCAGGGTGTCGTCGTTCAACGGCCCGACGTTCACCGCCACGTCCTCGTGGGCCTCGGTGTCCTTCAGGTCGATGATGCCGGGAATGACGCTCTTGTCGGCCCCGTAGCAGAGCCAGCCGCCATGGTCGTCCTGCAACGGAGCGCCGGTGAAGGTCGGGTTGACGCCGATCGCGGTGGCCATGTTGGCCGCCATCTGCAAATGCAGCATCTCCTGGATGAACACCGAGAAGATGATGTTGAAGGCCTCGTCATTGACCGTCTTCGGCTCGGCCGTGGTCTTGGCGCCGGCCCAGAGGCGGCCCTCGTAGAAGTCGGTCTTGGCTCCGGTGATCGGGTGGAAGCCCTGGATGGAATAGAGGCTCGTCATGTAGAGCGGGATGGTGAACAGCTCGACGTTGACCGCCATCTGGGCGACGGCCCTGAGAGCCGCGATGTCGGTGGGGCGGTCGCTGGCGGGCCGGGTTGGCCGAGCCGAGGCGCTGAGCGTGCGGGACATGACTTCTCCTCCAGGATGAAACGCGAGGAGAGTGACTTCAAGTTGTATGAGTCGTCAATCAACCTGAACCTGCTGAAGGGCAAATTCGCCGGACTTCAGGCGAGATCGGCGATTTCCTCGTCGGTCAGATCGCCCGGAACCACCGTCACCGGCAGCTTGCGGCGGCCCCAGCTGACGCCGTCCTTGGCGATCGAGCTGATCAGGGCGCCGGGGTTGCGGCCGCCGGGCGAGGCGGCCAGCACCAGGATCTTGATATCGGGGTCTTCCTCGACCACCCCGCGGATCGCGGCCCGGACCGAGTCGTTATGGCGGATCAGGAATTCGGGCGGGGAGCCCGAAATGTCCACGACCTGCTCAGCCAGCTTTTGCAGCATGGCCTCGGCCTCGGCGCGCTCCTGACGCTCCATTTCCTCGCGCACGCCGCTCCAGTGTTCGAACACCGCGGGCTCGATCACTTTCAACAAGGCGACATGGCCTCCGGTCGACCGCGCCCGACGGCTGGCGAACCTCAGGGCCGCGTCGAACTCGGGAGTGTCATCGGCGATGACCAGAAACTTGCGTCGGCTCATGGGCGGGGACGGTGAAGGCTGGAGGGGGGCAGCGTCAACGCAAATCCGCCGCCCCCGTCCGTTCAGGCGCCCCAGAAACCGACCCGGGCCTTGACCTCGGCCACCGTCTGGCTGGCGACCTCGCGGGCCTTCAGCGCTCCGGCGCCAAGGATGCGATCGATCTCCGCCGGATCGTCCAGATAGCGCCGCATGGCCTCGCTGACCGGCGACAGGGCCGAGACGGCCAGATCAGCCAGGGCCGGCTTGAAGACGCCGAATCCCTGACCGGCGAACCGGGCCAGAACCTCGGCCTTGGACTCCCCGCCCAGCGCCGCGAAGATGCCGACCAGATTGTCCGCCTCCGGCCGCAGGGCCAGGGCTTCCAGGGTGTCGGGCAGCGCCTCGGGATCGGTCCGCGCCTTGCGGATCTTGGCGGCGATGGCGTCGGCGTCGTCGGTCAGATTGATGCGTGACAGGTCCGAGGCGTCCGACTTGCTCATCTTGGCCTGGCCGTCGCGCAGACTCATGATCCGCGCGCCCGGGCCCTGGATCAGCGGCTCGGGCAGCGGGAAAAAGCCCGGCGCCTCGAAGTCGTGGTTGAACTTCTGGGCGATGTCGCGGGTCAGTTCCAGATGCTGTTTCTGGTCCTCGCCAACCGGCACCTTGGTCGCCTTGTAGATCAGGATGTCGGCCGCCTGCAGCACCGGATAGGTGTAGAGGCCGACGCTCGAGCGTTCCTTGTGCTTGCCGCTTTTCTCCTTGAACTGGGTCATCCGGTCCAACCAGCCGAGGCGGGCGACGCAGTTGAAGATCCAGGCCAGTTCGGCGTGCTCGGGCACGGCCGACTGCGGGAAGATGGTCGCCTTGGCCGGATCGAGTCCGGACGCCAGATAGGCGGCGGCGATCTCGCGGGTCTGGCCGGCCAGCAGGGCCGGGTCCTGCCAGACGGTGATGGCGTGCATGTCGGCGACGAAGATGAAGGTGTCGATCTCGTGCTGCAACCGGGCGAACTTCACCAGGGCGCCGAGATAGTTGCCCAGATGCAGGGCGCCGGAGGGCTGGACGCCGCTGAGCACGCGCTCGGGGCCGGCATAGGAGACGGGAGTCTGGTCGGTCATGATCTACTTCGCGAAAAGGTCAGGTCTGTCGGCGCGCGGACAGAGTCGGCGCGGGCGGTCTAGCGGGCGATCAGGCGGCGCCATCGGCGCGAATGCTGGAACATGACCATGTCCACGCCAATAGGCGAGACGGGCGCCGGAGGCAAGATCAAGGCGGCGGGAACAGCGCCGCGCAAGGCGCCGCGGTCCAGGGCGACAGGGCCGTGTAGACCCCGCCTTCCGGCCCGTCCTCGCTCCACGGCCACCGGTCATTGTCGCGGATGATGGCCCGGACCTGGAAGCGGCAGTCGCCGGCGGTCGGCGCGTCCGGCATGCCCCTGGTCAGCCGGGCGGGCGTGGTGCGCCGCGTGACGGTCTCGCCCGGCTGGACCTCCCAGGGTTCGGCTCGATCAAGGACCGGCCAGGCGGATTTGTAGAGCGGCGTCCACCATCCGTCCTCATCCCGCGTGGAAACGAAGTCGCCGTCCGGCCCCTGTACGCGGATGAAGATCAGGCTGTAGCTCAGACCCTCGACGTCCTTCGGATCGGCGATCCGCATCGGGGTGGTCCGGTTGCTGGCCAGGACCAGGGTCACCTCGTCGGCGCTGGCTAAGATGGTGAAAGCCGGCGGCGGCTCCGCGGGTTGAACCGGTGCCAGGAACAGCAGGGCCAGCATGGGTGCTAGGGGCGACATGGCGTGAAAGCTAGGCCGGTCTGCGCCGCCTGAGGAGTCCCTTGATCTCGGCCACCGTCATGCCGCCCGTCAGCACCACCAGCACCGGATAGATCGGCAGGACGGCGAAGCAGACGGCCAGGACGGCGATCTCCTTGGCCCCGATCCGCACCAGGCTGATGTGTTCGAACAGGCCCTGGATGACGGGGCGGAAATGGCCGGCGATCGCCAGCAGGGCGGTAAGGATGGCGCTGGCCGCCAGCACCCGGATGATGCGGCTCCAGGCCGAGGGCGTCGGCGTCCAGTCGCCGCGCCGGCGCAGGGCCCAGTACATCTGGGCGACGTTTATCCAGCTGGCCGCCGAGGTGGCGATGGCGATGCCGGGGAAGCCGACGATGAAGAACAGGCTCGCGCCCAGTACGATATTGACCGCCACAGAGATCAGGGCGAACCGCATCGGGCTTTTGGTGTCCTCGCGGGCGAAGAAGATCGGATTCATCACCCGCGCCAGCACGAAGGCCGGTACGCCCCAGCCATAGTGAAACAGGGCCGAGGCGGTCTGTTGCGCGTCAAAGCTGGTGAAGGCGCCCCGGGTGAACAGGGCGTCGACCAGGAAGAAGGGAATGGCCATCAGCGCCGCCGCCGCCGGCAGGGTCATGGCCAGGGCGAAGACGACCGCCTGGTCGGTGGTGTCCTGGGCGTCCTTGTGGTCGCCCGCCTGCAGGGCCTGCGACAGCCGGGGAAGAAGGGCGATGCCGATCGCCACCCCGACCATCCCCAGCGGCAGTTGATAGAGCCGGTCGGCATTGGCCAGCCAGGTGCGGGGGCCGTCGCCGGGGGCCATTGAGACCAGGCTTCCGGAGACGAAGATGTTGATCTGGGTGACGCTGGCGGCGATGGCGGCGGGAATGGCCACCTTGATCAGGCGCTTGATCTCGGGGGTCAGCCTGGGCAGGCGCGGGCGGATGCGGGCGCCGGATCGCCAGGCTCCCCACCACAGCAGGCCGGCCTGCAGCACCCCGGCGATGACGACGGCGATGCTGGCGGCATAGGCGGCGTCGCCGCTGTTCTTCTGCGGCAGCACGGCGATCAGCATCACCGCATTGAGCACGATCGGCGCGGCGCCGGAGAGGATGAAGCGGTTGCGGGCGTTGAGCGCCCCGGAAAACAGGGCGGTGATCGCCATGCAGCTGAGATAGGGCATGGTGATCTGGGTCAGGGTCACCGCCAGCTTGAACTTCAGCGGTTCGTCCCGATAGCCGTAGTTGATCAGATACATCAGCCACGGCATCGCCAACTGGGCGAGGATCACCAGGGCCAGGGTCATGGCCGCCAGGGTGGCCAGGGCGTCGCTGGCCATGTCGTCAGCCCGCTCGCCGCCCTCGGCGGTGAGGGTGCGGCTGTAGGCCGGCACGAAGGCGGAGCTGAAGGCGCCCTCGGCGAAGATGCGCCGGAACAGATTGGGGAAGCTCAGGGCGGTGTTGTAGGCGTCGGCCCAGGGCCCGGCGCTGGCCCCGAGCTGGGCGTTGATCACCACATCCCGGGCCAGGCCCATGAACCGGCTGATCAGGGTCAGGCCGGAGAAAATGATCGAGTTCTTGATAATCCCTGCGCGGGGTTTTTCCGCCGCGGCGTCGGAAGCGGCCTCGGAGGGGGAGGCGGTCGGCTCGGAGGGCGGGGCGTCGGTCACAGCGCGCTTCTGCGCCGCGCCGTTCGGAGGGTCAAGATGAGGCGTGTGCAGGTCGCGCGCGACTATGGTGCAGCCTGCGGCGTCAGCGCCCCTCGCTGGCGCGGGCCCGCTGCAGCCGGGGCCGGGCCTTTCCGCCGACGCGGGGCTCCTCGGCCCGCAGCACGGCCAGCAGGCTGGCTTTCAACGAGGCCTGCCGGCGGGGGTCGGTCAGCTTCTCACCCTCGGCCGTGGTGACATAGAAGGCGTCGACCGCCCGTTCGCCGTAGTTGTCGATATGGGCCGAGACGATGCTGAGCCCGGCGTCGGAGATCGCCCCCGCCAGGGCCTGCAGCAGGCCGGGCCTGTCGCGGCCGGAGGCCTCGACCACCGTGGCTTCCCGCGAGGCCTCATTGTCCAGCATGACGGTCGAGGAGATGGCGAAGGCGGCGGTTCGGCCATGGTCGGAGCGGGGCGTCTCGGCGCGGGACATCTCGCCTCGCGCGGCGGATTCCAGCGCGTCGGCCAGGCGTCGCAGGCCGGGCGGGTTGTCGCGGCCGAATGGCCCGCCGGCCGCGTCCTGCACCTGAAAGACATCCAGGGCCTGGCCATTGCGGGAGGTGAAGATCCGCGCGCCCAGAACGTTGCCGCCCATGCCGGCGATGGCGGCGGCGAGGTCGGCGAACAGGCCCGGCCGGTCGGTGGCGGCGACGACCAGCTCGGCGGTGCTGCGGTCGGTGCGGATACGGCCGCCGGCGGCCGCGCCCCCCTGCTCGGCGGCCCGGCCGGCGAGGATGGCGTGCTCGACGATGTCGGCGCTGGAAAAGCCGATGAAATAGGCGTTCTCCATGGAGTCGGCCCAATCGGCGGCCTCCGGATGGGCGGCGGCCAGTTCGGCCCGGGCGTCGCGGGCGACGCTTTCATGGTGGCGCTGGGCGGCGGCGGCCGGATCGCTGCCCCGGCCGCCGCGGAAGATGGCCTCGGTGGCGGCGTAGAGCTCGCGCAAGAGTTGGCCCTTCCAGCCGTTCCAAACCCCAGGGCCGACGGCGCGGATGTCGGCCACGGTCAGCACCAGCAGCAGGCGCAGCCGCTCGGGGCTCTCGACGATGCGGGCGAAGGCGGCGACGGTTGCCGGGTCGGTCACGTCGCGCTTCTGGGCGGTGTCGCTCATCACCAGATGATGCTCGACCAGCCAGGCGACCAGCTCGATCTTCTTGCGGTCGATGCCCAGCCGTTCGCAGGCCTGGCGCGCCGCCCGGGCCCCGGCCTTCTCCTGACCCCCGGCCCCGCCCTTGCCGGTGTCGTGCAGCAGCATGGCCAGGAACAGCGACTCCTTGTCGTTGATCAGCGGCAGGATGATGGTGGCCAGCGGATGGTCGGCGATCAGCCGGCCCTTGGAGATGTCGTTGATCAGCCCGATGGCCCGCAGGGTGTGCTCGTCCACCGTATAGCTGTGGTACATGTTGAACTGCATCTGGGCGACGATCCGGCCGAACTCCGGCACGAACCGGCCCAGGACGCCGGCCTCGTTCATCAGCGTCAGGGTGCGATAGGGCTTGCGGCCCCGGGCCAGGATGTCGAGGAAGGCCTCGGCGGCGTCCTTGTCGCGACGCACCTTCGAGCCGATCAAGTGCAGCGACCGGGTCACCGCCGTGAAGGCGTCGGGATGCAGGTCGAGATTGAGCACATCGGCGATGCGGAACAGCCGGATCAGATCGACCGGATCGCGTTCGAAAACCTCGGGCCCTTCGACCGTGAGACGGCCGTTCTCCTCATGAAAGCCGGGATAGTCGAGGGGCTTGCGCTTGATCTTGCGACGCCCCGGCAGGAAGCGCGACAGGCCCTTCGGCTCCTGCTTGTACTGCTCGGCCTCCAGCTTGGCGGAAAAGGCCCGGGTCAGGGCCCCGACCTCGCGGGCGATCAGGAAATAGTGGCGCATGAAGCGCTCGACGGCGGGGTTGTCGGCTCGGTCGCCGTATCCCATCCGTCGGGCGATCTCCGGCTGCACGTCGAAGGTCAGCCGCTCCTCGGGCCGGCCGGTGGCGAAGTGCAGGTGGGCGCGGACCGCATGCAAGAAGTCGAAGGCGCGGGTAAAGGTCCGCACCTCCCTGGGGTCGAAGTGCGGCAGGCGGAAGATGTGGGCCGGACGCTCGACCGGATAGAGGTATTCGGCGATCCACATCAGGGTGTGCAGGTCGCGCAGGCCGCCCTTGCCCTCCTTGACGTTGGGCTCGACCATGTAGCGGCTGGCCCCGGCCCGGGTGTGGCGCTCGTCGCGTTCCTTCAGCTTGGCGGCGACGAATTCGGGCCCGGTGCCCCTGACCACCTCATTGAAGAAGCGGCTCTTCAGTTCGGCCGCCAACTTCTCGTCGCCGGTCAGCCGCCGCGCCTCCAGCAGCGAGGTGCGGATGGTGAAATCCTCGCGGGAGAGCTTGATGCATTCCTCGACGGTGCGGCTGGCGTGGCCAACCTTGAAGCTCAGATCCCACAGGGCATAGAGCATGTACTCGATGACGCTCTCGGCGTGGGCGGTCTGTTTCCACGGCCGCAGGAACAGGAGGTCGAGGTCGGAATAGGGGCTCAGCACCGCCCGGCCGTAACCGCCCACCGCCATCAGGCACAGCCGCTCGCCCTCGGTCGGGTTGCGGGCCCGGAAGACATGGACGGTGGTGAAGTCATAGAGGGCGGTGACCACCTGGTCGGTGACGCCGCACAGCAATCGGGCCGTCTCCATGCCCCCGGCGCCGTTCTCCAGCCGCTCCTTGGCGATCATCCGGCCCCGAAACAGCGCCTGCTTGAGGATGTCCAGCGCCCGCCGCCGCTGCTCGGCCTCATCGCCGATGGCGTCCAGCGCCGCCGCCGACAGCCGCGCGCGCAGGGCCTCGCCGTCGACGACGTGTTCGAGGCGGGTCGGGCGGAGACGGGGGGCCATGGAACCTTATGTGCGGTGCAAAACGCCTGGAGGCAATGGCGGGACGGTCAGATCATCCCCTTGAGCCGGTACAGCGCCTCCAGCGCCTCGCGGGGACTCATCCCGTCGATGTCCAGGCTCTTGAGCGCCTCTTCTGCCGGGCTCGGTCCGAAGGTCTGTGGGATCGGCGCCGCCATCTCGAACAGCGGCAGACCTTCCAGCCGGGCCGGGGAATGGCTGTCGGCCTCCAGCCGCTCCAGCACCTCCCGCGCCCGGACCACCACCGCCGGCGGCACGCCCGCCAGCTTGGCGACCTGCACGCCATAGGACCGGTCGGCCGGGCCCGGGCCGCATTCATGCAGGAACACCAGATCGCCGTTCCACTCCTTGGCCCGAAGGCTGAGGTTGGAGACGTGGGCCAGCCGCTCCTCCAGTGTCGCCAGCTCGTGATAGTGGGTGGCGAACAGGGCGCGGGCGCGGTTGGTGTCGTGCAGGGCCTCGGCGCAGGCCCAGGCGATGGCCAGGCCGTCCCAGGTGGCCGTGCCCCGGCCGATCTCGTCGAGGATGACGAAGCTGCGCGGCGTCGCCTGGGTCAGGATGGCGGCGGTCTCGACCATCTCGGCCATGAAGGTCGAGCGGCCGCGCGCCAGATCGTCACCGGCCCCCACGCGGCTGAACAGCCGGTCCACCACGCCCAGGGTCAGGGCCTCGGCCGGCACATAGGAGCCGGCCTGGGCCAGCACCGCCAGCAGGGCGTTCTGGCGCAGGAAGGTGGATTTACCCGCCATGTTGGGGCCGGTGACGATGCTCAGCCGCGCGCCCTGCTCCCCGGCGCCGTCCAGGCAGCAGTCGTTGGGGGTGAAGGGATCGCCGGCCCGCTTGACCGCCGCCTCGACCACCGGATGGCGGGCGGCCCTAGCGTCGAAACAGAGGCTGTCGTTGACCACCGGGCGGCAGGCGCCGGCGTCCTCGCCCCATTCGGCCAGGGATGAGGCGACGTCCAGCAGGGCCAGACCCTGGGCTGCGGCCCGCAACGGCTCGGCCAAGGCCGAGGCCTCATCGCGCCAGGCCTCGAAGGTCTGCACCTCGATGGCCTGGGCCCGCTCGCCGGCCTGGGCGATGCGGGCGTCCAAATCGGCCAGCTCGACGGTGGTGAAACGCACCTGGTTGGCTAGGGTCTGGCGGTGGATGAAGGTGGCGTTCAGCGGCGGCTGCATCAGCGGATCGGCCTTGCCCGCCGTCGCCTCGACGAAATAGCCCAGCACCGCATTGTGGCGGATCTTCACCGGCACGCCGCTTTCCGCGGCCAGCCGGGTCTCCAGCGCGGCGATCACCCGGCGGCTGTCGTCGCGCAGGGCGCGGGCCTGGTCGAGCTCCGGCCGCACGCCTTCGGCGACAAACCCGCCATCGCGCGCCTGGGCCGGCAGATCGGGGCCAAGACCGGCCTCGAGGTTGGCGAGCAGGGTGGACAGCCCCACCGACAGGCTGGGGGAGATGGCGGTCAGAGCCGCCTCGATCTCGGCCGGCGGGCCGGACAGCGGCTCGCCGTCGCCCAGGGCCAGGGCGGCCAGGGCCTCGCCGGTCTTCAGCCCGTCGCGCAGGCAGCCCAGGTCTCGCGGACCGCCCCGACCCAGGGCCAGACGCGACAAGGCGCGAGCCATGTCGCCGGTGCGCTTCAGCGCCTCGCGGACCTGTTCGCGCAGTCGCCGCCGCTCGAGGAACCATTGCACCCCGTCCAGCCGCGCCTCGATCCGGGCGGGGTCCAGCAGCGGCCGGGCCAGGCGTTCGGCCAGCAGGCGCGAGCCGGGCGCGGTGATGGTGCGGTCGATGGCCCCCAGCAACGAGCCGTCGCGCTGGCCGCCGGTGGTCTTTTCGATCTCCAGGCTGGCGCGGGTGGCCGGATCGATGGCCATGACGTCGGCCTCGCCGGCCCGGCGCGGCGGCGACAGCGCCGGCATCCGCCCGGCCTGGGTGACCTCCAGATGGGCGGCGATCAGACCCAGCGCCGAAACCTCGGCCGGGGCCAGGCCGCCGAAGCCGTCGAGGGTTTCGACCCCGTAGAGCCGCTTGACCCGCGTCTCGCTGGCCGACGGCTCGGCCAGGGCCTGGGCCATCGGCTGCACCAGGCCGCCGGCCAGCTTCAGGGCGGCGGCGATATGCTCATCGGCGAACAGGCGGTCGGGGACCAGTATTTCCGACGGGCTCAGCGCCGCCAGGGCCGCCGCCAGGCCGGAGGGGGCCAGCAGCAGGCTCTCGACTGCCCCGGTGCTCAGCTCGACGCTGGACACCGCCGCCTGGCCCGAGCGCAGGGCCACGGCGGCGAGGCGATTGGCCCCCCGGCTGTCGAGCAGGCTGTCCTCGGTCAGGGTGCCGGGGGTGATGATCCGCACTACGTCGCGGCGCACGATGGCCTTGGACCCGCGCTTCTTCGCCTCGACCGGGTCTTCCATCTGTTCGCAGACGGCGACCTTGAAGCCGGTGCGGATCAGCTTGGCCAGATAGGCCTCGGCGGCGTGGACCGGCACCCCGGCCATGGGTATGGGCTGGCCGTTGTGATTGCCGCGAAAGGTCTGGGAGATGCCCAGCGCCGCCGCCGCCTTGATCGCGTCGTCGAAGAACAGCTCGTAGAAGTCGCCCATGCGGAAGAAGACCAGGGCGTCGGGCTGACGCGCCTTGGCCTCGAAATACTGCGCCATGACAGGGGTGGCGCCCTCTGCGCTGGGCGGTGCGGCGGGAACTGTAGCGGGGGCGATCATCGTCCGGGAACCTAGAGCGCGTTCCGATAAGTGGGAACCGGCTATCGGATCAAACGCGCGATCAACAGGAACCTGGAGCGGCTCGATTTGAGTCCATCGAATCGAGCCAGGCTCTAGGTCGTGGACTCATAAGCTCTGAGCCACAGGCGTGTCGATGCGAGTAGGACGGCGGCGAGGAAGTTTCTGGCCAGCTTGTCGAAGCGGGTTGCGATGCGCCGGAAGTGCTTGAGCTTGCAGAAGAAGCGCTCGAC
>WGLL01000018.1 GCA_016125585.1 Caulobacter sp.
AGGTCGAGCGCTTCTTCTGCAAGCTCAAGCACTTCCGGCGCATCGCAACCCGCTTCGACAAGCTGGCCAGAAACTTCCTCGCCGCCGTCCTACTCGCATCGACACGCCTGTGGCTCAGAGCTTATGAGTCCACGACCTAGACGGCGACAGCCGGCCGGGCCTCGCCAGTCCGGTTGAATTTCCGCCGGGATCCCTTGAATTCGCCGTCGCCCATCAAACCGACGCACAAGCATTGCCTTGACCCGAATCTGTATTTTTTATACAGTTTGGTTATCCCCCAATTTCACGGCGCGTCTGATGACCGCCTGCTTCAAGTCTTCGGACACAGGAGCCGCCGCTGCCGCCTGCCCCCCTCCCGTCGCGACCTGTAACGCTGGCCGATCCGGCCTGGTTCGTCACCATCCCCAGACGCCGCGGCGATGGTTCGCCCGAACCCGATTATGGCCGCGTCTATTTCCAGCCGGCTGTCGGCGGCGGCCTGGTCTACAGCTTTGATCGTGTGGGCCGGAGGTTCTGCAGCCGTCTGGCGCCGCCGGCCCCCCGCCAGGGCTGGTTGCATCACCAGGGCCGCGCCTTCCTGATCGCCGGACCGATCGAGAGCGTCGCCTCATGCTGACCCTGCCGGAGCACATCGCGCGCTACTGGCGCTGCGGCGGCGAGATCTTCGCCCTCGGCGGCCAACTGCCCCTGTCGGGCGCCGGATGCGGCGCGTCGGGCTGTCGGGTGATGGCTCGGGGCGAACTGGAGGCGCTCAGGGCCTGGCATAGCAGCCAACTTATGCTGACCACCGGCGCCGCCCGACATCATCATCGTCTTTGCCTGCGGGACGCAGACGGCGCACTGGGCGCGATCAACGATGCTATTGATAGTCATTCGCGGGCAAGCTAAGAGCCCTGCATGTTGCTGCAGATCGAAAACCTGCTGAGCGCCGAACAGGTCGTCCGCTTTCAGGGCGCCCTCGCGACCGCGCCCTGGGAGGACGGAAAAAGTACCGCCGGCTACCAGTCGGCTTTGGCCAAGCATAATCAGCAGCTCCCGCAGACCTGTGAGACAGCCCGGACCCTGGGCGAGGAGATCGAACAGGCTCTGGCCGCCAATCTTCTCTTCCAGTCCGCGGCTCTGCCGGCCCGAATCTTCCCCCCGCTGTTCAATCGATACGGCGGCGGCCACAGCTTCGGCCTGCATATCGACAACGCCCTGCGACCTCTGCCGGGGGGCGGGCGGCTCAGAACCGATCTGTCTGCCACACTCTTTCTCAGCGATCCCGACAACTATGACGGCGGCGAACTGTTGATCGAGGACGTCTACGGGCTGCAGTCCGTCAAGCTGCCGGCGGGATCGATGATCCTCTACCCGGCGACCAGCCTGCATCAGGTCACCCCGGTTACGCGCGGCGCGCGCACGGCGAGCTTCTTCTGGATTCAGAGTCACGTCCGCGACGATTCGGCCCGCGCCATCCTGTTCGACATGGACATGGCGCTTCAACGCCTGCGCGGCGAGGTTGGCGACGACCATCCAAGCTTGATCAGCCTGACGGGCGCCTACCACAACCTTTTGAGACGCTGGGCGGACACCTGAGAACGAGCCCTGCCTTAGTGGGGCTTCACCTTACCGGTTTCCTTGCGGGCCTTTTCCAGGTCCTTGCCTTCGGCGCCGTCGAGGGCCGCTTCGGCCTCGGCCGCCTTTTCCTTGACCGGGCCGTGTTCGGCGAAATCG
This sequence comes from Caulobacter sp., assembly GCA_016125585.1. Lineage (GTDB taxonomy): Bacteria > Pseudomonadota > Alphaproteobacteria > Caulobacterales > Caulobacteraceae > Caulobacter. The sequence continues at coordinate 1,717 of WGLL01000018.1, forward strand.
TGCTGCGCTTCCTGGTAGCGTTTGCCCGAGCGATAGTCGCCTTCGCCCTGGATGTCGGTCTTGTTGGTCATCTCTGTAACTCCTGTTCAGGTTGACAGGGAAACACCAGCGCCGCTCGACCGGTTCCCGGTTTTAATTCCGCCCGGGAACGAGGCAGCTGTGATAGTCTGCCGGCTCGTTCCTCCTGGAACCCTGCCGGCGCCGCTCTTGCCGTCCTGCCCGATCATCAAGTTCCGCGCCGCGGAGCGTCGGGGCGAAAGGCGCTGCTCACATGGCCAAGGCCCAGACTTCTACCCGCCCCGTCACGGTGGCGGAACTGCGGCGCATGATCGAGGAGACCCTGGCCAAGGGCCTGAGCCCGACCGATCTGGTCCTGCAACTGACTCTGCGGGATGCGGCGCTGATCAAGCGCAGCGCCCTGTTCGCCGACGACGAAATCCAGTTCAAGGACGGCGTCATGCACGTGCTGGGCGTCCCGGCGACGGCCGGAGAGGTCGCCGAGAGCGGCCTGGACCGCGCCACGGTGACGGCCTCGGAATAAGCGCCATGTCGGAAACAGACCCCGCGGCGCCGGGCCGCCGCATTCCGCGGCCCTCGCCCTTCGTGCTGCTGCTGATCGTTCTGGCGCTGATCATTCTGGGCCTGCTCGGACTGATGCGGCTTCGGCCCCATCCGGAAATCACCGAACAGCCTGACAGCCTGACCGACCCGTCCGGGCAATCCAGGGCCGGCGCGGACGCCCGGGCTTGGCAATCGCGAGACGACCAGCGCGCGTCCCCCGCCGCGCCACAGGCGCCCAAGCCCTAGCGGGCGCTGGCCGACTTTTCCCGCACCGGCCCAAATTCGGATCCGGCCTTCCAGCCCGGCCAGTCGCTGGAGTTGGCCAGGGCCTTGCCGGTTTCAAACAACAGCTCAACATCCTTGGCGGCCCCGCGCAGATCCCAGGAGCCGCTCCAGGTGTCGCAGGTGCTGTGGTAGCAGTTGGCGGTGTAATCGCTGACCCACTTGTCGCCGGCCTCGCGACCACCCTCGACCAGATCCGCCCCGCCGCCCAGCGCCATCATCAGCACCACCGGCACGCCCCGCTTGGCCAGCGAGAAGTGATCGGCGCGGTAGAACAGGCCACGCTCGGGCTTCGCGTCCGGCGTGATGGTTCTTCCCTGAGCCGCCGCAGCGGTCGCCAGCCCGTCCTCCAGTTCGTTCTGCCCCGCCCCGACCAGCACCACATCCCGCGACGGACCCGCCGTCTGCAGCACGTCGATAGTGTAGGAGCCAGCCATGGTCTCCAGCGGCGCCGTCGGATGCTGAGCGAAGTATTCCGATCCCAGCAGGCCGCGCTCCTCCCCTGTCCACGCGGCAAACAGCACGGTGCGTTCCGGCGCCGGTCCCGCCTTGAAGGCCCGGGCGATCTCGAACAGGCTTGCAACCCCGATGGCGTCATCAACCGCGCCCGGCCGCATGCGCCGACCGGCGGCATCCGGCGTGTCCGCCATGCCGTAGGCGTCCCAGTGCGCCGAATAGGCCACCGACTCATTGGGACGCTTGGCGCCAGGAATCTTGCCCAGCACATTCTGACTGTCGACGCTGGCCTGTTCGACCTTGAGATCAGCGCTGAAGGTCAGCCCCTTCATCTCGATCGGATGAAAATCGCTGGTGCGCGCCTGAACCTTCAGGGCCTCGAGGTCGAGACCTGCCTGTTTGAAGAGATCAACCGCCACGTCGCGCGCGATCCAGCCCTGGAAGGGCAAGCGGCCGGCCCCGCCATCCTCCCGCGCCACATCGAAGTTTTCGCCGCGCGGCGCCGCGACCGTCGACCAGCCGTAGCCCGCCCCGGCGGTCTCATGAACGATCAGGGCCCCCGCCGCGCCGCGCCGGGCCGCCTCTTCGTACTTGTAGGTCCAGCGCCCGTAGTAGGTCATCGCCTTGCCGCCGAAGGCGCCGGCCACCGCCTCATCCGATCCAGCCTCGAAGTCGGGGTCGTTGACCAGGAAGACGACGATCTTGCCCTTCACATCGACGCCCTTGAAATCGTCCCAGCCGCGCTCGGGCGCATCGACCCCGAACCCCACAAAGATCATCGGCGCGTCCGTCACGCTGATCTCGTTGGTCGGACGCACGGTGCTGACGTAGATATCCTTCAGCTGCTCCAGCGCCCGGGGCGCGCCATTCACCGACACCGACAGTTTTGAACCCGCCGCGATCTGGGTGCGGACCAGCGGCACCTTCTGGGTCCAGCCGCCGTTCTCTCCGGCCGGCTCCAGACCCGCCAGCTTGAACTGGCCGATGATGTAGTCGACGACCTTCTGTTCCGTCGCCGAGCCCGGAGCCCGTCCCTGAAATTCCTCTGAACTCAGGTCCCGCGTCGCCTGGGACAGCCGCGCCATATCGATGGGGCCTGCGGCCAGGGCCAGGGCGGGCGCAGCGGCCATCATCAGGGACAGGGCGAGCACGGGGGGGAGACGCATGACAGAACCTTTCTTGAGCCCCGCAAGCCTAGACCCCCGGCCCCGCCAGGCCAACCGTCCGGACCAGCCTATGGTCATTGCCTGGATCGGCGTATGATCCGCCCCATGAGCGTCGCCTTCACCAAGGAGGGAGATCTGGAGGCCACGGCCGCCGATCTGCCCGATCGTCCCATCTCGCCCCACGCCAATCTTGTCACGCCGCAGGGTCTGGCGCAGATCGAGACGGCGCTGGCAGCCGCCAAGGCCGCCTACTCGGCCGCCCAGCAGGGTGATGTTCAATCCGACCGCACCGCCATGGCCCGCGCGACCCGTGATCTGCGCTATTTCAACGCCAGGCGGGCCAGCGCCAAGCTGGTGGAGCCGGCCGTCGGCTGTGAGACCGTACAGTTCGGGTGCACCGTCACCTTCGATCGCGAGGACGGGCGGCGCCAGACCTTCCGCATCGTCGGCGAGGACGAGGCCGATCCCGCCTCAGGATCGATCTCCTGGGTGTCGCCGATCGCCCGGGCCCTGATGGGCAGGAGCGAGGGGGATGTCGCCCGCGTCGGCGGCGGCGAGGTCGAAATCGTCTCCATCGGTGTCTGACGCGCTGTCAGGATTGTCTGGCGAAGGCGGGGCCCGGCGGCTAAGCCCGCTGATGTGATCTCGCCCCCGTCTCTTTTTTCTCGGCTCTGGAGTACGGCCCCGCTGCTGCTGGCCGCAACCATGCTGTTCTGGGCCGGCAATTCCATCGCTGGCCGGGCCATGGCGGGACTGGCGCCGCCCATGACCCTGACCTTCTGGCGCTGGCTGCTGGCCAGCCTGCTGGTCGCGCCGTTCGCCTGGCCGCATCTCAAACAAGACGCTCCCGAATTGCTTCGCCGCTGGCCGATCGTCCTGTTGCTCTCTCTCACCGGCGTGGCCTCCTTTGGGGCGCTGCTCTACTGGGGCCTGGAGAGCACCACCGCGCTCAACAGTCTGCTGATGCAGGCAGCCATTCCGCCGCTGATCCTGCTGTTCGCCTTCGCGCTGCTGCGTGAACGCACCGGACCGGGCGCCCTCCTCGGCGTCGCTCTTTCGCTGGCTGGCGTGGTGATCGTCATCAGCAAGGGCAGACCCTGGAGCCTCCTGTCGCTGCATCTCAACCCCGGCGACGGGATCATCCTGATCGGGGTGATCCTCTACGCCGGCTATTCGCTGTTGCTGCGACGCAGGCCGACCGTCCATCCGCTCAGCCTGCTTTGGATCACCTTCCTGCTGGCGACGCTGTTCACGGCCCCGCTGTTCGGCCTGGAACTGGCCCAGGGCCGGCATTTCGCCGTCACCCCCGGCGGGCTGGCGGGTGTGGCCTACATCGTCATCTTCCCGTCCTTCCTGGCCTATCTGTGCTTCAACCGCGGGGTCGAACTGATCGGCAGCGCGCGAGCCGGCCAGTACATGCACCTGATGCCGGTGTTCGGCGCCATCCTGGCCGTCACCCTGCTGGGCGAGCCGTTCCACGGCTATCACGCGGCGGGGGTGCTGTTGATCGCAGCCGGCATCGGCGCGACCAGCTGGGCCGCCCGCCGGGCCAACGAAAAAGGGCCCCGCGTCGCGGAGCCCCTTCCCGAACCGTCTGACCGGCAAATCTAGCCTTCGACGCGCTCGACGATGATGGCCGGGGCCATGCCGCCGGCGGCGCACATGGTGACCAGACCGCGCTTGAGACCGCGGCGTTCCAGTTCGTCGATCATCGTGCCGATCAGGATGGCGCCGGTGGCGCCGATCGGGTGGCCCAGGGCCATGGCGCCGCCGTTCACATTGACCTTCGACCGGTCGAGCTTCAGGTCGCGGATGAACTTCTCCGCGACCACGGCGAAGGCCTCGTTGATTTCCCACAGGTCGATGTCGTCGACCGTCAGACCGGCCTTCTCCAGCACCTTCTTCGCCGCCGGAACCGGCGCATTGAGCATCAGGGTGGGCGAATCGCCCATATTGGCCGTGGCGATCACCTTGGCCCGGGCCTTGAGCCCATGCTTCTTGGCGTACTCCGGCGAGGCCAGCAGCAGGGCGGCCGAGCCGTCAACCACGCCGGAGCTGTTGCCCGCGTGGTGCATGAACTGGATATCCAGGTCCGGATAGACCGCCGTGATCAGCTTGCGGAAGGTGGTGCCGTCCTCGTCCAGGGGGACGTCGGCCATGGCCGCGAAGGACGGCTTCAGGCCGGCCAGGCCCTCGGCGGTGGTTTCCGGCCGCGGAAACTCTTCCTTGTCCAGGGCCAGGGTGCCGTCCGCGTTGTAGACCGGCACCAGGGACTTGTCGAAGTGACCGCCGGCGATGGCGGCGGCGGCGCGCTTCTGGCTTTCGAGGGCCAGGGCGTCGACGTCCTCGCGGGTAATGCCTTCAAGGGTCGCGATGGCGTCGGCGCAGACGCCCTGGTGCGACTGGGGATGCATCTCACGCAGATGCTTGTTGCCCCGGTCCATCAGCATGGGCGCGCCATCCGAGGGCGCGCGACGGCCGGCCATCGACATCATCTCGGTGCCGCCGGCGATGACCAGGTCTTCCATGCCCGCCATGATCGAGTGCGCCGCCAGGTTCACCGCGGTGATTCCCGAACCGCAGAAACGGTCTAGCGTCATGGCCGAGGACTTGATGTTGTATCCGGCCGCCAGGGCCGACATCCGGCCCAGGTCCCCGCCCTGCATGCCGACCTGGCTGCTGGTGCCCCAGAAGATGTCATCGACATCGGCGGTGTTGATATTGTTGCGCTCGGCGAGGGCCTTGAGCACCGTGGCGCCCAGTTCCTGCGGGTGAATCTCGGCGAGGGCGCCTTTGCCGATCTTGCCGATACCCCGGGGGGTGCGGACGGCGTCGATAATCAGGGCTTCGGGCATGGTATGTCTCCTGGGCGAAGCTGTTGCTCTTTTTCGCGCGCCATCTAGGCCCCCTCACGCAACGGCATTCAAGCGGTTGTTTGACGCACGCGGAAGGTCCGAACCTGTCATCGAATTCACCTGCGAGCCCGCCGTCTTGGGCCTAAGGTCGACGCAGAATTGGGGAAATTCCATATGATCCGCCATCTTGTCGCCGTGCTTCTGGCCGCCTCGGGCCTCGCCCTGGCCGCGCCGGCTTTCGCCGCCAAACCGGAGTATCGCCCCTCGCCCTGCCTTGGCGACCTGGGCGCCGACGCGGCGCGGGTCTCCTGCGGCATTCTTGTCGTCGATGAAGCGCGCGGCACGGCCAGCACCCGGCGTGTGGCCATGCCGGTTGTCATCCTCAAGGCTTCCGCGCCGCGCGCCGGCCAGCCGCCGGTCTTCTATCTGCAAGGCGGACCGGGGGGCGCCGCCGCCGAGCGGGCGACCCGCCTGCTGCGCTCCCCCCTTGCCCGCGACATGGTCGCCGTCGATCAGGACTGGGTGTTTTTCGATGAGCGGGGCTCGGGCCTGGCCTCGCCTCTGCTCGACTGCGGCGCCGTGGCCATGAACGACGCCGGTCCGCTGAGCCCCGGCGCCGCCGACGCCCTGAAGGCCTGCGCCGCCCGTCACGCCGCCGCCGGCGTCGATCTCTCCCGCTACAACGAACGGGAAGTCGCCCTCGACGTGCAGGACCTGCGACAACTCCTTGGCTACGAACAGATCGACCTGTTCGGCGCCTCCTACGGCACCAGCGCCGCCATGGCCATTCTGCGTCATGCCCCCCAGGGGATCCGCGCGGTGGGCCTCGATTCACCCTGGCCGCCGGAAGCGCGATGGGCCCAGGGCGGCCCGCAGATGGTCTCCGGCGCGGTCAGGCTGGTCATCGCCAAGTGCCAGGCCGACACCGAGTGCAACAGCCGGTATCCGACCCTTGCCGCGGATGCCGACGCCCTGGCCGTCCGCTTCCTCGCCGGACCGCAGCAGGGCCAGCGTCGCGCCTACACCGCAGACGATCTCGGCGGCTTCCTGATGGATGCGGCCTATGACGACGGGGGCTCCCGCCGCCTGTCCCTCGATCTGGAAGCCATGTTCAAGGGCGACTATTCAGCCCTCGAAGCCCACCGCGCCGAACGCAGCCCCTACTACGAGGGCCAGCACCTGACCCATGTCTGCAAGGAGGAGTTTCCCTTCGAGGACGAGGCCAAGGTGGCCGAGGTCGGCGATGATCGTATCGCCGCCCTGCTGGTCCCCTCCATGACGCGCTATTTCGACGTCTGCCGCGCCTGGCCGGTCGGCAAACCCTGGCCCTCGGACGGCGTCGCCATGTCCAGCGACATTCCCACGCTGTTCCTCGCCGCCGAGATCGATCCGGGCTGCCCGCCGGAGCTGGCAAAGGCCGCCGTCGCACGCTTTTCGAAGGGCCAGCTGTTCATCGCTCCCAACGTCACCCACGGCGTCAGCTTCGGCAGTCCCTGCGCCCGCGGAATGGTCCAGGATTTCTTCCGGGACCCGACCGCGCCGGTGGACGGAAAGTGCCTGGCCAGCGAGACCCCGACCTTCGAATTCGACTATGGGGACTGAGCAAAGCCCGGCGCCGTCCTGACGGGAGAAGGACCATTGGCGTCGTCCCCTCAAACGGTCTAATGCTCACGGCGAGCAAATCCGGACACGGAGCGGATGGACGACGCCGGTCAGACATTGCGGGGCAGGATGCTGGCCATGGGGCGGGCGGCGCGTGAGGGCGCGCGCGCCCTGCGTCTGGCGGCGCCCGAGCAACGCACCCGCGCCATCACTGCCATGGCCGCGGCGATCCGCGCCGGCGCGGCCGACATCCAGACCGCCAACGATCGCGACCTGACCGCCGCCCGCGCCGCCGGAGTCTCCGGCCCCATGCTGGACCGGCTGATGCTCGACGCGGGCCGCATCGAGGATCTGGCCAGGGCCATCGAGACCGTCGCCGCCATCCCGGACCCCGTGGGCGCAGAGATCGCCCGCTGGACCCGCCCAAACGGTCTCGACATCGCCCGCGTGCGCACCCCCATCGGGGTGGTGGCGATGATCTACGAGAGCCGGCCCAACGTGACCGCTGACGCCGCCGCCCTGTGCGTACGCGCCGGCAACGCGGTGATCCTGCGCGGCGGGTCCGAATGCATCACCAGCAACCTGGCCATCCACGCCTGTGTCGCCAAAGGCCTGAAGGCCGCCGGCCTGCTTGACAGCGCGGTGCAGATCGTCCGCACCACCGACCGCGACGCTGTCGGCGAGCTGCTGGGCGGACTCGAGCGCCAGATCGACCTGATCATCCCGCGCGGCGGCAAGGGCCTGGTGGCCCGGGTCCAGGCCGAGGCCCGCGCGCCGGTGCTGGGGCATCTCGAAGGCCTCAACCACGTCTTCGTCCATGCCGCCGCTGACGTCGCCAAGGCGCGGGACATCGTCGTCAACGCCAAGCTTCGCCGGGTCAGCGTCTGCGGCGCCGCCGAGACCCTGCTGATCGACAGGGCTGCCGCCGCGAAGCTGTTGCCGCCGATCGCCGACGCCCTGATCCAGGAACGTTGCGAGATGCGCGGCGACGCCGCCGCCCGGGCGATCGAGCCGACCATGAAGGCGGCGACGGCGGCTGACTGGACCACCGAATACCTGGCCCCGATCATCGCCGTGGCCATCGTCGACGGCGTCGAGGGCGCCGCCCGGCACATCGCCGCCTATGGCTCGGGCCACACCGACGCCATCATCACCGAAGACGCCGCCGCGGCCGAGCAGTTCATCGCCGAGGTCGACAGCGCCATCGTGCTGGTCAACGCCTCGACCCAGTTCGCCGATGGAGGAGAGTTCGGCTTCGGCGCCGAAATCGGCATCGCCACCGACCGGCTGCACGCCCGGGGACCGGTCGGCGCGGAACAACTGACGACATTCAAATATGTGGTTCGCGGGACCGGCCAGACTCGTCCCTGAGGCCGGCCGCCCGGCCGCCCTCAGGACGGGTTTCGTCCTCAGGCCCGGAATGCGCGTGGGCCTCTACGGCGGCTCGTTCAATCCGGTGCATGAGGGGCACCTGCACGTCGCCCGCACCGCCAAGGCCCGCCTGGGTCTGGACCGGGTGATCTGGCTGGTTTCTCCGCAGAATCCGCTGAAGAGCCGCCAGGACACCGCTCCGCTGAAGCAGCGTCTCGAGGAGGTCCGCCGGGCCGTCGGGACGGCGGACATGATCGTCAGCGACATCGAGACCCGCCTCGGATCGCAATACACCATCGACACCCTGCGCCTGCTCAAGGCGCGCTATCCCGGGGTTCATTTCGTCTGGATCATGGGGGCCGACAGCCTCAAGGACGTGCATCGCTGGCGCGGCTGGACCCAGTTGATGCGGGAGGTCCCGGTCGCCGTCGTGTCCCGGCCATGGGCCTCGCTCAAGGCCCGGCTTTCGCCCGCCGCCCGCCGTTTCGCCGCCTACCGTCACCCGGCGCGGGAGGCGCCGCTGCTGGCGACCATGGCCGCCCCGGCCTGGGTCTATCTGCGCGGGCCGTTCAACTTCGCCTCATCGACCGCCATGCGGGAGCGGCTTCGCGGCGCGCGCTAGGAGCGCACGAGCGGCTCAGCCGGCCTCGGCAAGTTCCGGGTCCGTCGACTCCATCGCCATCGCCACCGCCGACAACAGGCTGTCGGCCCGGACAGGTTTGGACAGGTGAGCGTCGGCGCCGGCCTCAAGGCTGGAGCGCACATGATCGTCCAGGGCGTTCGCGGTCAGCATGATCACCGGCGTCCGGGCCTGGCCGGTCGCCCGCTCCCGTTCCCGCAGCTTGCGGGTGGCGGTAAGCCCGTCCATTTCCGGCATCTGCATGTCCATCAACACGACATCATAGGCCTGCACCGACAGGCGTTCGAGCGCGGCGAGGCCGGTTTCGACGATATCCAGCCGGACCCCGGCCGCCTCGAGGATCAGCCGGACGACCTTCTGGTTGGTCGGATGATCCTCGGCCAGCAGGACATGAACTCCCTCCACGACCGCCTGACGGGACTCGACGGGGCCGGCGTCCGCCGGCTCGGCGGCGGCGCCGAGCTGTTCCAGCGGCAGGGTCACCGTGAAGACCGAGCCTTCGCCGGGCGTCGAGTCCGCCGAAATCCGGCCGCCCATCAGGTCCGCCAACGACCGACAGATCGCCAGACCCAAGCCCGTTCCGCCGAACCGGCGGGTGATCGAGGCGTCCGCCTGTTCGAACCGGCGGAACAGCCGCTGGCCGGTCTCGAAATCGAAGCCGATCCCGGTGTCCCGAATGATGAAGACAAGGTCCTCGCCGCGCCGGTCGACGCCCAGGCTGACCCGGCCTGCCTGGGTGAACTTCACCGCATTGGACAAGAGGTTGGACAGGATCTGGGTGATCCGCACCGGATCGCCTCGCCATTGCCCGGCGGCGACCGGTTCGACCGTCCAGTCAAGCGCCAGTCCCTTCGCCGCCGCAGACTCCGCATGCAGGGCGCCGATGTGATTCACCAGCGTCTGGACATCGAAGGTGGACAGCTCCAGCCGCAGCTCGCCGGCCTCGATCTTGGAGAAGTCCAGGATGTCGGTCAGCACCTGTTCCAGCAGCCGGCCGGAGGAGACGATCAGTTCGGCCAGTTCCCGGCCGCGGGCCGTGGTCTGCTCCCGCGACAGGGTTTCGGAGACGGCGACCACCCCGTTGAGCGGCGTGCGCAGCTCGTGGCTCATATTGGCGAGGAACCGCGATTTTTCCTGGTTGGCGCGCTCCAGTTCGGCGGTGCGCAGGCGGACGCGGTTTTCCAGGTCATCCATGACCTGGGCGGCCTGGTCGCGGGCGGCCTTGAGGGCGCGGGCCAGGGCGCCGATCTCGTCGGACCGGGCCTCGACGGCGGACAGTTCCGCCGCCACCGGTTCGGGCACGGGCGCCTGCGGATCGCGACGACGGGTCTCGGCGAAATCGGCCAGTCGGCCGAGGGGCTGGGCGATGGTCTTGCGCGCCATCGCCAGAACCACCCCGCACTGCAGGGCGGCGGCGATCAGGCCCAGGACCAGGATCCACGCCGCCGATCGGGCCGCCGCCAGCGCCACGGAGGCTGCCGGATAGCGGATCATGAAATACCAGTCCGGGCCCCGCAGGCGGCCAAAGGCGACGATGTAGCGGCCATCGGGGCTGCGGATGACGCCCCGGTCGGCCTTACGCGCGTGAATCCGCTTCACCAGTTCGCGCAGCTGCATGTCCTTCTCATAGGCGGCGACGGTCGCCTCCGAGGCCTTTCCCGGCGTGGCGAAGCCGGGATAGGCGATCAGTTCGCCTTCCGCCGTGGTGATCACATTCACCGACCCGCGGCTGGTGTCGCCGATCGCCCGCATGAAGTAGCCGGACAGTTCGATTGAGGAACCGAAGCCGCCGATGTGCCGGCCATCGATATCGACCGGCGTCATGCAGCCCGTCGCCAGCCTGTCGCCTTCCTTGTCCTGGATCAACCGTTGCAGGCTGGTGCAGCGGATGCCCCGGGACGGATTCACCGACGGCAGGGTAATCTGGGTCATCTGCTCATTGGCGATGCTCAGATCGGCCGGCGCCTCGTGGCGATAGAACATGAGGCGATCGGGACGTCCCGGCGCGAAAACCACCACCCGGGTCTTGGGGGTGAAGAAGTAGAAGTTGTCGTATCGGGTAACCAGGGCCTCGCCGAACTTGGGCGTGACGCGATAGGCGGCGACCAGCGCCTTCTTCTCTTCAAGACTGACGTTGGCCCCGTCGGCGATGAAGGCGCCCAGGCCGTAGACGTATTCGCCATTGGCCGACATCTGGCCGTCGAAGGCGGTATCGCGACTGCGCCGCGTTCCGTCCTTCTGCAGCGGGAAATACTCGTCAAAAAGCCGGTTGGTCTGTGCTTCGCCAAGGTGCTCCATCCGCAGCTTCAGCGCCGCGCCGGCGTCGCGATGCGCATCGGCCAGGTCGGTGAAGCGTCGCTCCTCCTGATTGGCCCGCTGGTTCACATAGTCGCTGAGGTAGGCGATCTCGCGATGTTCCAGTTCCTGCTGGAAGGCGAAGAAGGCCGCGCCGAAGGCCACAAGGGTCACGGCGACCGACAAGAGGCCCACATTGAGCATAAATTTTCGGGAGATGGAGGTCGTCGTGGGGCGCATGGGCCCGGATATTTGCGGAAAGGGTATTTAAATTTGGTTCGAGCAATCCGGAAGTCGGTCACCGTCAACGTCAGGCCGAGCCACCCCTCCGGCCTGTCGGCTCGGTCCGCCGCGAATCATCCGCACTGACGGAAGCCGCAAAACCTGATATGGCTGTCGTTTGTAGCGAGAGACAACAAGGAGCACTCCGCTGAACCGCGAGTTGGCGCCCCAGGCGCAGGAGGCCGCAATACTGGCCCCCACCGACGAACCCAAGCCGGGTTCGGTCGAGGATTTGGTCATGTCGCGTCTCGACGACGACAAGGCCCAGGACATCGTCCTCATCGACTTGAAGGGCAAGAGCCCGATGGCCGACTCGCTGATTGTCGCGTCCGGTCGTTCGCACCGTCACGTCGGCGCGCTGGCCGACCATGTGCTTCGCGCGCTCAAGGACGCCGGCCACGGCCGGGCCCGTGTCGAAGGCCTGCCCCATTGCGACTGGGTGCTGATCGACGCCGGCGACCTGGTGGTCCACCTGTTCCGGCCCGAAGTGCGGACCTTCTACAACATCGAGAAGATCTGGTCGGTCGACTCCAACCACATCAAGGCGGCGAACTGAAGATTACGCTGCTGACCGTCGGTCGGCTGGGGCGGTCGATGGAGGCCGCCCTGGCCATCGACTATGCCCAGAGGGCGACGGCTTCGGGACGCTCCCTGGGCCTGGGCCCGGTGGAGGTTCTTGAGGTCGAATCCCGCAAACCGGGCAAGGCCGCCGAGGCCGAGGTCCTTCTTCCTCATCTCAAGGACGCCCATGTCATAGCCTGCGACGAGCACGGCAAGGCTTGGACCAGTCGCGCCTTCGCGGGTCGCGTGGCCTCGCTGCGGGACGGCGGCGTCCGCCGTCTGGTGCTGATCATCGGCGGCGCCGACGGCCTCGACAGCGCGATTCTCGACGCGGCCCAGGAAACCCTGGCCTTCGGTCCCCAGACCTGGCCGCACGCCCTGGCCAGGGCCATGCTGGCCGAACAGGTCTATCGGGCGGTGACCATCCTGGCGGGAAGCCCCTATCACCGGGACTGATCCCGCGACCCCGACACATCGCTTCGCGCGCCGGGCGATTGGTGTAGAACGACAGTTCCATGCGCGCTCCCGCCCTTCTCGCCATTCTGGCCCTCAGCGCCCTGGCCGCCGCCAGCGTGGCGCAGGAGCCAGCCGACGCGCCCTCGCCCCAGGCCATGCTGGTGCTGACCCCCGGCGACGCCGATCCGGCCAGTCGCGAGGCGGCCCGCCGGGAAATCGCCGCGCTGCGCGAGGACTTGCGCCGCATCGCCTCCAGCCAGGCCAGGGGCGAACGGGACGTCGAGGCGGCCCGAGCGCGCCTGGCCCTGCTCAATGCCCGGGAAACGGCCCTGACCGCGCAGCTGGGTCGCGAACGACAACGGCTGGGGGGGCTGTTCGCCGCCCTGACCCTGTTCCGCCGCGATCCGCCCCCGGCCCTGCTGGTCCGTCCCGATGACGCCCGCGACGCGGTCCGCGCCGCCATCCTGATGCGGGCGATGACGCCCGAGCTGGAGCGCCGGGCCCGCGCCTTCGCCGGCGAGGCGCGGGAAATCTCCACCCTCCGCCGCCAGGCGGCCGGCGCCAGCGTCGCCGTCCTCACCGCCGAGAGCGAGGCGGCCGGCCGGCGCGGCGACCTCGACCGCCTGCTGGCCCAGCAGCGCGAGATCGAGCAACGCTACCCCCAATCGGCCCAGGCCGCCGGCCGCGAGGTCGGCTCGCCGGGCGGCCTGGTCGACAGCTTTCCCCGAAGAGCGGTCGGCGAAGGGCCGGGTGTCCTGCGCCGCCCCGTGGCCGGCCCCGTGATCCGCGGCTATTCCTCGCCCAACTCGCCCGGGCTGTGGCTGCGGGCCGAAAGCGGCGCCGAGGTGGTCAGTCCGGTTCAAGGGCGGGTTGAATTCTCTGGCCCCGTCACCGGTTGGGGCGTCATTCTGATCATCAGGACAGACGAGGGCTTCCATCTGGTGCTGGCGGGACTGGACCAGGCGACGATCGCGGCCGGCGGCAAGGTCGTCTCCGGCGAGGCGGTTGGTCGCATGGCGTCGGACGCCGGAACGCCGGAACTGTATCTGGAACTGCGGCGCGACGGCGCGCCGGTGGATCCGGCGCGCTGGCTGTCGGCGCATTAAGAGTTATATTCCCTTTCAGGGATTAGGTTTGTTGCGATCCGCGGCCTTCAAGAGGCCGCAAAAGGAGTCTTCAGTTCGGCCATGATCAAGAAGCATCTGATGATCGGCGCCTGCGCCTTTGTTCTTGGCGCCGGGACGATGGCCTACATCGGCCAGCAGGCTCAGGCGACCGCCCAGCCCAAGGCCGAGACCTACCGCATGCTCGAACTCTTCGGCGACGTGCTGGAGATGACCGAAAAGCAGTATGTGACCGAGGTCGACGAGAAGAAGCTCATCGAGGCCGCGCTTGAGGGCATGCTGTCCTCGCTCGACCCCCATTCCGGCTACCTGGCCCCCGCCGGCTTCGACGACATGCAGGAAACCACCAAGGGCGAGTACGGCGGCCTTGGCATCGAGATCACCAGCGAGGATGGCGTCGTCAAGATCGTCTCGCCCATGGACGACACGCCGGCCGATCGCGCCGGCCTGAAGCCGGGCGACTACATCACCGCCGTCAACGGCCAGAGCGTTCTGGGCCTGCCGGTCAGCGAGGCCGTCAAGCAGATGCGCGGCAAGCCCGGCGAGAAGGTCACCCTGTCGATCGCCCGGGAAAAGACCGACCCCTTCGACGTCACTTTGGTGCGCGAAGTCATCAAGCAGAAGGTGGTCACCTCCCGTCTGGAGGGCGACTACGGCTATGTCCGTCTGTCGACCTTCAACGAAAAGGCCACCGACGAGGTGGTCGCCGCGATCAAGGACCTGAAGGCCAAGAACCCCAAGATGAAGGGCCTCGTCTTTGACCTGCGCCGCAACCCTGGCGGTCTGCTCGATCAGGCGGTCGGGGTCGCCGACGTCTTCCTCGACGGCGGCGAGGTGGTCAGCCAGCGCGGTCGCGATCCGCGCGACATCGAACGCTACAACGCCCGTCCCGGCGATCTGCTCGACGGCCTGCCGATGGTGGTTCTGGTCGACAACGGCTCGGCCAGCGCCGCGGAAATCGTCGCCGGCGCCCTGCAGGATCGCAAACGCGCCGAGGTCGTCGGCCTGACCAGCTTCGGCAAGGGCTCGGTCCAGACGGTGATCCCGCTGCGCGGCGGTTCGGACGGCGCGGTCAAGCTGACCACGGCGCGCTACTACACGCCGGCCGGCCGCTCGATCCAGAAGACCGGCATCGAGCCCGATCTTGAGGTCGCGGCCAGCCGCGAGCAGGCCGACCTGATCGCCAACCGCGCCTTCCAGTTCAGCGAGGCGTCGCTGCCCAACTCCCTCGACGCCGAGGAAGGCAAGATTCGTCGCGAGGCTCACGCCCCGGCCGAGGCGCCGCCGGAAGGTTTCGACGTCAAGAAGGACTTCCAGCTGACGCGCGCGATCGACGTCCTCAAGAACGGGTCTGTGATGGCCACGCCCAAACTGCCCAAGCCCGCGCCCAAGCTTGCCAGCGCGGCCGCCAAGCCGGGTTCGTCGCCGAAGAAATAGGGCCGGATGCGCGCCGGCGGGCCCTGATGTCGCCCGCCGGCTACGCACTTCGTTAACCATAGTCGGTCACCTTCTGGCGCGACCCTTCGCAGCTTCTGGCGCCGCTCGTCCATGTTTTCGCGTAAGCCGCAGATCACCCATTCCGCGCCCCGCCCCGCATCCGCCGGGAGCCGGGATCGCCTGCGCGCCATCGCCCTGGCCGTCGCCGCCAATCCCTATCTCAGCGCCGGCGGCGCGGCCCTTCTGTTCCTGCTTACCCTGGTCGTTCTGGTCCTGATCATGGGCGACGCCAAGGCCGGTTCGCCGGTCGTGCGGCTGGACCTGGCCCACGCCGCTGCCGCCGGCGGCTCGGTGCCCGGCTGGAAGGACGCCCTGGCGCCCGAGGCCGACAGCGCCCCGGTCTCCACCGGCGAGTTCGAACTGTCCGAGCAGCCGATCGAACTGGCGGATGGCGGCGTCATCGGCGGCTCGGCGATCATCACCCTTCCGGACGGCGGACGGCTCGAGGGCGGCCAGCCCGTCGGCCCCGTCAGCGCCCTGCCGCAGGCGCCGATCGCAGGCCTTACCGCGCCGGGCCCCGGCGGCTCCCTGCTGCCCATCGTGGGCGTCGACGGCCGCCCGCCCTGGCAGGCCTACGCCCGCCCCTTCAAGTCCAACGGCAAGCCGAAAGTGGCGCTGATCATCGGCGGCCTTGGCCTCAATCCCGCCTATACCCGACGCGCCATCGAGCTGCTGCCGCCGGAGGTCACCCTGTCCTTCGCCCCCTATGCCGACGGACTCCAGCAATGGATCGACCTGGCCCGGGCCAATGGTCATGAGGTGCTGCTCGAGACCCCGATGGAGCCGAACGACTACCCGCAGAATGACCCTGGCCCCTTCACCCTGCTGGCCGGCGGCGCGCCGGGCGAGATCGTCAAGAAGACCGAATGGGTGCTGTCCCGCGCCACCGGCTATTTCGGCGTCACCAACTACCTGGGATCGCGGTTCGTCACCTCCAACCCCGCCATGAACGCCTTCAGCGGCGCGCTCAAGCAGCGGGGCGTGGCCTTCGTCGATGACGGCATGGCCGCCCGGCGCGGCATGGGCCCGCCCCGCGCCTCCGCTGACCGGATCGTCGATGAAGACCTGTCGGCCGAGGCCATCGCCCGCCAGTTCTCCGCGCTTGAGGCCAGCGCGCGGTCGCGCGGCCAGGCCATGGGTTCGGGCTTCGCCTATCCGGTGACGCTGGAAAGCGCCGCCGTGTGGACGCGATCCCTTGAGGAGCGCGGCTTCCAGCTGGCGCCGGCGTCGGCCCTGTTGAGCGGGCATTGAGCGACTATCCCAAACACAGGCCCAATGTCGGGGTGGTGCTGTTCCACCGTGACGGCCGCGTCTGGCTGGGCCGCCGCGCCAAGACCGACGGTCATCACAGCTGGCAGTTTCCGCAAGGCGGCGTCGATGAGGGCGAGGATCTCAAGGCCGCGGCCCTGCGGGAGCTTGAGGAAGAAACCGGCGTCACCTCGGTCAAGGTGCTGGGTCGCACCCGGGGCTGGATCGTCTACGACTTTCCCCCGGAGGCCAGGGGAGCCAAGATCGCCAAGGGCTGGCAGGGTCAAAAGCAAGTCTGGTTCGCCCTGCGCTTTACCGGTAAGGACAAGGAGGTTCAGCTCGACCTCCACAAGCCGCCGGAGTTTGACGCCTGGCGCTGGGGGCGGCTCGACGAGGCGCCCGGGCTGATCGTGCCATTCAAGCGCGCGGCCTACGAACAGGTGGTCGAGGCTTTCAGACAATATGCAGGGCAGGCCATGAGCGGTTCCATTCTGATGATCCACGGGGTCGGCGGCACGTCGGCCACCTTCGACCGGTTGGCCCCGGCGTTCCGCGCCCAGGGCTGGCGCGTCGAGGCGCCGACCCTGTTCGCCGACAAACGCACCCGGGAGAACCCGCCGTCGGACCTCGCCGAGCTTCGTCTCAAGGACTATGTCGACGCCATGGAGGCGGCCGCGCGCGCGCTTGAGGCCGAGACCGGGCAGCCGCCGGTCCTGCTCGGCCATTCCATGGGCAGCCTGATCGTCCAGAAGCTGGCGGAACGCGGGATCGGCCGCGCGGCCATCCTGCTCACCCCCGCCTCGCCCGCCGACGCCCGCAGCGGCAGCTCCTTCAGCCAGGCCTTCACCTTCGCCAACATCCTGTTTGGCGGCAATATCGAGCGCAAGGCGCACAAGATCTGGCGCACTGGCTTCAACTGGGGGGTCCTCAACCGGGTCCCGAACGCGCGCCATGCCGCGATCTACGCCGAGGCCGTCCATGACAGCGGCGGCGTCTACACCGATCTGGCCTATCCGGACCGCGACCCGCACAGGATCGCCTTCATTGACGAGAGCCGCATCACCATTCCGGTCCTGACCATTGGCGGGGCCAGGGATCGCACCACGCCCATCGGCGACGTGCGCAAGGTGGCGGCCAAGTATGACCGCATCGGCGGCGACTATCTGGAGTATCCCGACAGCGGCCACTGGATTGTCGACGAGCCGGAGACCGACCATGTCATCTCCGACATCACCGCCTGGCTGACCCGCAAGGACATCACCGCGGAGCCGCCGGCGCCCAGGCCCGCCAAGGCCAAGACAGCAGCCAAGTCTCCGGCCCGGTCGCGCAAGCCGGCCGCCGCCGCCCCGGCGGAACCTGCGCCAGCCAGGGCCGAGCCCGTAACGACAGCGAGCAAGGCGGCCCCGGCCAAAACCAAGGCCACGCCCAAACCCAAGACCGCGGCAAAGCCCAAGGCCGCGGCCAAGGCCAAACCCGCGACAAAGCCTGCCGCGGCCAAGGCGCCGGCCGGATCGACCGCAAAGACCACGGGCAAGGCCAAGTCTTGAATCTCCGCTGTACGCCAACGGTCGCCGTCGCGTGAGCCCGAAGCCGCCCATCATCATGGTCCACGGCGCCTTTTGCGGCGGCTGGGTGTTTGACGACTTCCGCAAACCCTTCGAGGCCGCCGGGCACCCTGTGGCGACGCCGGACCTTGGCGGTCGCGCCAACGGCGTCAGTCCCGCCGGCCAGTCGATGCGCGACTATGCCGACGAGATCGTCGCCCTGTGCCGGGCCTGCGAGACGCCGCCGGTGCTGATCGGCCATTCCCTCGGCGGGCTGGCGGTGCAGCTGGCCGCGGCGCGGGTCCCGCTGACCTCCCTGATCCTGCTGGCGCCCTCCGCGCCCTGGGGGGTCTATGGCTCAACGATGGAAGAGGGCGTCTCGGCCGTCAGCCTCTACGCCCTGGGTCCCTTCTGGCTCCAGGCGGTCGCGCCGGACTATCACCTCGCCAGCAACTACAGCCTTGACCGGCTGGACCTTGCGGCGCGCAAGGCCCTCTACGCCCGTATGACCCCGGAAAGCGGGCGGGCCCTGTGGGAGACCTTGAACTGGTGGCTCGATCCCTTCATGACCACCAGGGCCCCGTCACGGATCGACGCCCCGGTGCTGGCCGTGGCCGGTGGGCGCGACAGCATCCATCCCGCCGCGACGGTCCGCCAGACCGCGAGCCGGCTGGGCGGCGAGACCATCGTCTTTGACGAAATGAGCCACTGGCTTCCCGGCGAACCGGGATGGGACGAGGTCGCCGCCCGCTGCCTGGGATGGCTTGCCGCGCGCTCGCGGACGGCGGCCTGATCAGGGCGCGCGCCCGCGCCTCCACCGGTTACTTCTGCACGATCTTCGATGTGAAAACCGCGCCAATGGACTGCGGGCCCCTGATCTCGCCGCCCCGGCTGACATCGACCACTTCCACCTCCGAGGCGTTCAGGCTGCGGTACATGAGCTTGCGGGTGGGCTCAGGCGGTTGATAGCTCTGCCAGCCCTGCAGCCGACCCAGGACAAAGCCGATCACGGGCTCGCCGCTGACGCCAATCAGGAAGACCTTGCATCGGGCCTCGCCCGGCTCGACGGCCACCAGCAGTTTTCCCGGCGCCGCCGCGACGCCCCACCAGTCGACCCTTTTGGCGTGGGGGTAGAAGGTCTGCTGCAACATCGGATGGATGGTGGGCGAGGCGGTCAGACCCTCTCGCCGGGCGATGGCGGCGGTCGCGCCCTGTTCGCCGCGGGCGGCGGCGATGGCGGTGCAGGTCAGAACGGCGCGTTCCGTGGCCAGATCGATCGGGCGAGGCGTCTGGCCGGAGGCGACGCCGGGGCCGGCAAAGATGAGGGCGGCGCCCAGGGCCATGAGGATCTTGCGCATCAAAACTCCACTCCGCGAATGACACTGGCGACAGTATCGCGGCGACCAGAGCGTGATGCGCCCCCAGAAACCGGGGGAAAGGCGCGATCGCGGCGCGAAAGCTTCGGTCCGGCGGCCGCCGGGGCTCGCCTCTAGCCCCGGATGATCCGGATCTGAATCAGCGCGCCAATCGCCGAGGCCTGGGTGATGTTGCCGCCATCGTGCATATCGAACACCAGATTCTGGCCATCGCTGAGCGGCAGATACAGCAACCGACGGATCGGATCGTTCAGCGGGTATTCCTTCCACCCCGTCAGGCCCGCGGCCAGCGAGTCCATGTACGGACGGCCGGGCACGCCCAGGAGAAAGACGGTGCAGGTGGACTTGCGGCGGTCGATCGCCAGCAGGACCTTTCCCCTCGGCGCGGTCATCCCCAACCAGTCGATATGGCCCGACTCAGGGAACAGGGTGGACTCCAGCCCGGGGGGCGGCACCGCCGTGGTGCTGAGCCCCTCGCGACGGGCCTCAGCCGCGACGGCGGACGGTTCCAGTTTGGCTTCGACCATCGCGCGGCAGGCGCCGACAGCGCGCCCGAAGGTGCGGTTCAGGGGATCGGCCCCCTGGGCGCTGGCCCACGAAGAGCTCAGAGCCGCAAGCAGCAGGCCCGCCGCCACAATCAATCCCCGGGTCATGTCGTCTCCAGTTCGTGGGCGATTTGTCCTCACTGCAACTTCGGCCATTCGCCGCCGCATGACATGCCTTGAAAAGGGGTTCTTAGTCCGCCGCGCCGCCAAAGACCTTCAGACCGGCGATGCCGGCCACGATCAGACCGATGCAGACCAGCCGGGCGACCGTCGCCGGTTCGCGAAACAGCAGGATGCCGACCACCACCGTCCCGACGGCGCCGATCCCGGTCCAGACCGCATAGGCGGTCCCCAGCGGCAGGCTGCGGATCGACCAGCCCAGCAATGCCATGGAGGCGATCAGGCAGACCACGGTCCAGATCGAGGGCCAGAGGCGGGTGAAGCCGTCTGAGTATTTCAGACCGACGGCCCATCCAGTCTCGAACAGACCGGCGATAATGAGAATGACCCAGGCCACGTTGTCTCTCCCGGCGCTGGCGGGCGCCCCTGTCGAAAGGCCGGCGGGATGATCCGCCGGCCTCAACGCCCCTGGACGGGTCCGAACGGGACCTAGTTGGGGATGAAGGTGTAGATCAGCTCGGTCTGATCGTACTTCTTGTTGATCGGCTCACCGCCAACCTTGCGGGTGGTCAGCAGCAACAGCACTTCGCGACCTTCGGCGGTGTTGTTTTCCCACTTGCGGGTGCTGCGTTCCATGTCGGTGGTGCGCTTGGCGTTGTCCTCGAGGGTGAAGCCCCGATAGATCGCCCAGGCGTGCAGATCGTCGATGGTCGCGACCAGGCCGTCGATGGGGTGCTGGATCAGCACGGTGCAGACCCGGGGATTGCTGCTGGAGTCGCTGACGTAGGCCTTGAAGCCCTTGGCCCACTGCAGCTCGTACTGGCCGCGCTTCTTCTTGTAGCCCAGCGCCGGGGCCAGCTTGGCGATGTCTCCGCCGCGAACCGACGGCATGCAGAGGTTCTCGAGCTGGCTGCGGAACATCACCGCGGTGGCCTCGGTCGGCGCGGGCGGCGGGGCCGGAGGCGGCTCGGGGATCGGGGGCGCAACGGGAACTTCCGGCGCGGCCGGAACCATCACGGCCGGCGGGGCGGCCGGGTCGGTCGTCGGCGCCGGCGCCGGCATCGGCGGCGGCGGAACGGCGGGAACTTCGGGCGTCGGCGCGGGTTCGGCGGCCGGCTGGGCTTCCTGGGCGAAAGCCGAGGCGGTCAGGGACCCGGCGGCGAGAACGGCGAAAATGGCGGCGCGCATGGGATCAGACCCTTCCTTCAGACTGGCGGTCGACATCAAAGACCGCGAAACGGCCTGCTGCAACCTGCCAACGATTGAATCTCCGCCACAAAATGACGTGAGTAGTTTTCAGCCCGCCTCGACCGCATGTTCGGCGAGGATGGTCAGGCCGGCCGGGGTCACGTCAGCGAAACCGCCCTGAACCTCGAAGGTCCGGGTGCTGGCGCCATTGACCACGGTCACCTTCCCTTCTCGCAGAGCCGTCATGAACGGGGCATGACCGGCGAGCACGCCGAAATCGCCCTCGGCGCCCGGCGCGTCGACACGATCGACCTCGCCGGCAAAGACTTCGCGCTCGGGCGCGACCAGGGAAAAGTGCAGCTTGTCGGCCATTATTCCACCGCCTCCAATGCGGCGTCGATGTCTTCATCCGTCTGCAGCTCGGTGCCGCAGAAGGGGCAGAACTGGACAGTGAGGAAGAGGCTCCCCTCCTCACCGTCCTGTTCGGTCCGTCCCGCGTTGACCAGGATCAGACCGCTCTCATGTTCCAGCAGCGCCGCCTCGGAGCTCGCCCCGAGGCAGGTTTCCATATCGTCACAGCAGTAGCCGGCGGCGATATCGTCCATCGCTGGCCTTACGCTTCCTGCGCCATCTTTTCGGCCTTGGCGACGGCCTCCTCGATGGTGCCGACCATGTAGAAGGCGCCTTCCGGCAGGTGGTCGTATTCGCCTTCGCAGATCGCCTTGAAGGAGCGGATGGTGTCCTTCAGCTCGACGAAGGCGCCGGGGGTGTTGGTGAACTGCTCGGCCACGTGGAAGGGCTGCGACAGGAAGCGGCTGATCTTGCGGGCGCGGGCCACGGTCAGCTTGTCCTCTTCGGACAGCTCGTCCATGCCGAGGATGGCGATGATGTCCTTCAGCTGCTTGTACTGCTGCAGGATTTCCTGGGTCTGACGGGCGACGCGGTAGTGCTCTTCACCGATCACCAGCGGGTCCATGATCCGGCTGGTGCTGTCGAGCGGGTCAACGGCCGGGAAGATGGCCTGGGCGGCGATGTCGCGGCTCAGAACGGTGGTGGCGTCCAGGTGGGCGAACGAGGCGGCGGGCGCCGGGTCGGTAAGGTCGTCGGCGGGAACGTAGATGGCCTGGACCGAGGTGATCGAACCCTTGTTGGTCGAGGTGATGCGTTCCTGCAGGTTGCCCATCTCGGTGGCCAAGGTGGGCTGATAGCCCACGGCCGAGGGGATGCGGCCCAGCAGGGCGGACACTTCGGCGCCGGCCTGGGTGAAGCGGAAGATGTTGTCAACGAACAGCAGCACGTCCTTGCCTTCCACGTCGCGGAAGTATTCCGCCTGCGTCAGGCCGGTCAGGGCCACGCGGGCGCGGGCGCCGGGAGGTTCGTTCATCTGGCCGTAGACCAAGGCGCACTTGGAGCCTTCGGTCGAGCCGTTGTTTTCCCGCGGGTCCACGTTCACGTTGGACTCGATCATCTCGTGATAGAGATCGTTGCCCTCGCGGGTGCGTTCACCCACGCCGGCCAGAACCGAATAACCGCCGTAAGCCTTGGCGATGTTGTTGATCAGTTCCTGCATGGTCACGGTCTTGCCGACGCCGGCGCCGCCGAACAGGCCGATCTTGCCGCCCTTGGTGTAGGGGCACATCAGGTCGATGACCTTGATCCCGGTGACCAGGACCTCGGCGGAGGTCGCCTGCTCCTCGAAGCTGGGGGCCTCGCGGTGGATGACGTTGTAGGTGTCGGTAACGATCGGACCGGCTTCGTCGATCGGCTCGCCGATGACGTTCATGATGCGGCCGAGCGTGGCCGGGCCAACCGGAACGCGGATGCCGGCGCCGGTGTCGAGCACCGGCTGGCCGCGGGTCAGCCCCTCGGTGGTGTCCATGGCGATGCAGCGGACGGCGTTTTCACCAAGGTGCTGAGCGACTTCCAGGACCAAGCGGAAGGCCTCGCCGGTGCGCTGGTCCCGGTTCTCGGTTTCCAGAGCGTTCATGATCGCCGGCAGGGCGCCGGTGAACTCGACGTCGACGACGGCGCCGATGACCTGGGAGATGCGGCCGGTCGCGCCGTCAAACGACAGCGTGGCGGCCTTGCCGGCGCCGGCGGGGGCGGCCTTCGGCGCGGCGGCCTTGGGGGCGGCGGGCTTCTTGGCGGCGGGAGCCTTCGGAGCAGCGGCGGCCTTCGGGGCGGCGGCGGCCTTGGGAGCGGCGGGCTTCTTGGGGGCGGTGGCCATGTCTTGGTCTTCCGTGCGGTCTTGTTCGGTCAGAGGGCTTCGGCGCCGGAGATGATCTCGATCAGCTCCTTGGTGATCTGCGCCTGGCGGGTTCGGTTGTACTGGACGGTGAGCGCGCTGATCATGTCGCCGGCGTTACGCGTGGCGTTGTCCATGGCGCTCATCTGGCTGGCGTAGAAGCCGGCCATGTTTTCGAGCAGGGCGGAGAGAATCTGCACCGTGATATTCCGCGGCAGCAGGGTCTCGAGGATGCCCTCCTCGCTGGGTTCGTATTCATAGGCCGCGCCGCCAAGGTCGGCGGCGCCGCCGCCGGCCACTTCGGCCGGGATCAGCTGCTGGCCGGTCGGGATCTGGGTGACCACCGATTTGAAGCGGCTGTAGAACAGGGTGACGACGTCGGTCTGTCCGGCCTCGTAGATCTCGATGATCTTCTCGGCGATCGGCTGGGCCACCGACAGGGTCAGGGACCGTTCGGCCGAAAGGTCGTAGCTGGCCACGATCCGCTCGCCGTAGAGGCGCTTCAGCGGCGCGACCGTCTTCTTGCCGATGGTGATGATCTTTACGTCCTTGCCCTCGTTGATCAGCTTGCTGATCCGTTCGCGGGCGGCGCGGACGATGGAGGTGGTGAAACCGCCGGCCAGACCGCGGTCGGCGGCGGCGACGATCACCAGATGACGCTGGTCGCTGCCGGTGCCGGCCAGCAGCCTGGGCGCGCCGTCGCCGGACACGCCCGACGCCAGGTTGGCGATGACCGAGGCCATGCGCTCGGCATAGGGGCGCGCGTTCTGGGCCGCATCCTGGCTGCGACGCAGCTTGGCGGCGGCGACCATCTGCATGGCTTTCGTGATCTTCTGCGTGGCTTTCACGCTCGAGATCCGATTGCGCATTTCCTTAAGGCTGGCCATCCAGGGCTACTCTCTCTCCTCGGTCAGCCGGTCTCAGGCGAAGGTTGCGGTGAAGTCCGCGAGGGCGCTTTTCAGCTTGTCCTCGAGGTCGCTCGACAGCGCCTTGGTGGTGCGGATCGCGTCCAGCAGGTCCTGGTGCTTGCTGTGCAGGCGGCTCAGGAATTCCTTCTCGAAGCGGCCGACGTCAGCAGTAGCGATGCCGTCGAGGTAACCGCGGGTGCCGGCGTAGATCACGCAGACCTGCTCCTCGACCGATTGCGGCGAGTATTGCGGCTGCTTGAGCAGCTCGGTCAGGCGTTCGCCCCGCGCCAGCTGGCGCTGGGTGGCGGCGTCGAGGTCAGAACCGAACTTGGCGAAGGCGGCCATTTCCCGGTACTGCGCCAGCTCGCCCTTGATCGGGCCGGCGACGGTCTTCATCGCCTTGATCTGGGCCGAGGAGCCCACGCGGGACACCGAGATGCCGACGTTCACGGCGGGGCGGATGCCCTGGAAGAACAGGTCGGTTTCCAGGAAGATCTGGCCGTCGGTGATCGAGATCACGTTGGTCGGGATGTAGGCCGAAACGTCGTTGGCCTGGGTCTCGATGATCGGCAGGGCGGTCAGGGAGCCCGAACCGTTGTCCTCGTTCAGCTTGGCGGCCCGTTCCAGCAGGCGGCTATGCAGATAGAAGACGTCGCCCGGGTAGGCTTCGCGGCCCGGCGGGCGGCGCAGCAGCAGGGACATCTGGCGGTAGGCCACAGCCTGCTTGGAAAGGTCATCATAGATGATCAGGCCGTGCATGCCGTTGTCGCGGAAGAACTCGCCCATGGCGCAGCCGGCGAAGGGCGCCAGGAATTGCAGCGGGGCCGGCTCAGACGCCGTGGCCGCGACGACGATGGTGTATTCCAGCGCGCCCGACTCCTCGAGGGTCTTGACGATCTGGGCGACGGTCGAGCGCTTCTGGCCGATGGCGACGTAGATGCAGTAGAGCTTGTCGCTTTCGTTATCGCCGGCGTTGGCGGCCTTCTGGTTGAGGATGGCGTCGATGGCCACGGCGGTCTTGCCGGTCTGACGGTCGCCGATGATCAGTTCGCGCTGGCCACGGCCGATCGGGATCAGGGCGTCGATGGCCTTCAGGCCGGTCTGCACCGGCTCATGCACCGACTTGCGCGGGATGATGCCCGGGGCCTTGACGTCCACGCGGCGGCGCTCCGAACCCACGATCGGGCCCTTGCCGTCGATCGGCTCGCCCAGCGGGTTGACGACGCGGCCCAGCAGGCCCTTGCCGACCGGCACGTCCACGATCTCGCCAAGACGACGGACTTCGTCGCCTTCCTTGATCTGGCTGTCGGAGCCGAAGATCACGACGCCGACGTTGTCGCGTTCCAGGTTCAGGGCCATGCCCTTCACCCCGGCCGAGGGGAACTCGACCATTTCACCGGCCTGGACCTTGTCCAGACCGTAGACGCGGGCGATGCCGTCCCCGACGCTCAGCACGGAGCCGACGTCGGAAACGTCGGCCTCTTCGCCGAAGCCGGCGATTTGCGACTTGAGGATGGCCGAGATTTCGGCGGCGCGGATGTCCATTATCTTACGCTCTCTTGAGGGCGAATTTCAGGGAGTCGAGCTTCGACTTCAGCGAAGCGTCGAACAGACGGGAACCCACGCGAACCTTGAGTCCGCCAAGAATGGCGGGGTCCACGCGGGCGGAAATTTCCGGCTCACGACCCAGCGACTGGCGGAGCGCCGCGGCGATCCCCTTCGACTGGGCCGCGGTGAGCGGGAGGGCGGAAACCACTTCGGCGGTGACAACGCCGCGGTGGGCGGCGCTGAGCTTGCGGAACGCGACGATCACGGCCGGCAGGTCGCGGGCCCGACCATTGGCCGAGAGCAGACCGAGGAATTTGGCGGTCAGCATCGACAGCTTCGCCTTCACGGCCACGGCCACCAGGCCCTTGCCCTTGTCCTCGGCGGTAAAGGTCGGGGAGTCGATCAAGCGGCGCAGGTCCCTGCTGTCGGCGAGGGCGGCCGAAAGGCTGTTCAGGTCGGCTTCAACGGCCGTCAGGGCGCCGGCCTCCATGGCCAGATCGAACAGGGCCTGGGCGTATCGATCGCCCGCGTCGTTGGTCTTGCTGTCGTCCGCCAATTTGGTCCGTCCGGTGCGTTCTGTCCGTCACGAGCGAAGTTGCCTTCGTCGCGATCATAAAGGCTTGAAAGCGCTTGAGAAAAGCACGTGGGCGAAGGGTTCGCTACGAACCGCCTACCCGAAGCCGCGCGCCTGATAGCACGGGCCGTTGTGCGTCGCAACGCCAGCGAAAAATAACCTGCCGGCCCTGACGCAGGGTGAGGGCTCGATCAGCTGGTCACCCGGAACACGCCCTGGGCCCCGCCGGCCGTCCGACCGTCCGGCCACTCGGCCCGGGCGCTGGCGAAGACCAGGCTCCGCGTCGCCCGGTCGACCGTGGTGGTCACCCGCAGCTCGCCATCGCCCGCAGCGCCGTAGTCGACGGCCAGCGACACCGGCGCCACCGGCCGCTCCGCCCCGGCCGCGGCGGTCAGGGCGTCTTCGAGAAGAATGGCGAGGCGGGCGTGCGGCATGGGGCGGTAAATCCACAAAGAGAAAAGGGGGCGGTCCAATCGCGGACCGCCCCCCTGACCACTAGCAAGGTCGAGTTGCTCGAGGAAATATCCGGACGGGAAAATCTCCGCCGTATGTATAGAGTGTCGACAGGCTTAGCTGGCGACGGCCACGCACTTGGCCAGATCGTCGCTTTCCAGCGAACCGAAGGCGGTCAGCGCGCCGACTTCCTTGGTCAGGGCCTTGCAGCCCTTGGTGGTGTTGGTGCGCGAGGGGGCGACCGGGGCCACGCAGGTATCGCCTTCGCAGTAGAAGACGGCGCCGGCGGCGACGACCTTGGTCTTGTTGGCCACGGGGGTCTTCAGGGTGGCGACGACCTTGCCATCAGCGGCGACGGACACGCCGGCGAACGCCAGCGACAGGGCGGCGGCAGCCGCCAGGACTTGGAATTTCATGTGCGCCCTCCAGGGCATTTTGGGGTGGAAACGCTACGCTTGGATCGAGTTCAACTGATTGCCCAGATCACCCGCTGGTCTGTCGCCGGTATCCCCACCGGCGACGCGAGATGAACTAAGCACTGCTTAGATATCAACGATAACCTAAAAGCGCGCAACTGTTTTTTTGAAGCCGGTGCAAAGTTTTTCCGGGGCCCCCTTACGCGGGGTCACGGTTGCCGTGCGCGGAAGGCGGCGCATACTGCCGGCCAACAGGGGACGCGCCCCAAGAAGAAACGCCTCAGGGAGACAGCCGCATGGACTTCGCCGTTCCGCAGGAGATCGCCGACTACCTCGACGAACTCGACGCCTTCATCGAGTCGACCATCAAGCCCCTGCAGGCCCAGGACGACAACGAGCGGTTCTTCGACCACCGCCGCGAACACGCCCGCACCGACTGGGACAACAACGGCCTGCCCCGCAAGGACTGGGAAGAGCTTCTGGCCAAGTGCCGCAAGCTGGCCGATGACGCCGGACATCTGCGCTACGCCTGGCCCAAGGACATGGGCGGCAAGGCCGGCAGCAACCTGGCCATGGCCATCATCCGCGAACATCTGGCGGCAAAGGGCCTCGGCCTGTTCAACGACCTGCAGACCGAGCACAGCATCGTCGGCAACAACCCCTTCATCCTGATGTTCAAGGAGTTCGCCACGCCCGAGCAGTACGCCCGCGACGGCGAGGCCGTGCTGAACGGCACGATGCGCACCGCCTTCGGCCTGACCGAGCCCAACCACGGCTCCGACGCCACCTTCATGGAAACCACCGGGGTGCGCGAGGAGAAGGACGGCAAGCCCGGCTGGCGGGTCAAGGGCGAGAAGATGTGGACCACGGGCATGCATGTGGTCAGCCACGTCATGGTCTTCGCCCGCACCTCGGGCAAGGACGGCGACGCCACCGGCATCACCTGCTTCATCGTCCCCCGCGAGCACATCAAGATCGAGGAGTGGATGTGGACCTTCAACATGCCCACCGACCACCCGCGCATTTCCTTCGACTGCTGGATTCCGGAAGACAGCTACTGGGGACAGATTGATCGCGGCCTCGGCCTTGGCCAGTCCTTCGTGCACCAGAACCGCATCCGTCAGGCGGCCTCGTCCCTGGGCGCGGCGGTCTACTGCATTGAAGAGAGCGTGAAATACGCCCGCAATCGCAAGCCCTTCGGCAAGCCGCTGAGCGACAACCAGGCCATCCAGTTTCCGCTGGTCGAACTGGCCACCCAGGCCGAGATGCTGCGGCTCCTGATCCGCAAGACCGCCTGGCAGATGGACCACATGGAACACAAGCAAATCGAGAAGGAACTCTCCGACAAGGTCTCGATGTGCAACTACTGGGGCAACCGCCTGTGCTGCGAGGCCGCCGACCGGGCCATGCAGGTGCACGGCGGCATGGGCTATTCCCGCCACAAGGCCTTCGAGCACATCTATCGCCACCACCGCCGCTACCGGATCACCGAGGGGTCGGAAGAGATCCAGATTCGCAAGGTGGCCGCCTTCCTGTTCGGCTACCTTGGACCGCGCCGCAAACAGTTCGCCGCCGAGGCCGCCGCGAAGGACGACTACACCCAGCCGATTCCGGCCCGGAACTGAGCGGAGTCTCTACCCGCGAGGTGCCTTCAATCCATCCGCCGCCAGTAGCTGGGCGAGCCGCCACTTCTGGTCTCGCTCCCCGGCGGCGCGTCGGCCGCCGAAGTCGGGGCGGACTCGGCTCCGATGCGGTCCAGCAGGGCGCCGACGGCTTCGACCAACGGCGCCCTCGCCAGGCTGTAGTGGATGAACTGCCCCCGCCGCTCGGCCTCGACGAGGCCGGCCACCTGCAGCGCCGAGAGGTGTTGCGACAGGGTCGACTTGGTAAGGGTGAACCGGGCGGCGATGTCCCCCGCCGTCATACTCCCGCCCGCCAGCAGATACAGAACCTCACGCCGCACCGGTGACGACAGCGCCTCGAAAACCCTTTGCATGACTGGCCATTTCGATAATGAGCGAATTGCCGATTTTACGATAGTTCGGCAGTTCGCCAATTCGGTCAATACCGATTTCTTGCCGAAGCTTCACCATTCGACCGGTGGGTTACAGCGCCGCAACCCGGCCACCGGACGCAAATTCAGGTCTGGTCTGGCGTTCGGGTGGCCGCGAGGGCGGCGCTTTCGGTTTTCAGGGGCTTGGAAACTGGACAGACCTCCTGAACATAGTCGTTCAGGGTATTGACGAGGCTCTCCCGCACCAGGCTGTAGTGGACAAACTGCCCCTTCTTGACGCTGCTCACTAGCCCGGCCGCCTCCAGCACCGACAGATGCTGCGACACCGCCGGCTTGGAAATCTCGAACCGCGAGGCGATCTCGCCGGCCGTCAGATCGGCATGCGCCAGATAGGCGAGGATCTTGCGTCGGACGGTCGAGGACAGGGCTTCGAAGACTCTTTGCATCGATCTTATTTAAGCGGTTCGCTAATCGCTTGCAATTCATGATTTGCATAATTAAGGAAGGACTTAAAAAAAGGGCCGTTCGATGTTGTTTCGCTCAACCACGTTGATGACCACGCCTGGGCGCGCTGTGGTCGGCCTGCTGATCGGAAGCTTCGCGGGCGCCGCCCAGACGGCGCTGTTCTTCGTGGTCAACACGCTGGTGACAAACTGGGGCGCGGGCCAGCCGGAATCCCTGATCAGCCTGGGCCTGGGCATCTTCGTCTTCTCCCTCTTCGTCTGGGCCTTTGGCCTGTTCACCCTCGGCGCGTTCGGATGGGCGTTGCTGCATTCAGCGGGTGTTCGCGGCCCGGCCTCGGCCTTCCTGTTCGGCGCGGTCCTAACTGCCGCCGCGGGCCTTTGCCTGTCAGGAATGCGGCTCAGCGGTTCCGTGGGATGGTTCGCCCTGGCCGGCGCGGTGGTCGGGCTGGTGGTCTGGGGGTTCAGCTATCGCCGACCGACGGGCGCCGCGTGATGAGCCACCACGACGACGACCCCTACGCCGTTCATTCGGTGATCGAGACACCCGGGGCCAGCGCCCTGGAGGGCCGCGTCGTCTGGGATCCGGTGCACTCTCTGTGGAACGGGGCGATGATGGCCGGGGCGCTGATCGCCGCGCCGTTGCTGTTCAGCTGTAGCGCCTTGGCCGTCTTTGTCCTGCTCACTGGAGCGGGTCTGCTGCTCGGCCATTCGCTCGGGCTGCATCGAAGGCTGATCCACGGCAGCTTCGCCTGTCACATCTTTCTGGAGCATGTTCTGGTGTGGGCCGGGGTGGCGGTCGGGATGAGCGGGCCGTTCTGGATGATCCGCACCCATGACCTGCGCGACTGGGCCCAGCGCCAGCCCGCCTGCCATCCCTATCTGCGTCACGGCGCGCCGATGTGGCTGGACGCGGTTTGGCAGATGCATTGCCGTCTCAAGCTGGAGAGCCCTCCCCGCTTCGAGATACCGCCGCGCATCACCGGCGATCGGTTCTACCGCTTCCTGGAGCGGACCTGGATGCTGCAGCAGCTGCCGATCGGTGTGTGCCTGTTCCTGGTCGGCGGCTGGAGTTTTGTCGTCTGGGGGGTCTGCGCCCGGGTGTTTATCTCGGTCTTCGGCCACTGGTTCGTCGGCCATCTGGCCCATACGCAGGGGCCGCAGACCTGGCTGGTCGAGGGGGCCGGGGTGCAGGCGCATGACGTGCCCTGGGCCGGCGTCCCGACCATGGGCGAGGCCTGGCACAACAACCATCATGCCTTTCCGGGCTCGGCGAAGATCGGCCTCTATCCGGGACAGGCGGACTGGGGGTTTGTGTTTATCCGGCTGTTGGAAAGGGTGGGGCTGGCGTGGGATGTGCGGACGCCGGAGACGTTGCCGGAGCGGTTGTGTTTGCGGGCGGTTGGCCTATCGCCTTCCTTCGCCCGTCTGTCGGGAGAAGGTGGACCGCGCAGCGGGCCGGATGAGGGGGCGCCGGCGTTTGAAGGTTCTCCGGTCAGCGAAGCGTCGCCGCAACCCGGTCGCCGAACATTCGACACAGTAGGCTGGCGCCCTGCGTCTCCTGGGGGCGCGGATGCTTGAAAAACTGCTGAACGATGGCTCGCTTACGATCCTCATCGCCTTCGCCATTCTGATTGGCAACGTCTTCGCCGCCGGGCTGGGGGGGTGGCGACTGGGCGCAAAGGTCTTTGGTTTCGGCCTCCTTGCGCCTTGGCTGATCTGGCTGGCCCTGGTGATCGGGTGTCTGATTTCCGAGGGCCCCACCGACTGCCGGTTCGTGATCGGAGGCGGCTTTGTGATGGTTGGCCTGGCCGGCACACTCTTCTGGCTGGCCTGCTCCACACCGGGGCTGGCGGTCGGCCTGTTCGGTCAATGGGCCATGCACGCTTTGTCCGGGCCGCGAGAACCCTGATCCATGGGCCACCCCGGTCCGGGCCGGCGCTGCACTCATCCGACCCCACTCCGTGGGGCCACCTTCTCCCGGAGCGCGGGAGAAGGATTGTAGATGCGAAAAGGGCCGCTCCTTTCGGAGCGGCCCTTCCCTGTTCTCGACTGAGAGACGAGGACTAGAAGTCCATGTCGCCCATGCCGCCCATGCCGCCGGGCATGCCGCCCGGGGCGCCGCCGGCGCCGGCCTTCTTGGGGGCCTCGACGATGGCCGCCTCGGTGGTGATCATCAGGCCGGCGATGGAGGCCGCATCCTGAAGGGCGGTGCGGACGACCTTGGCCGGGTCGATGACGCCGGCCTGGACCAGGTCGACATACTCTTCGGTCTGGGCGTTGAAGCCGAAGGTGGCGGAGGTGTTTTCCAGCACCTTGCCGACCACGATCGAACCTTCGACGCCGGCGTTTTCGGAGATCTGACGGATCGGAGCCTGCAGGGCGCGACGGACGATGGCGATGCCCGCGGTCTGGTCATCGTTGTCGCCGACCATGCCGTCGAGGATCTTCGAGGCCTTCAGGAGGCAGACGCCGCCGCCGGGAACGATGCCTTCTTCCACGGCCGCGCGGGTCGCGTTGAGGGCGTCGTCGACGCGGTCCTTCTTTTCCTTCACTTCGACTTCAGTCGCGCCGCCGACACGGATCACGGCGACACCGCCGGCCAGCTTGGCCAGACGTTCCTGCAGCTTTTCCTTGTCGTAGTCGCTGGTGGTGTCTTCGATCTGCTTCTTGATCTGGGCGATGCGGGCTTCGATGCCTTCCTTGGCCCCGACGCCGTCAACGATGGTCGTGTCGTCCTTGGTGATGGTGACCTTCTTGGCCTTGCCCAGCATTTCCAGGGTGACGTTTTCCAGCTTGATGCCGAGATCTTCGCTGATCACTTCAGCGCCGGTCAGGATGGCGATGTCTTCCAGCATGGCCTTGCGGCGATCGCCGAAGCCCGGAGCCTTGACCGCCGCAACCCGCAGGCCGCCGCGCAGCTTGTTGACCACCAGGGTGGCCAGGGCTTCACCTTCGATGTCCTCGGCGATGATCAGCAGGGGACGACCCGACTGGACCACGGCTTCCAGCACCGGAAGCAGGGGCTGGAGGCCCGACAGCTTCTTTTCGAACAGGAGGATCATCGGCTCTTCGAGCTGAACTTCCATCTTGTCGGCGTTGGTGATGAAGTAGGGCGACAGGTAGCCGCGGTCGAACTGCATGCCTTCGACGACGTCGAGTTCGGTCTCGGCGGTCTTGGCTTCCTCAACCGTGATGACGCCTTCGTTGCCGACCTTTTCCATGGCCTTGGCGATCATCTCGCCGACTTCGGCGTCGCCGTTGGCCGAGATGGTGCCGACCTGGGCGATCTCGCCGTTGGTGGTGACCTTCTTGGAGGTCGACTTGATCTGCTCGACGACCTTGATCACGGCCTTGTCGACGCCGCGCTTCAGATCCATCGGGTTCATGCCGGCGGCGACCGACTTCAGGCCTTCGACCACGATGGCCTGGGCCAGAACGGTGGCGGTGGTGGTGCCGTCGCCTGCCTTGTCGTTGGTCTTGGAGGCGACTTCGCGGATCATCTGCGCGCCGAGGTTCTCGAAGCGATCGCTCAGTTCGATTTCCTTGGCGACGGAGACGCCGTCCTTGGTCGAGCGCGGGGCGCCGAAGGACTTTTCGATGACCACGTTACGGCCCTTGGGACCGAGGGTCACCTTCACCGCGTTGGCGAGGATGTTGACGCCGCGCAGCATCTTGTCGCGCGCGTCGGAGGAGAAATAGACGTCTTTGGCGGCCATGTTGGCTAACCCTTTATCTGTCGTGTTGGTGGGGAGAAAAGCGGTGGTCGGATACGGCTCAGGCCGTGATCACGCCCAGGACATCGCTTTCCTTCATGATCAGCAGGTCTTCACCGTCGACCTTCACTTCCGTGCCGGACCACTTGCCGAACAGGATCTTGTCGCCGGCCTTCAGCTCGAGCGGCTGGACCTTGCCGGATTCGTCGCGGGCGCCGGGGCCCACGGCGACAACTTCGCCTTCCTGCGGCTTTTCCTTGGCGGTGTCGGGGATGATGATCCCGCCCTTGGTGCGGGACTCTTCTTCGACGCGCTTCACCAGCACGCGGTCGCCAAGCGGGCGAAATTTCATGGGGTCGTCTCCATCGTAGCGTTGGATCAAATTGGGGCCGTCGGCGCTTCCGGGCGGCGCTGCTAGCAGTCGCCACGGGTGAGTGCCAAGGGTGAGCGGCAAGTAGGGTTGTGGCACGGCTGAGTCAAGGCCGGCGGCTGTGCCCGGCACGGGAAATTCAGGTGGGATTGCGCCGCCGATTGCGGCCGGGGCCCGGTCCGGCCAAGGTTCTCGGATCGGCGTGGGATGACGAGAGCGAGCGGATGATCTCCAACAGCATCACCCTGTTTCGACTGGCGCTGCTCGCACCGCTGTTCTGGCTGTTGCTTGGCGGCGGCGGCTGGGCTGCGGCCGCGATCTATCTGGCGGCGGGGCTCCTGGACGTCGTCGATGGCCAGGTCGCCCGGCGACTCCATGAGAGCTCGAGACTTGGCGGCTTTCTCGATCTGGTCGGGGACCGGCTCCTGACCCTCGCCATGGTTGTCGGGCTGGCGGTCGGCGGAGCGCTGAGCGGCTGGACCGCGGTCGCCGCAGCGGTTCTGGTCGGCCGCTGCCTCGTCGTGGCCAGTCTCAACGAGGCGCTTGCGGCGGATGGGCCGCTGGCCGGCGCGCGGCTGGAACCGGCCAAGGTCGCCCTGCAATTCGCCGGCCTGGCCCTGCTGGCGGCGCCGGACTTCACAGCAGCCGGGGTGGCGTCGCGGGGGGTGGGCGGGGTGTTGATTGGCCTGTCCGCGCTGCTAGCCCTGGCGACCCTGGCCGACTATCTGCGGACCGGCGTTGAGCGCTTGCGGTCGCGATAGGGCGCCCGGGCCCGGTGGGGCCCGCTTTTCCCCGCGAGTACCGGAAAGAGCGCAGAACGGGTCACAGGCCGGCAACCTCGCAATTGCGGCCCCGAACCTCTATATCGCGCGGCATGACGACCACGCTTGCCCCTTCCGCCATAGACGCCGCCCTCGAGGCGGTGCGCGAGGCCGTGGGCCTGCCGGCCGGCAGCCGGATCGTGGCGGCGATGTCCGGCGGCGTGGATTCGACGGTGACCGCCGCCCTGCTGGCGCGGGCCGGGTATGACGTGGTCGGGGTGACGCTGCAGCTTTATGACCACGGCGCCGCCATCCAGAAGAAGGGCGCCTGCTGCGCCGGTCAGGACATCCACGACGCCCGCACCGCCGCCGAAGCCATCGGCATTCCCCACTACGTCCTCGACTATGAAAGCCGCTTCCGCGATCAGGTGATCGAGGAGTTCGCCGACGCCTATCTGCGCGGCGAGACGCCGATCCCCTGCGTCCGCTGCAACCAGACGGTCAAGTTCCGCGACCTGCTGGATGTCGCCCGCGATCTGGGCGCCGTGGCCATGGCCACCGGCCACTATGTGCGTCGGGCCGACGGCGCGGCGGGACCGGAGCTGCAACGCGCGGCCGACCCGGCCAAGGACCAGAGCTACTTCCTGTTCGCCACCACGGCCGAGCAGCTGGACTTTCTGCGCTTTCCGCTGGGCGGGATGAGCAAGCCGCAGGTGCGCGCCATCGCCGCCGAACTGGGCCTGACCGCGGCCGACAAGCCCGACAGCCAGGACATCTGCTTCGTTCCCGAAGGCAAGTACCACACTGTCATCGATCGGATCCGGCCACAGGGCGCCCTGCCCGGCGATGTCGTCCACATGGACGGCCGGGTGATGGGCCGCCATGAGGGCGTCACCCGCTACACCATCGGCCAGCGTCGGGGCCTGAACATCGGCGGCGGCGATCCGCTGTATGTGACCCGCATTGATGCGGCCGCCCGTCAGGTCATCGTTGGCCCGCGCGAGGCCCTGCTGACCACCGCCCTGACCCTGAAAGAGGTCAACTGGCTGGGCGGCGAGACCCTCGAGTCCGCCTGCGCCGCCAGCCGCCCGGTCCTGGCCCGCGTCCGCTCGACGCGGGAGCCGGTGGCCGGCCGCCTGGGACGGGTCGATGGCGAGATCTGCGTGGTGCTCGACGTGCTGGAAGAAGGCGTCGCCCCCGGCCAGGCCTGCGCCCTCTATGCGCCTGAGTCGCCCGACCGGGTGCTGGGCGGCGGCTTCATCGCCAGCGCCGTCCGTCACGGCGGCTGACCTTGGCCAAGCTCGCCTTCGGCGTCGTCTTTGTCTTCATTGGCCTGCTGGCCTTCGTCGCCGTCGGCCGGGGCGTCTGGAGCGGCCGGCTGCCGGTGTTCTTCACCAGCCGCCCGGATATCGTCCGGGCCGAACAACCGACCCGCTTCTGGACCCAGGTCTTCGCCGTGGTCGTCTGCGGGCTGATCGTACTGGTCGGCGGGCTGTTGTTGATGGTTTGAGCCGGGCGGAGATTTCGGCCTGAGCCTACGATGGCGACGGATTGGTCAGACGCTCCGTCGGTCCCCGCCTTGCGCCCGCGTTCGTCGCCGCTAAAGTGCCGCCAAACTTCAAACAACTGTACGAACGGGGAAACCGCCATGGCCGACGCCGCGCCGACCGCCCAGGATCTGAACAGCGGCACCGAGCCGCTGGACGAACGGACCTGGATCGACGCCGAGAAGCTGCTGCCCTGGCTGGAAGCCAATGTCGCCGGCTTCAAGGGCCCGCTGGAGATCCGCAAGTTCCGCGGCGGCCAGTCCAACCCGACCTACCAGCTGGTCACCCCTGGCCAGCGCTACGTCCTGCGCCGCAAACCGCCGGGCAAGCTGCTGCCGTCCGCCCACGCCGTCGATCGCGAGTACAAGGTCATCGCCGCGCTAAACAAGGTGAACTTCCCGGTCGCACGCGCCTATGCCCTGTGCATGGACGAGAGCATCGTCGGGACGATCTTCTATGTCATGGAGCAGGTCGAGGGCCGCATCCTGTGGGACGGCACCCTCCCGGACTATCCCCCGGCCGAGCGTCGCAAGATCTACGAGGCCGAGATCGGCACCCTCGCGGCTCTGCACAACGTCGACTACAAGGCCATCGGCCTGGAGGATTACGGCAAGCCGGGCAACTACTTCAGCCGCCAGGTCAGCCGCTGGACCAAGCAGTACCAGGCCTCCGAAACCAGCGTCATTCCCGAGATGAACAAGCTGATCGCCTGGTTCCCTGACCACACGCCAGAGGACGACCAGACCTCGATCGTCCATGGCGACTACCGCCTCGACAACATGATCCTGCACCCCACCGAGCCGAAGGTGGCGGCGGTGCTGGACTGGGAACTCTCGACCCTTGGCAATCCGCTGGCGGACTTCTCCTATTTCCTGATGAGCTGGGTGATGCCAAGCCAGGAACGGGGCGGCCTGTCGGGCATCGACGACCTGACCGCCTACGGCATCCCGACCATCGACGAGGCCGTGGCCCAGTACTGCAAGGCCACCGGCCGCGACGGCCTGCCCAATCTCGACTGGTACTTTGCCTACAACCTGTTCCGCCTGGCGGGCATCTGCCAGGGCATCGTTGGCCGGGTCCGCGACGGCACCGCCAATTCTGCCCACGCCGCGACCATGGAGGCCCGGGTGCCTGTGCTGGCCAGGGGCGCCTGGGAGTTCGCGCAGAAGGCAGGGGCGTAAGAAGTAGCGGAAACGAACACCTCTCCCTGAGGGAGAGGTCGGGCGGCCAAGGGCCGACCGGGTGAGGGTTTACGGACGGCTGCAGTGGTCTTCCCCGTTCCTAAACCCTCATCCTCCCACCGCGTCGCGGCGGGCCCCTCCTTCTCCCTCAGGGAGAAGGGTTGCGGCGCGCTCCGGCCGCGGTGCACAGTCAGGCAAACAACGGGGCGCATATCATGAACTTCTCACTCAAGGCCAGCTTGATCGCCGCCGCCGTCGGCGTTCTCGCCCTCGCCGGACTGGCGACGGCCCAGTCCTTATCGAGTCCGCTGACCTACGTCCAGGCCGGCCGCCTGCTCGCCGATCCGGCCAGCGGCAAGGTGGAGACGGCCCGCACCCTGGTGATCCAGGACGGCAAGGTGCTGCGCATCGAGGAGGGCTACACCTCCGCGCCCGGCGCCAGGATCGTCGATCTGAAGGACAGCTTCGTCCTGCCGGGCCTGATCGACAGCCACGTTCACCTGACCAGCCAGAACGGGCCCAAGGGCGCGCTTGAGCGCTTCACCAAGACCCGCTCGGATCTGGCGCTGGACGGCGCCGGCTACGCCCGCAAGACGCTGGAGGCCGGCTTCACCACCGTCGCCGACCTTGGCGCGCCCAACGAAAGCATCTTTGCCCTGCGCGGCGCCATCGCCGCCGGAACGGTGCCGGGGCCGCGCATCATCGCCGCAGGATCGCCGATCTCGGTGCCCGGCGGCCATGGCGATCCGGCCAATGCCGTGCCGGAGGAATATGTCCCGCTGTTCCGCTCGACCGCGATCTGCTCGGGCGCTGATGACTGTCGCCGGGCCGTGCGCGAACAGGTGCGGTCTGGCGCCGACATCATCAAGATCACCGCCACCGGCGGGGTGCTGTCGCCGACCGCGGCGGGCCTGTCGCAACAGTTCACCGACGACGAGCTGAAGGCCATCGTCGAGACCGCCCATTCGATGGGCCGCAAGGTTACCGCCCACGCCCATGGCGTCGACGGCATCAACGCCTTCCTGCGCGCCGGCGGCGACTCGATCGAACACGGCACCTACCTCGACGCCGACTCGATCAAGCTGTTCAAATCCAGCGGCGCCTGGCTGGTGCCGACCCTGCTGGCCGGCGATTTCGTGGCCCGTGAGGCCGCCAAGCCGGACACCTGGATGACCCCGGAAGTGAAGGCCAAGGCCCTGCAGGCCGGACCGCGCATGCTGGACATGGCCCGCCGCGCCCATGACGGCGGGGTGAAGATCGCCTTTGGCACCGACACCGGCGTCTCGGCCCATGGCGACAACGCCCGGGAGTTCGCCCTTCTGGTCAAGGCCGGCTTCACGCCGCTGGATGCGATCCGGGCCGCCACCGTCTGGGCCGCCGACCACCTGGGCCTGTCCGCTCTGATCGGCGCCCTGACCCCCGGCAGGGCCGCCGACGTGGTGGCGGTGAAGGGCGATCCGCTGACCGACGTCACGGTTCTTGAACACGTCACCTTCGTGATGAAGGGCGGGGTGATCTTCAAGCAGGAGGACTAGTCCGTCCCCGAGGCGACACCCCCGAGGAGGACCTTGAGCGCCGCCTCGTCTTCGAACCTGGCCCGCACCGGCCAATAGGCGATCTTAGCCCGCCAGGCGGTCGGCAAGCGGGCCCAATCCTTTTCGGTGGTCAGCAGGCCGGCGCCGAAGTCCTCGGCCCGGCGCTCAAGTGCTCGCAGGGTCGCCTCGTCATAAGCGCCGTGGTCGGGGAAAGGGGCAAAGTCCTTCAACGCGCACCCCGCGGCGATCAGCGAGCGCTCGACCTTCCAGGGCTTGCCGATGCCGGCGAAGGCGACCTGGGGTCCCGTCGGCGGCGGGCCGGCCGGTTCCAGCCGCGCTACCAGCACCGGCTTGCCGGCGAACAATGCGACCAGGTCAGGATCGGGCGCGTCCAGATCAGCCGGCAGCATCAGGATCACCGCGTCGGTGCGGGCGAGGCTGGCCTTCAGGGGCTCGCGCATCGGCCCGGCCGGGAAGACCGCGCCGTCGCCGAACGGCCATTCGTTGTTGCGGGTCTCGCCGTCGACGACGACGAGCGACAGGGCCTTCTTCACCGAGGGGTTCTGGTGGCCGTCGTCCATCACCACCATCGCGGCGCCATCCGCGGCCGCGGCACGGGCGCCGGCCAGCCGGTCGCGGGCGATCCAGAAGGCGCCGTCCTGAGCCAGCATCAGGGGTTCATCGCCGACCTCGGCGGCCGCATGGCGGACTGGATCGACCTTCAGGGGTCCCGCTTCGCGTCCGCCATAGCCGCGCGACAGGCCATGGGCCGCGATGCCCTGCGTCCTGAGAATCGACAGCAGTTCCCGGACCACGGGGGTCTTGCCGACCCCACCGGCCGTGAAGTTGCCGACGCAGATCACCGGCACGCCCGGATCAACCGGGACCGTGGTCGCGATCCGCCGGGCGGTGACCGTCGCCCAGATCCAGCTGACCGGGGTGAGCAGCATGCGGGCCACGACGCCGGGCGCCCCGTCGCGGACATACCACCAGCGCGGTGTCGCCAGCTTCATGGCAGCAGGGCCTCCAGCCGGGTCCAGGCCGCCTCAAGCGCCGCCGACTGGGCCTCGGCGAAGGTCTTCCCCCGGGCGCCGAGAGCCTTCGCCTCGGCGGGGTCGGACAGCAGCCGGTGCAGGGTCATGGTCAGCGCTCCCGGCCCGTCGACCAGCAACGCCCCGCGACCTTGCGTGGTCATGGCGGCATAGAGTTCGGCAGCGTTGAAAACCGACGGTCCGCTGATGGCCGGACAGCCCAGTCGCGCGGGCTCCATGGGATTGTGACCGCCGATGTCGGGCACGAAACTGCCGCCCATCACCGCCACATCGGCGAGGCGGAAGAACAGGCCCAGTTCGCCAAGGGTGTCGGCGACATAGACGGCGGTCTGGTCGGTAATCGCCTCCCCCCGCGAGCGCAGGGCCACCGCGCCATAGCCCCCGCCAACAGCCCGGGCCGCCGCCTCGCCGCGGTCGGGATGGCGCGGCGCGATGATCAGAAGGGCCCCGGGCGCGGCGTCGCGGATGGCGGTCTCGGCGGCCAGGGCGATGATGCTCTCCTCGCCGGGGTGGGTGCTGGCCGCCAGCACGACCGGCCGTTCTCCGATCTGGGTCCTCATCCGGGACAGTTCGTCCTCGTCGCAGGGAAGAGCCTCCCCAGCCAGCTTGAGATTGAGCCTCCCGTCGGATGCGGCCCCGAAGCGGGCCAGGCGCCCGGCGGAAGCCTCGTCCTGCGGCAGGATCAGGTCGAAGGCGGCCAGCACCTGACGCACGCCGGCCGGGGCCATGGCCCAGCCGGCGGCGGTCTTTTCGGTAATCCGCGCCGACAGCAGGGCCAGGCGGGCCCCGAGCGCCTTCGCGCCCAGGATCAGGTTTGGCCAGATCTCGCTCTCGACGAACACCACAAGGTCGGGTCGCCAATGTCCGAGAAAGGCCGAAGCGGCGGCGGGAGTGTCGAGGGGGGCGTACTGGTGCAGGGCGCCGGGCGGAAGGCGGGCCGCCATCAGGGCCGCAGCGGTCACTGTTCCTGTGGTCGACAGCAGGGTCAGGTCCGGCCGGCTGGCGGCCAGCCGGTGAATCAGCGGCAGCACCGACTGGCTCTCGCCGACGCTGACCGAATGGATCCAGATCAGCCCGCCGGCCGGCCGGTCGAGGGCCGCATGGCCCAGCCGCTCCTCCAGCCGGGCGCCGTCCTCCTTGCCGCGCAGGGCCCGCCGGCGAAGCAGCGGTCGGGCCAGGGGCGACAGCGCCGCCATCGCGCCGCGATAGAGGGTGAGCGACAACGGGGCCAAGCCCTAGTGACCTCCATGGGCGGCGGCCAGCCGACAGGCCCGGCCGCTGGCGCCGGTCTCCAGCTGCAGGGTCGCATGGCCGATCGAGAACTGCTCATGCAGATCGTGGCAGACCTGCTCCAGGAAGGCGTCCTGATCGAGGTTTTCAGGGCGGATCAGATGGGCGGTCAGGGCCGTTTCGGTGGTGCTCATCGCCCAGATATGCAGGTCGTGAATCTCGCTGACGCCGGGCCGTTCGCTGAGCCACCGGCGCACCGCTTCAGGGTCGATCCCGCGCGGGGCGGCGTCCAGGGCGAGATTGAGGGAGTCTTTCAGGAGACCCCAGGTGCCGGCGACAATGACGGCGGCGATCGCCAGACTGATGACCGGGTCGATCCAGTTCCAGCCGGTCAGCATGATCACCACGGCGGCGATCACCACCCCCAGAGACACCGCCGCATCGGCGGCCATGTGCAGGAAGGCGCCCTTGACGTTCAGGTCCTCCTGGCCGCGCATGAACATCAGGGCGGTGACGGTGTTGATCACCACCCCGATGGCGGCGACGACGATCACCGGGCCGGGGGCGATCTCCTGCGGCGAGCCGAACCGGCGCACCGCCTCCCAGACAATGGCCCCGACCGCCAGCAGCAGCATGCCGGCGTTGCCCAGGGAGGCGAGAATGGTGCCCTTGCCGAGGCCGTAGGTGCGCTGCCCCTTAGGCGCGCGCCTGGCCATCATCACCGCCGCCCAGGCCAGCAGCAGCCCCAGCACATCGGAGAGATTGTGGCCGGCGTCGGCCAGCAGGGCCAGGGAATGGGTGAACAGCCCCGCGCCTGCCTCGGCGGCGACAAAGGCGATGTTCAGGCCTGCGCCGATGGCGAAGGCCCGGCCGAAGTCCTTGGGCGCATGACTGTGGCCGCCGGGCCCGTGGGCATGGCCGTGGTGGTGGTCGTGGTCATCATGGGCGTGGTCGTGCGGCATGCGGCCTGGTCTTTAACATTGAACGGCGGGACAAGGCAGATAGTCCGCCGAACACGTCGTGGATAGACGTTACTTAGTACCGTCGCCGTCGCACAATGTATTGATATTATATATCATTTCCGGCTTTCAGACGTCCATCCACGGGACGGCCATCTCGATCTGCGTCAGCGGCGTCATGGGGCCGTTAGCGGAAGGCGCGGTCAGTCCAGCGCCAACCGATCCACCCTAGTCCCCGATTTCAACGTCTATGCGCGGAGAGGCGTAGCAGCCTTTGCCGTCAGCAATGAAGGCTGTCGCGGTATAGGTTCCCGGCTGGACGCCGCTCAGGTCCCAAACGGTAGTCGGGCCCTGGTCGCGCATTCGACCGCCGGAATAGGTGTAGCTGTAGGAAAGTTCGTCTCCGTCAGGGTCAGTCGCGCTAGCGGTCAATGTGACCGTCCGAGCGGCGCTCACCCCAAGCTTTGATGGGGTGGCCTTGAGGCTGGCCACAGGCGGATGGTTCCCTTTGGCAGCCGTGCTGTTGCAGCTGGAGTTGGAAGCCGACTGCTCCGCTGCCTGAGCCGGCGCCGGGTCCGTCGAGGGAACCACGATGGCGGCCGCGATTATCACAGCCGCTAGAGCCTGCGCGCGCATCTGGATCCTCCCGAAAGTTCGACTGGGAGCCTAGCCTAACCTTGGCTTTGGCCAACGTCAGCCCCCACGCGATGCTTCCCGGCGCCAAAGATCCCCGCCCCTCAGCACTCCACCCGGTTGACCGGCAGCCCCGCCGCCAGCCCGCCCAGCGAGGTCTCCTTGTAGATCTCGTTCATGTCCTCGCCCGTCCGCTTCATGGTGGCGATGACCTTGTCGAGGCTGACCGAGTGCTGGCCGTCGCCGAGCATGGCCAAGCGGGCGGCGT
This sequence comes from Caulobacter sp., assembly GCA_016125585.1. Classification (GTDB taxonomy): domain Bacteria; phylum Pseudomonadota; class Alphaproteobacteria; order Caulobacterales; family Caulobacteraceae; genus Caulobacter. The sequence continues at coordinate 44,757 of WGLL01000018.1, forward strand.
CGATGGCCTTGATGGCGCCCATGGCGTTGCGCTCGATACAGGGGATCTGAACCAGGCCGCCGATGGGGTCGCAGGTCAGGCCGAGATTGTGCTCCATGCCGATCTCGGCGGCGTTTTCGATCTGGGCGTTGCTGCCGCCCATCACCGCCGCCAGTCCCGCCGCCGCCATAGAGCAGGCCACCCCGACCTCGCCCTGGCAGCCGACTTCGGCGCCGCTGATCGAGGCGTTCTTCTTGTAGAGGGCGCCGATCGCCGCCGCCGTCAGCAGGAAGGTGCGGCGGCCCTCGGGGGTTCCGGACATGAAGCGGTCATAGAAGCGCAGCACCGCCGGCAACAACCCGGCGGCGCCATTGGTCGGGGCGGTGACCACCCGGCCGCCGGCGGCGTTCTCCTCATTGACCGCCAGGGCCCAGAGGTTGACGAAATCCATCGCCGCCAGCGGATCGCTGACCGCCCGTTCGATGCGGCACATGATGGTCTGATGCACCTGACGGGCCCGGCGCTTGACGTTCAGCCCGCCCGGCAGCACGCCCTCCATCCGCATGCCGCGATCGATGCAGCCCTCCATGGCGGCGAAGATGCCGTCGATGCGGGCGAGCACCGCGTCGCGGGGCGCGCGGGCCTCCTCATTGGCCATCATCAGGCCGGCGATGGTCAGGCCGGCGGCGTCCGCCTTTTCGATCAGTTCGGCCCCGGATTCGAAGGGATAGGGGATGGCCTCCTCATCCGGATCGGGCAGGTTGGAGCCGAACTCCGACTCCTCACGGACAAACCCTCCGCCGACGGAGAAGTAGGACTTCTGCAGCACCGCCCTGTCATCGCCGTCGAAGGCGCTGATGGTCATGGCGTTGGGATGCTGCGGCAGTCTCTGACGCCCGAGCCAGACGATATCCACCTGTTCATCAAAGGCGATGTCGCCCGCGCCGGCCAACGCCATGCGGCCGCTGGACCGCAAGGACTCCAGGGCCGCGTCGCCGGCGTCGGGATCGAGGCTGGCCGGCTCGAACCCCAGCAGCCCCAGCATCACCGCCCGGTCGGTCGCGTGCCCCCGGCCGGTCAGGGCCAGGGAGGCGTAGAGCTTGACCTGCACCCGGACCACCTCGCCGACACGGCCGCCGGCTCGCAGGTCGGAGGCGAAGCGGGAAGCCGCGGTCATCGGCCCCATGGTGTGGGAGCTGGAGGGGCCGATGCCCGGCTTGAAGAGATCAAAGACGCTGGCGGTCATCTGCAGCTTCCCCCTTCTCCCGCTTGACGGGAGAAGGTGTCGGCGAAGCCGACGGATGAGGGCAGCACCGGCCGCCGACGGCTGGCTGTCCGAATGAAGGAGACTTCAGGCATCGGCGCTGCCCCGGTCCGCCCCCCTTCGGGGGCCGCCTTCTCCCGACAAGCGGGAGAAGGCTCGTGGTTTCTACTTCCGTTCGTCCTTGGTGGCATCACGGGCGGCCTTGAATTCCGAGCCCTCGGCCCACTCCGGCCAGACGCGGCTGTTGGCCAGGTCCGCCCCCAGATCGTGCAACAGGGTCAGGTCGACCACCATCCCGTCCATCCGCCAGTCGGGCGACCACTCATCCGCCGGCTGATGATACTTGTCCTTGGTGTAGGCCTCGGCCCAGGCGACCGCCTCGCCCGGCTTGCCGTCGATGACGTCGATGCCCGACCCGAAGGAAATGGCCGGCACCCCGCGCTTGGCGAAGGGGAAGTGGTCCGAACGATAGAAGTGGCCGGCTTCGGGGTTGGGATCAGGCGTAAAGACGCGGCCCTCTTTCTTGCCCTTGGCGATCAGCATGTCGAGCAGGTCCTGCTTCGCGTCGCCCGAGACGTTGAAGTCCCGCGTCGGACCCAGCGGGCTGAGGGCGTCGGTGTTGATCACCGCCACGGTCTTGCCCAGCGGATAGACCGGATTGGCCGAATAATATTCCGAGCCCAGCAGGCCCTTCTCCTCGGCCGTGACGGTCATGAAGACGATGGACCGGTCCGGACGCGGCCCCTTGGCGAAGGCGCGGCCCATCTCGATGACGGCGGCGGTGCCGGTCGCGTTGTCCACGGCGCCGTTGTAGATCGCATCGCCCTTGGCGTCAGGACGGCCGACGCCCAGGTGGTCCCAGTGGCCGGAGTAGATGACGTATTCGTCCGGGTGCGTCTTTCCGGGCAGGAGGCCCAGCACGTTCTTCGAGACGATGACCTCGTGCTTGACCTTATAGTCGGCCGAGAAGCTGGCGCCTTTCAGTTCGGTGGGCTTGAAGTCGCGTTTGCGGGCCTTCTTCTTCTCGACCTCGAAGTCGAGACCGGCGGCCTTGAACAGGGAAACGGCGGTGTCGCGCGTGATCCAGCCCTCGAGGTCGGTATGATCCGCCTTCGGATCCTTCCGCACGATGTCGAACATGGTGTTGGTGTTGGAGTTCTTGACGGTCGCCCAGCCATAGGAGGCCGGCGCCGTTTCATGCACTACCAGAACCCCGGCGGCGCCCTGGCGGGCCGCTTCCTCGTACTTGTAGGTCCAGCGGCCGTAGTAGGTCATGGCCTTGCCGCCAAAGTCCCCCTTGCCGGTCTCGAAGTCGGGATCGTTGACCAGGACGACAATGATCTTGCCTTTGACGTCCATGCCCTTGAAGTCGTCCCAGTCGCGCTCCGGAGCCGTGACGCCGTAGCCGACGAAGACCACCGGCGCATCCTTGATCGAGACCTCATCAACATTGGTCATCGCCGCGCGGATGGCGATCTCGTCGCCCTGGGTCAGGGGCATGGCCTTGCCGCCAACGGTGAATTCGGCCTTGACCGGGCCATCGATGCTGAACATGCCCAGCGGCACGTCCTGGGTCCAGGACCGCTTGCCGTCCTTCAGGTCGCCGCCAGGCTCCAGGCCCGCCGCCGCCATCTGGCCGGCGATGTAGGCGACCGCCTTGGTCTCGCCCACCGTCGCCGGACCGCGGCCCTCGAAACCATCCGAAGACAGGACCTGCACATGCGCGGTGAGCCGGTCACCGCTGAACAGAGGATCGGCGGCAAAGGCGGTCAGGGGCAGGACAGCGATGGCCGTGGCGAGCAGAAGTTTCTTCATCGAACGGAACTCCGGGGGGAAAACTTGCGCCGCGGACCCTATCGTCGGGGCGGCCCGACCGCCAGAGGGCGATTGCTGTCAAAGGGGGCAGACTCGATGCCGATCAGGTTGCCGCGCCGGACGAGGCTCTCCCCAACGGGCCAACCGACCGTCTAGTGTGGGGCATGATCCGCCGCCGCCTCCTTGTGGGACTGGCCGCCGCGCCGCTGCTTGGCGCGGGACGGCCGCCTTCACCCGCCGCCGATCTGGACGCTGTCTGGCGCCAGGCTGTCGCCGACCCGCGTCAGGGCCGCACCGACGCCCTGCTGGTCATCCGGAACGGCCAGACCCTGATGGAACGCTACGGCGCCGGTCAAGGCCCGGATGTCCGCCACGTTTCCTGGTCCATGGCCAAGGCTGTCACCCACGCCCTGGTCGGGGCCGCGGTGCTGAATGACGGTCTCGATATCGACCGGCCGGTCGGGGTCATCCCGGGCCAGCACCGCGTCACCCTGCGCCACCTGCTGACCCTGACCGACGGCCTGCCCTGGGACGAGGCGCGCCGGCCCGTGGCGGTGGCCTCCGACGCCTCCCGGCTGCTGTTCGGCGAGGGGCGCTTCGACGTCGCCCGGTTCGCCGCCTCCCGGCCGGGTCCCCGTCGAACGCCCGGGACCCACTGGAACTATTCCACCGGCGCCTATCACCTGGTCGCCGCCGAGCTGTCCGCCCGCCTGTTCCCGGCTCTGAAAGCCCCCGGCGCGCGCCGCGACGCCATGGCCGCCTGGATGCGACGGCGGCTGTTCGCTCCCGCCGGCATGGACAGCGCCCTGTTCGAGTTCGATCCGGCCGGGACCTTCTACGGCGGTTCGTTGGCGTGGGCGACGACCCGGGACTTTGCCCGACTGGCCGACCTGTATCTCGACGACGGCGCAAGAGACGGCGCGCGGATCCTGCCGCCCGGCTGGGCCAGGTTTGCGGCGACGGCGACGGTCGAACCCAGCTACGGCGCCGGCTGGTGGCTGGAGGGACGTCCCGGCCCCGGCGCCGGGCCCACCCTGCTCGGCGGCCAGCCGCCCGACGCCTTCCACGCCCGGGGTCTGGACGGGCAGGTCGCCATGGTCATTCCCTCGCGGCGCCTGGTGATTGTCCGGCTCGGTTACACGCCCGACGCCGTGACCGGCTGGCCGGCAATCGGAGGCTGTCTGCGACGCATCATCACGGTCGTGTCATAGCGCAGATTTATGAGGAGCGGAGAACGCCCGGCCCTGTTGGGTTTGCGATGTTTGTGCGACGGTTCGTCAACAGCTTGTTAACGAAAAAGTCGCCTCCCGGGCGTTCGACCCCGTTGACGAGTCATTAGGCCTCGTGGCCCCATATAGTGGGTGTGAGGGGCGCTTCGCCCACTATATATAGAGTTTCGGACGGGCTCCTCCCGCACCGAAGTGGCTGTTTGATTACGGGTTTTGGGCACATGATGGGTGACGTCGCACGTCAAATTCCGCTGGGCGAGGCCGCTGGTTCCGAACCGTGGCTCTCGGACCGTCCACAACTTTCCCTCGTCAAGAAGGTTCAGGTCGATCGCAGTCGCGATGCGCTTCTGACCGACTTCGGCAAGACCACGCTGGAAGATCGATATCTCCTGCCGGGCGAATCCTATCAGGACATGTTCGCCCGGGTGGCGACCGCCTTCGCCGACGACGCCGACCACGCCCAGCGCGTCTACGATTACATGAGCCGACTGTGGTTCATGCCCTCGACCCCCGTGCTCAGCAACGGCGGCGCCAATCGCGGCCTGCCGATCAGCTGCTTCCTCAACGCCGTCGGTGATTCGCTGAACGGCATCGTCGACACCTGGAACGAGAACGTCTGGCTGGCCGCCAACGGCGGCGGCATCGGCACCTACTGGGGCGGCGTCCGTTCCATCGGCGAGAAGGTCAAGGGCGCCGGCCAGACCAGCGGCATCATCCCCTTCATCCGGGTCATGGACTCCCTGACCCTGGCCATCAGCCAGGGCAGCCTGCGCCGCGGCTCGGCGGCGGTCTATCTCGACATCCACCACCCCGAGATCGAGGAGTTCCTCGAGATCCGCAAACCCTCGGGCGACTTCAACCGCAAGTCCCTGAACCTGCACCACGGCATCAACATCACCGACGAGTTCATGCACGCGGTGCAGAACGGCGAGAAGTTCGGCCTGCGCAGCCCCAAGAACAACGAGGTTCTGAAGGAAGTCGACGCCCGCAGCCTCTGGCAGAAGGTGCTGGAGCTGCGCCTTCAGACCGGCGAGCCCTACATCATCTTCTCCGACGCGGTGAACCGCGCCATGCCGCAGCACCAGCGGGACCTGGGCATGAGCGTGCGCCAGTCCAACCTCTGCAGCGAGATCATGCTGCACACCGGCAAGGACCACCTGGGCAATGAGCGGACCGCCGTCTGCTGCCTGTCCAGCGTCAACGCCGAGTCGTTCATGGAATGGCGCGACGAGCCGATGTTCATCGAGGACATCATGCGCTTCCTCGACAACGTGCTGGAGGATTTCATCCAGCGCGCCCCTGTCGACGCCAAGAACGCCGTCTACGCCGCCATGCGCGAGCGGTCGGTGGGTCTGGGCCTGATGGGCTTCCACAGCTTCCTGCAGGCCCAGAACGTGCCCTTCGAGAGCGCCATGGCCAAGAGCTGGAACATGCGGCTGTTCAAGCATCTGCGCCGCGAGGCCGACAAGGCCTCGGTCAAGCTGGCCGAGGAAAAGGGCCCCTGCCCCGACGCCGCCGAGCGCGGCGTGATGGAACGGTTCAGCCACAAGCTGGCCATCGCCCCCACCGCCTCGATCAGCATCATCTGCGGCGGCGCCAGCGCCGGCATCGAACCGATCCCGGCTAATATCTACAGCCACAAGACCCTGTCGGGCACCTTCGCGGTCAAGAACCCCTACCTCGAGCGCGTCCTCGACGGCCACGGCAAGAACACCCCGCAGGTCTGGGATTCGATCCTCAGCCATGAGGGCTCGGTGCAGCACCTCGACTTCCTCAGCCAGGACGACAAGGACGTCTTCAAGACGGCCTTCGAGCTGGACCAGCGCTGGATCATCGAGCTGGCTGCCGACCGGACCCCGGAAATCTGCCAGAGCCAGTCGGTCAACGTCTTCCTGCCCGGCGACGTCGACAAATGGGACCTGCACATGCTGCACTGGACCGCCTGGGAGCGGGGCATGAAGAGCCTCTACTACCTGCGCTCCAAGTCGGTGCAGCGCGCCGCCCATGCCGGTGAGGACGAGGCCCGCGCCAGCGCCGAGGCCGCGGCCCCGACGGACTACGAGGAATGCCTGGCCTGCCAGTGATGCTCCGGGCGGCGCTGACGGGCATGCTGGCCCGTCGCCCGATCCTGGTCTTGCTCGCCGTCGCGCTTGTCTTCGCCACCCTGGGCTATGGCGTGAAGCCGGTGATCAATCGCTGGCGCGCCAGTCAAGCCGCCTGGCAGTTCGCCGCCGAGCCGCAGACCCGGCCGCGTTACCGGCTGCGGATGAGCATTTTCGCCAACCTCCACAGCAAGCCCTCCGTGGTCATGCTGGGCGATTCCATCACCCAGCTGGCCGAGTGGCCGGAACTGCTTGGGCCGCAGGTCGCCAACCGCGGCATTGGCGGCGACACCAGCCGGGCGCTTCTGGGCCGCCTGGACGCCTCGGTGCCGGAGTCCGCCCGCACGGTGGTGATCATGATCGGGCTCAACGACCTGAAGGGGAAGGACTGGACCGCGCAGGCCAGCGCCGCCAACGTCGCGGCCATCCTCAAGCGGCTGAAGGGTCGGCGGGTCATCCTGCAGTCGGTGCTGTTCACCGCCGATGATGCGGTGAACCGCAAGATCGTCGCCCTCAACCAGGCCTATGCCAGGCTTTGTGATGACGGGTCCTGCGAATGGCTGGACCTCAACCCGCAGGTCATACCGACCGGCCGGCTCGAACCGGCCGACAGCTCCGACGGCCGGCATGTGATGGGCGCCGTCTATGCCCGCTGGGCGGCCCGCCTGGCGCCGGTCCTGGCCCGGGACGCCTCCGCCAACCCCTGACGCTCCTTGTCGACGACCGCCTGCCGGTCAGGTCCGTCTTCCGCCAGACAGTCTATTCCACGCCGGTCACCATCGCTCCGACAGCAACAGGAGCGATCGGCCATGACCGAAGCAGACGTCCAGGATTTCGTCACCCGTTTCGCCGCCGCCTGGGCGGCCCGCGACGGCGAGGCTTTCGCCCGGCTGTGGGACCCCGAAGGCGTGCTCACCTACCCCTTCATCGACCGCCCCCTGAAGGGCTCCCAGATCGCCGCCCTCAACGCCGCCCAGAACGCCCAGGCGCCGGACCTTGTCTGGCAGCTGCTCGACTGGACCTGGCGGGGAGACGTGGTGATCATCGAATGGCAGTCGACCCGCGCCGGTCCCTCCGGCCGGTTCGACTGGCGCGGGGTGGACAAGATCCGGCTCAAGGACGGCCTGATCGTCGAGGAGACGGTCTACAGCGACACCGGTCCGCTGCGGGCCATGCGCGCCGGCGAGGCCCTGACGCCTCTGCTGGTCGTCTGATCAGAACAGGCTGGCGGTGGGGGGGACAAAATGCGCGCCCTCATGCTCCAGCAGCCACTTCTTGCGCGGCAGCCCGCCGCCAAAGCCGGTCAGCGACCCGTCGGCGCCGATCACCCGGTGACAGGGGACCACCACGGCGATGGGGTTGGAGCCATTGGCCAGGCCGACGGCGCGGGAAGCGTCCGGCTTGCCCAGCCGCCGGGCCACGGCGCCGTAGCTGAGGGTCTGGCCGACCGGAATCTGCCGCAACTGACCCCAGACCGACTTCTGGAACTCGCTGCCGACCGCCTGGACGGGAATGCGCTCAAGGGCGGCCAGGTCGCCGGCGAAATAGGCGTCCAACGGCTCGCGCACCGAAGGCGGCGCCCGGCCCATGATCAGGTCCGCCCTCGGGTAGGCGCGACGGACCGTGGCGACGAAATCGTCTGCCGGCCGGTCAAAGTGCAGCAGGCGCAGAACTCCGGCCCCGTCGACGGCCAGCCATAGTCCGTCGATCGGCGAGGGGTAACGCTCCAGGGTGAGGATCTCAGGCGGCTGCTCTGGCATTGGCCTTCTCCTGAATGGCGGCGGCGTCGCCGGCCCAAAGATGCAAAGCGGCATAGGCCCGCCAGGGACGCCAGGCCTCGGCGCGGGCCAGCAGTTGGGCGGCGGTGGGCCGGCCGGTCTCCGGGGTCTCCAGCGCCCGCATCAGGCCGATGTCGGCCGCGGGGAAGGCGTCCGGTTCGCGGAGTTGGCGCATGGCGATGTACTGCGCCGTCCATTCTCCGATGCCGGGCAGCGCCTTCAGCGCGCGAATAGCGGTGTCCAGGTCCTGTCGCGGTCCGAACAGCGCGGGGTCGGCCGCCGCCGCCGCGCCCATCGCCTCCAGCGCGCGCGAGCGGGCGCGGGGCATGCCCAGGCTGGAGAGATCGGCGGCGGCCAGGCGCGCGGCGCTGGGAAAGGCCAGGGTCAGGCCCTCGCGGGCCCAGGCCTGCGGCAGCGGCTGGCCGTAGTCGGCGGCGAGCTTGCCGGCCAGCCGGACAGCGGCGTGGACCGTGATCTGCTGGCCGAGGATGGCGCGGATGGCCAGCTCGAAGCCGTCCCAGGCGCCGGGCACCCTCAGGCCCGGCCGCCGGGCCAGCCGCGCCGCCAGATCGGGATCGGCCGACAGATGCTCGGCGATAACCACCGGATCGGCGGCCAGATCGAACACCCGCCGCACCCGGGCCAGAATCGCCGGCAGGGCGCTGGGCGCGGGAAACCGCACATGCACCGCCAGCTGATCGCGGCCGCACGGACGAACCTCCAGCGTGCCCATATCGTCCCCCAGGGCGATGGTGCGGGCATAGCTGTCGCCTCGCACCACCTCGACGCCAGGAATGGCGCGCAGGGCCAGGAAGGCCAGCAGGCCGTCCCAGTCGTAGGGCGGCTTGTAGCGCAGTTTCAGGGTCACCCCGTCGCTGGCGTCGGCGCGGCCGGCGGGATCGGTGGTGCGCCGCCTCAGGCTGGCCGGCGGCCGCTGATAGAGATGCTGGAAGGTCTCGTTGAAGCGTCGCACGCTGCCGAACCCCGCCGCCAGGGCCACCTGGGCCATGGGCAGGCGCGTCTCGTGGATCAGCTGCTTGGCCAGCAGCACCCGGCGGGTCTGGGCGACGCCGACCGGGGTGGCGCCCAGATGTTGCTGGAACAGGCGGCGGAGCTGCCGGTCGCCGACTCCCAGCCGCGCGGCCAGGGCCTCGACGTCGCCGCCGTCCAGGGCGCCGGCCTCGATCAGCTGCAGGGCGCGGGAGACGGTGTTGGAAGCGCCCTTCCAGGCGCCCAGGTCGGGCGAGGTTTCCGGTCGGCAGCGCAGGCAGGCGCGAAACCCCGCGGCCTCGGCGGCGGCGGCGCTGGGATAGAACAGCACATTCTCCGACTTCGGCATCCGGGCCGGGCAGACGGGTCGGCAATAGACCCCTGTGGTCTTCACGCCGGTGAAGACCCGACCGTCGAAACGGGGGTCGCGCGACTGGATGGCGCGATAACAGGCGTCGTGATCGAGGTCCATGTGGTGTATCATCGACGGAACCGAAGCCCGCGTCTCGCGGTTTTCGGATATCACCATGGGCTTTCAAAGGTTGCCTTATCAGGCGATCTGCGATTTGACGCCCCTGCGACTTCGCTACCAATTCGAAAGAGATGAATGAAAGATCCCCTGAAGACGGGCTTTACTGACCGTCTGTCCGCCGCGGCTGAAGCCAAGAAGGCCATGCTGGCCCGGATGAAACCCAAGCCTACCGTCGTCGACCCCAACTTCGTCGACCGCGCCACCCGCAAGGCCGAGGAACTGGCCGCCAAGCGCGCCGTCCATGAGGCGGAAAAGGAAAAGGCCCGTCTGGAGTCCGAAGCCCGCCGCGCCCTCGACGCCGAGGCCATCGCCGCCGCCGAAGAAGCGGCCCTTGAGGCCAAGCGCGGCGAACGCAAGGAACGCAAGGCGCTGAGCAAGGCCGAACAGAAGGCCAAGCGCGACGCCCGCTACGCGGCCCGCAAGGCGCGGAACTAGCCATCCACCGTCCAGCGGCGACCGGGCCCATCCACAGGCTCCCGGCGCCGCTGTGACCGTTTCGCATCCCGGGCCCGGATGCCGTTGAGCGGGCCCAGCCAAGGACCAACCCCAACCCGACAACAGGACTGATGAGAGACCCACTGCAGACCGGTTTCAACGACCGTATGAAAGCCGCCGCCGAGGCCAAGAAGGCCATGCTGGCCCGGTTCAAGCCCAAGCCCACCGTCACCGACCCCAACTTCGTCGACCGTGAGACCCGCAAGGCCCGCGAACTCGAGGAAATCCGCGCCCGGCGCGAGGCGGAAAAGGAAGAGGCGCGCAAGGCCGCCGAGGCGAAACGCCAGGCCGAGATGGAAGCCCGCGCCGAGGCCGCCGAGACCGAGCTGGAAGCCAAACGCCGCGAGCGCAAGGAACGCAAGGCCGCCGCCAAGGCCGAGGCCCGCCTCAAGCGCGAGATGAAACGGGCGCACTAAGCGGCTTCATACCTCCCTTTCGCAGGGAGGCGGCGCTCCCCTTTTGTGAGCCAGCGATCATGCCCTCCCCATGAAGGGGAGGGACGGTCTATGGTGCCTGAAAAATCACATGGAGCGCCAAGATGTCCGACCTCTTTTCCCTCGCCGGCCGCACGGCCCTGATCACCGGCGGCTCGCGCGGCATCGGCCGGATGATCGCCGCGGGCTTCATCTCCCAGGGCGCCAAGGTCTACATCTCGGCCCGCAAGGAAGTCGCCTGCCGCCAGACCGCCGAGGACCTCGGCTGCATCGCCCTGCCCGCTGACGTCTCGACCATGGAGGGGATGAAGGGGCTGGTCTCGGCCTATGGCGAGCATGAGTCCGGGCTCGACATCCTGGTCAACAACGCCGGCGCCGCCTGGCTGGCCCCCTTCGAGGATTTCCCGGAAAAGGGCTGGGACAAGGTCATGGACCTGAACGTCAAGACGCCCTTCTACCTGACCAGCCTGCTCGCCCCGATGCTGCGCGCCACCGCCAGCACCGACAGGCCGGCCAAGGTGATCAACATCTGCTCCATCGACGGCATCGCGGTGAACCCGCAGGAGACCTATCCCTACGCCGCCAGCAAGGCCGGGCTGATCCACCTGACCCGGCGCATGGCGAAGACCCTGATCGCCGACAACATTGTCTGCAGCGCCATCGCCCCCGGCGCCTTCGCCAGCGACATGAACATCGCCGCCCGCGACCAGGCCGAGGCGGTCGCCGCCCGGGTGCCGGCGAAACGGATCGGCACGGATGAGGACATGGCCGGCGCGGCCATCTATCTGGCCTCCCGCGCCGGCGACTATGTGGTCGGGGCGACCCTCACCGTCGATGGCGGGGTGGCCTACTGCTGAGGCTGCTGCCCGGCCCGCCGATCCTTCGCGCTTGGGGAGGCCTTCAGAAGCTCCGCTTCCCGACCCGGCCGAGCGCCCCGACGGCGGCGGCGGCGAATTCGCCCGTGCGCCAGGCGGTCTCCCGGTCGGCGGCCTCGCCCCGCGCGGCGACCTCGGCGTCGAGGTTCATCAGGGTCCAGATCCAGCGACTGTTTTCCGGACGAACGAAGAGGGCGAAGCCGGGATCGGCAGCGATCTGGGCGCAATGGGGCATGGCGGTCCTCCCTGACATGAAGCCGCCAGCATGGCGCCCGCCCTTGAAGACCCGATGGCGAGGTCGGCGCCGATTCGGTGCAGCCGGCCGCGTCCCCTTACCCCTCCCCGCTCATCCCGACGAAGGGGGATGAGCGGATTTTGGAGTTACTGGGCGAGCGGCAGCCGCAATTCGAACCGGGCGCCGCCCGTGCAAGGCACGTCGGCGATGGTGGCGTGGCTGGCGGCCAGCAGGGAGCGGGCAATGCTGAGTCCCAGGCCTGTTCCGCCATCGGCCCGGTGGCTGGTGAAAAAGGGTTCGAACAGGCGCTCGCGGTCGGCCTCGGCGACGCCGGGGCCGTCGTCCTGGACGGCGAGGCAGAGTCGGCGGTCGAGCACCGCCGCCGAGACAACGACCGATTTCGCCCCGGCCTGACGGCTGTTTTCCAGCAGGGTGGTCAGCACCGCCTCCAGGGTCGCGGCCGGCACCGCGACCGCCAGCAGCGGATCGGGCAGCTCGAGACTGACCTTCAATCCCGATGCGCGATCCTCGGCCGCCCGTTTCAGCGCCGGGCCGGGATCGACCGCGTCACCGGCCTCGGGCCTGGCCATATCGGCCCGGGCCATGTCCAGCAGCCGGCTGACCAGCTGGTTCAGGCGCGCGTTGTCGGCGGCGATGTTGTCGAGGAAGCGTCGCCGTTCCTGCGGGCTCATGGTCTCGAAGTGGTCCTGCAGCAATTCCACCGCCCCGCCGATTCCGGCCAGCGGTGTCTTGAACTCGTGGCTGACGGCGGCGGCGAAGTCGCGCAGGTAGCCCGAGCGCCGATCGATGGCCTCGGCCATCTCGCGAAAGTCCTCATACAGGGCGCGGATCTCTATGGCCGCCGTGGTCGGGGTGTCCGGCACCGTGCCGCGCCCGGCGGTCACCGCCCGCGCCGCCCGGCTGAGGGCGACGATGGGCCGGCTGATCCCCCGCGAGACAAGGCCGGCCATGATCACCAGCATTCCCAGGATGAGAGCCAGGGCGAACAGGATCTTGCCCCGGTCCTCATAGACGCCGCGGAACAGGGCCCGGGGCGAGCGGGACAGCAGCAGCACCCCGACCACCCGGCCCTGAACGACAATCGGCCGGGCATGGTGGATGCGGATCGCCGAGGCCTTGGACAGCCACTCGTAGTGGCTGTCGGGGCGATAGTCGCCATTGCGGCGCAGCACCGTATCCGGAGCGCCGGCCAGCGCGGCCTTGACCTCCGGCAGGAAGGACAGATCGCCGCCCAGGCCATAGCCGCGAACCACCTGGCCCCGGCTGTCGAGCATCAGCACCGAGGCCAGGGTGGTCTTGACCGTGGCGTCGATGACCGGGGCCAGGGCGCGGGCCTCCTCCACGGCCGCCGAGTCGGGGGCCGAGGCGGCCGGCCTGGCGTTGGGACGCTCGGGCAGGATCGGTCCGTCTGACAGGTCGATGGTGGTCCGCTCGGGAACATAATAATCCGGGGCCTTGGTGTCCGCCGGCGGGGGCGGGGGCGCGCCCGGCCATTGGGCGACGGCGGCGGCGGCCAGGGCCGCGCCCTGGGCCACCAGTTCGGCCTCGGTCTGGCGAACCAGGGTGTTCTCATAGACCCGCAGCAGCACCGCGCTGCCGACCGGCAGGAAGGCCACAAAGGCCAGGGCGCCCAGCAGGATGGTGCGCAGCCTGAGAGCCGGCCAGTAGCGCTTGAGGACGGCCTTGACCCGCCCGATCAAGGCCGCCGGCCTGTCATGCGGTACCGCCTGCGCAGGGGCCCAATCGATAGCCGACCCCGGCCTTGGTCTCGATCACGTCATGACCGCCCAGCGCTGCGAACTTGCCGCGCAGGTTGCGCACATGGCTGTCGATGGTGCGGTCGGTGATAGCGAAGCCCGGACCGTGCAGGCGGTCGATGATGGCGTCACGGGTAAACACCCGGGTCGGCGACGCGGCCAGGGCCTTGAGGATGCCGAACTCCGTGACCGTCAGGGTCGCCTCCTGGCCCGCCCAGCGCGCCGACCAGGCGTCGGTATCGAGTGTGAGGCGGCCGTGTGACAGTTGTCCGCCCTCGGCCGGGGCCGCCGTGGCGCCCTGGCCGGCCCGCCGCAGGATGGCGCTGATCCGGGCGGTGACCTCGCGGGGGCTGAAGGGTTTGACCACATAGTCGTCGGCGCCCAGCTCGATGCCCAGCACCCGATCAATCTCGTCATCCCGCGAGGACAGGAACAGGATCGGCGTCTCGCCCCTGGCCCGCACCCGGCGGCAGACCTCCAGCCCGTCGAGACGCGGCATGTTGATATCCAGGATGATCAGGTCCGGCGCCTGAGCCTCGAAGGCGGTCATCGCCGCCGCCCCGTCCTCGGCCTGACGGGTCAAATAGCCGGCCTTGGTCAGGGCGAAATCGAGCAGTTCGCGGATGTGCGGATCGTCATCGACGATCAGGATGGAGCGGGACATGGCGTGCATCATTCCGAGGTTTGGGCCGAGGTCAACGCGGACGTGTCGCGCGGGGGTGCGGGCGGGATGGCGAGGGGCGGCGCGGGCGGCGACGGCGGGGCCGCGGCGATCAGGGCTCTGGCCTGCGCCAGCCGCCGATGACCGCGCCAGGTCCAGCTCAGCGGGTCGGCCTGCCGGACCTCCAGATCCGCCATGAGGTCTTCCCGGACCATGCGCAGTCGCTCATTCAGCGGCCAGTCGCGGACCTGCCCTTCCAGCCTTGCGACCGGAACCAGGGCTGCCGGTCCCAGTCGTTTCAGGTAGGCGACATCCAGTTCCGCCCCCTTGCCGCCCACCTCCCGGGCGTGGCGAACGTTCCAGTCGGCGGTTACCGCGCCGCTGTCGACGACGGTAAAGACCAGCAGGACCAGGCCTGCGGCAAGGGCGTTGGCGTTGATCAGCCAGGCCGCCGTCCGCCTGCGGATCATCCGCCAGCAGATCAGGATCAATCCGAGCCCGACCAGCCCCATCCAGGCCAGGGCCGCGAGACGCAGGGGGGTCAGACTGTAGGCCTCGATATAGTCCAGGGTCCGCAGGATGCCGCTGGCGACAAGGAACAGGTTCTGGGCCACCCACAGCACCACCAGACGTCGCACCAGCGGCCTCTGGCTGGTCTCCGATCCTGGGGCCAGCGCAACCAGCACGAACAGGCCCGCCAGCAGGGCGGTGAAGATCAGGGGATAGGCGCCGCGATGGGCGTAGTCGGCCAGGGTCATGCCGTCCGGCAGCGACGCGCCGCTCCACAGGAAGGCCGCATCGAGGCCGTTCTGCAGGGCGAACAGGCCGTTGAAGACGACCAGCGACAGGATGATCGACGCCGGATTGATCCCCGGCAGCGGAGGACCTTTTCGCGCCTCATCCAGCTGTAGCGTCTTCTTCAGCCAGACCGGACGCAGCAGGGCGAAAGCCAGGCCCCCCAGAACGCCCCAGACCAGAAACCGGATCGGTTCAAGGCCGGGCCATTGGATGTGGTCGAGGGCATTGGAAATCACCGGATTGGCGGCCGCGAACAGGGCCAGGAAAAGCAGTCCCCCGGCCAGGGGCAGCACGACCAGCCCGGCCAATGACAACAGGCCCCGCGTCTTGCGACGCCGCACCCGTTTCAGCCCGAGCTGGCGCAGGGCGGCGATCGGGGCGAGCAGGGGACCAAAGCCCATCCAGGCCAGCCGCTGGACCCAGGTCCAGACGCCCTGGCCAAACCCGGCGCGCGCCGAGAGCACAGCGATGGCGAGACAGATCGAAAAGCCGACCCAGCCGATCAAGCTTGGCGTCTCGGCCTGGAACAGGCCCAGCACTAAAGCCGCCGCCAGCAGCGGCCAGGCCCGTCGCCGGGCATGGGGATGGGTCACGGCGACAACGGCGATCAGCGCCACGGCGAGAAGGGCAAGATTCAGTCCTAGGCCGTGCTCCCAGAGAAGCTGGTCGGCGAGAAGCGCCAGCACCGGCGCCAGCACCGCCCTCAGCCAGAAGCTCCACCGTCCTTTGGCTCTGGTCGCCATCGACATCCTCCCTGATCCCTGATTCTCAGGCTGCAGGGATCAGGTGGAGGCGCGGGGGTTGGAGCCGTGCAGAGCCCGACCCCCCACATGCAGTTCCGGTGCAGACGCGCCGTCAGCTCTTCATGCGCATGTGACCGAGGTAGTGACGCTTGCCCAGCGGAACGCCCTTGTTGCGCAGGATGTCGTAGGCGGTGGTGGCGTGGAAATGCAGATTGGGCAGGGAGAAGGACAGCAGGTAGCCCTCGTTGGTGAAGGGCAGTTTCATCTGGCCCATTTGAAACACCACGTCACCTCCGGCCAGGGCGTCGATCTCGGCCCGGTCGGCCGCCTGCAGCTTGGCCAGGGTGTCGGCGACCAGCGCCTGAAGGCCTGCATAGTCGAGCGGCTCGGAGGCGCCGGGCGGACCGGCCACCCCGCCGCGCATGCCGTCCAGGGCGCCCTGGGAATGGTGGACCACCGACAGGATCTGGAACCGGAAGGGCAACATGTCGTCATGCAGCCGGGCCTCGACGATCTCCTCCAGGCCGTGGCCGGCCGCCTCGAAATGCTTGCGGCCAACCTCAAGGAAGCCGGAGACGGCGCCGACGGTCTGCAGGTAACAGGCCACGCTCATGTCGTAGAAAGTCGTCATCAAGGGGTTCCTCCCGGATCGGATGAGGCTGGCGTCTTCGCACCAAGCCGGTCGATCAGATGATCGCCCACCCGCATGGCGTTGGCTACTGCCGTCAGCGTCGGATTCACCGCATTGGCGGAGACAAAAAAGCTGGTGTCGACGATGTAGAGGTTATCCAGCTCATGGGCCTTGCAGTCGCGGTCGAGGACGGAAGCGGCCGGGTCTGACCCGAACCGCGTCGTGCCGCACTGGTGGGCGGTGCCGTAGAGCGGCAGCAGGGAATCGATCTGGAAGTGATGCTGCGAGATTGGATGGGCGTGGCTTGAGAAGCCGTCCAGAGAGGCCTTGAGGATGTTCACAAGCCGATCGTGGCCTTCAAGATTGCCGAAGGTGTAGTTGAGGGTGATGCGGCCATCGCGGCCAAGCTTCACCCGGTTGTCCGGCGAGGGCAGGTCTTCGGAGATCACCAGCATCGACAGCATCCGCTCGGCCGCCGCGCCGGAGAGGGCGTCGGGCACCAGGAAGGGCGGCAGCCAGTCCTCGATCTGGCCCTCCAAGGTCTGACCGGACATGTATTCCAGCAGCTGGATATGGCCCATCGGCAGGTCATAGCCGCCACGCGGGTCGCCCCAGTAGAAGTCGTTGACCGCCAGGGTCTTGGGGAAGGTCACCGCCTGCCGGTCCAGGGTCAGGGAGATCACCGCCGAGGAATTATGGAACATGTAATTGCGGCCGACCTGGTCGGAGCCGTTGGCCAGGCCGTTCGGATGGGCAGCGTTGGCCGAGGCCTGGAGGATGACAGCGGTGTTGGCCGCCCCGGCCGCCAGCACGACAATGTCGCCGCTCCAGCGTTCCTCGCCGTGCGCCGCCTGGCAGACCACCTCGGTCACGGTCCTGCCGCCGGCGTCGGTCTCCAGCTTCAGCACCTTGCGGCCGGGCAGCAGGGTGACGTTGGGGAGGTCCATCAGCGGTTCGATCGCTAGGGTGCGGGCGTCGCACTTGGCCTTGAGCAGGCAGGGATAGCCGCCGCAGGTCTTGCACTTGATACAGGTCGAGGTGACGGGCCGGGCCTCGTCCAGCTTGACCCCCAGCGGCAGGGAGAAGGGCTTCCAGCCCTGCATCTCCCAATGGCCCTTTAGGGCGGCGACGCCGGGATCATGACTGACGGCGGGAAAGGCGTAAGCCGGCTCGTCGCCGGTCTCCGTCGGGTCCTCGCCCCGCGCGCCATGCACCTGCCAGAGCCGCTCGGCCTCGTCATAGTAGGGCGCCAGATCAGTCAGGCTGATCGGCCAGGCGGGGGACACGCCGCCGGCGTGGCGGACCTGCGTGAAGTCCCGCTCGCGCATCCGCATCAAAGCGGCGCCGTAGAAGCTGGTGTTGCCGCCGACCCAGTAGTGGGTGTTGGGAATGAAGGCATGGCCGTGCTTGTCGTACCAGCGCTCCTGGGTGCGATAGCGGCGCTGGATGAACACCGCCTTGGGGCTCCAGTTCTCGGCTTCGCGGGGCAGCTGCTCGCCGCGCTCGAGGATCAGGATCGCCTTGCCGGTCGGGGCCAGTCGCTGCGCCAGGGTCCCGCCGCCGGCGCCCGAACCGATGACGATGATGTCGAAGTGGCTGCGCATGGGTCTAGCTGTCCGCGTCGAGGTGATACTTCTTCGAGCCCTGCATCAGGATGGCCCGGACCAGGCCCATCGGCAGCAGACGCATCAGGGCCGCGGCGAGGGCGTTGTACCAGCCGGGAATGACCACCACCCGGCCGGCGTCGTTGGCTTTCAGGGCTGCGTCGACCACCTGCTGCGGAGTCTGGAACAGCCGGCGCGGCGCCTCATCCATCACCGCCCCGGTGCCGTTGGCGGCGGCGAATTCGGTCCGGGTGAAACCGGGACAGACGGCGGTCACCTTCAGGCCGGCGGGTCCGTACTCGGCGGCCAGCGCCTGGCTGAAGCTGATCATCAGGCTCTTGGCCCCGGGATAGAGGCTGTGACCGGCCACGCCGGGCGCGAAGCCGGCCAGGGAGGCGGTGTTGATGATCCGTCCTCGCCCTCTCGCAACCATGCCGCCGATCACCCGGTGGGCCAGGCCGCAGGGATTGACCACCAGGGTCATCAGAAAGTCCCGCTGCCGCATCCAGGCCACGTCGGCGAAACTCTGGGCGATGGAATAGCCGGCGTTGTTGACCAGCATGTCGACATGGCGGCCCCGCTGGTCGATGGCGGCCAGCACCGCTGCATCAGCCCCAAGGACCGACAGGTCCATCGGCAGGGCGAAGGCCTCGACGCCATGGCGGGCGGACAGCTGTGCGGCCAGCGCCTCAAGCCGGTCGACGCGGCGGGCGACCAGGGCCAGATCATAGCCCCGCGCCGCCAGGGCCTGCGCAAAGGCCTCTCCGATGCCGGAGGAGGCGCCGGTGATCAGGGCGAGAGGTCGGGCGATGGCGGGCGTCCTTCAGCGAGGCCGGGGCATGGGGCGCCCCGTTCATGGCCCTGTTGTGGCGGCGCCCCTGTTCATTCGATCGGCGTGCTGTCGTCCAGAAGATCGCCCTCGCCGCCCTCGGCCCGTTCCTCCCTCACCTTCTGCTCGACATAGGGGACTGGAGCGGTGTCGCCGGCCGCGGCGGGCGCGGGCGCGGCCTTGCGCGCCTCCGCCGCCCGGGCGGGCTGGCCGGCGGGCGCGGGCCCCATCGACGGCGCCGCCTGGGCGTCGAAGCGCAGGCGGTAGATGGGTTCCGGCAGGGAGAAGCCGGCGCCTTCCAGGCTGGCCTTGGTGACGGCGATGGCCTGGCTGCGACCCTTGAGGAAGTCGGTGTGGTCCTGATCAACCCAGGCGAAGAAGCGCAGGATGATGTTGGAATCGCCGACCTTCTCGATCACCGCAGTCGGCCCGGGCGTGTCCAGCACGAAGGGCAGCGCCGCGAGGTCGGCCAGCCCCAGCTTCATCGCCGCCAGGGGATCATCCTCGGCGTCGATGCCCAGCTCGAACTCGAAGCGCCGCTCGGGATTGCGGGTGTAGTTGAGGATCACCGACTTGAAGACGATGGCGTTGGGAATCCGCAGGTGGTTGCCGTCCAGGGTCATCAGGATGGTCGCCCGCGAGGTCAGCCTCACCACCCGGCCTTCCTGTCCGTCGACGACGATGTGATCATTGGCCCGGAACGGCTGGCGCAGGCTGAGCATCAAGCTGGAGACATAGTTGTCGACGGTGTCGCGCACCGCGAAACCGACGGCGATGCCGATCACCCCAGCCCCTCCCAGCACCGCCCCCAGCAGGGCCGTGGCGCCGAGGATTTCCAGCGCCACGACGGCGCCGATGATGAAGAAGACGGCGCGCACCAGACTGCCCAGCAATTCGGCCAGGAAGCCGTTGGGAGTAATCCAGCGCCAGAGGAAGCCTCGTCCCGCCAGCCAGTGGCCGAACAAGGCGATGACCAGACCGATGGCGGCGGCCACCGCCAGCAGGGGCAACCCGTCGATCATGGCGCGCAGGTCGGCCTGGAATTTCCCCAGGGCCGGAGCAACATTTGTCTTCACGCCCAGACTGCGCTGCAGGTTGTTCTGGACCGTGACGACGCCGGCGACCCGGGCGGCGATGGCGGCGGCCTTGTCCGCCTCGGTCCCGCTGGCCACCGCCCCCTCAAGGGTGACCACGCCCGAGGACACGCTGACCTGGACGCCGGCCAGCCCTTCGATCTCGCCGAAGATGCTGCGAATACGGGCGGCGATGTCGGCGTCGTCGGTCTCTCCGGCGCGACTGGCGATGACCGGGGCCGCCTGGCCCGCCGGCTCGGCAGGCGCCTGGGCGAGGCCCGGCGCGGCGCTCGACAGCAACACAACCAGCGACAGGACAAGCGAACGAAAGCAGGTCATGGCGCCAGTCTGCCCCGTATCGCCGGTCGGCGTAACCCGGCGTCGGGACCGCGCCCTAGCGCCGCCCGCCCAGCAGGTTCCTCGCCACCACCCAGTTATGCACCTCGGTCGGGCCGTCATAGATGCGCATGGTGCGCAGCTTCGAGGCCATCAGATGCAGCGGCAGCTCCCGGGTCATGCCCATGGCCCCGAAGGTCTGCATGGCGCGGTCGACGACCTCCCAGGCCATCTCGGTGGCGTAGCCCTTGATCATCGAGATCTCGGAGCGGACGTCGCGGCCCTGGTCCATCTTCCAGGCGCAGTCATAGGTCATCAGCCGGGCGGCGTGGATGCGGGTGGCGGCGTCGGCGATCCAGTTCTGGATGGTCTGGCGGTCGGCCAGGGCGGCCCCGAAGGTTTTCCGCTGCGGGGCGTAGTCGACCATCATGTCCAGGGCCCGCTGCGCCATGCCGATCGACCAGGCGGCCATCTCGCAGCGCCGGGTGCCCAGCCGCACCTGCATCGGGGCGAAACCCTGGCCCTCGGTCCCCAGCAGCTTCCAGCCGGGAACCCGGCAGTCCTCCAGCACGATCTCGTAGGAGGTCTGTCCGCCCAGCATCGGGATCCTGCGCTGGATGATGAAGCCGGGCGTCCCCTTGTCGACGAGGAAGGCGCTCATGCCGCCGCGCGCGCCCTTCTCCCGGTCGCTCACGGCCATGACGATGGTAAAGTCGGCCTCGGCCCCCCGGGTGATCCAGATCTTGCGGCCGTTGAGCACCCAGTCGTCGCCGTCGCGGTCGGCGCGGGTGGTCATCCCGGCCGGGTCGGAGCCGGCGCCCGGCTCTGAAATGCCGATCGCCGAGATGGTCTCGCCGGCGACATAGGGGGCCAGATAGGCGGCCCGCTGGCGGTCGGTGACGGTCGCCATCAGCATCCGCAGGTTCGGGCTGTCCGGCGGGATGGTGTAGGGGGTCACCGTCCGGCCCAGTTCCTCATTGACCCCGACCATGGCCACGGCCGGCAGATCCGAGCCGCCCACGTCTTCCGGGGCGTCGAGTCCCCACAGGCCCAGCTCGCGGGACACCACGTCGATTTTCGCCGTCTCTTCGGCCGTCAGCGCGGTCGGGCCGCCGCTGGCCTCGCGCTCCAGCACAGTCGCTTCCAGCGGCATCAGATGGTCATCGACGAACCGGCGGACCAGGTCCTTCAGCATCCGGTGGTCTTCGTCGAGATCGAAATTCATGGCGTGCATCCCTGCTTTTGCCCGGCAGGTTAGCAGGCTGCCCCTCGGAGAGGGGAAGCAAGATTTGTCAGGCGCGCCGCGCCGGCTTCACCGGTTGGGGGTCGGCCGCCGCGGCGGCCTCGGCAAGGAACGCCAGGGCGCCGTCAAGTGGCATCGGCCGGGCGATGAAATAGCCCTGGGCCAGGTCGCAGCCCATGCCGGTCAGAATGGCCAGGGACTCGGCGGTTTCCACGCCCTCGGCGACGACCTTGAGCCCCAGGCTGTGGGCGAGATCGACCGTCGACTTGACCAGCAGGGCGTCGCGGGCGCTGCGGTCGAGGGTCAGGACAAAGGCCTTGTCGATCTTCAGTTCGTCGGCATGGATCTGTTTGAGATAGCTGAGCGAGGACAGCCCCGAGCCGTAGTCGTCGATCGAGATCGAGATGCCGGCGGCCCGTAGCTGATCGATGATGGCCAGGGCCTGCTGGGGGTTGTCGATCACCGCCGTCTCGGTGATTTCCAGACAGATCCGCCCGCCGGCGGCGGCGATCATCTGGATGGCCTCCACAGCAAAATCCGGTTCGCCCAACATCCGTCCGGACAGATTGACCGACATCATCAGATCATGACCGGCCTGGCGCATCAGCGCCTGATCGGCGAGGGCCTGCTGAAGGGTCCAGCGGGTCAGGGCCCGGATATGGCCGGTCTCCTCGGCCAGTTCCACGAACATGTCGGGGGCGACGAAGCCCCGGGTCGGATGGTTCCAGCGGACCAGCGCCTCGACCCCGGTCACGCGGCCGGCGCGGGTGTCATGCTTGGGCTGATAGGCCATGCTGATCTCGCCGCTGTCCAGGGCGGCGAGCATCTCGCTCATCAGGGACAGTTTGGAGGCCGGATCGCCATAGGCTGCGGCGTCGAAAGCGGCGACGGGCCGACGCGCGGCGCGGGCCTGGTCCAGGCCGATGCTGGCCCGCTCAACGGCGGGCGCCGGATGATCGTCGGCCACGGCGGCAAGCCCGGCGCTGAGGCCGACGTCGATGGTCTGGCCATCGACCATGACCGGATGAGAAAGATCGGCGACCAGGACCTGCAACGCCTCAAGGGCGCCGTCGGCGCAGTCCGCCCGCATCATCAGGATCAGCCGCTCGCTGGAGAGGCGGGCGCAGAGATCGTCCGGGCGCAGGGCGACGACGCGCAGGGCCAACTGCCGCAGCATCTCGCCGGCCAGTCGATAGCCGACCGCCGCGCGAACCTGAGGAAAGCGATCCACACCGATAGCGGCGACAAACAGGTCTTCCGGGGCTTCCGCCGCCAGGGCCGCCTCCAGCGCGCGGCGATTGGGCAGCGCTGTTTCCTGGTCGGTCAGGGCCATGGTGGTGATGCGACCTTCGCGCTCGCGAATGCCCGACGCCATGGCGTTGAAGCTGGCGGCCAGGCGGCCGATCTCATCCTGGGTCTCGACCGCGACTTGGACCTCCCCGCCGTCGCGCAGGCGGCGGGCGGCTTCATCCAGGGCGGACACCGGCCGGGTGATCGAGCGGGCGAGAAGCCAGCTGCCGGCGACCAGGGTCGCCAGGCCCAGCAGGCCGACCAGGAACAGGCTGAGCATCAGACTGCGGTAGGGGGCCATGGCCAGATCGAGCGGATAGCGAAGCACCAGGGCCGCCTGGCTTTTCTCGCCGATCACGGTAAGCGGCTTGGTCAGCGCCATCGCCTCGCCTTGCGGGGTGTCCAGCCGCCGGGGGCGGCCGGTCTGGCCCTGGTCGTTGCCCTCGATCAGCTTGACCAGCCTGTCGTCAGTCCGCTGGCCGGTATCGGTCGAGCGCCAGGCGCCGCCCTCATTGCGGCTCAGAACCGCGGCCGACAGCGGGATCGACGCCAGGCTCTCGAGCGCCCTCATCTCCTTGCGGTCCAGACGTTCGGCGAAGACCACCCAGCCGATCAGCTGCGGCGCCATGATCGGCTCCGCCACCGCCTGATAGGCGGTATCGTCAAGCTGGAGGACGCCGCCGAGCTGACCGCTGTCGAGGGCATACCAGAGGCTGGTGGCGGTCGCCTCGTCGATGTCCGCCGCGCCCGTCACGCTTCCGTCCACGCCGATGATGAAGGCGCGGTCCAGCGACAGCCGGCCCTTCAGGTTGGTCAGGGCCGAGACTGCCGTCGGCGCGTCGCCCGAGGCCACGGCCGCCCGGAAGCCGAAGTCGCGGGCCAGGACCCTCGCGCCGTCAGCCAACTGGCTGGCCTTCAAGGCCCAGATGCGGTCGAACACCGCCCCCCCGGCCGTCAGTTCGCTCTCCACCTGTCGCCGGGCGTTGTTGCTGACCGAGAACACCACGGCCACGGCGGTCAACAGCAGGGCGGCCCCGAACAGTCCGGCATAGAGCACGGTCAGCCGCCCCCGCAGGCTGGTGAACCGGACAAGGCGCGACGGGACGGTCATCAGTGCATATGCCCGCCGGCGGGGGCCCGGATGTCGACCTTGACCGACTGGCGGATGGCGCCGGACGCCGGCGCGGTGACGGCGCTGGAGACCTCGTTCTTCGGCGCCCGCAGATAGGGGTGCCAGACCCGCACGGTGGCGGCCCCGGCCGGCAGGCCGCGGATGGTGGCCAGGCCGTCGGCGCCAGTCTTGAGGGCGAAGGGGGTATCGACCACCTTCACGAAGCCGACCATCTGGTCGTGGATATTGCAGCCGATGGCGGCGACGCCGACCGCCTTGAAGGTGACGCTGCGGCTCTCGTCCTTGCCGAACAGCTTCAGCTCGAACCTGTTGCCGGCGGAAAAGGAATAGACGTGATGCTGGACCTTGTCCCTGTTGGGAAAGGAAACGGCCGCCCCGACCGGCGCCACCAGCACAAACGGATCGAACTGGATGTTTTGCTGCGCAACCGTCAGCGGCCAGGGAAATTTGATCGGCCCCCTGGGAACGCCCGAGGCCGGATAGACCGTCACGACCGCGTCGCGCACCGGCGCGCCGTCGGCGCCACGGACCTCCACGACCAGATCACCAGCCCATGCCTGAACCGGCGCAAGAAGAAGCAGCAGACAAAGCAGCACACGCATGCGCCCCGTCTTGAGGCGCCCAGATGAAAACTCGATGAATCGGCCAGGTCGCAGATAAATCTCGCAACTTGAACGGTATTTTTATTCCCTTGCCGCTATAACGCGGCAAACTCGCCATTAAGTATTGTTACCGAGTGTCGGACCGCGGCGCCCGATGGGGGTGTCGGGCAGGGGCGATGCGCGATGCGGGCGAAAACCGGACTGGCGGGTGGCGCAGCCCTCCTGCTCACGCTCACGGCCAGTCAGGTCGCGGCCCAGGGCCTGGAGACGGGCGGCAAGCTGCTGCTGACCGGCGGCGTCAGCACCGTGGAAGGCGCCGGCGGCGGCGGCCTGGCCAGCTGGGCGACCACCACCGGATACGGGACCGAGGGCGAGGTCGGGGGCAACGTCCACGGGACCTACCTCAAGCTCCCTGACTACGAGTTCTCGACCTGGGGCGCGGCGGTCGGCCTGTTTGACCGGGTCGAGCTGTCCTACGCCCGTCAGACCTTCGACACCGGCGATACCGGCGCGAAGCTGGGTCTGGGCAAGGGTTTCGCCTTCCACCAGGACATTGTCGGGCTGAAGGTCGTGGTGGCCGGCGACGCCGTCTATGACCAGGACCGCTGGCTGCCGCAGATCGCGGTCGGCGCCCAGTACAAGAAGAATGACCAGGGCCCCATCATCGCCGCCGTCGGCGGCCGGGATGATCAGGGTGTCGATTACTATGTCGCCGCCACCAAGGTGCTGCTGGATCAAAGTCTGGTGCTCAATGGAACCGTGCGGATGACCAAAGCCAACCAGCTTGGCCTGCTCGGCTTCGGGGGCCCGGGCAAGGACGACTATTCGGCCCAGTTCGAGGGCTCGGTCGCCTGGCTGGCCAACAAGCGCCTGGCCATCGGCGTTGAATATCGCACCAAGCCGGACAACCTGGGCTTCGCCCGGGAAGACGACTGGGCCGACATCTTTGTCGCCTACGCCTTCAGCAAGAACCTCTCCGTGACCGCCGCCTATGTCGACCTTGGCGATATCGCCACCTTCAAGGATCAGCGCGGTTTCTACATTTCCCTGCAAGCCGGTTTCTAGATCGATGAAAAACGCCCTCGCCCTGGTCGCCGTTCTGCTCTGCGCCAACGCGGCCTCCGCCCAGGAGACGCCGTCGACCGAGGCGAGGCCCTGGGCCATGCCGGGCGAGGAGGCGGTTGACCCCTATACGACCTCGGACGCCAACGCCGGGGCCGCGCCGATCTCCGATCCCAGGGTGCTTGAGGCCTTCCATGGTCGCGAGGGCATCGAGCGGATCGCCGGCACCCTGGTGGATCTCAGCTTCGCCGATCCGCGCACCGCGCCGATCTTCAAGCCTTTCGATCCCGTGCGGATCAAGCGGACTCTCAGCGAGCAGTTCTGCTACATCCTCGGCGGCGGCTGCGCCTACAGCGGCCGGGCCATGGCGGAGGTCCACAAGGACATGGGCCTGACCCCCGCCAACATGAACGCCCTGGTCGAGAACCTGCAGAAGGCGATGGACATGGAGGGCGTGCCTTTCGCCATGCAGAATCGCCTGCTGGCCCGGCTGGCCCCAATGAAACGGGATGTCGTCACCCGCTAGACGGCCTTCTACAGTTTGATGGTCCGCAGCCGAAGCGCATTGCCGACCACGCTGACCGATGACAGCGACATCGCCGCGGCGGCGATCATCGGCGACAGCAGCCAGCCGAACACCGGATAAAGGGCGCCGGCCGCCACAGGCACCCCGACGATGTTGTAGACAAACGCCAGGAACAGGTTCTGGCGGATGTTGCTCATCGTCGTCCGGGACAGCCCTCGGGCCCGGACGAGGCCGCCCAGATCGCCGTTCAGCAGGGTGACCCCCGCGCTTTCGATGGCGACGTCGGCGCCGGCGCCCATCGCCACCCCGACATCGGCGGCGGCCAGGGCCGGGGCGTCGTTGACCCCGTCGCCGGCCATGGCCACGACCCGGCCCTGCGCGCGGTAGCGCTCGACCAGAGCGGCCTTGTCGCCGGGCAGGACCTCGGCCTCGACGTCGGAGATACCCAGCCGGGCGGCCACGGCCCGGGCGGTCGCCGGGCTGTCGCCGGTGACCATGACCACGGCGATGCCCGCCTCCGACAGGGCCGCGAGGGCGCCGACCGTGGTTGCCTTGACCGGATCGGAGATGGCGAACAGGCCCGCTGCCTGGCCGTCGACGGCCAGGAAGACGACCGTCGCGCCGTCCCGCTTCAGGGCCTCGGCATCCTCCATGTCGTCGACAACCACCCCGGACTCGGCCAGGAAGCGGGCGCTGCCCAGCAGCAGACTCCGGCCCTCGACCCGTCCACTGACGCCCCGCCCGACCGGGGAATCGAAATCCTCTGTTTCGGCCAGGGCCAGGCCTTCGGCGGCGGCGGCGCGGACGATGGCCTCGGCCAGCGGATGCTCGCTGGCCCGTTCCAGGCTGGCGGCCAGCCGCAGGATTTCGCGCCGATCCTGGCCAGCGGCGGGCGCGACGGCGGTCACCGCCGGCCTGCCCTCGGTCAGGGTGCCGGTCTTGTCGACCAGCAGGGTGTCGACCTTTTCCAGCCGCTCCAGAGCCTCGGCGTTGCGGATCAGGATGCCGGCCTGGGCGCCGCGCCCGACGCCGACCATGATCGACATCGGCGTCGCCAGGCCCAGGGCGCACGGACAGGCGATAATCAGCACCGACACCGCCGCCACCAGGGCATAGCCCAGGCTCGGCTGCGGCCCCAGCCAGGCCCAGGCCGCGAAGCTGACCAGCGCTGCGGCGATCACCGTAGGCACGAACCAGCCGGCGACACGGTCGGCCAGCCCCTGGATCGGCGCCCGGCTGCGCTGGGCCTGGGCGACCAGCTGCACGATCTGCGACAGCAGGGTGTCGGCGCCGACCTTGTCGGCCCGCATGACCAGCGATCCGGTCATGTTCAGGGCGCCTGCCACCAGGCGGTCTCCCGGCTCCCGGGTCACCGGCATCGACTCGCCCGTGATCAGGGACTCGTCGATCGCGGCGCGGCCCTCCAGCACCTCGCCATCGACCGGTATCTTCTCGCCCGGCCGCAGCCTGAGGCGGTCGCCGACCACGATCTGGTCCACGGCGACTTCCTCGTCGTCGCCGCCATCGTTCAGTCGACGGGCCGTGCGGGGGGCCAGGTTGAGCAGCGCCTTGATCGCGCCCGAGGTCCGCTCCCGGGCCCGCAGCTCGAGGATCTGACCCAGCAGCACAAGCACCACGATCACCGCCGCGGCCTCGAAATAGATCGGCGCCGCGCCCATGGCCGTGCGGAAGGCGGCCGGAATGGCGCCCGGCGCCAGGGTGGCCACGACGCTGAAGCCCCAGGCCGCCAGGGTTCCCATGGCGATCAGGGTGAACATGTTGAGATGGCCGCTGCGCAGGGAGGCCGCGCCGCGCTGCAGGAAGGGCCAGCCGGCCCACAGCACCACCGGCGTGGCCAGCGCCAGCTGGATCCAGGCCCCCAGGGTCGCCGACCAGGGAAAATGCAGGCCGAACATGTGGCCGCCCATCTCGATGACCAGCAGGGGAAGGGTCAGCAGGCCGCCGATGACAAAGCGGCGGGAAAAGTCCGCCAGCTCCGGGTTGGGCGCGTCCCCGGCCGAAACCATCTCCGGCTCCAGGGCCATGCCGCAGATCGGGCAGGACCCGGGGCCTTCCTGCCGGATCTGCGGATGCATCGGGCAGGTGAATGGGGTCCCGGCCGGCGCCGGAGGCGCGGGCGGCCTGTCGCCGAGGTATCGCCCGGGATCGGCGACGAACTTCGTCCGGCAACCGGCCGAGCAGAAATGTAACGCCGTTCCGTCGTGTTCGGCGTGATGCGGGGTGGTCGCCGGATCGACGGTCATTCCGCACACCGGGTCGCGGGCCATGCCGGTCGGGTGGTCCTGTTGGACGGGAGAGTGGCCGCTGTGGGCCGGGGCGTCGTCTACCATAATCCGGATCCTCCAGATCAGGGCCTTTATACCCCGTAGGGGCATATTGCAAATACCCCCCCGCCCTATATGATCTCGCGTCGAATTCCGGAGGCTGAAGTGATCCGCGCCGACAAACCCAAGCTGCTCAATCGTCTGAACCGCCTCGAGGGCCAGGTGCGCGGCATCGCCCGGATGATCGAGGAGGACCGCTACTGCATCGACGTCCTCACCCAGCTCCAGGCGGTGCGGGCGGCGGTGAACAGGGTCGAGACCGAGATGCTCCGTGAGCACCTCAACCACTGTATCGAAGGCGCCATCGTCAGCGGCGACGCCGAGGCCCAGCGCACCAAGGCGCAGGAACTGATCCAGCTGCTCGAGCGCTCGTCGCGCTGAGCGTCAGGCAGATGGGCCCCGCTCCACGGAGCGGGGCCCGATAACCCATCCTATTTCGGGCCCGCCTCGACCTCGGCGCTCGCGGAGACGTCCACCGCGGGCTTGGGCGTGACGGTGCTCGCCGCGCCCCGGGCCTGGCCCGCGGTGCGGGCGGCGTCGCCACGGGTCTGTCCGGCCTTGCGGGCGGTCTCGCCGCGCGCCTCGGCGACGGTCTGCAGCGACTCCGACCGGGTCTTGGCGGCCTTGGCCCTGGCCCGCGCGGCGCGGGCCTCGGCGGCGGCCGTGGCGCGGTCGACCGCGCTGGTGTCCGGCCGGTTGATGGTCACATCCCCGCTCAACGACCCGGCGCCGGAGGCGGTCAGCCCGCCCAGCCCACCGCTGGCCGAGCCGGTCAGGCCGCCCGACCCGCCCAGCACCTGGGCATTGGCGGCCCCGGCGGCGAGGGCCAGGCAGGCCGCCCCGGCGATAATCAGAGACCGTTTCATGTCGAATACTCCTCGAACAATTGGCCCGGTCTCAACGCGAGCGGCGGCGACTCGGTTCACGGCGAGTCAAACCGTCCGTTGAAAAGCCCGCCGCCGGGGTCCGGCGACGGGCTGATCGTCTGGTCTGGCGGCCGCTTGCGGCCTTCAGCGCCTAGCGGATGCCGGCGACTTCCAGCGAGCGTTCCCGCTCGGCCTTCTGCTGCATCTTCAGGTCGCCGTACTTGCCGAATTCATCGCGGGCGATGGTGCGGCAGTGGACCTCGTCCGGACCGTCGGCCAGGCGCAAGGTGCGCTGGTGAGCATAGGCCGAGGCGAGCCCGAAGTCGGTGGTCACGCCGGCGCCGCCATGGGCCTGGATGGCGTCGTCGATGATCTTCAGGGCGATGCGGGGCGCCGCCACCTTGATCATGGCGATCTCCAGACGGGCGGACTTGTTGCCGGCCTTGTCCATCATGTCGGCGGCCTTGAGGCACAGCAGACGGCACATCTCGATGTCGATCCGGGCCTCGGCGACGCGCTGTTCCCAGACGCTGTGGTCGGAGAGGTACTTGCCGAACGCCTTGCGGCTCATCAGGCGCTTGCACATCTTCTCCAGCGCCACTTCGGCGGTGCCGATGGTGCGCATGCAGTGGTGGATACGGCCGGGGCCGAGGCGGCCCTGGGCGATCTCGAAGCCGCGGCCCTCGCCGAGCAGCAGGCCGTCGACGATCGGCACGCGAACATCCTTCAGCAGGACCTCGGCGTGGCCGTGCGGGGCGTCGTCATAGCCGAACACCGGCAGCATCCGGACAATCTCGATGCCGGGGGCGTCCATCGGCACCAGGATCTGCGACTGCTGGGCGTGACGGCTGGCGTTGTCCGGGTCGGTCTTGCCCATGACGATGGCCACCTTGCAGCGCGGGTCGCCCACGCCCGAGGACCACCACTTGCGGCCGTTGATCACATAGTCGTCGCCGTCGCGCTCGATGCGGGTCTCGATGTTGGTGGCGTCCGAGGAGGCCACGGCCGGCTCGGTCATCAGGAAGGCCGAACGGATCTCGCCGTTCATCAGCGGACGCAGCCAGCGCTCCTTCTGCTCCAGGGTGCCGTAACGCATCAGCACTTCCATGTTGCCGGTATCCGGCGCCGAGCAGTTGAACACCTCCGAGGCGAAGCCGATCTTGCCCATCTGTTCGGCGATCATGCTGTATTCGAGGTTGGTCAGCTGGATGCCTTCGAACTGGAAGGTGTCATCCACATGGATCTGACCCGAGTGCGGCGGCATGAAGAAGTTCCACAGGCCGGCGGCCTTGGCCTTTTCCTTCAGCTCCTCGACGACCTGCACGACCTTCCAGCGCGCGTCGCCGAGGACGTTCATTTCCTCTTCGTAGCGCGGGATCGCCGGCCGGATGTGCTCCTCCATGAAGGCGACCACGCGGTCGAGAAACTGGCGCTGTTTGGGGGAGATATCGAAGTCCATGGGGTCGGCCCTTCCCTGATGTGGTGATGTCAAACGTTTGTTTGAACGCATCATGCACCGGGGTTACGCGCAGGGCAAGTGGCCTGTCAGCTCTCCTGCGACTCTCCCGGCCGCGCCCGGTCCGCGGGCGCATAGTCGTAGTCGAGAAGATCGCCGGGCTTGCAGTCCAGCACCGCGCAGATGGCCGCGATGGTGTCGAACCGCACGCCCCGAACCTTGCCCGTCCGCAGCAGCGACAGCTGGGTCTCGGAGAGGCCGATCTGCTGGGCCAGGTCCCGCGCCCGCATCTTGCGCCGGGCCAGCATGACGTCGAGGGTGACGATGACCGGCACGGGTCAGACGAAATCGCTGAGTTCGGAGCGCAGGGCGGCGTTCTCGTCCTGCGCCCGGGCCATCATGCCGCCCAGCACGGTGATCGCCCCGCCGATCACGGCCAGGACAAGAGTCCCGGTCTCCGCGCGGAGATGAAAGTGCTGATCGTGGTCGACGATGCTGAGCAGCACCGGCGCGACCACCATCGCCGCCAGGGCGCCGCCCCACAGCGCCGAGCCGATCTTGGCGATCGCCCGACTGTTGGCCGGACTGAAGAGCTCGCCCCGCGCCACCCGGCCAAACAGGCTCCGGGCCGCGAGGAGGCCGCCCAGGTAGATGAAGCTGGGCAGCATCGGGATCAGCTGCAGCAGGAAGCGGTGCAACACCTCCAGCGCCGGGGCCGCCCCGTCCGCGCCCGCGCGCATAAGGCCAAAGACGAGCGGGACCACGCCCGCCTCCTGGAGCAGAGCCAGCACCATCAGTACCGCCGCCAGAGTGGCCCCGACCTCAACGCCCCGGGCCTGCCTGGCCAGGGGTTCTCTGTCATCCGTCATCGTCGTATTGCCCCATCAATTTCGTGTCGAGGCAAGAATTAATTTAACTAAAACGCTAAATCAATTGGCTCTGACATTAAACCTTTGTCAGGCCCGCCCCCCGCCGCCCCCCCTTCACAGGCGGTCGAGTCGCCGTCAGTCTCGGCCCATGAATCTCAAGCCCAAACTGCTCAAGGGCCGCTATGTGCGGCTGGAACCGATCACCCCCGATCATCGGGAAGAACTGCGCGGGGCGATCGACTGCGATCCCGAGGCCTGGGAGATCATGTCGACCAACGGCTGCGGCGAGGGGTTCGCCGACTGGTGGGGCGCGCTGACGGGCGAGACCGAGCGGGGCGAGCGGATCGGCTACGCCATCCGGCGGCTGAGCGACAAACGGGTGGTCGGGACCAGCTCCTTTCTCAACATCCGCCGGCTGCACAAGGGCGTCGAGGTCGGGGCGACCTTCCTGCATCCGGACGCCCGTTCCGGGCCGGTCAACCCGGAGAGCAAGCGCCTGCTGCTCGGCCAGGCCTTCGACGCCGGGGCGATCCGGGTCGAGTTCATGATCGACGAGCGCAACGCCCGCAGCCAGGCCGCTGTCCTGAAACTGGGCGCGACGCGTGAGGGGTCCCTGCGCAATCACAAGATCACCTGGACCGGCCATGTCCGCGATACGGCGGTGCTGTCGATCTGCGACTTCGACTGGCCGGCGGTGCGCGACCGGCTGGACTTCCGGCTGCGGGAAACCTTTGTCTGATCAGTCCGGGACGCGACTGTAGCGCCAGTCGATGCGCTTGATCTCGCCGCCCTGCTCGCCCTCGATCGCCGCGCAGAGGTCGGCGCCGCAGCGGGCGTAGATGACGCGCTGCGGATAGTCGTGGTCGAGGTTTTCGAACTCCACCCGGTCGGCGGCCAGGGTCCTGGCGGCGAAGGGGGTCGGCGGCTGGCCTGGCAGGATGGCGGTGAAGACCAGGCCGCCATCGGCGGCCTCGTCGATGCGCATGAATTCCACCCGCGCCTTGCCGGCCTTCGTCGTCCGACCAATACCCGGCATCACCCCGCCGTCCGGCGCCAGCCAGGTTTCGGTGATCGTCGAGCCGTTCGGCTGTTCGACCCGCCGGTCCCCCGCAGCCAGGCCAGATCCTCAATCTCGGCGGCTGTGGCGCTCAGGGGCGGCAGCATCAGCGGGATGATCAGG
Organism: Caulobacter sp.; assembly: GCA_016125585.1. Taxonomy (GTDB): domain Bacteria; phylum Pseudomonadota; class Alphaproteobacteria; order Caulobacterales; family Caulobacteraceae; genus Caulobacter. Next base: position 77,509 of record WGLL01000018.1, read on the forward strand.
GCCAGGGCGCGCATGGCTCAACCTTTCGTCCGGCGGGCGCGGAAGAAGCCCTTCAGCATCTCGCTGCTCTCGGCGGCGAGGACGCCCCCGGTCACCGCCGGCCGCCAGTGGCAGGTGGGCTGGTCGAAGAAGCGGGGGCCGTTGACCACGGCGCCGCCCTTGGGATCCTCGGCCCCGAACACCACCCGTCCGATGCGGGCGTGGCTGATGGCCCCGGCGCACATGGCGCAGGGCTCGAGCGTGACCACCAGGGTCAGGTCGGTGAGCCGGTAGTTGCCCAGCTTGGCGGCGGCGGCGCGCAGGGCGACGATCTCGGCATGGGCGGTCGGGTCGTGGGCGCCGATGGGACGATTGCCGCCGACGGCGACGATGTGGCCGCTGGCCGGGTCGCAGATCACCGCCCCGACCGGGGTCTCGCCGGCCTCGGCGGCGGCGCGGGCCTGGTCCAGGGCCAGACGCATCAGGTCCTCGTCGGAGGGCTTTGCGATATCGGGCGAGACGGACATCTTCATGCTATAGGGGCTCATCGACCGTCGGGAGACGGCCACAGTCCTACTATGGAGCGGCGCAGATGGCTGCACAGGAATACGATCCGACCGACACCCCCGAGGAGGTCGCCAGCGAGGGCGCCGACCGGGTCGCCAAGGTCATCGCCCGGGCGGGGGTCGCCTCCCGCCGCGAGGTCGAGCGGCTGATCGAGGCAGGGCGGGTGGCGATCAACGGCAAGGTGCTGACCAGCCCGGCCGTCAAGGTCGAGCCCGACGACATCCTCACCGTCGACGGCGAGATGGTGGCCAGCGCCGAGCCGACCCGGCTGTTCCGCTATCACAAGCCGGTCGGGCTGATGACCACCCACACCGACCCCAAGGGCCGGCCGACCGTGTTCGCCGCCCTGCCGCCGGAACTGCCGCGGCTGATCTCGGTCGGGCGGCTGGACGTCAATTCCGAGGGCCTGCTGCTGCTGACCAACGACGGCGGCCTGACCCGGGCGCTGGAGCTGCCCTCGACCGGCTGGGCGCGGGTCTACCGGGCCCGGGCCTATGGCAAGACGACCCAGGAAAAACTGAACAAACTCAAGGACGGGGTCACCGTCGAGGGCGTCCGCTACGGCCCCATCGACGCCAGGCTGGACAAGGCCTCGGGTCGCAACATCTGGATCACCGTCACCCTGGCCGAAGGCAAGAACCGCGAGGTGCGGCGGGTGCTGGAATCCCTGGGCCTGAAGGTCAACCGCCTGCTGCGCCTGGCCTATGGCCCCTTCTCGCTGGGAACCCTGGCGCCGGGCCATGTCGAGGAGGTCGGGCCCCGGGTGATCCGCGAACTGCTGGCCGACCACATCGACCCGGCCAACATGCCGACCGGCAACGCCACCGAATACCGCGCCCCGGCCAGCGCCCAGACCCGCCGCGACCCGGTCAAGGCCGCCGCCGCCCTCAAGCCGGCCGAGAAGCCGGACAAGCCGGTCTACAAGGCCGGCTGGGCGAGGCCGAAGAAGAAGGCCGACAAGCATGTCATGCCCAAGGCGCCCAAGGCCCGCGTCGTCGCCGACTTCGGGCCCGGCGGCCGCGACCTGAAGCCCCGGCCGTTCAAGTCCAACGCTCCCAAGACCGAAGGCGACCGGGTCTCCAGGGGCGGCAAGGCCGCGCCGGAGCGGGCGCCGCCGAAGGACCTGCGGCCCAAACACTTCAAGGACCGCGACGCCGGCGCCCCGGCCCCGGTGGCCGGCGAGGACGCCGCCATCGCCGCCAAGGCCCGCGCCTTCCGCCTGGCCCTGGAGGGGCTGGAGGACGATCGCGGCCCGGCCCGGAAGGCCTCGAAGGGCCGCCCCGAGCGGTCAGGGTCTGAGCGGCCAGGGTCCGAGCAGTCCGGTCCCGCCAGAAGCGGCAGGCCCTCGTCGCCGAGGGGCGGCAAGGCGCCGCCCGCCAAGTCCGCGCCGAAGGGCAAGGGCCACTGGTTCACCGCCCCCGGAGAGGCGCCGTCCTCGCGCCCCTCGCTGAAGGACAAGACCCGCCCCGCCAAGGCGGGACCGGCCAAAGCGGGCGCGGGCGCCGCCGCGACCAGAGCCGGCGGCAAGGCCGCCGAGGCGGACGCTCGCGGCAAGCCTAGGCCTGCTCAATCCGCACATTCGGCCGGGCCGAAGCCGCCAGGCCGGAGCGGGCCGAGTCCGTCTTCAGCACCTCGGCAAAAGACCGGCGCTCGTCCGCAAGGCCCTCGGCCAACGGGCGGTCCAAAGCGGCGCGGGTAAGGCGTTTGGCGTAGGCCAGGCCGTCGGCGCCGCGGGTCTCGAACTCGGCGGCGATCTCCAGCGCCCGGGCCAGGGGATCGGCGACGACCTCATGCACCAGGCCCAACCGTCCGGCCTCGGCGCCATCGACGACGAGGCCGCGCAGGATCATCTCAAGGGCTTTGGCCTCACCGATCACCCGGGGCAGCCGCTGGGTCCCGCCGCCGCCCGGGAAGATGCCGACCCTGGTCTCGGGCAGGCCGATGACGACCCCGTCCTCGGCGCAGATGCGCAGGTCGCAGGCCAGGGCCAGCTCGAACCCCCCGCCCATGCACAGGCCGTTGATGGCGGCGATCACCGGCTTGGGCGCCGCCGCGATCATGTCGACCAGCTCAAGATAGCCTGGCGCGGTCTCGGCCGCCGGCGGCGGGGGCGGCGCGGCGCCCGGGGCCATCGACTGGCTCCAGCCCGACAGCTCGCCGACGTCGTAGTGCCGGATGAAGACTCCCGGCTCGCCGCCGGTGAAGATGATGCAGCGGACCTGCGGGTCCTCGACCGCCGGGCGCAGGGCGGCGTAGGTCTCGCGCGCCCCGTCGGCGGTCATGGTGCCGCGCGGCGGGTTGGCGTAGGCAGCGATCAGGGCGCCGCCCTGGCGGCGGGTGGTGATGTGGCTCATCGGCAGACTCCCGGCATCGTCATGGATGCGTCGTTCAGATTGGGGGGTCTGGCTCTGGCCTAGCGCCGCAGGACAGGCCCGGTCAAGGGCGGGCGCTATCGCGGAGGGCTCGCCGCCCTCAGCGCCCGCCCCAGATGGACGGCGCGGCGCCACAGGGTGATCAGGCAGCCGAGGACGATGACCGCCAGCCCGGCCAGCAGCACCTCGCCCTTGCCGCCCCACAGGGGCTCGAAGGCGGCGACCAGGCAGGTCAGGGTGAGGACGAACATCCGGTGCGGCTTGGCCATCGGCCCGGAGAAGTCGGCCGGCTGGCCCAGCCCCCGGCCCAGCTCGCGGACATAGGCGGTCAGCACCGCCAGCACCCCGGCCAGCCAGCCCAGCCATTCCCCGGCCGGCAGGGCGATGGCGGCGGCGTAGCCGGCGGCGACGATGAAGCAGAGGTCGGCGACGCGGTCGGGCAGTTCGTTCCAGATCGGGCCGGTCGGCGAGGCCATGCCATGCTCCACCGCCACCATGCCGTCCAGCATGTTGCACAGCAGGCGAAGCTGGATGCAGACCGCCGCCAGGACCAGCAGCACGGCTCGCCCGGCGCCCCCGGCCGTGCCGGCCATCAGCAGGAAGGCCCCGCCGGCCGCGGCGAAGGCGACGCTCAGCGCCGAGATGTGGTTGGGCCTCACCCGGGCCCGGCCGAGCGCCCGGGCCAGCGCCCCGGCCCAGCCGGCCGAGCGGGTCTTCAGGGGGCGGCGGTTCTCGAGGGTCGGTTCAGTCACGGGGCGGCTCCGCGCCGGCCCCGGATCAGGACGGCGTTGTAGACAAAGGCGTAGAGCGTCGAAACGCTCCATGGAAAGGCGATGGTGGCGACCAGTTCCGGGGTGCCGACCAGGGTGTGGGCCAGGACCAGCAGGGTCAGCACGCTGCCCGCCGTGACCAGCGGCGGAACCCCGAAGGCCAGCGGCCCGCCGATCCGTCCGGCCATCGCCTCCAGCGCCCGCTTGATCAGCCCGGTCAGCACCGAGGACAGCAGCCCCTGGACCAGGGCCGGCAGCCAGGCCGCGGCGAGCCCGTGGGACCGGTTGGCGAACAGGGCCCAGCCGCCCATCAGCAGGAAGCCGAAGGCCATGTGGACGAGGCTGGATTTCATCAGCCGGGCAAACATCAGCCCCCCCTATCGAAGCGCCCCACCAGTGTAGCACGCGCAAGGGGGGCCACAGCCGCCAATCGCCGGCCCGCCGGGCGCGGGGCGAGGGCGAGAGCGGCGATCCGGGGGGGCGTCGTGGGGGAAACGGCGGGCAAGGGGTGGGGGCATGGCGGCGGCGGGGGTGGCGCGGACGGGCGCCCAAGGGGGGAAAATCGGCCGATCCTGGGTCGTCCTGGGTTTTTCTTGGGTCGCCCGGGGCGTCCTGGATCGCCGAGGGCGGCCAGGATTATGTCTAGACATATCGGGCGGGCGGTCGCCGCCCTCGCCACCTTCTCAACCGTCACCCCCGGACGCGTTCCGGGGGTCCATTGACTCAAGCGGGCGAAGTGATCGCGCGGACCCGGCCGACGCCCGCGCGTATGGACCCCGGAACAGGTCCGGGGTGACGGGGGGCGGCGGGGTCGGATGTTCAAGGCCGGGGCGCGGCGAACCAGTCCCCGCCGGGGAGCGCCGGGGCGCGCGCCTCACCCCTTGCGGCGGATGACGCCCTCCAGGGTCAGGGCCAGGGCGACCGTGTTGGAGATGGCGCCGTACTTGTGGACATTGGTGTGCAGCAGCGCCAGCCGGTGGTCGCTCTCGTCGGTGTCGATGATCAGCTCATAGTCGACCCGGACCATGCGGGGCGGGGCGTCCTGGCGTCGGCCGGTCAGCCGGACCTCGACGCCGCGCAGCTCGAACGACAGCAGGGGCGTGACCCGCTCGATGCCCTTGATCATGCAGGCGGCGATGGCGGCGAGAAACAGCTCGGCCGGGTTGAAGGCGTCGGCGCGACCCTTCGGATCGGTGTCCAGCAGGACCTGGGCCTGTTTGCAGACCGCCAGGCTCCCCTGCGCGTCCTGGCGGGTGGCGACGACGTGGTAGTCGAGCATGGCGGGGTCTCTCGATGAGGGGGCGTGGCGGGGGCAGTCTACGTCTTCGCGGGCCCCGCCCAACCCCCGTCATCCCGGAAGCCCCGCAGGGGCTGTCCGGGACCCACGGGCAGGCGCACCGGCGTAGCAACAGCGAGATCACGCCCTGCCGGGTCCCGGCGCTCCGCGCTGCGCGCTGCGGCAGGGATGACGGGAAGGGTTGTTGCGGGGTTGACCCGGGCGGGGGGCGGGGCAAGGTGGCGGGGTTGCGTCGCCTCGTGGAGCGGTCGTTGGACATCATCGAAGCGATCAGGGCCTTCCTGGCGGCCCAGCCCCCGGCCCTGCTCTGGGGCCTGGGCGGCGTGCTGGCGCTGCTCAGCGTGGCGGCGGTCATCTCCGCCATCCTGCCGCTGGTCCGGCCGGGACAGGACTATCGCGAGCTGCGCGACCGCATCGCCAGCTGGTGGGTGATGATCGCCCTGCTGGCCGGGGCGCTGCTGGCCGGGTGGCAGGCGACGGTGGCGCTGTTCGTGCTGATCAGCTTCATCGCGCTTAGGGAGTTTCTGTCGCTGGCCCCGACCCGGCGCGAGGACCGGCTGGTGATCCTGGCGGCCTATCTGGCCATCCCGGCGTCCTACGCCTTCATCGTCCTCGATCTCTATCCGATCTTCCTGGTCATCGTGCCGGTCTACGCCTTCCTTCTGACCCCGTTCCTGATGGCGGCGTTCGGCCAGACCAAGGGCTATCTGGCCCGGGTCACCACCTTCCACTGGGGGCTGATGACCTGCGTCTACAACATCGGCTACGTCGCCTTCCTGATGCGGGTGCCGTCGTCGGAGCCTCTGCCGGCCGGGGCGGCGGGGCTGGTGCTGCTGCTGCTGGTGGCCACCGAGTTCAACGATGTGGCGCAGTATGTCTGGGGCAAGACCCTCGGAAGGCACAAGATCGTGCCGACGGTCAGTCCCAACAAGACCTGGGAGGGCTTTCTCGGCGGCTGGGCCAGCACCGCCCTGCTGATCTGGCTGATCGGGCCGCTGCTGTCGCCGCTGCAGGGGATCGGCCTGGCCATCGTCGCCGTCACCCTGCCCATCGCGGGCTTCGCCGGGGATGTGACGATGAGCGCCATCAAGCGCGACCTGGGGGTCAAGGACACCAGCCATCTGATCCCCGGCCATGGCGGGCTGCTGGACCGCATCGACAGCCTGACCTTCACCGCGCCGCTGTTCTTCCACCTGCTGGCCTTCTTTGCGGTGGAGCATTTCTGAGCCGATGACCTGGCTGCGCACCCTGCTGATCATGGCCATCGCCCGGCCCCTGGCCAAGCTGATGACCGGGGCCGACGTCACCGGCCGCGAGCATCTGCCGGTCACCGGCCCGGCCATCGTCGCCGCCAACCACAACAGCCATGTCGACACCCTGCTGCTGCTGTCGATCTTCCCGGCCCGGACGGTGTCGAAGGTGCGGCCGGCGGCGGCGGCCGACTATTTCCTGAAAGACCCGGTGATCGGCTGGTTCTCGCGCAACATCATCGGCATCGTGCCGGTGGCCCGCCGCGCGGCCGGGACCGGCGAGGATGTGCTGGCCCCGGCGCGGGAGGCCCTGGCCCGGGGCGAGATCGTGGTGGTGTTTCCCGAAGGCACCCGCGGCGACGCCAGCGACGAGATGGCCCGGCTGAAGAACGGGGTGGCGCGGCTGGCCGAGGCCTTTCCGCAGGCGCCGGTGATCCCGGTGTGGATCCAGGGGGCGGGCCGGGTGCTGCCCAAGGGCGAGGTCGTGCCGGTGCCGATGACCTGCGCGGTGCTGGTCGGGACGCCGATCCACTGGGGCGGCGGGCGGACCGCCTTCATGGAGGGGCTGCGGACGGCGATGCTGGCCCTGAAGGCCGAGGCGCCGCCGCTGCGCTGGAGCTGAGCGCGGCGCCCTTGCGGGCCGCGCGGGCTTGAGCGAACAATCCTCGACGAACGGAGGGCGGGCGATGTCGATGGATATGATGGAAGGCGAGAGCCGGGTGAAGGACTACGGTCTGGAGCGGCTGATCATGCTGACCGACGGGGTGTTCGCCATCGCCATCACCCTGCTGGCCATCGAGCTGGCGCCGCCGGAACACTGGGACCGCACCTTCGCCAGCCTGCTCCACGGCATGGGACGGGAGTTGTTCGCCTATGGCCTGTCGTTCATGGTCATCGCCATCTACTGGGCCAGTCACAGGCGCACCTTCCAGCGGTTCCTGCGGTCGGATTTCGGCCTGACCACCTTCAACCTGATCCTGCTGGGCCTGGTCACCCTGCTGCCCTTCGCCAGCCGGCTGATCGCCGAGGCCGGGCCGCGGGGCGAGCCCTTCTTCATCTATCTGGGCCTGATCGCCGCCATCGGGGTGACCAACGCCCTGATGTGGGGCTATGCGGCCTTCGTCGGCAAGCTGATCGATCCGCGCATGCCGGCCAACCTGCGGCTGATGATCTTCCTGGTGCTGCTGATCGCGCCGACGGTGATGGGCGCCGGCGGTCTGATGCTGGGCGACGGTTCACGCTGGTGGATGGGGCTGTTCGGCTTCGCCCTGGCGCTCCCGGTCATATGGCTGCGGCGGCGGATGGCCCGGCAGGCCGGCATGTAGCGGGCGCTTGCCGCCGCGACCGATCGGGGGCAACTGGGACCCATGCGCATCGTCTCTGGCCGGTTTCGCGGCCGCTCCATCGTCACCCCGCCCGGCCAGACCACCCGCCCGACCTCGGACCGGGCAAGGCAGGCGGTGTTCAACATCCTCGAGCACGCCCCCTGGGCCCCGACCCTTGGCGGGGCGCGGGTCGTCGATCTGTTCGCCGGCAGCGGCGCCCTGGGGCTGGAGGCGATGTCACGCGGCGCCGCCTTCTGCCTGTTTGTCGAGACCGATGATGCGGCCCGGGGGGCGATCCGCGACAATGTCGAGGCCTTCGAGCTGTTCGGCGCCAGCCGCATCCACCGCCGCGACGCCGCCGACCTGGGCGTCAGGCCGGCCAGCGCCGGGCCGCCCTTCGACATCGCCTTCCTCGATCCGCCCTATCACCAGGGCCTGGCCGAGCGGTGCGTCGAGCAGCTCGCCGCCCACGGCTGGCTGAGGACGGGGGCGGTGCTGATGGTCGAGCGCGGCAGTGACGAGACCCCGTTCAACCCGCCCGGCTTCACGGTTCTCGACGTCCGCGACTATGGCGCGGCGCGGGTGCATTTTCTGCGATACGACCCCGCTTGACCCTCACGGGGCGTGAGACCCCACCCTGCGCTCATGACGAGGAAGACCAAGGACGTGAGCAGGCTCTACACGGTGGCGGAGGTGGCGCGGATGTCGGGCGTATCGGTCCGCACCCTGCACCACTACGACGACCTGGGGCTGCTGACCCCGGCCCGGGTCGGCGACAACGGATACCGGCTCTACGGGCGGGCGGAACTGCTGCGGCTGCAGCAGATCCTGTTTCACCGGGAGCTGGAGTTTCCGCTGGAAGCTATCAAGGCGGTTCTGGCGGCCCCGGATTTCGACCGGCTGGAGGCCCTGCGCCGCCAGAAGCGGGCGTTGTCCGACAAGGCCGCCCGCTATCGCCGCCTGCTCAGGACCCTGGACGCGACCCTCGCCGAACTGGAAGGGACCACACAGATGAGCGACCAAGATCTCTACGCCGGCTTCACGCCGGAACAACAGGCCGGCCATGAGGCCTGGCTGAGCGACCGCTATGGCGAGGGCGCGCGGGACCGCATCGCCGGCGCCAGGGCGAAGATGAAGCGCTGGAGCAAGGGCGACTTCGCCGCCTTCAAGGCCGAGGGCGAGGCCATCGAACAGGCTATGGCCCGGGCTCTCGGCGAGGGCCTGCCGGTGGACAGCGCGGCGGTGCGCGCCCTGATGGCCCGCCACCACGCCTGGGTGGCGGCCAGCTGGCCGGCGCCGCCGACGGCGGACGCCTTCGCGGGCCTGGGGGCGATGTATCTGGAGCATCCGGAGTTCACCGCCCGCTATGAGGCGATTGCCGCCGGACTCAGCGAATATCTGGCCGAGGCCATGGCCAGCTACGCCCTGGCGGTGCTGACCTGACGGTGCGTCCTTGTCCCGCCTGCCGGGAGACGGCGGCCCGGAAGGGGGCGGATGAGGGCGGCGCTGACGGCGCGATACGCCAGGGGCCGATGCCGCCCTCATCCGTCGCCCCGGATCAAGTCCGGGACGACACCTTCTCCCGGCGGGCGGGAGAAGGATGCGGGGTCACCAGCCCTTTGCCGTCACCCGGTTGTTGAGCTGGGCGCGGAGGTTTCTGAGGCCGTCGCGGGTGATGCGATAGGGGCCGCCGCCGATCCTGGCGATCAGCTTCCTGCGCTTGAGGCTCTTGAAGACGCCAAGCGTGCAGTCGCCGAGCAGCCAGCCCTCTCGGGTCCAGCATTCGACGTCGATGATCCGGTCGTCTTCGCGCACCGGGTCGATGCGGCCGCCCTGGGCGAGCGCGTGCAGCGTGCGCTGCTGCGTTTTGGAGATATTCAAGGGAGTGTCCGATGTCGTGAGGCATGACGAGCCGCGCCCTGACCTCGGTCAGGACGGGCGGTTCAGCGGGCTCTTCGACGACCGGTAGGTCTTACTCGGCCGTCAGGCCCGTGCCTCGACGGCAAGGGGTGACATAGGGCGTACCTCTGTTGACGGGGTCTGGTTAGCGCGCAGACCGGTGTTCGCCAAGAGGGTCAGGCGGGATCGGCGCCGGAGGGTGGCGTGAAGGTCACAACCACCGAAGCGGCCGATTTTTCCGCCTCGCCGTGGAAGACGACCTCGATGTTGTTGCCGTCCGGATCCCACAGGAAACCGGCGTAGTAGCCGGGGTGGTAGGGCCGCTCGCCGGGCGGGCCGTTGTCGCCGCCGCCAGCGTCCAGTCCGGCCCGCCAGGCCCGGTCGACCTGGGCCCGGTCGGCGGTCTGGAACGCGAGATGGACATGGGTCGGCGGCGTGTCGGCGTCGGCGGCGTCGATCCAGAGTTCGTCGGCCTGGAGGTGGCTGTCGTCGCTGACGACGGGGATGTTCAGGGCCTCCAGCAGGGCGCTGTAGAACCGCTGCGTCGCGGCGAGATCCGCTGCGCGCAGGTGGATGTGGTCGATGAGGCGGCCGCGATGAAGGTCCATGGCAGCGAAACGTAGCAGGCCAGACGCCGTTCCTCCCTCCCCTTTATGGGGAGGGGCAGCGGGGCGAAGCCTCGCGGGGTGGGGAACCCGTGTTCAGGCTGGGGCCGATGGAGGCGGTGAGAGTCGGTAATCACCAACGCTCGGTGGGCCGCATCCGACTTCCCCACCCTGACCGCTACGCGGTCTGTCCCTCCCCATAAAGGGGAGGGAAGCGCCCCCTATCTTCTCCCGAACAACCGCTCGATGTCGGCCAGGCGCAGTTCGACATAGGTCGGGCGGCCGTGGTTGCACTGGCCGCTGTGGGGGGTGGCTTCCATTTCGCGCAGCAGGGCGTTCATTTCCGCGCCGGTCAGGCGGCGGCCGGCGCGGACCGAGCCGTGGCAGGCCATGGTCGAGCAGACCTCCTCCAGCCGCTCCTTGAGGGCCAGGGCCTGGCCGTTCTCGGCCAGATCATCGGCGATATCCCGGATCAGTCCGGCGGCGTCGGTCTTGCCCAGCAGGGCCGGGGTCTCGCGGACCAGCACCGCGCCGGGGCCGAAGGATTCGATCACCAGCCCCAGGGCGGCCAGTTCCTCGGCCTTGTCGCAGACCCGGCTCGCCTCGGAGGGGTCCAGCTCGACCACCTCGGGCAGCAGCAGGGTCTGGCGGGCGACGCCGCCGGCCGCCATCTCGGCCTTCATCCGCTCATAGACCAGCCGCTCATGGGCGGCGTGCTGGTCGACGATGACCATGCCGTCGCGGGTCTGGGCGACGATATAGGTCTCATGCACCTGGGCGCGGGCGGCGCCGAGGGGGAAGTCGACCGGGTCGGGCTGGCCCGGCGGCGGCGAGGACGCCTCGGACATAGAGGGGTCAAAGGCCGCATAGGCCTCGGCGAACCCGCCCGCCTCGACTCGGGCCGAGACATCATTCAGCCCCGGCAGGTCGCCGGTCTGCACGGAGGGTCTGCCCGGCGTCGGCGTCCAGCCGCCCGAGCGCCAGGCCGAATAGCCGGGGGCATTGGTCCCGAAACCGCCGCCGCCCGGGCGGAACCCCGCCAGGGCCGCGTCGGCGACGGTGGTCGAGGCGCGGTGGCCGGCCCCGGCCAGGGCATGCCTCAGGGCGCCGACGATCAGCCCACGGACCAGGGCCGGGTCACGGAACCGCACCTCTGCCTTGGCCGGGTGAACATTGACGTCGACCAGGGTCGGCTCGAGCTCGAGATACAGCGCCGCCGCCGGATGGCGGTCGCGGGCCAGATAGTCGGCATAGGCCCCGCGCAGCGCCCCCTGCAGCAGCCGGTCGCGCACCGGCCGGCCGTTGACGAACAGATACTGATGGGCCGCGTTGCCGCGGTTGTAGGTCGGCAGGCCGGCGAAGCCCGACAGCCGCACCCCGTCCCGCTCCTGATCGATCTCCAGGGCGTTTTCCTGGAACTCGCGGCCCAGCACCGCCGCCAGACGCGCCAGCCGGCCTTCCGGTCCCGGCGACTCGGCCGGCAGCCGCAGGACCCGGCGGCCGTCGAGGTCGAGGGAAAAGGCGGTGGCCTCATGGGCCATGGCCTGACGCTTCACCTCCTCGGTGATGGCCATCTGCTCGGCCCGCTCGGACTTCATGAACTTCAGCCGCGCCGGGGTGGCGTAGAACAGGTCCCGCACCTCGACCCGGGCGCCATGCGGCCCGGCGAAGGCGGCCGGTCCCGGCTCGCCCGTCGCCCCGCCCTCGACGAGGATGGCGTAGGCGTCGGCGGCGCCCCGCGCCCGGCTGGAGATCGACAGCCGCGAGACCGAGCCGATCGACGGCAGGGCCTCGCCGCGAAAGCCCATGGTCGAGATGTTCAGCAGATCCCAGCCGCCGTTCGCATCCGGCGCCAGCTTGGAGGTGGCGTGGCGTTCGACGGCGAGGGACAGCTCCTCCGGCGCCAGGCCCATGCCGTCATCGGCGATCAGGATGCGGCTGAGCCCCCCGCCGTCGGCCTCGATGGCGATCTTCAGGGCGCCGGCGTCGAGGGCGTTCTCGACCAGTTCCTTGACCGCGCTGGCCGGCCGTTCGACCACCTCGCCGGCGGCGATGCGGTTGACGGTTTCGGCAGGAAGGCGGCGAATGGGCATGTTCACGTCAATCTATCCGATTCCACAGGCCATGACCCCCGTGTTGACCAAACCCCTGCTGGCCGGCCTTCTGGTCGCCGCCCTCGCCATATGGCCCCTGTCGCCGGGCCCCGCCACCGCCCAGGGCCAGAGCGAGCCGGCCCCGCCCGCAGGCAGCGTCGCCGCTGGCGAGGATCCGGAAGGGACCCTGGTCGAGGAACTGGTGGTCTCCTCCAACCTCGGCGGCCCGGCCTTCTGGAAGGTGTCGAAGGGCGAATCGGTGGTCTGGGTGCTGGGCGTGCCGGGCGCCCTGCCCAGGGGCGTGACCTGGGACAGCCGTCGGCTGGAGTTTCGCCTCAAGGGCGCCAAGGCCCTGATCCTGCCGCCCCGGGTCAAGGCCCGGCCGATCGTCATCACCACCTTCATCCTCACCCATCAGAAGGCGTTCCAGGGCGGCGCGCCCCTGCCGCCGGGGCTGCGGGCGCGGCTGGACCGCAACCGCGAGGCCCTGGGGGTCAAGCCCGGCAAGCTGGACAAATGGAAGCCGGGCGTGGCCGGGGCGATGCTGGCGGGCGAGCTGCGCAAGCCGCTGAAGCTGGATGACGACCAGCCGATGAACCGCATCCTCGGCCTCGCCCGCAAGGCCAGGGTCAGACAGGTCCGGGCCGGGGCGGCGATCGATCCGATGCCGGCGGTGCGGTCCCTGCTGGGTCTCAATGACGAGAGCCAGCAGATCTGCCTGGAGGACGCCCTGGACGAGGTCGAGGCCGGGCGGGGCCGGATCCGCAACGCCGCCCTGGGCTGGGCGCGGGGCGATGTCCGCACCGCCCTGACCGCCGAGCGCGGCTTCGACCGCTGCCTGACCCGCCTGCCGACCCTGGCCGCCCTCAGCCGCCGCGCCATGAGCGACACCAGCGGAACCATCGCCCGGCAGCTGAACACACCCGGCAAGGCGGTCGCGGTGGTCGACCTGCGCCAGTTGCTGGCCCGCGGCGGGGTGCTGGATCAGCTGAAAGCCAGGGGCTTCACGGTCGAGACGCCGGGGGGCGGGGGGTAGGCCTTCCGCGACCTTGGAAGAGCGCGCGCTCGCCCACCCAAGCTTCCGTCACCCCGGACAGGTTCCGGGGTCCATACGCTCAAGCTTTTGAAGGGTGTCGCCACTGTCCGACGCCCATCTTCACAGACGGCGTCAATGGACCCCGGAACAGGTCCGGGGTGACGGGGGGATGGGGCCGCCAGCCGCGCGGGCATGACCGTTGCGAAGCACCGGGCTCAGGAGGCTGCAAAGCCGTCCACATAGTGGGCTGGGTCCCGGGTCGCCCTTTGGGGGCCCGGGATGACGGTTGTTCCGGGAAAGCCTAGAGGCCGGGGAGTTTCACCCAGCCGGACTTTTCGCGCTTGATGACCACGTCCTTGCCGCCGGTCAGGGCCTTGATGCGGGCCTCTTCGGCGGCGGCGTCGGCCACCGGGGCGGCCGAGGGGTCGATGGAGCTGACCTGGGTCGGCTTGTCCTTGCGCCAGAACATCACCATGTCGGCGAAGCTCTTTTCCTTGTGAGCAACATCGCCGAACTCGTCGTCGACGACATAGCGCACCAGCGGGTCGGCGTTGTTGGCGCCGGCGCGGGCGACCAGCACCTTCTCACCCTCGGAACGGTCGGCGGCCTGCATGCGGGCCTGGGCGCTGGCGCGGGCGGCGCTGTCGGGCTGAAGCTCGGCGGCGCGCGGTTCGCCGGGGGCCGGCGGACGCAGCGCATAGTCGGGCGGCACCACCAGCGGGGCCTTGGTCACGACCCGGAACTCGTCGGGGGTGACCTTGGCGACGCCGAGCGCCTTGGAGGCGGACTGACAGCCGGCCAGGCCGGTGGTCGCCAGAAGGGCGGTGAGGACGATCGCGCGGTTCAGCTTCATGACCACAGGTAACTCCAGGTGGCCCCCCGGCCAAAATTCAAGGTGCATCAATTACGCCAAACCGGCGCGGGCGCCAACAGGTTCAGGCCGAAGCCCTTTCCCGCCGTTCGCGGCGGTCGGTGAGATAGGTGTCGATCAGCAGCAGGACGACGCCGATGGTGATGGCGCTGTCGGCGATGTTGAACACCCAGGGGAACATCAGGGCCTGGACGTCAATGAAATCGGCCACCGCGCCGAGCCGGACCCGGTCGATCATGTTGCCGATGGCCCCGCCCATGATCAGGCCGAAACCCCAGCCCAGCAGGGGCCGTTGCACCCGCCGCACCCAGACGGCGATGATGATCGCCACCGCCAGGGAGAAGATCACCAGAAGCCAGCGCATCCAGCCGGTGTCGGCCCGGAACATGCCGAAGCTGACGCCCTGGTTCCAGACCATGGTCAACCGCAGGGGACCCAGGACCTTCACCGAGCCGAGGGCCTGGAGATTGAGGCTGTAGAGCACCCACAGCTTGCTGAGCTGGTCGGCGAGAATCACCGCCAGGGCCAGGGAATAGGCCAGCGGGCCCATGCCCGGCCCGGCCACGGGTTCCGGAATCGGCGGCGAAGCGGAAACGTCGCCCGGCTCGGCGGCGGCATCCTCGGTCTCAAGGCTCAAGCGGTGTCTCCCGGTCCTGATCGGACGAGCAATATCAGGCGGCGGCGCCGCTGTCCCGGGCGGCGACGACATCCTCGCAGCGCAGGCACAGCTGGGTGGCCGGCTTGACCTCCGGCAGGATGCGCCAGCAGCGGGCGCATTTGCAGCCGTCTTCCGCAGCCTGTTGGACCTTTACCCGGACCCAAATGTCTTGCCCTGGCCCCTGTTCGGCTTCGTCAGCATCGATTGCATCCCAGCGATCAAGATCTTGTTCGGAGCCGTTCCGAGAAAGAAGGACTGCAGAACTTGTCCGGAAAATTTCCGCCGCTGAAGCGTCATCCTCAAACATATCAAGAACTTCGCGGTCTAGAAGCACGGCCACTTTCGCATCGAGTGCGGAGCCAATTCTCTTGTCTCGACGCTGAGTTTCCAACGCCGCCGTAACCGCCTCAGTGACTGCCTTAACCTGGGCCCAGCGCGCGGCCTCGTCCTTATTGCGCCATTCGGCGGGGGTGTCAGGGATGACCCGCAGGGCATTGAAGCCCGCGTCGGGGAAGCGGCAGACCCAGGCCTCGTCCATGGTGAAGGAACAGATCGGGCTGAGCCAGGCGGTCAGCCGCTCGAACACCGCGTCCAGCACCGTGCGGTAGGCGCGGCGGGTGACGTCGTCCGGGGCGTCGCAGTAGAGGCTGTCGCGGCGGATGTCGAAGAACAGGCTGGAGAGGTCGCCCTGGCAGAAGTCGAGCAGCGGCCGCACCACATCGGTGTAGTCGTAGCGTTCGTAGGCGGCGCGGACCTCGCCATCCAGTTCCCAGAGGCGATGCAGGATGTAGCGTTCCAGCGGCGGCATCTGCTCCAGCGGCAGACGCTCGGCCTCGTCGAAGCCTTCCAGGGCGCCGAGCAGATAGCGCAGGGTGTTGCGCAGCTTGCGATAGGCGTCGGCGACCCCGGCGAGGATGGTCTTGCCGATCCGCTGGTCCTCGACATAGTCGGTCAGGGCGGTCCAAAGGCGCAGGATCTCGGCCCCGCTTTCCTTGATGATGTCCTGGGGCTCGATGGTGTTGCCTTTGGACTTGGACATCTTCTCCCCCTTCTCATCGAGGGTGAAGCCGTGGGTCACCACCGCCTTGAACGGGGCGACGCCGCGGGTGCCGCAGGCCTCCAGCAGGGACGACTGGAACCAGCCGCGATGCTGGTCGCTGCCTTCCGAATAGAGATCGGCCGGCCAGTGGCTGTCCTCGCGGCCTTCCAGGGTGAAGACGTGCGTCGAGCCGGAGTCGAACCAGACGTCGAGGATGTCCTCGACCTTCTCGTAGGCCTGGGGGTCGAGATCGCCGAGGAAGTCGCTGGCCGGGCGCAGATACCAGGCGTCGGCGCCCTCTTCGGCGATCAGCTTGATGATCCGGGCGTTGACCCCGGCGTCGGCCAGCGGCTGGCCGGTCTGTTTGTCGACGAACATGGCCAGGGGCGTGCCCCAGGCGCGCTGGCGGCTGATCAGCCAGTCGGGCCGGGTCTCGACCATGCTGCGCAGGCGGGCCTGGCCGGCGGCGGGATGGAAGGTGGTGGCGTCGACGGCCGCCAGAGCCTTGTCGCGCAGGGAGCCGCCCTCGCCTTCGCCGTCCATCCGCACAAACCATTGCGGGGTGTTGCGGAAGATGACCGGGGCCTTGGAGCGCCAGCTGTGCGGATAGCTGTGCTCCAGCCGGCCACGGGCCAGCAGGTTGCCGGCCTCGATCAGCTTTTCCATCACCGCGCCGTTGGCCGGGCCGAACTTGCCGAGTTTCTTGCCCTCGGTCTCCAGCACCTTGAGGCCGGCGAACAGGGGGACGTGGGGATAGTAGGCGCCGTCGGGGTCGACGACCTCGGGGATGGCCTTGTGGCCGTGCTTGAGCCAGACCAGATAGTCCTCGGCGCCGTGGCCGGGGGCGGTGTGGACAAAGCCTGTGCCGGCGTCGTCGGTGACATGGTCGCCGGCCAGCAGCGGCACGGCGAATCCGTAGCCCGCCTTGTCGTCGGCGTCCGGCGCCAGGGCGGCCAGGGGATGGGCGCAGGTCAGGCCTGCGGGATCGACCGTCTCGACCCGGCTCCAGCTCGCGGCCTTGGCGGCTTTCAGCACCTCCTCGGCCAGCTTGTCGGCCAGCACCAGCCGGTCGCCCGGCTTGACCCAGGGCCCGAAGGCCAGGTCGGTTTCCAGGCTCTCGATGCGGTAGAGGCCGTAGGTGATGGCCGGATTGAAGCTGATCGCCCGGTTGGCCGGGATGGTCCAGGGGGTGGTGGTCCAGATCACCACGGCGGCGTCGTCCAGGCCGGCGGTGACCGGGAATTTCACCCAGACCGTAGGGCTGACGTGGTCGGCGTATTCGACCTCGGCCTCGGCCAGGGCGGTGCGCTCGACCGGGCTCCACATCACCGGCTTGGAGCCGCGATAGACCTGGCCGGTGGTCACGAACTTGTGGAACTCGGCGACGATTGTCGCCTCGCTGGTGAAGTCCATGGTGGCGTAGCGGTTGGCCCAGTCGCCGAGCACGCCCAGGCGGCGGAAGCCAGCCATCTGCACATCGATCCAGCCGGCGGCGTATTCGCGGCAGCGGCTGCGGAACTCGGCCGGCGGAACCTCGTCCTTGGAGCGGCCCTTGGCCTTGAACTCCTTTTCGATCTGCCACTCGATCGGCAGGCCGTGGCAGTCCCAGCCGGGGACGTAGTCGACGTCGAAGCCGAGCAGGAAGCGGCTGCGGACCACGAAGTCCTTCAGGGTCTTGTCGAGGGCGTGGCCGATGTGGATGGCGCCGTTGGCGTAGGGCGGGCCGTCATGCAGCACGAACAGCGGGGCGCCGCGGGCCTGGCGGTCGGCGCGGATGGCCTTGTAGAGATCGGCCTCATCCCAGCGGGCGAGGATCTCCGGCTCCAGCTTCGGCAGGCCGGCCCGCATGGGGAAGCTGGTCTGGGGGAGAAAGACGGTGTCGCGATAATCGCGGACGGAAGCGGCGTCGTCGGCCATGATCTGGGGACTCGGATGGTTGTTTTCGGGTTCGGACGGGGTGGCTCCCGGCGCGCGCGACCGATACCGGCGGCGTCACGCCGGGCGGGTAATTCGCGAGGTCATCCGATCACGGGTCATGGCCGGGGCTCTAACAGAGCCGGGGCCCTTGCGCCAGTCCCGGCGGGCCGGTCGGCGGGCGCGGTCAGTCCTTGCGGCCGGCCTCGCCGGCCACGCGGTCGCCGACCCAGCTGCAGACGCCGATGATCAGGGCGCCCCAGAAGGCCGGCCAGAAGCCGTCGACGGTCAGGCCCTTCATCATCCAGCCGACGAGGCCCAGGGTGGCGGCGTTAATGACCAGCAGGAACAGGCCGAAGGTGATGAACACCACCGGGAAGGTGATCACCACCAGCACCGGCCGGACAATGGCGTTGACCAGGCCCAGCAGGAAGGCGGCGATCACGAGGCTGGGCCAGCCGGACACGGCGATGCCGGTCACGAAGCGTTGCGCCAGCCAGAAGCCGGCGACGGCGAAGGCGAACTGGACCAGAAACCGGATCATGGCGGGCCTCAGGGTTGCTCGGGGACCGAAATCTGGGTCGACAGCACCCCATCCCAAGGCGCGCGCTCGATCTTGAGGGTCGGGCCGCGCGGATCGCGGGTCGCCTTGGCGTCGCCATAGGTGACGATGACCTGCAGCGGACGGTCGGTCAGGACCACGAATTCGCAGTCGACCATCAGGGTCTTGGCGCCGCTGGTCCAGGGGGCCTGGGCGGTGGGGCGGCGGTCGGCGCGGCCGCAGACCCGGCTGCCGACCTGGATGACCAGGGCCTGGCCGGCGCCCTCGCCCTGGGCGGTGGAGGTGCCGGTGGCGTGGGCGACGTAGCGGCCCGCCGTCATGCCGGGAATGGTGCACATGGTCTGGGTCTGGCTGATCACCCGGCAGGCGCCCGGGGTGATGTCCGGCTGGGTGTAGCCGGGGAAGGCCCGCGGCGGGCCCAGCGGCGGGGCCGGGGCGGCGGCCGGGGCGCGGGCCGGCGGCGTCTGGGCCGAGGGGGCGCCGGCGGCCATCAGGGCCAGGGACAGTCCAAGCAGGGTTGTCTTGATCACGTGCGATACTCCCGGGCGCGGGTCAGGCGGCCTGCTGACGATTGGTCTTGATGACGCCGCGGCTCTCCATGGCCGCCTGGAGGGTATTGATCTTGTTGAAGAGATCAACCGCCCCGTCGAGGTCGAGAACCAGACGGCAGACCGGGCTGGCGGCCTTGGCGCCGGCCTCGTCGAGGGGGCGTTCAACGCAGAATTCGATGCGCAGGGTGCGGCCGTTGAAGGTCAGGCGGTGGGCCTTGTCGGCGAAGGTTTCGGCCAGGTCGGGACGGTCGCGGTATTCGGGCTCGCGCTTCTCGGCGACGGCGACGGGGGTGGCGGATTTGGCCATGAGGTCCTCACGGTAAATTGGGAAGAGGGTCGGGCGCGGCGACGGCGGCGGCGGCCCGGAAAGCAAACGGGCCGGTCTTGCGACCGGCCCGTCCACAAATTGCAGGCTGGGCCGGCTTACCAGCGCCAGCGGAAGCCGAGGCTTCCGTCGGTGGACTGGTAGTCGTCCTTGAACTTGACGCCCAGGTTCAGGAAGGCGCTGAAGCGATCGTCGCCGCTGAAGACGTTGATCGTGCCGCCCACTTCGCCGAACGAGCCGGAGAAGTCGTCGTTGAGGCGCAGGTCCGGACCGGCCGACTGGATGACCAGTTGGTTGTCGCCCTCGAACTCGTTCCAGTAGCGGGCCACCAGCGACCATTTGGTGCTGAAGGTTCCGGCGTCGGCGTTGAAGCCGAGACGGCCGCCCAGGCTGGCCCGGAAGCTGGTCTGGTCATCCCACTTCACATCGGCGCCCGGCACCGAGACGGTGTCGATGCTGCTGGTCAGGTAGGACACGACGCCCGACGGCTCGAAGAAGCCGTTTTCGCCGATCGGGATGGTGTAGCCGCCCTCGACCTGGAAGCCGAGGCTGTCGACCGAACCGGTGAAGATGTTGGAACCGGTCGGGGCCAGGGTGATGGCCTGGTGGTCGAAGTCCAGCTTGTTGGCGTTGACGATGCCGTCGATGTAGAGCGGGCCGGAGATGTAGGTGCCCGACAGACCCAGGGTCATGCCCTTGAAGGACGTGAGGGTCGGCGAGGCGCTGAAGGTCACGTCGCTGTCGACGTAGCCGATCTGACCGCCGATCGCCCAGACCTTGCCGTCGCCGCCGCCCATGAAGTCCAGACCGCCGATGAGGGCGACCGTGTCCTGGTTGTAGGAGGTGTCGAAGCTGTAGGTCTTGCCGAACACATCGTAGCTGTTGATGAGGTCGCGGTCGGTGGCCGAACCCGCCACCTTGACCCAGACGCCCGCGCCGCTGCCGTCGATCGAACCGGCCTGGTCGCGCACGTCGGCCTGACGCTCATGCCAGACGCCGGTGGTGGTGTACCACAGGTTCTGCACGGCGGTGCCGAAGGTGGTGAACTCGAACGCCTCGCCGTCGGGCAGGCCCACCAGCACATGCTGTTTGTTGCCGTTCAGGGCCAGGTCGTAGAAGAACAGGCCCTTGTCCAGCACGCCGTCCGAGGAGTTGGAGTCGGCGCGCCAGTAGTCCGAATTCGGATCCAGCGAGAAGTGGCTGGCCGCCGTCGTGCCGGCCCCGGAGACATCCACCAGAACGATGCCGGTCGGGTTGAAGGCGCCGTAGGGGTTGGGGCTGACGTCGTTGACCAGGATCTGGGTGCTGCCCGCCGTGGAGCCGCCGGTCAGGCCGAAGCAGTCGGCGGCGGTCAGGGAGGCGCAGCTGGTCTGGACCGTGGCGCCGAGGTCGGCGTCCATCACCAGGCGGCTGGAGCCGGAGCCGGTGAAGGTCGTACCCGAGGCGATGATCCGATCGTTGATCTGGCCGTCCGACACCGCCGTGAGGGTGGTGCCGGAGCTGCCGAAGACGATGCGGCCGCTGTTGTTCCAGGTTTCCAGATTGGTGACCGTCAGGGTCGAGGCCGCCAGGGTCGGCTCGCCGACAACCAGCAGTCCGGCGTTGGTGAAGGTGTCCGCACCCGCGCCGAAGTCCCAGCTGGTGGCGACGCCGCCGGCGTTGGTGAAGATCGCCCCGGCCGCGCTGTTGGTCAGGCTGTCGGCGCCCGGCCCGAAGGTCGAGGCCCCGGTGGTGTGCCACACGCCGGTGTTGGTCATGGCGACCGTGCCGGTCAGGCCGGCGAAGGACACCCGGCCGTTGACCCGGCCGGCGTTGCCGACAACCGCGCTGCCGCCGACGCCGCGGATCGCCAGGTCGTCATACCCGGTGGCGGTGTTGTCGGTGGAGCGGACCGTGGTGCCCGACCCGATCGTCAGGGTCGAGACCCCGGCGCCCGAGTTGGTCATGTCGACAACCCAGGAGCTGGCCCCGGCGCCGGCGCCGACGATGGTCGACCCGGTGCCGGTGTTGATGCCCACCGCGCCGCCGGCCGAGGCCGTGCGGACGGCGCTGCCGTTGACGTTCTGGACCGTGCGGCCGTTGTTGATGGTGACCGTGGTGGTTCCGGTTCCGGTGGTGGCGGTGTTGATCGCCGCCAGACCCGCGCCGGTGGCGGTGATGTTCTGGGCCACCGTGACGCCGGTGGTCCCGGTTCCGCCGTTGCTGGTCAGCACGCCGTTGAGGCCGGCCGTGATGGTCGAGTTGACCGCCACGGTGATGGCCGCGCCGGTGGTGGAGGCCTCGATGCCGTCGCCCGCCGTGGCGATGATGGCCGCCAGGTTGGAGATGGAGACCGTGCCGCCGACCGAGCTGCCGTTGATGCCGTCGCCGACCGAATTGATGGTCGAGCTGGCCCCGGTGTCGATGGTGATCACGCCGGCGCCGGAGGCGGCGGCGGTGATGCCGCGGTCGCCGGCGACGATGGCGTCGGCGGTGTCGATGTCGATGGCGCCGGTGGTGCTGCTGGCGTCGATGCCGTCGTCGCTGGCGTTCAGCGTGCCGCCGGCCACCGTGAAGATGGTGCTGTTGCCGGTGGTGTTGGTGGAGCGGATCGCATCCCCGCCGTTGGCGACAATCGCGCCGCTGGTGCCGACGCTGGTGGCGCCGCCGTTGGCGTTGGTGGCGATGATGCCGTCGCCGCCGCTGGTGATGGCGGCGTTGTTGGCCACCTGGGCCAGGCCGCCGTTGGCGGAGACCTCGATGCCGGTCGTCGCCGCGGTGATGCCGCTGGACGCCGTGGTGAACACCTGGACCGCGCCGCCGTTGTTGTCGGCGCCGTAGATGCCCGTGTCGGCGAAGATCGCGCCGCCGGTCGACTGGATATTGGTGCCGCCGCCGCTGCTGAAGCCGTAGATGCCGGTGCCGGCGATGGCGTCGATCGCAGAGCCGATGCCCGAGCCGGTGTTGAAGATCGCGATCCCGCCGACAGCATTGCTGTCGGTGACAACGATGCCGTTGCTGGCGGTGCCGGCAATGAAGCCGTCATTGTTCACCAGGACGCCGCCGTCGGCCGCTTGCGAGACAAAGATGCCGTAGCCGCTGCCGCTGGAGGTGTTGGCGGTGATGTCGGCGCTGTTGTCGACCTGGATCGAACCGGTGGCGCCGGTCGAGATGGCCGCGATGCCGTCATCTCCCGCCGCGATGGTCGGCCCCGTCGAGGTGATCAGGATGTTGCCGGCGGCGCCGCTGTTTTCGGCCGAGAGGCCGTCGCCCGTGGTGGCGGTGACGGCGCCGCTGTTGACGATCTCGATCGATCCCGTGCCGGTGTTCTCGGCGTAGACGCCATCGACGCCAGCCAGGATGACGCCGCTGTTCTCGACATAGGTGTCGCCGTCAACGCTGTTGGCGGAGATGCCCGCCTCGCTGGAGGTCAGGTCGCCGGTGTTCAGCACCGTGACGGCGCCGCTGGCGCCGGCTTCGGCATAGATGCCGGCGGCGGGAAGCAGGCCGTTGTCGACTTCGATGGTCGACGCCGACTGGATGAACACGTTCCCCGAGGTGGAGATGCCAGCGATGCCGGCCGAGCCCGGGAAGTTGCCGACGCCGTCGACGCCGTCCAGGCCGATGACGCTGATGGACCCCGTGCCGGCGGTGATGGAGATATCGCCGCCATCGGTCAGGGCGCCGATGCCGAGCGAGCCGTTGCCGGTGATGCCGATAGCCAGGTCGTCGCCGGTGATGATGGAGACGCTGCCCGCCGCGCCGGTCGCCACACCGATGACCCCGGCGGCGCCGTCGGCGTCGCCCGCCGCGCCATCGTCGATGGTGATGGTGTTGCTGGCCCCGAGGGTGATCTCGACCGCCGGGTCGCCCACCGCCGCGTCAGCCGCGGCGCCGCTTTCGGCATAGACGCCATAGGCGACGTTGTCGGCGTCGGTGTTGCCGATGATGATGGTCGTGCCGGCGCCCGTCGTGGCCGTGGCGTCGCCGCCGGCCGAGAAGGTGTAGGAGCCGTAGTCGTCAGGGTCGATGGTGACCCCGGCGCCGATGTTGGTGGTGGCCGAGCCGGTTCCGAAGGTCGAGGCCAGGACGCCGACCTGGTTGGCGGTGATGCTGGAACCGTCGCCGACGGTGACCAGAACATCGTCGCCGTTGCCGGCGCCGAAGATGCCGCCGGCGACGCCGGTGTCGCCACTGACCATCGTGCCGGTGAAGGAGACGTCGACGCTGCCGGCGGTTCCGAGGTTGGCCCCGCCGACCCCGACCTCGAAGGCGCCGAGGCCATTGGTGTAGACATCGGCCGTGACCGAGACGTTGATGTCGCCCGCGCCGCCGTTCACCAGGGCGATGACGCCGCCGGCCAGGGTCGGATCACCGACCGAGCCGATGTCGCCGGTGTAGGTAATGCCGATGTCGCCGCCGGCCGTGTTGCTGGCGATGATGCCCCAGTCCGCGCCGCCGAGGATGGCCCCGGTCCCGCCGATGAGAATATCGCCGCCTGCGGTGGTCGAGGCGTCGATGCCGTCGCCGCCGGTGGCGTCGATGGTGTTGTTGGCGGTCACCGCAACCGTTCCCGAGGTGGCCGAGGCGTTGATGCCGTCGCCGGCCGTCGCGGTCACGAGATTGGCGCTGATGCCCACGCTGCCGGTGCCGGTCGCGCTGGCCACGATGCCGCTGTCGCCGGAGACCGAACCACCGAAGTCGATGACCGAGATATTGCCGGTCCCGCTGGTCGAGGCGTTGATGCCCGCGCCGCCGCTGGCGGTGATGGCGCCGGGGCCGGTGTAGACGAACACCGCGCCGTTGGTGCTGGAGGCGTTGACGCCGTCGCCGCCGGTGGCGTCGATGTCGCCGAAGCTGTTGACGAAGGCCTGTCCGTCGGCGGTGACCACGGTCACGCCGTTGCCGGCCGATCCGGTGACCGTCGAGAGCGACAGGATGGTGACGGTGGCCGTGCCGGTTCCGGTTCCGGTCGCCGAGATGCCGGTGGCGCCGGAGACGTTGGCGGTGGTCAGGATGTCGACATCCAGGGCGCTCGTGCCGCTGATGCCGAAGGTCCCGCCGGTGACGACCGCGTCGTTGTTCACATCCACGCCGCCGTCGCTGACGGCCAGGATGCC
>WGLL01000006.1 GCA_016125585.1 Caulobacter sp.
CCGCGGCTTGTTCGGAAGCAGCGGCTCGATCAGCCGCCACTCCACCTCGCTAAGGTCATATCGCGCCATCTCAAGGCTCCTTTCGGAAGCCTTGAATCAGCGCCGACCTCAGCCAGCAACCTTTATGGGTTCAGAACCTAGACCCGAAGGCCCTCGAACGGCAGGACCCAGAGGAGCTCGACATCCTCGATCGGCTCGTACCGCGTATTGATGCTTTCCAGGGTCCACAGTCCGGGGGCGGCGCCGCGGCGGAGAATCTTGACCACCTTCCGGCCGTCGGCGAGGCGGGCCATGACCTCATGGCCGATCAACGGGGAAGGGTCGTCGTGGCGGCGGCCGAAGATCAGGCGCTCGCCATGACGAAAGCGGGGCATCATACTCTCCCCGTCGACGGTCAGGACAATCCCGTCCTCGGGAACCATCGGGTCCAGCCAGTCGGCGGCGGCGCCCATTTCGTAGTCGTCATCGAACAGGGCTTCGGCCCCGGCGGCCACCTTGCCCAGCACGGGCAGTCCCTGGCGGCGGGCCTTCATCGCCCCCTTGCCGGCATAGAGCCATTCCGCCCGCACCCCGAAGGCCCGGGCGTAGTCCTCTGCCTTGCGAAAGGAGAAGCTGGCGTTGCCGTTCTCATTGCTGGCGTAGGTGTTGAGGTTCCAGCCGTAGGCCCGGGCCGCCTCGGCGGCGGAGGCCAGGCCCTTGGCGCGACGGGCGCGACGCAGGCGATCAGCGGCGAGGGCGTTGGGGTTCATGGAGTCGAGCCTTGGCGGGAATGTAGGAAAGCTACATTAAATCCTGTATGTTGTCTACAGATGGGGGTTGAGCAAGGACTGTACTTTTCATACAGTATCGGCATGCGAACCCACAGCGACATCATTGCCGCGGCCGGCGGCGCCTCGCGGCTGGCGCGGGCTCTGAAGGCTCCGCCCAACCGGGCCCATCAATGGAAGCGGCTGGACTCCATTCCCCCACGTTACTGGCCGACCATCGCCGCTCGCGGCCTGGCCAGTCTGGAAGAGCTGGCCGTGGCGGCGGCGCGGCGAGCCGCGTCTCAACGACCTGATCCGCGCTAGCGAGCGCAACCCCACCACCCAATCGGACTCGAAGCCCATGTTCATGTCACCCGCGTCCAGCGCGGCGGAAGCCTCCCGCGCGCCTGTCGATCCGTCCGGCCCCAAGCGCCGCAGGGCCGAGTGGCCGCCGGAACGTCTGGATCAGCTGCGACGCCTGTTCGAGGCAGGCTTGTCCCACGCCCTGATCGCCGGGCGCATGGGCGTCGGCAAGGGACCGATCAGCGCCAAGATCGCCAGATTGGGCTGGCGGCGCGGCGAAACCTCGGTGACGGCCGCCCCGGCCGGGCCCGCGCCCCTGATCGTCGATCCTGGCCGGATGAAGCGCCTTGAGCAGCTGGCAGCCGCCGACTGCCACTGGCCGACGATCGACGATGTCGAGGGCGTGCAGCTATTCTGCGGCATGTCCCGGCCGGACGGTCAGAGCTATTGCGCCGGGCATCAGGCCCGGGCCCATCGCCGGCCTGTCGGCTGGGAGCGCAGGGCGCTGGAGCCGGCGACGAGGCCTCCGCCGCGCGAGGGCCTAGGCTGGGAACGGTTTCCTGTCCGGGACGGGCTGGCTTGTGAGGCCCGGTCGGGCTAACTGCTGCGCATGGCGCGCCCCAAGCAAGTTCCTGAATTCGCTATCGCGGTCGCCGGCGAGGCCTATGTCTGGCGGTTGCAGCGTCAGCCCCAGTGGTCCAGCGATACAAACACCTTTCGCGGCATGGCGCTGGCCGCTCGCCATAGCGAGGGGCAGCGGGAGGTCGTGCTGGAGTTTCCGGCGGGGCCCCAGCCGCGCTATGGCGCCCCGCAATTGAAGGCGTCACAGATCTCGCCTGACCTGGTGGCCAGGGCGATTGCTGCCGCCATCGAAGCGGGGTGGGATCCACTGTCCCGGGGCAAGACGGTCACCGTTGTGGTGGACGCGACCGGTGGCTGAGGAGCCGGGCTCCATACCTGAACACAGTCAGACCGAGTCTGGGGCAAGAACGGTCACCGTGGGATAATAGGGCTCCGCTTCGATAAGGAGAGCCGATGGCGCCCGATATCAAACCCCCGCGGCCGACCCCGCCGCCGCCGACCATCAATGAAGTGCGCCTCCGGGCCGAGGAGGACGATCGCCTGCGGATGCGCCAGGGCCGGCGTTCGACGTTTCTGTCCACGACGCCGGGCCGCGCGGAAGGCGGCATCGCGACCAAGGTCCTGATGGGGTGAGGCGAATGGCTCGGCTCAGAGCAGCCAGCCCGCGGTATCGGCAGTGACGTCGCCATTGATCTTCATCTGGTATTCGGCGACGCCGTTGCCGTCGATGTCGAGCTTGAGGATGGTGACGCCGCCGCTGTAGGTCAGGGTCATCTCGCCGGCCTGATGGGTGAAGGCGGCGACCTGGACGATCGTGCCGGCGAAGGCGCCCGACAGGTCGATGATGTCGCCCTCGGCGGTGTTGAAGTCATAGATCTGATCGGTCTCGATGGCCCCGCTGAAGGCGTGGGCGATCACAAAGGTGTCGGCGCCGGATCCGCCGCGCAGCAGGTCATTGCCCTCGCCGCCGATGATGATGTCGTCGCCATCGTTTCCATTGATTGTGTCGACGCCGGCCAGGCCCGACAGGGTGTTGTTTCCGACATTGCCCTGAAGGTTGTTGGCCCCGGCATTTCCGGTTCCATCGGCGTTGGTCGCGCCCTGCAATTGCAGGGTCTCGATGTTTTCGGAGAGGGTCCAGGTCAAGGTCGTGCGGACGATATCGGAACCCTCGCCCGGCAATTCGATGGTCTGGTCGCCGATGTTGTCGACAATGTAGACGTCGTTGCCGGTCCCGCCCGACATGATGTCGGCGCCAAGGCCGCCGTCGAGGTAGTCGTTGCCGGCCCCGCCGTTGAGGGTGTCGACCTCGAGCTCGCCATACATGACGTCATTGCCCGTGCCGCCGTTCAGCTGGTCGCCGCCCGACCCGCCATAGAGCTTGTCTCCGCCGTCGCCGCCACCAAGGACATCATCACCGGCGTCGCCGTAGAGGGTGTCGCCGCCCATCCCGCCGAAAAGCTGGTCGGTCCCGTCGCCGCCATAGAGCAGATCGTTGTCGTCGCCGCCGTCGAGAATGTCGTCGCCGCCCAGGCCGCTGAGGGTGTCCGCCCCGGCCAGGCCGCTCAGCTGGTCGTCCAGACCGCCGCCGGTGTAGCTGTCAGCCCCGGCGGTGCCGGTCAGGATGATTGGCGCCGGCGCCGAAGCCTTGCCGTAGATGACGTAGGCCGCGCCCGCGCCCCCCGCCATGTAGCCGCCGACAATGATATCGACCAGGCCGTCGCCATTGACGTCGCCTGCCGAGGCTACCGACAACCCGGTCCGGGATCCGGAGACGCCGTTGAAGTTGAAGCCATCGGTTCCGTCCAGGGCCGCCAGGGACAGCGTCGCAGCGAAACCCAAGGTCTTGCCGAAAACCACATAGCCGCCGCCCGCTGAGGCTCCTGCAGCGCTGAGCTGCCAGGCGCCGATCAACAGATCGTCGAGGCCGTCGCCGTTGAGGTCGCCCGCCGAGGCGACGGCGGCGCCCGAGAAGCTGCTGGTCGGGCCGTCGAGCCGAAACCCGTTGCTTCCGTCCAGGTTGGCCAGATCGAAGGAGGCGTCAAAGCCGCCGGCCTTGCCGAACACCACATAGACCCGTCCGGCGCCGCTGCTATTCGGGGCGGCGTATGAGCCGATGACGATGTCTTCAAAGCCGTCGCCGTTGAGGTCGCCGGCCGAGGCGATGGCCTTGCCGACCCGGTCGTCGGCGGCCGCGCCGGTGATCCTGAAGCCGGTCGCGCCGTCGAGACCGGCAAGATCGATGCTGGCGTCGTAGGGCCCGGCCCGGCCGAACACGATATAGACCGAGCCGGCATTCGCGCCGTTGGCATCCGACTGGGGCGCGCCGATCATCAGGTCGACCATGCCGTCGCCATTGACGTCGCCCGCCGAGGCCACGGCCCAGACGCGGTCGTCCTGGGCGACGCCCGCCAGACGGAAGCCGTTGGTTCCGTCGAGGTCGCCGAGGTCTGTCTGGGCGGCGAAGCCGCTGGCCTTGCCAAACACCACATAGGCGGCGCCAGCATAGGTGATCCCGCCTATATGAACGTCGCGGCCGGCAATGATCACGTCGCCGAAGCCGTCGCCGTTGACGTCGCCGGCCGAGGATACCGACCAGCCTGCGCGGCTGGACGCCGAGACGCCATTGACCTGAAAGCCGTCGGTCCCGTCGAGGCTGGACAGGGCGAAGGTCGGCAGAAAGGCGGTCGCCTTGCCGAAGATGATATAGGCGCCGCCCTCGGATCCGGCGCCGTAGGGCGAGCCGACGATCAGGTCGTCATAGCCGTCGCCGTTGACGTCGCCGGCGGTGGCCACGGACTTGTTGCTCTGCTCGTAGGCGGCGGCCCCCTCAAGCCGGAAGCCGTTGGCGCCGTCCAGGGTATTCAGGTCGAACGAGGCCCCCAGGCCGCCGGCCTTGCCGAACACCACATAGCTGGCGCCGGCGTAGTCCATCCCGTTTACCCGGGTCGCGGGCGCGGCGATGATCAGGTCGTCGATCCCGTCTCCATTGATGTCGCCGGCCGAGGAGACTGAAAATCCCAGACGCTGACCTGCAACGACCCCGTTGATCGTGAACCCGGTGATCCCATCGAGGTCGGAAAGCTGAACTGTGGCGGAAAAGCCGGCCATGGCGCACCTGATGTCTGGCGGTCAGGTGCGCGGATGCGGCCTCGACCCCGGACTCGCCTATCCGGTCGCAGGCAGCCTGGGCAGTGCAATTTTTTGGAACGAATCAAGAAATCTTCGCCGGCCGCTACCGCCGACGAACTGTATTTTGAATACAGTTTTTCCGCCTGTGTCAGGCTGGTCGTGGGATAATGGGGGACCGCTTCGATAAGCGGCCCACCTCATCATCGGAGAGCCTGCAGTGAGCGACAGTCGCGCCGAGGACATCCTGCGTCGGCAGGCGGCCATGGAGGCCGAGCGGTCCGGGCTGGACGGACAATGCCAGGAAGTGGCCGAACGGGTGCTGACCCGCCAGCAGGATTTTGGCGGGGCGCGGCGCTCGTCGGGCGGCGGGCGGAATGACAGGGTGTTCGACTCAACAGCGCCGCTGGCCTTGGACAAGTTCGCCGCCGCCATCGAGAGCATGCTGACTCCGCGCACCCAGCGCTGGCACGAGCTGTCGATGCGAGACTGGCGCGGCATCGACGGCCGGGACGGCGAGACGCCGGAGCCGGTGCGGCGCTGGCTGCAACAGGTGACCGAGGCCCTGTTCTCTGCCCGCTATGCGCCAGGGGCCAATTTCGCCAGCCAGGCGCATGAGACCTATGTCGGGCTGGGGGCTTTCGGCAACGGGGCGCTGTTTGTCGACGAGCAGCCGGGCGGCGGGCTGCGCTACCGCGCCATTCCCTTCGCCGAGACCTGGTTCGCCGAGAACTTTCAGGGTGTGGTCGACACCGTGCATCGCAAGTTCGAGCTGACCGCCCGCCAATGGGTGCAGCGGTTCGGCGACGAGACGCCCGCCAGCATCGCCAGGGCGGCGGAAAGCGAGCCGCACCGGCGGTTCGAACTGATCCACTGCGTCTGTCCGCGCGAGGACACCGACTGGAGCCGCAGGGACTGGCGGGGCATGGCCTTCGCCAGCCGCTACGTGGCCTTCGAGGGACGCAAACTGCTGCAGGAACAGGGCTATCGCACCCTGCGCTATGCGGTGGCGCGCTATGTGACCGCGCCGCGGGAAGTCTATGGTCGGGGGCCGGCAATGTCGGTGCTGGCCGACATCAAGACGGTCAATGAACAGCAGAAGACGCTGCTGAGGACCGGCCAGCTGATCGCCGAGCCGCCATTGTTGCTGTCGGATGAGGGCGGGCTGACCGGGTTCAAGCTACAGCCGCGGGCGATCAATCGCGGGGCGCTGGGCATGGACGGAACCGAACTGGTCCGTCCTCTGAACGTCGGGGCCAATCTGCCGATTACCCTGGAGATGATTGATCGCACGCGTGAGACGATCAACCAGGCCTTTCTGGTCACCCTGTTCCAGATCCTGGTCGAGACCCCGCAGATGACGGCGACCGAGGCAATGCTGCGGGCCCAGGAGAAAGGCGCCCTGCTGGCGCCGGTGATGGGGCGGCTGCAGTCGGAGTTGCTGGCCCCGATGATTCAGGCGGAGCTGGACATTCTGGCGGCGGCGGGCGCCCTGCCCGAGATGCCGGCGGAACTGGATCAGCTGGAGAATGTGGTCGCCGACATCGACTACACCTCGCCGCTGGCCCGGGCGCAAAAGTCCGATGAGGGGGTGGCGATCCTGCGTCTGCTGGAAGATGCGGCGGCTGTGGGCCAGTTCGATCCGGCGGCAGCGAGGATGATCAAGGGACCTGAGACCCTGAGACGGCTGGCCGAAATCCGCGGCGCGCCCGCCGAGCTGTTGCACAGCGATGAAGAGATGGCGGCGCTGGCTGAGCAGCAGGATCAGGCGGCCAGGCTGCAGACTCTGCTGGCCGCAGCCGGCCAGGCCGCTGGGGTGGCGAAGGACGCCGCCGCGGCAGGCCTGATCGGAGGGACGGCGTGAGCCCCCTGCATCCCCTGCTGCGTCGCAAGCGGGCCTATCAGGGCCTGTTCGCCGACGGGTCTGGCGGGGAGGCGCGGGTGGTGCTGGCCGATCTGAAGCGGTTCTGCATGGTCCCCGAAGCGCCGGTGGCGCGCAGCCCGGACGGCGCCGTCGATCCGCTGGCCTCGATGCGGCTTATCGGCCGCCAGGAAGTGTTCAATCGCATCCGCGCCATGGTCGCCATCGACGACCGGGCCCTGTTCAATCTGAAGGAAGAGGTCGTTGATGAGTGAGCAAGCCCCGTCGATCACAGAGTTGCTGGACGATGCCGAAGCGCCGGGAGAGTCATCCACCATCGGAATGACGGTCGCCGGCGGTCCGGAGGGCGCCATGGGGTTCCTCGATCATTTCAGCGACGAGGAAACGCGGGGCTACATGGCCCGCAAGGGGTTCAAGGACGTTCAGGCGCTTGGGGCCAGTTTCGCCTCCCTGGAGCGGATGATCTCCAGCGACAGCCGCCGGGTGGTGCTGCCGACGGGGGACGATGACGCCGAGGGCTATGAGCGGGTGTTCACCGCGCTTGGCCGCCCGCAGAGCGCCGAGGAGTACGGCTTTGGCGAGCTGGCCGGCGCCGATCCGGACTTCAGCCGGCAGGCGGCGCAATGGCTGCATGAGGCGGGAGTCGGCAAGAGCCGCGCCGGCGCCCTGGCGGAGAAATGGAACGCCTATGTCGGCGAGCGGGCGGCGGCGGAAGAGGCGGCCTTCGAGGCGCAGAGCCGGTCGGACTGGATCGACCTGCAGCGCGACTGGGGCCCCAAGTTCGCCGAGAATACCGAGCAGTTCCGGCGCGGGGCGCTGTCTTTCGGGCTGGACCGGCAGGAGATGGCGGCGATCGAGGCCGGCCTCGGCACAAGGCGAACCGTCGAGGTGTTCGCCCGCATCGGCCAGGCGCTGGCCGAGGACCGCTTCATCGAGGGCGAGGGGCGAGGCCAGTTCGGTATGAGCCGCGAACAGGCCGAGAGCCGCATAGCCTCCCTGCGCCGCGATCAGGCCTGGCAGGCCCGCTGGATGGCCGGCGGCGCCGATGAGAAGGCGGAGTGGTCGCGGCTGACGAAGATCGCGGGGAGTTAGGGCGGGGACAGACTTGCCCAGATGATCAGACCAGAGCCGCCGAGGATCGCGGTGAGGGATCCGGTCATGCCGAGAATGCGGCCAAGGTTGTCCGTAGCCTTGGAAGAGACGAAAGCGGCGTGGGCATACCGTCCGAAGACCAGAGCGACGCCAAGGACATGAAGCCAGACCGTGGGCGCGCCAATCGACTCAGCCATGAACAGCAGAAGCAAGGCGAGCGGGGCGTATTCGGCGAAGTTGGCGTGCACCCTGATCCGCCTTTCGACTGCTTCGTCGCCGCCGGTTCCGAATCCCAGGCGTCGTCCGCGGCGAACCAGGATGACCCGAACCGACAGCAGACAGAACAGCGGCGCGAGAGCTGCTGCATAGAGGGGAATGACAAGCATGGCGCTATCTCCCACGGGGGTCAGCGGGCGGCCCAAGCGGCCCAGATCAGGCCCGGCCACAGGGCGACGATGATGATGAAGGTGACCGTCACGCCCATCGGGGCGGCGTTCCAGCCGCGCTCCCGCACCAGGGGGCCGATGAAGAGCAGGAGATAGAGGCTCTTGTAGATCACCTGCAGCAGCATGACGCCGACGAAGGCCCGAGGCTGGGCCAGGCCCAGCAAGGAGCAGAGCAGGATCGCCGCCCAGAGACTGGCGACGAGGATCCGCAACCCGGGAGAGTCGGCCACCTTGTGCTCGAACGCCTGGACCATGGGTCCATTGGCGCCGGCGAGCATCCAACCGACGACCGGGAGGAGGATCACAATGTTTAGGCCATAGGCCGCTCGCAGAAGCGCATCGAGCATCACTGGCTCCAGTTTGCTTACACTGTAAGTGCAACCTGGAGCGGTCGGGGGTTTCGGCAAGGGGCGCTTGCGATTCCCCGCCGCCATTCCGGAGTGCTATAATGGACCCCGCTTCGATAAGCCGGAGCGCCCCCAGACATTTCCCCGCCCAAGCGGGACACGGACCCGCCAGCCCGCGCGGACAAGCCGATCGGTTCACGTTCAAAAACCCATCGGAGAATCCTGTCCATGACGGACCTGTCCGCAAACTATCGTATCGAGTTCGCCAAGACGGCGAGCCTGCTTCTGCAACAGCGCGGCAGCAAGCTGCGCAACCATGTGATGGTCGGGATGCACAAGGGCGAGGGCGCCTCGCCCGTCGACCAGTATGGCGTCACCGAGGCCCGCGAACGCACCGGTCGGGCCACGCCCAAGGAGAGCGCCAGCACGCCGGTCAACCGGCGGTGGGCCTATCCGCGCTTCTTCGACTGGAGCGACATCGTCGACAACATCGACCTGCTGCAGACTGCCTCGGATCCGCAGAATCCGCTGGTCCAGGCCTGCACCGCCAGCCTTGGCCGGCGCATCGATGACGAGATTATCCGCGCCTTCTTCGCCGACGCCCGCACCGGCAAGCAGGGCGGCACGACGACGTCCTTCCCGGCCGGCCAGCAGATCGCGGCCGGCGGGGTCGGCCTGACCTTCGAGAAGCTGCGTGCGGCCAAGAAGATCCTGATGGCCAATGAGGTCGACCTGGCCAACGACCCGATCATCTGCGTGGTCAACAGCGTGCAGCATGACGCCCTGCTGGGCGAGATCGAGATCACCAGCGCCGACTTCAACGGCGGCGACCGACCGGTTCTGAAGGAGGGGATCATCACCCGCTTCCTCGGCATCGAGTTCGTCCACTGCGAGCGCCTGACCCTGTCGGGCGCCAACCGCCGGGTGCCGATCTACGCCAAGAGCGGCATGCATCTGGGCATCTGGTCGGACGTGGCCACCGACATCGGCCCGCGCCGGGACCTGGAGGGCAACCCGATGGAAGTGACCGGCTCGGTGACCATTGGCGCGACCCGCACCGAGGAGAAGAAGGTCGTCGAGGTGCTCTGCGCCGAGAGCTGATCCAGCACAGCCCGTCCTTCTCCCGCTTGGCGGGAGAAACTCACTCGGCGTAGCCGACGGATGAGGGCAGCGCCGACCTGCGAAGGTTTGTGACAGCGCTGAGTGCGCCAGAAGGCGCGCGTCCTGATCCGCCGGCGCTGCCCTCATCCGACCCCGCGCTGCGGGGTCACCTTCTCCCGACGAGCGGGAGGAGGAACAAAATCAGAGGAAAATTCATGGCTATCGCCAACAGCAAATCCACCGCCATTTCCAACCGCGACTCCAGCCCGCGCGTGCCCAGTCCCGCCCATCTGGTGCGCGGGCCGCTGTTCGAGGCGGTGGGAACGGCCGAGGTCGCTGCGGCCGACGACAACGGCAGCGTCTATCGCATGGCGCGGCTGCGCAGTTCCGACCGCGTGAGCCAGATCCGGGTCTGGAGCGACGCCATCACCGGCGGCACGGCTTTCGATCTGGGCCTGTATCGGACCGCGGACGATGGCGGGGCGGCGGTCGATGACGACCTGTTCGCCTCGGCGCTGGATTTTTCCTCCGCCGTCGGAGGAACCGATGTCACCTACGAGGCGGCGGCCTCGAACCACGACAAGATCGAAAAACGACTGTGGGAGCTGCTGGGCCTCAGCGCCGACCCGCAGATCGACTACGACCTGGCCTTCACCGCCGACACGGTGGGATCGGCCGCAGGGACGGTCAGCCTGCGCGTGCGCTTCACCGGCGGCTACTGACGCCATGGCCGCGTCGCAGACCGCCATCGGCAACGCGGCCCTCGGCAAACTGGGCCAGGGCGCGGTGCTGTCGTTCGACGATCCCGACGATCGGGCGCGCTGGCTGAAGAGCCGGTTCGGCGAGGTTCGGGATCTGTGCCTGCGGGCCAATCGCTGGCATTTCGCCATGGCCCGGGCGCGGCTCAGCGTCGAGGCGACGGCGCCGGCCTTTGGCTATCAGCGGCAGTTTCCGCTGCCCTCAGATTGCCTGAGGCTGGCCGAGGTCGGCGGCGTCGCGTTCGAAGCCGGCGGCGCCGCGGCCTATGCCCTGGAAGGCGGGCGCATCCTGACCGACGCGGCCGCGCCGCTGGACATCCGCTATGTGCGGTGCGTCGAGGATGTGGCGGCCTGGGACCCGCTGTTCGCCGAGGCGGTCGCCTGTCGACTGGCCAGCGAGCTGGCCGAGAAGCTGACCCAGTCGTCGGGCAAGCGGGAAGCGGCGCTGCGCGACTATCAGCTGAGCCTGCGCGAGGCCTTCCGCGTCAACGCCATCGAGGCGGCTCCGGAGACCACGGTCGACGGCGGCTGGTTGCTGGCCAGACTTTGAGGGCCAGGCGATGCCCACTGCTCGATAGCAGCGAAGTTCGATCATGGACTGATATTCCCGCCCCAGACTGGCGACGCCTCTCGACCTCTCAGCAAATGGCCATAAGGGCCCGGTTGGATCGGAATGCGCCGTTGTCGGAGGAGCGATCGCTGCTTGTCCGCGCAGGGTGGTCGCCCCCTGCCGAAAACGGCTTGTCACAATTCTATGACGGGGACGACCGCCAGACCATGCTGTCCCCGCAGGACAAGATGGTCAATCTAGCCCTCTCGAGAATTCTGGCCAACGACGGACTTTTCGTTGAGCCCGACACCGGCCAAGTAATGCGCTTCCGCCCGGGCACACGGCAAAGCCTGCCCGGAACCGACCAGAAGGTGGAGGGCGAGGTAGTCACTCGGCTCGAAGCCCAGCAATTTCGTGAAAGGCGACTTGGCGCAGGATCCTACAAGGAGGGCGTCATGTCGAAGGAAGAGGAACTCTATCGTCAAATGAACTTCGGAAGGGTGGACAATGAACCCAGGCTTGTCATCGACCCGAAGAGACCGGTTCCCGATATCTTTGCGCCGCGAAACTACAGACTGGAGCCTGGCGATGAAAATCTGCTGGCGAGAATGACATTCGCTGAAGCGGGGGTGGCGTGGGAGGACTATGAGGCTCTGGCCTGGGCGACGCTTAATAGAGTTGGTGTCGACTTCAGGCACACGTTGTTTGATGTGTTGGTGGAGCCGGGTGCCTATGACATCGTCAAAGAGGGGGGATTGGGCAGGGACAATGATCTTTGGCTGGCCTCCGCCAATCCCGAAAAAATGTCCGCTGGCAACCGGGCAAACTGGGAAAGAGCCAATCTGGTGGCAAGAGGGGTGCTCAGCGGGCAGATTCCGGACCCCACCGAAGGCGGGAACTTCTTCTTTGCCTCTCCCAATTTTGATGGCGACAAGAACTCCGTCCCGGGCAGAATGAAGAGTATTTACGGCAACCTCACACCGACACCCTACAAGAGCCGGAGCAGAAAGGCGGTCAAACACTACATCTTCAAGGGGGTGCTGCAGCGCGTCCGGCCGGACAAACCGGCGCGTCCACGTGCAGAGGTTCTAGGAACACATTGACTCTGGGGCGCGACATGTGTTCCCATTTTGTTCATGATCGGAGGGCGCCATGAACAAAGCACTGTTGGCGATGCTGTTGGGGATGTTGCTGGCGAGTCCCGCACATGGTGCAAACCAAGTCATTGAGTTGACCTGCCGTGAGAGACTGGTTTGGGGGTATCATTGGGGTAACGGAAACTATCAAGATCCCTATCCAAAACCCCATACGGTCCGATACACAATCGATCTCGCGCGCCAAAGGTGGAAGAGTACGCCCAGCTGGAACAAGGATAATTCTTGGAATCCATTTCAGAGGACTACAGGCAACGAAATCTATTTGATCTCCAACGGTGTCCGACAGCTCATTCTGAGACGTAGTGACCTTCAGATCGTCCTCGTCACGACCCAGGAGTGGCAGGATGGAAAAGAGTATTACGGCGTTGCCGTTGAGGAGAGTCGTTGCAGACGTCTACCAACCCAATCTAGCCGGTGAACCTTGCTTCCAGTCTTTCGGCCCCTTTTTGCTTGTCGCGCCTTGCATGGCGGCCTTTAGGCGCGAGCCGCACGTAACTTTGAAACCTCCGCCGGGCGCCCGGACGATATGACTTGTCGAGCGAGACCGACTGCTACGCCGCAGAGGCCCGCGACACTGTCGTCCGGTCGAATGTGGGTGACGACGCGCGCGGATGGCTCTTCACGCTACAATATGACGCCTACTCTGCTGACTACTCCGTTCGTAGGCGTATCGATCTGGAAACACGACCTGGCCTGGCGCCGGGGCTGCCGGCCGAGAAGTAGGGGCTGCGTCACCACCCCTTCTTCGCGCTATGCGAGCTACGCCGGTGACGGCGGCTCCAGGCCCGTCGCGATTCCGTTCCGGTTTGTCGAGGCGGGAGACATCCGCGCGGCTTTGACGTCCGTTGTTGGAGTCAGCCGTCCCTTGAGCGGACTGACCGTGACCGGGACCGGCGACCCCGAGGGCGGATCAGCGTCGCCCAAGCGGCCCGTCCCGCCGGCTGGATCGACTGCGGTCCCGGCGCCGCCCCCGCCACGTCCGGCAATCGATCCTCACCTTGGTGACATCTCCCGGCAACACGAGGTCGGCAACCGGGGTCCCGGTCATATTCAGAAGTGGGCAGGTGAAGACCCTTCGTATGGCTTTTTGGTTCACCAAGGACACGGCGCGAGATTTTACGCGCTCTCCGGAGATCGGCTCTTTCGCCGATCTGTTCGCCGACCGCCCAGTGGTCGGTTCCCCGGAGTATGACGCAGCCTGGAAGGCGGCTACGGCGCGCGACCCGGAAGGATTCCCGCCCCTGAGTTGAAAGACCTTCAGGGTAGAAT
Organism: Caulobacter sp.; assembly: GCA_016125585.1. Lineage (GTDB taxonomy): Bacteria > Pseudomonadota > Alphaproteobacteria > Caulobacterales > Caulobacteraceae > Caulobacter. Next base: position 13,363 of record WGLL01000006.1, read on the forward strand.
CTACCCCCTTGATCGAGACGCGTGTTTTTGCTTTGTTCTCATCTGGAGGCGTTGGCGATGAGGCGGGCGGTATTGCTCCTGGGGTGGCTCCTTGCATCCTGCGGTCAGGGGGAGCCAGGACCCAAGCCGCAGGCCGGGCGAGCGACTGTGCTGCCCGTTCAAGCGCGGAATCAGATCCCGGTTGCCACGAACGCCGACCAGAATGGCCCCGCGTCTTCTATGGCCCAGCATGAGCCGAAGAAAGCGTCCCGGATGCCGGTTCGCTCCGAAGCCGAGATCATCGCCTGGCGTGAAGCGCGGCGACGCGATGTCTACTGCGTTCCCATTTCAATGTTTGACGGCGAGGCTGACGGCAACGGCGCGGAACTCGCCGAGTCCATGCGTAGCGGCGACAAGGTGGCCGCCCGGCGGGCGATTTCCGGCCGCGCGGCGACCTTTCCCGGCCTGACCCCCGCGCAGAAGATGTGGATCGACCGAACCCGACTGTCCGGCCGGCTGAACGATGCGGCGCAATCGGGCAACCTGGGCAGGGTCAAGCGATTGCTGGCTCAGGGCGCGGATCCCAATATCGCCTTCGAGAACGACTCCAGTCTGAGCGCCGTCGCCATAGCGGCGCGCTGCAATCGCTCCAGGGCGCTTCGGTTGCTTATCGCGGGGGGCGGCGAGGTCGATCGGCGGGTGCGCTGGACCAACAACGTTCATTATCAGTACGAGAGTCCGCCGCTGTCACTGGCCGTGGACAGCTATGCCCTGGACTCGGTCGAGGTGCTGCTGGCCGCCGGCGCCGATCCGAATGGCCTGGAGTATTATATGGCGTTCGGTGGCGCTGTCTCGGCGGGTCCGCCGCTGCTGACGCTGCCGTCCCGAGCCATCTCCAGGGCGCTCCTCAGGGCGGGAGCTGACCCGAATTACGCCGACCCCAATACAGGGCTGACGGCGTTGATGGCCGCGGCAGGCGAGAACGACCCCGGGCTTGTCCGGCTCCTCCTTCAGTATGGCGCCGATCCCGACATGCGAAATATCGATGGCCGGACGGCTGCCGGGATCGCTCGTGACGAGGGCGCGCTGGAGGCCTTGGCGGCCCTGCGCAAGCCGACGGCGCGTCTGAGGCCCGACAGGGTCGTGCGGTCTTCAACGCGCCGCCCGCCGCCCAGGTCGCTCGCTCCTGCGGGCAAGGGGATGAAACCGAGGGAGGAAAAGACAATCGTCTCCGCGGTCCCCGTCGAAGAGTCTGTCTATGAAAGGATTCCGCTCTATTCGGAGGCAGCGGCCACCATCTGGCTGGGTCGATGGTGGGAGGATGTCCTCTGTAACGATCCGGACTGGAGGGAACCCGTGAGGTGGGACCAGGATAGCGGCCTGCTGGCGGAAGCCCTCCGCGGCGGCGATCTGAAGCTGGCGCGCATCGAAGTCGCGGGTCGGGCCGCCACGCCGCCGGGCCTGAAGCCGGTTCAGCAAAAATGGCTGACGCGGACCCGCCAGTCGGTGAGGCTGGTCCGGGCCTCCGGGCGGGGTGATCTGGCGCTGGTGCGCACCCTGATTTCACAAGGCGCTGATCCGGCAATGACCGTCGAGGATTCCTCGACGATCGGCGCGCTCGCCCAGGCGGCGCAGTGCAATCACGGTGCGGTCGTCAAGGTGCTGATCAGGGCCGGGGCCAAGGTCGACCAGAAGTTCACCTGGAGCTGGCAAGGGATGGAAATCCGGGAAAGCACGGCCCTGACCCTCGCTGCCCGAAGCGGAGCTGTGACGTCGGTCCGGGTCTTGCTGGCTGCAGGGGCCAATCCCAACCTGATGGAGATTGCCCGGGAACCCCACGGCGGCGGTGATCGTCAATCACCGCTCATGCCGGCCCGCACCGACGCCATCGTCGAGGCGTTGCTGAACGCCGGGGCGGATGCTGATCTGGCTTCGCCGGTCAGCGGTGATACGCCGCTGATGTATGCCGCGAGGATCAATAGCCCGCAGCGCATCGCCATGCTTCTGAAGCACGGCGCCAATCCCGAAACCCGCAACAAGCAGGGTGACACGGCGGCCGACCTGGCCAAGGAGATCGGGGCGCGCGAAGCCTATGCGGCGCTGAAGCGCGCCGGCGGGACAGCCTCCGGCAATTGATGATCGCAGCGCGGTCTTATGGCCGAGATGTTTTGCGCTGATGTCGCCCTGGTCTCCGTTTCTTGGGATAATAATCGACCGCTTCGATAGCGAGCCGCGCCGATCTCGGGCGCCCCCAACCTGACCTTCCGGACCCGCCGCGACCGTGTCGCGAGGCGGACAAGCCGCTCCCCTCAAGCCAATGACCGGCGCGCTTAGCGCCCACGGGAGCCGCATGACCGTCACCGCCCCTTCTTCGCGCTATGTGAGCTACGCCGGTGACGGCGGCTCCGGGCCCTTCGCGATTCCGTTCCGGTTTGTCGAGGCGGGAGACATCCGCGCGGCCTTGACGACCGTCGATGGGGTCAGCAGTCCTTTGAGCGGACTGACCGTGACCGGGGCCGGAGAACCGGAGGGCGGATCGGCGTCGACGCCTGTGGCCGTAGCGCCAGGCGAGACCCTGACGCTGTGGAGCGAAACCGCCCTCATTCAGCCGGCGGACTATATCGCCGCCGACGCCTTCCCGGCCGAGAGTCATGAAGCGGCCCTGGATCGGCTGACCCTGATCGCCCAGGACCAGGCGCGGGATATCGGGCGGAGTCTGACGGCGCCCTTCGGCGAGAGTCTGGGAGATCTGGCCCCGGCAGAGGCGCGCAAGGGAACGGTGCTGACCTTCGACGCCGACACCGGGGCGCCGCGGACGGATCTGACCTATGCGGGCCTGGTCAGCGACATCGCCAACGCCATCGACGGAGTCTCGGCGGCGACAGGCGCGGTCGAGGCGGCCGGCGCCGCGCAGGTCGCCCTGGTTGCGGCGCAGGGGGCGGACAGCGCGCTGGATCTTGCCGACCAGACCACCATCGCCCTGGACGGCATCGCGGCGGCGGCGCTGGAGGGCGCTTCTGCGCTTGGATTGACGGCGGGCGGCTTCCTCGATGCGGTGTCGGCCGAGGCGGGCCTCGACGAGGGCTGGGCCATCACCGATCCGAACGGCTGGACGGTCCCGGGCTGGTATACCTCCAACAGCGGGGTGGTCGGCACGGTGGTGCGGCAGAAGGTTCCGGGGGCGAATTTTTCAGGCCTGCCAGACGCCTTTCGCATCTTCGAACCGCCGCCGGTGCTGCCCTACGACATCAACATCATCGTCATTTCCGGGCAGTCCAATTCCGAGGACGCCGACAGCGTGCCGATGCTGCCGCGCACGCCCAGCGACATGGTGGTGATGCTGGACGCCATCCGGCCGCGCCATTTCGGCGGGACCTTCGGCCTGAGCGGATTCACGCCTGCGGTGAGCGCCGAATACATTTCCGGAACCAGCCACTGGGGCGGCAACCTGGCGCCGGCCATCGGCGACATGATCGAGCAGCTGATCGCCGATGTGAACGGCAAGACCTACGCGGCGCACGGCAAGCAGGTGCTGCCCGTCCATATCGGCCAGTCGTCCTCGTCGATGGCCCAGATCAGCCACGGGACCGGCCTGTTCACCACCATCGAGGCCTGGTTCACCGCGGCCAAGGCGGCGGCGACTGCCCAGGGCAAGTCCATCGGCATCATCGCCGGAGCCCATCTGTGGGGCGCCAACGGCTATGACAACAACATCGGCGAGACCCAGGCCCGCAGCGACATCTTCAACTACTGGAAGTCGGGCGGCGACGTTCATCAGTATCTGCAACAGGCGATCCTGGGCCTCAGCGCCGACTTCCCCGTCGGCATCGTCGGCAGCCATGCCCATCTGCGCGGCGGCAACGACATCACCCCCTTTGTGGCCAATGCCGAGGCCTGGCTGGTGCAGACCTGGCCGGACAAGTTCCAGATGGTGAACGGCGAGGGCCAGTTCTTCTTCAACGGGCGGGGCCGGGGCTTTGGCGGCTCCGGCGTCCACCATGCGGCGACGGAAGCGGCGCTGATCGGGGCCCACATCGGCTGGTGGGTGCATCAGGTCGTGACGCTGGGCGCCGCCTGGAACAGCTGCATCCCGACCCTGACCCGCACAGGCGACAGCCAGGTCACGCTGTCCGGCCTGCCGGCGGCGGGGTGGTCGTGGGACTTCTACGCCACGGGGCTGCCGCCGACCTACGCCCAGACCAACCACGGCTGGTTCTTCTACGACCCGGCGGCGCCGACCACCGAGATCGCCCTGACGCGGCCGCCGTATCCCGGCGCGCCCGGAACCCTGATCGCCGAGACCGTGGCGACCCTGCCGACCAATCTGTCAGTGCGTCACGGGGCCAGGGCGGCCGGATCGATCATTGCCGGCAATGACATCTGGCGACCGGATGACGGACCGAGCTTCGTGATCAACGGCGCCGCGCACGCGCTTCACCGCAACATCCCCGCATTCGACAAGGTGGTTCCCTGATGACCCTCTGGGCTCCCGACAGCACGAACCTGGTGTTCGAGCATCAGTTCGGCGGCGACAGCGCCGCCTCCCTTCTCAACCATGTCACCGGAACCACGACGGCCAGCCTGATCGGAACCCCGACCTACGGGACGGGCTACATGGACATCAACGGCAATCCGGCCAGCCCCAAGGGCCTCGACTACGGCTTTGGCGTCACCCAGGACGAGGCGACGATCATCGCCGTGATCGATCCCAACAGCGGTGTCGGGATCGTCTCGTCGGTGGGGACAAATCCGGCCCTGGCCGCCACCGGCCGGGTGTGGTTCGACGCCAACACTTCGGCGGGAGAGACGCTCAGCCTCAACGGTCAGGCCATCACCTTTGTCAGCTCCGGCGCCGCCGGCATGCAGGTGGACATCGGCTCCGGGCCACAGGCGACGGCCCAGGCGACGACCACCCTGATCAACGCCAACCCGGCCGCCTTCGCCGTCGCCGCCTTCTGTCCGCCCGGGAACAGCGTGCTGGAGCTGACGGCTCTCGCGGCAGGGACCTCCGGAAACGGGATAGCGATGTCGAGCTCGTCGGGCTCCATCAGACTGACTACTGCAACTGCCACTAGTGGCATTGCCACTCTCAGCACAGGCTCCGATGGCGAAGCGGTGACAGCCGGAATCGTGCAATCCTCGACGAACCTCACCGGCCGAAATTCGTCCTTTGGGGCTGGAGGGCTTGCATCAATTCCTGCGCCGGTTGCGGCCGGATATCACTATATTTCCACTACTCTGCGCGTTCGGGACTTTCCCGAGCTACGGTCCTATTCTGCGGGCGTTCTATCAGCCAGAGGTCTCGGCACCGTCGCCGGCCGCAGCCGAGACACCGCTGCCAATCTGCAATCCGCGATTACAAGTATCGCCGGCACGGGCAATGCGAAAATCGCCTATGCGGCCCTGTTCGACGGTCGCATCCTTACCGACGCCGAGGACCTGGCCCACTATTCCGCCGTCAAGACCGCCGCCGCGAGCGCCGGGATTTCCGTTGCGTGACGGCGTTGCGGAAACTGGTCGGCGACCTCTTCACAGGGCCGGACGGCAAGACCTGGGCGATCGGTCGGGTCTACAGCCTGCCGATGCTGGTTTCCGGACTGGCGCTGCCCTTTGTCATGATCTGGCGGGGCCAGCCTCTCGACCTGCTGGCGGCCCTGACCGGCTATGGCGCCCTGGGCGGCGGTCTCTGGGCCCTCATTGGCGGAACCAACAGCGCCGAACCCCGGCCGCCGGACGGATCGGGTCGGGCGAACGCCGCAAGGGAGGGCTGAGGAATGTGGACCTACCAACAAGCCAGCGGCCTGCTGCTGCATGATGGTCATTGCGTCGGCCAGGGCTACAGCGGGGCCGGGACCCGGCGCCGGGATGGCCGCGACAATCCCGAGATGGAAGCGGCCGTCGGGCGCGGACCCATTCCCCGTGGCCGATGGCGTATCGGTCCGCCGCGTTACAGTCGCCGTGTCGGCCCCCATGCGATGGATCTGTCGCCGCTTGGCCATGACGCGCACGGCCGCTCAGCTTTCATGATCCATGGCGACAACGCCGCCGGCGACGCCTCACGCGGTTGCATCATCCTGTCCCGCGCCTTGCGGGAGCGGATCAGCGGCAGCGGCGATCATGACCTCGAGGTGGTGGGATGATCGCGCTCGTCACCGCCGCGCTTCGCAGGCTGACGGCGCCGTTGATCGTTCTGCTTTTGGTGCTGCTCCTCGCCCTGATGTTCTGGGCCGGGTTCGCCGGCCTTGGCGCGCGCCGCCGGGAAATCACGGCGGCCCGCAGCGAGGCGGAGGTCGCGATGTCCCGCGCCGGTTCGAAGGCCGCCGGCGCCGCGTCCGAGGCCGTGGCGGCGATGGCCGAGAGAGAGGCGGACCGCAAGGTCCGCGAATTGGAGACCCGAGATGAGATCCTTGCGACGCCGGACGCCAAGACTTCTGCCGGCGCTGCCGGTCATGCTGGCCTTGTCGGCCTGTGCCGGAGGGCCCTCTACCGTGACCATCCCCGTTGCGCTGGACTGCGCCGGACGGATTCCGCCGCAGCTGCGCGCTGACACCGCGGGCGCGCCGCCGCCGTCGGACAACAGCATCGGCGCCTGGGTCGCCTTTGCGGACGCCCAGACCGGTCGACTGGAGAGCGCCAACGACCGAAGCGCGACAGTCCTGTGGATTGTGGATCGCTGCGAGGCGGAGTCGAGAACCGTCGCCGTGCGCCTGGCGTCACAGCGGCCCTGGTGGCGGCGCCTCCTGCCCGGGCCTCGCCAGTGACCGATGGCCGCCTGACCATCGCCGGCGCCTATCAAAGGCTTGCCGCACACGAGGACCTCTGCGCCGAGCGCTATCGCGGCATCAATGAAAAGCTGTCCTGGATTCTGGGCGGGCTGGCGACCGTTGTGCTGGCGCTGCTCGCCTGGGCCCTGGTCCAGCTCTATGCGCTGGAACCCCTGCGCGGCCCGCCGCTGTCCGCCGCCGCTCGACGCCGCAGCGTGCCCGCTTGCCTGACCACGGCCCGGAACCCGTTGAAAATTGACGGCCACAGAGAGCCGGGGCGCATTGTGGTCGAGGCATCGCGAGGCTAAGGGAAGGGCGCTCCCAACTGGAAGGCCTGTGACCATGAGCGACGGCGAGACCACGGTGCGTGTGCCAACGGTGCTTGATCGGGCGGACCGGGCCCGGCTGGTGCTGGAGCCGTTCCCGCACATCGTCGTTGAAAACGCGCTGCCGGACGAGGTCTACGAGGCGTTGTCATCAGCCTTTCCACCCTTGTCGGACCTGCCTGCCGACCTCGCGGGGACCAGCAACAAGCGATTCAATCTCTATTCCTCCTGGGGACCTACCGAGTTGCCCAAGGAGCAGACTCCGGCCGCCTGGCAGGATTTTCTGAAGGCGCACACCAGCACCGATTTCGTTCGCAAGATCTTCGATCTGTTTTCCGATGTGACCCTGCCGGGCGACACTCCCGGATCGCGCCGGATCAATCCCGACAGTCTCGGCGAGGGGCTGGCCAGCCGCCTGCGCCTGCCGGCGACGGTGGCCGAGGAAGACATCATCGCCAGGGCGACCGTGGCCATCAACACGCCGGTCATCACGCCGACCAGCGTGCGTGGTCCTCATGTCGACAGCCTGTGGAAGGCCTATGTGGGCCTCTACTATGTGCGGGCCCCCGGCGACGACTCTACCGGCGGCGACCTGTGCCTCTACCGCTGGAAGCCGGGCGCGCAACAGGACCCGTGGACCCGGAAGGCGGACGAGACCCTGGTGGAGGCGTTCGCCACCGTCCGCTATGCGCCCAATACCTATGTTCTGATGCTCAACACCCATGACAGCCTGCATGGCGTCACCGTGCGGCAGCCGACGCCGCATGTGCGTCGATTCGCCGTGACCTCGGGATGGTTTCCGGGCGTGGACGAAGGCAGCCTGCTGGGCCGCCGCCGCGGCATTGTCGAGCGGCTCAAGGGGTTGATCCGGCCCCTCGTCGCCAAACCGACAGTTGCCGAGTATCAAGATTGAGAAGCCCATCCTTCCTTGTCTGCGTGCGACACGGAGGGCATTCCCTTTGACAGCTACTACGCCGTCTAGAGCAATTGTAGGCTCCAACTCTTGGCTCAGTCATTAAAGCTAGTCGGCAAGTTGCTCGCGGGCGCTCTGCAGAACGAGCGAATTCGGCAGATTTCAATCTCAGCCGGCATCCTGATCGTGAACCTGGGGGCCGCCTATCTGCTCTCCGCCTTCCTGGCGCACACCCTGGGCGCCTCCGGCTTCGGGCTCTACTCGTTCGTGATTTCGGTCGTCACCATCCTGACGATCCCGGCGCTGTTCGGCCTGCCGACCCTGGTGGCCAAGGAGATGGCGGCCGGCGTGGCCAGGGGGGACTATTCGCTGATCGAAGGCCTGGTCAGGCGAAGTCGCCAGTTTGTCACCGCTTCGTCGGCCCTGATGATCCTGGTCGGCCTGGGCCTTCTCGCCTTCACCGCCAGGGACGGGGTTCGGTCGGTCGATCCCACCTACCTGTGGGCCATTCCTCTGGTCGCCCTGATCTCTTGGGCCGGAATCACCGCCGCCAGCCTTCGAGGCCTTGGCCGGGTGGCGGAAAGTCAGTGGCCGGAGCAGGTGTTGCGGCCGGTGACCCTGCTGGTTCTGGCCGGGATGTTTGCCTGGCTCAACAAGGCGGCCTTCACCCCCGCCATGGCCATCGCCCTGACGGTGGCCTCCGCGGCGCTGTCCCTGTCGGTGAATCTATTCCAGTGGCGCCGCAACAAGCCGGAGGCGCTGAAGGGGGTCAGGCCGCAGTACGCCGACAGTCGATGGATAAAGGCGGTCATCCCCATGGGGCTGACGGTCGGCATCCTGGTGCTCAACGCCCAGGTCGGCATCGTACTGATCGGCCTTCTGTCTTCGCATGCGGATGTGGCTGTCTTCAGGGTCTCGTCCCAGACCGCCCAGCTCTGCGCGCTGGGCTATACGGCGGTGATCATGAACGTCGCCCCGCGCATCGCCGCGGCCTCGGCCCGCGGCGACACCAGCCAGATGAAGAACACCATTCTGCAGGGCGCCGTCTTCGCCACGGCCTTCGCCATTCCGCCGGCCCTGATCATGGTGGTGGCGGGCGGCCCGCTGCTGGCCTTCCTGTTCAGCCCGCCGTTCAGCGCCGGTTGGAGCAGCCTGAGCATCATGGCGGTTGGCCAGGTCCTCAACGCCGCCTTCGGCTGTGCTTCGGTGACCCTGAACATGACCGGTCACGAGCGAGATTGCACCAAGGCCTTCTTCCTGGGCCTCGCGGCGCAGGTGCTGCTCTGCGTGGTGCTGATTCCGCCGTTCGGCGTCACCGGCGCGGCGATCGCCAGCGTCGCTGGGGTGCTGGTCTCGAACGTCACCCTGTGGCTGGTCGCGAGGATGCGGACCGGGATCGACTCCGGCGTCTGGGCCTGGCGCCCCTAGTCCCCGACCGCCTTCCGCCCTGCGCGCGCGCCGTCCAGGGACTGTACCGCCGCCTGCATTTGCGGCGCGATCAGGCCGCCCAGATAGCGGGATCCGCCGAGGGTCAGGTGGCCGCCGTCATACTGCATCGGCGCGCCGTCAGGGGTGCGGGTCCGGCAAGGGGCGTCAGCGTCTCCCGGGCACAGGGCGCGATACAGGGAGACGAACGGCACGCCGTTTTCGCCCGCCACGGTCGCCAGGCGCCGGTCGGCGGCGGCCGCCAGCCCCATGCGATGGCGCTGTGGAAGCATCGGATCGTCCCGGGTCTCGGCATTGATCAGCAGACGCGGCAATTCCTGATCATATCGCGGCACAGGCCCCATCAGGATGACGGGGATGCCCTGCGCCCTGAGATGCTTCAGGGTTGCGGCCAGCGGCTTGACGTCGGCGGGCTCCCAACGGGCGGCGAGGATGACCGCATCGGGGCGGTGCGTCGGCAGCCAGGTCTCAAACATCCGCTGCAGATGCGCCCGGCAGAGGGCGTCGGAACTGTCGCTGGGCCAGGTGGGGCGACAACCGCCGGCGCTGGCCTGAAGGATATTGGCGTCCGGCAAGGCGAGGGCCAGACCGGCCCAGAGGTGGGCCGAGTGGCTGTCGCCGAGCAACAGCAGGTTTGCCTGATCTGTCTTCAGGACGAGGCAACGCCCGGCGTCAACCTCGCGGCGCAGGCCAATCCCGGCCATGCAGGTCGGGTCGCGCATGGTCAGGGCGCCGTCCTGCGCCAGATAGCCGGCTGTCTGGTTGGCCTGTGGCGACATTCGCTCGGGGAAGCCGTCGGCCAGGATCAGGATCGCCGCCAGCATCGTCAGCCCCGCCGCCCCGGCGGCGCCGAGGGCGAACACGGCCCTGCGGCTGAGCCAGGAGCGGTTGCGGAACGGCCGCTCGACAAAGCGCCAGGACAACCAGGCCAGCCCCACCGAAACGACGACCAGCAGCAGCTTCTCGAGCTTGGGGTCCAGTCCCTCGCCGAGGAAGAAGCTGGCCCGCTGCAGCACGATCACCGGCCAGTGCCACAGATACAGCGAATAGGAGATCAGACCGAAGAAGACGACCGGCGGGGCCGACAGCAGCCGGCTGGTCCAGGTCGGGACGACATCCCTCGCCGCGCCGGCATGGAGGATCGCGGCGGCGCCGAGGCAGGGGGCCAGGGCCGCGAAGCCGGGGAAGGGCGTTTCCGCATCATAGAAGACAACCGCCGCCGCGATCGCCAGCAAGCCGCCCGCGGCGAGGATCTCGCGCAGGATCCGCCCACGCGGCGCGGGCGCAACGCCCACGGCCAGCAGGGCGCCGAGCGCCAGCTCCCAGGCCCGGGTGTGCAGCAGATAGAAGCTGGCCGTCGGCTGATACAGAGCGCCCCAGCAGGCCCAGCCAAAGGATGCCGCCGCCACCAGGGCCAGCGCCGCCTTGACCCGGACGGGCGCCCCCGCGGGCCTCCCGATCCCGGCCGGCGCCGGCGCCTCGCGTCCCACCCGCCAAAGCAGGGCCATGGCCAGGGGCATGACCATGTAGAACTGCTCCTCGACCCCCAGGGACCAGGTGTGGAGCAGCGGCAGTTGGTGGGCGGCGAGTCCGAAATAATCCGTGCCCAGCCAGAACTGAACGTTGGAGACCGAGAACACCGCCGAGACCAGCGTGCGGGCGAAATCGACGACCTCGCCGGGCGTCAGCAACAGGCTGACGGCGAGCGCCGTGACGCCCAGCATGGCGAACAGGGCAGGGAAGATTCGCCGGATCCGGCGCTCGTAAAACCCGGCCAGGGACAGACCCCCGTCCCGGCCAAGCTCCTCGGCGACGATTCCGGTGATCAGGAAGCCGGAGATGACGAAGAAGACGTCCACGCCGACGAATCCGCCGGGCGTCTGGGAAAACCCCGCATGGAACGTCAGAACCGGCAGGACGGCGACCGCCCGCAGACCGTCAATGTCGGAACGATGCTTCAAGAAACGCCCTTAAGTCCTGTTGCCGTGCGCTTGTAGTGCAGCCTGATCGCGGGCGCACCCGTCAATAAGGTCGGTGTGTCGAACCGCCCCCTCTGTTTCGGCCGGATCCAACGATATGATGAACAGATGGACCGTGACCTCCAGGATTTCGTTCAGCGAGTTTTTGCCTGCTCGCCGGAGGCCGCGGCCGCGATTGCGGCGCGGGCCGCGCGCCGGGCCTATGCCGCGCGCGAGGTGGTCCTGCGTCAGGGCGACGCCTGTACGGACACCTGGCTGGTGATGGCCGGCAGGGCTCAGGCCCTGGTCTATGGCGCCGAGGGCCAGTTGGTCATGCTGCAGGAATACGGCGAGGGCGATCTGTTCGGCGCCATCGCCCGCCTTGATCCGGAACCGCATGACGCCGATGTCGTCGCGGTCGAGGCGCTGCGGGCGGCCCTGTTCCTGGCCGCGGACTTCCTCAGTCTCATCGAGACCCACAGCGCCGTGGGTCTGGCGGTCTCACGCCTGCTGCTGCGGCAACTGCGGGCCGCCACGGGGCGAATGGTGGCGCAGACGACGCTGTCAGCGGTCGGGCGCGTGCACGCCGAGCTGTTGCGCCTTGCCGACCAGCCTGACAGCGCCGGAGTCAGATCGATCCGCCCCATCCCGGTCTTTTCGGCCATGGCGGTCCGTCTGCAGACCACCCGCGAAACCGTTTCCCGCGCCGTCAACGCCCTGGAGCGCCGGGGCATTCTGACGCGGGAAGACGGCGTGATGAGAATCGTCGCGCCCCGCCGTCTGGAAGCCATGGTTGTTTAATTGCGCCCATGGTGTCCTGAGGCGACCTGCGCGGTCTCGGGCGGCTAGGAGGTCGGCCGGCTCGCCGGGGCCATGCGGACCGACAGACTGAAGACCGAGCGGTCCTGATCATCGCCCAGCTCATTGGCCTCCGCCGGAGGCAACTCCCCGACCGGTTCGTTGGAGCAGACGCCGTCATCCGCGCCGGATGACAGGATGGCGGCGAAGGTGGCGGTGGCCAGCGCAGCGCCCTGCGGCACGGAGGCCAACAGGCGCCGGGCGGTCTCGACCGGCGGCCCGACGATGACCAGCGGAGCGTCGATCAGGGCGACGGCCCGCACCGTGCCGGCCGCGGCGGCGATGCGGCCGCCGTTCAGGAAGGGCATGGCGATCCGGGCCGCCGCCGCCGCGTCGTCGCAGTCGGTAAAGCTCAGCAGCAGACAGGCGCCGCTCCAGATCGGCGGGGTCTCGGGAAGGTTGGAGGCGGCCCTCAACGCCGCCCACAGATCGGGAAGACGGTCGGCGAAGGCCTGTTCATCGTCTCCCGGCGCCATGGCCAGGACGGCCGCGACCCACTCCCGTGGGGCGGAACCGAGCGCCGAGGTCGGCGGCACCGCCCGCACCCGGGGCGAGGCCAGAACCAGACTGCGCCGCCCGGCCTTGTCCCAGGCCGTGGCTGTCCAGGCGCTGCCGCCCGCGGCGCCGCCGCCTTCGCGTTCGGCGGGGTCGAGGATGATCAGCTGGAGCGCTTCGGTGGCCAGCAGCCTCGCCTGCATCGCCGCCCGGCCCATCGCCACCCGGGCTGCCAGCATCAGGGTCATCGGCCCCGGCAGGGCGCTGGTCGGGCCCACGGACGTCACGGTCTCGGCGCGCGCCAGCACCTCGTCGAACCGCGCGTCCCAATCTCCACCCAGACTGGCAACGCTGAGCGCGCGGAACACCTCGCGGCCCGTCGGCAGGATCAGATGCAGTTCGGCGCCATGCTCCAGCAAGGCTTCGGCGATGACGATGTCGGCCCCGGCGGCCAGCGCGCCATAGCCAAAGCCGATCCCCTCACTGCGCAACAGGTCGGCGATCCTGCCGGTCAGGGCGGAATCATGCGGATCAACCCCCAGATGGCCGGCGAAATGCAGGACCCTGGGCGGACGCAGGGCCTCGAGCCATGACGCGTCCTGACCCTCCAGCTCCAGGATCAGGGAGAACTGGCGCAGGGTGGAGGCGTGGTCTTCCCACGCCCTTGGGGCCAGGGCGATGGCCCCGCTCAGGGTCTCCCGCGCCTGTTGGTGTCGACCCAGCAACAACTCGGCCTCGGCGCGCGTCGCTTCCCGCCAGTAGGGGGTGTCGGGTTCGCTGTCGCCCTGGTCCAGCCGGCTCATGACCTTGGCCGCCAGAGCGCGAGCGCGGTCCGGCTCGCCGGCGAGCAGGGACAGGCTGGCGGCGTTGATCAGCGGATAGGTGCCCCAGCTGATCGCGCCCGCCGCGTCATAGGCCTCCGCCGAGCGGGCGTAGAGGGTCCGCCGCGCCTCCCCTTCGGCCAGGCGCGCCTGATCCTTGAGCAACCTGCCCTTGAGGGACAGGACCGCGGGGTCGTCCGTCCTGGCGTCCAGTCCCGCCTCCTGAAACAGCCGAAGGGCGTGTTCCAGGGCGCCGGCCCGCGCATGCGCGACGATCGATAGCAGGGAAGCGCTCAAGCTGATGGTCTCACGGAATGCTGCCGCCGCCCTGATCGGGGATGCTCGGATCGAAGACCGTCCGCATCCGTTGGCCGGTTTCGGGCTCGATGAAGTCGATGTAGAAGTTGAACCGGCGGGCGTAGTAGCCGACGTCGTTCTTCGGCCGCGCCAGGACAGACCAGTAGACGAGGCGACAGTTCTGCGGGGCCTCCGACCCGGGCTGGGTCCACTTCCCGTCCCGGTCGACAAAGAACAGGCTGCAGTTTTCCAGCGGATCCTGCGGGACCTTTTCCACCTTGGCGGTGACGCCCGGCGCGCCAGGCGAGAATTCCCAGTCGATGTCATTGTCCAGCTGCATGATCAGGATGCGGGGCTGGTTTTCCTCCGCGCCGGGCTCGCAGTTGGGCAGCTCGATGTTCCACATCCGGTCGGTCAGCGTGCTGTCGGGCTTGATCTGGTAGTCGAGAATCTTGGGGATGTAGTCCAGGGGATCGGCGCGGAAGGTGTCAGCCTTCGGCACATCGACCGCGAACTTGAGCCCTTTCAGCGGAGAGCCGTCCTTGTCCAGGCGCGGCAGGATGGTGAGCACGCGATGCTCGATCCAGGTGACTCCCTTCAACGCCTTTGCGGGATCGGGTTCGATCGGCGCGTCAGTGAGGATGTCTTCGGAGCTGGGGATCGTCATTTGCGGGGGTCCTCCCTCAGTTGGGCCTCGATAACGGGAATCGCACGGTCGGCGTAGGCGGCCTGCTCGCGCCAGCGCTTGTTCTGGGGATCCATCGCGGACAGCGACCGGAAGGTCGTCCGGGCTACGAGGAGGTTGGCGCGGGCCTCCGCCAGATCACCCTGTCGATAGGCGACAAAGGCCAAACCGCGATGCGAGATGCCCCAGTTGTCGCGCAATACGGCGTTCTGTGGATCCGTCTTCATCAGACCCCTGAGGATTTCGACCTGGCGCAAGCGGCTCTCCCGCGCGGCGGCGTAGTCGCCGACCTCGACCTGAACATCGGCCAGGCGTGCCCAGTTGGTCGCCACGTCCAGGGCCATGCCCCGATCGTTCGGCAACCGGGCCGAGGCCTGCAACATGCCGTCGATGGCCGCGCGGCATTCCGTCAACGCCCGCTTCGGCGCCGCCTCCTGCTGCAGGCTGAGCGCGCAGAGATTGCCGTCGGCATAGGCGGCTTCGCGCAGGGACCGGACCGTGCCCGGTTCCGCCGCCAACAGTCGTCGAGACAGGGCGCGGTACTCCTCCAGACCTTTCCGGGCCTGGGGGGTGCGGTGTCGCAGGTAGTTGATGTAGCCACGCCAGTAGGCGCTCTGGGCGTGGGCGAACAGGCGGTCCGGATTGTCCGGCGCATCAGCCAGCAGGGTGTCGGTGACCCGCCAGGCTTCGTCGAAGATCTTTTCCGCCCCGGCCAGATCATTGCGCGCGGCGTCGTCCTCGCCGAGGGCGTGCAGCAGCCGGGCCCGACGCTCCAGCGAATCGGCCGGCAGACTGCCCAGATCCTGTCCGGCGTAGTAGGCCAGGGCCTGCTTTGTCACGGTCGTCATCAGGGGCAACCGCCCCACCCCCTTCAGCTGAACGCGCAGGTCGGTCAGCATGAAATCCACCAGCTTTTCGGCCTCGGCTCTCTGCCGGTCCGCTTCGGAGCGCGCTTTCAGGGCGAAGGCTGTCATCCCACCCATGGCTACCACCGCGGCCAGGGCGATGGTCGTGACCGCCATCACACCGCGCAGGCGGCGCTGGGCGTCGCGCTGGATCAACTGGTCGACGCCGACGCCGGCCATCCCCGCAACCAGCTTGAGCATCGCCAGGCGTTCGCCATCGCCGGACTTGCGGAAGTCCGCGGCCAGGGGCTCGACCCCGCCCACTGAAAGCGCCGGAGGAAAGGCGTCGGCGGGCTCGCCATGAAGCAGGGCCGCCAGGATCGGCCGGTCCGGATGCAGCGCCCGGAAGGTCTCGATCTCCCGGCCTACCCAGGGAGAAGCGGCCGCGTCGGGAGAGCAGATGATGATCAGGCTGTCGGACCCGGCCAGCGCGGCCCGGACCTGGACGCTGAGGTCATGGGCGGCCGGGAGTTCCTCGCGATCCTTGAAGATCGGCGCCAGCCGCTGGCCGCCGCCGACCCGTCTGGGCAACCGGTAGCCTTCCAGACGGCGATGCAGTCGGGCCGCGAAGACGGCGTCGCGGTGGCTGTAGCTGATGAAGGCGCGATAGCGGACGGTCGCGGCCCCGATCTGCCCATTCATGTGACTCATTCCCGGACCGGCATGTCGCAAAGCGTGGCAGAGCCGGGGACTCGGCACAACGTCAGAGTTAACTGATGTCGTTTTGCCGCTGGCCGACAGCGGCCGGCGCGGCCTCAGAAGCCGTGAAATCTGGCGAAGGCGTCCACGGGTTCGCGCTCGGCTTCCAGGCGATTGACCGCCGCCGCTTCATCGGGCCAGCCCAGCGACATGCCGCAGATGATGTATTCGTCCTCCGGCACCTCCAGAACGCGGCGGGTCACGGTCCAGAAGTTGTTCCAGGCGCCCTGGGCGCAGGTGCCAAGGCCCCGCTCGGCGGCGGCCAGCATCAGGGTCTGCATGAACATTCCCACATCCAGGAAGCTCATGGCGTCGAGATCGCGGTCGATGGTGAAGATCAGACCCACCGGCGCGTCGAAGAACTGATAGTTGCGGCCCCACTGCCGCCAGTTGGCGGCCTGGTCGCCCTTGGGAATTTCCAGCAGACCGTACATGGCCTTGCCAAGGGTGCGCATGCGGCCAAGGTAGGGGTCGCGCCGCGCGCCGGGCTTGCGCGGAAACTCCGCGGCGGCGTCCTCGGGGTCGGTCTCGCGGTGGGCCAGAACCTCCCGCTCCAGCCGCTGTCTGACATCGCCGGCGACGACATGAACCTTCCACGGCTGGATGTTGGTGCCGGACGGCGCGCGGCGGGCGTCCTCAAGCAGGTCCCGGATCAGAGCCTCGGGCACGGGATCGGGCTTGAAGGCGCGAATGGACTTGCGGGCGCGCAGGGCGTCGGAAAGCGGCACTCTGGAACAACTCCGGACAATCGGGTCCCGACCATGCCAGAGTCCGGCCGCCTGACGCCAGACAGATCAGATTTTGTCTGCGGCCTTCGCCTTGTCAGCCTCCTTCGCCCGCTGCTCGCGCAGCCCGGCGGCGGAGACCTCGATAAAGCTGACCTTGACGCCGGCCTTGGTGCGACCGGCCAGTTCGGCGGCGTCCCAGTTGGACAGGCGAATGCAACCGTGGCTGAAGGTCTTGCCGATCTCGGTGGCGTCAGGCGCGCCGTGGATGCCGAAGGCCTCCTTCGACAGGGCGATCCAGGTGCCGCCGACGGGGTTGTTGGGGCCTGCCGCCAGGGTCAGTTTCCCTTTGACCCCAGGCTGGCTGTAGGTCAGGCGCTTGGGGTCGAAGGTGTAGGTCGGCTTGTGGGACACGCCGGTGACCTTCAGCACGCCCTCAGGCGCGGGGCGTTCCTCGCTGCCGATGGTCGCGGGATAGAAGGCCAGCAGATTGCCGCCGGCATCATAGGCGCGCAGCGCCTTGTCCGCCTTGTCCACCTCGATCAGGGCGACGTCGGCGCCCAGCATGTCGTCGCCAGGCTGGACCACCACCAGGGTTGTTCCGACCTTTGAAAAATCCACATCCGGATTGAGCTGGCCGAGCAGGTCCTCGGTCATGTGGAATTTCTCGGCCAGGGCCTCGCGCGGCGATTGATAGCCCATGGTCTTCAGCCGGGCCTGCTTGGTCATGCCCTCGGGCAGGGTGACGAAGGGGCCTTCCTCGTCCTCCTCGGTGATGACGTAGTCGGTCAGCACGGGACGGGGATCGGCCAGGGTCAGCTTCTGGAACACGGCCTCATCCAGTTCGCCGTCCACCGGCAGGCCGTTGGCCTGTTCATAGGCGGCCACGGCCTGGCGCAGGTTTTCTCCGGCGGTGCCGTCGATCACCCCGGGAGAGAAGCGGGCGCGGTCAAGCAGAACCTGGGCCCGGAGCACGGCGGGCGCCCGCTGATCGGGCGCGGTGGGCGGCTCGGCGAAGGCGGCGGCATTGACCTGGGCGGGGCTGAGGCCGCCGGCCAGCGACGGGGCTGGAGCGGCGGCGGTCTCCTGCGGCGGAATGGACGGGCCCTTGTTCTCCTGCCCGCAGGCGGCGAGAGCGAGCAGGGCGAGGGCGGAGGCGGTGAACAGCGCGGGTTTATGCATGGGGGCGGAATTCGCCGCCGGGCCGTCGGTTCCGCCGGTCCCGGTCAGATCGGCTCGCCGGTCCATTCCCAGTGCCAGGGTTCAAAGGGATAATTGACGAAGCCGAACCGCGAGGCGTTGCGCACCATCCAGCGATAGGCGGGACTGCGGGACTGGGCCAGGCGGTTGAAATCGGCGGTCGAGGCGGGGTTTCCGCCGGGCGCCATGCCGACATGAATGTCCAGCGCCATGCCGGTGCGATGGGCCGAGCAGTAGGTCCTTCGCACGCCATCGCAATTGCCGTCGCTGAGGCATCGGGCCGCGTCGGCTTCAGGATCGCGATAGGCGGAAAAGATCTTCAGGGCGTCCGGCTGGCGAAAGATCTCCGGCGCCTCGGCGTGAGCCGCCGCCGTCATCCGGCGGTAGGCGGCCAGGGCGCCGGGGCGCAGCCGCATCGGGCGGCCATAGCTTTCCAGCGCCGCCGCCGTGGCGAGCGCGCCGTCGGCCGGCGGCGGCGGACAGTCCTCGGGCCTGATGCGGGAAAACGGCCGGCGGCGGTGCCAGGCCTGCTTCATGATCTCGAAGGCGCCCGGGCTCATCATCCCGTCGGCCCGCGCGCCCTTGCGTCGCTGCCATGCGGCCAGCGCCCGGGCAAAGCCGGGCTCCCCGGGGGCGCAGCGAGTCGATATCTCCTGGGCGATCAGCGGGACATAGATCTCCCAGCCGATCTCCTCGGGACCGAACGGCGCCCAGACGGTGGTGGTCAGGGACTGGGCGTTGGCGCGGGCGGCCGCGGAGAACCGGCCCGGTCGCTCGCAGTTTCCGTCGGCGGAGACGGCCGGCGGGGCCGGATCGCCGACGCGGCTGGCGTAGGTCTCGCCGATATAGGGTTCGGGCAGCGATGTTGGCGGCGCGCGGGCCGCCGGGGATGGGGACGCCGGGCGCAGGACCAGCCAACCGGTAAAGAGGATTCCGATCAGCACCAGGGCCGTCGCGGCGGTCCAGCCAAGGGCGCGCAGCGTCCAGCTGACAATGCCGCCCAGAATGGCCAGAAGCCCCCGCATTACATCCTCCGCCGCCTATCGGCCCACGGCAGGGTCAGCGCGTCAATCGCCGGATGGTTCATCCATCCAGCGCAGGACGCCTCGCGCGGCAGCGGCCCCCGTGGCGAAACAGCCCTGCAGAAGATAGCCGCCGGTCGGGGCTTCCCAGTCGATCATTTCCCCCGCCGCGAACACCCCGGGCATGGCCTTGATCATCAGATGGGCGTCCAGCGCCTCCCTGGCGACCCCGCCGGCGCTGGAGATGGCCCGGTCCAGTCCCTCGTGACCCGTCAGGGTCAAGGGCACGCTCTTGATCAACCGGGCCAGGGGCCCCGAGCCCTCGGGCAAGGGGCCGCAGGTGACTTCCCGCAACAGGTTGATGGCCTGGGGCGACAGGCCGGCGGCCTTGCGCAGGTGATTGGACAGGCTCTGGCTGCCGCGCGGTCGGGCGATGCGGCCGGTCAACTGCCCTACGCTCTGGTCGGGCTTGAGGTCGAGCGTGATCGTCGCGGCGCCATCGGCGGCCAGCGTCTCGCGCAGGTCGGCCGACAGGGCGTAGATGGCCCCGCCTTCCAGGCCATAGGCGGCGATCATGGCTTCGCCGCGCACTGTCCGGTCGCCGTGGCTGATGGCGATGGCCTTGAGGGGCTGGCCGGCAAAGCGGCTGGCGAAGGCGGGACTCCAGTCCAGGCGGACGCCGACATTGCTGGGACTCAACGGACGGACCTTGACCCCGCGCGCCGCCAGCAGCGGGACCCAGCCGCCGTCGGATCCGAGCCTGGGCCAACTGCCGCCGCCCAGGGCCAAGACCGTCGCGTCGGGCCGCTCCGCCCTGTCGCCGTCCGGGCCGGAGAACAGCAGGGCTCCCTCCTGCGACCAGCCGCGCCAGTGGCTGCGCATGGCGAACCGGACCCCGGCTCCGTCCAGACGCGCCAGCCAGGCGCGCAGCAGCGGCGAGGCCTTCATGGCCTTGGGAAACACCCGCCCGCTGGAGCCGGTGAACAGCGGCTGGTCCAGATTCTCGGCCCAGGCCGACAGGGCCTGAGGGTCGAGCGCCTCGATATGCGGCGCGAGCCAGTTCCGGGCCGCGCCATATCGGCCGAGAAAGCGATCCAGAGGCTCCGAATGGGTGAGGTTCAGGCCGCCGCGCCCGGCCATCAGGAACTTGCGACCGGCCGAGGGCATCCGGTCGTGCACCGTCACGGCCACGCCATGGGCGGCGAGGGTCTCCGCGGCCATCAGACCGGCCGGTCCGGCCCCGATGATGACAGCCGATCTGGGTGCTCTGGACATGCGGCTCTAGTAGAGGGCGGCGGCCCCGGCGTCGACTGCCGCCTCTCCGGCCTGTGAAGAAGTGTGATGGAGCCTTGGCCTGCGAGGGAAATTTTACAGGCGGCGAAATTTTGTCTTCGTTCCGGTGAACCCGTTCGGGTCTGACGCGCTTGCAGTGTCACGACAAAACACTGGAGGGAACACCCATGCGTATCCTGATTACCGCCGCCGCCGCTTTCGGCGCCCTGTCGCTCGCCGCCTGCGGCAGCCCCGCTGAAAAGGCCGCCGACCAGAAGGCCGACGCCATTGAGGCCCAGGGCGAACAGACCGCCGACAGTCTCGAAAAGCAGGCCGAGGTGGCCAAGGACACCGCCGAGGCCCAGGGCGAGGCCAAGGCCGACGCGCTCAATGAAAAGGCCGATCAGGTCGAGCAGGCCGCGGACGCCAAGGCTGACGCGGTTGAGAAGGCGGCCGACGGCCACTAGGTCTTCGTCTTTTCCGATCCGATAACGAAGCGCCCTTCGGCTCAAGCCGGAGGGCGTCTTTGTGCCTGGTCCCGGCCGTCGCGGGGTGACGCGGGCGTCGAACCTGCCAAGATGGCCTGCCAGCAGAGGACGCCAGACATGACCGAGCCCGGGCCCGCCGACCCCGCCGATCCCAACGCCGACCAGATCGCCTACTGGAACGACAAGGCGGGGGAGACCTGGGCGCGGCTTCAGACCCTTCTCGACCGCCAGATCGCGCCGCTGGGCGCCACGGCGATGGCCGCGCTGGACCCCCGGGGCGGCGAGACCCTTCTCGATATCGGCTGCGGTTGCGGCGACACCACCCTGGCCCTCGCCAGGGCGGTCGGCCCCGCCGGCGCCGTCGCGGGCGTCGACATCTCCGCTCCCATGTTGAGGGTGGCCGAGACCCGAATCCAGGCCGAGGGCCTGACCCAGGCCGGGGTGATCGAGGCCGACGCCCAGATCCATGACTTCGGGACCGCGACGGTGGACGGCGTCTTTTCCCGCTTTGGAGTGATGTTCTTCCATCAACCTGAAGCGGCCTTCGCCAACCTGTTCCGCGCCCTCAAGCCGGGCGGCCGCCTGGCCTTCGTCTGCTGGCGGCCGCTGGCGGAAAATGCCTGGATGAGAACGCCGCTTGAGGCGGTGCTGAAGGTCGTCCCCGCCCCGCCGCCGCCGGCTGACCCCTACGCGCCCGGGCCATTCGCCTTCTCGGACCCTGACCGTGTGCGGAGCATTCTGACCGGCGCGGGTTTCAGCGACGTGGTCATCCGGCCCCGCGACCTGCCGATCGGCGGGCATGATCTCGAGAACGCCCTGCTGCTGGCCCAGAAGGTGGGGCCCGGCGCTCTGCTGCTGCGGGAAAATCCCGATCGCAAGGAGGCCATCGTCGAGGCGTTGACGGCGGTCATGCGCGACCATCTGGGACCCAACGGCGTCTTCTTCGACTCGGCGACCTGGATCGTCACCGCGCACAAGGCCTAGGAGTTCCGCGCCTGGGCGTTCGGCCGGCGCATCTTGAAGATTTCATCGACCACCGCGTAGTCGGCCAGGTAGCCGAGGCGGGCCAGGGGCCGCGCCCGGGCGGTGTCGAATCGTCCGTCCGTGAGGAAGGCGCGGTCGATGTGAACCCCCACCACCTGGCCCAGCACCAGATGCGCCGCGGTCGGCGCGCCGTCGAGGTCCGTCAGGTCGATAATCTGAAGGACCTTGCACTCGAGAGAGGCGGGGCTGGCCGCCACCCGGGGCGCCCGGACGATCCGGCAGGGCGCCGCCGCCAGACCGGCCAGGTCCATCTCATTGACGCCGTGGGCCACGGCGGCGGAGGTCGCGTTCATCGCCTCGGCCAGCGGGGCGGTGGCCAGGTTGAAGACGAACTCGCCGGTGGCTCGCGCATTGGCCAGGCTGTCGCTCAGCTTCTCGCTGGAAAAGCCGATGATCGGCGGCCGGCTACAGAAGGCGTTGAAGAAGCTGTAGGGCGCCAGATTGACCGCGCCATCGACATCCACCGTCGAGATCCAGCCGATCGGGCGCGGCGCGATGATCGCCTTGATCGGATCGTGCTCCAGGCCATGCCCATTGGAAGGTTCATAGAAGTGGACGTCGCTCATGCCGATCAGCGACCGCCCTGGCCGTCATCGACCTTGATGCAGGCGCCGGTGACGGCGTCCGACGCCGGAGAGCAGAGATAGAGCAGGGTGGAATCCAGCTGGGCCGGATTGCCAAGGCGCTGGCGCGAGAAGCCTCTGGTGATATCGCCGACCCGTTCCAGCATGCCGTCCATCATTTCCGAGGCGAAGGCGCCCGGGGCGATGGCGTTGACGTTGATATGGAAGCGCGCCCATTCCACGGCCAGCGTCTCGGTCATTCGCACCACGCCCGCCTTGCTGATCGAATAGAGGGCCGCGCCATGGCCGCCATAGTCGAAGGCCGCCATGGAGGCGATGTTGACGATCCGGCCCGGGGCCTTGGCGGCCATGCGCCGCCGGGCGAACTCGCAGCTGAGGATGTAGGGGCCGCGAAGATTGGTATCGAGCACCTGGTCGATCAGCTCGACGCTCATCCGGGTGGCGCGCTGGGCGTCCGGAATGCCGGCGTTGTTGATCAGGATATCGACCGGCCCAAGGGCCGCCTCGGCTTGCCCGACCACCGCCAGCAACTGGTCGGCGTCCGTGACATCGAGGGCGAGGGGAGCGGCGATCCCGCCCTCGGCGCGGATGTCCGCGGCCAGGGCTTCCAGCCGATCAATCCGCCGGCCGGTGATCGCCACCTTCGCGCCCTGTCTGGCCAGCACCTGGGCGAAGCGCTTGCCAAGTCCTGAGGAGGCTCCGGTGACCAGGGCGACCTGTCCGGTCAGGTCAAGGCTGGCGTTGGGAAGGGGATAGGTCATGGTCGGCCTCTGACAGGGAGCTTCGGATCAGTCGGCAGGCACTATCGCGGCCTGCCTCAAGGGCAGGGAAGCGGGTCGTGAGCGGCGCCGGTCACGGTCCGACGGAAAAGCCGCTGTCGGGATCGATCCACATCATCTGGCGCCTCGTCTCGGGACGGGGCTCGCCGTTGACCGAGATTTCGACGGCCATGTGGTCGCCTTCCGGCACATAGCGCGAACAGGTTTGCTTGCCGAAATCCTCCTGCAGGGCCTGCTGCATGGCGGCGTTGACCTCGCTGACTTCCTCCGGCCGAGCCGGCTGTCCGTCGATGGTCAACTGGCTGATGCGGGTATTCCTCAGATCGCCGCAGACCTGCCCGTCGCGAACGGCGACCGGGGTCTCCGTGCGCAGGACCGTCATGGGGCTGGCGCTGAGCCGCACCTCGGCCATGGCGACAATTCCGCCGTCCGGAAGGAAGACGAAACGCGAGATCGCGCCGCATCGGCGGGCGGCGATGTCGGGGTTCTGGCATTGCACACGGCCCGAGCGCGCCGGGGCGAGAGGGTCGATCCCGCCGCCGCCCGCCAGCTTGGGCGGCGGCTTGGCGGGGGCCCGCGGGCGACCGACCGGCCTGGGCCCCGGCGGGGGCGGCGGCGGCGGGCCTGCGGAGGGCGGCGGGGCGGCCAGGGCGGCCAGGAGCATCAAGGCGGTCAGCATGCGCGGACTTCGCGCCGGTTCGCCCCGTCTGTCCAGTCTTCCGCCGACCGTGCGGCGCCTTGTCGGGCGCCTTGCCCCGGCCGGGCTGGCCGTCGATAGTCCAGACGCCGCCCATCACAGAAGCGCCGAACGGCGACGGGGGCGGCAGGGAGAACGATCCATGGATGAGCCATCGGGCGCCGGCGCGCGCGCCTCGCGCGGCGACTATGTGCTGCTGATCATGCTGATGCTGATGAATGTCCTGAACTTCGTGGACCGTCAGCTCCTGTCCAGCTTCTCCAACTTCATCGTCCCGGACCTGAATCTGACCAACACCGAGTTCGGCCTGCTCACCGGTCTGGTGTTCCTGATTTTCTACGCCGTCGCCGGCCTGTTCATGGGCGCCCTGGCCGATCTGGTGAACCGGCCCCGGCTGATCGCCGTGGCGATGTTCGGCTGGAGCCTGCTGACGGCCGCCTCGGGTCTGGCGAAGGGATTTGTCAGCCTCGCCCTGCCGCGCGTCTTCATCGGCGTCGGCGAATCGGCCCTGACGCCCACCGCCATGTCGCTGCTGGCCGACCGCTTCCCGCCGGAGAAACGCGGCTTCGCTTCCGGCTTCTACTACATGGGGGTGCCGCTGGGGGTCGGGGTCAGCCTGCTGGTCGCCGGATTCCTCGGGCCGGCCATCGGCTGGCGCAACTGCTTCTATCTGCTGGGCGCGGTCGGGGTCGCCTTCTCCCTGCTGATCCTCACCGTTCGCGAAACACGGCCGTCGCGGAAGGCCGCCGCCGCCCTGCCAGGCGCTGTCGCCGCGCCGGGACCGCGTGACCTGATCGGGGTGTTCCTCAAGGCCCTGCTGGCCTCGCGGCCCTTGCAGCTGGTCATTCTCGGCGGCGTCTGCATCCATTTCGTGCTCGGCGCGGCGGCTTTCGACCAGCTGTGGCTGGTGCATGAGCGCGGCTTCGAGCGGGCCAATATCGCCGTCATCAGCGGCCTGTTCGCCACCGTCTTCGGCGTGGCGGGCAACCTGTTCGGCGGCGGGCTCAGTGATCTGTTCGCCCGAAAGACGGGCCAGAACCGGGCCATGTTCATGGTGCTGGTCCTGCTGGTGCTGTTGCCGGTCAACCTGACCTACCGGCTGATCCCGGCAGAGAACCCGTTGTTCTGGGTCTGCGTCGCGGTCGCCTATTTCCAGCTGGGCGTCTTCTACGGGCCCACCTTCTCGGCGGTGCAGGAGCTCTGCCCGCCGCAGGTCCGCTCGACCGTGGTGGCTTTCTACCTTCTCACCCTCAATGTCGTCGGACTGGGTCTTGGCATCACCGGATCCGGCATCCTGGTCGATCACCTGATCAAGCTGGGCGTCGACCAGCCCTACAGCTGGACCCTGTTCGTCTTCACCGCCCTCTCGGCCCTGGCCATCCCCTGCTACTTCTTCGCCGCCAGGGCGGCCAAACGGGCGAAACTGGGGTAAGAGCCGCGGCGTCCGCCGATCCGGCGCGGGACTGAACGGGAGCCGACATGGCCTGGAGCCGAACCTACGCCGGAGACGAGCCGGTCCGGGTCAACAAGTGGCTGGCCCAGTCGTCGGTCTGCTCGCGCCGCGAGGCCGAGGCGCTGATCGCCAGGGGCCTGGTCGAGATCGACGGCGTGGTGGTCGAGGACGTCGGGCGCAAGATTCTCCCCGGTCAGACCCTGGTGCTGGCCGATCAGGGGCGGGAGGCCCTGGACGCCAAGCTGACGGTCCTGATCCACAAGCCGGAAGGGATCGTGTCGTCCCAGCCCGAGGGCGATCAGGTGCCGGCCGTCCGGCTGCTGCGCCGCGCCGCCCTGTTCGGGACCAGCGAGGTCATTCCGACGATCGACAACCGGCTGGCCCCGGTCGGCCGGCTCGACATGGATTCGCGGGGCCTGCTGATCCTCTCCGAGGACGGGGTGCTGGCCAAGGCGGTCATCGGGCCGGATTCGGAACTCGACAAGGAATACTTCGTGCAGGTCGACGGCGAGGTGACCCCGGAGAAGGTCGCGCTGTTGCGCCATGGCCTGGAGCTGGACGGCCGCCAGTTGCGTCCCGCCGAGGTGGACGAGGTCATGCCCGGACGCCTTCGCTTTGTCCTGACCGAAGGGCGCAACCGTCAGATCAGGCGGATGTGCGAGCTGGTCGAGCTTGAGGTGGTGGATCTGCAGCGGGTCCGCATTGGCCCGATCGAACTGGGCGATCTGCCCGAGGGCATGTGGCGGCCGTTGTCGGCCGCCGAGCGGTCGGCCCTGCTGACGGCGTCGAAGCCCCGTCCGCCCGGCTGACGATTTTCCCCAGCGTCAACGCCTGCTGTTCAAACAGCCGTTTCACCTCTATTATCGCCGTTAACATAAGAACGGGGAGAGACGGTTTTGACGCTCCAGACCGAAACCGAACATTTTGACGTGGTCATCGTCGGCGCCGGCCTGTCTGGCGTCGGCGCGGCCAAGCATCTGCAGGACCGCTCCCCGGACCGCACCTACGTGGTTCTCGAGGGCCGCGCCGCCAAGGGCGGCACCTGGGACCTGTTCCGCTATCCCGGCATCCGTTCCGACAGCGACATGTATACGCTGGGCTATGTCTTCAAGCCGTGGAAGGCCGCCAAGGCCATCGCCGACGGTCCGTCCATCCTCGCCTATGTCAACGAGACCGCGGCCGAGAACGACATCGACCGCCACATCCGCTACGGCCACATGGTCAAGCGCGCCGACTGGGACAGCGCCACCGCCGCCTGGACCGTCGAGGCCGAGGTCGCCGGCAAGCCGGTCCGCTTCACCTGCAACTTCCTTTTCATGTGCTCGGGCTACTACTCCTACAAGTCGGGCTACAAGCCTGAGTTCGCCGGCGCCGAGGACTTCGGCGGGACCATCGTCCATCCGCAGGAATGGCCCGCCGACCTCGATCACGCCGGCAAGAAGGTTGTGGTGATCGGCAGCGGCGCGACCGCCGTGACCCTGGTGCCCGAAATGGCTAAGACCGCCGCCCACGTCACCATGCTGCAGCGCTCGCCGACCTATGTCGTCAGCCGTCCGGCCGAGGATCCGGCCGCCGAGTGGCTGAAGGCAAAGTTCAAGCCGATGACCGCCTATCGGATCACCCGCTGGAAGAACGTGCTGCTGGGCATGGTCTTCTTCCGCATGGCCCGCAGCAAGCCGGAGAAGGTCAAGCAACAGATCCTCGGCATGGTGCGCGAGAAGCTGGGTCCGGACTACGACGTCGATACCCATTTCACCCCCAGCTACAATCCCTGGGACCAGCGGCTTTGCCTGGTGCCGGACGATGATCTGTTCAACGCCATCAAGACCGGCGCCGCCAGCGTGGTCACCGACCATATCGAGCGCTTCACCAAAACCGGCATTCTGCTGAAGTCGGGCCAGGAGATCGAGGCAGACATCATCGTCACCGCCACCGGCCTCAATCTTGAGGTTCTCGGCGGCGCCGAGTTCCTCGTCGACGGCGAGCGGGTGAAGTTCAGCGACACCCTCAGCTACAAGGGCATGATGTACAGCGGCGTGCCGAACCTGGCCTCGTCCTTCGGCTACACCAACGCCTCCTGGACGCTCAAGGCCGACCTGACCTGCGCCTATGTCTGCCGTCTGCTCAACCACATGACCCGCACGGGCAGGAAGATCGCCACCCCGGTCCGCAGGCCCGGCGACGAGGGCGACGAGGACTGGCTCGACTTCTCCTCGGGCTATGTCCAGCGCTCGGTGCACCTGTTCCCCAAGCAGGGCGCCAAGGCGCCGTGGAAGCAGCACCAGAACTACGCGCTCGACCTGATGACGCTGAAGTTCGGCAAGGTTGATGACGGGGCGATGGTCTTCTCCAACCCCGCGCCGACCGCCGCCTCCGCCAGGCCAAGGGTCGCCGAAGCCGCCTGACTTCGCCCCCGGGGGTCGCCCCCGGCGGCGCTCGCGCGTTAAGGTTTGCGTCAGCGAACTGAAACGAGGGAGAGCGCCATGGCGGCCATCGGAGAGGTTTTCACAACGGACGTGCCGGCCCGGCTGGACCGGCTGCCCTGGAGCCGCTTCCACTGGCTGATCGTCTCGGCGCTCGGGATTACCTGGATTCTCGACGGGCTTGAGGTGACCCTGGTCGGGTCGCTGTCGCCGGTGATTTCCGGTTCGGACGGCCTGTCCCTGACCGCGCAGCAGGTCGGGCTGACCGGCAGCGCCTACATCCTCGGCGCGGTGCTGGGCTCGCTGCTGTTCGGCCGGCTGACCGACCGTTTCGGCCGGCGCAAGATCTTCACCATCACCGTCGCCGTCTATCTAATCGCCACCATCGCCACCGGCTTTTCCTGGGACTTCTGGTCCTTCGCGGTGTTCCGCTTCCTGACCGGGGCGGGGATAGGCGGGGAGTATGGCGCGGTCAATTCGGCGATCCAGGAGCTGATCCCGGCCCGGCGACGCGGCTACACCGACCTGGCCATCAACGGCAGCTTCTGGGTCGGGGCGGCCCTGGGGGCCATGGGCTCGATCGTGGTGCTGAATCCGGCCCTGTTCGATCCGGCCATGGGCTGGCGACTGGCCTTTATCATCGGCGGGCTGATCGCCCTGGTGATCATCTGGGTGCGCCGCTACATCCCCGAAAGTCCCCGCTGGCTGGTCACCCACGGCCGGCCCGAGGAGGCCGAGCGCATTGTCGAGGCCATCGAAGCCGACGTCGAAAGGCGCTCGGGCCCGCTGCCGCCGATCCCGGTGCATGCGCCGCTTCGCCTGATCCGCCGCGCCGGAACCAGCTGGGGCGACATCATCCGCGTGTTGCTGCTCCGCTATCCGCGCCGAACCCTGCTGGGCGTGACCCTGATGGCCACCCAGGCCTTCTGCTACAACGCCATCTTCTTCACCTACGCGCTGATCCTGACCCGCTTCTACGGGGTCGCCGACCAGGCGGTGGGCTGGTTCATCCTGCCCTTCGCGCTCGGCAACTTCTGCGGCCCGCTGCTGCTGGGCTCGCTGTTCGACAGCCTGGGACGCAAGACGATGATCAGCCTGACCTATGGGCTCGCGGGCGTCCTGATGTGCGTCACCGGCTGGATGTTCAGTCAGGGGGTGCTATCGGCGACCAGCCAGACGGTCGCCTGGACGGTGATCTTCTTCTTCGCCTCGGCCGGGGCCAGCGCGGCCTATCTGACGGTCGGGGAGAGCTTTCCGCTGGAGGCGCGGGCGGTGACCATCTCGCTGTTCTACGCCTTCGGCACCCTGCTGGGCGGGGTCGGCGGGCCGGCCCTGTTCGGGGCGCTGATCGACACCGGCGAGCGGTCGCAGATCCTCTGGGGCTATCTGCTGGGCGGCGGGCTGATGGTGCTGGCGGCCGGGGTCGAGCTGGCGATCGGGGTCAATGCCGAGCGCAAGCCGCTGGAGGAGGTGGCCGATCCGCTGTCGCTGGCCCCGATCGAGGACGTTCCCTGAGCGTCAGCCCCCGCGCCGGGCCGGCAGCATGCGCATGCCCAGCAGGGTGATGCCGATCAGCACCGCCTCGACCACCATCGGCGGGACCACCCCCTTGCCGCCGCCGGTGACGGCGAGGTTGAGGAGGCGTCCGGCCAGGGCCAGGCTGAGGATCAGCAGCACCGGCCACAGCCAGCGGCGCTCGCGGCGGATGGCGGCCAGCAGGGACAGGCCCCCGCAGGCGGCGAAGAAGGCGGCCATGTCGGCGCGGATCGTGCCCAGGCCCGCGACGCCATCAGGGGTCAGGGCGAAGGCCCGGGCGGCGGCCTCGGGGGCGGACCAGAAGCGGGTGGCCAGCAGCAGGGCCAGGGCGCCGGTCAGGCCCAGGAGCATGCGGGCGGCGATCTGGCCGGCGCTGTCGCCGGCCTTGCGCAGGCGCCATCCGATCCAGACGGCGACCGCGACGACCGCCGTCAGACCGAGCAGAATCTGCCAGAGAAAACTCCCAAGAATGCTGCCCAAGATATTCACTGCCACCTGTTTGTCGGGGGTGTAGCCGGCCGGCACCTCCTCGGCGCCGACGCGGGCGGCGTAGGCCTTGTAGTCAGCGAGCAGGGCGGCGGTCTCGGCGGGGCGGGTGAGCGACAGATCCATCGTCTCGCCCGGGTCGGTGGTCATGTCGTAGAGGCGCCAGCGGGGGTCGCCGAGGGGGCCGGCGCTGCGCACCAGCTTCAGGCCGCCCTTCCACAGGGCGCCGTCGCCGGCCGCCTCCATGCCGACGGCGTCTTCGGGGCCGTAGATCGCCGGGGCGGCGCCGGTGAGCATCGGTCGCAGGCTGCGGCCGTCGAGACTGGCCGCCGGGGCCGGGGCGGGGGCGGCGCCGGCGAAGTCCAGCAGGGTGGGGGTGATGTCGGTGATGACCGAGAAGCTGTCCAGCCGCGACCCGGGCGCGACCCCCGGCCCGGCCACGATCAGCGGCACGCGGGTGCCGCCCTCGGAGGTGTAGAACTTGAACAGGGCGCCGGGGGCCGCGGCGGCGCTGGCCCAGCCGGGGCCGATGGCGGCGAAGGTTCCCTTGCCGCCCAGCCCTTCGGGTCTGGCCGAATAGCCCACGCTCTTCATCCACAGCTTGAACGGCGCCTCGGTGGTGGGGTCGCCGGCCTCCGGACCGTTGTCGGACAGCACCACGAACAGGGTGTTGTCGTACTGGCCGGTGTCCTTCAAGTGCTGAATGAACCGGCCGAGATGATGGTCCATGGCCTCGAGCATGCCGGCATTGACGGCCATGCGCCTGGCGTAGAGCGCCTGCTCCTTGGCGGAGAGCCTGTTCCAGTCGCGGACATTGGCCGGCGGCGGGCCCATCGGGGTTCCGGGCGGGATCAGCCCGGCCCTGACCGCGCCCTCGTAGCGGCGCTGGCGCTGGGCCTGCCAGCCATCGGCGTATCGGCCCTCGTACTTCGCGACGAACTCGGCCGGGGCCTGGACCGGCAGATGGATGGCCATGAACGGCAGGTAGGCGAAGAAGGGGCGGCCGTCGTCGGGCTTGCTGTCGACGTAGCGGATCATCCGATCGACCAGGAAGCGCGAGGAATAGAAGTCGTCGGGCAGGGTGGCGGGCTTGTCGTCCTCGTACCATTCCTTGCCGGTGTAGATCGGGAAGTAGGGCCGCTGCTGCCAGTTGTCGCCGCCGGTGGCGTCGAGGGCGAAGGAGCGCTCGAAGCCGCGGGCGCCGGGCAGGTCTTGCGGGTCATGGCCCAGGTGCCACTTGCCGGCCATGTAGGTGTGATAGCCGTCGGCCTTGAGCAGGCTGGCGACGGTGGTGACATTGGCCGCCAGACGCCCCTGGTAGGCAGGCTTGCCGCGATGCTCCGGCGGGGTCGATTCCGGCAGGTTGGCGACGCCGGCGGTGTGGCTGTCGACGCCGGTCAGCAGCATGGCCCGCGAGGGCGCGCACATCGGCGAGGCATGGAAATTGGAGAACCGGGCGCCCCGCGCGGCCAGGGCGTCGATCGCGGGCGTCGCGATCTCGCCGCCATAGGCGCCGAGGTCGGTGTAGCCGGCGTCATCGACCAGAATGACCACGATGTTGGGTTTCGACGGCGGCCTGGGGGCGGCGGCGCTGGGGCCGAAGGCGAGCAGGGCGGTCAGGCCGACCAGCGCCAGGGCCGGCCTGAGCAGGGCGCGCACCATCATGATTTCGTCTCCCCCATTGTATTGGCAGTCTTTATGCCAATATATTCCGGCAGTGTCGAGGCTGAGTTTCCGGCCCCTGCGGGTTCCCTCGAACGGGTTCCCTAGGGTCAGGCTTGCCCCCGCCGGCCCCGACGTCACAATGCCGCGCCAGGATCAGCGACGCCAGTTTGCCGACCGGAGGACCTCCATGACCGACGCCCCTCTGCCCAATCTGCTTCAGTTGACCCCGATGGACCCGACCTATCGGGCCGACCCCCATCAGGTGCTCGACGACCTGCGGGCCCGGTGCCCGGTGCATCGCGACGAGATGTCGGGAAACTTCGTGCTCAGCCGCTACGAGGACGTGCGGGCCATGGTCTCGGACCTGACCCTGCTGCGTGATCCGATCAATGCCGAGGAAGGCGCGATCCTGCAGCGGCGGTCGCTGGGGGAGGTGGATCCCAGCCTGCCGCGCAGCAGCGTCAGCAGCATCCTGACCCTCGACAACCCCGATCACGCCCGCATTCGCCAGCCGCTGGCCCAGGCGCTCTACGCCCGCGTGGCCAAATTCAAGCCGGAGGTCGAACGGATCGTCTCCGAGACCCTCGACCGGCTGGAGGGCGAGGCGCGGTTCGACCTGATGGACCGCTTCTGCGTGCCGGTGCCCATCGATGTGATCGCCTCGATCCTGGGGGTCGATCATGACCGGCTGGGTCAGTTCCGCGAATGGTCGGAGGGCCTGATCCAGGGCCTCAACCCGTTCCGCAACGCCGAGCAGACCGCCGCCATGGAGGCGGCCAGCGCCGGACTGACGCAGTATTTCACCGAGACCATGGCCGCGCGCCGGGCCGAGCCCCGCGATGATCTGATCAGCGACATGGTCCAGCTGCAGGCCGGCGGCGCCGATCTCAGCGACGATGAACTGCGGATCAACCTCACCGCCCTGCTGGTCGGCGGCAACCTGACCACCACCGACCTGATCGGCAACGCCGTGCGGCTGCTGCTGCTCAATCCGGACGAACTGGCCAAGCTGAAGGCCAACCCGGCGATCATCAACGCCGTGGTCGAGGAGGTGCTGCGCTATGAGCCGCCGGTCGACGTGACCGGGCGCATCGCCTCGCGCGACCTGGAACTGGGCGGCTGTCCGATCAAGAACCGGCAGGCCCTGACGATGTCGCTGCGGGCCGCAAACCGCGACCCGGAGGTCTATGAGGACCCGCACGTCTTCAACGTCAGCCGCAAGCGTCGGCCGCACGTCGCCTTCGGCGGCGGGGCCCACATCTGCATCGGCGCGCCCCTGGCCCGGCTTGAGGCCCAGGTGGCCCTGGTGCGGTTGTTCGAGCGGTTTCCGACCCTGCGGCTGGCGGATCCGGAGACGGCGCCGGAATGGCGGACCCTGCCCTTCTTCCGCGGGCTGGAGCAGCTGCAGCTGGCGGTCTGACAGCGACCGCCCGCCGCAACCGTTAACCGCTAAAGTTGCGGGTTTGATAAAGCTGTCGTCGTAGTCTCGCGGGGCTGGAGGCGACATGTCCCGACCCCGCATCAAGACCCGCAGCACGGCGCAAGGTCAGGTCGAGGCCTGGCTGAGGATCCTGTTTCCCCTGGCCGCCGTGCTCTTCGCCCTGTCGCAACTGGCCCCGATATGGCGGCCCTATGTCATGCCCGAACCGCGCACGGAGGCTGTCGACCATCACTTCAGCGGCTGCGACGAGGCGCGCGCCGCCGGGATGAGCAACATCCCGTGGACCGATCCCTCCTATCGCGACTGGATGGACGGCGATGACGATGGTCTGGCCTGCGAGCCTCATCGCCGCTAGCGCCCGGATGTCTGGATCGGATTTGACGCGAAGAACCGGCGCCCCTGTTTTCGCAACCCGCCCTAGCGGCTCATCCAGGGTTTGGATTTTGAAGAGGAGCGGGCGGCCGCGGCCTGTTCGCGCTGGAACTTGCCGCCGCGCGGCGGCTTCGGCTTGGCGTCGATGGCCGCCTGCTTCAGGCGCAGGGCCTTCTGGATCGGCGTTTCTTCCGGCGGCGGGGTCGCATCATCGGTCATGGCCGGAGCTTTCGAGGCGCGGCCAGCGGCGGCAGCCGGGAGAGAATAGGCCAGCCGCCGCCGTTTCGCGACCCGCCATGAAAAATGGCCCGGATCGGAGGCGTCCGATCCGGGCCAGTGGGTCCCTTTGGCCGGGAACCTGGAGAGAGATGCGCTCTAGAAGCGCTTGGTCACGCCCAGCGACACGACCCACGGATCGAGGGTGACGTCGGACTTCAGGGCGCCATTGTTGATGTTGGCCTTGGTGTCGAAGAACACCTTCTTGACGTCGGCGTTGAAGCTCCAGTCGCCCTTGATGGCGATATCGACGCCGCCCTGCACCGCCAGCCCGACGCCGTTGTCGAGGTCGACCTTGAAGCCGTTGTAGTCGTCGCCGCTGTAGAAGATCATCGCATTGACGCCGGCCCCGACGTAGGGGCTGACGCGGCCCTTGGGGTTGAAGTGGTACTGCACGGTGACCACCGGCGGCAGCACCCAGGTCTCATGCACCTTGGTCTTGGTCCCGACGCCCTTGGCGTAGACGCTGTGCTGGGTCGTGCCGAGGATGCCCTCGACGGCGATGTTGTCGGTGAAGAAGTAGGTGAAGCCCAGGGTCGGCATCACGTCGCTGCTGGTACCGACGTTCAGGCCGGTGTCGATGTTGCCGGCGGTGCGGATGTCGCCGGAGGCGTCGGGGGCCACTTCGGACACCCGGGCGGTCACCATCCAGGTGCCCTGTTCCTTGACCTTGAAGTCCTGGGCGAAAGCGGGCGCGGCGGTGGCAAGGGCCAGCCCAAGGGCAGTAATGGCAATCTTCTTCATTTCGACTATCCCCTAGTCAGTTGTCTTGTTCTGATGTGTCTGGTTTTACAGACCCGGGCGGCGCGATATCGTTGATCTGGGTCAATCGTGATCTTGCCGTGAGAGGGTCTGGAGCAAGGGTGTCGACGCCGCCCCCTCCGGAGCCCTGCTGGTCTGGAGGGCGCTTGAAGAGCCCAGGCGGGGCGGCGTCGAACCTCGGGGGACCGCCTATTCGGCGGCCAGCATCTGGCTCTTGACCGGCAGGGGCTTTTCCAGACTGGCCCAGTCGATCAGTCCGTCGTGGACGGCGTCCTCGAACTTCAGCACGCCCAGCGCCTCGAACTTCGGCCGCACCGAGTCGGTCAGCAGGCCGATCCGCTTGAGGTTGGGAATCATCCGCTCGAACAGGAAGTCGCGGAAGGCCTGGCCGGAGGCGGCGTTGTGGTTGATCTCGCGGGCCTCGTCGCGGGTGAAGCCGAACTCCATGGCGACCTCGGTGCTGAACAGCCGCTCGCGCATGATTACGCAGGCCTCGTAGGCGAACTGCGCCCGCTCCTCGATCTCGGCCTCCGGCAGGGCGCGAATCCAGTTCTCCAGGTAGTTGACCCCGAAGGCGACATGCCGGCCCTCGTCGCGCATCACCAGCTGCACCACTTGGCGCAGCAGCGGGTCGCGGGTGGTCATGGCGATCGACTGGAAGGCGGCCAGGGCCAGACCCTCGATGAGGATCTGCATGCCGATGAACTTGAGGTCCCAGCGCTCGTCGGTCAGCACCTTGTCGAGCAGCAGCTTGAGGTTGGGATTGATCGGGTAGATCAGCTTGCAGCGCTCGACGAGGTATTTGTGGAACACCTCGACGTGCCGGGCCTCATCGAAGGTCTGGGACGAGGCGTAGAGCTTGGCGTCGTAGGTCGGGGCGCAGGACACCAGCTGACTGGCCACCAGCATCGCCCCCTGCTCGCCATGCAGGAACTGCGACAGGGTCTGGGACAGGCCGCGCCAGGCGAAGTCCAGCTTCTGCTCTTCGGTCAGGGCCTCATATTTGGGATGGCCGGCGAAGGCGTTCATTTCCGGGTCGCTGGGATATTCGCTGTGCGGGAAGGGGACATCCCAGTCGACGTCCATCTGGGCGTCCCAGTTGAAGCGCTTGCCCAGCTCGTAGAGCTTGCGAATCCTGGCGTTGGCGTCCTGGTAGTCCCAGTTGTAGGAGCCGGTCAGGGGGGTGCGGAAAATCTCCCGGATGACCTCGACGTCCTCGGCGGTCAGCTTGTGAACCAGCTCGTCGTCGAACGCCCGGATCTCCTGCGGCGGCGACTCGACCAGATTGACCTTCAGCATCTCATCTCTCCCACGTTTGGCCGGCAAAGGTGACGCCGGCGTCATTTTTTGAGGGAGCGAAACCGACCGGGCGCGGACCCTCCTCGGCGTCGGCCTGGGACCGATGCTCTGGCGACTTGCGAAATGACCCGGCCCCCGGACCCTTCGGGCGTGGCGGCGCTGGCGACTGGAGGGCCTTCCCGGCGCCTGTCAGTCGCCATTGAGCCTCGCCGCATAGTCCGCGCCGGCGGGTCGGCGCGGCAATGATCTGGATCAATCCTTCAGGGACTGTCCGCCGGTCCCTAGACCCTGGCGCCGGGGAAGATCCGCAGGAAGTTCTCGGCGTAGAACCGGTCGCGGACCGACCCGTCCCGCTCGCCCAGCGCCGACTCGAAGCGGG
Source organism: Caulobacter sp. (assembly GCA_016125585.1). Taxonomy (GTDB): domain Bacteria; phylum Pseudomonadota; class Alphaproteobacteria; order Caulobacterales; family Caulobacteraceae; genus Caulobacter. The sequence goes on from WGLL01000006.1 coordinate 49,412, forward strand.
CGATGGGATTTCGGCCGCCCTCGATGTGCGGATAGTCGCTGGAGAACAGATAGATGTCGGCGTTCGACTGATCGATCAGGTTGCCGACTTCCTCGAAAACGAAGGGGGTGAAGGCCAGCTGCGCGGAGATCTGCTCGGACGGCGTGCGGCTCAGGGCCTGCAGGTTGGCGTCATTGCGGCTCCAGTGCCTGACCACCCAGTCCAGCCGCCGCAGCAGTTCGGGAACCCAGCCGGCGCCCAGCTCGACGCTGGCCCCGCGCAGGCCCGGATGCCGTTCCAGCACCCCGTCCAGCACCATCATGGTCAGAAAGGCTTCCGGCCCCTCATGCAGCAGGGCGATATCCTTGGTGCGCAGGTTCTCGCCGCCGCCGAGCCAGTCCTTTGTCGGCGGCCGGCCGTTGTTCATCCAGGCCTTGGCCAGTTGCAGCGGGGCGCCGCCGACGTGCAGCAGGAAGGGGACGCCGCTCTCGGCCAGCCGGGCCCAGAAGGGATCGAGATCGACATGGCCCGGCGAGCGATCGCCGCAGGGCCGGTGCGGAATCCAGACCGCCGCCAGGCCGTTGGCCAGCACGAAGTCCAGCTCGAGCATGGCCAGATCGGGGTCATCCAGCGGAATCACCGCCACCCCCATCAACCGGTCGTCTGCCTGGCAGAAGTCGGCCATGTGGCGATTGTGGGCGCGGGCCGCGCCATAGCGCAGGCGGTGCTCCAGGCGGGAACTGGCCGAGAACGGCATGGCGACGCTGTGGGTGGCGAAGACCAGCTGCTTCCTGAAGCCCAGCAGGTCGAGGGCCTTTGAACGGTCGCGGCTGTCGAACGCGCCCAGGGCCTGGATTTCCTTGGAGGATTCGATCAGTCGGTCGCCGAGGGCGATCTGGGCGGCGACATGGGCCTCGCTGTGCCGACCGCCCTGGGCCATGATCACCGCGACCTCCTCATCGGTGACGATCGAGGCCGCGTAGCTGACCTCGGGAATCTCGTCCCGCAGGCCGGGATCGGCATAGCGCTTGAGGAAGTCCGGCAGCTCCATGATGTGGCTGTCGGCGTCGTAACAGGGGCGGTCAGCCGGGGCGTAGGTCATGGCGCTCTCCTCACCGCCCGGCCTCTTCTCCGGTCAGGGGATCGGGGAGGCCGTGGCGCGGACAGCAGTATTCACCCCCGCTCGCCGGATGTCATCGGTCGACGGCCTAGAGCCCCAGGACCAGCCTGGCCATGATCCCGCGCTGGATCTCGTTGGAGCCGCCGTAGATGGAGGCGGCGCGGTTGTTGAGGTAGCGCGGCATGGCGACCAGGCTGTGTTCGGGGCCGACCGGCGTCTGGTTGCTGCCCGGCTCGCGGGCGGCGGGTTGATGGACGCCGGCGTAGTGGGCGGCGACATCGATGGCCAGTTCATCGACCCGCTGCATGGCCTCGGTGCCTTGCGTCTTCAGCATGGAGGAGGCCGGGCCGGGGTTCTTGCCGGCCGACAGGGCGGTCATCACCCGGTGCTCGGTCATCTCGATGGCCTCGACGGCGATCTCGGCGGCGGCGAGGCGGCCGCGGAACTGCGGATCGTCGAGAAGGGCCTCGCCCAGGTCGGAGACCTCTTCCCGGGCCATGGTGCGGACCCGCTCCAGGGCCAGTTTCAGTCCCGCCGCCGAACCGCCGCCCCGCTCGAATTCCAGCAGGTACTTGGCCACGGTCCAGCCGTCGTTCTCCTCGCCCAGCCGCCCTGACTTGGGAACCCGGACATTGTCGAAGAAGACCTGATTGACCTCATGCTCGCCGGCCAGGGTGATGATCGGTTTGACCTCGATGCCGGGGGTGGTCATTTCCAGCAGCAGGAAGGTGATCCCCGACTGCGGCTTGCCCTCGAAATTGGTCCGCACCAGGCAGAACATGCGGTTGGCGAAATGGGCGTGGGTGGTCCAGATCTTCGAGCCGTTCAGCAAATAGTCGTCGCCGTCGCTGTCGGCTCGCATCTGCAGCGAGGCCAGGTCCGACCCCGATCCCGGCTCGGAGTAGCCCTGGCACCAGTAGTCCTCGCCGGCCAGGATGCGCGGCAGATAGAAGGCCCGCTGCTGCGGCGTGCCGTATTTCATGATGCAGGGGCCGACCATCCGCAGGCCCATGGGCGACAGGCCCGGCGCCCCGGCCCGGGCGCATTCGGCGGCGAAGATGTAGCGCTGCATCTCGTCCCAGCCGGGGCCGCCGAACTCCACCGGCCAGGCCGGGGCGACCCAGCCCTTTTTGTGCAGGATGCGCTGCCAGGCCAGGCTCGGGTCCTTGTCGGTGAAGACGCTGGTGGTCATCCGGCCGGCCTGGCGCAGGTCCGGCGTCAGGGCCTCGTCCAGGAAGGCGCGGACCTCGTCGCGGAAGGCGAGGTCGCGGGGGCTGAGCGAAAGGTCCATGGGGCCGTCTCCGGAAGTTTGCGAGGGCGCAGGCTGCGCCGGCGACGCAGCGTCATTCAAGAGGCCTTCGGGGCCGGGCCCTGCCGGTCAGACCACCTGGGTCGCCGTGCCCGCCACCACATACCAGGTGACCAGCAGGCCGCAGATCATCGCGCCGGGCGCATAGGCGCCGGTGCGCCGCCAGGTGAAGACCGCGATCACCGCGACCATGGCCATCAGGGGCAGGAACTGGATGGCGACCACGGTGCTGAGCGGATCAAAGGCGGTCGGCAGGCCGCCGGTGAGGAAGAACAGGCCGTAGTCAACGATCAGCAGCAGCAGGAAGCCGCCGGCCATGGCGACGATGGCGGTCAGATACTGCATCGCCGCGCTGTCGCCCTGGACGGCCAGCCGAGTGTGAAGGGCCTTGAGGGCGACCAGGAAGAAGGCGGTGAGGGGCAGGACATAGATAAGGGCGATGCGGAACTGGTCGGGGCTGAACAGCTTCAGCGCCACCACCCAGAAGCGGAAGTCGACCTTGAAGACGAGGTCGGCGGCCAGCAGGGCCAGATAGCCGATCGCCACCGTGGCCAGGGCGATCACCACGGACGGCGCCCAGCGCTGGCTGGCGGCGCCGTCCCGCCGCGCCTTCCAGACCAGGCCCAGCAGCAGGGTGAGGGCGGCGTTGACCAGGGCCCAGACCACGACCTGGTTGGTGATGCCCTGGCGCAGCAGGGGGCCCGGCTGCAGCCACAGGGTGACGGCGATGAAGGCCGGGAAATAGGTCAGGACCGGCAACAGGGCGTTGACGCCCAGAGCCGCCCACCAGCCGCCGCCGCGACGCTCGACCGCCGGCTGCGGGGCGCCGCGAAGCCGGGCCAGGAAGGGCAGGGCCAGCAGCAGCTCGAAGCTGCCGAGCAGCAGCAGGACGAGACCGATCAGGGCGACGCCGGTGGCGAGTTCCTTCCACATCCAGATCTGGTCGCCGGCGGGGCGCGGGGTTCCGCCTTTGAGGGTCTGGCCGAACCAGTCGAGACTGGCCCCGATGGCGGCCGGCGAGATGTGATCGCCCGGATGGGTGGTCACCGGCGTCGCCAGCCGCCGCGCCGTGCCGGCGGCGATGTCGCCATAGAGGCGGCCCGGTTCAAGAGGAGCCGTGGTCCCGAACAGGGCCTGGGCCTTGGGGCTGACGGTGACGTCACGGGCCTTGTCGACGCCCCACATCAGTTTGGAGAACTCGTCGTAGCGGCTGAACACCAGCTGCAGATTGCGCGGCCAGGCCGGCGTCCCCTCGGCGGCGAAGGGGGCGCCGGTCGAGGAGCCCTCGAGCACCATGGACCGGTAGCCGTCCGGCATCGCCGCGGCGGCGGCCAGCACCGTCCAGCCGCCCATGCTGTGGCCTTCCAGGCCGATGTTGTCCCTGTCGACGTTCGGCAGGCTTCGCAGGTATTTCAGGCCGTCCGGGCCGCCGAAGCCGTTGGAGAAGGCCGCACCGCCGCTGTAGCCGTGGCCGGTCTGGTCCATGGCCAGGACCACATAGCCGCGGCGGGCGAACTCGATGGCGAACCCGCTCTGGGTCTCGCGGCTGTTGATGTAGCCGTGGACGGCCAGCACGCCGGGGGCCGGTGTGGCGGGGGTGGCGTTGGGCGGGGTGTAGAGCAGGCCGCTCATGGTCACGCCGTCGGCGCCGGGGAAGCGCACGTCTCGCACCGTGACGCCGCCGGCGGTCTGGACCGCCGAGGCCAGCCAGGACCCGGCCAGAATCAGAAGACAGCCCGCCGCCGCCAGAACCCAGGATCCGCGCATGGTCTTTCCCCGCCCCGGGGCCGGCTTCGAGGCCGGCCGCCCTTGTTGCGGCGACAGTCTCATTGACCGGGGTTTGACGCAATCGACGGCCCGTCCTTGTTTCGCGCGTCCGGCCGGCGCTATCTCGGCCCGTCCGCACGGGAGCGCGCCGATGAGCGACCATGGTTTTGTCTTCACCCAGCCCCTGTCGGCGGCGGATCGGGAGATCCTGACCGACGAGGCCCTGTCGTTCCTGGCCGAGCTGGTGGAGCGGTTCGCGCCGGCGCGCGACGTCCTGCTGGCGGACCGCCGCGCCTGGCAGGCGCGGATCGACGCCGGCGCGCTGCCGGACTTCGGGCCGCGGACGGTGTCGGTCCGCGAGGGCGACTGGCGCATCGCCCCGCTGCCGGCCGACCTGCTCGACCGCCGGGTGGAGATCACCGGGCCGGCCGAGCCGAAGATGGTGATCAACGCCCTGAACGCCGATGTGAAGCTGTTCATGGCCGACTTCGAGGACGCCCTGTCGCCGACCTGGGCCAATGTCATCGGCGGCCAGCGGGCCCTCAAGGGCGCGGTCGCCCGCACCCTGACCTTCGACGATCCGGTCAGCGGCAAACACTACGCCCTGGGGCCCGATCCGGCGGTGCTGGTGGCCCGGGTCCGGGGGCTGCATCTGGATGAGAAGCACATCCTGAGGGACGGCCGGCCGGTTCCCGGCGCCCTGGTCGATTTCGCCCTCTATTTCCATCACAACCACGCCGCCCTGCGGGCGCTGGGCAGCGGGCCCTATGTCTATCTGCCCAAGCTGGAGCATCACGAGGAAGCCCGATGGTGGAACGAGGTCTTCCTGTTCAGCCAGGAACGGCATCGGGCGCCAGAAGGGACCATCAAGGCCACCGTCCTGATCGAGACCCTGCCGGCGGTGTTCGAGATGGACGAGATCCTGTTCGAGTTGAGGAACCATGTGGCGGCCCTCAACTGCGGGCGCTGGGACTACATCTTCAGCTACATCAAGACCCTGCGGGCGCACCGCGACCGGCTGCTGCCCGACCGGCAGTCGGTGACGATGGACAAGCCGTTTCTCGACGCCTACTCGCGGCTGCTGATCCGCACCTGCCACCGGCGCGGGGCGCTGGCCATGGGCGGGATGAGCGCCTTCATCCCCCGCAAGGATCCGGCCGAAAACGCCGAGGTCCTGGACCGGGTGCGGGCCGACAAGGCGCGGGAGGCGGCCAACGGACACGACGGCAGCTGGATCGCCCATCCCGGCCTGGCCCAGGTGGTCAACGCCGTCTACGGCGCGGCCTTCGCCAGCGGCCAGACCAACCAGCTGCAGATCCGAAGGGCCCGCGACGCCGCCATCGTCGCCGCCGACCTGCTGGCCGCGCCGGAGGGGCCGTTCACCGAGCAGGGGCTGCGTCACAACATCCGGGTCGCCGTGCAGTATATCGAGGCCTGGCTGGGCGGCGCCGGGGCGGTGGCCATTTACGGGCTGATGGAGGATGCGGCGACGGCGGAGATCTCCCGCGCCTCGATCTGGCAGTGGATCCAGGCGGGGGTGCTGCTGGACGGGAAGACGCCGATGACGGCCGAACTGTTCGAGGCGGCGCTGGAGGAGGAGCTGGCCGTGGTCCGCGGCGAGGTCGGGGAGGACCGCTGGGCGAGCGGGCGGTGGGACGAGGCGGCGGCCCTGATGCGGGATCTGTGCCTGCAGGCGAATTTCGCCGAGTTCCTGACCCTGCAGGCCTACGCCCGGCTGTAGAGCCCTCTATCCGGAGAGACGACGGCGGGTCACACTGAGGCCAGCAGCGCGAAGTCGCTGACGTCGGAGGACGCCATGGCCGGGGACTATGAGACCATCGTGGTGACGCCGCAGGAGAGCGGCTTCGGGGCCGGGGTCGCTGGCCTGGACCTGCGCCGGCCGCTGGACCCGGCGGTGCTGGCGCAGGTGCGCGAGGCCTGGACGCGGCATTCGGTGCTGTATTTTCCCGACCAGCCGCTGAGCCTGGACGAGCTTGAGCAGTTCACCCTGCAGCTGGGGCCCTTCGGAGTCGATCCCTTCATCAAGCCGATGCCGGGCCGGCCCAATGTGCTGGAGCTGCGGCGGGAGCCGGACGAGAAGGCGACCAATTTCGGGGCCGGTTGGCATTCGGACTGGAGCTTTCAGGCCGAGCCGCCGGCCGCCACCCTGCTGCATGCCAAGGTGGTTCCGCCGGTGGGCGGCGACACCCTCTATGCCGACGCCTACCGCGCCTGGGACGACCTGTCGGAAGCGATGAAGACGATGCTGTCGCCGCTGCGCGCCGTTCACAGCGCGCGGCAGGCCTATGGGCCCAACGGGGTGTTCGCAAGGGAGACCGAGGCGCGGACCCTGCAGATCATCGTCAGCGAGGCGGCGGAGGCGACGGTGTCGCACCCGCTCATCGTCACCCACCCGGTCAGCGGCCGGAAGGCCATCTTCGCCAGCCCGGTCTACACCGTCGGCATCGAGGGCATGACCCGGGAGGAAGGCATGGCCATCCTGCGCTTCCTGTTCGAACACATGACGCGGGAGGACTATGTCTATCGCCACCGATGGGCCCCGCAGATGCTGACCCTGTGGGACAACTGCTGCACCCTGCATTTCGCCGACGGCGGCTATGACGGCCACCTGCGGGTGATGCACCGGACCACGGTGGCGGGGGAGCGGCCGCGCTGAGCGCGAGGCTGTTCAGCGGGTTCCGCGGCGGTCTATAGTGGCCGGGCGATCAACGCCCCAGAGACCGCGCTTCCACCTTGCCCGGAAAGGGACTCCCGTGAAGCCTCCGCCCTCCAAGACCCGGCTCTCCGATCTCAAGGGCGGCTCGGCGCCGACCGGCAAGTACGAGCCCCCGACCCCGAGGGTCAGCCGCCGCAAGCCGGGCAAGGTGCTGACCGCGGCGGAAAAGGCCGCCTTCCTGGCCGGCCGGCCCGACCTGAAGAGCTGACCCGGCGCCGACCCGCGCCCCGCAGCCCGAGCCAGACCCCGTCATGACCGTCGTCCAGCCGTTTCACCCCGATCCCGAGCCCGACCTGTCGCGGCTTGGCCTGCCGGGCTGGATCTATCACGACCCCGACTTCTTCGCGGCCGAGAAGGCGGCGGTGTTCCGCCCGTCGTGGCAGATCGTCTGCCATCTGTCGGACATTCCCTCGGCGGGAGACTTCCACACCCTGGAGTTTCTCGGCGAGAGCATCGTGGTGGTGCGCGGCGACGATGGCCAGGTGCGGGCCTTCCACAATGTCTGCCGTCACCGCGCAGCGCGGGTGGTCGACGGGCCGAAGGGCCATTGCGGCCAGCGGATGACCTGTCCCTACCATGCCTGGAGCTATGACCTGCGCGGGCGGCTGGCCGGGGTTCCGCACGCGGCGGCGTTCGGCGATCTCGACCGCGCGGCCCACAGCCTGGTCCCGGTCGAGCACGAGGTCTGCCTGGGGTTCGTGTTCGTGCGGCTGGAGGGCGGCCTGCCGTCGGTTCGGGAGATGCTGGGGCCCTATCACGCCGAACTCGAACACTACCGGATGGAGGACTTGCAGCCGCTGGGCCGGGTGACCCTGCGCGAGCGGGAGGTGAACTGGAAGAACGTCTCGGACAACTATTCGGACAGCCTGCACATCACCGTCGCCCACCCCGGCCTGACCCGGTTGTTCGGCGTCGGCTACGGGCTGGAGGCGGGGACCTGGACCGACAAGATGTGGGGCGCCCTGCGCCAGAGCCCGTCGGACAACTGGTCGGAACGGCGCTACCAGGCCTTCCTGCCCGAGGTGGATCATCTGCCCACGGAGCGTCGCCGGCTGTGGACCTATTTCAAGCTGTGGCCGAACATCGCCTTCGACGTCTATCCCGACCAGATCGACTTCATGCAGTTCCTGCCGGTGTCGCCGACCAGGACGATCCTGCGCGAGATCGCCTATGTCCTGCCCGACGACCGCCGGGAGATGAAGGCCGCCCGGTATCTCAACTGGCGGATCAACCGGACGGTCAATGTCGAGGACAAGGCGCTGATCGAGCGGGTGCAGGCGGGCATGGCCTCGTCCAGCTACGGCATGGGCCCGCTGAGCGACAATGAGCCGGCGCTGAAGAGCTTCGCCCGGCGGATGCGGGCGCTGATCCCGCAGAGCCGGCTCCCGGCGGCGCCGGCGCCCGGCTGGGGGCGCGGGCCGGCATGATGGACTGGCTCTATGCGGCCGGGGTGCTGGCGGTGCTGGTGCTGCTGACGCCGGTGTGGGTCTGGATCCTCGGCTCGGCCAGGCGGCGGCGCGGCGGCGGGGCGGGCGCGGCGCTGGGACAGCTCAACGCCTTCTTCGACCCGTCCCAGCGCCATCTCGACGAGGCGCGGGAGGAGCGGTCGGTCGAGCGCGAGAAGGACGAGCCGCTGCCCTGAGGCGGCTCAGCCCCGGCCCGCGGGCGGTTTGATCGGGCGGCGGCGGATGACCAGGTTGCGGATCTCGGTCATGTCCTCCATGGCGAAGCGGATCCCCTCGCGGCCGAGGCCGGAGTCCTTGACCCCGCCGTAGGGCATGTTGTCGACGCGGTAGCTGGGCACGTCGCCGATCACCACCCCGCCGACCTCAAGCGCGTCCCAGGCGGCCAGGGCCCGGTTCAGGTCGCGGGTGAAGACGCCGGCCTGCAGGCCGAAGCGGCTGTCGTTGACCTCGTCGAGGGCGGCCTGGAAGTTGGTGAAGCGGGAGAGGATGGCGACCGGGCCGAAGGCCTCCTCGTCGCGCAGCTTCTGGCCGGCCGGCACGTCCTCCAGCAGGGTGGCCTGCAGCATGGCCCCGTCGCGCTCGCCGCCGCACAGCAGACGGCCGCCGGCCTCGCGCGCGCTGGCGATCCAGTCCTCGAGGCGTTCGGCTGCCTTCTCGTCGATCATCGGGCCGATGAAGGTCTTTTCGTCGCTGGGGTCGCCGGACACCAGGGCGCGGGTCTTTTCGACCAAACGCTCGCGCAGGGCGTCGTAGATGTCGGCGTGGATGATGATCCGCTGCACCCCGATGCAGCTCTGGCCCGACTGGTAGAAGGCGCCGAAGATGATGCGCTCGGCGGCGTCCTCGAGGTCGGCGTCGGCGTCGACGATCACCGCCGCGTTGCCGCCCAGCTCCAGAACCACCTTCTTCTTGCCGGCCCTGGCCTTGAGGTCCCAGCCCACGCCCGGCGAGCCGGTGAAGGACAGCAGCTTGAGCCGCTCGTCGGTGGTGAACAGGTCGGCCCCGTCGCGGGTGGCCGGCAGGATGGAGAAGGCCCCCTTCGGCAGGTCGGTCTCGGCCAGCACCTCGCCGATGATCAGGGCGCCCAGCGGTGTGCGGGAGGCCGGCTTCATGACGAAGGGACAGCCGACCGCGATGGCCGGGGCGATCTTGTGGGCGGCGAGATTGAGCGGGAAGTTGAAGGGTGAGATGAAGGAACAGGGACCGATGGGAACCCGCTTCCACATCCCCTGATAGCCCCTGGCCCGGGCGGAGATGTCCAGCGGCTGCACCTCGCCGGTCATGCGCACACTTTCCTCGGCGGCGATGCGGAAGGTGTCGATCAGCCGGGTGACCTCGCCGCGGGAATCCCTGATCGGCTTGCCGGCCTCGATGCACAGGGCCCGGGCCAGCTCGTCCTGGCGTTCGGTGAAGCGGGAGACGCAGTGGGCCAGCACCGCCTGCCGCTCATAGGCCGCCATCGCCGCCATCGGGCCGGCCGCCTCGACGGCGGCGGCGATGGCCCGGTCGATCGTCCCCGGATCGGCCATGGCGACCCGCGTCGCCACCTCGCCGGTGAACTTGTCGGTCACCTCAAGGTCCTGATTGGGCTGGACGGCCTGGTTGGCGAGATACAGCGGGTAGACGTCTTTGAGGGTCATGCATTTGCTCCGGGGACCGGAGTGTAACGCCATAGCATGACGGGGGTTCGCGGATTTGCGATCAGCGGCGCCGACGGTTGCCGAGCGTCCGGATGAGGAACGCGCCGGGGACCAGGCGAACCGCCTGGCCCCGGGGGACTTTCAGGGAGGATGGCAGGCGACGACCGGGGGGCCGGCCGCCGCGCTCCGGATCAGGGGATCGGAACGCCCAGAGCCAGCAGGGTCTGGGTGGTGACCCGGCCGGTGTCCAGATTGCGGTCGCGCTGGAAGCGGGTCAGGGCGTTCTGGGTCTGGCTGCTCATGACGCCGTTGCGCGGGCCGCTGTAGTAGCCGCGCATGCCAAGGGCGCTCTGCATGTCGCGCACCAGCCGGGGACTGACCTCGACATAGTCCGACTGGGCCGCCCCGCCGTAGGGCATCGGCTGACGCGGGGTGTCGTAGCTGGTTGGCCGGGCCGGCGGGTCATAGCGCGGCGGGGGCGGGGGGCTGTAGCGCGGGGGCGGCGGCGCGGGCGCGCCGGTGTCGTAGTTGCAGGAGATTTCCTGCCAGCGGAAGGTGGTGTCGCTGACCATCCGCTGCTTGGTCACGGTCTTGTAGACCGGCGCGATGGTGTAGGTCTCGATGTGCTCGGCGGTGATGACCACCCGGGTTTTCACCGAGCGATATTCGGCCGGGATAACGCGCTTTTCGACCCGGGCCTCCTGATCGATCACCTGGCGGGTGACGACCTGGGTTTCCGCCGGAATCTGGATTTCGACGGTCCGTTCGGGGGTGCGCAGCACCTGGCGGGTGACGTTGGAATATTCGGCCGGCACCTCGACAAGGCAGAGGACCTCTCCGGTGGCGAGCACCTTGGTCTTGCCCGGTTCGGTCGGACGTTCGTGCGGCGGCACGCCCCGGCGCCATTCATAGTGCGCCTCGCGGACCAGCACCCGCTCGGTGATGGTCTCATAGACCGCCGGCACGGTTTCGGTGCGCACCGAGGCGGCCTTCAGGACGATGGTCTCGGTGACGGTCCTGTAGGTGGCCGGGACGGTGATGTATTCAACCCGTTCCTCACGAACCAGAACCTGGCGCATCTCCTCGCCATAGACCGCCGGAATCACCCGGGTCTCGACGCGCCCGGGCACATCGACGATCTGCTCGGTGTAGGACTCATAGGCCGGCGGGATCAGCACCTTCTCGTAGCATTTGCCCGGCTGGGCGTTCGGGGGGAAGTCGCCTCCCGGCGCGCCGGCCATTGCCGCGCTCGCAGATGCCGTGAAGAAAATCGCGACGACAGCCGCGCCGCCCAGAAGACCAGACCTGCTCATTTTGAGTTCCCCATTCCTTGCCCTCGTTAACCATAGTTATCCGAGGCCAATCCCCAAGCCAAAAGCGCTGTTTTCACTTGAGAGGGGAATTCCAGGGGCTTGTTTTCCCGAACCGCGGGACTGCCCGGTCAGGCTTCGGCAGTATTGATGACGACTATGCTCAGATCAGGTGGGGTCGGCGCCGCATGGGGCAAGCGCCTCACGCAAGCGGCGGCCCGACTCGCCTATTCGAAATAGGTGACCTCGGCGTCGAGGACGAAGCCCAGCAGGGCGGTGGCGGTCGCCGCGCCGCCTCTGCCGGCCAGGGGCGCCGCCTCGATCTCGATGCGCAGACCGCCGGTGTCGCGGCCCGTCCACAGGCCGTCCAGCCGGATGCGATGGCCCTGTTGGGCCTCACAGGCGCCGGACGGTACAAGAAAGATGGCCTCCTGAAGGATGTCGGATCCGTCCGCGGCTGTGGCGCGGAGGCGGACCACCGACCCGGCGGCGGGGTCGGGGCGCAGGTCCAGATAGCCGGTCGCCGTCGCCCGGCCGTTGTCGATATCGGCGGCGGGGATGTCGAGGACGGCGCGGGTGGGGCCGAGCATCTGGGCCGCCCAGGCCAGGGTCGCCTGGCGCAGGACGGCGCGGGGCGCCGTGGCGAAAACGATCGGCGGGGTCGGGTCGAAGGCGTAATCGTAGCCGAAGCCGGCGGTGGTCAGGGTGGAGGCGGCGGTCGCCGTCGGCGCCAGGCGGCCCCGCGCGTCGACAAAGCCGGTGAAGGCCTCGTCGCGCCACGATTTGGGATAGATCTGGTCGCTGTTCCGCTGATGCCAGAGGCTCCAGATGCGGTCGATGTTGGCGTGGTGCATCCAGAACAGGGGATCGTTCGGCGAGCGGTCGAGACGGCCCATGTCGCCGCCGACAAAGCCGTGCAGCATGTTGTGGCCGCTCCATTCGGCCGAGCCGGAATAGCCGCGCTGGCCGCTGGGCCTCGCATTGCGGGGGCGGCCGAAGAAGGTGGCGAAGTCGTCGGTGATGCGGCCGGTATAGGTGCGGCCATTGGCGCGCATATAGGCCTGTATCGATTCCCCCTGGCGGACCTCGCGCCCGGCCAGACGGAAGGCGTCATCGGTGAAGATCAGGTCGGGAACCCTGTCGTCGTCCCAGTCCCAGTAGGGCAGGGCGAAGGCCGCGCGGCCGCTGAGGTCGGCGACGATCCGCTCGAACCAGACCAGCTGCAGACGGTGCCAGGGCAGGAAGCGCCAGGAGTTGTGGTGCCGCTGGTTCATGTCGGCATGCAGGGCGATCTGGCGATCCCAGGCCCCGGAGCGGCGCATCAGGGGGATGGCTCGGCGCAGGGCGGCCAGGTCGGGATCGTTGGCCGGCAGGCTGGATACGGGTTTCCGCAGGCGCAGGGTCTGGGCCGAGGTGGCGACCGAGCCAAGGCCGAGGGCGGCCAGGCCGGCGGCGCCCGCCCCGGTCAGCACAGATCGACGGTGCATGGTCATAATGTCGTCCCCCAGAGGCGGCAGTGGTGGACGGGGCGCCGGTTGTGTCAATCGCCCTCGCGCGGCGGGATATGGGCCGCTTGCGCCGACCGCCGCGCGGGCTAATGTCCCCCCTCTTCACGAAAGGCGCCTGACCCATGCAATCCAATCGTCGACAGCTTCTCATGGGCGCCGCCGCCGTCGGTCTCGTCGGGGCCCTGCCCGTTGCGGGGTGCGCGAAAAAGGCGGTCGCCGGGCCGGTGGATGACGCCGGCCTCGCCAGCCTGCTCGACAGTTTCGTCGACGAGATGCTCAACGCCTCGCCGGAAACCGCCACCTCCCTGGGTCTCGACAAGGGGGATCGCGCCGGGCTCAAGAGCCGGCTCAGCGACGCCTCGGCCACCGGTCGGCGCAAGGTCATCGAAGGCTACGCCAGCCGCGCGGCGCGCCTGCGCGAGCTGGATCGCGCGGGCCTGAGCGACCGCGACACCACCCTCTATGACACCGTGCTCTATGCGCAGGACCTTGGCGCCGAGGGCGGCAAGTTCAGCTACGGTCTCGACTACGCCAACCCCTATGTGGTCAGCCAGCAGAACGGGGCGATCACCGGAATCCCTGAGTTCCTCAATTCCCAGCACCAGATCGCCAACAAGGCCGATGTCGATTCCTACCTGGCCCGCGTCGGGGCGCTGGGCCGGGTGATGGACGAGGAGACCGAGCGGATGAAGGCCGACGCCGCCGCCGGGGTGGTTCCGCCGGACTTCATCGTCTCCAACCTGCTGGGCCAGCTGAAGGGCATTCGCGCCCAGCCCGCCGCCGACAGCCGCATCGTCAGCTCCCTGGTCGAGCGGGCGCAGAAGGCCGGGGTCGAGGGCGATTTCGCCAACCCGGCCGCGACCCTGATCAAGGACCGCATCTTCCCCGCCCTGGACCGCCAGATCGCCGCGGTCGAGGGCCTGCGCAAGGTCGCCAACAGCGACGCCGGCGCCTGGAAGCTGCCGGAGGGCGAGGCCTACTACGCCTGGGCCCTGCGCTACGGCACCACCACCACCATGAACGCCGACGACATCCATCAGATGGGCATGGACCAGGGCGAGGCCCTGGACCGGGAGATGGACGCGGTGCTGAAAAGCCAGGGGATGACCCAGGGCACGGTCGGAGAGCGATTGACCGCCCTGACCAATGATCCGGGCCAGCTCTATGCCAACACCGACGCCGGACGGGCCGAGCTGCTGACCTATCTCAACGGCTGCATCGCCAAGATCCGCCCGCACATGAGCGAGCTGTCGCGGCTGGGCCTGAAGGCCGAGGTGCAGGTCAAGGCGGTGCCCAAGGAGATCCAGGACGGCGCCTCGCTGGGCTATATGAACTTCGCCTCGCTGGATGGCTCGCGGCCAGCGATCTACTACGTCAACCTCAAGGATACGGCGGCCTGGCCGCGTTACAGCCTCAACAGCCTGACCATGCATGAGGCCCTGCCCGGCCACGCCTGGCAGGGGGCCTATCTGGCCGAACGCCACGACCAGATCCACACCATCGCCTCGCTGATGGGCTTCAACGCCTTCGTCGAGGGCTGGGCGCTCTATGCCGAGCAGATGGCCGACGAGGTCGGGATGTATGCGGACGATCCGCTGGGCCGGCTGGGCTACTACCAGGCCCAGAGGTTCCGCGCCGCGCGGCTGGTGGTCGACACCGGCCTGCACCACAAGAAATGGACCCGCGACATGGCCATCGACTGGATGATGCAGGCCACGGGTCGGTCAAAGGCGGCCATCACCAGCGAGGTCGACCGCTACTGCGCCAGCCCCGGCCAGGCCTGCGGCTACAAGGTCGGCCACACCGAGATCATCCGCCTGCGCGACAAGGCCAAGGCGGCGCTGGGCGACCGCTATGACATCCGCGACTTCAACGACAAGGTCGTCGCCACGGGCGGGACCCCGCTGACGGTGCTGGCCACGGTCATCGACCGCTTCGCGGCCGGCAAGGCGTAGCCCCCGGGGAGCGTCAGCCCTCCACGGCGTAGTGGATGGGCTTGAAGCTGTGGTTGTTCGATTGCAGCGCCGAACAGGCGGTGAGGGCGATGATCAGGTCCTGTTCGGCCTCGAACAGGATGTGGTCGCCGGCCTTGCTGAGCGGCGGCTCGACGGTCAGGGCGCTGGTCTTCGGGTCGACGACGACGTTCATGAAGATGTTGAAGGCGGTCGGGATCTGGTCGGGCAGGACGCCGTAGGGCGCCAGGGCGGCGGCCAGGTTGCCGAAGCAGCCGCGGTGCGGGTTCTCGTCGCCGTAGATGATGCGGAAGGTGTCCTTCGAGCAGGGCGTCAGCAGGAAGTCATGGCGGCCGACGGTGTCCTCGATGATCCGCAGCATGACCTTGCTGCGGTTGGAATAGAGGGGGTCGCCCGTGGTCAGGTACAGGCGGCTGGCGTAGTCGAGGCTGCGGCCCGAGGAGATGACCTCGGCGGTGTCGGCGGCGTTGAAGGCCAGCATGTCGGAGACCTGCTCGCCCTTCGGATCGATGACCCGCAGGCGCTGGCCGGCGTTCAGGCGGAAGGCGACGCCGGAGCGGGGCGGGATTTCATGCGTCATTGGCGGGCCTGCTGGTGAAGGGGGGGCGCCAGGTTGGGGGCACCTGGCGGCCGCTGTACTGCCGGGCCGCGGAGGCGTCGCCGTGCCGGGCCAGCATGGGATTGATCGAGCCGGCCAGGGCCTTGTCCCGGGCCAGAATCTTGTCGCGCAGGGTCTCGTAGCGGCCGTCGGCCCGCAGGGACTCGAACTGGTCATGGGGGTTGAACACCAGCGCCGGGGCCTCGAAGCGCCGCGCGGGACGGCTGGCGCCGGGGTGCAGGCCAACGACGAAGAAGCCCTCGCCGGCGAAGCTCATGGCGAAATGGGGATTGGCGACGTCGGGGCTGATCCTGGCGTCGGCGGGATAGCCGTTGAAGACATCCTTGTCGGTCAGGGACTGCAGCCGGGCCCAGAGGGCCTGTTCGAAGGCGACCTCATCGATCTCTTCAGGCCCGGCGAAGATCACCGCCAGGCTCTGGAACGGCTGGGGGTCGCGGCGATAGCGGGCGGCGAACCGGGACAGGGCGGCGTGGATATCGAGATCGTCCCAGGCCGAGCGGATGTCGCGGGCCTGCACCACCTCGATGCGGTCATGGGCCAGGGCCGACTTGGCCCCGACACAGGGGAAATTCCGTTCACGGATGAACGCGCGGAACCGCTCGGCCAGGGCTGAGTCAGTCATGGCGGATCATGCGCTCCAGAGCCTTGCCGAGGCGGTGCATCGAGCGGATCTTGTCCAGCCACGACAGGGCGATCACCGGGCCGACGTCGGTCTTGTTGACGTCGACGATGTAGATCCGGCCATCGTCGCGGTCGCGCAGGATGTCGAGGCCGGCCCAGTCGGCGCCCATGCGGGCGTTGAAGGCCCGGATCAGCGCCAGTTCGCGCGGGCTGAAGGTCTCGGCCGGAGTCTGCAGCCTGGCCCGGCGATTGTGGATGGCGAAGCGGTCGCCGGCAGGCTTGACCTTGACCCAGACCACCACCGGCTCGCCGTCGACGCAGGGGGTGCGCAGGTCGCGGCTGAAGCCTTCGCTGTCGGTGGTGTCGACCAGACGCTGGTAGACGTGGCCGGGGCGGGGAATGAGCGGCGCGCGGACGATACGGCCGTCGTGGACGCCGTTCTTCTCGGACTTCTCGACGATGTCGCCGACGGCGGTGCGCGGATCGACCGTCAGCGGATAGCCGAACACCGCCTCGAACACCCGCGCGACATGGCTCTTGGACACGTCGCCACAGCCGAGGTTGAAGTTGCGCAGGGTGGGCGCCGCGGCCCCCGAGCCGCGGGTGACGTCGTCGAAATAGAAGGCGGCGTCGGCGAGGGCCGGCTCGGATGCGACGCCGATGCCGCTCCACATCGCCGCGCCCCTGCCGCTCCACATCGCCGCGCCCCGCACCATGTACCAGGGGCGGGGGAGGTCGGGCGCGAACCAGAGGGACAGGCGGTCGCGCCGGAACAGGAAGGCGAAGGCGGCCCAGGTCCACAGCAGGGTCAGGTAGACCGACCAGCTGGCGATCTCGAGCAGCAGGCGGTGATCCAGCGCCAGGCGGACGCCGGTCTTGCGCACCTCAACCCGGCCGTCCTTCCACAGGAAGTCGGATATCCAGCCGGCGGCGCGATGGTCGGAGGAAGAGGGGGCGGTCATGGCCATGGTTGCCATAAGCCCCGATGCCCGCCCCGGTTCCGCCTGCCGGGGATTTCAACGGAAAGGGTAGGGAGCCCCGGGCCCCGTGGGGCGTTGAAGCGGGCATGACCCGCAAATTGATTGTCTCCACCCTGTCAGGGCTGACCCTGGTCTGCGCGCCGGCGGTGCTGGCGGCGGCGCCGGCCGCCATCGCGCCCGCCATCGGGGCCGCCATCGTCTCCACCCACCCCGACGGACGCACCGCCAGCCTGAGGCTGCACGCCGACCACAGCTATGACGCCCGGGGGCGCGATGGCGGCCTCTCCAGCGGGCGCTGGTCGATGAAGGACGGCAAGGTCTGTCTGTCGCAGAAGAAGCCCTTTCCGGGCCTGTTCAGGATCTGCAAGGCCTTCCCCCGGGTGGCCGTCGGCGACAGCTGGGAGGATACCGCCTTCAACGGCGACAAGGTGACCAACCGCATCGTCGCCGAGCCGTGATGCGGCCCGGCGAGACGGGTCAGCTGAGGGTCAGTCCGTCCAGATCCCCCGCCTCGCGCCATTTGCCGATCAGCTCGATGAAGGCCATCGACCCCTTGCCGTAGGGGCCGTTGCGCGCCGCCAGGGCGGAAGGCTGACCCTCGTTGTTGTAGTAGCCGGGGGTGCATTCCTCGGCGAACTTCTGGCGCTGGATGGCGCTGGCGACGATCTCCTCGACCCAGGCGTTTTCCGCCTCGACCGTGGCCTCGACCACCGTGGCCTGACGCTTGCCGGCCTCGCTGATGATGTAGGCGGCGTGCTTGGACTGCTCATTGAGCATGTGCGGATAGTTGGCGGTAAAGCCCGACTGGCTGTTGGCGAAGATGTAGCAGTTGGGGAAGCCGTTGACGTGCATGCCGTGCAGGGTGGTGACGCCCTCGGCCCATTTCTCGCTGAGGGTCGTGCCGCCGCGTCCGGTGACGTCGTAGCCGGCCCGGCGGGCGTAGGAGGTGCCGACCTCGAAGCCGGTGCCGAAGATCAGGCAGTCGAGCTCATACTCGACCCCGTCGACCACCACGCCCTTTTCGGTGATCTGCTGCACGCCCTGGCCGTCGGTGTCGATCAGATGGACGTTGGGGCGATTGAAGGTGTCCAGATACTCGTCGTGGAAGCAGGGCCGCTTGCAGAACTGGTTGTACCAGGGCTTCAGCGCCTCGGCCTTGCGGCGGTCGGCGACGACCTGGTCGACCCGGGCGCGGATGGATTCCATCTTCTGGAAGTCGGCCAGCTGCAGCAGTTCGGCCGGATCGCCCGGACCCATCTCGCCCTTGGCGGCGCGGCGGGCGGCGGCGAGGCCGAGGTTGCGGATGATGTCGGTCCAGCCGTCGTTGACCAGGTCTTCCTTCTGCCAGCCGCCGCTGACCAGGATGTTGAAGTTGTCCATCCGGGCCTGCTGCCAGCCGGGCTCCAGGCTGGCGGCCCAGTCGGGGTCGGTGGGCCGGTTGTTGCGCACGTCGATCGAGGAGGGGGTGCGCTGGAAGACGAACAGTTCCTTCGCCCCCGCGCCCAGGTGCGGCACGCACTGCACGGCCGTGGCGCCGGTGCCGATGATGCCGACGCGCTTGTCGGCCAGGCGGTCGAGACCGCCCTCGGGGCCGCCGCCGGTGTAGTCATAGTCCCAGCGGCTGGTGTGGAAGGTGTGGCCCCTGAAGCTGTCGACGCCCGGGATGCCGGGCAGCTTGGGGCGGTGCAGCGGGCCGTTGGCCATGACCACATGCCGGGCCCGGATGGCGTCGCCGCGATTGGTGGTGATGGTCCAGCGGTTGGCCGCCTCGTCCCAGGTCATGCCGGTGACCTCGGTCTGGAACAGGGCGTCGCGGTAGAGGTCGAACTTCTCGGCGATCATGCCGCAGTACTTCAGGATCTCCGGCGCGCGGGTGTATTTCTCGACCGGCATGTAGCCGACCTCTTCCAGCAGCGGCAGGTAGACGTAGGATTCGATGTCGCAGGCCGCGCCGGGATAGCGGTTCCAGTACCAGGTGCCGCCGAAGTCGCCGCCCTTCTCGATCATCCGCAGATCGCTGACGCCGGCCTCGCGCAGGCGGGCGCCGGCCAGCAGGCCGCCGAAGCCGCCGCCGATCACCACCACCTCGACCTCGTCGCTCAGGGGCTCGCGGGTGAAGCCCGGCTCGACATAGGGGTCCTCGAGGAAGCGGGCGAAGTCGCCCTTGATCTCGACATACTGGGCGTTGCCGTCGGCGCGCAGGCGCTTGTCGCGCTCGGCGCGGTATTTGGCCCGCAGCGCTTCGGGATCGATGGTCGGGGCGATGGGCTCGGCGGTGTCGGCCATGGTCGTTTCTCGCGTGCGGATCGTCTGGCGTTGAGTGTCGGCGTCTGACCTTGGGTCAGGTCAAGTGATGGATTTCAGGCGCTCTCGGCGGCGGCGCCGGCCCACATCTTCTCGCGGGCCTTCTGGCGCTGTTCCTGTTCGACAGGATCCCAGGAATGGCGCGGGCCGACCAGCATGCCGCCGTCGACCAGGATGTGGGTGCCGGTGATGAAGGCCGCGGCCGGGCTGGCCAGGAACAGGGCGGTCTGGGCGATGTCGTCGGCCTCGCCGGCCTTGCGCACCGGCTGGGCGGCCGGGGCCGTGCCGCGCATGGCGGTCTGGACGGCGGCCTTGATCTGGCTGGGCATCTCGGGCGAGGCGGTGAAGATGCCGGTGAGGATCAGCCCCGGGCAGATGGCGTTGACCCGCACGTCGTATTTGGCGAACTCCGCCGCCGCCACCCTGGTCAGCTGGATAACTCCGGCCTTGGCCGCCGAATAGGCGGGCGGGCCCATGCCCGCCGAGAGACCGGCGACCGAGGCGGTGTTGACGATGGCGCCGCCGCCGCGGGCCTTCATGTAGGGCAGGGCGTAGCGCATCCCCAGCGCCACCGACCGCAGCAGCAGGTCCTGGCTGTAGTCCCACGCCTCGCCGGTCATCTCCTCCAGAGAGGCGGGCGAGCCGCCGGAGCCGGCGTTGTTGAACAGGATGTCGAGGCCGCCGAAGGTGGTGTTGGCGATCTCCATGGCGACGGCGATGTCGTCCTCGCTCATCACGTCGCACCGCTGATAGCGGACCTTGCCGGGATGGGCCGCCTCGAGGGCCTTGCCGGCCTCGTCCTGGATGTCGGCGGCCAGGACATGGGCCCCGGCCTCGACGAACCGCTCGACGCTGGCCTTGCCGATCCCCGACGCCGCGCCGGTGATCACCGCGATCTTGCCCTGAAGTGATTGAGTCATCTGGTCGTTGTCTCCCCTGAGGCGATCATAGGGGGCGGTGCGGCGCGCGCCAAACCGAAAATTCAAAAATGAATGTGAACTATTTGAATCCGGGTGTTTGCATCATTCCCGAAACAGAAATTTGACTACTTGACCAGCAGGCCGGTGAGGGCGGGCCTGGCGTAGGTCTCGACCACCGAGCGCGGCGTCACGTCCCCGGCCCAGGCGATCAGGTCGGCGGCCGCGTTGATGGCGGCGCTGACCATCTGGGCGGCGATGACGGGATCGATCGCCCGCACCGAGCCCTCGGCGATGCCGTCGGAAATCATCGAGGCGAAGCGTTGCGAGACCCGGTCGGCGCGCCAGACGGTGCTGGTCCGCAGGGCTTCGGGGAGGGCCTGGAGGGCCGAGGTGCGCAGCAGCAGCCCCTCCTCGGTGACCTGGCGCGCCACCAGGGCCGAGACCGCGCTGCTCAAGGCCCGCCACTGATCGCCGGGCAGGGCCTGGGCGGCCAGCTGGGCGGCGCGCATGACCTCGAAGGTGCGGTCGAAACAGGCGACCACCACATCGTCCTTGGCGTCGAGGTGGTGGTAGAAGCTGCCCTTGGTGACGTTGAGCCGGGCGGCGATGTCGGTCACCGACACGCCGCGATAACTGCGCTGGTTGATCAGCGGGGTGGCGGCGGTGAGGAAGGCGTCGCGGGCCGGGTCGCCCAGCCGGGGCGTGATCTCGATGGCGACCGGGTCCCAGGCCTGCCCTTCGCCGGCGAGGCCATGCGCCAGAATGTCGAACATCCGGGCCTGGAGGCGCGGGAAGTCCTCGATCTCATAGCGGGGCAGCCAGGCCACCGACCAGAAGATCTGCTCCAGCAGGATGTGGGTGCGGGTGCTGCGGCCCAGGGCGTCGAGGTCCTCGTAGCCCGGGGCCCGGAACAGGCCGCGGATCTTCATGAACAGCTGGCGGTAGGCCTCGCTGACCGGCCCGCGATACTCCTCGCTCAGCGCCCGGATGTCGCTGAAGATGGTCATCGGCGGCTCTTCCCCACGCCGTACCCGCGCCTGCAGATCGAGATAGAGCGACAGCAGGCGGCTGAGCCGCCCGGCCAGGTCCGGCTCCAGCGCGGCCTGATCGACCAGGGCGTCGAAACGCTGCAGCCCGTGCAGGAAGCATTCGACCGCGAGGATTTCCTTCTTGCGGAAATAGTAGGTGACGCTGGTGGTGGTCAGGCCGACCTTCGCCGCCACATCGGCCAGGGTCATGCCCTTGAAGCCCTCGGCGTTGAGCACCTCGATGGCGGCGGCCAGCACCGCGTCCTTGCGCTTCTCGAAGCGGGCGGTGGCGGGCTTTGCCTGGGCGTCGGCGATATCGGCGGAGTCGGCCATGTCGGTTAATTAGACGATCTCTTGCGCCTGGACCATCAACCTCCCGGCAACAGGGGATCGGGCGATCCCTCGGAAGCGCCCTCGGCCGCCATTTCCGCCAGCCGCCGCACCGTCGCCTCATGCTGCCCGCGGTCGATGCGGTAGAAGGAGACCACGATCAGGGCGATCAGATTGAGGCCCATCAGGGTGGGGATGTAGAGCAGGCCGAGGCGATTGAGGATGTCCTGGGACACCGCGCCCGGCACGGCGTGGTCGGGGAAGTCGGCCAGCAGCAGCAGGATGCTGGACATGAAGATGCCCAATCCCGACACCGCCTTCTGGATCAGGCTGGCGGCCGAGAAGAACAGGCCCTCCGACCGGCGCCCGGTCTTCAGCTCGCTGTCCTCGACCACGTCGGCGATCATCGAGGCGCCGAGGATCGAGCCGATGATGAAGGCCGTGACCGAGACGAAGGTGGTGCAGAACAGGATCGGCAGCAGCTGCGGCGAATGATTGGCCGGAAACCAGCCGAGCAGCCGCAGGATCATCGGCGCGGGGCCGACCAGCATGGAAACAGCCGAGGCGGTCATCGAGCCGTGCTTCTTGCCCATGGTCCTGGACAGAATCGGCGCGGCGATGAGCGCAGCGCCGGTGGCCAGGGCGCTGGCGAAGATCAGCCCCGACAGCTGCGGCGATGTGAACTCCCAGAAATAGGCCCCGATATAGACGCTGAGGGCGCTGGCCAGGCCCATGCTCATGGCCGAGAACAGCCCCGACAGGACGATGACCAGGAAGGAGCGGTGGGCCAGGGTCGAGGCCATCTCCCGGATCGCGCCGGTCAAGGACAGCCTTGTCCGCTCGGGCGCCTTGGGCAGGAAGGGAATCCAGCGATGGGTGCCCAGGGCGGAGACCAAAATGGCGCCGGCCATGATCAGAGAGGCGGCGAGCGCGTAGTGGGAATAGCCGGCCCGGCCCAGCAGGCCTTGGGGGTTGGCGGCGCTGGGGGCGAGGAAGACCTGATAGGCGAGGATGGTCATGGCGATGCCGCCGCCCCAGCCGAAGAAGAAGCGGAAGGACAGCAGCGAGGTGCGCTGGTCGTAGTCGCCGGTGAATTCGGAGACCAGGGCGGAGCTGGGAATCTCATAGACGGTGATGCAGGTCCTCACGACCAGGACGCAGGCCACCAGCCAGGCGCACAGCGCCGGCGGCGACCAGTCCTTCGGCGCGTTCCACAGCAGCAGGAAGCCGAGGGCCACCGGCAGGATGGAGCCATAGAGATAGGGGTGGCGGCGGCCCCAGCGGCTGCGGGTGTTGTCCGACAGCTGGCCGATCACCGGATCGGCGAAGGCGTCCAGCACCAGGGCGAAGCCGAGCGCGGCCCCGACCCAGGCGGCGGGCAGGCCGACCACCTGATTGTAGAACAGCAGCAGCAGGGAGGTCAGGCCCTGGTCCTTGACCCCGTAGGCCACGGACCCGAAGCCGTAGAAGAGTTTGGTGTGCAGGCCGAAGCGCGGCCGGGGGCGTGGTTCGATCGTCGTGGTCATGGTCCGGCGACCTCCGTGACGTGGAAAAAAGAAGGCGACGCGCAGACCCCTCGGCGCGCCGCCCAGTGAGGAAGGACCTCTGGAACGCTAGAAGCGGTACTGCAGCTCGACCCCGTAGGTGCGGGGCGGGGTGAAGCTGACGATGCGGCCAAAGCCGGTCGCGCCGGTGCCGTTGGCCGAGGCGACGCCGTCGTAGCCCTGCTCGTCAAAGGCGTTGCGGACAAAGCCGATGACGGTGAAGCGGTTGTCGGCGTCGGTGAAGGTCAGGCGGGCGTCCACCTGATCAAAGCTGTCGGCCCTGAAGCGATCGGTGGTGAAGACGCTGTACCAGGTCTCGTCGCGCCAGATGTAGCTGACCGAGGCGGTCAGGTCGCCGGGGGCGAAATGCCAGCTGTAGCGGCCGTTCAGGGCGATCTTGTTGCGCGGGGAGGAGGGCAGGCGATTGCCGTCCAGCTTCTGCGGCTGGCGGCCGCCGACCAGCGGGCCGATGGGGTTGGCGCCGGCGTCGGCGGCCAGGGGGTCGCTCTCGTCGACGAAGCAGCAGGAGTCGCGGATGGTGGCGTCAAGCCAGGCATAGGACAGCAGGAACTGCAGATCGTCCGTCGGCGCCCAGTTGGCCTCCAGCTCGAAGCCGAGGGAGCGGGCCTTGTCGATGTTGATGAAGTTGGTCGTCACCACCCCGCCGTTGAAGGTCGGCAGCGGCACCTGCGGATTGCGGTAGTCGTAGTAGAAGACCGCCGCATTGAGCCGCAGGGTGCGGCCGAAGTCCTTCTTGATCCCGGCCTCGAAGGCGTCGACCTTTTCCGGATCGACCACCGGGTTGGGCGACCAGGAGCCGAGGTTGAAGCCGCCGGACTTGCCGCCGCGGCTGTAGCTCAGATAGCCCAGGGTGCTGTCGTCGGGCTTCCAGCCCAGCTGGATCCGGCCGCTGAGGAGGGACCAGTCGCCCTTGACGCGGCGGACCACGGCGCCGGTCCCCAGGCCGCCGGGCGCCACGGCGCCGGTGACCGAGGCGGTGACGTCGAAGGCGCTGGTGAAGGGACCGCAGCCGCCGGGGCAACCGGGCACGATGGCGCTGGGATCGAAGTTGACCAGCCGATAGGTCTCCAGCCCGTCCTTCTCGTCATAGGAGTAGCGCAGGCCGGCCGTCAGGCTCCAGACATCGTTGAACTGATAGTCGATCTGGCCGAAGGCGGCGTAGGAGTCTGCCGACAGGTCGCCGGTCCCGGCGTAGAAGGCGCCGCGCGGGTTGGGATCAGCCGGCAGGGCGCCGCTGATGTTGATCGGCGTCCGCAGCTGGACCTGGTTGGGCGCATACCAGGTGACCGGCTGATAGAAGTCCTCGTGATACTGGTAGAGGCCGGCGATCCACTGCAGCGGGCCGTCGCCTGTGGAGACCAGGTTCAGCTCGTTGGAGTAGTAGGTCTTGTCCTCGATATATTCCTGGATGTAGGTCGGGAAGATCGTCACCGAGCCGTAGATGGTCGGATAGTCGAAGGATTTCCGGGCAGTGTAATCGAGGTCGCTGTAGTTCTTGTAGAGATAGGTCTGATAGCCGCCGACGTATTTCAGGTCGGCCCAGCCCATGTTCAGCGTCGCCTGCAGGACGAAGGTGTGGTTGTCGTCCAGCGTCTGGGTGGCGGCCGTATCGGTATTGTATTTGCGGACATCGACGACGCCGGGATTGGATGTCGTGTAGCCGAAGGCGGGATTGGGCACGAGGCCGTTGGGCGGCACCAGGCTGGTCGCCGTGCCGGGGATGAAGTTGCCGCCGGTCGCGTAGGGCGTGGTCAGGTTGGCGCTGCGGAAATCGTCATCCCAGACCGCGTGGGAGTATTTCAGCCAGATGTTCAGGGTGTCGCTGGGATCGAACTCCAGTTGGCCCTCGACGAACACCCGCCCGAGCTTGCCCTCGTCGCGGCCGTTGGCGATGTTGGTGAAATAGCCGTCGCCCTGATGCGGGCCGTACTGCACCGAGAGGCGGTAGCCGACGGCGTCGGTGATCGGTCCCGAAACCCAGCCTTCGAGAATGTTGTAGTCGTAGGTCTCGCCCGTTGCCCGGACCTCGCCCTGCAGGGTCGAGGTCGGGCGCTTGGAGATCACATTGATCGCGCCGCCGATCGAGTTGCGGCCATAGAGGGTGCCCTGCGGACCGCGCAGCACCTCGACCCGGTCGACGAACATAGGCGTCTTCGAGGCCTCGACGGTGGAGGAGGTGTAGAAGCCGTCGTTGTAGGTCGCCACCCCGGGATCCGAGCCGATGGCGTTGGTCAGGCGGCCGACGCCGCGCAGGCTGATGCGGTCAAGCGAGGTGGAATAGGACAGGCCCGGCGTGAAGTTGGCCATGTCCTGAATGGTGCGTATGCCGACCACGTCCCGTTGCTTTGAGGTGTAGGCCGAGATCGCCACGGGCGCGTCCTGCAGCGAGTCCTCGCGCTTTTCGGCGGTGACCACGACCTCGTCCAGGCGAACCGGTTCGTCCGGCGCGGCGGACTGCGCAAATGCCCGTCCTTCGAATGCAAAGAATGCCAAAGTGGCGCAACCGGCCAGCAGAGTGGCTTTGCCTGTCATTTCCAACCCCCGCAGAATATCGCGTCCCGTTAGCGGGATCGCTTCGTTAGGCGTCGCGAGATAGGACCAGGCTGATGCAAAGATCCTGCCGCCACGCATAATTTGAACGTGCGGTATGTTTTGATCTACGTCAATGACGTTGATGCGAAGCGCCCCGCCGGTGTGGCCGGCGGGGCGCGGTCAGAGTGGGCCCGGATTGGGGTCAGGCGGGGAGCGCCTGATCCCTCGGGGCGAGCAGTCTCCAGAGATTGCGGCCGATGACCGCCACGGTCTCGAGGGTGATGAAGACCATGGCCACGGTCAGCAGCGCCTGCAGGTCGAGGCCGCCGCTGAACATGCGGCGCGCCGCCTCGATCACATCGCTCACGGACTCGACCCGGATGATCGGCGCCAGGGGCGAGACGGTCCAGATCCAGACCGCGGCGGCCAGGCGGACGGCGGCCAGGGCGATCTTGCCGGCGGCGATGCGGCGGACGGCGCCGGGACGCCAGGCGCGGAACAGATCGAACAGGATGCGCACGCCGAGATAGGCCAGCACCGGCCAGAAGGCGACATCGACAATGGTGTTGAGGATCGCGCCGTAGTCGACGCCGCCGACCACGATATCGCCCGGCCCGGGCCGCAGGTCGCCGATCGGCAGCAGGCCGACCCACCACAGCAGCACCACCACCATGACCGCCGCGCTGGCCATGGCGTTGGCCATCGGCGAGGTGGACCGCAGACGGCGCGATCCGCGGGCCTGTCCGGCGGCGGCGCCGGCGCGGAACTGTCGCTCCAGGGCGTCGGCGTCGAGCGAGCCCAGTTCGAACAGGCCCAGGTCCTTGACCCGCCAGTCGGTCATGAACTTCGGCCGGGCCGGCTGGCGCTCGATGATGAACCCGGCAATGGTGGCGAAGCCGATCAGGGTCACGGCGCCGTTGAACGCGCCGTTGAATATCCGTGCGAAGACCTGGGCGGCGTCGATCTCGCCGACCGTCAGCTGGATCACGGTCCCCAGGATGGTGATCGCCAGCACCGCGGCGACCCCGACCTTCACCACAAACAGCCAGTAGGGGTAGAGCTCCGGCCCGATCAGGTGGTTGGGTCCGCTGCGATAGCGTCCGGCGACCGTGAGGGGGTGGCCCATCTCTCGGATGATGGCCTCCTGTTCGTCCTCGGTCAGGGCGCGGCCAAGCTCTTCCTCCTTCGCCTCGAAGCGGTTGAGCAGCAGGTCGCGCAGCTCGGCGATGATGTCCTCGCGCATGTCCTTGGGCAGATGCGCGGCGACGGCTTTCAGGTAACGGTCCAACAGGGTCATTTGCCCCTCCCTTGGAGGCTGGTGGTGATCTGGATGACGAGGCGGGTCAAAGCATGCGGTCCAGAGAGGCGGAGATGGTCCGCCACTCGGCCGTCAGACGGGTGAGCATGGTCTCGCCGGCGCCGGAGAGGCGGTAGAAGCGCTTCTTGCGCCGGTCCTCCTCGCGCCATTCGCTGTCGAGCAGGCCCTGGCTCTCAAGCCGGCGCAGAAGGGGATAGAGGGTGCTTTCCTCGATCTCCAGGCCATCGCCGGCCAGGGCCACCCGCAGGGAATAGCCGTATTGCTCGGTCCGCAGGCGGGCCAGCACCGCCAGGATCAGCGATCCCCGGCGAAGCTCCAGCTTCAGGCTTTCAAACAGGTCGGCGTCGCTCATCGTCGTAATGCCTTGGTGTCGTATAGTGTGTGACACACAGTGTATGCGGCATACTGTATGAGGCTGTCAAGCGGATGGTGATCGCCGGTATGATCGGACGTTGGAAGGCGGGTGCGCCGCCCGGGCGGCGAAAGCGCGTTTGCGGGCGCGCGTCAGAAGCTCTTGGGCAGGCCCAGGACGTGGGTGCCGACGTGGCTGAGGATCAGATTGGTCGAGATGGGGGCCACCTGATAGAGGCGGGTTTCCCGGAACTTGCGCTCGATGTCGTACTCCTCGGCGAAGCCGAAGCCGCCGTGGGTCTGGACGCACATGTCGGCGGCGTACCAGCTGGCTTCGCTGGAGAGCAGTTTGGCCATGTTGGCTTCCGTGCCGCAGGGGACGCCGCTGTCGAACATCGCCGCCGCCTTGTCGACCATCAGGGCGGCGGCAGTCAGTTGCACATGGGCCCGGGCGATGGGGAACTGGATGCCCTGGTTCTGGCCGATGGGGCGACCGAAGACTTCCCTTTCCCTGGCATAGGCGGCGGCCCGCTCGATGAAGAAGCGGCCATCGCCGATGCACTCGCTGGCGATCAGGATGCGCTCGGCGTTCATGCCGTCGAGGATGTATTTGAAGCCCTTGCCCTCGGCGCCGATCAGGTTGGCCGCCGGCACCACGAGATTGTCGAAGAACAGCTCGGTGGTGGCGTGGTTGAGCATGGTGCGGATCGGCCGGATGGTCAGGCCCTTGCCCACCGCCTCGCGCATGTCGACCAGCAGGACGCTCATGCCGTCCGACGGCTTGGCCGCCTCGTCGCGGGGCGTGGTACGGCAGAGGAGGACCATCAGGTCGCTGTGCTCGGCCCGGGAGATCCAGATCTTCTGGCCGTTGACGATGTAGTTGTCGCCGTCGCGGCGGGCGAAGGTGGTCAGCCGGGTGGTGTCGGTGCCGCTGGTCGGTTCGGTGACGCCAAAGGCCTGCAGGCGCAGCTCGCCGCTGGCGATGGCGGGCAGGTAGCGGGCCTTCTGCTCGGCCGTGCCGTGCCGCAGGATGGTGCCCATGGTGTACATCTGGGCGTGACAGGCGCCGCCGTTGCAGCCCGAGCGGTGAATCTCCTCCAGCACCGCGGTCGCCGCGCCAAGCCCCAGCCCGGAGCCGCCGTATTCCTCCGGGATCAGCACCGACAGGAAACCGGCCTCGGTGAGGGTGCGGACGAATTCGGTGGGATAGGTCCGGTCGCGATCCAGGGCGCGCCAGTACTCCCCGGGAAAGCCGGCGCAGAGTTTGGCCACGGCCTCGCGGATTTCAGGATGGGAAGGGGCGTGCGGGTCAGTCATGGTCGGCTCCTTGCCGCCGACTTAACCCGGTCCGGGCCGGCTGTCTGCCATGACCCGGCGGCAGGGCGCGATCCGGCTATTCGAGGATTCCGATCGCCTCACGCATCGGCCGCTGGGGTTTGACAGTGCTGGCGCCTTCCGAGCGACGAGAGCCGGACCGCGATCGGAAGGGCGGCAAATCGCCGCCGGGTCTCTGAATGTCAGACCCGCGCTCGGGAACAGGGGTGCGGCGACAGGCAAACCTCCGGTCATCAGGGATCGCCGACAAGTGCCGGGATGGTCACCTGCGCCGGCCTGGCGGGCGCCGGGCGCGACCCTCGCCGGTCCGCACCGATCCATGCCCCGAAGGACGATCACGAAAACGTCATTGTGAAATGACCCTGTCCCTTTGTGTTTAGCGCTACACTGTCCCGCATGAGCGAGAGCGGTGAGTCCACTTCGAAAAATTACGATACAGTCACGGTAAGCAACACTGAGCTTCATACAGTAATGGTTGCTTGTGAATGTCCCGATACGGCATCGACCATTGTTGAGCGCCTGTCGGACAGCGGTTTCAGCATCCTTGGCCCTGTTGATCGGGCATCTCTGGCGATGGCCCTTGCGGCGCAGACGCCGGTGTCGATCGCCGTGGTCGGAACAGGCCTGGCCGGACGCCGCGGCGGCCGCGAGCTGGCCCTCGACCTGATGAACACCTGGGGCGCCGGCTCGATCCTGATCGACGGCGAGGCCGGTCCAGGCGACTGGGAAGCCAGCGGCGACCTGGCCGGCCGCGTGCGTGACGTTGTCGCCAGCATCAGGGCGACGGACAAGACCTGCTAGCCGATCCAGCCCCGACCCGGTCGGGGTCTCCCTGGCGCATCGAGACCTTTTGCCGCGCTTCAGGACCTCCCCTCTCGGGGGAGGCGGCCGAACAGACAGATTCACCTCTGAACCACCATACCCCCGGGGGGCCTGACCGGCCGTCCGGGCGGACGAATTTCAAGAACCAGAAAGGACACTTCCCATGAACAATCATCGCGGATCCAACGCCCGTCCCGCCCGCCAGCAACGCTATAACGGCCCGCGCGCCCGCGCCGGCCTGCTGGCCACCCCGCAGATGAACTTCGGCTCGCTGATCAACGCCGAGGCCATCCTGTTCGCCGGCGGGGTCAATCTGGCCCCGATGTCGCTGCAGCCGGAAACCCTGTCCCAGGTCGTCGCCATGGGCACCATCTCCTTCCTGCCGACCGCCGGTCTGGCCGACATCAAGAGTGGCAAGCTGGCGGGCGTCGTGGTGCCGGGCGACCAGGCCGAGGCCGGGTCCGACGCCGATGTCGCCATGGGCGAGATCATCAAGGCCGCCGCCGAGCGGCAGCTGCCGGTGATGGCCTTCGGCGACGGCGTCGCCCGCACGCTGGCGACCCTCAATCAACCGGTGCCGGACGATCTGCCGGCCGGGCTGCTGTTCCATCAGGGTCTTGTCGCCCTGGACAACGAGGACGACCTCCGCGCGGCCGTGAAGGTCTTCCACTAGGCCCACGCGGCTTCGCCGGCCCGCTTGCCAGTCAAATGGGGGTGTCCGGGCGTCCGCCGCGAGGCGGGCGCCCGTTCGCTTTGACACGGCGCGGGTGAACAACCGGGCGGCCGGGACGTTGTTGTCCGGAGCCAGCCACAGAGGGAGGCCGGGGCATTCCGCCTGAGCCAGAAGAGCAAACCGGCCCGGGCCGGCCGGACAGGGCCGGCGGCGGCCTGACCCTTGCGGGCAACAAGCCTTTGCGACTCGTCGCCCTGTTCTTCCTCTATGCGGCCCAGGGCGCGCCTGAGGGCCTGCTCTACATCGCTGTTCCGGCCTGGCTGGCCGCTCACGGCGCCTCCGCGGCCCAGATCGGCGGCTACATCGCTGTCATCCTGCTGCCCTGGAGCCTGAAGTTCATCAACGGGCTGGTCATGGACCGGTTCGCCTTCCTGCCAATGGGCCGCAGGCGGCCGTGGCTGATCATCGCCCAACTGGCCCTGATTCTGGCCCTGGTCGCCCTGGGGCTGCAGCACCCCGCGCAGGATCTGGTGCTGGCCATGACGATTGTGGGCTTCAGCATCAATTTCGCCGGCGCCTTCCAGGATGTCGCCATCGACGGCATGGCCATCGACATCGTGCCCGAAGCCGAGCGCGCCCAGGCCAATGGCGTGATGTGGGGCGGCAAGACGCTGGGCATCGCCGGCGGGGCCTGGGTCACCGGCACGGTGATCAGCCGGTTTGGCCTTTCGGCGGCCGCCTTTGTCTCCGCCGGCTTCGTCGCCCTGGTGATCCTGTTCCCCCTGCTGCTGAGAGAGCGACCCGGCGAGCGGCTGTTTCCCTGGTCGCCGGGACAGGCGTCACGCGAAAGCGCGGCGCGGCAGATGGGCGGCTGGTGGACCATGGTGCTGGTATTGCTGCGGGCGCTGGTCGGCCGCCGCAGCCTGATCTTCGCGGCCGGGCTGTTCGTGGCCCTGACCGCCTATGGCCTGCACACCGCCCTGGCGCCGGCGATGGCGGTCAAGCAGCTGTCCTGGAGCAGCGAGGACTACAGCCACCTGGCGGGGGCGGCCAACCTCGTCGGCGGCCTGTTCGGCCTGGCCTTGTCGGGGGTCATCGCCGACAGGCTGGGGCCGCGTCGCGCCCTGTTGCTGGCCCTGGCGGGGCTGGCGGTGCTGCAGGGCGTGATGGCGCTTATCCCGGCCAGCTGGGGATCGCCGGCGGTGTTCGGCGGTTTCATCGTCCTGCACGTCAGCCTGTTCGTGCTGTTGTCGGTGGCCCTCTACGCCCAGGCGATGTCGCTGTGCCGGCCGCAGGTCGCGGCGACGCAGTTCTCGGTCTACATGGCCCTGCTCAATCTCGGCACCTCGTTCGGCGCCCACCGCTTCGGCGATGTGTTGAAGGCCGGCGGCTATCCGGGCGCCCTGCTGATCGGCGCCGGCATCTGCGCCGGCGCCATCATCGTCTTCCTGTTTCTGCAATCAAAGCCGGTCGAAACGTCGTCCTAGGCGATGCTCAGGCTCTACAGCCCGCCCTCTCCGCGCCAGACCGTCTTGTAGAGGTCGAAGCGGCGGTCGCGGAGATTTCGCACCGTGCCCTGGGCGCGCGCCCAGGCAAGGTCCGACAGGTCGAGGTCGGCGATCGAGACGGTCTCGACGTTTTCCGTCGCTTCCGCCGCCACGCCGTCCCGTGCGAACGGGAAGTCGCAGGGCGTCAGGATGCAGGACTGGGCGTACTGCACATCCATATTGTCGACATTTGGCAGGTTGCCGACGTTGCCGGACATGGCGACGTAGCACTGGTTCTCGATGGCCCGCGCCTGACTGCAATAGCGGACCCGCAGGTAGCCCTGACGGTTGTCGGTGCAGAAGGGGACGAACAGCAATCGCGCGCCCTCATCGGCCAGCCTGCGACCCAGTTCCGGGAACTCGCTGTCGTAGCAGACCAGCACGCCGATGGGACCGCAGTCGGTATCGATGGCGCGGATCTCGTCGCCGCCCTTGATGTTCCACCAGTGGCGCTCATTGGGGGTGGGGTGGATCTTCTCCTGCGAATGCACCGAGCCGTCGCGCAGGAAGACGTAGGCGACGTTGTGGATGTCGCCGTCTTCCATGCGAGTGGGGTGCGAGCCGCCGATGATATTGACGTTGTACTGCAGGGCCATGGCCCGCATCGCCTCGATGAAGGGCTGGGTGTAGCCGGTCAGGGCCTCGATGGCCTCCATCGGGCTGAGCTTCTTGGTCTCGAAGGCCAGCAGCTGCAGGGTGAAGAGCTCGGGGAAGACCACGAAGTCCGCCTTGTAGTCGGCAACCACGTCGACGAAATATTCGATGTTGCCGATGAACTCGTCGAAGCTGGCGACGGCTCGTTGCTGGAACTGGACCGCGGCGACCCGCACCCAGTCCTTGCGCCGCATGGCGCTGCTGTCGGCCTCCCGCGTCTCCTCGGCATAGGGATTGCGCCAGACCATATGGGCGGCGAAGCCCAGGCTTTCCTTGTCGCTGGGCAGGTAGTTCTCGAGGATGCCGATCGGTTCGAAACCGTTGTTGATCTGGAAGCTGGCGACCTGATCACGAACCTTGCCGGCCCTCACCGCCTCAAGATAGGCGCTGGCCGAGCCCAGCTGCTTCATCTTGCGTGACAGTCCCGGCAGGCGGCCGCCGAACACCACGCCTTTCAGGTCCAACTGCTCGGCCAGCCGCTTGCGGGCCTCATAGAGACGCTGGCCGACGCGCCGCCCGCGCCAGGCCGGATCGACGCAGACCTCCATGGCGTAGAGCCATTCGCCGTTGGCGTCGTGACGCGAGGCGTGGCCCGAGCCGGTGATCTCCGACCAGGTATGGGGCGACAGGGCGGTGGCCTCGTCGATGCGGAAGGTGGCGGCGTAGCCGACAATCTCGTCCTGGGCCTCGGCTACGAACTGGCCTTGGGGATAGGCCGACATCTGCCCCTGAAGATTGCCCTTGGTGTAGACGGGCATGGTTGGGTAGGCCCGCCGCATCATGGCGATGATGGCCGGGATGTCGCCGGGACGCGCTTCACGAACGGCGAGTTTCACCCGGTGCAAAGCGCCCATTCCGACAATCTCCTCAAGTCTTCCCGGCCATGACAGCCTGTGTGTTGGCGCGGCGCCCGGCCGACCGGCCGCGCAACCTTGCACCTTCAGACCACGTTACGATGATCGGTGCCCTAGCATGGAGCCGCCCCGCGCCCCACCAATCAAGCGATCGGCCGACGACAAGGTTGCCAATATGTCGCCATCGGGCCACTCAGGACCCATCGAAAATCAAACGGCGGCGCCTTTCCCGCCAGGGATGCAAACTTGCTGATCACCGCCGCCGCTCTCGTCGTGGCGATCGCCGTCACCGCCTTCCTGACCTTCAGCCGCTATGCGCGTTCGGAGAACTGGCGCGCGACCGTGACGCCGCTGGCCTCGATCATCGGCAGCGGCTTTCTGATCTGCGGTCCGCTGCTGGCCCATGAGTTCGGCTCGGCGGCCCTGCCGGCGATGGCGGCCCTGCTGTTGCTGGCCTATGCGGTGGGCGCGGTGGTGCGGTTCAACATCACCCATATCGAGGATTTTTCGGCCGACGCCGCCTTCCACGACCCGATCGCCTGGCTGGCCCGGGCGACCCAGGCGGTCCTGGCGATCGCCTACGCCGTGTCGGTCGCCTATTACCTCAAGTTGCTGGCCGAATTTACCCTGAAGACGCTGCCGGTTCCGGAACGGCTGCACACCCTGGCCGCCAACGGCATTGTCACGGCCATCATCCTGCTGCTGGCCGCCCTGGCCTTCGGCGGCGGCCTGAAGAAGGTCGAGCACGTGGCCCACGGCAGCGTCTCCATCAAGATCGGCGCGATCGCCGGCCTGCTGGCGGGTCTGGGCATCTGGTGGGTGGTCCATGCGGGCGCCACCCCGGCCTCGCCGCCGATGCGGCTATCGGCGGCCAGCCTGCCGATGCTGCTGGGCCTGTTGATCACGGTGCAGGGGTTCGAGACCTCCCGCTATCTGGGCGGCAGCTATTCCCAGGCGGTGCGGGCCCGCACCATGCGCCATGCGCAATGGATCGCCTCGGGCATCTACCTCGCCTTCCTCGCGCTGCTGACGCCCTTCCTGGGTCAGGCGGCCAGCGCCGAGGGCGTCGCCGGAATTCTCGACATCTTTGTGCTGGTGGCGGCGCCGATGGCGATCTTCGTGCTGGTCGCGGCGGTGTCCAGCCAGCTCAGCGCGGCGGTGGCCGACTCGATCGGCGCCAGCGGCCTGATGGGCGAGGTGTCGCGCCGCAAGATCGGCCCGGCGGTGTCCTTCGCCCTGGCCAGCGCCCTGGCGATCGCCGTGGTCTGGCTGACCGATCCGTTCGAGGTGGTCGCCCTGTCGTCGCGCGCCTTCGCGCTGTTCTACGCCCTGCAATGCGCCCTGGCGGTGGCGGTCTCGATGCGCAAGGGAACGGCAAGCTGGCCGCTGCGGATCGGCTTTACGCTGATTGGCCTGATCTGCCTGGTGGCGACCCTGGTCGGCGCGCCCGCCGAATAGCGTCCATGGCCAGGCCGGCGCCGATCAGGGCGGTGATCATGAAGACCGGCAGGGCCGGCGCGCGATAACGCCAGTCGAACTCGACCTGCAGCAGGGCGACCAGCAGGCAGAAGGACAGGGCCGCGCCCCCGGCCAGGGACACGAACCGCGCCTGCGCCGCCGTCATCCGGTCCGCGCCAAGGCTCCACCGGGCAAGGGCCCACAGGCTCAAGGCGAAGACCGGTCCAAGATAGAGGATGTTGTATAGCCGGTGGGCGAGGGAATGACCCTGGGCCCAGAGGGCGAAGGCCTGACCCCAGCGCGCCAGGGCGATGGACAGATAGTCCAGATAACCGGTCGGTTTGGGGTGATAGGTTTCCAGCCGCCCCCAGACGACCTGGCCGAGATCATAGCTCCAGCGGGCGTAGTCGAACTGGGCCTTGAGGATGCCGAAAGGCCACAGCTGCGGATGGCGCATGATGGCTGCGAAGACCAGGGCGACCAGCAACAGCAGGCCCAGCCAGAGGGCCAGGGCCAGCCGACCGGACGGCTGGCGCCGCCAGCTTTCCAGGGTCGCCGCCAGGACAGGAAGAACCGCGGCGAAGGCGAGGGCGGCGACGAGAACGACACCGGTCGGACGCCAGAGCGTCGCCGCCAGCAGCAGCCCGGCCAGCAAGGCCCATCGCCGGGGTGTCAGGGGGCCGACGGCGATGGCCAGGGCGGCCAGCATCAACAGGGTGAAGAGGGGCTCGCTGCAGACGAAAC
This sequence comes from Caulobacter sp., assembly GCA_016125585.1. Classification (GTDB taxonomy): domain Bacteria; phylum Pseudomonadota; class Alphaproteobacteria; order Caulobacterales; family Caulobacteraceae; genus Caulobacter. The sequence goes on from WGLL01000006.1 coordinate 84,876, forward strand.
GGGTCCACATCAGAACCTCGAAGCAGGCCGGCAGCGCGACAAGCCCGACCAGCCGCAGCCAGGGCCTGTCGATCAGGCGGTGGACCAGCCGGCCGATCAGGGCGCCGGTGGCGGTCAGGCAGACCAGATTGAGGCCGATCATCCCCGTCGCCCAACCCTCGCCGAAGACGAGCCTGGCCAGGGCGACCATCGAGACCATCCCCAGGTAGGACCACCCCAGAACATCGCCCAGAAACGCCCCGAGACCCTTGTCGGCCAGCAGCGTCGCCTGGTCGTGGTAGGTCTTGCCGTCGGCGGAGATCTGCATCCCCAGGGCGGCGATCAACGCCAGGCCCGCCAGCAGGACGATGGCCGCGCAGAGCAGGCTGTAGGTCCGGGACGAGACCCGGGTCAGTCCGCGCTCGAGCCGCGCCGCCAGGTTCACCGATCGCCGTCCTGAAGGTCGGGATAGAGGGGCCGGGCGGGCTGGGCGGAAATATCGAAGGCCAGGAAGGCGAACAGGAACTGCAGGCCAAGGAAGACAGGCAGCGCCGCCAGCATCACCGTCCCCGGCGTGGTGACCACGCCCTGCAGGGCGTTGTGCAGCCAGGTCAGGCCGCCGAGGGTCACGCCGAGGCCGGTGAAGATCAGCGCCAGGGTCAGATAGAGGGTGCCCGCCGAGAAATCCTGCAGCAGGTAGCGATAGACCAGCCGCTTGAACCCGTTGCGCAGCAGGTTGCGGACAAAGACCGGTCCCAGGCGCCATAGCCGGACCTGGCTGGCTTGGGCCGCCGCCTCGGAATAACGCGGCGCGATCGGCACATCGACGACCACCGCCCGCACCAGCCCGAGCCGAAACCACAGGTCGGTCTCGAAGTAGTAGCCCTGCGCCAGCCGGGAGGTCGGCAACAGGGCGAAGACGGCCCGGTGCAGCGCGAAAAAGCCGTTGCTGGCGTCGAACATCGACCAGTAGCCGCTCGAGGGCTTGTTGGAGAAGCTGAGCAACAGATTGGCCAGCCGTCGGTCGGCCGGCATCTGCTCCAGCCAGGCGGGGTTGAAGAAGCGGTTGCCCTTGGTCGCATCGGCCTGACCCTGAATGATCGGCCGGATCAGACGGGCGATGTCGGCGGGGTTCATCTGGCCGTCGCCATCAAGTTTGACCGCGATCTCGGCCCCCTGCTCGAAAGCGTGAGCAAAGCCGGTCAGGGTCGCCGCCCCGACGCCCCGGTTCTCGCCGTGGCGCAGCACCACCACCCGGGGATCGCGCACCGTGGCCTGCACATGATCGCCGGTGCCGTCCGGACAGCCGTCATCGACCACCACAATGCCGGCCACCTCCGGCCCGATGGCGGCGATGACCTCGACCGTCAGGTCCAGGGTGCGAAAGCAGGGCAGCACGACATAGACCGCCGGCGAGGCGGTCGCCCGCGCCGCCGCTGTTGAAGCCTTCCTTGGGGATGCTCCCATGCCTTGTCCGACTCTCCCGTGCTCGCCCGGCACTGTAGCGGCATGCGGAACGGATTTCGAAGGGGACTTGCGAAGGGGCGGCAAGCGCCGTCGATCAGCCCGCCGGCTTGCGGCCGGTCCGGCAAGGAGCAGGGTGACCGGCGCGCCACAGCATGGGAAATGTTGCACCCGACAGGGGAAGTCGAGAGACAGGCTCGCCCCGTCTGGACCAAGGTTCCGCCATGGGGGCTGTATCGCAGACAAGCGAGCGCGCGTTGTTGCGCAAGGGGGCGTGCCTGCTGATCGCGGCGGCGCTGCTGTGTGCGCCCACGCTGGCGCGGGCCGCCGCCGACCGCTTCTTCACCACCAGCGACGGGGTGCGGCTGCACTATCTGGAGGCCGGCCCCAGCGATGCGCCGCCGATCCTGTTCGTGCCGGGCTGGACCATGCCGGCCTGGATCTGGAGCCGCCAGCTCGACGCCCTGTCGGACCGCTATCATGTGCTCGCCCTCGACCCGCGCGGTCAGGGCCGCTCCGCCATTCCGGCCAGCGGCTATGATCCGGTGCGGCGCGGCCGCGATATCGGCGAGCTGATCGACGGCCATATCGATCGGCCGGTGGTCATCGTCGGTTGGTCGCTGGGGGTGCTCGACACCCTGGCCTATCTGATGGACGCCGGGGACGACCGGGTCGCAGGCCTGGTCCTGGTCGACAATTCCATCGGCGAGGGCCCGCCGCCCAAAGCCGGAAAGCGCCGCGCGGCGCCGAAAACCGCCGCCGAACGCGTCAAGGCCCGCGGCGCCTTCGTGGCAGGGATGTTCGCCAGCGACCCGGGCGAGGGCTATCGCACGCGGCTGACCGCGGACTCCCTGCGCATGACGCCTCAGGCCGAGCGGGCCCTGCTCAGCTATCCCGTCCCGCGGGAAGCCTGGCGCGCCGCCGTGCATGGCAGCCGCCGCTCGGTGCTCTACATCGTCCGTCCCCGACTGCGCGGACAGGCCGAGGCCCTGGTCGCCAGTCGGCCCGGCGCCCGGATGGAAGTGTTCGAAAAGGCCGGCCACGCCCTGTTCGTCGACGAACCGGCCCGCTTCAACGCCCTGATTGACGGCTTCATGACGCGCGACGTGAAACAGGCGGCCCATCCATGACCGCCAGTTCCACCCAGCGCGACGCTTCGCCTCGCGGCGCCCTCTGGCCGCTGTTCCTGATCTCGCTGGGCGTGGTCGGGATCGAGAACGCCCTGACCCGCTACTTCGCCGTCGCCGCCTGGTCCGAGTACGGCTACTGGATCATCTCCATTGTCATGGCCGGTTTTGCGCTCAGCGGGGTGTTCGTCGCCCTGTTCCGCGAAACCATCGAGCGGTTCGGCCTGATCCTGCGCACGGTCCTGCCCGGCGCCATGGTGCTGGCCGCCGCCTTCGGATTCCAGCAGGTGACGGCCAATCCGTTCAATCCGCTGCAGCTGCAGAACCCGGCGACCTGGACCGACCAGATCCGCAATATCGCCCTCTACTACGCCGCCCTGCTGCCGTTCTTTTTCCTGGCCGGGACCTACATCTCGCTGATCTTCGTGCAGAACCACCGCGAGGTCGGACGGGTCTACGCCTATGACCTGATCGGGGCGGCGGCCGGCTCGGCCGTGGCGCTGGGGCTGATGTTCCTGGTGCATCCCTTCCTGCTGGCGCCGGCCTTGCTGGTTCCGCTGGCCATCGCCACCCTGTTCCAGCCGGGCAAGCTGAACTGGCTGGCCGGCGGCCTGGCGGGCGCGGCCCTGGTGCTGGGCGAGTTCATCCTGTTTTCCGGCGCGCCGCCCACCTTCAGCGAGTTCAAGGCCATCTACGCGCCGATGAACACGCCCGGCGCCCGCATCGCCGGACAGATCAAGTCGCCGCAGGGCTACTACGTCCTGCTGGAGGATTTCACCGAGCGGGTCGACGCCGACCTGTCCAACAATTCCCAGACCCTGGGCACGCCCGGCCCGCCCGCGACCCTGGGCCTGTATCGCGACGGCGCCCGGATCGCCGCTCTGCCCAGGCCCGGCGGCGTCAAGGCCGACTACGCCCCCTCGGCGCTCAGCGCGGCGCCCTATGTCCTGCGGCCCGGCGCGCAGGTGCTGCAGATCGGCATGTCCGGCGGCTTCCGCGCGGCCGAGGATCTGGCCCTGGGCGCCGCCCATGTCGACGGGGTGGAGACCGAGCCGGTGCTGCGCCGGGCGCTGACCAAGGGCCTGGCGGACTCCCCCGCCGGGATAGCCGACTCCCGGATCACCTTGCTGGATGGCGGTCCCATCGCCGCCGCCCTCGCCGCCCGGGGCGGACGCTACGACGTCGTCGATCTATCGGCGGACTTTGTCGACGCCGCGCCGGCCAATGCCGACGGCCTGACGGTCGAGGCGTTCGACGCCTATCTCGGCGCGCTGAAGCCCGGCGGCATGGTTTCGGTCTCCGTCTCGATCCGCGACTTTCCGGTCTACGCCCTGCGGGTGCTGGCCACGGCCCGCGAGGCCCTGACGGCCAGGGGGCTGGATCCGGCGGCCCATGTGCTGGTCTATCGTTCGGCCTGGAACGCCCGCATCCTGATCAGCGGCCAGCCGTGGTCGCAGGCCGATATCGACGCCCTGACCGCCTTCGCCTCGGCCCGCTCCTTCGACATCTCCTATTCGCCCGGCGTCGATCCGGCCGCCCTGCGGGCCCGGCTGTTCAACGACCTGCCGAGCGTCAACTTCGCCACCGGCGAGATCACCTCGACCGGCCCCGACGACGCCATCGCCAATGAGGTCGCCGCCGTCCTGGCGGGCAAGCCCAGTCCGACCTCGGATGATTTCCACGTTCGGCCCGCGACCCTTGACCGGCCCGCCTATTACTCTTCGCTGAAACTGGAAAATCTTGGGGCCCTGCTGCGCCGGCTGGAAGTCCTGCCGCAGGCGGAGATCGGCGGGCTGGTCAATGTCGCGGTGCTGGCCCAGGCGATCATCGTCGCCCTGCTGGTGCTGCTGGCCCCGGCCCTGTTCCGGCGCCGCAAGGCCGAGGCCGCCGAGCCGCGCCGCCTGTGGCCGGCGGTCTATTTCCCGGCCCTGGGCCTGGGCTTCCTATTCATCGAGATCATGCTGATCGACAAGGCGGCCTTCTATCTCAGCGACTATTCGACCGCCTTCGCTCTTGTCCTGACCTCGATGCTGTTCTTCTCGGGTCTCGGCAGTCTGATCGCCGGCCGCCTGGCCGCTATTCCGAAGCTGGCGGTCGGCGTCGCCCTGGTCGTGGTGCTAGCCTGGGCCGCCGCCACGCTGTTCCAGGCCGAACCCTTCCTGATCCGGACGCTCGGTCTGCCCCTCTGGCAGCGGGCCGCCATCATCATGGCCGCCGCCGCACCGGTGGCCCTGGCGCTGGGCCTGCCCTTCCCGATGGGCCTGACCCAGGTGGGCAGCGGCCGCATGCTGCCCTGGGCCTGGGGTCTCAACGGCGCCTTCTCGGTCGTCGCTACCCCCCTGGCCAATCTGCTGTCCCGCGATATCGGTTTCTCGTCGCTGCTGATCGCAGCCTCGGGCCTCTACGTCCTGGCCTTCCTGGTGCTGCCCACGGGCGGGCGCCGGGAAGCGCCATCCCGTGTTCCAGCCGTGGATTTCTCACAATGATGCTTTCCCGCCGCTCCCTGATCGCCGGCTCGGCCGGACTCGCCGCCCTGCCGCTCGCCGCCTGCGACGTCGACAAGGTTCTCAAGTCGGTCAACGACCGGATGGAGCCCAAGGTGGAGGGCGGCGCTGCGACGGGCGACGCCGCCAAGCCGACGGCCGCGGCCGCCGGTTCCGCCTCGGCGGTGTCCAACACCGTTCGCATGCCGAAGACGCCCTGGACCTACGCGGCCTTCGTGGCCGCCATGGCCGCCTCCGAACGGCCCAGCCAGATCACCGAGGCCCAGTTCAACGAGATCCAGGCCCGCAAGCCGGCCGCCCTGCAGCGCATCTCCAGCTATCTGGCGGCCCACTTCGGAACGGCCGATCCGGCGGTCATGGCCGCCTTCGAGTCCGTGCCGCGCGATTTCTATCACTACCAGTATGCGCTGGGTCAGTCGCAGGCCTATCAGGCCTATGAGTCCAACCCCAAGCCCTGGGCCATCGGCCACGGCTCGGTGCTCTCCGACTATCTTGGCCAGGCCTACATGACCCAGCTGGCCGCCCCCAAGCCGACCGACGTCACCCTGGAAATCGGCACCGGGTCGGGCTTCCAGTCCTCGCTGCTGTCCCGCATCGTGCGCGACGCCTACACCATCGAAATCATCGAGCCGATCGGCAAGGCTGTGGGCAAGATCTTCAAGCCGCTGGGCTACAGCAACGTCCACAGCAAGGTCGGCGACGGCTATTTCGGCTGGCCGGAAGTCGAGGGCGGGTTCGACACCATCATGCTGACCTGCGTGGCCCAGTACGCGCCGCCGGAACTGTTCCGCCAGCTCAAGCCGGGCGGCAAGCTGATCATCCCGATCGGCCAGCCCTTCCGCCGCGGCCAGGTGCTCTACGTCTACACCAAGGACCCCGACGGCAAGATTCGCTCGCGTCGCGACGTCGGCGTCTTCTTCATCCCCATGACCGGGGCCATGCAGACCAAGCCGCGGCAGGGCTAGGTCCGGCCGGGCGTCCGGCGTGGGGGTGGTGTTCAGATGCGTTTCTGGCTGTTCCTGCTGATCTGCCTGGCCGGCGTTCTGGCCCCGGTGGAACTGGCGCGTCGCCGCGCGGCCGCCGATCCGCCGCCGCCCGCAGAGCCCCCGCCCCCGAAGACCTGCCCCGGCAACGCCGACTGGCCGGGCGTGACCCCGACCGTCCGGCTGGAGCCACGGCCGGGCGGCTATGGCGGCATCCAGTACCGGCGCACCCCGCTGCCGCCGCGCACCATAGCCCTGACCTTCGATGACGGTCCGGACCCCCGGGGCAGTCCGGCAGCCTTGCGGATTCTCGAGGCGCGTTGCCTGAAGGCGACCTTCTTCTATGTCGGCTACTACGTCTCCCTGCGGCCCGACCTGGTTCAGGACGCCATCCGCCAGGGCCACGGCGTCGCCAGCCACAGCTGGTCGCATCCAACGCAGCTTCGCTACTGGTCGCTGCCAGCGGCCAGAGCCGAGGTCGATCACGGGTTTCTGGCCCTGCGGTCGGCGGCGGCGGGCGTCGGACCGGTCGAACCCTTCTTCCGCTTTCCGGGGCTGAACGACAGCCCGGCCATCCGCGCCTGGCTCAGCGACCAGGGCATCACCGCCATCTCCGCCGAGGCGGGCACCGACGACTGGCGCGGCATCAGCAGCCAAGCGATCTATCAGCGCACCCTGGCCTATATGGAGCAGGAGGGCGGCGGGGTGCTGATCCTGCACGAGACCCGGCCCAACATGATCGCCGTCCTGCCGCAGCTGCTGGACGAGTTGAACCGGCGGGGCTTCCGCTTCGTGCGCATCTCCGCGAACGAGGGGCAACCGCCGCCCGGCCCGGTCTCTGCCCGTGTCGCGGGCGGCGGCGCGCAACCCCGGGGGGAAGGCGCTGCGGGCGCTGGCGGGACCGCGCTAAACAGGTAAAGTCGAATTTTCCAGACCGGCCATAGTGCGGCCGGCGCGCGCTCGGGGGAGCGATCTTGGCGTCTGACGAGGGTGTCTTGGGTGAGGGGGGAGCGCCGGGGACCGGCAGGTCGTCGCGGTTCGGCTCGGGCCTGTTCTTCGGCATTCTTCTGGGGCTGACCGGCGGGGTTCTGCTGGGTTGGTGGGCCGCCGGCGGGCCGATGCCCTCGGCCCAGGGCTGGACCCTGACCGCCCGCCACGAACAGGTCGCCAGAATGGCCAGGGCCAAGGCGCCCGAGGCGCCCGCGCCGCCGTTGATCGACCCGAACCAGACGGCCCTCCGGGCGGCGATCCAGCGCGGCGACGGTCTGACCATCGGCGTCTTCGGCGACTCCATGGCCGATGGCCTGTGGGCCGGGCTGTACCGACAGTTTCGCGATGAGCCGGGGATCAAGGTGGTCCGCTTCAGCCGGCCGTCCACAGGCCTGTCGCGCTATGACTACGTCAACGTCGAGACCCAGACCGTCACCCAACTGGCCGGTCAGAAGGTCGACATCGCCGTCTTCATGATCGGCACCAACGACCGCCAGGGCATCCAGGGTGACGGCAAGGCCCTGGCCTTCGCCAGCGCCGACTGGCGTATCGCCTACGCCGATCGGGTCGACGCCCTGGTGGGCCATGCCCGCGACGCCGGGGCGGCGGTCTACTGGCTGGGGCTGCCGCGGATGCGGTCTTCGGGCGCCGAGGCCGGCGCGGAGCTGGTCAACGGCATCTTCGCCGAGCGGGCGGCGGCGCTGGGCTATCCCTTCATCGACAGCACCGGCGTGACCAGCGACGCCAACAAGGCCTACGCCGCCTATCTGCCGATCGGCCCCGGCGGCCGGCCGCAGATGGCCCGGGCCTCCGACGGCATCCATATGACGATGGGCGGCTATCTGGTTCTGTCCGAACCGATGGCCAGACAGATCAAGGCCGATCTGGCCGAGGCCCGCGCCGCCGTGGCCCCGCCGCCGCCACCCGCCGCCGCTCCGGTCCAGGCCGCCACCGACGCCGGCGCCGTGTCGGTGTCGGGTCGGTGATCGGTCTCTTTCTGGCCCTGGGGCTCCTGATGCAGCCTAACCAGACGCCGGACTGTTCGACCCTGTGCCGGGGCGAGACTCTGGCGCCGGCCGCCGCGACCCTTTCCGACCCGGCCCGGACCCGGCCGTTCCGCATCCTGATCCTCGGCGACAGTCACAGCGCCGCCGACCACATCAGCGGCGCCCTGCGGACCAGCCTTCAGGCCCGCTATGGCGCCGGCGGGCGGGGCGTGCTTCCCGCCGCCCTGCCGTTCGCGGGTTTCACCGTTCGCCAGGCCACGCTCGACTATTCCGGCCTGCAGTCGGTCAAGGGCGGAGACGCCGGACCGGCCGCGGGCCTGACCGGCTTTACCGCGACCGCGCGGCCGGGCGCCCGGATGCAGCTGGACTCCGAGATCGAGTCCACCTTCGACGAGTTGACCGTCTGTTTCGAGGCGGCGCCGGGGGCGGGGTCCCTGCGCCTGACCGCCGGCCAGGACTCCCGCCTGGTGTCCGCCGCGGGGCCGAGGCGCGAGCCCCGCTGCGAGGTGCTTAGAACGGCCGACAGGGTCTCGTCCGCCTCGGTCGAGGTGCAGGGCGCGCCGGTGCGGCTCTATTCCTGGGCGACCGCCCGGACCGGCGGCGGCGGGGTCATGGTCTCCAACCTGGGGGTCATCGGGGCCCGGGTGGAAAGCCTGCTGGCCCGGGACCCGGCGGTGATGCGGACCGAGCTGGAGGCCTACCGGCCCGACCTGATCATCGTCGCCTTCGGCACCAACGAGGGCTTCGACAAGGGTTTTGACGAGCCGGTCTATTCGGCCAGCTACCGTCAGGCGCTGCTGCTGCTGAAGAGCCTGGCGCCGGGCGCGGTGCTGCTGGCGGCGGGGCCGCCCGACGCCGCCACGGTCAGGCCGGACCTCTACTACGATGACAAGGACGAGCCCTTCGATGTCTGCCGGCCGCTGAACGCCGCCGAAATCGCCAACTACGACGCCCTGGTTGCCCGGCGTGACCCGGTGCTGGCGCGCTGGTACGCCCCGCCCGCGCTGGGGCGGGTGCGCGAGGCCCAGCGCCGCGTCGCCGCCAGCGAGGGGATCGCCTTCTGGGATTGGGAGGCGCGGATGGGCGGCCCCTGCGCCATCGACCGCTTCTGGCGTCAGGACCCGCGCGCCGCCCGGGGCGACCATGTGCATTTCACCCGCGTCGGCGGCGACCTGATCGGCGGCTGGCTGGCGCAGGACCTGATGGCCGCCCTGGCGCCGCCGCCCGCGCGCGTGAGGGAGACCCCCTAGTGCTGTTTCCGACGATGCAGTTCGGGCTGTTCTTCCTGGTGGTCTATGCCGTCACCTGGGGCTTTGGCCGGGACAATGTGGCCCGCAAGTGGTTCCTGCTGCTGGCCAGCTGGGTCTTCTACGCCGCCTGGGACTGGCATTTCGTCTTCCTGCTGATCGGCAGCGGGGTGATGAACTGGTGGGTCGCCGACCGCATCAACCGCACCGAGAGCGACGGCCGCCGCAAGGCTCTGGTGGCGCTTGGCGTGACGATCAACCTGCTCGTCCTGGGGGTGTTCAAATACTACGGCTTCTTCGTCGAGCAGCTGGGAACCCTGCTCGACAGCTTCGGCTGGGGCCGCGACCTGCCCTTGCTGGAGATCATCCTGCCGGTCGGCATCTCCTTCTTCACCTTCCAGGGCATCAGCTATCTGGTTGATGTCTATCGCGGCAAGACGCCGGTGGCCCGCTCCCTCGGCGATGTCCTGCTGTTGATGAGCTTCTTTCCGCACCTGGTGGCGGGTCCCATCGTCCGGGCCTCGCACCTGCTGCCGCAGTTCGAGCGCACCCCCAAGCTCTCGCGGGAGATCGTCTGTCACGGCCTGGTGCTGATTGCCTGGGGCCTGGCCAAGAAGACCATCTTCGCCTCGGAACTGGCGACCCGCATCGTCGATCCGGTGTTCTTCGATCCGGCTTCCTTTGGCGTCGTCGACCTGGCCATGGCCGCCTACGCCTATGCGGTGCAGATCTACTGCGACTTCTCGGCCTACAGCGACATCGCCATCGGGGTCGCGGCCCTGCTGGGCTACCGCTTCCCGCGCAACTTCGACCAGCCCTATCGCGCCACCTCCCTGCAGGACTTCTGGCGCCGCTGGCACATGAGCCTGTCGCAGTGGCTGCGCGACTATCTCTACATCCCACTGGGCGGCGGCCGGGGCGGCCTCTGGCGGTCGTGCCGCAATCTGTTGATCACCATGCTGCTGGGCGGGCTGTGGCACGGCGCCGCCTGGACCTTCGTCGCCTGGGGGGCGCTGCACGGGGTCGTGCTGGTCATCGAGCGATTGTGGCGGGCCGCCCGGCCCAACGCCGCCTGGCCGGCCTGGGTCGGCCTGATCGTCACCTTCCATGTCGTGCTGCTGGGCTGGATCCTGTTCCGCGCCGAGGACTTCACCGCCGCCTCCACCTTCCTGGTCTCCCTGGCCACCCACTGGACGGCGCCGACCCTGGTGACGCCGATGATCCTGTCCCTGGTGGTGGTCGGGCTGGCGCTGCACGCCCTGCCGCCACGGGCCGGGGAAGGGGTCGCCCAGCTGCTGTCGAAACTGCCGTCGCCGGCGACCGCCCTGCTGTTCGGAGCAGCCGTGCTGATCATCGAGGCGATCCGTCCCGAGGGCGTCGCTCCCTTCATCTATTTCCGCTTCTGAGGCGTTGGAGGATCAGACCATGCTGTTCGACACCGACCCCGCCGACCTCGATCCGGAAGACTTCGGCTATGCCCATCCTGACGAGGAGGAGGCGGCCGCCGACAAGGCGCGGGGCTATGCCAGCCGCATCATCCTGATCGCCACCCTGTTCCTGGCGGTGACCAACGCCGCCTCCCTGGTCAGCTGGTCCTCGACCCTCAATCCCGACTGGGGCGGCCGCACCATGCGGGTGCTGTCCCAGGGCTGGGCCGGCCAGATGTCCGAACTTCATCTGGATCTGTTCCGCAATCAGGTGCGCGACCTGTGGGCCGCCTTCGCCGCCCTGCCCCGAAAGCCCGACCCGGAGTCCAGTCCAGATCCCGGCCTCGCCGCGCCGCCGGCTGAGTGACGACGGCGCGGGGGGCTTCGATCCGTTCGCGACGCCTCAGGGCTGCAGCGTTTCCCGACGCCGCGAGGCCTTCGCGACCTCTTGGGCGGTGAAGGCGATCGGCCGGGTCTTGCTGGCCGAGAACAGCCGCAGCTGCGCCTGCACGCCCGGCGCCTCGGGACTATCGGAATTGCCATAGGTTAGCAGGCCCCGCGCCTCGGGTCCGTCCGGCCCGAAGGCGACCTCGGCGATGAAGGTCGAGGCGCTTTCGAGGGTGAAGGTTCCCGCGTCCGGCCCGGAGCCGGTCGCCCGGCCGTAATGGCCGGCATTGAAGGCGCCCAGCTCGTCCCGGCCGACCGGCGAGGGCAGGTCGAGGCCGGCCGCGCGGATGCGATAGACTTCGCCCCAGGTGACATCAGGCCGGCCAAACCGGGTGGTCAGACCCTTGGCCGACTCCTGGAGGATGGAAAGGGCCCTGGTCGGATCGGCCAGGGTCGCGGCGATCGACAGCGGAGAGGGCGGCGCGGGCGAAGGCTCAATCGCCGCCACGCCGGCCCTGCGCATCCTGTAAGCCCAGTCGGCGAACAGCACCGAGCCGCGGCTGTCCGGACGGGCCGATCCGTCCCAGGCGGCGAGGATGGCGCCGAGCCGCATCAGCTGCGGATCGCCCGAGGCGCGGGCGGCGTCGGCCAGCGGGCCGCGGGCCTGCTCGGCAAGGTCCATGACCGAGGAGGCCCGCAAGGTGTCCAGCCCCTCAAGATCGAGCGGGCCCGAGGTGGTCAGCTGGCGGAGCGAGCGGCGACCGCGCGGCGTGGCGAGGTTGTCGGTCAGCATCGGGTCCAGCATTCGCGGGTCGATGGCCGACGGCCAGGCGGTATAGCCGGGACCGTCATTGGCGTTCTGCAGGGCGCCGCTGTCAGGGTTCGCCACCTGGGGAAGGTCGGCCATGGCGACATAGTCGGTCCAGATCAGGGCCGAATCGGTCCCGTCTACGATGCCGGCCCAATAGGCCCGGTCGCCCCGCGCGCGCTTCGGCGACAGGCCGTTGAACAGATAGAAGATTTCGCCCTGGGCGTTGGCGTAGATGACGTTGGTGATCGGCATCTGCTGGCGGCCGAGGGCGGCCTTGAAGTCGGCGAGTGATCCGGCGCGCCACATGGCGATGATCTGCGCCGTCAGGCCGGGCCGGTCGAGCCCCGCGATCCGCACGGCGACCGCCCGCCCGTCGCCGATCTCCAGCACCGGTCCCTGGGCGCTCTCGAGAAGGGTCGCGGTCCGCGCTTCGATCTGGCCCGAGGCGAGTTTCACCCGGATGGTCTGGGATCGCGTGACAAAGGGGCGGGTCTGGCCGTCGAGCAGGTAGCCGCCGGGCCGGAGGGTCAGGTCATAGAGGTCGACGCCGTCGACGTCATTGAAGGTGAAGGCCCAGCCGTGGTCCCGGGTGAAACCCATGACCGGCAGCGGCAGCCCCGGATAGGTGGCCCCGTAAGCCTCGAGCCCTGGCGCCGAAACGTGCTCCTCGAAGACCAGATAGGGGACCTGCCAGGGCGAGTGTGGATTGATCAACAGAAGCGGGCGGCCGTCCCTGGTTCGCGCCGGCGCCACGGCATAGGCGTTGGAGCCGCGTTTCTCGCGCCAGCTGGCCAGCTGCTGGTCGGCGGAAAAGGCCACGACCCCGAGGTGCAGGATGACCTGCAAGGCGGCGAGGGGATCGGTCTGGCGAACCTCGCCAAGACAGGCCAGGGCGCCCTTCTGGTCCGGGTGAGCCGCCAGCCAGCCGTTCATGCCAGCGACGAAGCCCCGGTTCAGGGCCAGGCTCTCGTCATCCTGGGCTTTCAGCCAGTCCGCAGCACGGCGGGGCGCGTTCAGCTGGTGGATTCTCAGGTCGGCCGGGTAGGCGGCCTCGCCGAAGCAGGCGGCGGCCTCGCCGCGGGCGGTCAGGTAGGTCTGGGCGACCGACTCTCCGCGCGCCTCCATCTGGGCCCAGCCCATGCCGTATCCGGCGCCCTCCAGCGAGTCGCTTTTGACATGGGGAACGCCCCAGTCGTCCCAGTCGATCGTGACGGCGGGGGCAGTCTGGGGATAGGCCTGCGACGCGGCGAGGATGGCGAGCAGCAGGACCGCGAAAGGCGGGACAAGGCGCATGGACGGGACTCCGGAATGGATGGTCCTCGGACCCTCGCGGCGCGCGGCGGCGGCGTCGCCTCAGATCGTGAAGTGAGACGTCGCGGGCAGAATTTCGGTTCGACCCTCGGCCCGGACCTGGCTGGGGGTGCGGCCGGCGTGGCGGGCGAAGGCGCGATTGAAGGTCGCCTTGGAATTGAACCCGCAGTCGAGGGCGATCTCCAGCAGGGAGGCGGTCTCCCGGGGGTCGGCCAGGCGGCGCTGGACGGCCTCGACCCGGCGCAGGTTGAGAAAGTCGGGGGCCGACAGCCCCCGGCAGTGGTTGATCGCCCGCGACACCCGCCGCTCCGGCTCGCCCAGTCGGCGGGCCATGCGTTCGAGCCGGAATCCGGGATCCAGATGCGGCGTCTCCGCCTCCAGCAGGGCCTCGATCCGCGCCATGATCGCCCGCAGCGCCTCGGGGTCGGGGTCTTCCGCCCGCTTGCCACGCACCGACTCCACCGCCGCCCGCAACACCTCCGCCGGCGCCGAGAAGCCGAGGATGATCAGGGCGCAGACTGTGGCCAGCAGGACGGCGAACAGCAGGGCCTCCACGGCCCGGCCGCCCGAGACCGCACCGAGCAGGATGGAGATGATGTTGAGCAGGATGGCCGTCGCGCCCAGTCCCAGCAGCGCCCAGGTCCAGGGTCCGGCGCGGCCGCGCCGGGCGACCAGCCCGGCCGCGACCAGATAGCCGGCGATGTGCAGCGGAATGAGAATCTGCAGCGCCGCATAGGGCGCCTGACCGACCGCCGCCAGCAGGGCCAGCACCGCGGCCGGCGCCAGGTGGGCCGCCAGCGGGCCCGGGCTCAGCGGGAACAGAGGGGAGGGTCGCTGCACCTCCCCGGTCGCATGCCACAGGAAGATGGGACCGACCAGCAGCGGCGCGACAAAACGCATCTCGGTCAGCGGCGTGTTGCCCAGGCGGTCATGCAGCAGATTGAGGATCATCAGGACCGACATCGTCACGATCATCGCCGGGATCGCCGGGTTGAGCCGGCGTCCGGACAGGGCGCGCGCCGCCAGGGCCAGGCCGAAGACCAGACCGTTGAAGGCGATCAGCTGCTTGAGGAGGATCTGCAGGTCCGGGGTCATGGGTCTCGCGCGGGACGAAGGGCCGGGATCCCTTGATGTCGCAATCCAGGGCCGGCCGCCCGTGAATTCGGCGTCATGTCGCTGTCAGCCGCCGCCGATCCGGGGGATCAGATAGACCTCGGAGGCCGGACGGATGGCCGAGCTCCAGGCGTCCTGGTGAATCTCGCCGTCGATGGCCACCGCCATCTTCTGGCTGAGAAACTCGCCAAGCCCCGGAAAGCGGGCGTCGAGCTGGCTGATCAGGCGCCGGACCGTGTCGGCCTCGATGTCGAACTCGGTCTGGCCGCCGGTGAACTGGCGGCAGTCCCAGGGCAGGACGACACGGGCCACCGGCCTAGCCGTCCCGGGCGTCGAGCACCGCGCGGATCTTGGGCGGCGACAGCGGCAGGTCGGTCATTCGCACCCCGATGGCGCCGCGCACGGCGTTGGCGACAGCGGCCAGAGGCGGCACGATCGGCACCTCACCCACCCCCTTGGCGCCGAAGGGATGGCGGGGATTGGCCACCTCGACCAGGATGGCGTCGATCATCGGCAGGTCCGAGGCCACCGGCACCCGGTAGTCCAGGAAGCCGGCGTTCTCCATCCGGCCCTCGCCGTCGAAGATGTATTCCTCGTTGAGCGCCCAGCCGACGCCCTGGGCGACGCCGCCCTGGACCTGGCCCTCGACATAGGCCGGGTGGATGGCCTTGCCGACGTCCTGGGCGGCTGTGTAGCGCAGCACCGTGACATGGCCGGTCTCCGGATCGACCTCGACGTCGCAGACATGCACCCCGAAGCCGGGTCCCGCGCCCTGGGCGTTGAGCGACACCTGGGCGGTGATGGGTCCGCCGGTGGTGGCGGCCTTGGCGGCGATGTCACCGAGGGTCAGGGGCCCGACATCCTTGCCGGGATCGAGGCAGTGGGCGGCGCCGCCGGCCCAGTCGACCTGGTCCTCTGCCACTTCCCAGATCAGGGCGGCGCGGCGCTTGAGATCGGCGACGACCTTCTCGGCGGCCTGGACCACCGCCATGCCGGTGGCGAAGGTGGTGCGGCTGCCGCCGGTGAGCATGGAAAAGCCGATCGAGGCGGTGTCGGCGATGCGGGGGCGGACCCGGTCCAGCGGAATTTCCAGGGTCTCGGCGGCCATCATGGCCATCGAGGCGCGGGAGCCGCCGATGTCGGGACTGCCGGTGACCACCGCGACGCTGCCGTCCTCGCCGACATGGACCGCCGCCGTGCTCTCGCCGCCGACGTTGAACCAGAAACCGGCGGCGACGCCGCGCCCCTGATTGCGGCCGAGCGGGGCGCTGTAGTGGTCGCTGTCGCGGATCGCGGCCAGGGTCTCAAGGAAGCCGATGTTGGTGAACTTCGGACCGTAGGCGGCCTTCACCCCGTCCCGCACGGCGTTCTTCTCGCGCAGGGCAATGGGATCCATCTCCAGCTTGTGGGCCAGATCATCCAGGGCGCTCTCGACGCCGAAGGCGGCGATGGGGGCGCCGGGCGCGCGGTAGGCGGCGACCTTGGGGCTGTTGGTCACCACATCCCAGCCGGTGATCGAGAAGTTGGCGATGTCGTAGCAGGCCAGGGCGGTCATGCTGGCCGCGCCGACGGGAGAGCCGGCGAAGGCCCCGGCCTGACATTTCAGCTCCACATCGGCGGCGATGATGGTTCCGTCCGACCGGGCGCCGAACTTGACCAGGATCACCGCGCCCGACGTCGGGCCGGTGGCGCGGAAGACCTCGTCGCGGGTCATGACCATCTTCACGGGATGGCCGCTCTGGCGCGACAGGGCCAGGGCCAGGGGTTCGAGATAGACGGTGGTCTTGCCGCCGAAGCCGCCGCCGATCTCGGCGGGCGTCACCCGGATGCTGGAAGTCTCCAGGCCCAGCACCTTGGCGCAGTAGGTGCGGACCATGAACTGGCCCTGGCTGGAGCTCCAGACCTCGCACTGGCCGTCCTCGGCCCAGGAGGCGACGCAGGCGTGCGGCTCGATATAGCCCTGGTGCACGGCCTGGGTGGTGTAGCGGCCCTCGAAGACCACGTCGGCCTCGGCGAAGGCCTGGTCGGGATCGCCGCGACCCAGGCGATTGCGCTTGGCGATGTTGGAGGGGGTGGTCGGTTTGGCGTCCAGGCCCTCGGTGAACATGTGCGGGTGCAGAACCGGCGCGTCCGGGGCCATGGCCGCCTCGACGTCGATGACGTGGGGCAGGACCTCGTAGGTCACCTCGATCAGGGCCAGCGCCGCCTCGGCGACCGCCGCCGACACGGCCGCCACGGCGGCGACCGCATGGCCGTTGTAGAGGGCCTTGGTCCTGGCCATGACGTTCATCGCCAGGTCACGCAGGTTGGAGGCGGATTCGCCCCCGTCGTGCATCTCGGAGGCGACATCGGGGAAGTCGGCCCCGGTGATCACCGCCTTGACCCCGGGCAGGGCGCGGGCCTTGCGGGTGTCGATGCTGACAATGCGGGCATGGGCGTGAGGACTGCGCAGGACCCGCCCGACCAGTTGGCCCGGCATGTTGAAGTCGGCGCCGAAGGCCGCGCGGCCGGTGACCTTGTCGGCCCCATCGGGGCGGATCGGCCGGGAGCCGACGATCTTCAGCGCCGGCGAGCCCGCGGGCTTGTCGAGGACGTCGCTCATCACACTCTCTCCTGTCGCAGCTCGGCGGCGGCGTCCATCACCGCCCGGACCACCTTGTCATAGCCGGTGCAGCGGCAGAGGTTTCCCGCCAGCCAGTAGCGCACCTCTGTCTCGGTCGGATCGGGATTGACGTCGAGCAGCGCCTTGGACGCCATCAGCAGACCCGGGGTGCAGAAGCCGCACTGCAGGGCGGCGTGTTCGAGAAACTTCTGCTGCAGCGGGTGCAGCTGGCCGCCCTGGGCCAGTCCCTCGATGGTGGCGACCCGCCGGCCCTCGGCCTCGGCCGCCAGCATCAGGCAGGAACAGACCAGCCGGTCGTCGACGATGACGCTGCAGGCGCCGCAGTCGCCGGAGCCGCAGCCTTCCTTGGAGCCGGTGAGGTTCAGCTCGTCGCGCAGAACGTCGAGCAGGGTCATGGCCGGGTCGGCGAGGAACTCGACCGGGTCGCCGTTCACGACCGTGGAAACATGCAGCTTGCTCACGCCTGATCACTCGCTCTCTGATAGGCGGCCTGGGCCGCGCGGCGGGCCAGAACGCCCGCGATTTTGGTCCGGTACTCGATGGTGCCACGCTTGTCGCTGATCGGTCGGCAGGCCGCCCGGGCCGCCGCGTCCAGCCGCGAGAGACTGTCCTCATCCAGTCGCCCGCCAACCAGGGCGGCCCCGGCGTCGGCGACCAGCAGGGCCGTCGGCGCCACTGCGCCAAGGGCGACATAGGCCTCGCTCACCCGACCCTCGGCGTCGAGGGTCAGGCTGACCCCGGCGCCGGCGACGGCGATATCCATTTCGGTGCGCGGGATCAGCCGCAGATAGGCGTCTGACGACCGGGCCGGCCTGGGCGGCAGGCGGAAGGCGACGATGAACTCACCCTGGGCCAGGGACGTCCTGCCGGGGGCGGTGACGATGTCTTCCACAGGCGCCTCGCGCCGTCCGCCGGGTCCTGCGATGATGCACACCGCCCGGGCCGCGATCAGGGCCGGGACGCTGTCGGCGGCCGGGGAGGCGTTGCACAGGTTGCCCGCCATGGTCGCGCGACCCTGGACCTGGGTGGAACCGATCAGATTGACCGCCTCGACCACGCCCGGCCAGGCGCGGCACAGGGCGGCGTGTTCGCCGATCACCGCGCCGGAAGTCGCCGCCCCGATGATGAAGGCCCCGCCCTCCTGGCGGATGCCGCTGATGCCCTCGATGCGCTTGAGATCGACAATGGCGCCCGGCGCCATCCGGCCGGCGCGCAGCTGGACCAGCAGGTCGGTGCCGCCGGACAGGGCGCGCGCCCCGCTGGCGGCCAGGGCCAGAACGGCGTCATCGATCGTGGACGGGGCGAGATACTGGAGCTGTGACAAGCGTTCTTCCCATGCCGTGTTTTCGGGCCAGCTTAACGGTTCGCGGGGGCTTGTCAGCCCTGCGCGGCGCGCGATCCGGGTCTGTCGGCGCCGATTGTTGACCGGCGGCCTCGCGGACGGACTGTTCTCGCCGCCGCGGGAAGGTTAGAGCGGGACATGGCTGGCGCCCTGGACAAGGTCGATCTGGATATCCTTCGCGGCTTCGACGACGTTATCGACGTGCGCAGTCCCGGAGAATTCGCCGAGGACCACATGCCCGGCGCGATCAACCTGCCCGTCCTGGACGACGCCGAACGGGCCGAGATCGGGACCATTTACGTCCAGGACTCCCGCTTTCGCGCCAAACGGATTGGCGCCGCCTATGTGGCCCGGAACATCGCCCGGCATCTGGAAACCGCCCTGGCCGATCGGGGCGGCGGCTATGCGCCGCTGGTCTATTGCTGGCGCGGGGGACAGCGATCCAACGCCATGGCGACCGTGCTGCGTCAGGTCGGCTGGCGCGCCACGGTGGTCGAGGGCGGCTATCGCACCTGGCGGCGGCATGTCACCGCGGCCCTCTATGACGCCGAGCCGCGCCTGAAGGTCATTCTGCTCGACGGCAACACCGGCTCGGCCAAGACGGAAATTCTCGGCAGGATGCCGGCGCGGGGCGTGCAGGTGCTGGACCTCGAGGGTCTGGCCGGCCACCGCGGATCGGTCTTCGGCGGGCTGGCGGGCGCCGCCCAGCCCAGCCAGAAGATGTTCGAAAGCCGGCTGTTGCAGGCGATGGCGCAGGTCGACCCGGCCCGGCCGGTGCTGGTGGAGGCCGAGTCCAGCAAGATCGGCGACCGCATGGTGCCGCCGGTCCTGTGGCGGGCGATGCAGACCGCGCCGCGCATCGCCCTGCAGGCGCGGGTTCCTGACCGCGTCGGCTATCTGGTCAGCGCCTATCGCGACATCACCGAGGATCAGGACCTGCTGGAAACGGCGCTGGAGCGGCTGCCGCCGCTGTATGGCCGCAAGCGCCTGGCCGCGTGGCGGCAGATGGCGCGGGACGGCGATTTCGAGACGCTGGCGGGCGAACTGATCGAGATCCACTACGACCCGGCCTATGCCCGGTCCAATCGGCGGGACCAGCGGCCGGGCCTCGGGACCGTCGAGGCCCCGGCCCTCGATGAGGCGGGCCAGGAAGCCGCCGCCGATCAGATCGCCGCCCTCATCCCGGATCGCTGATAACGGCTTAGAGCAACGCGATTTGATGGAATCAAACCGCGCTGCTCCAGGGTCTTTGTTGTCGCGTGTTTGGTCCGATTACCGGCGCCCACTAATCGGAACACGCTCTAGCCGGAAACCGTCAGACCCTGGGCGTCAGAGAGTTCGCCAATGTCCCAGACCGTCTCGCCGATGGACTCAAGCTGTCTTGTTGTGTCGGCCACATCCGCCGCGCTGACGGCGGCGAGCAGTCCGCCGGCGGTCTGCGGGTCGAACAGCAGAGGAAACCCGGGATCCTCCCTCACCGCCTCCGAAGCGGTAAGGCGGTCGGCCAGTTGCGAGGTCTCCGGAAAGATCGAACTGCGCACCCCGGCGGCGGCCAGATCCACCGCGCCCTCCGTCCAGGGGACGGCCGCGAGGCTGAGGCGGGCGCCCACCCCTGAGGCGTCCAGCATGGCCTGCAGGTGACCGGCGAGGCCGAAGCCGGTGACGTCGGTC
Organism: Caulobacter sp.; assembly: GCA_016125585.1. Lineage (GTDB taxonomy): Bacteria > Pseudomonadota > Alphaproteobacteria > Caulobacterales > Caulobacteraceae > Caulobacter. Next base: position 104,862 of record WGLL01000006.1, read on the forward strand.
ATGGCGTGGGCGACCTCGCGCAGCACCCGGCTCGCCGGACCGCTGGAGCGGCTCATCCGGGTGAGGGCGGCGGCGACGGCTCGACCCGGCGCCAGACCGCGCATTTCCGCCGCCAGCACGGTTCCCACCCCGATCGGCCGGGTCAGCAGCAGGCGGTCGCCGGCCCGCGCGCCGTCGAGGCCGATGGCGGTCCGGCTTCCCAGCAGACCGGTCACCGTCAGCCCGACCGTCAGGTCGGCGCCGAGGCTTGTGTGGCCGCCGACCAGATCGGCGCCGGCCGCCGCCAGAGTCTCCTGCAGAGCCGCGAGAATCTCGCGGGCCGTGTCGGTCTGCTTTGCCGGCGCCATGGGCGGCAGGATCAGGCTGGCCAGCGCCGCCTGCGGATCGGCGCCCATGGCCCAGACATCGCCCAGGGCGTGGTTGGCGGCGATCTTCGCCAGCAGATAGGGGTCCAGGGTGAAGGCGCGGAAGTGGTCGGTGGTGATGACCTGGCGACCGGCGTCTCCCCAAGCCAGCACCGCCGCGTCGTCGCCGCGCCCGCGCAGCACGTCGGCCCGCGCCGGCGGCGGCAGACCTGACAGGGCCTCGCCCAGGACGGCCGGTCCGACCTTGGACCCGCAGCCGCCGCAGGGAGGCTGGTCCGCCTGCATTTCTGCTGCCCCGAGCGCCACGGGGCCGGGCGTCGGCGCGGGGGGCGCCATGGCGGGCGGATGGTTGAGCCGGTCCATGAAGGCCAGATCGATGTGGTTCTTCCAGGCCCAGAGCCCCGGCGCCCTGAGGGTCAGGCCCCACTTCTCGGCCACGGCCGACTTGCCGCCGAGGCTGATCAGCTTGAGGTGATCGCTTTGCGGCCGGAAGGCGCGCGGCGCGGCGCCGGACAGCACGGCCCGAAGATTCCCGTACAAGGCGGGACCCTGTCGCACGGCGTAGACGCCGGCCTTGGGCCGGGGACTGGCGTCCATATGGGCCGCATCGCCGACCGCGAAGACCTGGGGATGGCTGATGCTGCGCAGGCTGGCGTCGACCCGGATAAAACCGTCCTGCAGGGCCAGGCCGGTGTCGGCCAGCCAGGGCGCGGGGCGGGCGCCGGCCGCCGAGGCGACGAAGGCCGCCTCGATCCTGTCGCCGTTGGCCAGCCGGACGCCGCCCGGGTCGGCGCCGACCACGGACGAACCGGTTTCGATCCGCACCCCCAGGGCTGACAGGCTCCGCGTCAACGCCCGGCGCAGGGACCCCGGACTGTGGGGCAAGAGATCCGCCCCCGCTTCGATCAGGCAGACCGCTGCCGCCGCGGGATCGGGGGCCAGGGCGCGCAGCCGCCAGGTCATGGCCATGGCCAGCTCCACCCCGCCGACCCCGCCGCCGATGACGGCCGCGGTTGGCGGACGGGCCCCTGCTTGCACCGAGGCGGCGAAGGTCTCCCAGGCGTCCGCGAAGCCGCCCAGGGGTTTGGCCGCCTGGATCCGGCCCCCGGGATCGACCGCCTCGGCCAGGCCGGAGGTGATGCCGATGTCGATGGAGGCGACGTCGAAGGCGATGTCCGGCCGTCCGGCGAGGATCGCGGCGCCGCGCGACGGGTCCAGATCGACAACACGGTCGAGCACCAGCCGCGCCCCGGCAAAGCGCGCCAGCCGGACCAGATCGATCTCCAGCGCCTCGCGGCGGTAGTGTCCGGCGACATAGCCCGGCAGCATGCCGGTGTAGGGCGCGACGGGGTCCGGATTGACCAGGGTCAGGCGAACGCCGGGCAGGGGGTTCATGCCCCACATGCGCAGCAGGATGGCGTGGGCATGACCGCCGCCGACGAGCAGCAGGTCGCGGGTGATCGGAGCGCTCGGGCCCATGGGTCGCCTTCTCGCCGGCCGGGCGTCGCGGGAAACGGTCGCCGCCGGAAGGGTCAGGAAAAGGCCCATCCCCGAAGATGCGTCAAGCCGGCGCGGCGCGATCAGGCGGTCAGGTCGGTCGCCTGTTCGGGATGGCGCGGCGTACAGGCGCTGTAGAAGCGGGCGATCTCCAGCATGTCGCGGTCATAGTCGCCGCTGGGCATGATCGCCGGACCCAGACCGACCACTTTGCGGCGATAGTCCATCATGCCGCAGACCATCGGAACCTGCGCCTTCAGGGCGATCTGATAGAATCCGGTCTTCCATTTGCGGGCCCTGCCGCGCGTGCCCTCCGGGGCGATGGTCAGCATGAATTCCTCGCGGCGGGCGAACTCTTCCGCCATGGCGCTGACGACGTCGTTGGCCCTGGTGCGATCAATCGGAATGCCGCCGAGATCGCGCATCGCCCGGGCGAACGGCCAGCGAAACAGCGAGGCCTTGCCCATGAAACTGAGATTGAGGTTCAGGGCGTCGGCCCCGCCGAGGAAATAGACGAAGTCCCAGTTGCTGGTGTGCGGCGCGGCGATGATGACAAACCTGCGGGGCGAGGGCGCCGTGCCCTCGACCGTCCAGCCCTGAACCTTGAAGAAGGCGACCAGCCACCACCGGATCGTCCGCGCCAGCCAGCTCATGTCGGTTCCGCCCTTGGCCGATCGGGCGCTCTGCTCCGGCGGAGCGGGCCTGATTCTGGCCGGCAATCTGGCAAAGGACGGCGCGCGACGCCACAGCCCCAGTTTGAGCGGGGGTCAGCCGCCGACGACCGCGAAACCCAGCAGGCGGGCGTCGGGGGTGAGGTAGCCGGGACGCACCGGCTCCTGCCGGGAAAGATCGGTCGACAGATAGCGGGCGCTGTTGTCGCAGAGCACCGTGGCGACGGTGGTCCGGGGTCCGCGTTCGGCCAGCAGCTTCAACGCCGCCACGATGTTCCCGCCGCTGGAAATGCCGACTCCGAGACCAAGGTCGCGAGCCATGGCCTGGGCCATCAGAATGGCGTCGCCGTCATTCACCGCGATGACCGGCGCCAGTTCGTCCAGCTTGACGATGTCCGGAATGAATTCGTCGGAAACACCCTGGATGCGGTGGCGACCGACCTTGTAGCCGGTTGACAGGGTTGGGGATTCGGCTGGTTCGACAGGATGGACGGCGGCGGTCAGGCCCGCCCTGGCGAACCGGCGGGCGACGCCCATCACCGTGCCGCCGGTGCCGACGCCAGCCACGAAGGCGTCCGGCCGGGCCCCTGCCAGGGCCATCTGGGTCAGCAACTCACGGCCTGTGCCCTGGTCGTGGGCCCTCCAGTTGTCGTCATTGTCGAACTGCCGCGACAGGAAGCCGCCGGTCGCCGCGGCGAAGGTCCGGGCCCGTTCCATGGAGCCGAGAAAGCCGCCCTCTGCGGCCGACACCAGCTTCAGTTCCGCGCCGTGGGCAGACAGCAGCGCCCGCCGCTCCTGGCTCATCCAGTCGGGCATGAAGATGGTCACCGGGTGGCCCATGGCGCGACCGATCGCGGCCAGGGCGATGCCGGCGTTGCCGCTGGTGGCCTCGACGATCCGCTGCCCCGGAACCAGCTCCCCCCGCTTGTAGGCGGCGCTCAGCACCCCCAGGGCCATCCGGTCCTTGATGCTGCCGGTCAGGTTGCGGAACTCGGCCTTGGCGTAGATCGTGGCCGCCTCGCCGCGAAACTCCAGGCGAATGGCCAGCAGAGGGGTGTTGCCCACCAGACCCCGCAACCCCGGCCCGACGGGGTCGGCGCAGGGGGCGGGGGCGGCGCCGTGGGGAAGGATCGTGGACTGGGCGAGGGCGGACATCGGCGACTCCGGTTGCGACGCCCCAGTGTCCTCTGGACAGCCGATGGAGATGTTCCAAGTTTGTCTGTCTGAGCGTAACTATGGAGAACGAAATTCTCCAGATATGGTCATTAAGAGAAGAAAGCAGTATCCGGATCCCTTGCCACGAGAGGGGCCTCCCGTTTGACCGACTTCGCCCTCGACGCCATCGACCGCCGCATTCTGCGCGAGCTCCAGGTTGACGCCAGCCTGCCCATCGCCGAGCTGGCGGAGCGCGCCGGCCTGACCCAGACGCCCTGCTGGAAGCGGGTGAAGCGCCTGACCGAGGCCGGAGTCATCGAGCGAAGGGTGGCGTTGCTGGATCGGGACCAGCTGGATCTTGGCCTGGTCGTCTTTGTCCAGGTGCGGGCCGGCCGCCACGACGAGGCCTGGCTCAGCCAGTTTGCGCGGGGCGTCGCGGCCCTGCCCGAGGTGGTGGAATTCTACCGGATGAGCGGCGAGATCGACTATCTGCTGAAGGTCATCGTCCGGGACATCGCCGCCTATGACCGCTTCTACAAGCGGCTCATCGCGGTCGGTTCGATGGGGGACGTCAGCTCCTCCTTCGCCATGGAACAGATCAAGTTCACCACCGCCCTGCCGCTCTAGCCTGACGGGCCCGGCCTTGCCCGGGGCGGGGCGGCCATGCTGTAAGACCCCCTCACCCTTATTGCCGCTGAACGCCGGAGGTTGCCCGTGGCCCGAGCGCTTGCCCTGATTCCTGTCGCCCTTGTCGTTCTGGTCTTGACGGCGGGAGAGGCCCTGGCGGCGCCGATCCCTCAGCCGGTCGAGGCGATGATCGATGCGGCGGCGAGCGATCCGGCCAAGCTGAAGGTCGTCAGCGACATCGCCAAACAGACCAACCCGGACTCGGTCGCCGAGATCGACGCCAAGCTGGCCGGCCTGAGGGCCGAGGCCGAGGCGCGGCGGGTCGCCAAACTGTCCAATCAGGGCCTGCTTGAGGGCTGGTCCGGTCAGGGTCAGGCCGGCGGCTTTATCGCCTCGGGCAACACCGAGGAAACCGGTCTGGTGCTGGGGATGAACCTGAAGAAGGAGAGCCTGACCTGGCGCCATCGGTTCAACGCCCTGGTCGACTACAAGACCAGCAACAGCGTGCAGACGCGGGAGCGCTACCTTGTCGGCTATGAGGGCGACTACAAGATCAACGACCGGCTCTATGCCAATCTGCTGCTCAGCTGGGAGAAGGATCCCTTCGCCGGGTTCGAGCATCGCTTCAGCGAGTCGGTCGGCCTGGGCTACAGCCTGATCAAGACGCCGACGATGAAGCTCGATGTCGACGCTGGTCTGGCCGCCCGCCAGACCCGCCTGGTAATCGGCGGCGATGAGACCAGCTATGGCGGTCGCGCCGGCGCGCGCTACGAGTGGAAGCTGACCCCGACGACGATCTTCAGCGAGGTCGCCTCGGGATACTTTGACGATTCCGGCAACACCCTGGAATCGACCACGGCCATCACGACGAAGCTTTCTGGCGCCCTGTCCGGCCGAGCCTCCTTCAATGTGCGCTACGAGTCGGACCCGCCGCCGGCCCGGGAAACGACCGACACCACCACGCGGTTCTCGCTGGTCTACAGTTTTTGAAGACCCTCCTTACGGCTCCTTAAGTCGCCGGCGCCATGCTCCGCCCGCGTCCGCGAGCAGAAGGCCGGAGACGATGAACATTACCAGCAGCGCCGCCCCCGCGACGCGCCAGACCTATGCCCAGCTGATGCAGGCCCGCGAGGCCGCCAGCCAGGCCGCCGCCACGCGCAAGGCGAAGATCGCCGAAGAGACCGGCAAGACCCTGTCCAGCGCCAGCTTTTCCGGACCCGAGCATCAGAAGGCCCAGGCCAAGGCCAAGCTTCAGCAGATCATCGAGTGGCTGAAGATCGTCAAGAAGCTCTACGCCAACGACCCCAAGGGCATGGCCAAGGCCCTCGCCCAGGTGTTCAAGGACCTGAAGGCGGCGGTGAAGGCTTACCGGGACGCTGGCGGCAAGGAGATGAGTCTGAGCGGCGCCGCGACGGCGCCGCCCCCGGTCGCCGCCGGCCAGGAAAACAAGGAGGCCGCCGAGGCCCCGGACGCGCCAGACGCTGTTGAAGGGGCCGTTGAAGGGGCCGAGCCGACCCCGTCCGGGGAAGAGACCGGGGCGGACGCGGACGATGCGTCGACCGACCCGGAAAAGACCGCCGCGGCGGGCGGCGCCTCGATCTATGAGGCGGTGGCCCGCGAGGTGCGCAAGTCGGTGGGCGAGGACGGCCTGGACTTCCTCAAGTTCGTGCGCGGGCTGACCCAGGACCTGACCGACCTGCTGGCGACCGCGCGGGGCCAGGCGACGATCCGCAAGAAGGACAAGGCGACCGACAAGGCCTTCGAGGAGGCGGACAAGGCGCTCAAGAGCCTCAATGAGGAGATGACCGGGATGGAGCGGGACATTCGCCAGGCCGCGCCGGAGGCCGGGATGCGGCTGTCGCTCGCCGCCTGACGGGCGTCAGACCGGCGTCTGCCGGCCGCGCGGGTCTCTCACCACCACGATCAACAGGATCAGCGCCGAGGCCAGAAGCCCCAGTGAGGCGCCGAAGACGACGCTGTAGCCCATCAGGTCGGCCACGGCGCCCCCAAGCAGGGGTCCGAGGGTGGCGGTGATCCCCTCGGCGGTGGCCGAGATGGCGATGCGCATGGCCAGGTCGTCGCGGTGGCCGAACTCCAGGATCATGGTTTGGGAGGCCATCATGTAGCCGGCCTGGGCCGCGCCGAGACCAAAGAAGGCCAGGAAGACGGCGACCGGCTGGTTGAGGGTCATCAGCATGACGGTGGAGGCGATCCAGGCGCCGATCGACAGCATCAGCACCAGCCGGAACCCGGTCCGGTCGCCCAGATAGCCCCAGACGATGTTGGACACGGTGTCCGCCCCGAGGAAGGCCAGCGACAACAGGCCCAGCACCGCCCCGTCGACATGCATCCGCTCGGCGACGAACAGGATGTAGAAGGGCGTGGCGATCCGGGCCGAGGCGGCGAACATCTGCACCAGCAGGAACCAGCCATAGGCGTGATCGGCCGAGATCAGCGCCGGGAGGTCCTTGATCCGGTCGCGCAGCTTCGACGGCGTGCGCATGGTCGGCGGCTCGGGTTCGCGGATCTGGTGCTGCAGGAACCACAGGCCGGCGCTGGTCAGGATGAAGGCCAGGACGAAGGTGGTGGAATAGCCGTTGCCCAGCACATTGGCGCCGATCAGATACTTGCCCGAGCCATAGGCCAGCAGAGCGGCGATCAGACCGCCGACGGCGTTGCGCCAGGCCTGCAATCGCCCCCGCAGACGCACGGGAATGACCTTGGCCATCAGCATCGAGAAGGCCACCCGCTGGGCGCCCATGAAGACGCCGAACAGGAAGATGAACATCAGCAGGGTGACGACCAGCGCCCGGTCCTTCAGGAACCAGCCGGCCAGGGCCATGCCGAGGATGGCCATCCGGGCCAGACTGCCCAGCAGCACCGCCGCCGGCATCACCTTGGAGCGGTGCTCGATGCTGGAGCCGGCCAGCAGCGGCGAGATGATTCCGCCGACCTGTTGCAGCGCCAGCCCCAGGCCGACCACGGTGTTGGAGCCCGAGACCAGATGCAGATAGGCGGGCAGGAAGGTCGGGGCGTTGATCAGCCGAAAGCCGGTCATGCCCAGCATGCCGTGGACGAAGTTGCCCACATAGTTGCTGCGCAGGTTGTCCCAGATGAAGCGCTCGTAGGCGGCCTCGCGGCCCTCGGCTCCTTCTATCGGCGCGCCTTCCGGCGCCTCGACCTTCCCTTCACCGGGCTCACTCATCGTCTATTACAGACGCCAACATCACGCTTCTTCTCACACCGGATCGCCCTCAATAGCCCTGCATCCGACCCCAGCGGTCGCGATGCCAGGCCGTGGTTCCAAACAGCGCTTCCAGCGCCCGCGCCCGTTTCAGGTAGAGGCCGGCGTCGTGGGCGTCGGTCATGCCGATGCCGCCGTGCATCTGCACCATCTCGCGCGACACCAGATTGAGGGTGTCGCCGGCCACCGCCTTGGCCAGGGCCGCCTGCTGCGGCAGATCGTCGGCGTTCTGATCGATGGCGGACAGGGCCGCCTCGACACAGGAGCGGGTCAACTCCAGTTCGCTGAACATCTTCGCGGCCCGGTGTTGCAGCGCCTGGAAGCTGCCGATGGTCTGGCCGAACTGCACCCGGGTCTTGAGGTAGTCCAGGGTGGTCTCGAAGGCCTGCACCGCCATGCCCAGCATCTCCGCCGAGAGGGCGATACGGGCGATATCGAGGGTGCGCTCCAGCAGATCGCCGCCCCCGTCAGCCGCGCCCAGCACGGCGTCCTTGCCGACTGTGACCCCGTCGAAGGTCAGCGCCGCATAGTCGCGGCTGTCGGCGGTGTGGCGCGGCGCCCGGCTCAGGCCGGCGGCGTCGGCCGGAACCAGGAACAGGGTGATCCCCGCCATCTCGCCCGGCGCGCCCGACGTGCGGGCCGCGACCAGGTAGAGGCCGGCGGCCATGCCCTCGGCGACGAAGACCTTCTCGCCCGTCAGCCGGTAGCCGTCGCCGGCCGCCTCGGCCTTCAGGGCAGTGCGGGCCGGGTCGTGGCGGGAGGTTTCGTCCACCGCCAGGGCGGCGATGGTCTCGCCGGAGGCCAGGGCTGGCAGCCCGGTCGACTTCTGCGCCTCGGTTCCGGCCGTGGCGATGGCGCTGGCCACCGCCATGGCGGAGACCGCCAGGGGGGAGGCGGCCAGGGTGCGACCCAGCTCCTCCAGCACCAGGCCCAGGCTGAGATAGCCGAACTCCGAGCCGCCATGGGCTTCCGGGATCACCACACCGGCCCAGCCCATCTCCGCCATCTCGCGGAAGGCCTCCGGGGCATAGCCCAAGAGGTTGCCGGAATCCCGCGCCTTGCGCAGCGCCGCGACCGGCGCCTTTTCCTGCACCCAGGCCTTGGCGGCGTCGCGCAGCATTGTCTGTTCTTCGGTCAAAACGGCCATGTCGCGCGCTCCCTACTGGTGATCGAGAAGGCCAAGGATGCGCTTGGCGATGATGTTGTTCTGGATCTCGGCCGAGCCGCCGTAGATGGTCGTGGCCTTGCCGCCCAGCCAGTTGCGGGTCTGCTCCAGCTCCTTGTCGCTGAAGCCTTCGCCTTCCCAGCCCAGGCCCTGCAGGCCCATGATCTCGATGGCCAGCTCGGCCCGCTCCTGGCCGACCTTGGAGCCGACGTTCTTCATGATCGAGGTGGCGGCCGAGGGACCCTGGCCCGACTTGCTCTCGGCCTGGGCCCGCATCAGGGTCAGCATGAAGGCGCGGGCCTCCATCTGATGGCGGATCAGCCGGGCCCGCAGGTCGGGATCGGCGATGCGGCCCTCGCCGTCGACGCCGATATGGTCCTTGGCCAGCTTGTCGAGCGGCGTGCCGGCGGCGAACCGCCCGGCCGAACCGCCGCCGCCGGACAGGCTATTGCGCTCGTGCTGCAGCAGCCGCTTGCCGATGGTCCAGCCGCCGTTCAGGGGGCCGACCAGGTTCTCCTTGGGCACCTTCACATCGGTCAGGAAGGTCTCGCAGAAGGGCGAATTGCCGCTGATCAGCTTGATCGGCCGCACCTCCACCCCCGGCGTCTTCATGTCGAACAGCACAAAGGAGATGCCCTCATGCTTGTGCCGGGTGTCGGTGCGGACCAGGCAGAAGCACCAGTCGGCGTATTGCGCGCCGGAGGTCCACACCTTCTGGCCGTTGACCAGGAAGTGGTCGCCCTTGTCCTCGGCCCGGGTCTGCAGGGCGGCCAGGTCGGACCCGGCGCCGGGCTCGCTGTAGCCCTGGCACCAGCGGATTTCGCCGCGCACGATGGGCGGGATGTGCCGCTGCTTCTGTTCCTCGCTGCCGTATTCCAGCAGGGTCGGGCCGAACATCATCACCCCCATGCCGCCGATGGGGTTGCGGGCGCCGATGCGGTTCATTTCCTGCTGCAGCACCCGGGCCTGCGCCGGCGACAGCCCGCCGCCGCCGTATTCCGTCGGCCAGGTCGGCACGCCCCAGCCCTTGTCGCCCATCCTCTGCTTCCACAGCAGGGCGTCGCCCTCGACCGGCCCGGTCGCGGCGGCCATGGCCACATCCACCCCGGCCAGTGAGGGCGGGAAGTTGGCCGCCAGCCAGTCCCTGGCCTCGGCGCGGAAGGCCTCGCTATCGGCGCCGCCAAAATCAGCCATCGGTGTCCTCCTCATCGGTCTTCGTCATTGCCGGGCGTCGAGGCCCGGCGATCAGATCTGTCGGGCGCGGCCTTCCCAGTAGGGCGCGCGCACCTTGTTTCGCTGGATCTTGCCGGCCTCGGACCGGGGCAGCTCGGTCACGAAGTCGAGGCTTTTGGGCACCTTGAATCCGGGCAGGGCGGCGCGGGCGAAGGCCAGGATCTCGTCGGCGAGATCCGGTCCCGGCGCGTGCCCGGGCTTCAGCAGGATCACCGCCTTGACCTGCTCGCCCCATTCGTCGTGCGGCGCGCCGACGGTGGCCGAGTCCGCCACGGCCGGATGCTTGACCAGCTCGTTGTCGATTTCCTGCGGATAGATGTTCACCCCGCCGGAGATGATGGTCTCGGCGTTACGGCCGGTGAGGAACAGGTAGTCGTCCTCATCGAAATAGCCGACGTCGCCCATGGTGAAGAAGTCGTCGACCCGAGAGGCGAGCGTCTTGGCCTCGTCCTTGAAATAGGTGAAAGCCCCGCCCGGCGGCAGCTGCTGATAGATGGCCCCGGCCTGGCCGTTGGGCAGGTCCGCGCCGTCCTCGCCCAGGATCCGCACCTGCAGCAGGGCCGGGCGCTTGCCGACGCTGCCCGGCTTTTGCAGCCATTCGTGGGAGTCGATCAGGAAGCCGGCTCCACCCTCGGAGCCAGCGTAGTATTCGGTCAGCACCGGGCCGAACCAGTCGATCATCCCGCGCTTGACCTCGGGCGGGCAGGGCGCGGCGCCGTGGATGATGAACCGCACATGGTCCACCGGATAGCGGTCGCGCACCGCCTGCGGCAGGGCCAGCAGCCGCTGGAACATGATCGGCACCAGATGGAAGTGGGTGACCTTGCGCTCATGGATGGTGCGCAGGACATGTTCGGAGTCCCACTTGTCGATTAGGACCAGGGCCGCTCCGGCGTTCATCGCCGCCCGGACATCGAAGACCAGAGGGGCGGCGTGATAGGCGGGGCCGGCGCACATCTGCACCGAGACGCCCGGTTCATAGCCGCGCGCCAGATACATCATGTAGGGCGTGACGGCGGGATTGGGTCGAAACACCCCCTTGGGCCGGCCGGTGGTGCCGGAGGTGTACATCATGGTGTTGCCGAGCGACGGGTCGCCAATGTCATCGCCTGCGTAGGGGGCGATGGCCTCTGCATAGGTCTCGAACCCGCCGATGGGGCCACCCACTGACAGCTTGATCTCCAGGCCTGGGAGGCCGTTGACGGCCTCGATGGCGGCGGTTACCCGGGCTTCGACGATCACCGCCCGCGCTTCGCAGTCGGCGATCACATAGGCGATCTCGTCGGCCGTCAGGTGCCAGTTGACCGGGGTCAGCCGCAGCCCACTGCGCAGGGTCGCCGCCAGCACCTCGACAAATTCGGCCCGGTTGGAGCAGACCAGGGCGACCGCGTCGCCGGCCTGGAGGCCGCGCGCCCGCAGCATCCGCACCAGACGATTGGCGTTGGCGTTGATCGTCGCATAGCTGTGCGTCGTTCCGTCGGGGTCGATAACCGCCGTGTGATCCGGCTGCAGACCGGCCCAGACCGCCAGGTTCATGCCGCACAGGGAGGCGGCGTCCAGGGTCTGTTCAACTGTTGCGCTCGCGGCCGTATCGGCCATGTTCCGTCCCCCTGCCGCGAGTTGGCCCCGCCGTTCGATCTCTCCGGCGATCTAGCGCCGCCAGGCCGCCAGCGTCCCGGCTCAGAAACAAGAGTATGTCCTGTTCGCCTGACGGGGAAGACGTCAGGGCGCGGTTTCGTCAGGACAGGATGTCAGGGGCGGCGCTGCCGGCCCGAGATTGATGAACCATTGCTGGCCGTGGCAGCGGCGTCGCCGCGAGACGGCTTCCTGCAGTTCGAACATGCCAGGTTCCGGGTCTGTCAGGGCGGCAGGCGTCGCGCCAAATCGCATATAGGCCTGGGTCTGGCCGTAGGCGGGCCAGTCCGGCCCTCCGGCGTCGCCGGGCGCGCCGGCCGAGGCGAACCGGACCCAGTAGGCGATCATCCGGTCGGCCAGAGCCTGGTCGCCGTCCCCCACGGGCGCCGGCCAGTTGGGTGGAAGGGCGGCCCCGTCGCCGGTCCGGCCGAAGACAAACGGCAGTTCGCTGGCGTGGAAGGCGCACAGGTCGCGCGCCCGGGCGGCGGGGTAGCAGTGGTCGAAGATGTAGAGATAGGCGGGCAGGCCGGCGGCGGTCTGCTGGCGGACCATCCGCTCGCTGGCCCAGCCGTAGATCGCGTCGCGCGTCGCCGTCAGCAGGCTGGCCTCCATGTCGGTCGGCGGATAGAGGCGCAGAAAGTCCGGGGCCAGATCGCCGTAGGTCCGGGCGGCGCCGTCGCGGTAGAGCGCTTCGGTCTCCGGGGGCTTCGGGGCCAGCAGGCGCTGCGAGCGGGTCTCGCCGCTGTTGAAGCCGATCAACACGGGGACGCGGGCCTGCCGGCCCTGGTCGAACACCTCCACGACCTGATCGGGCAGGACCACGCCGTCGATGGTCCCCTGGGAGACGAAGCGGGTCCGGGCCGCCGCCTCGATCAGGGCCTCAGGGCCGAGGGCGCGCAAGGCGGCGAGGTCGGCGGCGCCGAGGCTGGCGGCCAGGGCGGCGCCGGTGGCCTCGGCCGGGGGCAGGCCGAACACCGGCTCCCGCAGGCGGGGGACGGCGCGGATGTTGGGACTTTCGACAATGGCCCTGGCGAACAGGCCGCGGGCGTCCGGACTGGAGAGCAGGTATGTGATGCTGAGGGCGCCGGCGGATTCGCCCATCACCGTGACCCTGGCCGGGTCGCCCCCGAAGGCGGCGATGTTGTCCCGCACCCATTGCAGGGCGGCGATCTGGTCGAGCAGACCGTAGTTGCCAGAGATTCCACGCGGGGATTCGGCGCTGAGGGCCGGGTGGGCGAGCCAGCCGAAGACGCCAAGCCGGTAGTTGATCGAGACGAAGACCACGCCGCGTCTGGCGAATTCGCCGCCGTCGTACATCGGGCTGGCGGCGCTGCCGTAGGTCAGCGAGCCGCCGTGGATCCAGACAATCACCGGAGCGCCGGCGGCCCCGGGCGGGGTCCAGACATTGAGGGTCAGGCAGTCCTCGCTGAGGGCCGGCAGGGGTTCGAAATACACGCTGGCCGCGGGGTAGGCCGGCTGCTGGCAGGCGGGACCGAAGGCTGCCGCGTCCCGCGGACCGCTCCAGGCCGCTGGCGGCTCGGGCTGGCGCCAGCGCCGCTCGCCCACCGGCGGCAGGGCGTAGGGCAGGCCCCGGAAGACTCGCAGGCCCCCTTCGATGGCGCCGACCGCCTGGCCCTGCCGGGTCTGAACCGTCGGCCGATCCGCCGGCGCCGCGAGCGCCGGACCGGCGAGCAGCAGGACGAACAGGGCGAAGAAGGTCGACAGGCGTCGCGTTCCGGAGCGCGGCATGGTTTGGTCCTCCCGGTCGGCGATCCTTGCGATCGTCCGGCGCGGCTTCTACACTCATTCACTCGAGCAAGAAGATCAATCGCCCGCCCGGATCGCCTGCCTGGCCGACCGGCGACGGGCCGGGGCGGGACGGAGATGACAGCATGGGCCAGCCGACGCGACGGGGTGTTCTGGCGGGCGCCACGGCGGCGCCGCTGATGGCGGCCGGCGCCGCCGCGGCGGTCGAGGGAAAAGGGCCGGTGGTGGAGGCGGTCGCCGCCGACCTGGCCGCCTATATCGGCTTTGGCGTCAAGGCGTCCGGCGGCGAGGGGGACGCGGCCAGCGGACGCTGGCTGGCCGCGGAACTGGCGGCGGCCGGGTTCGCCGTTGAACAGTCGGCGCTGTCGGTTCCATGGTTCAGGCCCGGGACCTGCGAAATCACGGCGGGCGGGAGCCGGGCAAGCCTGTGGCCGCAACCGATCGTCCGGCCAACCCCCGAGGCGGGGGTGAGCGGTCCGCTGGTCCGCATCGACGCCTCTGGCCGCGCCGACGCGCCGCTGGCCGGGGCCATCGCCCTCGTCGACCTGCCCTACGGCCGCTGGTCCTCGACCCTGAGCAAGGCGATTCGTGGACCCGTCGAGGCCGCCTTCACGGGCGGCGCCCTGGCCGCGGTGATCGTCACCCATGGGCCGACCGGCAAGGTCATCGCCCTCAACGCCGACGGCCGGGCGCCGATGTTCGCCGGTCCCGTGGGTCTGCTGGCCCCAGCCGAGGCGGGTCCCTTCCTGGCCGCCGCCCAGCGCCGCGAGACGGCTACGGTCACCCTGAGCGGCGAGGGCGGACGGCGGGAGGCCTTCAACGTCGTCGGCCGTCTGGATCGCGGCAAGGACCGCTGGCTGGTGGTCTCCACGCCGAGGTCGGGCTGGTTCGGCTGCGCCGGGGAGCGGGGCGGCGGCATCGCGGCCTTGCTGGACCTGGCCCGCTGGGCGCCTGGGGCCTTCCCCGACCACAACCTCGCCTTTCTCAGCAACAGCGGCCATGAATACGAGAACCTGGGGGCCGAGGAGGCGCTGAAGGCGGCGGCGCCCAGGCCGGCGCAGACCACCTTCTGGCTGCATCTGGGGGCCAATCTGGCGGCCCGCGACTGGCATGAGGGGCTGGCCGGGCTGTGGCCGCTGCCGGGGACGGACTCCCAGCGCTATCTGGTGGTCAGCCCGCCGCTGGTGCCGGCCGCGCGGCGGCTGTTCAGCGGCCTGGCCGGGCTGGAGGCGGCCTATCCGAGCGACAAGCTGTCGGCGGGCGAACTGACCGCCATCCTCGCCGCCGGCTATCCGTCGGTGGCCGGGGTGTTCGGGGTGCATCGCTTCCACCATGTCGTCGACGATGACGCCCGCTGCGTCGACGCCGCCGCCGTCGCCGCGACCATCGGCGCCTTCCGCCGGCTGATGATCGAGGGCGCCAGGGGCTGACACCCGCGCCGCCGGTCGGCTGCCTTCCTTTATATTCACGCTCATGAGAGTGAGTATTGACCGCCGCCCCGGCTCCGGGTCATGGTGGCCGCAACACCGACGCCAATGATCGGTGTTCGAAACGGGGAGTCGCCAGGATGGGAAGTGACAGCGTCACGCGCGCGGGCGCGTTCGCCGCCGGACGCCGGACAGGCGCATGACCGAACAGATCGTCTTCCCCGCCGCGCCCCCGGTGCCCGGACCGGCCGCCAGACCCACGCCGCACGCCTGGTTTGTCCTGGGCATGCTGTGCTTCGTCTATGTCCTCAACTTCCTGGACCGTCAGCTGCTGTCGATCCTGGCCAAACCGATCCAGGACAGCCTGCACGTCACCGACGGCCAGCTGGGCCTGATCGGCGGGCTGTATTTCGCGCTGTTCTACTGCCTGATCTCGATCCCGGTCGGCTGGCTGGCCGACCGCACCAACCGGGTCAAGGTGCTCGCTGTCGCCTGCGCCATCTGGAGCGTGGCGACCATGGGCTGCGGCCTCTCGGCGACCTACGGCCAGCTGGTCGTCTCGCGGATGGCGGTCGGGGTTGGCGAGGCGGGCGGCGTGCCGCCGTCCTACGCCATCATTTCAGACTATTTCCCCAGCGGCCGGCGCGGCGCGGCCCTGGCGCTGTTCAACCTGGGACCGCCAATCGGGGCGGCGCTAGGGGTGGCGTTCGGCGCCGCAATCGCCGCAGCCTACAGCTGGCGGCTGGCCTTCCTCGTGCTGGGCGGGGCCGGGGTGCTGGCGGCCATCGCGGTGTTCTTCCTGGTCCGCGAGCCGCGGCGGGGCGGTCTCGACCGGCCGGCGGCGGCGGCCGAGCCGATGATCGCCCGCGACGCCGCCGGCTTCATGGCGACGGTGCGGATGTTCTTCTCCCGCCCGATCCTGCTGCTGGCGGCGGTGGCCAGCGGCGTCACCCAGATCGTCACCTATGGCGCCGGCAACTTCACCACCCTGTTCCTGATGCGAGAAAAGGCGATGACCCTGCAGGACGTCTCCCTCTACTACGCCCTGGTGGTGGCGTTCGGCATGGGCGGCGGCATCTTCGTCTCCGGCCGGTTGCTGGACCGGTTCACCCGGCGCTCGCGCCAGGCCTACGCCCTGTTGCCGGCCCTCTCGCTGGCCCTGGCCGTGCTGCCCTTCGCCGGCTTCATCTGGGCGCCGACCTGGCCGCTGGCCCTGATCTTCCTGTTCGGCCCGACCTTCCTCAACTCCTTCTACCTGACCTCGGCGGTGGCGCTGGTCCAGGAGGATGTGTCGCCGGGCCAGCGGGTGATGTCCGGCGCCCTGCTGCTGCTGGTCATGAACCTGATGGGGATGGGCATCGGCCCGACCTTTGTCGGCATGGTCAGCGACGCGCTTCACGCCGCCCATCCGCAAAACTCCCTGCAGCTGGCCTACTGCTTCCTGATCCCGGTCTACGGACTGGCCATCGGCCTGTTCCTTGGGCTGGCCCGCCTGCTGCGACGGGAAGATCTGGCCGCCCGCCTCCGGTCGGCGGAGGGCGCGGGGGATCACTGATCCTTGGCGGACCTGCGGCTCTCAAGCGTGTGGAAACCGACGGCCATGAACCTGGCCATTCGCGCCTTCACGGCCATGAAGTCGTCCGAGTGGCACAGCCCCCCCGACAGTCGGTCGATCCGGCCGGTCCGGGCCAGGGTGTTCATCAGGGCCCCGGTGACGAAGTGATAGCCCCAGCAGATGTCTTCCTCGGCGGTGTCGGGCAGGGCGCGCTTGAGAATGGAGACCAGCTTGAGAACCACCGGGTCGAAGTGAACATCCATCAGGGCCGCGCCCTCCGGCGTGTTGCTGACCCGGGCGCAGAAGGCGGCGTAGTTCATCCAGGGTTCGCCGCCCTGGATGTAGAGGTCCAGGTCGGTGTCGAGGAAGGCGTGCAGGGCGCCCTCGACGGTCGGGTTGTCGCCGGCCTCGGCGGCGTAGCGGTCCAGGGCGTCCATCCGGCGGCCGCTGGTGACGCTGGCCCGGCGGGCGAACACCGCCTCGAACAGGGCCGCCTTGTCCGCGAAATAGTAGTGCAGCAGGGTGGTGTGGACGCCCACCAGTTGGGCGACGTTGCGCAGGGTGACCCCGTGCAGGCCCTGGCGGGAGAACAGGTACTCGGCGGCGTCCAGAATCTGCTCAAGGGTTTCGGCGCGCTGCTCGGCCTTGGTGCGGCGAACCCGCTTTGGCTTTGAACCGTCTGCCATCCATTCAACCCCTCATGCGGTCCGGGACCCCTGGACCGGCCGGCGCGGTTACGCTCCTGACGTCCTCCGACCATGCTTTCGCGCCCGTAGTCGGCAGGCAGCAGGGTCTTGTCAATCTTTCCGGTCGCGTTCAGCGGCTAGGCGTGGACCCGGACAATCGGGCCCGGCAGCCACCTGTCGGCGACCTTGCCGCGGAGGGCGCCGATCAGCGTCTCGCCGCCGGTTGCGTCAAGATGGTCAGGCGCGCCCGGCCGGATCGTCGTCACCCCGACGGCGACGGTGAGCTTTTCGTCCGGCTTCAGCCGTGGGGCGCGGCGTCCCGGGCGCCGGGATGACGCCGTCGCTTCGACCGCCTGACGATCAGATGGCGAGGCCCGGATCGCCCTCCAGGACTTCCTGCCTGAGCAGGGGACGCTGGCCGGGCTCCCAGCGCGATACGCGATGCAACACACGGTAGCGCAGGGGTCCGCCATCGGGGCTGTCGCTGCGTTCGAGCGGCACGGGGATGCAGACGAACTCCGTCTCGAGTTCCTGGGCCGAGGCCCGGACTGTGGCGTAGCCATTGCCGGCGTGGTCCACGAACCGCAGATGCGGCGCCAGTTCCGGGTTGCGCGCCGCCCGCGCCCTGGCCGGGTCGCCCGTTTCCTTGAGGACGAAGGCCGACTTCACGCCGTGCATCAGCGTCATGCCGTAGCTGCATTCCATCCGGCCGTCCGGCTTGTCGTCGATGTACAGGGGCCGCAGGGGGCGGTCCTTCGGCAGGGTCAGTTCATAGACCTCGCCCAGCGTCTGGGCCGAGATCGAGCCGGTGATGAACTCGACCCCGACCGGATCAAAGGCGCGCGGCGGCAGGGTCTTGCTGGGATAGCCCGCCCAGAAAGCGTGTTTGTCGCCGGCGACAATGGCGAGGCCGGTGATCCCTTCCTCGCGGACCATGTCGAAAATCTCGCCGTGCTCGAGGCCGTAGGCGCCGCTCATCACGCCGTAGCCCGCGCCCTTTGGCCAAAGGCCGGCAAACGGCTCGGGCAGGTTCTGGGGATCGGTTCGACCCGTCAGGGTGCCGAAGGAATGGCCCCAGATTTTCCAGGGAGCCTTGGCGGCCCGCAGCCGGTCCTTGAACCAGGCCATCTGCTCAAGACCCAGATAGGCTTCCGGCGGCGCATCAAGGTGCGGGTTGGCGAACTCGATATCGCCGACGCGGATCGTCGCCGGGGGAGCGCCGCCGTTGTAGGCGCGGGCCTGGTCGAGAACGTCGTGCATCTCTTCAGGCATGGCCGGGAACTTGATGTCCGGCAGCCCGCTGTAGTCGCCCCCCGGGGATCCGAACGAGCGATTGTCGGTCAGGATCAGGTCGATGTTCTTGCCATATCGGAACGCCCGCTGGATCTGCAGGGCGGTGATGGCGGTCAGATTGTTGGGCTCCTGCCCGACGCCCCGCGCATCCAGCGCGGTGAGCGGCCGGTCCTCCACGGCCGGCGCCTCGAAGACATCGCCGCTCCCGGGCTTGCGGACCCGGGCCGGCTGATACTCGTACCAGGCCTGGCTGGCCGCGACCTTCAGCCTCTGGGCCGGACGGATTTCACCGTTGATGATCTGCTGGCTCTGATAGGAGCGCCAGTTGAATTCGTGGTTGTCCCAGACGGGAACGAACGGCCATTGCGCCCGCGCGTCCTGCAGATCGGGGTCGAGCAGATAGCCACGATAGGCCGTTCGGTAGTCGGCCAGATCGGCCGGAATATGGAATGTGCTGACCTTCTCGCCATGCGGATAGCGCACGACGTCGCGCAGCCTTCGGCCCCGCTCGACGCCCCCTGGCCGCTCGTCGGCATACCAGACCAGTTCGTAGATAAAGTCGCCCAGGTGCAGGACAAAGCCCAGCTGTTCGTCGCGCGGCCGGCGGGCGTCCTCGAACAGCATCCGGCGGTAGGCGTTGAGGGCGCCCTGGGTGACGTCCTGGCAGCTGACGAAGGCAAAACGGACCGGCCGGTCGTCGCCGTCGGCCGGCGCGGTGAGGGTGCGGCCGACCCGGCTGGCGTTGCCGGACTCGTCGACGAAGCGGTACCAGTATTCCCGGCCGGGCTTCAGGCCCGCCGCCAGAAAGCGGCAGGTCCAGTCGGTGGCCGCCGTGACGGACACCTGGCCGTGGGCCACCGGTCTGGCGAACGCGGGATCGCCGGCCACCTCGACCCTCAACCGGTGTGAGGCGGCGCCGCTGTCCGGGGCCCGCCGCGTCCACAGAATCACGCTGTCGGGACGGGGATCGCCCGAGGCGACGCCCTGAGGATAGAGGTCGCGACGTTCGCCGCGCACCGGAGGCGTCGTCTTTGCAGAGGCCGGTCCAAAAGCGAGCGCGGCGCCGAGGGCCGCAGCCTGGGCGGCGAAGGCCCGCCGCGACAGTGTCGTCCTGTCCATGGTCATCCCTCCCGATCGGGGCGTCCACGGACGACTTTCGGCGCGGGGCCGCAAGTTAACGATCGTTCAGATGACGCCAAGGGGCGGTCGCGAAGACGCCGGCCCGGTCGTGCAGGGGCGTCGTCCGGATTGCCCTGAGCTTCCGGGAGCCTCGGATTTCCAGGCCCTCAGTTGGCCGGTTGACCGCCGTCGAGGAACCGCTCCACCTCGTCCATGAACATCTCGAACCGGTCGTGGTGCAGCCAGTGGCCGGCGTCGGGGAAGCTGACGGTGCGGGCGTCCTGGAACAGGGCCGCGCGGCCGTCCTTCTCCGGGTTCGAGGCCCAGCTCTTCTCGCCGTAGCACAGCAGGGTCGGGCAACGGATCGCCCGCCACAGCTCGGCGACCTGCTCATGGCTGATGTCCGGAGCCGACCAGACGCGCAGGTAGTTGTCGAACTTCCAGCTGAAGGTCCCGTCCTCGTTCTGGCTGACGCCATGCGCCGTCAGGTGCCGGGCCTGCTCGTCGGTCAGATAGGTGTTCTCCGACTTCATGCGCTCAAGGGCTTCCTCCAGCGTCGGATAGCGTCGGGGCTGGCGGCCGGCCGCCTGCCGCTTCTCGTCGATCCAGCCGCGCAGACGATCCGAAAACGGCGTCTTCTCCCGCTCGGCAATCATCCGCGGGGAGGGACCAAGGCCCTCGATGGCGACGATCCGGCTGACGTTTTCGGGATACAGGCCGGTGTAGCGCAGGGCGATATTGCCGCCCAGCGAATGGGCGATGATGCTCAGTGGCGCCAGCTTCAGCTGATGGATCACCTGCGCCAGATCATAGAGGTAGGAGGCCATGGAATAGTCGCCGTCCGGCGACCAGGCGCTGTCGCCGTGCCCCCGCAGATCGGGACAGATGATGTGGTAGCGGTCGGCCAGCCGCTGGGCGACCCAGTCCCAGCTGCGGCAATGGTCCCGACCGCCGTGCAGCAGCAGCAAGGGCGGCGCCTCGGGATTGCCCCAGGCGGCGTAGTGCAGCTTGAGCCGCTGGGACATGAAGCTGTGCGAGGTCGGGCCGGCAAGGCGGGTCGGATCGGTCATGCCTCACCCCATAGGGTAATGAGCGATCGAACCGCAACCGCGGGAGAAGCCCGAAGGGGGCTCGGCGGCTGACGAATGTCCTGGTTACACGAGAGAGCTTGCGGTCGACGAGCCAATACAGTCTGCCATGCCCGCCCCCCGGGCGCATTGCGGGTCGGGCACGGGCAGCGCCATCCGACCGGCGGGCATTCGCCCTCAAGACAGGTGCGATCAAGGCGAGTTATCCGCTGGCGACCCCGCAGGCCTCTGAAGTGCGGTTTCAATCACCGGGACGGCGTGATCGACGCCTCTGATCCCGAAAGCCTGGAACCCTGCGCTTGCGGTCGGAGGTTTCAAGGCTTGAGGTGTGGTCTGGCGACGGCGCTATGGAGACAAGGGCCGCGTTATCAACGATATCGCATCCGAACAGGGTCGCGCGCCCGAGGTGAAGTTCGGCCTTGTGAACCTTCAGGATTATGCTTGGTCAAGCCTCAAGACGGCCTCATCCACGGTCTATCCGGGCGGGCGTCAGCGCGGAAAGGGCCTCAGGCTTGGTGGCGGAGAGTAACGGCGTGCGGTTTCCAGGCTCCAATCCGCCGCGGCTTCAGTCGGCGTCTCTCGAGATCCGCGGGTACGCGCTCGTCCGTAGGGTCGCCGGGGGAGGCGCCCTCGTGGTCCCGGCCTTGCACCTGACCATGGACAGGATGTCGTCGACGCCGTTCGTGGCCGTCGGCGCCGGCCCTGAATGGCGCGCTTTCCAGCCGGCCTGGCGTTGATGGCAGACGCGTCGACCCCGCCCCGGCCAACCCTTTCACGCCGACCTCTGGCGTGGCTGCGCGGCCGGCTGCGCTCCAGCGAGATCTGGTTCATCGCCCTGGCGGTCGTTGTCGGCGCGGCGGCCGGGTTGCTTTCAGTCTTCCAGAACCTCATCGCCCATGGTCTGCAGTCGCAGCTCTTCGGCTTCTCCATTGATGATCGCCTGAGCGCCCTGCCGGAGGTTCGGCCGATCACGCTGCTGTGGCTGCCAGCGGGCGGATTGATCCTGGGCGCGGTGTCCTGGTTGACGACCAAATGGCGGTCGCGGCAACTCATCGACGTCGTCGAAGCCAATGCGCTGTATGGCGGGCAGTTGTCGTTCCGCGACAGCTTCGTGGTTTGTGTCCAGACCCTGATCTCCAACGGTTTCGGCGCGTCGGTGGGGCTCGAAGCCGCCTATGCCCAGGCGGGCGGCGCGATCGCCTCCGGGTTTGGCCAGCGCTTGAAACTACGACGCCAGGATCTGAGAACCTTGGTCGGCGCTGGCGCGGGCGCAGCGATCGGGGCGGCATTCGGCGCGCCGCTCACCGGCGCGTTCTACGCCTTCGAGATTGTCATCGGCTCCTATGCGCCCTCCATGATCGCCCCCGTCGCGGCAGCGGCTCTGTCCAGCGTGCTGGTCGCGCGGTTGATGGGCGTCGCGCCCTATTCGCTCCAGATCGCGGTGCTGCAACCGCCAGGGGCGCTGGATTACTTGCTCTACGCGGGTCTCGGCATCGTTTGCGCCGCCGTCGGCATCGCGATCATGCGCCTGGTGGGTACCGCTGAGCGGCTCGTGCGTCTGACTCAAATTCCAGGCTGGGCCCGGCCGGCCATCGGCGGCGTCCTCCTGGCGGTCCTAGCCTGCCTGTCGCCGCAGACCTTGTCTTCCGGTCATGGCGCCCTGCATGCCGATCTGGCAATCAACCTTGGTCTGGGCGCGCTTGCCGTCATCTTCCTTCTGAAGACCAGCGCATCGGTCGTCTCGCTCGGGTTCGGCTTCCGGGGCGGTCTGTTTTTCGCGACCCTGTTCCTGGGGTCTCTCGTCGGACAGATCTATGCGCAACTGGTCGAGCTCACAGGCCTGCCGCTGCTGCTTCAGCCGGAAAACGCCGCGCTGGTGGGCATGGGTGCGCTGGCGGTCGCCGTCGTTGGCGGTCCCCTGACAATGTCCTTTCTCGTGCTCGAGACCACCCGCGACTTCGGGGTCTCCGCCGCCACTCTGGCGGCGTCCCTGATCGCGAGCACCATCGTGCGGGATCGCTTCGGCTACTCCTTCTCGACCTGGCGACTGCACCTACGCGGCGAAACCATTCGCAGCGCCCGTGATGTCGGCTGGATTCGCACCCTGACAGCGGGCCGAATGATGCGCCCCGACACCGCGACAATCGCAGCATCGACCACCCTGGCCGAGTTTCGGCGGCGCTTTCCGCTCGGATCCACAAGCCGCGTGATCTTGCTCGACGATGCCCTGCGGTATGCAGGGATCGTGCTCACCTCGAACGCCTATCTTGAAGGCTCCAGTGACGACAGCTTGGTGAGTACTCTGGCGACCAGCGCCGACGTCACGCTGAGCGCGGACATGAACATCGAGCAGGTGATGCGAACCTTCGACAGCACAGAAACCGAGGAACTCGCGGTGACCGACGAAACCGGCAAGGTGCTGGGCCTGTTGGCGGAAGTCTACGTCGCCCGCCGCTACGCCAAGGAACTCGAGAAGGTCCACCAGGGCGTGTTTGGCGAAACATGATGCAGGCTGGCCATCGGCCGGAATCGACGTCAGTCGGGAGCGAAGCGGCATCTATATCGATCAGGACATGCTGCGTGGCCTGAGCGCTGTGCAATCGGTCGCCGACGAACGAGCCCAACGCCATTGTCCCTCCGGCGGAGCCGGCCGTAAGGAATCAGGCCCTGGCGACAAGGGCTCGCACTTGCGGCTGGATGAGGAAAATTTAGCCGACCGCAGGCCTCGCAGAGGCAATCGTCGCGCGACTACGGCGCGCCAAGGCAGATCAGGGCGTGAAACGCAGATTTCGCCGGGTGAATGGCGGAGAGAGCGGGATTCGAACCCGCGGTAGAGTTTCCCCTACACACGCTTTCCAAGCGTGCGCCTTAAACCACTCGGCCACCTCTCCACGTCTGCCGGGGCACACGCTTGCGCCGCTGGGGCCAGACGGCCCCCGGCGCGGGAAGGGGCGAAATAGCCCACGAGACCGGCCGGGGCAAGCGGACATATCAAGCTGATGAAATCCGCGGGCCGACGTCCTATCTTAGGAGCCGTCCATCCCTCCGGAGCCCGGTCATGTTCTTCAAGAAATCCCTCGAGCTGCCCACCGCCGACACCGCCTTGCCGGGTCGGGCCCAGCCGGTGCTCGGCGAGCATGAGCGCCATTTCGTCAACGGCCGGCCGCTGCACGGTCCCTGGCCCGAGGGGCTGGAGACCGCCGTCTTCGCCATGGGCTGCTTCTGGGGCGTCGAGCGGATCTTCTGGCAGATCCCCGGTGTGTACTCGACGGCGGCCGGCTATGTCGCCGGCTTCACCCCCAACCCCAGCTACGAAGAGGTCTGTTCGGGCCGCACCGGCCATACCGAGGCGGTGCTGGTGGTCTTCGACCCGAAGGTCGTCACCTATGAGGCGCTGCTGAAGACCTTCTGGGAGAACCATGACCCCACCCAGGGCATGCGCCAGGGCGGCGACATCGGCACCCAGTACCGCTCGGGGATCTATGTCGCCAACGACGCCCAGGCCGCCGCCGCCGCCGCCTCCCGCGAGGTCTATGGCCAGGCCCTGGCGGCCCGGGGCCTGGGCGAGGTGACCACCGAGATCGAACAGGCCGGGCCCTTCTATTACGCCGAGGACTATCACCAGCAGTATCTGGCCAAGAACCCGGGCGGCTACTGCGGCATCGGTGGCACCGGCGTCACCTGCCCGATCGGCGTCGGGGTCGAGGCCTGAGCCGATGAGTCCGGAGGCGTTCGATGCGGCCTGCCGGGCGCTGCCGGCGGTGACCATGGATGTCCAGTGGGGCGACGACCATGTCTACAAGGTCGGCGGCAAGATGTTCGCCGTAACCGGCCCGGGCGGCCGGGGCGGCGTCTCCCTGAGGGTCAGCGACATCGCCTTCGAGGCGCTGACGCAAACCGGCCGCGCGATCCCCGCGCCCTATCTGGCCCGGGCCAGGTGGGTGAAGTTCGAGGACCTGACGGCGCTGGATGACGCGGAGGTCGAGGACTGGCTGGCCGCCGCGCACCGTCTCGTGGCGGCAAAGCTGACAAGGAAGGCGCGGGCCGGGCTTGGTCTCGGCTGACGGCCTTCAGTCCACGCAGAGCGTGGGCTGGACCACGCCATCCCTGACCGCCGCGCGGCAGCCGAAGGGCGAACTGGTCCTCTGGCAGCGGCCGGGCTGGCCGGGGACCGGATCGTCGGCGGCGAAGCACTGGCCCTGGCAGTCCGCCGCGTCGTGGCAGCGGCGGCCGGCGTCGCCGTAGGTGCGGATGCAGGCCTCGTAGCCCAGCATGCCGGCCCGTTCGACCTGGCCGCCGCTCCGCGCGCAGGCGGCCCGCTCGGCCGCGCTCAGAACGCCCCTGGAGGGGCCCTGGCCAGGGGTCACGGCGGCCGGGCCCGCGCAGGCGGCGAGCAGCATCGCGATCACCAGGCCGATGAGGGGCGTCCTGCTCAAGGTCAGATCTCCTCGCTGCGGTCCATGACGCCGCGCAGGTCGCGCACCGCCACCGCCGCCGGGCTGTGGGTCTGGCGCCAGGCCAGCAGCAGCACGGCGCCCAGGGTGGCCGAGGCGAAGGCCACGGGCCCGAAGATCCAGGCCGCCGCCGCCAGGGCGAAGTAGTAGCCCCGCACCCCGGCGTTGAAGGCGGTCAGAGAGCCGTTCAGGACCCGTGCCGCCGCCTGGGCCACCGCGTCGATCACCGTGGGGTCGGGAGCGGCCGCGCCGTCCCCGATCTCGGGCGCCGCCCCGACGATGGTCAGAGTGTAGTTCATCTGGCGGATCGACCAGATGAAGTCGAGCAGGCCCCGGGCCAGGGTGATCAGCACCAGGGCCAGCTGGGTCTCGAACAGCAGCCGGGTGCTGGTGCGGATCAGGGCCAGGGAGGAGACCGAGCGGAAACTGTCCTCGCCGCCGAACAGCACCCCGGCCACCGCCGCGATCAGCAGCAGGTTGGACGAGGCGAAGAAGCTGGCCGAGTTGAGGGCGTGGCCGAGCAGCTGGCCGTCCATGAAGCGGCTCTCCCGCCGGCTCATCTGCAGCATCCAGGCCACCCGGATGCGGGCCATGTCGGTGTTCAGCACCCCGCCCGGCCCGCGCAGGGCCTTCAGCGCCGGCTCGTAGAAGACCCAGCAGAGAACGAAAAACCCGAGGGCGGCGAGGTCGACCGGGTGCAGCATGGCCTTCAGTCTTCCTGGATCAGGCTGGTCTTCTGGGTATCGCGCAGCAGCAGCGAGACCACCAGCGCCATCACCATCATGCCGGCGACATACCAGTAAAAGCCGCTCTCGTGACCGACGCTCTTGAACCACAGGGCGACATATTCCGCCGTCCCGCCGAAGATGGCGTTGGCCAGGGCGTAGGGCAGGGCGACACCCAGGGCCCGGACGTGGGCCGGAAACAGCTCGGCCTTCACCACCGCGCTGATCGAGGTGTAGGCCGACTGGATGACCAGGGCGGCGAGGATCAGCACAAAGGCGGTCATCCAGCTGTCGGTCGCCCCGATCAGGGTGAAGACCGGCACGCTGGCCAGCGCCCCGCCGCCGAAGGCGATGGCCAGCATCCGCTTGCGGCCGACCCGGTCGGACAGGGCCCCGAACAGCGGCTGGATCAGCATGAAGCAGGCCAGGGTCGCCAGGTTGACCGCCCCGGCCAGCGGCTTGGAGAAACCGGTGGTGTTGACCAGGAACTTCAGCATGTAGGTGGTGTAGGCATAGAAGCCGAGCGAGCCGGCGGCGGTCAGCCCCATGATTGCCAGGGTCTCCCTGGGAAACTGCATGAACAGCAGCATGGTGCGGCCGCGCGACCGGCCCTCGGCCCGGGCGGCCTCGAAACTGGCGCTCTCCTCCATGCTCCGGCGCATCCAGAAGACGACTACGGCGAGGCCCGCGCCGATCAGGAAGGGAATGCGCCAGCCCCAGGCGGCGAGATCGGCCTTGCTGAGGGTCTGTTGCAGCACCACCAGCACCAGGGCGGCGATCAGCTGACCCATGATCAGGGTCACGTACTGGAAGCTGGACCAGAAGCCGCGCCGGGAGCGGCCGGCCATCTCGCTCATGTAGGTGGCGCTGGCGCCGTATTCGCCGCCGACCGACAGGCCCTGGAGCAGGCGGGCGACCACCAGGATGGCGGCGGCGGCGTTGCCGATCTGGGCGTGGCCCGGGGTCAGGGCGATGATCAGCGAGCCGACGCACATCATCGCCACCGACAGGGTCAGGGCCGCCTTGCGCCCGGCGCGGTCGGCGTACATCCCCATGAGCCAGGCGCCGACGGGGCGGGCGCCGAAGCCGACGGCGAAGACGATGGCGGTCTTCATCAGCTGGGCGGTGGTGTCGCCGGCCGGGAAGAAAATCTGGGCGAAATAGATGGCGAAGGCCGAATAGGCGAACCAGTCATACCACTCGACCAGATTGCCCGCCGAACCGCCGAGAATGGCGCGCAACCGCTGCAGGGGCGTCAGGCCCGGCGCCGTCAGGGCGGCGGGTATCTGGGCGTCGGCCCCGGTTTCGGTCGCGCTCATGATGTCTCCCCGTTTTGCCGCGAGCCTAGACTCTGCTCCGGTTCGAGGGAACCGTCACCGCCCCTTCCGGCAGGGACCCGATCGCCTGGCCCAAACGAAAAACGCCGGCCTGGAGGCCGGCGTTCGTCATGGTCTTGTTCTGGTCCGCCTAGTTCAGGAGCCAGGAGCGGTGGCCCTGCGCCGGCAGCACCCAGACATCGCCGTTATCGGCGTCGGTCAGACCCAGCAGGGCGTCGACCGAGGGGCGCAGGGTCGGGCTCAGGTGCGAGTCCTCGACCGCATAGGGGGTGTCGATGATCAGGAAGGACAGGGACTGGTAGGCCTGTCCGCCGATCAGGGTGAAGGGCAGGTCGCCCGCGTCCGCGGCGGGCGCCACCGGATCGATCGGGGTCACCGGGGTCAGGTCGAGCAGCGGACGGGCAAAGACGTCATGGCCAAAGTCGGCGCCGAAGTCGGCCAGCGGGCTTTCGAAGGTCGGCAGGATGATGGCCGCCGGCGAATCATCCTGGACGTTCAGGCCGGCCAGGGTGAGCTGGCCGAGATCGTCAGACTGGGCTGAGGCGGCGGGGCCCTGTTCGTCCGCGCCGACCGGCGAGATCGCATTCTGCGCCTCGATCATCGGCAGGATGTGTTCCAGCGCGGTCTGACCGGCGGAGAAGTCATCAATGTAGAGGGAGCCGGGCACGCGGCCCACGACAACAATCTCACCGGCGTCGAAACGGCCCGGGCCGCCGAATGCGTCGTTGAAACCGCCCAGATCCTGGGCGCCGGGCACATGCCCCATCACGAAGTCGTCGTCGAAAAGCATGACTTACTCATCCCCACCATCGCCCTTGTCCGGACGATCATCGTTATTGCTAGCACGCCCTGCACAAAACGCCAGCCCCCACCCCAATCAGGCGCTGTATTTTAAGCTGATGGACGAATTCGGCGAGCGGCGGGCCATTCGTGCGCCCAAGGTCACGGTTCCCTCACGGAAAAGCTGCTACAATCACTTTCGAGAGGCGGGAGAGACAAGAGTCATGGGCCCAACCGGCCTTGCAGTGAGGGGATCACGCGGTCTGCTGCGGCAGATTCGCGAGGCCATGGCCGGTCAGGCCCCGGCCCAGACCAAGCTCGACATGGTCGTGCGCATCATCGCCCGCTCGATGGTCGCCGAGGTGTGCTCTCTGTATCTGCGCCGCTCCCATGGCGACCTGGAACTGTTCGCCACCGAGGGCCTCGCCAACGAGGCGGTCCACGTCACCCGGCTGAAGGCCGGCGAGGGCCTGGTGGGCGAGATCGTCCGTCAGGGCCGGCCGCTGAATTTCGCCGACGCGCCCAACCATCCCGCCTTCGTCTATCGCCCGGAGACGGGCGAGGATCCCTATCACGCCTTCCTCGGCGTGCCCCTGCTGCGCGGCGGCCGGGCGATCGGGGTGCTGGTGGTCCAGAACAAAACCACCCGCCACTACAACGAGGAAGAGGTCGAGGACCTCCAGATCATCGCCATGGTGCTGGCCGAACTGGTCGGCGCCGGCGAACTGCTGGACGAGGTCGAGCTGCGGGACGTCGAGATCGCGCCCCACCGGCCCGAGCGGCTGAAGGGGGCGAAGTTCGCCGACGGCCTGGCTTTCGGGGTGGCGGTCCTGCACGAGGCGCCGGTGGCCGCCGGCCATCTGCTCAGCGAGGACCCGGCCGCCGAGGAAGTGCGGCTGAAAGCGGCCATCGACGCGCTGCAGAAACAGATCGACCAGCTGCTGGACGGCGAGGGCGGCCTGATCGGCGCCTCCTACGAGGTGCTGGAAACCTATCGCATGTTCGCCCACGACCGGGGCTGGAACCGCTCTCTGGAAGAGGCGGTCCGCTCGGGCCTGACCGCCGAGGCGGCGGTGGAGCGGGTCCGCTCGGAGCATCGCGCCCGGCTGGGCCAGGCGCGGGACCCCTATCTGCGCGAGCGGTTGCACGATCTGGAAGACCTCAACGACCGGCTGCTGCGCCACCTGTCCGGCGATGTCGATGTGGCCCGAGAGCTGCCCGAGGACGCCATTCTCATCGCCCGCAACCTGGGCCCCGCCGACCTGCTGGAATACGACCGCACCCGGCTGAAGGGCATCCTGCTGGAGGAGGGCTCGACGGCAAGTCACGCGGCGATCGTCGCCCGAGCCCTGGACATTCCCTGCGTCGGCAGGCTGCCCGGCCTGCGCGACCGTGTTTCGCAGGGCGACCCGGTGATCGTCGACGCCGAGAGCGGCGAGGCCTATCTGCGTCCCCGCCC
Source organism: Caulobacter sp. (assembly GCA_016125585.1). GTDB lineage: Bacteria > Pseudomonadota > Alphaproteobacteria > Caulobacterales > Caulobacteraceae > Caulobacter. The sequence continues at coordinate 134,144 of WGLL01000006.1, forward strand.
GGACGTCATCGAGGCCCTGAACGCCCGGCTGGACGTGCGGGTGCAGCGCAAGGTCGAGTTCGCCAAGCTGCGCGACACCCCGGCCTTCACCCGCGACGGGACCAAGATCACCCTGCTGATGAACGCCGGCCTCGCCGTCGATCTCGACATCCTGCGGGAGACCGGCGCCGAGGGGATCGGCCTGTTTCGCACCGAGTTCCAGTTCATGGTCGCCGAGGAGCTGCCCAAGCTCGAGGCCCAGACCGCCCTCTACAAGAAGGTCTTCGACGGCGCCGGCGGCCTGCCGATCACCTTCCGCACCCTCGACCTCGGCGGCGACAAGCTGCTGCCCTACATGGAGGCCGAGCGCGAGGAGAACCCGGCGCTGGGCTGGCGCGCGATCCGCATGGGTCTTGATCGGCCGGCCCTGCTGCGGATGCAGGTCCGGGCCCTGATCTGGGCCGCCAAGGGCCGGCCGCTGCGCATCATGTTCCCGCTGGTCGCCAATGTGGACGAGTTCCGGGCCGCCCGCGCCATGGTCGATCACGAGATCAGCTGGGCCCAGCGGCGGGGCCGTCCGGCGCCCTCGCGGCTTGACGTCGGGGCGATGATCGAGGCGCCGTCGCTGATCTGGCACCTGGACGCCCTGCTGCCGATGACCGATTTCGTCAGCATCGGGACCAACGACCTGATGCAGTACATGTTCGCCGCCGACCGCGGCAATCCGCGGGTGGCCGATCGCTACGACCCGCTGTCGCCGCCGGCCCTGCGCGCTCTGAAGCAGATCCAGGTGGCCTGTGCCGAAACGGGAACCCCTGTCTCGGTCTGTGGCGAAATGGCCGGCCGGCCGCTGGAAGCCTTCGCCCTGATGGCGCTCGGCTATGACCGGCTGTCGATGCCGCCGGTCGGCATCGGCCCGGTCAAGCAGATGGTGCTGTCCTGTGATCGGGCCGCCGCGGCGCGGGGCGTCAACACCCTGATCAAGAGCGCGGCGGGCTCGATCCGCAACGAGATCGAGACTCTGGCCCGGAAATTGTATGTCGCCGTGTAATCTTTCGCTCTGGCGGGGTTAGCACGTTGAAATTCCGGACGTATTTTGTTATCCACAAAGGATCGTTAAGGCCTCTCGTGTCAGGGGAGGCCGTCGGCGAGATGTTCGCCCGTCACGCGAACCTCGTCGATGGGGTTGTGTGGGGGCTTTCCTAGTCATGGCGCTGGATACCGGCGGGGTAACGTTTTTGTACAGGACGGGTGAGTACGATCCTTCCGAGGGGACGCGCAGCGAGGCGCCGGGCCTGCACGATGGCTCCGACATCGGCGCGGCCCTGAAGGCCGTTCGCCAGTTCCAGGGCGTCAGTCTGCAGGACATCGCCGACGCCACCCGCATCCGTCAGAACTACCTCGCCGCCCTGGAAGACATGCGGATCGACGAGCTGCCCTCCCGGCCGTTCGCCATCGGCTACGTCAAGGCCTATGCCCGTCATCTGGGGCTGGATCAGGACGAGGCGGTCGAACGCTTCAAACTGGACAGTCCCGAGCATGACGACGGTCTCCGGGCGCCGGTCGGAGTGCGTAAACAACATGATCCCAGGCTGGGCCTGGTGCTGATCGCCGCGGTGCTGGTGATCGCCGCCTTCGCCCTGTGGAACGTCGCCCAGCGGACGCTCAGCGCCCAGGCCCCCGCGCCCGCCGTAGTCGCCGATCAGGAAGCCCTGCCGGCGACCCCGCAGCAGGATGGTCCGATCACGGTCGGCGCCGCGGCGCCGCCGCCGGTGGAGTCGACCACGCCAGAGCCCTATGTCACGCCCGGCCTGGCCAACAACGCCGACGGCAGCTCGGTGGGTCCCGCCACGCCCGCCCCGTCGATGCCGGTGGGCTCGCCTTTCAAGAGCAAGGGCCAGATCTATGGCGCACCGGCCGGCCGCGCCGCGCCGATCATCGTCCAGGCCCGCAAGGCCGCCGCCTTCGAGGTGCGCGGCGCCGACGGCTCGCCCTATTTCGTCCGGGTGCTCCAGGCCGGCGAGGCCTATCGCGTGCCGATGCTGGCCGGGCTCAGCCTGACGGTGTCCGACCCGGGCGATTTCGATGTCTTCGGACCGGAAGGCTACATCGGCCCGCTGCCGGGACCCGTGACCAAGGGCGCGGCCCTGCTGCCCAAGGCGCCGCCGGCGCCGAAGCCTGCTCCCAAACCGGCCGCCAAGGCCCAGACCCCGCTCCCGGCGCCCGTCGCCCCGACCGCAACGGACGCGCCGCCGGTTCAATAGGCGGGGAGCCTTCCCGGCATTCTCAGGGGGCGGTCGTCGCCGCCCCTTCCAGCCAGGACGGCGGCGTCACAGCGACCGGGCGTCCATCCGCCGTCAAATCCCCTTCAATGCGGTCGAGACGCACCAGGGCGAGCGCGCGCCCCTCTACGCCTGTGGCGACGACCCCGGCGCGCAACTCGCCCTTGAGCACCTCGGTCCCCGGCGCCGGGGCGGGCCCGTCGAAGCTCAACGGCAGCATGCGGCTCTTGATCTGACCGCGCCGCTTCATCCGGCTGGTTGTCTCCTGGCCGATGAAACAGCCCTTGCGGAAGTCGATGGCGGCCAGCAGGTCCAGATTGGCCTCGATGGGATAGGTCGCGTCCTCGCCGAAGTCGGCCATGTCTGGAACCGCCAGGGCGATGCGGTGGGCGTCCCAGTCGGCCCGGGCGGCCGGCGTCGCCGTGTCAGGACGAACCGCGTCGTAGCCGCGCCAGCCCAGTTCGGCCAGGCGGGGGTCGACGATCCAGCCCTCGCCCGGCGCCCCCTGGCCGAACACTGCCGCCACCTCGCCCCCGACCGGCGCAATCTCGACCTTGGCGCGCAGGCGATACATCGTCAGCCGCCGGATCAGATCGTCCCGTCGGTCGCGCGCCACATCGAGGGTGACGCCGTCAGCCGTGGCGAGGATGAACAGGTCCATCAGCAGCCGCCCCTGCGGCGCCAACAGGGCGCCGTAGCGCAGGCCGCCCTCCGGCAGATCCTCCACATCCTGGGTCAGCAGGCCCTGAAGAAAGCCGCCCGCTTCGGAGCCGGTCACGGCGACCAGGGCGCGGTCTTCCAGGGTCAGATATCTCAGGGACTGGGTCATGAGCCCATAAGTGGCGACACGGACGATGGAGCGCCAGAGGGAAGGGCGCTATGGTCCGGCAAATGGCGGCAAAGCCCTTCCCGATTCTGTTCATTGGACCCGGTCGCATCGGGGACGCGGTGCTGGCCTCCGGCCTGATCCACAAGCTGGCGCTGGAGATCCCGCGCGCCCGGTTCACCATCGCCGCCGGCCCGGCCGCCGCGCCGTTGTTTGCCGATCTGCCCAACCTCGATCGCCTGATCGTGATGCAGAAGGAAAAAGGCAGCGGCCACTGGTTCAAGCTGTGGAACCAGGTGCGTCACACCAAATGGGGCCTGGTGGTCGACACTCGCGGCTCGGCGATCAGCAACGTCCTGCGCAAGCAGAAGCGGGCGGTGCATCGCAAGGCGTCGGGCGAGCCGGTGCACAAGGTGATCGAAGCCGCGCGGCTGCTCAATCTCGAGGACGATCCGCCGGCGCCGTATCTCTATGTCTCCGACGAGCGCCAGGCCTGGGCCGATGCGCTGCTGGACGGCGGCAAGGGGCCGATCCTGGCCATGGGCCCGGCCGCCAACTGGTTCGGCAAGACCTGGCCGCTGGACCGTTTCGCCAGCGTCGCCAAGCGGCTGATCGCCGCCGACGGGCCGTTGGCCGGAGGGCGGCTGGTGATCCTCGGCGGGGCGGATGACGTCCGCTATGTCGACGAACTTCGCCGATCACTGCCACGGGACCAGTGTCTCGACCTGACCGGCCAGCTGGAACTGCTGACGGTTCACGCCCTGTTGCGCCGGGCCAGCCTGTTCATCGGCAACGACTCGGGGCTGATGCATCTGGCCGCCGCCGCCGGCTGCCCGACCATCGGCCTGTTCGGCCCCTCTGACGACCGGCTTTATGCGCCCTGGGGACCCCGTACCCGGGTGGTGCGCGGGCCGCGCAGTTTCGAGCAGTTCCAGGCGGTCGATCCCGGGCTCAACCAGACCATCGGCCACATGCTCGACCTGCCGATCGACGCGGTGATCGCCGCCGCGAATGATCTGCTGGAGGGGAAGTAAAGACTTGATCCTTCTCCCGCTCGCCGGGAGAAGGTGGCCCCGGAGGGGGCAGATGAGGGCGTCGCCAGCCTTCGACGATTGGCGCATCGCTTGACGGTCGACCTCCGGCGCAGCCCTCATCCGTCGGCTTCGCCGCCACCTTCTCCCGGCGAGCGGGAGAAGGGAATTCCGAGGAGTTCTACCCATGTCCAACACCTACGATCTAATCGTTCGCGGCGGCGAGGTGGTCAACCACGCCGGGCGGGGCCCCGCCGACGTCGGTGTCCGGGCCGGCAAGATCGCCGCCATCGGCGACCTGTCCCAGGCCAGCGCCGGGGAGGTCTTTGACGCCGCCGGCCTGACCGTCCTTCCCGGCGTCATCGACAGCCAGGTCCACTTCCGCGAGCCGGGCCTGGAGTGGAAGGAAGATCTGCAGACTGGCGGCCGCTGCGCGGTGCTCGGCGGCGTCACCGCCGTCTTCGAGATGCCCAACACCGAGCCGACCACCACCGACCCGGACGCCCTGACCGACAAGCTGGCCCGCGCCAAAGGCCGGATGGACTGCGACCACGCCTTCTACATGGGCGGCACCCATGAGAACGCCGCCTTCCTGGGCGAGCTGGAGCGCCTGCCCGGTTGCTGCGGGGTCAAGGTCTTCATGGGCGCCTCAACCGGCAGCCTGCTGATCGCCGACGACGAGGGCGTCGAAGCCGTGCTGCGGTCGATCAACCGCCGCGCCGCCTTCCACAGCGAGGACGAATACCGTCTGGCCGAACGCCGCGAACTGGCCCGCACCGGCGACTGGACCAGCCATCCGGAAGTGCGCGACGCTGAATCCGCCATCCGCTCGACCGAACGTCTGGTCCGTCTGGCCCGCAAGGTCGGCCGCCGGATCCACGTCCTGCACGTCACCACCAAGGAGGAAATGGCCTTCCTCGCCCATCACAAGGACGTCGCGTCCGTCGAGGTCACCCCCCAGCACCTGACGCTGGAAGCGCCGGAGGCCTATGAGCGGCTCAAAGGCCTGGCCCAGATGAACCCCCCGATCCGCTCCGCCGACCACGTCGCCGCCCTCTGGGCCGAAGGCATCGCCGCCGGGGTGGCCGATGTGCTGGGCTCCGACCACGCCCCCCACACCCTTGAGGAAAAGGCCCGGCCCTATCCGGCCTCGCCATCGGGCATGCCGGGCGTCCAGACCCTGGTCCCGGTCATGCTCAACCATGTCGCCGCCGGTCGCCTGACCCTGGAGCGCTTCATCGACCTGACCAGCCATGGCCAGCAGCGGGTCTTCGGCATCGCCGGCAAGGGCCGTCTGGCCGAAGGCTATGACGCCGACCTGACCATCGTCGACCTCAAGGCAAAACGCACCCTGCGCCACGCCGACATGGCCACCCGCAGCGGATGGACCCCCTTCGACGGCATGGAGGTCACCGGCTGGCCGATGGCGACCATCATCCGCGGCCGGGTCGTCATGCGCGACGATGAGGTCATCGCCCCGGCCATGGGCGAGCCCGTACGCTTCCAGGAGACGCTGGGGAGCTAGAACATGAAACCCCGCGTCTCCGTGATCACGCTTGGCGTTGATGACCTCGACGCCGCCGTCGCCTTCTACCGGGACGGCCTGGGGCTTCCGACCGAGGGCGTCGTTGGCCGGGAATTCGAACACGGAGCCGTCGCCTTCTTCGACTTGCAGTCGGGCCTGCGTCTTGCGCTATGGGCGAGGGCCGACATCGCCCACGATACCGGTCTGACCCTGACGACCCACAGCCCGACGTCCCTCACCCTGGGCCACAATGTCGGATCCCGGGGCGAGGTCGACAGGGTCATGGCGCACGCCGAGCGCGCCGGAGCTCGGGTCCTCAAGCCGGCTCAGGACGCCTTCTGGGGCGGCTACACCGGCTATTTTCAGGACCCGGACGGGCATATCTGGGAAGTGGTCTGGAACCCGGACTTCCTGCCCGCCGACTGATCGCCCCACTGCTGTCGAATCCTCCCGACCTCGCCCGTCTATGCTACAGACGCGGCGCTGCGCCGGCGTCGCAGCCACAGGAAGACGGCCATGCAATACATGCTTCTGATCTACGAACCCGAGAGCGCCTATAAAGGCGAGGCCGGTCAGGCGTCGCTGATCGAGATTGTCGGCAAACACATGGCCCTGTCGGCGCAAATGCGCGAGGCAGGGGTCATGGTCTCCGGCGATGGTCTGCAAGGCGCCGACACCGCCACCACCGTCAGCACAGGGCCCGGCGGGGCCCAGACCCTGCATGACGGCCCCTTCGCCGAAACCCGCGAGCAGTTGGGAGGCTACTATCTGATTGAGGCCGATGACCTCGACGCCGCCCTGGGCTGGGCCCGCCGCATCCCGGTGATTGAGGGCGGCAAGGTTGAGGTCCGCCCGGTCATGACCTACTGATCGCGGATGGAAGGGCGGCTGATCGAGGCGGCGCGCGGGCGCATCGTCGCGGCTCTGGCCGCACGCTTCCGCGACCTCGATTTGGCTGAGGAGGCCTTCGCCGAGGCCGCCGCCAGCGCTGTCGAGGCTTGGCGGCGGGACTTTCCCGATGACCCGCCGGCCTGGCTGTGGCGCACCGCCTTTCGCAAGGCCATCGACATCCAGAGGCGCGCCCGGACCCGCGCCCGCGCCCTTCATGACGCCCCGCCGCCCCAGGACACCCCGGAAGACGCCATGCTGGCCGCGGACGAGCCCATCCCCGACGAGCGCCTGCGGCTGATCTTCGTCTGTTGTCACCCGGCAATTGAGCCGGCCAGCCGTATCGCCCTGACCCTGAAGGTGGTTATGGGCCTGCCCACGCCGCGGCTGGCGCGCGCCTTCCTGGTCTCGGAAGCCGCCATGCTGCAGCGGATCACGCGCGCCAAGAAGAAGATCGCGGCGGCCGGCGTCGCCTTCGAGGTCCCGGGGCCGGAGGCCTGGGCGGAGCGGCTGGAGGCGGTGCTGGCGACGCTGGAGATCGCCTATACGCAGGCTTATGAGGATGCGGCCCTGGCAGGAGACGCGGCGGGGTTCGCGCCCGAGGTTCTGCGGCTGTCGGGCCTGCTGGCCGAGCTGACGCCGGAGGAGCCGGAGGTCCTGGCCCTGGCGGCGCTGGTGCGGTTCGCCGAGGCGCGCCGGCCAGCCCGTCTCGACGACAGCGGGGCCATGGTGCCGCTGTCGTTGCAGGAGGCGCATCTGTGGCGCGGCGACCGCATCGCCGAGGGCGCGGTGTTGCTGGACCGCGCCGCCGATCTTGCCAGGCCGGGCCCAAGGCAGGTTCTGGCGGCAATTCATGGATCCCACCTATCACGCCAGGACACCGGCATGGTGCCATGGGGCGATATTGTCCGGCTGTACGACGCCCTGCTGCGGATGCGGCCGGGGCCCGTGACCGAGATCAATCGCGCGGTGGCGGTCGCCGAGGCCTTCGGACCGGAGGCGGGCCTGCGCGCCTTTAGCGCCATCGCCGCGGCGCGTCTTGAGGGCTGGCTGCCCTGGCAAGCCGCCCGGGCCTGGCTGCTCGACCAGACCGGCCAGAGGCTGGCGGCGGCCTCGGCCTATGACGCGGCCCTGGCGTTGTCGCCGGCGCCCGCAGAGCGGCTGTATCTTGAACGGCAGCGCCGACGGCTGGACTTCAGCGGACCCTGAGGCCGTCCATCAGGATATCGACCAGCCGCAGGGCGCTGGCGTTCCAGTCGGGGCCGGTCGGGGCGTAGGCGAAGCCGACGACGGCGTGCAGCAGGTCGGCGGGGTCGGCGTCGGCGCGGATCTCGCCGGCGGCCCGGGCTCGTTCGACCAGGGTCGTCATGGCCTCCCGGATCATCACCCCGGAGGCGGCGAACACCTGCGAGGGGCCCCCGACCATGCCGCCCAGGGCCGGGGCGATGACCTTCTTGGCCGCCACATAGTCGATGAAGGAGCGCATCCACTGATGCAGCGCCTCGCCGGGCGGCAGGGTTTCCAGCAGGCGGGTCGCGCCATCGGCCAGGGCCTGGACCTCACGGCGGTAAACGGCCTCGACCAGGGCGTCGCGGGTGGGGAAGTGGCGATAGAGGGTGCCGATGCCGACTTCCGCGCGGCGGGCGATCTCTTCCAGGCTGACGTCCGGGCCGGTCTCGGCGAAGCCGGCCTTGGCGGCCTCCAGCAGGCGCTCGCGATTGCGCTGACTGTCGGCGCGCGGCTTGCGGCGGACGGTGTCGGCAGCGGTCACGACAAAGACTCCTTGCTAAACGGAGGAACCCTCCGTATATAAACCGGAGACCTCCTCCGTTTTAACGACGCAGCCACCGATTGGCAATGCGCGCGGCCGGGGTCCTCATCGGGAGACCAGACATGACCGCATCCTTCGGCGCCACCTCGACCACCGACGACGTCCTGGCGGGCGTTGATCTTTCCGGAAAGCGCATCCTCGTCACCGGCGTCTCCGCCGGCCTCGGCGTCGAGACCGCCCGCGCCCTGGCCGCCCATGGCGCGCAGGTGGTCGGCGCCGCCCGCGACCTGAAGAAGGCGGAAGGGGCGACCCAGGTGGTCCGCGACCAGGCGGCCAACGGCGGCGGGCTGGAACTGATCGAACTCGACCTCGCTGACCTGAAAAGCGTCCGCGCCTGCGCCGACGCCCTGCTGGCCGACGGCCGGCCGTTCGATGTGGTGATCGCCAACGCCGGGGTGATGGCCTGTCCCAAGAGTACAACGAAAGACGGTTTCGAGACCCAGTTCGGCACCAATCACTTGGGCCACTTCGTGCTGGTCAACCGCGTCGCCTCGCTGATCAGGCCGGGCGGCCGACTGGTCAATCTGGCCTCGGCCGGTCACCGCTTCTCGGACGTCAATCTGGACGACCCCAATTTCGAGACCACTGAATACACCGAGTTCGGCGCCTATGGCCGCTCCAAGACCGCCAATGTGCTGTTCGCCGTCGAGTTCGACCGCCGTCACAAGGCGCGCGGCGTGCGGGCCGCGGCGGTGCATCCCGGCGGCATCCAGACCGAACTTGGCCGCCACATGACCCCGGAAACCACCAAGGCGATGATCGACTCCATCACCTCGGCCCAGCCGGCCGGCGAGGCCTTCAGCTGGAAGACCATCCCGCAGGGCGCGGCGACCTCGGTCTGGGCGGCGGTGGTGGCCGATGCGGCGGATGTCGGCGGCCTCTACTGCGAGGACTGTCATGTGGCCGAATTGCAGAACGAACCGGGCCTGCGCGGCGGCGTCCGCAGCTACGCCCTCGACGCCGACAACGCCAAGGCGCTGTGGGCCAAGAGCGAGGAGATGGTCGGCGAGACGTTCTAGGCAAGGAAACTCCTCCCCCCTCGGGGGAGGGGGACCATCGCGCAGCAATGGTGGAGGGGGTCTTCAACACTGGCGGCGGCGGACCCTGTGTCCGCCGCCGCTGACGTCTGTGGTTACCCCCTCCGACCGCCGCTACGCGCCGGCCACCTCCCCCAAACCGGCGCTTCGTGCATGGGGGAGGAGCGGGGAGGTGCAGCCGGTCCCTCACCCGGTTCAATATGGGGCGATTGTTGACTTCGCAAACCGGGAGTTGGAGGTCGGCTTTCGACCCTTTGCGGACGCTGGAGCCAAAGAGGCTAGTGACTGCTCCGCGCTCGCTTCAGGATGAGCTCGCGCACTTCATCGGCCTCTTGATCGTTCGTCGCGACAAAGGTTTGGCCCGGATGTTCCTCGATCATTGCGAGTATCCCCGGACGAACCCGGCGCGGAAACCGCCAGATGATCTGGAGGAGCCTTCCGATAATCTTGATTGCAGGACAGTCGTCGGGCAGCCCCGGTCGGCTGGAGAAAAGGTATTGCCGGTTTCGTCTTGCGCAGCGGACCATGCAAAGGGGACGTGGAACGTCTAGAAATATCACCATGTCCGCGCAGACGAGTACGGCCGGCGAGACTCCCTCGATGACCCAACGAGGGTTCGCGACCAGCCCTGCTATCGCCAAATCTCTCTCGTTGGCCGGCGTCTTCCTCCAGCCCGGCCGCCAGACAACTTTATCGAGACTATGGACCGGAACCTTGAGGTCGCTCCCCAAGCGGTGCGCCAAGGTCGTCTTGCCGCTGCCCGCGTTCCCAGTGATGAAGAGCTTGACCACAGGAGAACATGGCAAGGGTTGGGTCCGCTTTCCACCCATAGCCGCTTTTCGGAGCGTCCGCTTCCGGCTTGGGCACCTTGGCCAACGATTAACGTTTTCACTCTTTCCTCAAGAGCAGTTTCCTCCCCCCTCGGGGGAGGGGGACCATCGCGCAGCGATGGTGGAGGGGGTCTTCAACTCGGGCGGCGGCGGAACCTGCTGCCGCTGCCGCCTGCGTCCGCGGTTACCCCCCCCGTCCGCCGCTACGCGCCGGCCACCTCCCCCACATCGGCGCTTCGCGCCTGGGGGAGGCGTTTAGAAATCCACCCGCTGGGTCACCGCGCCGTCGCAGATCAGGTTGGCGCCGGTGATGTAGCTGGCGCGGGGGCTGGCCAGGAACACGGTGGCGTTGGCGATTTCCTCGGGCGCGCCGAGGCGGCCGAGGGGGCTGCGCTCCAGGGTGGTCTTGAAGCGGTCGGGCATGTGCTGCTCGATCATGTCCCAGACCCCGCCCTTGAAGTAGATCGGCCCAGGGGCGACGACATTGGCGCGGATGTTCTTGGGCCCCAGATCGCGGGCCAGGTTCTTCACGTAAGGCAGCAGGGCGGCCTTTACGGCGCTGTAGGGTGCGCGGGGACCGGGCACCTCGACGGCGGAAATGGTGCCGATGACCACAATCGACCCGCCGGCGGGCAGGATTTCAGCCGCCGCCTCGCAGCCCTCGACGGTGCGCAGGATGTCGACCTCGACCGCCTGGCGCCAGCCGGCCGGGGTGTTGCCAAGGCCCATGGCGCCGCTGACGTTGGAGACGAAGATGTCCAGCCCGCCCAGCGCCGCCGCCGCGTCGGCGACCAGAGCTTTCAGCGCGCCCTCGACCGCCAAATCGACGACCGCGCCCCAGGCCTTGACCCCCTTGGCCTTGAGCGCCGCGACGGCCTCCTCGACCTGATCGGCGTTGCGGGCGCAGAGGGCGACATTGCAGCCCTCCTCGGCCAGCTGATCGACAATGGCCCGGCCGATGCCGCGCGTGCCGCCGGTGACCAGCGCCGTCTTGCCCTTGAGTCCGAGGTCCATCTGCCTGCTCCCTTGTGTTGTCGCGATTGGAAAGGTCGGCGGGCTGGAAGGCAAGCGGCTCCGGTCCGTTCCCATCAGGATGGCCCTGGCCTCCTGCTCCCGTCATCCCGGGCCCTGCGCCCAAAACGTTACGCACGACCCCTCATCCGTCGGCTGCGCCGACACCTTCTCCCGCAAGGGGAGAAGGGCGCCCCGAGGCGAAATCACGACCCTCGGAGGTCGGCGACCAGGTCGGTCGGCAGTTCGGTAGCCGTGTGCAGGTCCAGCCGCCATTCGCCGTCGGCGACCTTTGAGAACCCCATGCGGTCATAGAAGTTCGCCACCAGGCCGTTGCGGCCGCTGTCGATCCAGCGGCCGGTCAGGGTCTCGGCGCCCGCCGCTCTCGCCTCGGCGATCAGCCGGTTCATCAGGGCCTGCTCGACGCCGCGCTCCAGCACCCGGCAGGACATCAGCCAGCTGTCGATCACCCAGTCGGGACCCTGGACGCGCCGGACGATGACCACCCCGATCATGCCGTGGTCGGCGAGGCGGTCCGACAGACGGGCCTGCCAGGTCAGGACGGCCGGATCGGCCTCCAGCGCCGCGACCTCCGTCTCGTTGTAACGACGGGCGGTCAGGTTGAACTGGTTGGACCTGGCGATCAGCTGGGCGATCCGGCCGCGGCCGACCGCATCGAAGGGCGCGACTGTCAGGGTCATGTCCAGTCCGGCCAGCCAGGCGTCGTAGTCGCCCCCGGAACGCGCCCTGGCCACGACGGCCCGGGCCGCGTAGGAGGCGGCGCGACCGGCGTCCTCGGCGGTGAGCGGCAGGTGTTCAAAGACGCCGCTGGCGATCAGGGCGGCGGGATAGCCGGCGGGATCGGCGGGCAGTTCGGGAACCATCGCCTGGGGCAGGGCCTGGCGGACCCAGGCCCGCTCGGCCGGATTGTCATCCAGCAGCACCAGGGCGGACGGAGACAGATCCAGCGCCTCGGCGATGGCGGTCATGCCGGCGGCCTTGTCGCTCCAGTCGGCATGAAAGACGGCAATGTCCTCCAGGCTCAGCAACATTTCCGGATGGGCGAACCCGCGGCGGGCCACCGTCTCGGTGTTCTTCGAACAGACCGCCAGCACCACCCCTCGGGTTCGCAGGTGCAGGGCCAGGCGCTGGATGGCGACAAAGGCCTCGCCCTCCGGGGAGCCGGCGCCCAGAACCAGACCCTCAAGCCCGTCATCGCCGATGACCCCGCCCCAGACAGTGTTGTCGAGATCGAGAACGAGGGCGCGGCCCGCGACTCCGGCCATGGCCGCCAGCAGACGGCACAGATGGTCGGCGGCCAGCAGGCTGTATTCGGCGGCGAAGGGCAGGCGGGCCGAAAGATACCGGGCCGTATCAAAAAAGCGGCTGGTCCCGACCTCGGCGGCGAGGCCCGCCAGGTCCCAGACCTGCCAGCCGCCCTCGGCCGCGCCATCGGCCAGGGCGATGTTGCCGTCCAGGATCCGGCGCCGCGCGCTGTCGCCGTTGGCCAGATCGGCCGAGGCGAGACCGGCGGGAACAGGGGTGGTGGCGAGGATGATCGCCGCGCCCAGTCGGGACCGCAGGCCCGCGGCCAGCTGCGCAGGGTCGTCGCCCGGCGCCAGCACCAACACCGCGTCCAGGTCATCCTCGCCGGGCAGGGTGATGCGGCCCGCGGCCAGGGCCGGAGCGGTGTCGAACGGCGCCTCCACCACCTCGATCAGCAGGCCCCGCGCCAGCCCGGCGGCGGGCAGGTCGGCGGCCAGAAGACTGGTGTTGGCGGCGCCGGCCAGGGCGATGCGAAGCGGGCGAAAGACCGACTGGCCTCTTTTGCCGAGGGCCAGGCGAGCGGCCGCCTTGCCGAGTTTGAGGCTGTCGAGAGGGCCGGGACGCTCGCCGGCCAGGCCTTTCAAGGCCAGCAACGCGGCGGGGGGGATGGCAGATCCGGCGGCGGCCTCGATCCCGGCCATCGCCGCCTTCAGCGCCGCGTCCCAGTCAGGCCGACGTTCGGGCCGCCAGAAGAAGTCGGCGAGGTCGAGGCTCATGGCGCCGGATCCGGGGCGATCCGGTCCGTCGGCGCCAGGCTCTGGGTCTTGCCGCTGGCGACCAGCCGCTCGCCTGCCTTGATGGTGAATCGGCCCTCGACAAGTCCAGCGCCCGGCGACACATGGGCCACCTCAAGCCGCAGCGTGGCCAGTTCGCCGACATAGAGGGGGCCGCGGAAATCGATGCTCCAGCGCACGGAAACCCCGTCGCCGCCAGGCATCAGGGTTCCGACCACATAGGACAGCTGGGCCAGCATCAGGCCGCCGTAGACGATGACGTCGTCATAGCCCCGGGCGCGGGCGAAGGCGGGATCGACATGGACGGCGCTGCGATCGCCGGACAGGGCCGCGAAGGCGATCATCGCGCGATGGTCGACGATGAAGGGGTGTTCGACCACCTGTCCGGGCGCGATCGGCGTCATCCTCACCCCTGTTTGGCGCGGATCAGGGCGGCCAGTTCTCCGAGATTGGCCAGGCCGGAAATCTCTGCGGTGGTGAAGCGCACGGCGAAGGTGCGTTCGGCCAGGACCATCAGCTGCACATTGGCCAGGCTGTCCCACTGCTCGACGTCGGCGGCGGCCAGGGCCGGGGTCACCGGGCCGTCGTAGTCGTCGAACAGCTCGCGGATGATCTCTTCCAGTCCGGCCAGGATGGCGGCGTCGTCCATTTGGGCTCCTTCAGAGCGCGTGTCGAAAGATGGAACCGGTTATCGGAACAAACAGGCGGCAAGCAAAGCCTCTAGTCGGCCCGCCGCGCGATGATGACGGTGGAGATGGCCAGGGCGAACTTTCGCGCCCGCTCCAGACTGGCGCCGGTCGACGGCGCCAGCAGCAACTCCTCGACGACCAGCCCGGCGCCGGACACCAGCTCGACGATGGCCTCGGGGGTGGAGAACAGGGTGATGTGATCCGGCGCGGGGGAATTGACCGGCGCGTTGATGAACGCCCGCCCGCCCGGCGCCAGCAGGTCATGGACGCGGGCCAGCGCCTTGGCCGGCGTCTCAAGATGTTCCAGCACTTCGGAAAAGCAGATCGAGTCGAACTGCTCCGGCGAGGGTTCGAACAGATTGACCAGGCTGAGCGGCGGCGGCGCCTTGCCGAGGGCGGCGAAGGTGTGGCGCACCTGATCCAGGCTGGCCGGACTGACATCCCAGCCGGTCGCCTCGCTGGTGCGTGCGTCGCTGGCGGCGAGATGCAGGAACAGCCCGTGGCCCGGTCCGACCTCGAGATGGCGGGCGCCGGGGCGATTGGCGGGCAGGTAGCGGTCGCGGAACCAGGCCAGCACGGCGGTATGGTTGGCCCACCACAGCTGCGACAGCAGCAGGCCGTTCATGTAGCGGGTCATGTAGGCGGCGTCGGCGTAGACCAGGGCCTCGGCCTCGGCGAAGCTCGTCAGGCGGTAGCGGCCCTCGCGGCGGAAGAACAGTTCCTCCTCCAGAACCGCCCCGGCCAGCCATCGGTAGTCGTCGCAGACCGCGGCGAGAGTCTCGCCGGCGATCCTTTCGATCATCCCCGCCAGGGTTTCGCAGAAGATCGGATCGGCGTCGGCCAGGGCGAACCGCTTGCGCAAGGCGGCCTCATGTTCCGGGAAGGCCCGCATCTGGGCCTCGATCAGCCGCGTCGTGGCCGGACCGGCGCCGGGGGCGATCTCGCGGGCGGCGTCGACGGCGGCGCTCACGGAACGACCTTGCTGTTGTAATAGTGATAGGCGCTGACCCGGCGGCGCAGTTCCCGGGCGTAGGGCTCGAAGCTCTGGCGGGTCAGGACGTGGTCGCCCCGGTTGATGGCCTTCAGCATCTCGATCCCCCGCGCCGACCCGTAGAGGTGGGTGGCGTCCCAGTAGTTGGCCAGATCATCGGTCAGTCCGGCGTCCAGGTCGAATCCATGCACCCGGGTGTTGGGATAGGGCGCCACGGCGGCGATCATGCAGCGCCGCGCCTGCAGCAGGGCCGCCAGGGCCGGCTGGCCCCGCACCCGCTGGACGCGCTCGGGACGGCTGAGGTCGTAATAGGCGACATAGCTGTAGGGCGGGATGACGATGTCCAGCCGCACCCCGCGCTGGTTCAGCCGCCGGGCGAAGGCGGCAATCTCGTTGTTGGCGGTGAAGTCGGCGCAGGTCAGGGTGGTCGGGGCGTCGATCCGCGGCTTCTGGTCGGCGATGAAGCCCTTGTAGAGTTTCACCACCTTGGGGGACCGGCTCCGCGCATAGACTTCGGCCATGTATTTTCGGTAGGCGGTCATGTCCCAACGCCGGTCCCAGTAGGACTGGCCGCGCAGCAGGCGCCAGGACAACCGCAGGGTGGAGGGGCCAAGGGCGCCCAGATCATTGAACGGCGTGTCGTCATAGAGGGCCAGGGGAAAGCCGGGCTGGGCGACGCTGGCCGGCGCCATGTAGCTGAGGTCATAGCTCAGCACCGCGCGCTTGAGGCCGGGGGTCTCTGCCACCCGCCGCATGATCACATCGAGATCCCTGGGGGCGGCGCCGTTGTAGGTCAGGGCGTAGCCTCGCGTGACCCCGTCGAGATAGCGGGACAGGTCCGGACCCTCGAACTGGTGGGCCGAGGACGCGCCGATCAGCAGGCCGTCGAAGTCGCCGTCGGTGACGACATTGAGCACCTGCGACTGGGCCGCGCCCATCAGCTTTTCCTCACCCAGCTTCGGATGGGCGCCCCAGGGATAGAGGTTGTGCGGATCGACGGCGGTGACCAGCACCGCCACCCCCAGCAACAACAGCAGGGCCACGCCGGCCGCCGCCAGGAAACTCCAGCGCCCGGGCATGAAGGACGGCGCCAGCCGTCCGCGCAGCAGGCGTTGCCAGGTTCGCGCCCATCCCCTCATCGCTGTCGCGCCCGTCGCCATGGTCAGTAGCCCATGTAGATGAAGGGGGTCTTGTGGCTGAGCACATAGAAGGCGGCCAGCAGCATCAGGGCGATGGCCAGGCCCCAGGGCAGGTTCGGCCGCCATTCGACCCGCAGCAGGGCCGGGGTGGTCGAGGGATTGTCCCAGGTGCGGATGCCCGGTCGATAGCGGCGCAACAGCTCATGGGAATTGGGCGCCAGCCAGATCAGGCCAAAGGCGCCGATCACCCAGGCGGCGCCATGCAGGTCCGGCGCCCCGAGGCCGCGCGTCGGAACCAGGGCGGCCAGCAGGTCGGTGAAGGTGGCCAGGGTCGGGGAGCGGAACAGGGCGAAGGTCAGCATCAGCGGCAGGATGGTCAGGGCCTGGCCCAGCCGCAACCGCAGGCCGGGGGTGGTCCGCCGCTTGAAGTCGCGCCAGCTCTTCGAGGCCCGCACCTCGGTCTCGGCGACGAACCACAGGCCGTGGATCAGGCCGAACAGGACGAAGGTCGGCAGGGCGGCGTGCCACAGGGCGATGACCTGGAAGTTGATCAGGATCGGCAGCCAGGCCGACAGCAGCCGCGCGGGCAGCCTGCCCATCCGCGCGACGGCGGCCGTGCGCGTTCCCCACAGCGACAGCGGCGTGAACAGGAACCGGCCGATGACCCGGGTCAGGGTGATGTGCCAGCGGCGATAGAAGTCGGCGATGCCGCTGGCCCGCAAGGGCGAGTCGAAATTGATCGGCAGGCGGATGCCGAACAGCCGCGCCAGCCCGAGGGCCATGTCGGAATAGCCCGAGAAGTCGAAATAGAGCTGGGCGAAATAGCCGGTGAGGGCCAGCCAGGCCTGGAAGGTGGTGACCGGCATGCCGTCGCCGAGAAAGCTGAACACCGGGGCCGTGACCCGGCCCAGGCCGTCGGCAATGACCACCTTCTTGAACAGGCCGATGGCGATCAGGGTGACGCCGACCTCGATGTCGCTGCGCCGCGGCCGGCCAAACCGGATGCCCAGGGCCTGGGGTCCGAATTCCGAGAGATAGGTGATCGGTCCGACCACCAGCTGCGGAAAGAAGGTGTGGAAGGCGCCGAACCGCAGAAACCCCAGCAGGGGACGGCGGGCCGGCAGATAGTCCATTACCCGGGGCTCGTGACGCCAGGCGTCCATCAGCAGGACCGCCTGCTGGAAGGTATAGAAGGAGATGCCCACCGGAATGCCGATCTGGGCCGCGCCGGGACCGGGGTCGATCAGCAGGGGCGCCAGGTATTTGAATACCGCCAAGGCTCCGAAATTCCACGCCTGGCCGCCCCAGAAGATGACTGAACGGGCAAGCGACCGCTGGACCGGGGTGCGGACCAGCAACATGCAGGCCACCCCGTTGATCGCCGTGCCGGCGGCCATCAGGGCGAAGATCTTGAGCCCGTAGCTGGCGTAGAACAGGCATGAGGCGGCGAACACCACGCCCAAGGCCGCTTCCCGGCCCCACAGCCGCGACGCGCCCCAGAAGGCGATCAGCGTCAGGGGCGCGAAGACCAGCAGGAAGAAGGGTTCGGTGAACGACACAGGTCCGATGTGCCCGATGGGCCGCCGGGTCACAAGCCGGCCTGTCGCCCGAAAGCCTCTCGGCGTGTTTTTGACGCCGGCGCCCTCCCGCCGAACGCCGTTCCCGACTATGTCCCTCGCCTCGAAGGCGAGCCATGACCGATCACTACGAAGACGAGGAGGTCACCCGGGGAAGGGTGCTGTCGAACGGCCAGGTGCTGGCCTTTGTCGCGCGGCTGTGGCTGCGGCGACGCTGGCTGCTGGTGACCTCTGCCGGCCTGATGCTGCTCGCCGTCGGCTTCGACCTGATGCTGCCGACCGCCTCCAAGGCCCTGCTCGACGCCGTGGCCGACCCGGCGCGCAACGCTGATCGGGCCTGGCGGGCCTGGGCGTTCTTCGTCGGGGTCTATGTGGCCTTCGTGGTCATCCGCAACATCGCCTTCCGCTTCTGGAACCCGCTGGCGGCGCGGAACATGCGGGACATGACCAACGAGGCCTTCCGGCGGGTGCAGGGCTTTTCCGCCGACTGGCACGCCGACACCTTCGCGGGCTCGACGGTGCGCCGAATCAGCCGGGCCATGTGGGGCTATGACCAGGTTTCGGACGCTGTGATCCTGTGGCTGGGACCGGCCGCGGTGGTGCTGTTCGGCCTGTGCATCCAGATGGCGTTCAAATGGCCGATGGTTGGAGTCATCTCCTTCCTGGTGGTTTTCGGCTTCATCTGGACCAACCTCTGGCTGGTGCGCGTCTATGTGCGGCCCGCCAACCTGCGCTCCAACGCCCTGGACAGCCGTATCGGCGGGGCCCTCGCTGACGCCATCACCTCCAATCCGACAGTGAAATCCTTCGGTGGCGAGGACCGGGAAGAGGCGCGGTTCGCCGTGCTGATGGAGACCTGGCATCGGGCGGTGATGACCACCTGGAGCCGGTTCATGGATGTCTGGATCCTGCAGAACATCCTCACCGTGCTGCTGCAGGCCGGCAGCACCGGAATCCTCGTGCACCTGTGGCTGCAGGGCAGGGCGACTCCCGGCGACCTGGGCTTCGCCATCACCGCCTTCATGCTGATGAGCGGCTATCTGCGGAACCTCGGCGAGAATGTGCGGATGCTGCAGAAGGGGCTGGACGACACCGAGGACGTCGCCGGCTACGAGCGCACTGCCCCGCAGGTGCCTGACGCGCCGGGCGCCCCGGCCTTTGTCGGCGGCGAGGGCGAGATCGTCTTCGAGGGGGTGACCTTCCGGTACAAAAGCGCCGAGGCGCCGCTGTACGACGACTTCTCGCTGCGCATCGCCCCCGGCGAGCGGGTGGCTCTGGTCGGGCGGACCGGGGCCGGCAAATCGACCTTCGTCAAGCTGATCCAGCGGCTCTATGACCTGCAGGGCGGCCGCATCGTCATCGACGGCCAGGATGTGGCGGCGGTCAGCCAGAGCAGCCTGCGGGCGGCCATCGCCGTGGTGCCCCAGGACCCGGCCCTGTTCCACCGCACCATCGCCGAGAACATCGCCTACGCCCGCCCCGGCGCCACCGCCGACGAGGTGCGCCTGGCGGCGAAGAGGGCGCGGGCCCATGACTTCATCATGGCGCTGCCCAAGGGCTACGACACCCTGGTCGGCGAGCGCGGCGTCAAGCTGAGCGGCGGCGAGCGGCAGCGGGTGGCCATCGCCCGCGCCTTCCTGGCCGACGCCCCGATCCTGGTCTTCGACGAGGCGACCAGCAGCCTCGACGTTGGCACCGAACAGTTGGTCCAGGCGGCCATGGATGAACTGATGGCCGGTCGCACCACCATCGTCATCGCCCACCGCCTGTCGACCATTCGCGGAGCGGACCGCATCCTGGTGTTCGAGGCCGGGCGCATCGTCGAGGAGGGGACCCACGCCCAACTGAGGGCCAGCGGCGGGACCTACGCCCGGCTGGCGGCGGTGAGTGAAGGGACGATCTGAGCTCTTCAGGTTCCTTCTCCCGCTTGCCGGGAGAAGGGTTAGAGCGCGCCTGCCAGCTCCGCCGCCAGATCGCCCCTGCCCACCGCCTCGACCCGCTCCAGGCCCAGCCAGCCGGCCATCAGCTTCAGTTCCGCCGCCAGGGCCGCCGCCGTCTCGCCGTCGGCGTCCGGCTCGCGCCAGGCGGCCTGGACCAGCAGGGCGCCGGCCTTGCGGTCGGATTTCAGATCAACGCGGGCGGTGATGGCCTCGTCCTGCAGGAAGGGCAGGACGTAGTAGCCGTGCTCGCGCTTGTGGGCCGGCGTGTAGATCTCCAGCCGCACCCGGACGCCGAACAGGCGCTCGGTGCGCTCTCGGAACCAGATCAGGTTGTCGAAGGGCGACAGCAGGGCCCGGGCCCGGATCTTTCGCGGGATTTTCGCGGCGGGGTCGAGGTAGGCAGGCTTGGCCCAGCCCTTGACCGTGACCGGGAGGAGCTCGCCGGCCTCGACCAGTTCGGCGATACGGTTGCGGGTGTCCTCTACCCCCAGACGGAAATAGTCGCGCAGGTCGGCGGCGGTGGCGACACCCATGGCCCGGGCCGAGATGCGGACCAGCTCGCGCTGGGCCTCGGCCTCGGTCGGAGTCGGCAGATTGACGATGGCGGCGGGCAGGGCCCGTTCGGTCAGGTCATAGACCCGCTCGAATCCTCGCCGGGTCCTGGTTGTGATCAGACCAGCCCAGAACAGCCATTCCAGAGCACGCTTGCCCTCCGACCACGACCACCAGCCGGGCTGGCCGCGCGGGCCTGCGGCGAAGTCGCCGCCGGTGACCGGGCCGCGTTTCTCGATCTCGGCGAGGATATTGTCGATGTAGTCGCCGCGTTCGCGCCGGAACCTGGCCAGCCCGCTCCACACCCCGTCGCCGGCCTGCGCCCGCGCCATGCGCCAGCGGAACAGCGGCTGATGTTCCATCGGCAGCAGCGAGGCCTCATGGCCCCAGTATTCGAACAGGCTGCGCCTTTTACCCCAGGCCTCGGATTCCAGGGTCTCGCGGTCGTAGTCCCCCAGGCGGGAGAACTTGGGCAGGTAGTGGGTGCGGGTGACGACATTGACGCTGTCGATCTGCACCACGCCGAGCCGCTGGACGGTCTTGCGGAAATGGCGGGCGGAGGCGGCGTCAGGGCGGGCAGCCTGGAAGCCCTGGGCGGCCAGGGCGATGCGGCGGGCCTGGGCGGCGGAGAGGGTGGTGGTCATGCAAGAAAGTCCTCCCTTCCCCCTGGAGGGGGGAAGGGCCGGGGATGGGGGTGGAGGTGCTTGATCATGGGCTCACGGTCTGGCGAATTTCGCCGGTGGAATTGTCAGTCCTGCGCGATGAAATTCGGTGCGGCGGACCCGCCGGCGCAACTCTACAGGCGCCGCGCCAGCGGATGGGCCGCCACCCCCATCCCCAACCCTTCCCCCCTCCAGGGGGAAGGGGGCTATTCAGGCAAACGCCTCACGCGTGATCCAGCACCGGCTTGGGCTGGTAGGGCTTTTCCAGCCGCTTCACCTCGTCGTCGTTGAGGACGATCTCAAGGGCCGACAGCGCTTCGGACAGATGGTGCAGCTTGCTGGCCCCGATGATGGGGGCGGTGATGGCGCTGTTGCGCAACACCCAGGCCAGGGCGATCTGGGTGTTGGATACGCCGCGCTCGGCGGCGATGGCGCTGACCGCCTCGACCACGGCGTGGTCGGCGTCGCGGTAGTAGAGCCGGGGTGAGAATTCGTCGGTGCGGGAGCGTTCGGTCTCGCCCTCGCCCGGCGCCTTGCGACCGCCGGCCAGGAATCCGCGAGCCAGGGGCGACCAGGGGATGACCCCGACGCCCTCGGCCTCGCAGAGCGGCAGCATCTCGCGTTCTTCCTCGCGGTAGACCAGATTGTACTGCGGCTGCATCGAGACAAAGCGGGTCCAGCCGTTCTTCTCGCTGGTCGCCAGCATGGTGGCGAACTGCCAAGCGTACATGGAGGAGGCGCCGATGTAGCGGGCCTTGCCGGCCTTCACCACGTCATGCAGCGCTTCCAGCGTCTCCTCGATGGGGGTGTCAGGATCAAAGCGGTGGATCTGGTAGAGATCGATGTAGTCGGTGCCCAGGTTCTTCAGCGAGCGGTCGACGGCGTCGAAGATGTGCTTGCGCGACAGGCCGCCGGCGTTGGGACCCTTGCCGTGCGGAAAGAAGACCTTGGTGGCGATCACCGTCTCCTGACGACGGGTGTATTTCTTCAGCCACTTGCCGGTGACCTGTTCGCTGGCGCCGTTGGAATACATGTCGGCGGTATCGAAGAAATTGATCCCGCCCTCGGCGGCGGCCTTGAAGAAGGGCTTGCTGGCGTCTTCATCCAGCACCCAGGGGCGCCACTCCGGCGAGCCATAGGTCATGCAGCCCAGACACAGGCGGGAGACCTTCAGACCGGTGTTTCCCAGGTTCACATAGTCCATCGACGATCCCTCCAGCGGCGGCTACACCCGACCTGTTGCATATGGGGAGACAACCGGCCTTGGCGACCGACGTCCAGCGACTTTCGGGCCGCGATCTGGAAAATGACCTGACCAGCTTCCACCTGGTCAAGTACGGACCGCGCGTCGACGGGTTTCTGGCGACCGCCAAGAACAGCGGCACCCACTGGCTGCGCTACATGGCCAGCCACGCCATCGCCCATCACCTGGACCTGCCGCCGCCGGCCCATTCCAGCGGTCCCGACAGCGACGCCTTCATCGGCCATCCCAAGCACGCGCGGGTGCATGCGGCGGCGCCGCGCATCGGCAGTTCGCACAACATCCCCTCGCGGCTGATCGCGCCGCTGGCCGGGGCGGGGCTGGTGAAGCTGCCGCCGACGGTCGTTCTGGTGCGCGACATCCGCCAGGCGCTGCTCAGCTATTACGTGAAATGGGCGGAGGATTATTCGCTGGGGTCTCTTGCCGAGTTCGTGCGGCGGGGTGCGCCCGGCGTGCGCAAGATCGACGACGCCTGGTGGTTCATCCGCTTCTTCAATCGCTGGGGCGAGATGGCGCAGGCGCTGCCGCAGCGGGTAATCGTCGTCCGGCACGAGGACCTGCAGGCTGATCCGGGCGGGCAGGTGCGGCGCGTCTGGGCCCATTGGGGGGTCACCCTCAACGACGCAGACGTGGAGGCGGCCGTCGCCGTGTCGGGCCGCGACGCGGTGGCCGCGACCCTCGACCCGACCCATGGCGAGACCATCGTGCCCGATGCGGAGAAGCGCCAGGCGGTGAGGCTGTCGCCGGACGATGAGGCGCATCTGATGGAGCTGTTCCGACAGCACCTGAAATACGACTTCGCCTACGGGCTCATCTGATCTTCGCCGCCATCCGGCCGGAGCGTCCGACCGGGGCTGAAAGGGTTCGCCTCGGGGCGTCCTTCTCCCCTCGCGGGAGAAGGTGGCGCGGAGCGCCGGATGAGGGGGCTGGCGGTCCGGCCGAGATTGGTTGGCAGCCACCAGTGCGGCGGGGGCCGGTGCGACCCCTCATCCGACCCCTTCGGGGCCACCTTCTCCCGCAAGGGGAGAAGGAAGTTTGACGGCGACCTACCGCGCCAGACGACCGTCGGTCAGCGCCGCCGCCTCGAAGGGGAACAGCACGTCGCTGTCGGGCTTGGCGATCCCCTTGCAGAACCGCGCCGGGGCCAGGGTGTGCAGCAGGTGGCGCATGACCGCCAGGCGCAGGGCCTTCTTGTGATCGGCGCGGACGCAGGTCCAGGGCGCCTTGGCGCTGTCGGTGCGGATCAGCATCAGGTCGCGGGCGGCGGAATAATCGTCCCACCGGGCCTGGGCTTCGGCGTCCAGAGGGCTGGTCTTGAGCAGTTTCAGCGGGTCGCTCTTGCGGCTCGCCAGGCGTTTGGCCTGCTCGTCCTTGCTGATGTCGAGCCACAGCTTGACCAGCTTGATGCCGTCTCTGACCAGCATGGCCTCGAACTCGGGCGCGGCCTCCAGAAAGGCCTCATGTTCGGCCTCGGAACAGAATCCCATCACCGGCTCGACCCCGCCACGATTGTACCAGGAGCGGTTGAACAGCACGCAGTCCCCGGCGGCCGGCAGGTGGGCGACGTAGCGCTGGAAATACCATTGGGTCTTGTCGCGATCAGTCGGCTTGGGCAGGGCGATCACCGGGGTGGTGCGGGGCGGCAGGTGGGCGACGATGCGGCGGATGGTGCCGTCTTTGCCGGCGGCGTCGCGGCCCTCGAAGATGACCAGCACCTTCTCGCCGGTTTCCATCGACCAGCGTCGCCAGGCGACAATCGCGGTTTGCAGCTTGATCAGTTCGGCTTTGTAGGCGTCGGATTTCTTTCCCATTGCGAAGGCTAAACACGGGTGGGCCTGTCGCGCTAGAAGGCAGTTCATGATCCGTCTCTTCGTCCCTGACCCGCTGGCCGCCGGCGCCCCTATCGCGCCGGGGCCCGAAGCCTCCCGCTATCTGATCGCTGTCATGCGACTGGCGATTGGTTCGGAGATTCAGCTGTTCAACGGCCGGGACGGCGAGTGGCGGGCGACCGTGGTCGAGGCCGACAAGCGCCGCTGCCGGCTGACGGTCGGTTCGCTGATCCGGCCGCAGGAGACCGGGCCGGACCTGACCCTGGTGGTGGCGCTGGTCAAGCGCGGGCGGCTGGAAACCATTGTCGAAAAGGCCGCCGAGTTGGGCGCCGCGCGGGTGCAGCCGGTGCTGACCCGCCGCACCAACGCTGATCGGGCCAATGTCGACCGGCTGCAGGCTATCGCCATCGAGGCGGCCGAACAGACCGGGCGGATGGATCCGCCGCGGATTCTGGAACCGGTGAAACTGGCGAAGCTGCTCGATGGCTGGGAGGCGGGGCGGCGGCTGATGTTCTGCGACGAGACCGGCGGCCCGCCGGCTCTGGACGCCCTGGCCGGAAAGGGCGGCGGACCCTGGGCGATCCTGATCGGTCCGGAGGGCGGCTTCGACCCGGAGGAAATCGCCCGGTTGCGGGGGATGGAGGCGGTGCTTCCCGTCTCCCTGGGTCCGCGCATCCTGCGGGCCGACACCGCCGCGATCAGCGCCATGACTCTCTGGCAGGCGGCGGTGGGGGATTGGACAGGGCGCGGCTGACCGTCCGGGCGTCCTTCGACACGCCCGCTCGTGGCGGGCTGCTCAGGATGACGCCTGTCAGCGCCCCCCAGTCTTCGTCATCCTGAGCAGCGGACCCGCAGGGACCGCGTGTCGATGGACGCACGGACGGTTCACGTCACCTTGCGAAGACCGTGATTGTCTCCCACCTGCTTAACAGCGTAAAGATCGCCGCCGGTTGGGGAAGGGCCTCCCTCGCCATCGCATTTCGAGACAGCCGGGGAGGCATAGGATGGCGCAGACGACGACGGACGACCGTCCGCTGACGCTCGAGGATCTGACCCAGTCCTTCGCCAGCGGCAACAAGCCCAAGGCTGAATGGCGGGTCGGCGCCGAGCATGAGAAATTCGGCTTCCGCCTCTCCGACCACAAGACCGTCCCCTACTCTGGCGAGGCCGGCATCGAGGCGATGCTCAAGGGCCTGATGCGATTCGGCTGGACCGCGGTCGAGGAAGACCGCGCCGACGGCGGCAAGACCCTGATCGGGCTGGAGCGCAACGGCGCCAATGTCAGTCTCGAGCCCGGCGGCCAGTTCGAACTCTCCGGCGCGCCGCTGGAGACCATGCATGACATCTGTTCGGAGACCGGCCAGCACCTCGAGGAGGTCAAGACCGTCGCCGACGAACTGGGGCTGGGGTTCCTTGGCCTTGGGTTCCATCCGACCCTTCGCCGCGACCAGGCCGAGATCATGCCCAAGGGGCGCTATGCGATCATGCGGCGCTACATGCCGCTGGTCGGCAGGCTGGGCCTCGACATGATGCTGCGCACCTGCACGGTGCAGGCCAACCTCGACTTCTCATCCGAAGCCGACATGGTCGCCAAGTTCCGCACCTCGCTGGCGCTGCAACCCATCGCCACCGCCATGTTCGCCAACAGCCCCTTTACCGAGGGCAAGCCCAACGGCCTGCTGTCGGCCCGGGCCAACGTCTGGACCGACACCGATCCGGACCGCACCGGCCTGCTGAACTTCGTCTTCGAGGATGGCTTCGGCTTCGAGACCTACGCCCGCTACGCCCTGAAGGTGCCGATGTATTTCGCCAAGCGGAACGGCCTCTATGTCGATCTCGCCGGCCAGTCCTTCGAGCGGTTCATCGAGGGCAAGCTGGATGTGCTGCCGGGAGAGCGGGCGACGATGAAGGACTGGGCCGACCACACCACCACCATCTTCCCCGAGGTGCGGCTGAAATCCTATCTGGAGATGCGCGGCGCCGACGGCGGCCCCTGGAGCCGGCTTTGCGCCCTGCCGGCGCTGTGGACCGGCATCTTCTATGATGACGCGGCCCTCGTCGCCGCCTGGGATCTCTGCAAGGACTGGACGCCGGAAGATCGCGAGGGCCTGCGCCGCGACGTGCCGCGTCTTGGTCTTCAGGCGAAGGTCGCCGGCCGCACCGCCCAGGACGTCGCCATCGACATGGTGGCCATCGCCCGCCAGGGCCTGCGCAACCGCGAACGCCTCGACGGCGGCTTCATCGACGAGGCCATCTATCTGAGCGAGCTCGAACAGATCGCCGAGAGCGGCGTCACCCCCGCCGAGCGGCTGCTGGAGAAGTTCCACGGCGAATGGGGCGGCGATATCGACCGCATCTTCGAGGACTGCGCCTACTGAGGGCGCGAAAGCGTCCTTCTCCCGGCGCGCGGGAGAAGGAAGAAGCAGCGGCGCTCAGACGTCGCGGGGGTCGGTGGTGTCGGCATAGGGCGGATCGTGCGGCGGCACATGGGGGGCGGCTTCGCCCCCCTCATGGCGGATCTCCACATGCTGCGGATAGAAGGCGATGTGGTCGCGGATCAGCTCGACGCCCTCGATCGGATCCTCATAGGACCAGGCCGCGTTCTCGACGACGCGGGCGTCGCGATACAGGGTGAAATAGCTGGCCTCGCCCTTGAACGGACAGCGGCTCGTATGGTCGGTGCGCCGCAGGACGCCCAACTCCACATCCTCGCGGGGAAAATAGACCACCGGCGGGTAGTCGCCTTCCTTCAGGACCAGGGCTTTGTCCGAATCGGCGATCTCGTGACCCTCGAACAGGGCGACCGTTCGGCCGGGTGCGGCGGAGAATTTCAGGCGGGAATGGGTCATACGGCTACCTCCTTGCCTGACAACGCCTGAGAGGCGAGCAGGGCTCCCCCGGAAGGGCTCGTCGAACAGCGTATGGCAATCCGTTGCTTGTGAAACGATCCCCCGCGTGATTTTCTCCCACCAAATCGGGGAGGTCGGGCTGGAACCACCGTTTCAGTGCTGGCCGGTTCAGTCTCAAACAGGGTCCTTCGTATGAATATCGTAATTGTGCTGGGGATCCTTGTGACCCTGGCGACGGGAATTCCGGTGTTTCTGCAGATGCGGAAACACCCCAAGGGTCTGCTGATCCTGTTCTTCGCGGAGATGTGGGAGCGGTTTTCCTACTACGGGATGCGCGGCATCCTGATCTTCTATCTGACCCAGCATTTCCTGTTTGATCGCAAATTCTCGACCTCCCTCTATGGGTCCTACACCTCGCTGGTCTATCTGCTGCCGCTGATTGGCGGTCTGCTGGCCGACCGTTTCCTTGGCACCCGAAAGGCCGTTGCCTTTGGCGCCCTGCTGCTGGTCGCCGGACACGGGATGATGGCGGTCGAGGGCCGTCCGGCGCAGGAAAACCTGATCTACGATGGCGCCTCCTACGAGTTCGTCGTCACCGGTCTGGGCGAGGCCCGCGAGGTCAAGCTGAAGGTCGGCGAGAAGGCCTATGAGTTCGGCCCGTCCGACGATGGCGGCCTGTCGATCAAGAACCTGCCGGCCGACGCGCCGCTTCCCGCTACGCTGGCCAAGGGCAGCTTCAAGCAGGAAATCACCAAGCGCGATCCGACTTACGTCAACATCTTCTTCCTGGCCCTTTCACTGATCATCATGGGTGTGGGCTTCCTCAAGCCCAATATCTCGACCATCGTCGGCCAGCTCTATCCGCAGGGCGATCCGCGCCGCGATCCGGGCTTCACCCTCTACTACTACGGCATCAACCTGGGAGCCTTCTGGGCGTCCATCCTTTGCGGCTATCTCGGCACCAACTACGGCTGGGGCTGGGGCTTCGGTCTGGCGGGTGTCGGCATGCTGGCGGGCTATATCGCCTTCGTGCTCGGCAAGCCGCTGCTGGAAGGTCATGGCGAGCCGCCCGAACCGGAGCGGCTCAAGAAACCCCTGTTCGGACCGGTGAACCTTGAGGGCCTGATCTATCTCGGCGGCATTCTTGGCGTCGGCGTGGTCTGGTTCATGGTCCAGCGCAACGCGCTGGTCGGCACCGTCCTGGGCATCAGCACGCTGATCTCCCTGATCTATATCGCCTACTTCATGGTCCGGGAGTGCAACAGCGTCGAACGTCAACGCATGGGCCTGGCCCTGGTGCTGATCCTCGGGGCCGTCGTGTTCTTCACCTTGTTCGAACAGGCGGGCACCTCGCTCAACCTGTTCGCCGAGAGCAACGTCAACCTGGCGCTGATCAGCCAACCCTTCACCTTCGACCTGTTCGGCCAGACCTTCTTCTTCGGCACGCGGGAAATGGTCATTGCGGCCGGCGTTCCGGACAATGTGCGCTGGATCGACATGGGCATTACCGCCGCCCAGACCCAGTCGTTCAACGCCGCCTTCATCCTGATCTTCGCGCCCCTGTTCGCGGCGCTGTGGCTGTGGCTCGGCAGGCATAACCGCGATCCCGACCCGACGATGAAGTTCGGGCTCGGCATCATTCAGGTCGGGCTCGGCTTCCTGGTGGTGGTCTGGGCCGGCGGGATGGTCGACTCGGCCTTCCGCATGCCGCTGATCATGCTGGGCGTGCTCTACCTGCTGCACACTACCGGCGAGCTGTTCCTGTCGCCGGTCGGCCTCTCGGAAATCACCAAGCTGTCCGTGGCCAAGGTGGTGTCCTTCATGATGGCTGTCTGGTTCCTGTCCAGTTCCATCGCTCAGTTCGTGGGCGGCTGGATCGCCGGTTTCGCCGGCACCGAGACGGTTGGCGGACAGGTGCTCGACCCGGCCGCGGCCCTGGCCGCGTCGCTCGATGTGTTCGGCAAACTGGGATGGGCCGGCGTCGCCATCGGCGCCTTCTTCATCGTCATCAGCTTCTTCATCAAGCACTGGGCCAACGGCATCAACGTCGCCACCGAGCAGCCGGTGACGGCTGTGGACGTTGACCGACAGGCTGGCCCGGATCGTCATCCCGACGAAGCCTGATCCAGCCAATGCGTCAAACGATGAAGGGCCCCGGAGTGATCCGGGGCCCTTTTTCTGTCCGGCTCTGGCCGGGGTCGGTCAGAAGGTCTTTCTGATCCGCATGTAGAGGAAGGACGGATAGTCCAGGGGACGGTCCTCGATGAAATAGACGCTGCCGGTGTCGCGGGGGGCGTCGTAGAGCCGTCGGCTGCGGGTCACGTCGCGGCCCAGCAGGTTGTGCGCCTCCAGGCGGATCGCGAAGTCCGGCGCCGGCTTCCACTCGGCATAGAAGGTGACCCAGGTCTCGAGCTCGACCTGGTCGATGCGGTCGAAGCGGTAGTAGCGCTCGGTGAAGTTTCCGAACACATCGACCCCGTATTGCGTCTTGTACTGCGGCAGGTCGTGCGAGTAGCGGATTTCCCAGCTGAACGGCTCCTGGCCGCTGAGCCGCCGCGCATCGCCGGTGGTGGGATCGGTCACTTCCGACTTGCGCCAGGTCAGGGTCGAGCGCAGCAGCCCGCCCTGGATCCCCAGCCTGGCCAGCGGCAGGTTCACGCTGATCTGGCCGATGTCGTTCTTTCCGTCGCCGATGTTGCCAGGCGCGTCGAAGTTGCAGGACAGGTCGTTGGTGTCCGGCGCCCCGCCGACGATCGGACAGCTGGAGACATCGGTGACCCGGATGCGGTCGATGACGTCGGTGATCTCTTCGTGGATGTATCGGAAGGTGATGGCGCCGTCGTCCCAGAACTTGCGCTCATAGGCGGCCTCGAAGACCGTGGTTTTGCTGGGTTCCAGATCCGCGCCCCCGGCCGTCACCGTGCCGCCGGTGGACAGGGAAATGGAGGAGGCGAAATCGCGGAAGTTCAGCTGTCCCACTTCACGCTCCAGCCGCAGGCGCAACTGGTTGTCGCTGGTCGGCGACCAGGTCACGATGGCCCGCGGCTTGTAGTAGGTGAATTCCTTGGACAGGTTGGTGGCGCCGGTCTGGCTGATCGTCGAGTTCTCGATCTTCAGGCCGCCCTCGACGGCCAGCTTGGGATTGAGGCGCCAGTTCGCCGTCAGGAAGGCCTCATAGCGCTCCTCCTCGACCCGCACATTGGCCTGCGGCAACACGACGGGGACGCCGTTCTCCACATAGTCGGTGTTGGCTTCCAGGAAATTGAACGCTCCCTCGCCGCCGCTCTCGATGATCAGGGCGGGGCCGAAGCTGTAGCGCAGGGAGGCCCTGGCGATGCTCTCGCCGCTCTCGCTGTCCTCAGTGAACAGGGCCGAGTCGGTCCCGTCCTGGAAGCCTGAGGTGTAGGTGGTGTCGCGGCCCGTCTGCAGGGCGGTGAGTTCCAGCTTGGCCTTGCCGAAGTCCCGCTCCCAGCTGCCGCCGAACTCGGCGTCTTCCTGCTCCTGGCGGTCCTTGACCAGGAACAGCCGGCTGGTGCGGGGGCTGTCAAAGGCGTTCAGCGACCATTCGTAGATATCCAGGTGATAGCGGCTGTTGACCGCCACCTTGCCGCCCAGCAGCGGGCTCTTCCAGCCGGCCTTCAGATCGGCGCCGTGTCCCGTGCCGGTCTCGTCCCAGGCGGTGCGGGTGACGACGTGGGTGTTGAGGTCCTCGGCGCGCTGCACCCCCTCGCCGGCCCCGTCGTCGATGCCGACGTAGAACAGGTTGGACCAGTTGAAGACGCCGGGGCCCACCGGGGTGCTGCCCTCGAAACGCATCGCCGGCTGGCTGCGGCCGTCCTGGTGGTGGGCGTTGGCGACCGCCAGCAGCCAGCTGCCCTTGCGGTCCTTCTTCAGGATCACATTGGCGATCACCGTCTTGCCCTGCATGTCGATGCCGGGGGCGCCGCCGCGAATGATGTCGATCCGCTCGACGTCCTTGGCCTGGATGCGGCGCAGGGCGTCTTCCAGCCCCTCGGTCTTGGAGGCGTTGCGCTGGCCGTCGATCAGCACATTGCCCGCCGCCCCGCCGTAGCCGCGCACATTGTCCCCGCCGTCAAAGGCGAATCCCGGAATGCGGGCGATCATGTCCATGGCCGAGTTGGGCGAGGCCTCGGCGAAGAAGCTGGCGGGATAGGGCGTGACGCCCTGGCTGGCGACGGCGACCGCCGGGGCGGCCTCCTGCGACAGGCTCAGCAGCGGACCGGGGGCGGCTGCGGCGATGGCGTCCGGCGAGGCGGCGGCCAGCAAGGCGATAATCGGACTCATACTTCTACGTCTCCCCCGCGGAGCCCCCCGGCCCGTCGGTGAAGGCAACCTGACCGCGCCCACTGGGCAGGGCACGTTACAAGCCTGAAATGTAGATTAAACTTGTGAAATGTTATCGGCGATCATTCACATGGGCCGTGGGCGCGGGACGCTCAGACAGCCGTCCCGCCGACCGTCAGCCCGGTGATCTTCAGGCTGGGTTGCCCCACGCCGACCGGAACGCCCTGACCAGCCTTGCCGCAGACGCCGATGCCGGGGTCGAGGGCGAAGTCGTCGCCGATCATGGTCACCCGGGTCAGGGCGCTGGGGCCGTCGCCGATCAGGGTGGCGCCCTTGACCGGGTGGGTGATCTTGCCGTTCTCGATCAGATAGGCCTCGGTGCACTGGAAGACGAACTTGCCGTTGGTGATGTCGACCTGGCCGCCGCCGAGGCTCGCGCAATAGAGGCCGCGCTTTGTCGAGGCGATCATCTCGTCCAGGGTGTGCTCGCCGCCCAGCATCACGGTGTTGGTCATCCGCGGCATCGGCATGTAGGCGTAGGACTCGCGCCGGGCGTTGCCGGTGGGGGAAAGACCCATCAGCCGGGCGCTCTGACGGTCGTGCATATATCCGGTGAGAATGCCGTCCTCGATCAGCACGGTGCGTTCGGTGGGGGTGCCCTCGTCATCAACGCTGAGCGAGCCGCGGCGGCCGGGCAGGGTCCCGTCATCGACCACCGTCACGCCCTTGGCCGCGACGCGCTCGCCGACGCGGCCGGAAAAGGCGCTGATGCCCTTGCGGTTGAAGTCGCCCTCAAGACCATGACCGACGGCTTCGTGCAGAAGCACCCCGTTCCAGCCGGGACCCAGCACCACGTCCATCTCGCCGGCGGGGCAGTCGATGGCTTCCAGATTGACCAGGGCCTGGCGCAGGGCCTCGTCGACCTGGCCCTGCCAGCTTTCCGGGGTGATCCAGGTCTCGAACCCGGCCCGGCCGCCCGCGCCGCTGGTTCCGCTCTCGCGGCGACCGTCGCGCTCGACGGTGACCTGGACATTGACCCGGCTCAGCGGGCGCACGTCGCGCACCAGACGGCCGTCGGCGCGCAGGATCTCGACGATGCGGCGCTCGCCGGCCATCGAGGCGGAAACCTGGACGATGCGGCTGTCCCTGGCCCGGGCGAAGGCGTCGATCTCCTGCAGCAGGGCGACCTTTTCCGAGAAGCCGGGGGAGGCGACCGGGTTGTCCTCGCCATAGAGGCGGATGTTGGTGGAGCGGGGACCCTCGGCGGCGACGCCGCTGTAGCCGCGCTTGGCCAGCCGGGCCGAATCGGCGGCGCGCCCGAAGGCGGCCTCGCTGATTTCCGAGGCGTGGGCGTAGCCGGCGGTCTCGCCGGCGACCACGCGCAGGCCGAAGCCCTCGCCGGAGTCGTAGGCGGCGTTCTTCAGCCGCCCGTCGTCAAAGACGAAGGATTCGCTTTCGCTGTGTTCGAGGAACAGTTCGCCGTCGTCGGCGCCGGCGAGGGCCTCGCCGAGGATGTCGCGGGCGCGATCGGTATCGACGCCGGCGGCGTCAAGCAGGGAGGGGGCGAGGGAGGGGAGGCTCATGGCCTGAACGTAGGGATGATCGGGCCCGCCGTCATCCCCTCGCCCGACATGCCCTCTGCCTCGCGCCCCTCCCTCGTCCGGACAATCAGTTGGGGACGTCGAGGTCGCCTGACCCGGCGATGTCGCTGGTCAGGGTCGGCGGACGGCGTTCAAGGGTGACGTCGCCGCTTCCGGCGATGCGAACGTCCGCTGCGGAGACCGCGTCCAGCATGGCGTCGCCGCTGCCGGCGATCTTGACCCTGGCGCTGTCGGCCGTCAGCCGGCTGAGGTCGGCGTCGCCCGAGCCGGCGATGCTCAGGGTCAGGTCCGTGGTCTTGCCGAAACCCTCGACATCGCCGCTGCCGTTGATCCGCACGTCCAGGCTGGGCTGGTCATAGTCGCGGATCGTCAGGTCGGCCGGACCATTGATGGTGAAGGCCTTTACCGCCGGGGCGGCGACCTGGATGCGCAGCCGGCGGCCGTGATGGCTCCAGCGGCCCATGTGCATCATGTCGTCATCGTCGGCGAAGCGGATATGGCCGTCCTCGATGCTGACCCGATCGACCATGCGCTTTGGACCGGAGACGGTGATCGACGGGGCGGCGGCCTGGGTGAAGACCACCTCGGCGGGGATATCCAGGGCCAGGCTGTCGCCGCCAGCCCAGTCCAGGGTGCGCTCGGCCCGCGGGCCGTAGCGGCTGTCGCTGTCCATGTCGCCGTGTCGACCATGGTCGCGGTAGACGTGATGGCCGTCGATGTCGAATTCGAAGTCGCCACGGCGGGCGGCCTCGACGCCGCCCATGGCGATGAAGGCCCCGGCGCTGATGAAGAAGATGACAACGCCGGCGGCGGCGGTGATGAGCAGATTGCGGATCATGACGGGTCCCTCAGACCTTGCGATTCCATGGCCGGCTTGAGCAGCCGGTAGTGAAGGCGGCCCCACCAGACCACCGCATTGACCAGGCCGATGCAGAACAGGGTCACCAGGGCGCCGGCCGCCGTGGAGGCGGCGACGATGCCGATGCCGCCGGCGACCGACAGCCAGGGGTTGGAAAACTCGCCGATGAACGGCCCGACCACCAGCAGGGCGCCGCCGGTGAAGATGCCGATGACCACCGCCAGGTAGAGGCTGAAGACGGCGCTGATCACGCTCATCAGCAGCGGCACGAGGATGATGACATCCAGGGCGCCCAGGCCCAGCAGGCCCAGCACCGCGCTGATGGCGGAGGAGGGCGACTTGTTTTCTTCCCAGCGCTTGAGGCCCAGTTCGGCCCGCAGTTCGCGGGACAACCGGTCAGGGTCGCCGAGCGCGGCGGCGGCTTCTTCCTCGCTGCGCCCGGCGGCCAGGGCCTCGTCGAAATGGGCGTCATAGTCGGCGGCGGCCTCGGCGATGGCGGTCGGCGGCAGGCCGTTGAGCCCTCGCCGAAGGCGCGTCATGAACTCTGCTCTGGTCATTCCCCAGCTCCCAGGATGGTGTTGACGGCGCCGGCGAAGGCGGCCCAGTCGGCCTTCTGCTGCGCGTAGGAGGCCCGGCCGGCGTCGGTCAGGCGATAGTATTTGCGGGGCGGGCCCGACGGCGATTCGACCAGATAGGTCTCGACCAGTCCATCGCCCTGCAGCCGGCGCATCAGGGGATAGATGGTGCCTTCCCCCATATCGATGGCCGCGGCCAGGCGGCTGGCGATGTCGTAGGCATAGCCATCGCCCCGCGACAGGAGGGACAGGACGCAAAGCGCCAGAACCCCCTTTTTCAGTTGTGTTTCTATGACTTCCGGCACGGCGTGCTCCGTCCTTTGTGATGCACCCTTGTATCGCACGGTAGTGTTCAATGCAAGATACCTGTTTATGCAGGCCACACAAAATCGGGGGCGTCGGGCGAAATGTGCGGAATCTCAAAGGCGAGAGGGCTTTCGGAGCGCTTGGCAAATGAGGGACCAGCGCGTATGCACCCGCCTATCAGGCGCGACTGGATGGGTGCGACATCTGGCGCTGGGGCTGCGGGCTGGGTTATCGACTATCCCGCTCTAGATGGACCGCTTTAGATAGCGGCCGAAACGGACGTGAGGCGTATGAAAGCGAAGGTTAAGGGGATGCGCTGGCTTGCGATGGCCCTGGCGGCCGGGCTGACCACCATGATGTCGGCGGCGCCCGCGCTGGCCGCGAACATGGGCCAGCCGACCGATGGCGCACTGGGGCTTCAGCCGGCGGCGTCGCCCCTGAAGGTCCACGCCATCTTTTTCCACGACATGATTCTGCTGCCGATCATCACGGTCATCAGCCTGTTCGTGCTGGGGCTGCTGATCTGGTGCATCGTGCGGTTCAACCGCAAGGCCAACCCTGTCCCCGCCAAGTTCAGCCACAACACCTTCGTCGAGATCGTCTGGACCGTGGTGCCGGTTCTGATCCTGATGTTCATCGCCATCTTCTCCTTCCGGCTGCTGTTCGAATACAACGACACCCCGAAGGTGGACCTGACGGTCAAGGCGATCGGCTACCAGTGGTACTGGGGCTATGAATATCCCGACCAGGACATCGGCGAGATCACCTCGAACATGATGGCCGAGGAAGACGTCAAGGCGGCCGGCCTGCCCGAGAGCCTGTATCGCCTGAAGGCCACCGAGCCGCTGGTGGTGCCGGTCAACAAGGTGGTCCGGGTTCAGGTCACCGCCGTGGACGTGATCCACGCCTTCGCCCTTCCGGCCTTCGGGCTGAAGACCGACGCCGTTCCCGGACGGCTCAACGAGACCTGGTTCCGCGCCGACCGCGTGGGCACCTTCTACGGCCAGTGCTCGGAACTTTGCGGGATCAATCACGCCTTCATGCCCATCGAGATCAAGGTGGTCAGCCAGGCTGATTTCGACGCCTGGGTCGCCTCCAAGAAGGCGCCGCCGGCTCCGGCCGCGGCTGCTCCCGCCGCCGCCGAGACCCCCGCCGCCACCCCGACCTCGGCTCCCGCCGCGCCCTCGGGCGCGTCGGCCGCCAATCTCTGATCCGCAGGTAGATACCGATGGCCTACGCCGCCGCCGCGCATGACGACACCGATCACAAGCCCGGGTTTTTCACCCGCTGGTTCTTCTCGACGAACCACAAGGATATCGGCACCCTCTACATCCTGTTCGCCATCATGGCCGGACTGGTTGGCGGGGCGCTGTCGGGCCTGATCCGATGGGAACTGGCCGAGCCGGGCATCCAGATCTTCAAGGCCGGCTCGTCGGTCCAGCTGCTGGGCCTGATCGAACAGTCCAATCACGGCTATAACGCGGTGGTCACCGCCCACGCCCTGATCATGATCTTCTTCATGGTCATGCCGGCGATGATCGGCGGCTTCGGCAACTGGTTCGTGCCGATCATGATCGGCGCGCCGGACATGGCCTTCCCGCGGATGAACAACATCTCCTTCTGGCTGCTGGTGGCGGCCTGGGTGCTGTTGATCACCTCGATGTTCGTCGACGGCGGCCCGGGCCGCGGCTTCGGCGGCGGCTGGACAGCCTATCCGCCGCTCTCGACAATCGGCCATACCGGCCCGGCGATGGACCTGGCGATCTTCGCCCTCCACCTGGCCGGCGCCAGCTCGATCCTCGGCGCCATCAACTTCATCACCACCATCTTCAACATGCGCGCCCCGGGGATGACCATCCACCGCATGCCGCTGTTCGTCTGGTCGGTGCTGATCACCGCCTTCCTGCTGCTGCTGTCGCTGCCCGTGCTGGCCGGCGCCATCACCATGCTGCTGACCGACCGCAACTTCGGAACCCACTTCTTCGATCCCGCCAACGGCGGCGACCCGGTGATGTTCCAGCACCTGTTCTGGTTCTTCGGCCACCCCGAGGTCTACATCCTGATCCTCCCCGGGTTCGGCATCATCAGCCAGATCGTCTCGACCTTCTCGCGCAAGCCGGTGTTCGGCTATCTGGCCATGGCCTACGCCATGGTGGCCATCGGCTTCGTCGGCTTCCTGGTCTGGGCCCACCACATGTACACCGTGGGCATGGGCATCAATCTGCGGGCCTACTTCGTGGCCGCGACCATGGTCATCGCCGTGCCGACCGGGGTGAAGATCTTCAGCTGGATCGCCACCATGTGGGGCGGTTCGATCAGCTTCAAGACGCCCATGCTGTGGGCCGTCGGCTTCATCTTCCTGTTCACCGTCGGCGGCGTCACCGGCGTGGTCCTGGCCAACGCCGGCATCGACTACAGCCTGCACGACACCTACTACGTCGTGGCCCATTTCCACTACGTGCTCAGCCTCGGCGCCGTGTTCGCGATCTTCGCCGGCTTCTACTACTGGTTCGAGAAGATGTGGGGCGTGAAGTACAACGAGTTCCTCGGCGCGGCCCACTTCTGGGTCATGTTCGTGGGCGTGAACATCGTCTTCTTCCCGCAGCATTTCCTCGGCCTCGACGGCATGCCGCGCCGCTACATCGACTACCCGACCGGCTTCTCCTACTGGAACAAGGTCTCCTCCATCGGCTATGTGATCACCGCCGTCGGCGTGGTCATCTTCCTGCTGGTGCTGATCGAGGCGGCCATCCGCCGCCGCAAGGCCGAGGCCAACCCCTGGGGTGAAGGCGCCACGACGCTGGAGTGGACCCTGTCCTCGCCGCCGCCCTTCCACCAGTTCAACGAACCCCCGGTGATCGCCCCCGATCACCACTAGGATCGGACCGCCGCGCCTTCCCCCGGGACGGCGCGGCGGCGTCCATCCAGAGTCAGAGATTGGATCGCCGCCCGCGCGGCGATGAGCCTATGCCCAAGTCGCCGCCCGTTTCAGAGATCGCCCCGGACCTGCTGGCCGCCGACCAGGCCGCCCGCGCGCCCGCGCTCTGGACCGACTATCTGCAGCTGCTCAAGCCGCGGGTCATGTCCCTGGTGGTGTTCACCGCCTTTGTCGGGCTGATCTGCTCGAGCGCGCCGATGAACCCGGTGCTGGCGGCCGTGGCGGTGTTCTGCATCGCCGTCGGCGCCGGGGCCAGCGCCGCCTTCAACATGTGGTTCGACGCCGACATCGACAGCGTCATGCGCCGCACCCAGGGCCGGCCGGTGCCGTCTGGCAAGGTTCAGGGTGCCGACGCCCTGGGTCTTGGCATCGTGCTCAGCCTGCTGTCGGTTATGCTGCTGGCCATGACCACCAACTGGCTGGCGGCCGGCCTGCTGGCCTTCACCATCTTCTTCTACGCCGTGGTCTACACCATGTGGCTGAAGCGCTGGACGGCGCAGAACATCGTCGTCGGCGGCCTCGCCGGGGCCCTGCCGCCGGTCATCGGCTGGGCGGCCGCTTCAGGGACCGCTCCGGCCAACGCCTGGCTGATGGTGCTGATCATCTTCCTGTGGACCCCGCCCCACTTCTGGGCGCTGTCGCTTTACACCTCCGAGGACTACGCCAAGGCCGGGGTGCCGATGATGCCGGTGGCCCGGGGCGCGAAATCGACCCGCCTGCAGATCCTCCTCTATTCCCTGGTGCTGATCCCGGTCTGCATCGCGCCGGTCTTCACCGGTCTTGGTCATCTTCCCTATCTGGCGGTGTCGGGGCTCGGCGGGGCCGTGTTCCTGCTGCTGGCCTGGCGGCTGTTCCGCTCGCAGGCGGGAGAGGGCGCCGACCCGCGCAACGGCCAGCTCTATGACGTCAAGGTCGGGGCCCGCGACGCCCGCAACCTGTTCGCCTTCTCGATCCTCTATCTCTTTTCGCTGTTCGCCACCCTGGCGGCCGAACGCATGCTGGGATTCGCCTGATGACCGACCAGCAAAAGCCCGATCCGGCCCAGCCTGAATCGCCGCCGGCCGACGCCCTGGCCGGCCACGTCGCCGCGCCGTCGGTGACGCCGGTGTCGATCACCGCCGAGACCCAGGCGGTCTATCCGCCGCCGCGTCCGCCGATGACCGCCCAGGAACAGCAGGCTGCCCGCCAGGCCCAGAGCAAGCGCAATGTCATGCTCGGCCTCAGCCTGGTCGCCTTCATCGTCATCGTCTTCCTGGTCACGGTGCTGAAGATGGGGGGGTATGTTGTCCGCTGATCCCGCACGCAAGACGACCTCGGCGCTTGGCCGCCGCAATCTGCGGGTGGCGATCATCTGCGGGGTGGTGTTGGCCGGGATGGTCGGCGCGGCCTACGCCGCCGTGCCCCTGTATCGCGCCTTCTGCCAGCTGACCGGCTTCGACGGCACCATCCGCCGCGCCGAGGCGGCGCCGACCAAGGTGCTGGATCGCAAGCTGCTGATTCGCTTCGACGCCAACGTTCGCGACCTGCCCTGGGTCTTCAAGCCCAGCCAGACCACCCAGGAAGTGAAGATCGGCGCCACCGGCCTGGCCTTTTTCAAGGTCACCAACAACGGCAAGACCGCCCTGACCGGCCGGGCCAGCTACAACGTCGTGCCTGAACAGGCCGGCGCCTATTTCCAGAAGCTGGAGTGCTTCTGCTTCAGCGATCAGACCATTCAGCCCGGCCAGACGGTCGAATTCCCGGTGGTCTATTTCGTTGATCCCGAATACGCCACCGACTTCGAGACGAAGGGAAAGACCGAGCTGACGCTCAGCTACACCTTCTTCCCGGCGCCGACCCAACAGGCTGACGCCGCCGCGACCTCCTCGCCTCTTGGCGGGAAGGCCAAGGCGGGGCTATAGCGAAACCCTCCGGCGCCGTCCGCGGCGCCGGGTCCGACAAGTTTGAGAAGAGCAGGCTCAAAGAACATGGCTCACGGCGCCGTCAAGCACGACTACCATCTGGTCAACCCCAGCCCCTGGCCGCTGGTCGGCTCCATCGCCGGCGTCATCCTGACCATGGGCATGGTCATCTACATGAAGGGCCTGTTCGGCCTGGAAAAGGGTGATCCCTGGGTCGCGATCGCCGGTTTCGCCCTGGTGATCTTCACCATGATCGGCTGGTGGATGGACGTCACCAAGGAGGCCAACGCCGGCGACCACACCCCGGTCGTGGCCCTGGGCCTGCGCTATGGCATGATCCTGTTCATCGCCTCGGAAGTGATGTTCTTCGTCGCCTGGTTCTGGATCTTCTTCGAACAGTCCCTGTTCTGGGAGCACCGCACCCTGACCCCGGCGATCGGCA
Source organism: Caulobacter sp. (assembly GCA_016125585.1). Taxonomy (GTDB): domain Bacteria; phylum Pseudomonadota; class Alphaproteobacteria; order Caulobacterales; family Caulobacteraceae; genus Caulobacter. The sequence continues at coordinate 173,860 of WGLL01000006.1, forward strand.
ACTTCGAGGGCGTCGCCGAGGCCTGGAAGCAGTGGCCGCCCAAGGGCGTTGAACTGGTCCCCGCCTTCCACCTGCCGCTGGTCAACACCCTGACCCTGCTGCTGTCGGGCACCACCGTCACCTGGGCCCACCACGCGCTGCAACAGGGCGACCGCAAGAGCGCCAAGATCGGCCTGGCCCTGACCGTCCTGCTCGGCATCCTGTTCACCTCGATCCAGGCCTACGAGTATCACCACATCCTGTCCGAGAAGCTGTTCTACTCGGAAGAGGCCGCCAACGCCGGCCTCTATGGATCGTCCTTCTTCATGGCCACCGGCTTCCACGGCTTCCACGTCCTGGTCGGCACCATCTTCCTGGCCATCTGCCTGCTGCGCCTGATGGGCGGCGGCTTCAGCCCCAAGCAGCACTTCGGCTTCGAGGCGGCCGCCTGGTACTGGCACTTCGTTGACGTGGTCTGGCTGTTCCTGTTCGCCTTCATCTACGTCATCTTCGGGACGATGTAGGACGCGATCGGATGGCGAACCCTTATCTGGCGGGGGCGACCGGTCGTTGCCCCCGATGCGGCGAGGGCAAGCTGTTCGACGGATTTCTCAAGCTGGCCCCGGCCTGCTCCGCCTGCGGCGTCAGCTTCGAACAGGCCGACAGCGGCGATGGCCCGGCCGTCTTCGTGATCCTGATCGCCGGCTTCCTGCTGGCCTTCGGGGCCATGTTCCACATGATCGCCTTCAATCCGCCGATCTGGGTGCTGCTGGTCATCTGGATGCCGCTGACGGTCGCCGTCTGCCTGGGCCTGCTGCGGCCGATGAAGGGGCTGCTGATCGCCGCCCGCTTCGCCAACAAGGCCAGTGAAGCCGGCCGCGCCGATGTCGAGCCCTGACGCCAGATGAAGCGTTTCCCCTTCGGCCTGACGATCGCCACCCTCATCAGCCTGGTTATCCTGTGCGTTCTGGGCTCCTGGCAGCTCAAGCGTCTGGCCTGGAAGACCGATCTTCTGGCCCGCATCGAGGCGCTGAAGACCTCGCCCGAGGCGCCGCTGGACCAGGTGCTGGCCGCAGGCGGGGATGTCGAATTCCGCCGCGTCCGGCTGTCCTGCCCCGCCGCGGCCCTGTCCCGCCAGATCGAGCTGTTCGGGGTCGTCGAGGGTCAGCCGGTCCGACGGCTGATCGTCGCCTGCCCGACCGCGACCGGGACGATCCTCGTCGACGAGGGCTATGTCGCCGAGACGGTTCAGGCCCGGCCGTCGCCGCCCGCCGGAACCGTCGTGATCAGCGGCATCCTGCGCAAACCCGACAAACCCGGCGCCTTCAATCCCGCCGGGGCGAAGGAAGGGCTCTGGTACGGTCGCGACATTCCCGCCATGGCCCGGGCCCTGGGCGCCGAAAATCCCGCCCCGGTCTTTCTGTTCGCCGCCTCGCCGGTCCGCGCGGACTGGCCCGCGCTGACGCCGGCGCCGGTGCCCGCCGACATCCCCAACCGCCACCTCGAATACGCCCTGACCTGGTTTGGCCTGGCCGGGGCGTTGCTCGCTGTCTACGCCGCCATGCTCTGGCGCAGGTTCAAGGCCCGATGAAATACGTCTCCACCCGCGCCGACGGCGCCAGCCTCCAGCCGATCGGCTTTCTCGACGCCGTACTCGCCGGCCTGGCCCCCGATGGCGGGCTCTATGTGCCGGAGACCTGGCCCAGCTTCACCCCCGAGGAGATCGCCGCCTTCGCCGGCCGTCCCTACGCCGAGGTCGCCGCCGCCGTGTTGGGCAGGTTTGCCGACGGCGAGATCGCCGACGACCTGCTGCTGGAGATGTGCACCGAGGCCTATGCTAGCTTCGCCCATTCGGCCACCTGCCCGGTGACCCAGCTGGCGCCCGGTCTGTTCATGGCCGAGCTGTTCCACGGCCCGACCCTGGCCTTCAAGGACGTGGCCATGCAGCTGCTGGCCCGGCTCTACGACCACATTCTCGGCGCCCGCGGCCGCACCCTGACCATCGTCTGCGCCACCAGCGGCGATACCGGCGGCGCCGCCGTCGAGGCCTTCCGCGGCCGGTCCAATGTCCGCATCTGCGCGATGTTCCCGGAGGGCCGGATCAGCGACGTCCAACGCCGCTTCATGACCACGGTGGAAGACGCCAACGTCGCCTGCCTGTCGCTGCAAGGCAGCTTCGACGACTGCCAGGCCATCCTCAAGGCGATGTTCGCCGACGGCCAGTTCGTCCGGGCGGTCGATCTGTCGGCCGTCAATTCGATCAACTTCGCCCGCATCGCCGCCCAGGCGGTCTACTACTTCACCACCGCCGTGGCCCTGGGCGCGCCGCATCGTCCTGTCGCCTTCGCCGTGCCGACCGGCAACTTCGGCGACGCCTTCGCCGGCTATGTCGCCCATCGCATGGGCCTGCCGATCGAGAAGATCCTGGTCGCCACCAACGCCAACGACATCATGGCCCGCGCCTTCGAGGACGGCCGTTATTCGCGCGGCAATGTCGCGGCCACCCAGAGCCCGGCCATGGACATCCAGGTCGCCTCCAACTTCGAGCGGCTGTACTTTGAATGCGTCCGCCGCGACGGGGTCGAGACCGGCCGCGCCTTCCGCGCCTTTGGCGAGACCGGCGTCATCGACATACCCCCCGTCGCCCGCGCCGCCATGGCAGAGCTGTTCGGCGGGGCCTCGACCGGCGAGGACGACACCGCCCGCGCCATGCTGGCGACCCTGAACGAGACCGGTCGGCTGATCGATCCCCATACCGCCGTCGCCGTGTCCGCCGCCCGTCGCGCCACGCTCGACCATGAGACGACGCCGTTGATCGTCCTGTCCACCGCCCACCCGGCCAAGTTCCCCGAGGCGGTCAGCGCCGCCACCGGCGTCACCCCGACCTTTCCGCGCGGCGACCGGGGCCTGGGCGACAAGGCGGAGCGATTCGACCGCCTGCCCGCCGATGCGGCCACGGTGATGGAATACGTTCGCGGTTTCGCCGCCCGTTGACCCCTGCAATCCACACCCTGTCCAACGGCGTCCGCGTCATCTGCGATCCGATGCCGGGGCTCGAGACCCTGGCCCTCTCGGTCGTCGCCGGCCGGGGCGCCGCCTGTGAGGATGCGACCCGGTCCGGCTGGTCGCACCTGCTGGAGCATATGGTCTTCAAGGGCGCTGGCGGGCGTTCGGCCCGCGAGATCGTCGAGACCGTCGAGTCCCGGGGCGGCAACATCAACGCCGCCACCGGCTATGAGCGCACCAGCTTCCAGATTCGCGCGCTCGCTGATGGCCTGCCGCTGGGCCTGGAGATCCTCGCCGACCTGGTGTTGCGCCCGACTCTCGACGCCGGCGACCTGGCCAAGGAAAAGGGCGTTGTCGGCCAGGAGATCGCCGAGGCCGCTGACACCCCAGATGATCTGGTCTTCGACCTGGCCCAGGGCGCGGCCTTCGCCGGCCAGCCCCACGGCCGCCCGATCCTCGGCGAGGTCAGCAGCATCAAGCCGGCCGATCCTGTGTCCCTCGAGGCCTGGCGCGCCGCCCTCTATGCGCCCGACCGCCTGATCGTCAGCGCCGCGGGGGCGGTGCGCGAAGACCAGCTGCTGGCGCTGGCCGAGGCCGCCTTTGGTCATCTGCCCGCCGCAACCGGCGCCCCCGCGCCGCCAGCGCCGGTGTTTCATCCCGGCAAGGTCACCCGCGCCCGTCGCCTTGAACAGGCCCATCTGGTGCTGCTGACCCCGGCCTTCGGGGCCCGCGATGACGACTATTTCGCCCTTCGACTGTTCGTCGAGATGCTGGGGGGCGGCATGTCCTCGCGCCTGTTCCAGGAAGCCCGCGAGAACCTTGGCCTGGCCTACGCCATCGACGCCTGGTCCGACACCTATGCCGGCGGCGGCCTCATGGGCGTCTATGCCGGTTGCGCCGCCGGCGACGCCGCCACCCTGGCCCAGGTCTGCGGTCGCGAACTGGTCAGCCTTGCCGCCGGCGTCGGAGAGGCCGAGCTGGCCCGCGCCAAGGCCCAGCTCAAGGCCCATCTTTTCATGTCGCGCGAACAGCCGCTGTCCCGCGCCGAGACCGGGGCCGGCCAGGCTCTGCTGTTCAACCGCCTCTATCCCGCCGCCGAACTGGCCCGCGACATCGACGGCGTCGGCCGGCGGACATCGCCAGGGTCGGGGCGCGGCTGCTGGGGCCAGGACTGACCGCGGGGGCGGTGCTGGGATCGAAGGCGGCGCTGGGCGCCGTCGAGACCTTCGAGGCGGCGCTCAAGGCCGGCTAGCCCCGGGGCGGTGGCCTCTTGACGGTTTCGCTCAAGGCTTCACGGTATCGCCGGCATGGCTCTGATCGACTGGACCCCGCTGGACTCGACCTACCGTCTCGACGGCGGGACGGTGATGCTGCGCCCGCCCAAGGCCTCCGACTATGCCGAATGGGCCGCCGTGCGCGCCGCCTCCCGCGACTTCCTGCAGCCCTGGGAGCCGGTCTGGAACCGCGACGACCTGACCCGCTCGGCCTACCGTCGGCGGCTCGACGCCTGGCGCCGCGACCTGGAGCAGGGCCAGACCTATCCCTTCTTCGTCTTCTCCCGCCAGAGCGGGGCCCTGACCGGCGGGGTCACCCTGTCGGGGGTCCGGCGAGGCGTCGCCCAGACCGCGACCGTCGGCTACTGGAGCGGCGTCCATACCGCCCGCCAGGGCCACACCCTGGCCGCCGTCAAGGCCGTCAGCCGGTTTGCCTTCACCACCCTGGCCCTGTCGCGACTGGAGGCCGCCTGCCTGCCGTCGAACCAGGCTTCGGCCGCATTGTTGCTCAAAGCGGGTTTTGTCGAGGAGGGTTTCGCCAGGGCTTATCTGAAAATTAACGGTGACTGGCGAGACCATCGTCTGTTCGGTCTGCTCTCGCGAGAGCGAGCGCGGGATTGTCCGGACAGCTAGAAGGCGACGGCGCGGGACTTGCGGAAACCGGTATCCTTTCCGGGGCGAAGCACCTTAGCCTTGCGGATCAGTAGTCCGCACTAATGTAAGGGGCGCGCCGCATGGCGCTGGGCAACGCCGACCGCAGAGGCTGGGACGCCGCATTGACGCTGGAGGCGTTGGGCGCGGCAGGCGTGGCTCTGTGGACCTGGTCGCCCACCGAAGATCGCCTCAGGCTGACCGGCTCGGCCCGCGCGCTCGGCCTGGGACCCCTGTCGCCCGAATGCTCCTCTGCCGCCCTCCGGGCCCTGGTCCTGCCGCAGGACCGGGCCCTCGCCGAGGAACTGCTGCGCGAGCAGCCGCCCCACAGCGAGATCGCCCTTCGGCTGCGCATGCGCGGCGGCGAGATCGGGGTCTGGCGCGGGGTCTGGCTGGAGGAGGGGCAGCGCGCCGCCGGGGTGGTCGCGCCAGAGACCGCCTTCGCCGCCTCCGAAACCGATCCCCTGACCGGTCTGCTCGACCGCCGCAGCTTCGTGGCCCGCGCCCGGGAACGGCTGCAGGCGCCCGGCGCCTTCACCCTGGTGGTCGCCGACCTTGATCGCCTTCGCCGCCTGAACGAGGCCCTCGGGCACGAGCGGGCAGATCTGGTTCTGGCCGCTCTCGGCGCGCGGCTGTCGGCCGCCTTCCCGCCGGAGTCGCTGATGGCCCGGGTCGGGGAGGACGAGTTTGCCGTTCTGGCCCCCGGCATCGTCGGCGCCGGAACCCGCCTGCGCGAGGCCCTCGAGCGGCCGTTGCGCATCGCCGGCTTTGATATTCACCCGACCCTTGCCGTCGGCGCCGTTGAGGCCGAGGGCGGCGAGGCGGCGCCGGACGCGGCGGAGCTGCTGCGCCGCGCCGAACTGGCGGTGGAGAGCGCCAAGGCGGCGGGCCGCGGCGGCGGCGCGGCCTATGGCCGGGCCATGGAGAGCGACGGCCTTTCGCGGCTGGCGCTGGAGGCGGACCTGCGGGGCGCCGTCGGGCGCGGCGAGATCGGCCCCTTCTACCAGCCCGTCGTCCGCCTCAATTCGGGCGAGCTGTCCGGGTTCGAGGCCCTCTGCCGCTGGCGCCACCCGCGCCGGGGCCTGCTGCCGCCCGACGAATTCCTGCCGCTGGCCGAGGAAATGGGGCTGATGGAAGAGCTGGGCGAGCGCATGCTGCGCGCCTCGGCCCGGCAGCTGTCGGAATGGCAGGCCAGGCACCCCCCGGCCTGGCAGCTGACGGTCAGCGTCAACCTGTCCACCGGCGAGATCCACCGGCCCAACCTGGTCGAGGACGTCGCCGGCCTGATCGCCAAATACCGCATCCGGCCTGGCGCCCTGAAGCTGGAGATCACCGAGAGCGACATCATGCGCGACCCGGACGGCGCCGCCCTGGTGCTGAAGGCCCTCCGGGCCGGCGGCGCGGGCCTGGCGCTGGACGACTTCGGCACCGGCTTCTCTTCGCTCAGCTACCTGACACGCCTGCCCTTCGACACCCTGAAGATCGACCGCTACTTCGTCCGCACCATGGGCGCCAACGAGGGCTCGGCCAAGATCGTCCAGTCGGTGGTCAAACTGGGCCAGGACCTCAATCTGGAAGTGGTCGCCGAGGGGGTGGAAAACTCGCTTATGGCCCAGAAGCTGCTGGAGCTGGGCTGCGACTACGGCCAGGGCTTCGGCTACGCCCCGCCGCTGTCGCCGCAGGAGGCCGAGGTCTATCTCAACGAAAGCTACGTCGACGGCGTCGCCCCGGTGCGGCGGCAGGGCTAGCTGATGGCTCCGTCCCGGCGCCGGGTCGAGCTGGTCGCCCCCGATCCGGCCTGGACCGGCATGGCCGACCGCCACGGCGCCGTGCTGGGCAGCCTCCTCGGCGACAATCTGATTTCCCTCCACCATATCGGCTCAACGGCCATCCCCGGCATTCTGGCCAAGCCGGTGATCGATCTGCTGCCCGTGGTGCATGAGCTGGCGCGGGTCGATGGGGCGCGTCCGGCGCTTGTGGCGGCGGGTTTCCAGTGGCGCGGCGAGAACGGCATCGCCGGCCGCCGGTTCTGCCTGCTGGAGGATCCGGCGTCAGGCCTTCGCCTGGTTCATGTTCACATCTTCGTCGCCGGATCTGCGGAGATCGACCGGCATCTGGCCTTCCGCGACTATCTTCGCGCCCACCCAGGCGAGGCCGCCGACTATCAGGCGCAGAAGCAGACTGCCGCGCGGCTACACCCGGAGGACCCGCTGGCCTACAACGACGCCAAGAGCGACTGGATCAAGGCCTGTGAACAGCGGGCCTTGGCCTGGCGCCGCGGCGGCTGAGGGTTCAGGCCCGGCCCGCCTGGCTGGACAGATGGTCGGCGCTGATCCCCAGACCGGCCAGGGCCATCGACCATTTGTGCTCATGATCGTCGCCGAAGATCAGCGACGGATCGGGGTTTCCGACCAGCCAGATGTTCTGCCGCATTTCCTGTTCCAGCTGGCCGGCCGCCCAGCCGGCGTAGCCCAGGGCCAGCACCGCCTTGCGCGGCGGTCCGTCGGCGGCCAGGGCGGCCAGCACCTCCCTGGACGTGGTCAGCGACAGGCCCTCGGCGACGGGCAGGGTCCCTGCGGGACTGGCGTAGTCGTCGGTGTGCAGCACAAAGCCGCGTTCCCGCTCCACCGGGCCGCCCATCAGCACGATGTCGTCCCGACTGTTCTCGCCCACCGTGACCCCCAGCTTGGCCAGCAGGTCCGGCATGCTCAGTCCGTCGACGGGCCGGTTGAGGGTGATGCCCATGGCGTGCTGCTCATCGTGGGCGCAGACATAGATCACCGCCCGCTCGAACCGGTCGTCGTCGATGCCCGGCATGGCGATCAGCAACCGGCCGGCGAGAAATTCGGATTCGGGAGAGGTGGCCATACCCGCAACATCGGCGTGGAAGGCGACCGATTCAAGTCATGCCGCTTGGCGCGGAACCTCCCCGGCCCTATTTGCCTTAGCCTAGACCCAAATCCGGGACAGGGAGAGACACCATGACCATCAAAGTCGGCGACAAGCTGCCGGACGCCACCTTCATGACCAACGGTCCGGAAGGCCCGCGCCCGATCACCACCGACGAGCTGTTCAAGGGCAAGACCGTGGCCCTGTTCGCCGTTCCGGGCGCCTTCACCCCCACCTGCTCGGCCAAGCACGTGCCGGGCTTCAAGCAGCACGCCGGCGAGTTCCGCGCCAAGGGCGTCGATTCCATCGCCTGCGTCTCGGTCAACGATGTCTTCGTGATGAAGGCCTGGGGCGCCGATCAGGACGTCGGCGACGACATCATCATGCTGGCCGACGGCAACGGCGACTTCACCAGCGCCATCGGCCTGGAAATGGACGGCAGCAAGTTCGGCATGGGCAAGCGCAGCCAGCGCTATTCGATGGTCGTCAAGGACGGCGTCGTCGAAAGCCTCAACGTCGAACAGGGCGGCGAATTCAAGGTCAGCGCCGCCGACTACATGCTGGCCCAGCTTTAGAGCCAACCAGCGTCGCCTCCCTCCCCTTCATGGGGAGGGAAGACGCGCGCAGCGCGGCGAGGGTGGGGAAGTCTCCGCCCTCGCCGTTTGCTTGACACCCCCACCCTTCGATCGCTTTGCGATCTCGCCCTCCCCATGAAGGGGAGGGAAGAGAGACCTACCCCTCGAACGCCTCCAGCGGCGCCGCGCCTTGCATCACCGCAGCCACCTGCCCCGGGACGCCGCTGAGCACCTGCCCGGCGTAGAGCGCGGCCAGCGGCGCCATTCGCGCTTCCAGCTGCGCCTGCCGCGCCAGCATCCAGCCGCCGACCGTCTCGCCGCACAGCCGCAGGAAGGCGGTGGCGCCGGCCAGGGCGTCCGGCGTCCCACGCCGCTCCGCCAGCCAGCCGCCGGCCGTCTCCATCGCCGCCACCGCCGTGTTCAGAGCGGCGCCGACCGCCTCGAGCCCGCCCTCCAGCGCCGTCGCCGTCTGACGCATCTCGGCGATCAGACCGGCGAAGGCCTCGCCGTCCGCCAGGGTCAGCTTGCGGCCGATCAGGTCGATGGCCTGGATGCCGTTGGTGCCCTCGTAGATCGGCAGGATGCGGCAGTCGCGATAGTGCTGCGCCGCGCCGGTCTCCTCGACAAAACCCATGCCGCCATGCACCTGCAGGGCCTCCGACGCCGCCCAGACCCCGACGTCGGTCGACCAGCCCTTGGCGATCGGGGTCAGCAGTTCCTCGCGCAGTTTCGCCGCGGCGTCGCCGTGACGGCCCAGGTCCGCCGCCACCGCCGTCGCCAGACAGACCCCTCGCGCCGCCGCCGTCTTCGCCTTGATCAGCATCAGGGTTCGGCGCACGTCGGGCAGGTCCCACAGCGGGGCCGGGCTCTCGCCGGTCCAGGCCGAGCGGCTCTGGCGGCGCTCGTGCGAGAAGGCGAGGGCCTGCTGATAGGCCCGCTCGGCGATCGCCACCCCCTGCGTCCCGACCTGCAGGCGGGCGGCGTTCATCATGGTGAACATATGGGCCAGGCCCTGGCCCTCGACCCCGACCAGTTCGGCCTTCGCGCCTTCAAAGGCCATGACGCAGGTCGGCGAGGCGTGGATGCCCAGCTTGTGCTCGATGCCGGCGGGGCGAAGATCATTGGCGGCGGCCGGCTCGCCATCGGCGTCCAGCAGCCGCTTGGGCGCCAGGAACAGGGAAATCCCCTTGACCCCCGCCGGGGCGTTCGGCGTGCGGGCCAGCACCAGATGGACGATGTTGTCGGCGGCGTCGTGGTCACCCCAGGTGATGAAGATCTTCTGGCCGGTCAGTCGCCAGCCGCCCTCGCCGTCGGGCTCGGCCCGGGTGGTCAGGGCCGCCAGGTCCGAACCCGCCTGGGGCTCTGTCAGGTTCATGGTGCCGGTCCATTCACCGCTGACCATACGCGGCAGATACAGCGCCTTCTGGCGGTCGGTCCCGTGGGCGGCGATGGCCTCGATGGCCCCCTGGGTCAGGATCGGGCACAGGCCGAACGCCAGGCTGGCGGCGTTGAACATCTCGAACACCGCGATCTCCAGCGCCTTCGGCAGGCCCTGACCGCCGTGCTCCGGCTCGGCCGACAGGCTGTTCCAGCCGCCTTGCGCGAACTGCCTCAGGGCCTCGGCGTAGCCGGGCGCGGCGGTGACCACGCCGTTGGCGTAGGTGGCGCCGGCCTGGTCTCCGGGCCGGTTCAGCGGCGCCACCACCTCGGCCGCAAAGGCCCCGGCGCCGTCCAGCACCGCCTCGACCGTGGCCGCGTCGGCCTCGGGATAGGCATCCGCCAGCCGCTCGAAACCGGCGGCCTTCAGCGCCAGGGCCAGATCACGAATCGGAGGCTGGTAGGTCATGGAATGGTCCTCATCGACAGCGAGGGTCTAACTAGACCGCCGCGCCGCCAGGACAAAATCGTTCGACAGGCTGTATTTCGACGAAAGGCCGCCTATCTGCGGTAACTGATCCTGTCACAGTTCGGAGCCCATCATGTCCCGCCTGCTCGCCGCCCTCGCGGTGCTCCTGTTCCTCGCCGCCCCGGCCGCCGCCGCGCCCAGCACCGATCCGGCGAAGATGCCGGCGGGGACCTGGCAGCTGGACAAAACCCACGGCTCGCTGATCGCCCGCGTCCAGCATATGGGCCTGACCGCCTACACCATGCGCTTCAACAGCTTCGACGCCAGCTACGACTTCAATCCGGACGCCCCGGACGCCACAAAGGTCACGGCGACCATCGACCTGAACAGCCTCGATGTCGGCGACCCCAAGATCAGCGCCAAGTTCGCCAGGGAATTCCTCGACGCGGACGACCATCCGACGGCGACCTTCGTCTCCACCGGCTTGACGCGTGACGGGGATCGCGGAACCCTCACCGGCGACCTGACGTTCCGGGGCCAGACCCATCCCGTCACGCTGCAGGTGGTCTATCGCGGCTATGCGACCAGCGTGCTCGGCTCGCGCACCGGCTTTTCCGCGACCGGCCAGTTCCGGCGGTCCAATTTCGGCTCGTCCAACCTGTCCAGCTTCGTCGCCGACGACATCGAGCTGGTCATCGAAGTGGAGTTCACCCGCAAGTGAGCAGCGACGTCGCCCCCGCCGCCCGGAGCCGCTATTCGGCGGTCGCCATGCTTCTGCACTGGCTGATCGCCGGGCTGATCATCACCAACGTCTGGCTGGCTTGGCAGGCCGAGGACCTGCACGGCGCGGCCAAGATGCCGATCATGCAGTGGCACAAGACCCTCGGCATCAGCATCCTGGTCCTCAGCCTGCTGCGCTTGGCCTGGCGACTGTTCAACAAGCCGCCGCCGCTCTCGCCGGACCTCAAGGTCTGGGAGCTGTGGCTGGCGCGGATCGTCCACTGGGGCTTCTATGTGGCGATGATCGGCATCCCGCTCACCGGCTGGCTGATGGTTTCGGCGACGCCGCTGATCAAGGTCTATCCGATCCATATGTACGGGCTCTTCGACTGGCCGGCCGTCGGCTTCCTCTCTGACCTTCCCCGGGATCAGATGAAGGCGACCCACGAGGCCTTCGAGACCATCCACAAGCTGGCCGCCAAGATCATGATCTACGGCCTCTTTCCGCTGCATATCCTGGGCGCGCTCAAGCACCAGTTCCTCGACAAGGACCCGGAGTTCGCCCGGATGATCCCCTTCCTGCCGATGAGGAAATAGCCATGCGCCGCCTGCTCGCCGCCATCGCCCTTCTGCTGCTGACCGCCCTGCCGGCGTCGGCGGCCCCGGCGCCGGCCTGGACGGTCGACAAGGCCGCCTCGAAGATCGCCTTCACCTCCAGCTTCGGGGGCGAGGCCTTCAATGGCGGCTTCCGGGACTGGAAGGCCGACATCCGCTTCGATCCCGCCAATCTGGCCGGGTCCAGCGTCACCGCCACCATCGTCATGGCCTCCGCCTTCACCGGCAACGCCGACCGCGACGCCTCCCTGCCGGACAGCAAGTGGTTCGCGGTGAAGGCCAACCCCACCGCCGTGTTCAGGAGCACCAGCTTCAAGGCCCTGGGCGGCAATCGCTACCAGGCCAGCGGGACCCTGACCCTGCGCGGGGTCAGCAAACCGTTGACCCTGCCCTTTACCCTCGTCATCACCGGCGATCAGGCGAAGATGAACGCCCGGGTCAGTCTCAACCGGCTGGCCTTCGGCGTGGGGCAGGACGAGTGGAAGAACACCGAGGTGGTGCCGGACGCGGTGGTGGTGACCATCGCCATCTCGGCCCGGAAGGCGAAATAGACGCCGCCGCGATCGAGGCGGCGGCGCATGCCCTGTCGTCGGGTCTGCTGGTCACCTTCCCGACCGAGACCGTCTATGGCCTGGCCGCCGACGCCGCCGACCCCATCGCCGTGGCCCGGGTGTTCGAGGCCAAGGGCCGGCCGCGCTTCAACCCCCTGATCGCCCATGTCGCCGATCTTGAGGCCGCGGCGCGGATCGCCGTGCTCGATGATCGCGCCCTGACCCTGGCCCGGGCCTTCTGGCCGGGGCCCCTGACCCTGGTCGCGCCGCTGCGGGACCCCGCCGCCGTCTGCGATCTGGCCCGCGCCGGCCTCGACACCGTCGCCATCCGGGTTCCCGGCCATCCCCTGGCCCGCGCCCTGCTGGCGAGGTTCGGCCGCCCCGTCGTCGCCCCCTCGGCCAACCGTTCGGGCCGGCCCAGCCCGACGACCTACGCCGACGCCGTGGAAGAGACCGGCGACAAGGCCGCCGCCGGGCTGGACGGCGGTCCCTGTCCGGTGGGGCTGGAATCGACGGTGGTCGCCGTGCTCGACGGCCCGCCGCGTCTGTTGCGGCCGGGCGCCGTCACGCGCGGCCAGATCGAGGCCCTGATCGGTCCCCTCGCCGAGGCCGAGGACGACGCCCGGCGGTCCCCCGGCCGCATGGCGCTGCACTATGCCCCCGACGCCCCTGTGCGCCTGAACGCCGATGGTCCCGACCCCGGCGAAGCCTTCCTGGCCTTCGGCCCCGCCGGCGACCAGGCCTTCAACCTCAGTCCGTCCGGCGATCTGGCCGAGGCCGCCGCCAACCTCTTCGCCATGCTCCGCGCCGCCGACCGTACCCGCCCGGCCGCCATCGCCGTTGCGCCGATCCCGGACGAGGGGCTCGGCGAGGCCATCAACGACCGGCTGAATCGCGCCGCGGGCTTTGTAGGTTAGTCGCCGCGGCGTATTCTCCCCGCCCATGACCATCCCCGTGCCCGCCGATGTCGTCTCCCGCCTCAAGGCCGTGCTCGGCGAGGGGGGATGGAGCCAGGACCCTGACCGTCTGGCGCCCAAGCTGCTGGAATGGCGCGGACGCTGGGAAGGGGCCACGCCGCTGCTGGCCCTGCCGCGGACGACCGCGCAGGTCTCCGCCGTGGTCGGTCTCTGCGCCGAGGCCGGTGTGGCCATCACCCCGCAGGGCGGCAACACCGGCCTGGTCTCCGGCCAGATCCCCCAGGGCGAGATCCTCCTCTCCACCGAACGGCTCAACGTCATCCGCGACATCGACGCCTTCGACGACGTCATTGTCGCCGAGGCCGGCGTGACCCTGTCGGCGGTGCATGAGGCCGCCGCCGCCATCCGACGCCGCTTCCCGCTGGGCCTGGCCTCGGAAGGTTCCGCCACCGTCGGCGGCGTGGTCTCGACCAACGCCGGCGGCACCCAGGTGCTGCGCTTCGGCACGACCCGCAATCTTGTCCTGGGCCTGGAGGCGGTGCTGCCCAACGGCGAGATCTGGAACGGCCTCAAGCGCCTGCGCAAGGACAACACCGGCTATGACCTCAAGCAGCTGCTGATCGGCGCCGAGGGCACCCTCGGCGTGGTCACCGCCGCCAGCCTCAAGCTGTTCTCCCGACCGGTTTCCACCGCCACCGCCATCTGCGGCCTGGCCAGCGCCCGCGACGCCATCACCCTGCTGGCCCGGGCCAAGGACGAGACCGGCGGCGCCGTCGAGGCCTTCGAGTTGATGGGCCGGGCCGGCGTCGGCTACGCCCTGAAGAACATCCCCGGCCTGCGCGAGCCGCTGGAGGGCAGTCATCCCTGGTACGTCCTGGTCGAGACCACCAGCGGCGAGCCGGGCGTCGCCGAGGCGGCGCTGGAGCGGCTGCTGGCCCATGCCCTGGAGGACGGCCTGATCGCCGACGCCGCCGTGGCCCAGAGCGAGGTCCAGGCGAAGGCCCTGTGGGCCATCCGCGAGAACCAGTCCGGCGGCCAGAAGGCCGAGGGCGCGGCCTGGAAGCATGACATCTCCGTGCCCGTCTCGAAGATGGCCGAGTTCATCGAGCGGGCCACCCCGATGGTCGAGGCCTTTTCCCCCGGCGTGCGGGTGGTGGCCTTCGGTCACGTCGGCGACGGCAACGTCCACTACGACGTCCTGCGCCCCGAGGGCGGCTCCGACGAGGACCACAACGCCCTGCGCGACGAGGGCTCGCGCCGGGTGCACGATCTGGTCGCCGAACTGGACGGCTCGATCTCGGCGGAACATGGTCTCGGCGCCGCCAAGACCGCCGACGCCCTGCGCTACAAGAGCCCGGTCGAGATCGAGGCGTTGCGATCCTTGCGTGCGGCCCTCGACCCCAAGCGGATCATGAATCCCCGGGTTCTGTTCTAGTTACCCCCGGCAAGCTTGACCCAAGGGCTGGCCTTCCCGGCCCGCACGGCCTATTCCCCCGCCCCATGTTGATGGTCATCTCTCCCGCCAAGGCGCTGGATTTCACCGCGCCGGGCGAAACCCTGCCCCTGACGACCCCGCGCCTGAAGACCGACATCGCCGAACTGGCCAAAACGACCCGCAAGCTGAGCGCCCGCGACGTGCGCCGCATGATGCATCTGTCCGAAAAGCTGGCCGAGCTGAATCACGCCCGTTTCCAGGCCTTCGACCCCGAATGCGAGGACGGCCTGCAGGCGGCCATCGCCTTCAACGGGGACGTCTACGCCGGCCTCGGCGCCCGCACCCTCGACAAGGCCGCCTTCGCCTGGGCCCAGGATCACCTGCGCATCCTCTCTGGTCTCTACGGCGTTCTGCGCCCTGCCGACGCCATCCAGCCCTATCGCCTGGAGATGGGCACGCGGCTGAAGACCAGACGCGGCAAGACCCTCTACGACTTCTGGGGCGACAAGGTCTCGGAGATGCTCAACGCTGACGCCGGGGGCCATGCCGATCCGACCCTGATCAACATCGCCAGCCAGGAATACTTCGGCGTCGTCGACGCCCGGGCCCTCAAGCTGCCGGTGGTCACCTGCCGCTTCCTTGAGGAGAAGGACGGCGAACTGCGTCAGCTCAGCTTCTTCGCCAAGAAGGCGCGCGGCCAGATGGCCCGTTTCGCCATTGACCAGCGCATCGACAGCGCCGGCGACCTGAAGGCCTTCGACACCGCCGGCTATTCCTGGCGCCGCGACCTGTCCAGCGAGGCGGAATGGGTTTTTTCCCGCCCGCAGCCGCCGCCGCCGGGATCGTCCGTCTCGTAATTCATATCGCGATGAATTAAAGCCCCTCGTCGTCAGGGGTGCGACGCACTATGTTGCGCTGCACAATACAAAGATCGGCGGAGCGCGTTCATGGACTACGGCCTCAAGGGTCAGGCGGCGATCGTCACCGGATCGACCAGCGGCATCGGCCACGCCCTCGCCGCGGCTCTGGCGGAACAGGGCGTCAATGTCGTGCTGAACGGCTTCGGCGACGCCGGCGAAATCGAGGCGGCCCGGGCCGCCCTCGCCGAAAAGACCGGATCGACCGTCCTCTACCACGGCGCCGACATGACCCGGGGCGAGGAGATCGCCAACATGGTGGCCTTCGCCAGGGACCGTTTCGGCCGCCTCGATATCCTGATCAACAACGCCGGCATCCAGCATGTCGCCCCGGTGGACGAGTTCCCGGTCGCCAAATGGGACCAGATCATCGCCATCAACATGACGTCCAACTTCCACGCCATCCGCGCCGCCGTGCCGATCATGAAGGCGCAGAAGCACGGCCGGATCGTCAATCTCGCCTCGGCCCACGGCCTCGTCGCCAGCCCCTTCAAGTCCGCCTACGTGGCGGCCAAGCACGGGGTTCTGGGCCTGACCAAGACGGTCGCCCTGGAGATCGCCGAGGACGGGATCACCTGCAACGCCATCTGTCCGGGCTATGTCCACACCCCGCTCGTCGACGGCCAGATCAAGGACACCGCCAGGGCCCGCGGCATGACCGAGGACCAGGTGGTGCGCGACGTCATCCTGGCCGCCCAGCCCAGCAAGCAGTTCATCACCTTCGACCAGCTCAATGGCCTGATGCTGTATCTGGTCAGCGAGGCCGGCGCCGGGGTCAATGGCGCCCATCTGTCGATCGACGGCGGCTGGACGGCCGGCTGAAGCCGTGGCCCCCCGCAAGATCAGCCTCGCCCTGCAGGGCGGCGGCTCGCACGGCGCCTTTCAGTGGGGCGTCATCGAGCGCCTGCTCGAGGAAGACGACCTGGAAATCGCCGCCCTGACCGGCGCCTCGGCCGGGGCGATGAATGCGGTGGTGCTGGCCGAGGGGCTGATCGAGGGCAAGGCGGCGGCGGCGGCCAAGCTGGAAGCCTGGTGGCGGGCGGTCAGCGGCGCCGACAGCCGCAACATCTTCGGCGACTCCAGCATCTGGACGGCGGCCTTCAATCCCGACTGGCTGCGCAACACGCCGGCCTTCGGCTGGATGCAGACCTGGGCCAGCACGATGAGCCCCTACGACTTCAACCCCTTCAACCTGAACCCGCTGCACGACGTCCTCGAAAAGGCGGTGAACTTCAAGGCGCTGCGCGAGCGCTCGCCGATGCAGCTGTTCATCTCGGCCACGGCGGTGAAGACCAGCGAATCGAAGATCTTCCGGCGCGAGGAGATCACCGCCCGTCACGTCATGGCCTCGGCCTGCCTGCCGCAGATGTTCCAGGCGGTGGAGATCGACGGCGTGCCCTACTGGGACGGCGGCTTCCTGGCCAACCCGCCGCTCTGGCCGCTGTTCTATGAACACACCCCCGACGACATCCTGCTGATCAGCCTCAACCCGTTCCATCGGCCGGAGGTCCCGCGCACGCCCGCCGAGATCATCGACCGGCTCAATGAGATCACCTTCAACGCCCCCCTGGTCGCCGAACTGCGGGCCATCGGCTTTGTCCAGAAGCTGCTTGACCAGGGCATGCTGACCGAGAGCGCCCGGGGCCGCTACCGCCGCATGCTGGTCCACGCCATCACCGCCGACGGCCGGTTGAACGACCTGAGCATGGCCTCCAAGAGCAACACCGACTGGACCTTCCTGAGCGATCTGCGCCAGCGGGGGCGGCTGGCGGCCGACGCCTGGCTGAAGACCAACCTGGCCTCGGTCGAGGTCGCCTCCACCCTCGATCTCACGGCGCCCTTCCAGTGACCCAACCCGCCAAGCCTGTCGCCACCGTCGGCGTGGTCTGTCTGCGAGGCGAGGAGGTCCTGCTGATCAAGCGGGGCAACCCGCCGCGCCAGGGCCAGTGGAGCCTGCCGGGCGGCCGGCTGGAGTGGGGCGAGACCCTGGCCCAAGGCGCCCTGCGGGAACTGGCCGAGGAAACCGGCGTCAGCGCGGAGATCCTGGGCCTCATCGACGCGGTCGACGGCATCTTCACCAGCCGCACGACCGGCGAGACCACCCGCCACTATGTGATGATCGATTTCGCCGCCCGCTGGCTGGCCGGCGAGCCGGTGGCGGGCGACGACGCGGCCGAGGCGCGGTTCTTTTCCCTGCCGGAAGGGCTGGCGGTCGTCGAGTGGGAAGAGACCCGTCGGGTGATCCGTGAGGCGGCCGCCCGTTTCGCCGCAACATCCTGACCTGACCGCCCTTGACGGACCGTGCGTCAGCCGCCCTTGATGCGCTCAAACAAGCGTTCAACGGGAGAGCAACGCCGATGGCCTACCAGCCCTTCAATCTGTCCGGAAAGGTGTCCCTGGTCACCGGCGGCAACCGCGGAATCGGCTTCGGCATGGCCGAGGCCCTGGCCCAGGCCGGCTCCGACATCGTCATCTGGGGCTCCAATGCCGAGAAGAATGTCGAGGCCGAGGGCAAGCTCACCTCCCTTGGCGTGCGGGTGCTGGCCCAGACGGTCAATGTCGCCGACGAGGCCGCCGTGGTCGCCGCCATGGCCGAGGCCGCGACCGCCATGGGTCGGATCGACACGGTCATCGCCAACGCCGGCATCGGCGGCGGGGCGCGCTCCTTCTCTGAAATGACCACCGAGACCTGGCGGCGGGTGATGGGCGTCAACATGGAGGGGGTGTTCTGGACCTTCCGCGAGGCCTGCAAGCACATGATCGAGCGGGCCAAGGCCGGCGATCCCGGCGGCTCCCTGGTCGGCGTCGCCTCCCTGGCCGCCATCGAGGGCGCCGCCCGTAACGAGGCCTATGCCGCCACCAAGGGCGGTGTAATCTCTATGGTCAAGTCGATCGCCGTTGAGCACGCCCGCTACGGCGTCCGCGCCAACGCCATCCTGCCTGGCTGGATCGCCACCGACATGACCGCCGGCGCCCAGGACAGCCCGGCCTTCGCCGAGAAGGTCATTCCCCGGGTTCCGGCCCGACGCTGGGGCGAGCCTGCCGATTTTGGCGGGGTCGCCGTCTATCTGGGCTCGAACGCCTCCAGCTACCATTCCGGCGACACCTTCGTCATCGACGGCGGGTACGCCATCTTCTGATCCGGTCCCGCTGGGGGACCGCCAACGACAACGGAACCGGCGGCGCGGCCGGACGGGAGTGATCGACATGGGCCTGCATACGCCGCTCTGTGACCTGCTTGAGGTCGAGCACCCCATCATGCTGGCGGGCATGGGCGGGGTGTCCTACGCCGATCTGGCGGCGGCGGTCTCCAACGCCGGCGGCTATGGGGTGCTGGGCATGGCCGGCCGCAGTCCCGAATTCATCCGCGACGAGATGCGCAAGGTTCGGAGCCTGACCGACAAGCCGTTCGGCGTCGACCTGCTGGCCGCCTCGCCGGAAAGCCTGACCGCGAGCGTCGAGATCATCATCCAGGAAGGCGCCTCGTCCTTCGTCGCCGGCCTCGGCGTGCCGATGCCGATCATGGAAAAGCTCAAGAAGGCCGGGCTGAAGGTGATGGTCGTCTGCGGCGCGGTGAAGCATGCGGTCAAGGCCGAGCAGGCCGGCTGCGACGCGGTGATCTGTCAGGGCGGGGAGGGCGGCGGCCACACCGGGCTGGTCGGCACCCTGCCGCTGGTCGCCCAGGCGGTCGAGGCGGTGAAGATTCCGGTGGTCGCCGCCGGCGGCCTCTATGACGGCCGCGGTCTGGCCGCCTCCCTGGCGCTCGGCGCCCAGGGCGTGTGGATGGGCACCCGCTTCATCGCCAGCCGGGAAGCCCATGCCGGCGACCTCTATCGCCAGACCATCGTCGACTCCGCCGACGACAGCACCATCCGCACCCGCTGCTACAGCGGCAAGCCGATGCGGGTGAAACAGAACCCCTATGTCGCCGACTGGGAAAGCCGGCCGGGCGACATCCAGCCCTTCCCGATCCAGGCGGGAATCAGCATCCAGAACAACGCCATGGGCGGCATCGGCGGCCAGACCGAGAATCTTGACCCGGACAAGTCCTGTTTCGCCATGGGCCAGAGCGCCGGGGGCGTCCACGACGTGCTGCCCGCCGGCGACATCGTCCGTCGGATCATGGCTGAGGCCAGGATCGCCATCGCCCATGTCGCGTCCATCGCCGAAAGCTAGGCCGGGAAAGACCCTTCTCCCGCTCGCCGGGAGAAGCTGTCGGCGAAGTCGGCGGATGAGGGCGGCGTCAGAAGGCGAAGGTTGGGGACTGCGGGGAAGAGAGGATATTTCTCTATCAATTTCAAAGCGTTAAATAGTCCCCATCCAACCTTGACGCACCGCAACAGGGACTATAGGTTCCGCGCCGATCAAGCCGGGTCCGGAAGGCAGCTTTCGGACCGTTTGCAAAGCTGACCGTTCCCATGCCCAGGGCAGACGAAACGCGCGAAGAGGCGCTCCGCCGCCTCGACGAACGAGCCGCCGCTCTTCGGGCGAGCACCCAGCGGACGCCGCACGCGTCGGCCGGGGAGGCTGCGGTTGGTCAGGCGTGGCGAATTATCGCGGAGTTGCTGGGCGGCGTGCTCATCGGCTTGGCGGCCGGGGCCGCGGCGGACCATTTCCTCGGAACGGGTCCGTGGGGGACGATCGGTGGAGTTCTCGGGGGTTTTGTCCTGTCGCTGTTTCTGGCGTACGGGACGGCCCAAAGGTTGATGGCGCGGGCAAAGGCGGAACAGGGAGCGACGCCGCTTCCGGTCGTCGATGTCGAAGATGACGATGTCTAAGGAGCGATAGGCCCGTGGCCGATCCGTTGCACCAGTTCAAGATCGAGAAGCTTGTCGAGCTTCCGGATGTCACCCTGCCGCTGATCGGCAAGGTCGACCTGGCGATCACCAATTCCCATCTGGCCATGACCGTCGCCTTCGCCGTGGTCGTCGGCTTCATGATGCTGGTCACCTCGCGGCCGCAGGTCGTTCCGGGCCGGCTGCAGCTGGTCGGCGAGCAGCTGTTCGGCATGATCGACAACCTCACCGACTCGATCATCGGCCATGAGGGCCGCACCTACTTCCCGTTCGTCTTCTCGGTCTTCACCTTCATCCTGGCGATGAACTTCCTGGGGCTGGTCAACATCCCGGGCGTGTTCGCCTTCTTCACCGCCACCTCGCAGATCGCCGTCACCGCCACCTTCGCGGCCCTGACCATCCTGCTGGTGCTGATCATCGGCTTCGCCAAGCACGGCCTCGGCTTCTTCAAGCTGTTCGTGCCGTCCGGCGTGCCGTGGGTGCTGCTGCCGGTGATCATCCTGATCGAGTTCGTCTCCTTCCTGCTGCGTCCCGTCACCCTGACCCTTCGTCTGTTCGGCAACATGATGGGCGGCCACGTCGCCCTGAAGGTGTTCGCCGGCTTCGTCGGCGTCGCGGCGCTGGGCGCGATCGGCTGGCTGGGCGTCATGGTCGCTCCGCTGTCCTTCGCGATGGTCACCGCCCTGACCGCCCTGGAGTTCCTCGTGGCCTTCCTTCAGGCCTTCGTCTTCGCCGTCCTGACCTGCATCTATCTGAATGATGTGGTCAATCTCGGTCACGGCCACTAAAAGCGGCCCCAACCGACCTCCTTTCACCAAACCAGACTAGGACTAGACTCTCATGGATCCTCAAGCCGCCAAGTACATCGGCGCGGGCCTCGCGACCCTCGGCATGATCGGCGCCGGCGTCGGCGTGGGCAACATTTTCGCCTCCTTCCTGTCGGGCGCCCTGCGCAACCCGTCGGCCGCCGCCAGCCAGATCGGCAACCTGTTCGTCGGCGCGGCCCTTGCCGAAGCCCTGGGCATCCTGGCCTTCGTGCTGGGCATCCTGATCTTCTCGGCCTAAGCGACTTCAAGGAAGCCTGAGGACGGCGCGGCGCAGGCCGCACCGTCCCTCCGGCTCGGGATGACTGGTGATGGCCAACCCTGATCTGCACGCCCCCGTGGCGGGCGAAACCCACGCGACGACGGAAGCCGAACACGGCTCCGGCGGTCTGCCTCAGTTCGAGTTCCAGCACTGGGCCGGACAGATGGCCTGGCTCGTCGTGCTGTTCGCCGTCCTCTATGTGCTGATGTCGCGTGTCTTCACGCCGCGCATCCGCGGCGTGCTGGACCAGCGCGCGACCACCATCTCCGACGCCCTCGAGCAGGCCCGCCTGGTCCAGGAAGAAGCCAGCAGCCAGGCCGCCGCGGCTCAGGCCGAGCTGAGCGAGGCTCGCGCCCGTTCGCAACGCCTGGCCTCGGAAGCCCGCGCCAAGGCCGCCGCCGAGGCCCAGGTCCGGCAGGCCGCCGAGGACGAGAAGCTGGCCGGCCGCATGGCCGAAGCCGAGACGCGTATCCGCGCCTCGCGTGACGCCGCCATGAGCCACGTCGCCGCGATCGCATCCGACACCGCCTCGGCGATTGTCGAAAAGCTGACCGGCGCCGCGCCCAAGGGTTCGGACCTCACCGCGGCCCTCGACGCCGCCAAGCAAGGGGCCCGCTGATGCCCGAGATCCTGGGTGAAGCCGAATTCTGGGTCGGCGTGGGACTGTTCATCTTCCTTGGCGTCGTCGCCTATGTCGGCGGCTTCAAGAAGATCGCCGCGGCGCTGGACGAAAAGTCGGCCAAGATCCAGGGCGACCTGGACGAGGCCGCCCGCCTGCGCGCCGAGGCCGAGGCCCTGCTGGCCGACATCCGCTCCCAGCGGGAAGACGCCGAGAAGCAGGCCGCCGAGATGCTCGCCGCCGCCGAGGCCGACGCGGCCCAGATGGCCCTGGACGCCGCCGCCAAGCTGGAAGAACAGATCGCCCGTCGCGCCGCCCTGGCCGAACGGAAGATCGCCTCCGCCGAAGCTCAGGCCGAGGCCGAGGTGAAGGCCGCCGCCGCCGAACTGGCCGCCCAGACGGCTGAAAATCTCCTGACCGCCCGCATCGCGGCGGCCAAGGCCGATCCGGCTGTCGACGTCGCCATCGCCCAGCTGGCGGGTCGCCTGCAGTAGCAGCAGCCTCTCTCCACCAACGATCAGAACGCCCTTCGATCCGTCGGAGGGCGTTTTGCTTTGGGGACGCCGCCTGCTCGCCCCCCAAAGCAGGGTCGCGGCCGTCGCGGTGAGACGCCAGACTGCCGGTCCAGGCTGGCGGCTGCGTCACGCCGAGCTGTTCAGGAGTGTCCGATGGTCCGTTTGCCTGGCCTTGCCGCCGTCGTCGCCGCCATGTCCGCCCTGACCGTCGCGGGCATGGCCGCCCCGGCCGCCGCCGCGGTCGATGCCGACTGTCTGTGGTCGGTCGTGCCGGACAAGGCTCGCGCCGGGATGATCGACGGCTACCGCGCCAAGGGTCTCGCCGTGCTGGGATCGGTCAATATCGATGAGGAGATCGCCCTGGCCTTCAGCACCCGGTGCGGCGTCACCATGACCGAGGGCGGCCTGGCCGGCGAACAGCTGGGCACGATGATCCTGACCAATGGCGCCGATCAGGTGCTGTTCGAGCGAAACGGCCTGAAGAAGGGCTCCCTCGACAAGGCCTGGCGCGCCCTGTCCGCCGCCGATCGCCAGACCCTCGGTGGCGATCGGCATGACCCGGGGGGACAATTCAGGCCTGCAGGACGCCGCCCGGATCACCGTCGACGTTGTCGACCAGCTTGGCCTCCCCCCTGACGATTCGCGGCGGGACGTCTTTGGCTATCTTCTGGGTCGCGGTCTGCGGGAGGCCCGGCGGGAAGGGCTTTAGGACCGGTTTCGACAGGCCGGATCCGGAGGCCGGCCCAAACCCGCCCCGCGCGGCTTGCGCGCCCCCCAAACTTGGGTAGCGTCTGGCTGCGCCGCGCCCGAGGATGCGGCTGTCCTCGAGCGACGACCCGCTCTGGCAAAGGAGTTCGACATGACCCGCCTTCATCGCATCGTTCCGGCTATCTTCGCCCTCGCCCTGGCCGCCTCCGCCGCGCCGGCCTTCGCCGCCGTCAAGGGCGACTGCCTGTGGAACGCCATGCCGGCCCAGGCCCGGACGGACATGCTCAACGGCTACCGGGCCAAGGGCATCGGCGCCCTGGGCGAGGTCCACATCGACGACGCCTCGGTCCTGGGTCTGCGCAAGGCCTGTGGGCTCAAGGAAGAAGAGGACTACACCGCCGGCGAGGTGCTCGGGGCGATGATCCTCGAGAAGGGCGCCGATCTGGTGCTGTTCGAGCGCAACAAGGTGCCGCGCGGCTCGCTCGACAAGGCCTGGCGCGGCCTCTCGGCCGCCGATCGCGAGGCGCTGACGACCTTTGGCCTCAACATCATGAAGGACAACAACGAAGGTGCGGCGGAGGCCGGGATCATCGTCTTCGCCGTGGCCGGCAAGCTGGGCCTGCCCACCGATCAGCTCAATACCGACGTCTTCGCCTATCTGTTGGGCCGGGCCATCCGCGAGGCGCGCGAGGCCGGCCGCACCTGATCGATCAGGCGGCCTGCCAGGCCGGCCGGCCCCGGAAGGCGCTCTTGATCCGCTTGCGCAGGCGCGCCACGCCGCGATGGCCCTTGGCGGTGACCAGGCGCTCGACGCGCAGCAGCTGCTGCCAGAACACCTGGGCGAAGGGCGGATTGCGCCGCAGCAGCCGGCGGATCGGGTTCAGCGCCCGGGGATAGCGCTTCACGGCCCGCAGGAACCAGCGCTTGGCGGCGAAGCTGGTCCGCAGGATCAGGATCAGCCCGACCACCATGATCGGCACGCCCATCGGACCCGGCAGCGGGGCGATGACGATGCCGAGCAGAATGACGAGCACGCCAAGGGCGATGCTGGCGGCGCGCATCAGCCGGCCGGCGAGACCGGGGGCGGGACCGCGGCGGCGGGTCCGGGGACGGGGAAGAGCAACTGCGGTCATGTCGGCCTGGCCTGACGGTTCCCGGCTTGTCCGGGTCCCGACTGGACCGGATGTGGGGCGTCAGCTCATGACTTTGAAGATGCGCCCGGCACTCATGACGAAGGTTTAACTGACAGGGTTAGCAGAGAATTTGCGAAGCCCGTGCAGATGCCGCCCACCAGGACCAGTTAGGCCGCGGGCGCGGATATCATTTGAACCTCTTCTACTGGCCTGTTTGAATTTCTCCACCCCTCGTCGAGGTGCGCCGCCTTTCAAGGAGACTGGAAATGAGGAGTGTCTTCCTGCTTGCAATGGTGTTGACGGGCTGCGCGACAGTCGGCCAATCGTCAATGATCCCGATCAGCTACGTCTCAGAAGATCGCCCGAGCGAAGGAAGGATGTACGTCCGCTTCACGAATGGAACGGGAAAATCGCTGTGTCTCTATCCCACTAACTGGCCCGGAGCAGATGGCCGAATTGATACGGCGAGCGATCGCGTATCAATAACGATTGGAGGCGCTTCCTTTTCAACGGCTGACTTTGATAGTGGATACTGCCCGGGATGTCAGACTAAAGTTGCTCCCGGAGAAGGTATTGTAGCATTTTTTAATTACAAGGACTTCAATATTCCTGAGTATCAGTATGGTTCTGAAAAGACGCTGGTATTCAGGCCGATAGCGTCAATCTGCTCCAAAGCGACGCTCAACTGAAAGAGTCGATTTTGACTCGTGGCCGGTCCAGTTGGGTCTGTCAGCCTGCCAACTACAGCACCAAGCCCCTGAACTGACCACCAGAGAGGCAACGATCTGTGCTCTCCAGCTAGTCCGAATTCTAACGCGCGGGCCGGATCATCGGCACGATCGGCGGCACGTCCCGAACCTCGATCACCCCAATGGCCTCGAAGCCGAAGCGCTCATAGAGCGGCACATTACGGGTCGAGGAGCTTTCCAGATAGGCCGTCTCGCCCCGCGCGTCGCACAGCGCCAGGGTATGGGCCAACAGGGCCGAGCCGTGGCCGCGTCCCTGCACGCCCGGATCGACACCGATCATCCACAGATACCAGTGCGGAGCCCTGGGATGAAAACGGTCCATCTCCGCCCGTAGTTCGGTGGCGATGGCGTCCTGTTCCTCGGTTCCCGGCATCTCCAGCGCCTGCAACCGCGCCGGATCAGGCTCCACGCCCGGCGGCAGCCACAGGGCCGCTGCGGATCCCTCAAGGGTCATGGTCGCCGCACCGGAGTCGAAGGCCCGCTCGCCCATGGCCAGGGCGAAGCGCGGCCCCCACTGCATGTAGTCGCTGGCCGCCGGCCACCAGTAGCGAAACACCGGGTCGGCGGCGAAGGCCAGGGTCAGGGCGTCCATCACCGCCTGCTGGTCGGCCGCCGTGGCGGTGCGCACCTGTTGGGTCATGACCGGTCCCCGGCTGTCGGCTGCTATTGGGCCGCCAGTGAGGCCGGAGCCTCCGGACGCCAGCGCAGGCGCGGCTTGCGGGCGGCCAGGGTCTCATCCAGCCGGCGCATCGGGGCCAGGTGCGGCGCGCCCTTGAAGCGGTCGGCGTCGCCGGCCTTCGCCGCCTCGGCCAGGGCCCGCAGGGCGGTGATGAAGCGGTCCAGTTCGTGCTTCGACTCGGTCTCGGTCGGCTCGATCAGCATCGCCCCGTGGACGACCAGGGGGAAATACATGGTCATCGGGTGGAAGCCCTCGTCGATCATCGCCTTGGCGAAGTCGAGGGTGGTGACGCCCGTGCCTTCGAGCCATTCGTCGTCGAACAGGGCCTCATGCATGCAGGGACCGTCGGGGAAGGCCGGGCTCATTACGTCGCTGAGCCGGGCCTTGATGTAGTTGGCGTTGAGCACAGCGTCCTCGGCCACCTGTTTCAGGCCATCGGCGCCGTGGCTGCGCATATAGGCGTAGGCGCGGACGTACATGCCCATCTGGCCATGGAAGGCGCTCATGCGGCCAAAGGCCTGCGCCGCCTCGCCGACGGCCTCTTCCTCAAGACGCAGGCCATCCGGGCCGTGAACGAGCCAGGGCGTGGGCGCAAAGGGCGCCAGGGCCTCGCTGAGCACCACGGGACCCGCGCCCGGCCCGCCGCCGCCGTGGGGCGTCGAGAAGGTCTTGTGCAGGTTGATGTGCATGGCGTCGACGCCCAGGTCGCCCGGGCGCACCCGGCCGACGATGGCGTTGAAGTTGGCCCCGTCGCAGTAGAAGTAGGCGCCGGCTGCATGGGTCAGCCGGGCGATCTCGACGATGTCGCGCTCGAACAGGCCGCAGGTGTTGGGGTTGGTGACCATGATGGCCGCCACGTCCGGTCCCAGCTTGGCCTCGAGGTCGGCGAGGTCGACCCGGCCATCGTCGGTCTGGGCGATCTCGCGGACGCTGTAGCCGACGAAGGCGGCGGTGGCGGGGTTGGTGCCGTGGGCGCTGGTCGGGACCAGCACCACCTTGCGGGCGTCGTCGCCCCGCGCCTCATGCGCCGCCCGGATGGCCAGGATGCCGCACAGCTCGCCATGCGCGCCGGCCTTGGGGGTCAGGGCGACCGCAGGCATGCCGGTCAGGGTCTTCAGCCAGTGGGCCAGCCGGTCCATCAGCTCCAGAGCGCCGGGCACCGTCGACTGCGGCTGCAGCGGATGGATGTCGGCGAAGCCGGAGAGTCGAGCAAGTTTCTCGTTGAGGCGCGGGTTGTGCTTCATCGTGCAGCTGCCCAGCGGATAGAGGGCCAGATCGATGGCGTGGTTCTTCTGGCTGAGGCGAACGTAGTGGCGCATCGTCTCCGGCTCCGACAGGCCGGGCAGGCCGATCGGCGCGGTGCGGATCAGATCGCCCAGGTCATCGGCCTGGATCGTCGCCTCGGGCAGGTCGACGCCGGTCTTGTTCCAGCCGCCGCGCTCGAAGATCAGCACCTCGTCCTGCAGCAGACCGCGGCCGCCGGTCAGGGAGGAGAAGCCGCCGCTGGCGGTCGTGCTCTGGGGGGCGGTGGGCCGGCCCACGTTGTTCATGCTCATGCCAGCACCTCGGCAAGCTCGGTCTTGAAGGTTTCGATGTCGCCATCGGTGACGGTTTCGGTGGCGCAGACCAGCAGGACATCCTCCAGGCCGGCGCCGGGATTGAGCCGGCTGTAGGGCACGCCGGCGATCACCCCCCGCGCCGCCAGCGCCTCGACCACCTCGGCGGCGGGCCGCGGCAGGCGCACCGCGAATTCGTTGAAGAAGCGCGGGGTCAGCACCTCGACCCCCGCGACGCTGGCCAGGGCGATCTTGGTCTTCATCGCCTGCTGGTGGTTCAGCGCCGCCAGACGGCGCAGCCCGACCTCGCCCAGCAGCGACATATGGATGCTGAAGGCCAGGGCGCAGAGGCCGCTGTTGGTGCAGATGTTGCTGGTCGCCTTGTCGCGGCGGATATGCTGCTCGCGGGTCGACAGGGTCAGGACGAAACCGCGCTGGCCGTCGGCGTCGACGGTCTCGCCGCACAGCCGCCCGGGCGCCTGGCGGACCAGCTTTTCGCGGCAGGCGAACAGCCCGACATAGGGCCCGCCGAAGTTCAGCGCATTGCCGATCGACTGGCCCTCGGCGACGGCGATGTCGGCCCCCATCTCGCCGGGGGATTTCAGCATGCCGAACGACACCGCCTCGGTGGTGACCACGATCATCAGCGCCCCAGCCGCCTGGGCGGCGGCGGCGATCTTCGAGACGTCCGTCGCCGTGCCGAACACATTGGGGGTCTGGACCACGACACAGGCGGTGTCGCCGTCGATGGCGGCGATCACCGCGTCCTCGGCGTCGATCGCCGGGTCCAGCCGCACCGTCGCCACGCCCGAAGCATGCGCCAGATTCTCCACGCTCTGGACGTAGTGCGGATGCAGCCCGCCGGACATCACCGCCTTGCCGCGCCGGGTCACCCGGCTGGCCATCATCACCGCCTCGGCGGCGGCGGTGGAGCCGTCATAGAGACTGGCGTTGGCCACCTCCATGCCGGTCAGGGCCGCCACCTGGGTCTGGAACTCGAACAGCACCTGCAGCGTGCCTTGCGCGATTTCCGGCTGATAGGGGGTGTAGCTGGTCAGGAACTCCGACCGCTGGATGATGTGGTCCACGCTCGCCGGCACATGGTGGCGATAGGCCCCCGCGCCGCAGAAGAAGGGCACGCTGCCCGCCGCGACGTTGCGTCCCGCCAGGGCGCCGAGCTCCCGCTCGACCTCCAGCTCGCCGGCGAACCCGGGCAGGTCCACCGGCCCGTCCAGCACGGCCGAGCGCGGCACGTCGACAAACAGGGCGTCGATGTCGTCCACGCCGATGGCGCCGAGCATCTCGCGCCGGTCTTCAGGGGTGAGGGGGAGGTAGCGCATGGAGTCTAGAGGGCCTTGCCGAACAGGGCGTCGCTGAGACGCCGCAGGATTGAGGACGGAGGTTTGATGACCAGGTCGGGCATCGGTTTGCGAGCCTGCCGCGCGACCGTGCGGCGCTGGTTGACGGCCTTGGCCACCGCCTCCTTGCGCAACACCTCGACAGCTTCGGCGGCCCGCCAGTCTTCGAAGGCGCCGCCCAGCAGGCCCTCGAGCCGCCGGGGGTCGTCGATCATCATGGCGCCGGGAAATCCCGTGGCCGGCTTGGCCGGAACCGCGGCCGCGCCGGGAACCGCGTAGAAGTTGCGCCCGATCTTGACCATCGAACGGGTCTCGACGGCCATGCGCCACAGGGCGGCGGCGACGGCCGGGGTCATCTCCCGGGTGGTGACCCTGGCGATGTCGTCATCGCCGTTCAGGAAGACATGGATCTGGCTGCGGTCGCTGAGGCGCACGGTCTCGGCCGCGGCCGAGTGCTGGGCCCCGACGGCGGTCAGGGCCCGGGAGACGCCCGCGTTGAAAGCCTTCGGTCCTCCGGTCGCCGCGGTCGGGTGCAGGAAGAGCTCGAAGGCCATGATCTAGAGGGTCCCCAGGTATTCTTCGTAGGCGTGGCGATCCATCAGGGCCTCGACCTCGGCCGGGTCCGACAACTTGACCCGGGCGAACCAGCCGGCGTGTTCCGGCGCGGCGTTGACCGTCTCCGGCGCATCGCCCAGCTGGGTGTTGGCCGCGACCACCTCGCCGGAGACCGGGGCGTAGACGTCCGAGGCCGCCTTGACGCTCTCGACCACCGCGAAGCTGTCGCCCTGCTTGACGCTCTTGCCGACGTCGGGGGTCTCCACGAACACCACGTCGCCCAGCTGCTCGGCGGCGTAGGCGGTGATGCCGACCGTGGCGACGCCGTCCTCGACGACGACCCATTCATGTTCCTTGGTGAAACGCATCGGGCTCTCCTGGCCTTGGTCTTTTCAGAGTTTGCGGACGTAGCGGTTGGGAACGAAGGGCATGGCGACCACCTCGGCCGCCCCCGCCTTGCCTCGGACGATGACCTTCAGGGCCGTTCCGACCGCCGCCAGGGCGGGGGGCACATAGCCCATGGCGATGGCGCAGCCGAGGCTGGGGGCGAAGCCGCCGCTGGTGACCTTGCCGACCACCTCGCCCGCTTCATTGGCGATCTCGGCGCCTTCCCGGGCCGGGGCGCCTTCGAGAATCTTCAGCCCGACCCGGACGCGGGACGGTCCCTCGGCCAGTTCCTTTGCGATCCGCGCGGCGCCGGGGAAGTCCTGGGCGTCGCGGCGCTTCTTGGAGACCGCGAAGGTCAGGGCCGCCTCGACCGGGCTGGTGGTCTCGTCGATGTCGTGGCCGTAGAGCGGCAGGCCGGCTTCCAGACGCAGGGAATCGCGGGCCCCCAGGCCGATGGCCCGCACCCGCTCGTCTTCCAGCAGGGTCGCCCAGACGCGGGGCGCCTCGGCGGCCGGCACGCTGATCTCATAGCCATCCTCGCCGGTGTAGCCGGAGCGGGAGACGATGGCGTCGGTCCCGAAGGCGCTCATCGCCCGGCATTCCATGAACACCATGCCGGCGGCCTCCGGCGCGTGGACCGCCATCACCGCGGCGGCTTCGGGGCCCTGCAGGGCCAGCAGGGCGCGGTCTTCCAGCCGTTCGATCCGCACCTGGCCGGCCAGTTCGTTGTCGATGAACTTGAAATCGCCGTCCTTGCAGGCGCCGTTGACCACCACGAACAGGCCGTCGTCGTCGGGCCGCGCGCCCATCAGGTCGTCGATGATGCCGCCCTTCTTGTTGAGCAGCAGGCTGTAGCGCTGCTTGCCGGCCCCCAGGCCGATGAAGTCGCCGGGGGTGACTTCCTCGAAGGCCGACAGGGGCGAGACGCCCCGCAGCCGCGCCTGACCCATGTGGCTGACGTCGAACAGACCGGCGTGTTCGCGGGTCCACAGATGCTCCTTCAGCACCCCGTCGCGGTACTGCACCGGCATCGCATAGCCGGCGAAGGGGACCATGCGGGCGCCGGCGGCGACATGGGCCTCGTAGAGCGGGGTCTGTTTGAGGGTCTCGTCAGTCACGCCAGGCTCCGGGGTCGATGCGATACCGCCGGCATAGCGCCGGTGTTCGCCCCCGCTGTCCTTGGGCCTGAGAGATTCCGAACCGGCGGAAAATGGCCGGTCCTTGCTCCTTCGGCGAGCCGCTTGCGGCGACTCTTTCCAGCGTTCCTATGCTCGCGCGGTCCGTTTGCCTGAGCGTTTCCGGGGCGGTTGCGCCTTCGGCCTCGGGACGAAAAAGAATCCCGATGTCTCCCGCGAGAGCCCTTGCTTCCTGCGTGAGCCGGGGAGGGGAGTCAAGGCGATTGCGACCCCTCGCCCTGAGGGAGAGGGAGGGGCCCGCGCCGCAGGCGTGGGAGGGTGAGGGTTTACGCAGTTTGACGGTTTCGCGCGAAAACCCCTTGCGCCGTAAACCCTCATCCGGCGCTGCGCGCCACCTTCTCCCGCCGGGAGAAGGAACGGCGGGCGTGACTCCCTCCGGCGCGGCGTCCTAGTCTGCAAAAAAGTCCGGGGAAGACGTCATGACGCTGTCGGCCATCCCTGACGGGCCGGGAGGGGTGGAAATGAACCACGGGCGTTCGGCCCCCATCTTCTTTCTGCTGGTCCTGGCGTTCGCGGTCCCCCTTTGGCTGCTGAGCGGGCGGCTGGGCTTGATCGGGGCGTTGCGCATCCCGGCCAGCGACCTGGCCCTCGCCTTCACCCCCATGCTCGTGGGGCTCGGACTGGTGGCGTGGCGCGAAGGCTGGCGAAACGCCGCGCGTCTGTTGATGCGCGCCTTCGACGTCACGTCGATCCGGGGCGGTCGCTGGATGGCGGCGACCCTCCTTATTCCCCCCTGCATCTATCTGGTCAGCTGGAGCGTCATGCGACTCTCCGGCGCCGACCACCCGATTCCGACGCCAGGACTTTTCCGGCTCGGGCTGCTGCTCGTGCTGTTTCTGGTGTTGGCGGCCGGCGAGGAGGTCGGCTGGATGGGCTACGCATTCGGCCCGCTGCAACAACGGTTCGGGGCCCTGGGCGCCAGCCTGCTGATCGCCATCCCCTGGTGGCTCGGCCATCTGCCCTCGATGTCGGCGATCGGCGTCCCGGCCGGCGACATGGTCTGGTGGATTCTCGGCGCCCTCGCCCTCCGCATCGTCATGACCTGGCTCTACAGCGGCGCCGGGGCCAGCCTGTCCGCCGTGGTGGCGTTTCACGCCCTGCTCAATCTCAGCCGGATCGCCATCGTTCCGGCCGTGGGCGCCCACTACATCGGCGCCTATCAGGCCGTCGCCTATCTGGCGGTCGCCGTGATTGCCGGGGCCGTCATCTGGCAAACGCGCGGACGTCTGGCGACTGCGTCGAAGCGCGGATCCTCCGAGGATGACTCGCCAACCCGCCCGGCCTAGATTGCCCGGAAAGTCCTGGGGGAAGTCGTCATGAAGCTGTTGGGCAAGGTCGCGCTGGGCGTGGTCGCCGTTCTTGTGCTGCTGGTCGCCGTGGTTCTGGTCCGCACCTGGACCTACAAGGCGCCGGCCGCGGTCGACATCACCACCGTCACGCTCGCCGAGGCCCCGCCCATCGATCAGGCAAAGGCCGCGCAGCATCTGGCCGAGGCGGTGCGGATCCGCACCGTCAGCCACCAGAACAAGGCCGACAACGACTGGGCCGAGTGGGACAAACTCCACGCCTGGCTGGCCGCGACCTATCCCGCCGCCCACGCCGCCATGACCCGCGAGATCCTGCCCAACAAGGCGCTGATCTACACCTGGACCGGCAGCGACGCCTCGCTGAAGCCCATCGTCCTGATGGCCCACCAGGACGTGGTGCCGATCACCCCCGGCACCGAAAAGGACTGGAAACAGCCGCCCTTCGACGGGGTCATCGCCGACGGCTCGGTCTGGGGCCGGGGCTCCATCGACGACAAGGGCAGTCTGGTGGCCCTGTTCGAGGGGCTGGAGGCCCTGGCGGGTAGCGGCTTCAAGCCCAAGCGCACCATTATCGTGGTCAGCGGCCAGGACGAGGAGGCCGGCGGATCCGGGGCCCGCGCCGCCGCCGCCCTGCTGAAGAGCCGCGGCGTCCAGGCCGAATGGGTGCTGGACGAGGGCTCGGCGGCGATCACCGACCATCCGATCACCGGCAAACCCGCCGCCATCATCGGCATCGCCGAGAAGGGCTACGCCACCCTGCGCGTCACCGCCCCGGCGCAAGGCGGCCACGCCTCCGCCCCGCCGCCCGAAACCGGCGTCGCCGTCCTGGCCAAAGCCATCACCGCCATCACCGACAACCCGTTCCCGCTGAAGCTCAACGGCCCCGGCGCCGAGATGGTCCGGGCCCTGGCCCCGCATGGCGGTTTTCTGATGCGGATGGCCGTGGCCAACGAGTGGCTGTTCGGCGGCATGATGAAAAAGCAGTTCGCCGCCACCCCGGCCGGCGCCGCCCTGCTGCACACCACCATCGCCCCGACCATGCTCAAGGGCAGCCCCAAGGAAAACGTCCTGCCGCAGGACGCCACCGCCTGGATCAACTACCGGATCGCCCCCGGCCAGACCAAGGACGAGGTCATGGCGCGGGCGAAGCGGGCGACCGCGGGCCTCAAGGTCGACCTGGCCTGGGAAGGCAATGCGGTGAACCCCTCGCCGGTGTCCTCGACCGACTCCGCCGGCTGGCGGGTCCTGGCGGCCCTGGCGGCGGACGGCGGGAAACTTCCGGTCGCGCCGGGCCTGGTCGGGGCCGGCACCGACAGCCGCTACATGACCCCCATCGCCAGCGACATTTACCGCTACCAGCCGCTGCTCGCCTCGCTCGATACCTTCGCCATGATCCACGGCACCAACGAGCGAATGACCCTGAGCAATCTCGAGCGGATGACGACCTTCTACGCCCGACTGGTGGCCAGCGCGGCGGGCTAGGGGGAACGAACTTCAGCGGCGCCCGCGATGTCGCGCACGGACGGTCGCATAGCTCCCTTCCCCCTTCCAGGGGAAAGGGGGCGGCGCCGCGCCAGGCCGTCCTGATCGGAAATCGAAAAAGCTTCACGCCTTCTGTCGGATTTCCCCGGCGCTGCCCGTCCTGTGAGCACAGCAAGAGGAACCCGCCATGCGTATGATCTTCGTCAACCTGCCCGTGAGGGACGTGAAAGTCTCCCGCACCTTCTTCGAGGCGCTCGGCTTTTCCATCAATGAGCAGTTCTGCAGCGAGGACACCGCCTGCGTGGTGATCGACGACAACATCTTCGCCATGCTGCTCGAGCACAGGCGCTTCAAGGACTTCCTGAAGGGCGACGTCGCCGACAATTCGGTCAACAAGGAAGTGCTGACCTGCCTGTCCTGCGACAGCCGCGCCGAGGTCGAGAGCCTGAAGGCCAGGGCCCTCGCCGCCGGCGGTTCCGAATGGATGCCGGCCCAGGATCACGGCTTCATGTACGGCGACAGCTTCTGCGATCCCGACGGCCACGTCTGGGAGGTCATGTGGATGGACCAGGCGGCCGCCGCGGCCGGCGCCCACCATGAGATCGAGAGCGCCCCGGCCGGTTAGGCGGCTCCGCAAGGGCCCGGGGCGCCTGCGCGTCAGCCCTTCGGCTGCGGCCGGCCGGCGGCGTTGCGGGTGATGGCGATCATCGCGTTGCAGATCAGGGTCAGGTGCTCGCTGGCCGAGCTGACGCTCTGTTCGGCGGCGGCGATGACCCCTTTCCAGCTGTCGGCTTCCTGACCACCCGTCGCCTTCTGCAGCGCCAGGCCCATTGCCGCCTCGGCGATGATCTCGGCTCTCTGCAGATGCTGGGCGGCGTCGATCATGGCGATGCAGGCGACGTTCAGCGTCACCAGGGACATCATCGGGTCCAGCGCCTCTTCGGCCGCCTTCAGGGCGGCGGTGGTCAGGCTCTGGGCGTCGCCCGGCCGCGGCGGCTCCGGAGGCGGCGAGGCCGCGCCCCCGCCGCCGGGGGCGCTGGTGCTCTGCAGCTTGGCGCTGGCCTCGCGGCCGCCGCCCTGGTCCGCGCCCAGAATGGTGATCACCGTCTGGGTGACCGTGGCCTGACCGATGATGGCGCCCTGCTGCTGCGAGGAAACCGCGTTGAACACCGCGTTGCTCAGGGCCTGGGCGGTGCTTTCGAACAGCTTGCTGACCGCCTGAGAGGCGGCGTCGCCGTCCGCCGCGCCCTTCTGGCCCGACGCCGGGGCGCCAGGAGTGGTTGAGGTTGCCATGCGCCAGTCTCCCGTTTCGATCAATACGGGTATTACCGTCATGTCGCGGCCAGATTGTCCATGGCGGATGGCGTCAATTCGCGGCGGCCGGCCTCTGGCGGGTCTCAGGCCTTGACGTCGGTGTCCGGGCGGTCGCCGCCCTCGGCGATCTCGCCGTGCCAGCGGCCCTTCTCGTCCTCATAGACGATGCCGGCGGTCTCGCCGCCGACCCGCTGCTCGCCGGCGGCGACCCGGGCGGCGGCGGCGGCGGCGTCATGGGTCGGATAGGTCTCCGAATAGGTCTCCCCGACGCGATAGGCCCAGCCCCCGTCGTGCTCGACGACTTCATAGGTCACGGTGGTCATGGATGCGTTCCTCTGCGGCTGTCCCTCCACTAAGCGCCCAGACCCTGTGCGGTTGCAACCGGCCGCAATTTTACCCGGTCGATATCGGTCCGGGCCGGGGAGACCTTGGGAAAACCCAAGATCCCCCACCTGGGCGCCCAAGGTGGGATGTCGTGGCCTGCTTCCACCCCCCTGGGCCCCGCCCTCGACCCCCCGCCGGCCCGCCGAAGGCCCGCCTGGCGCCCGCCTCCGACCTCAGCAAACGCCCGGCGGGCCGGGGAAACGCCGCAAATCAACGCCCTGTCCCCCCATCGCCGCGCTATAATGGTGGGGCGCTTCGACAAGCCGTCGCGGTCTGGCTGATTGACGCCTCTCCCGCCAGCCGTTAGCCCAGCCTGCATGACTGACCTCCCCGTCGGCCTCTCGGCCCTCCGCGACCGCTACGACGTCCTGCTCTGCGACGTCTGGGGCGTGATCCACAACGGCCGGGAAAACTTCCCCGAGGCCTGCGCCGCCCTGGCCCGCTGGCGGGCCGAGGTCGGGCCGGTGGTGCTGATCTCCAACTCCCCCCGCCCCGCCAGCGACGTCATCGCCCAGCTGGACGGCCTGAAGGTGCCCCGCGAGTCCTGGAGCGCCTTCGTGACCTCCGGCGACGCCACCCGCGTGCTGCTGGCGGCGCGGGCGCCGGGACCGATGTGGAAGATCGGCCCGGCCAAGGACCTGGTGCTCTACGAGGGCCTGGGGCTGGAGCTGGCCGAGGTCGACCAGGCGGCCTTCGTCTCGGTCACCGGGCCCGACAACGACGATGTCGAGACGCCGGAAGACTATCGCCAGCGCCTGACCGCCGCCGCCGCCCGCAAGCTGCCCCTGATCTGCGCCAATCCCGACCTGGTGGTCCAGAAGGGCGACAAGCTGATCTACTGCGGCGGGGCCCTGGCCGACCTCTATGCAAAGCTGGGCGGCGAGGTGCTGATGGCCGGCAAGCCGTTCAGCCCGATCTACGCCCTCAGCCTGGCCGAGGCCGAGGCCTTGCTCGGCAAGCCGCTGGATCGCGTCCGGGTCCTCTGCATCGGCGACGGCGTCATCACCGACGTGAAGGGCGCCAACGACCAGGGGCTCGACTGCCTGTTCATCGCCAAGGGCATCCATGGCGAAAAGGCCCTGGGCGCCGATGGCAGGCTGGACGCGGCCAAGGTCGCCGGCCTGCTGCAGGAAGAGGGTGTCACCGCCGCCCACGCCATGGCCGATCTGGTCTGGTGAGGCGGCGGGCAAAGTGCGTGCTTCGAAACGCGATCCTCCCGGATCGCGACTCGGCATGACGAAGTTTCTGGGCCCGCCCCCCGGCGTCGTCATCCTGAGTCGCCTGCGCAGCAGGCGTGTCGAAGGACGCACGATCGGGTATGCAGCGTCACAACCACAAAGGGGATGAAATGCAGGGTTTGTTTCTAGAGGACCTCACCGTCGGCCAGTCGGCCGAGCTGGTCCGCACCGTCGACGAGGCCGCCATCGTCGCCTTCGCCGAGGTGACCGGCGACAACAATCCCGTTCATCTGGACGAGGCCTATGCGGCCGGCACTCCGTTCAAGACCCGCATCGCCCACGGCATGCTGTCGGCCGGCTATATCTCCGCCGTGATCGGCACGAAGATGCCGGGCCCCGGGGCCATCTACATGTCGCAGCAGCTCAGCTTCCGGCGTCCGGTGAAGATCGGCGACGAGGTCACCGCCCGCGCCACCATCACCGCCATCGACGCGGACAAGGCCCGCGTCACCCTGGAGACCGTCTGCGAGGTCGGCGGCAAGGCGGTGATGACCGGCGAGGCGCTGATCATGGTCCCCCGGCGGGCCGGCTGATCCCTTGAGCCTGCGCATCATCCACGGCTGGAAGCACCTGGACGCCGCCGACCGCGGCGCGGCGGTGGCGCTCGGCAACTTCGACGGCGTCCACCTGGGCCATCAGGCGGTGATCGGCCAGGCGGCGGAGGCGGCCCGGGCCACGGGCGCGCCGCTGGGGGTGATCAGCTTCGATCCCCATCCCAGGCGCCTGTTCCAGCCGGACGAGCCGTCCTTCCGGCTGATGACCACGGACCAGCAGGCCCGGGCGCTGGAGACCCTCGGCGTCGACCGGTTCCATGTGCTGAATTTCGACTTTGAGATGGCCAGCTTCAGCGACCGGGATTTCGCCCGGGTGGTGCTGCACGAGGGCCTCGGCGTGCGCCACGTCGCTGTCGGCTTCGACATCAGCTTCGGCAAGGGCCGCACCGGCAGTCCGGAAGCCATGCGGGCCTATGGCGAGGAATTCGGCTTCACCGTCTCGGTGGCCGAGGCCGTGGGCGGCGAGGACGCCAAGTTCAGCTCCACCGCCGTGCGCGAGGCCCTGCGGGACGGCCACCCGGAAGCCGCCGCCGCCATCCTCGGCCGCCCCTTCGCCATCGAGGGCGTGGTGCGGCGGGGCCAGCAACTGGGCCGGCAACTGGGCTTTCCCACCGCCAATGTCTTCATGGCCGACTATGTGACGCCCCGGCTTGGCGTCTACGCCACCCGCACCCGCCTGCCTGACGGTCGCCTGCTGCCCGGCGTCGCCAACATCGGCAACAACCCGACCACCGGTGAGGTCGAGACGCGGCTCGAGGTGTGGATCTTCGACTTCGACGAGGACCTGTATGGCCAGGTCATCGAGACCCAGCTGATCGGCTTCCTGAGGCCGGAGGAGAAGTTCGGCAGCATCGATCTGATGGTCGAACAGATCCACCGCGACGAGGCGAACGCGCGGGCAATGCTGACGCCCTAATTCCTCCCCCAGCGCGAAGCGCTGACTGGGGGAGGGGGACCGCGCGGGGAATACCCCGCGTGGTGGAGGGGGCGGCGCTGGCCTCTCAGGACATGGCGCGTTCTGGCGCGGCTTTGACAGCGGCCTTCGGGGCAAACCCGACCCGCCGACGCCGCCCCCTCCACCACCGG
Organism: Caulobacter sp.; assembly: GCA_016125585.1. Classification (GTDB taxonomy): domain Bacteria; phylum Pseudomonadota; class Alphaproteobacteria; order Caulobacterales; family Caulobacteraceae; genus Caulobacter. The sequence goes on from WGLL01000006.1 coordinate 211,937, forward strand.
CCCCAAGCCGGGCCGGCGGTCCCCCTCCTCCAAAGAAGGCGCTTCGCGCCTGGGGGAGGAATTGAGCCTGCGCCGGCAGCCCATAGAAAAGGGCCGGACATTGCCGCCCGGCCCCAATCTTCTGACGATGTCGCGCGGGGCTTAGCCCAGGGCGGTCATCAGCTCGGGGACGACGGTCTTGTAGTCGCCCACGATGCCGTAGTCGGCGACCTGGAAGATCGGCGCGTCGGCGTCCTTGTTGATGGCCACGATGACCTTGCTGTCCTTCATCCCGGCGAGGTGCTGGATCGCGCCGGAAATGCCGATGGCGATGTACAGCGCCGGCGCCACGACCTTGCCGGTCTGGCCGACCTGGTAGTCGTTCGGGGCGTAGCCCGCGTCGACGGCGGCTCGCGAGGCGCCGACAGCGGCGCCCAGCTTGTCGGCCAGAGGCTCGATCACGGCCTGGAACTCTTCAGCCGAGCCCATGGCGCGACCGCCAGAGACGACGATCTTGGCAGCCGTCAGTTCGGGGCGGTCGGACTTGACCATCTCTTCGCTGACGAACTTCGCGCCGGTCGCCGTTCCCGCTGTGGCGGTCTCGACGCTGGCCGAGCCGCCTTCGCCGGCGGCCTTGAAGGCGGTCGGGCGGACGGTGATGACCTTCTTGGCGTCGGAGGACTTGATGGTCTCCAGCGCGTTGCCGGCGTAGATCGGCCGCACGAAGGTGTCGGCGTCGATCACTTCGACGATCTCGCTGATCGGCGCGACGTCCAGGTGGGCGGCGATGCGGGGGGCGTAGTTCTTGCCGCCCGAGGTCGCCGGGATCAGGACGGCGTCATAGCCGCCCATCAGGCCCTCGACCGTGGCGGCCTGGACCTCGGCGACGCCGTGACCCAGGTCGGCGCTTTCGGCCAGCAGCACCTTGCGGACGCCTTCGATCTTGCCGGCGGCGTCGGCGACGGCCTTGGCGCCTTCGCCCATCACCAGCACATCGACATCGCCCGACAGGGCGAGGGCGGCGGTGACGACCTTGTTGGTGGTGTCGCGCAGGTGCGCGTTGTCGTTATCGGCGACGACGAGAACGGCCATCAGAGCACCCCCGCTTCAGTCTTGAGTTTGCTGACGAGATCGGCGGCCGTCTCGACCTTGATCCCGGCCGAACGCTTCGGCGGCTCGGTGACCTTGACCACGGTCAGGCGGGCGGCGGTGTCGACGCCATAGTCGCCGGTGGTCTTGGTCGCGATTTCCTTCTTCTTCGCCTTCATGATGTTGGGCAGAGAAGCGTAACGCGGCTCGTTGAGGCGCAGGTCGGCGGTGATCACCGCCGGCAGGGCCGCTTCGAGCACCTGGAGGCCGCCGTCGACCTCGCGGGTCACGGTGGCCTTGCCGCCGTCGATCTCGACCTTGGAGGCGAAGGTGGCCTGCGGCCAGCCCAGCAGGGCCGAGAGCATCTGGCCGACGGCGTTGTTGTCGCCGTCGATGGCCTGCTTGCCCATCAGCACCAGGTCAGCCTTCTCGTCCTCGGCCACGGCCTTGAGCAGCTTGGCGACGGCCAGCGGTTCCAGATCGGTATCGGCCTGGACCAGAATGCCGCGGTCGCCGCCCATGGCCAGGGCCGTGCGGATGGTTTCCTGAGCCTGGGCGGGGCCGATGGAAACGATCACCACCTCGGTGGCGACGCCCTTTTCCTTCAGCCGCACAGCTTCCTCGACCGCGATCTCGCAGAAGGGATTCATGCTCATTTTGACGTTGGCCAGATCGACGCCGGTCTGATCGGCCTTCACTCTGGCTTTGACGTTGTAGTCGATTACCCGTTTGACCGGGACCAGCACCTTCATCGGTTTTGTCCGCCCGTGTTGCGTTGCGAAAAATCTTGCGCGGACAGGCTGATACTAGCTTGGCCGCGCAATGCAAGTTTACCTTGGGGTCAATCTAGGTCGAAAATTCGCCCCGATCAGGTGGCTGGCGATACCGGCCCATATCGTCTAGAGGCCTCGCGCATGAACAAGACCATCGATCGCCTGAAGCTCGTCTTCCTCGGCCTGTTCGCCGTCGGGGTGGTCGCCATCTGGGCCTATCAGATTTTGTGGGTGTGGCCGGCCAAGCGTTGCGACCGCCAGCAGGCCTGGTGGGATCCGGCGACGCGCACCTGTGCGACCCCGCTCTACATTCCCGACCTTACCGGCCGGCCCGCCGGGATGAGCCGCGAGGAGTGGTCGAAGAAACAGGCGGCGAAGAAGCTGCGGGAGGATGCCTACGGACCCGGCGTGACCCCGCCGGCTGTCGAGGTCCCGGCCGCCAAGGAGACTCCGGCGCCCACCGCGAAGACCGGCGAAAAGAAATAGTCGCGATCGGCGGCGGCCAGGCCGGAGGCTAGCGGTTCGCCCCGGGAGTCCAGAGGACGTCGCCGCCGCCCTTGTCGTTGGCCCAGCGACTGGCCACGAACAGCAGGTCCGACAGCCGGTTGAGGAACTTGACCGCCTCGGGGCTGACGATTTCGCCCTCGAGCGCCGCCAGGGCCACGGTCTCACGCTCGGCCCGGCGGCAGACGGTGCGCGCCAGATGCAGGGCGGCGGCCGCCGGCGAACCGCCGGGCAGGACAAAACTGGTCAGGTCTGACAGGTCCGCGTTCAACTGGTCGATCTCGCGTTCAAGCCGCTCGACCTGACCGGGGAGGATCCTCAGCGGCTCCCAGGCCGGCTTTTCATCCTGCTCAGGGGTTGCCAGGTCGGCGCCGAGATCGAAGAGATCGTTCTGGGCCCGGGCCAGGATGCCGTCGAGAACCGGATCTTCGCGGGTATGCAGCCGGGTCAGACCGAGGCAGGCATTGGTCTCGTCCACCGAGCCGTAGGCGACGACGCGGGGGTGAGTCTTGCTGACCGGCTGGCCGGTCGCCAGCCGGGTCGAGCCGGCGTCGCCGGTACGGGTGTAGATGCGGTTCAGGGTGACCACGGCGGCTAGGTCCGCGTCCGCCACCAATAGGCGGCGACCAGCACGATGATGGCGATGAACTGCATCAACACGCGCAGCCGCATCAATTTATTGGAGCGTGAACGGCCATAGTCTCCACCCCGGAACAGGCTGTAGAGCCCGAACCCCAGGGTGATGGTGACGGCCAGCAGGGCGGCGGGGATGAGTATGGAGAAGATGTCGCGCACGGCCCCACTCTATAGTCTCCCGGCCCTTGCGCGATAAGCGAAATCGCCACAGCCCTTTCCGGCATGCAACCTTGTTCGGCGCCGCTCGTTCAGTGAGCGCGTTCGGTGAGTGCAATTGTCGCAGCGACGGCGATTGCAGCCAATGGTAGCGGTGTCATCGTAAAATTCGAGCAGAATCGGCGTCGCAATTTTGTCTTGCTTTCAACAAGAATGCTGGCTAAACGCCCCGCCCGGCTCGCAGACGCCGGTTCGCTGAACATGATCGACACCTTACCGCGGATCAGTTCAGTTCCTTCACAGCGGGAAGGCGTAGAGAGGCGCCCCATGGCAGCCATGCCACAGACGGCCGGGACTCCCTCGGCCGACGACCTGACCGATGCGATGGTTGAAATCCGTCAGCTGATTGCCGACTTGCGCGACGCCGCGCAGGACGGTCGTGAGCTTGCGCGACGTTATTCTGAAATTTTGCAGAACGTGGTCGACGAGTACTGCGTTGAGTTCGAGCAGCGTGCGGAAAGCGCTCTCACCAAACTGGAGTCCATCCGATGAACCACGTCCCCATGCGCGTCATCTCCTCCCCCGGCGCCCGGCCGATCAAGCCGACCCGCCGCGCGCTCGCCAAACAGCGCACCCGCGAAAAGGTGCTCGCCGCCGCCCGTCAGCTCTTCACCGAGCGCGGCTATGAAGGCGCCACCATTCGCGACATCGCCAAGGCCGCCGGCATGTCGACCGGCGCCGTCTTCGCCAGCTTCGCTGACAAGTCCGAACTGTTCGATGAGATCCTGGCGGAAGACTACGCCCTGCTGGGCGAGGCCATGCAGGATGCCGCCAGCTCCGGGACGACCGTTTCCGAGGCACTGACCAAGCTCTTCGCGGTGGCCTATCGTTTCCACATGAACCAGCTCCCGCTGCTCCAGGCCGGCATCGCCGCCTCCTGGACCCGCACCGAGGCCGGCGAAAAGCGCAACCGCGAGGCCCTGAAGCCGGTCATGACCATGATCGCCGACAGCCTGCGCGCCGGCGTCGACCGTGGCGAGCTGTCCCAGAAGGCCGACCTTCGCCTGATCGGCGGCATTCTGTGGGACGTCTATCTTGCGGGCTATCGCCGGGCGGTGTTTGATGGATGGACGGCGGACGACATGACCGCGCGGCTCTCCGATCAGATCGATCTGATCCTGGCCGGCGCGCGGAGCTGACGCCGACATGAGAGAAAACGCCCCGCCGGGACGCGGGGCGTTTTTTTTAAGCTGAACCGGGGGAGACGGTTTTGGGGGTTCGTGACGATCAGAAGGCAGCGACGCGCGCGAAGGTGCTGTCGGCCGCCCGCGATCTCTTCCATGAGATCGGCTACGACGAGACGACGATCCGGGCGATCGCCGATCGCGCCGGCGTCTCTGTCGGAAGCGTCTTCACGACCTTCAGCTCCAAGGCGGATGTGCTCAGCCAGGTGATGGCCGACCGCGTCGGCCCGTTGCAGGAGGAACTGACCCGCATTCTCCCCTATCTGCGCGGCTCGACCAGCGATCGGATCTGCTCGATCTTCGCCATTCACTACGACTTCGAATGTCGGCGGGTGAAACTGTTCCTGGCCCACATCGCCGCCACCTTCAGCCCCTCGCTGGAGGAAACCACGGTGCCCTTCGGCCGTAACGAGACCTTCAAGGGTATGTTGCTGGACGTTCTGGCCGAAGGGGTCGAGCGGGGGGACGTGCGGCCGGACGCCGATCTCGAGTTGGTGCTCGATGTCCTGTTGGCCGCCTATGCCTTCAACTATAGCCAGGCTGCCCAGGTCGGCGCAGACGCCATGGCGCTGACCGCGCGCATGGAGCGGCAGGTCGGGTTGATCCTGGCCGGCGTGAAGCCTCAGCCGGCGGGTTACGGCGCGCTCTAGTTGCCGTCTTCAAGCAGGCGGCGGGCGATGACCTGGGCCTGAATTTCGCCGGCGCCCTCGAAGATGTTGAGAATGCGGGCGTCTGCCAGAACCCGGCTGACCTCGTACTCCATGGCGAAGCCGTTGCCGCCGTGGATCTGCAGGGCGTTGTCGGCGGCGGCCCAGGCGACGCGAGCGGCGATCAGCTTGGCCATGCCGGCCTCGAGATCACACCGCTTGCCATCGTCCTTCTGGCGGGCGGCGAAATAGGTCAGCTGGCGCACGCCCATCAGTTCGGCGGCCATCATCGCCAGCTTGTTGGCCACCCGGGGGAAGCCGAAGATCGGTCCGCCGAACTGGTTGCGGTCGAGGGCGTAGGCGAGGCCCAGTTCCAGACCCCGCTGGGCCACGCCCACGGCGCGGGCGGCAGTCTGAATCCGGGCGCTCTCGAAGGTCGCCATAAGCTGCTTGAAGCCCTGCCCTTCGACGCCGCCGAGCAGATTGGCGGCGGGCACGGTGAAGCCGTCGAAGCCGATCTCGTATTCCTTCATGCCGCGATAGCCGATGACCTCGATCTCCCCACCGCTCATGCCGGGGGTCGGGAAGGGTTGGGCATCGCTGCCGCGCATCTTGGGGGCCAGCAGCATCGACAGACCGCGGTAGTCGGTGGTGGCCGGATCGGTGCGGACCAGCAGGGTCATGACGTCGGCCCGGGCCGCATGGGTGATCCAGGTCTTGTTGCCGGTGACGACATAACTGTCGCCCTTCAGCTCGCCACGGGTGCGAAGCGACCCCAGGTCGGAGCCGGTGTTGGGCTCGGTGAACACCGCCGTCGGCAGGATCTCGGCGCTGGCGATCTTCGGCAACCACTCGGCCTTCTGGGCCTCCGTGCCGCCGGTCAGGATCAGCTCGGCGGCGATCTCCGAGCGGGTGGCCAGGGAGCCGACGCCGATCCAGGCCCGGCTCAGTTCCTCGGAGACGACGCACATGGCGGTCTTGCCCATGCCCGAGCCGCCGAATTCCTCGGGGATGGTCAGGCCGAACACCCCCAGGTCGCCCAGCTCCTTGACCAGTTCCAGCGGAATCAGTTCGTCCTTCAGATGCCACTGGTGGGCGAAGGGGATGACCTTGGCTTCGGCGAAGCTGTGGAACTGGTCGCGGATCATCTCGAACGTCTCGTCGAGCCCGGTATTCTCGACGGTGGCCTTGCCGCGCGCGTCGGCGACCAGCCGGGCGACGCGGCTCTTCACCGCCTGACCGCCGCCGGCGGTGATGAATCGGGTCAGGGCCGGCGCGAACAACCGGTTCATCGTCTCGCGGCTGTCGGTGAGATCGGCCGGGCGCACCATCTCGCCCTGGTTCATCGGAATGCCGCCGACCATCTGGCTGGCGTATTCGGCGAACAGCAGCTGGGCCAGCAAGGCGTCCGTTTCGGAGAATTTTCCGTCAGCATCCAGCGCCGCGGCCCATCCGGCGACCTGGGTCAGCAGCTCGGCATAGGCGGCGTACCAGCCAAAGCCGTGGACGGCGTGCTGCTCGGCGTCGGCCAGCTTGCGGTCGATCCGTCGGCCGGCCGTGATCCTGGCCTTCACGGCCCCTTTGGCGTCGGCGACGAAGGCCTGCGCCGCGTCGGCGGCCTCCCGCAGCAGCGCCGGCAAGCCCTCGAGCACCAGGGTTTCGGTCGAGGCGGCGGCGGCGGCGGCGGTCATGGCGAACAATCTCCCCGGACTTCTTGTGCGGCGCACTATATGTATTTCGCAAACGCACACAACACAGGGCGGCCGCGCATTATTTTGCCGCAAGGCCCGTCATCGGGCTATCACGGTCGAAAGCCCAGGAGAGAGACCGATGCTCGTTGTCCACCACCTCAATGAAAGCCGCTCGCAGCGGATCCTCTGGCTGCTGGAAGAACTGGGCCTGCCCTATGAGATCAAGTCCTACGCCCGCGACGCGACGACCCGGCTGGCCCCGCCGGAGCTGAAGGCGGTGCATCCTCTGGGCAAGAGCCCGGTCGTCACCGAGGGCGACGCCGTGGTCATCGAGAGCGGCGCGATCATCGACTACATCATCCGCCGCCATGGCGCCGGGCGGATGGCGCCGGACCCGGCCAGCACCGCCTATGACCTCTACCAGCAGTGGCTGCACTATGCCGAAGGCAGCGCCATGCTGCCGCTGATGCTGAACATGTATGTCGCTCGGCTCGGCGAGGGCGGCGCGCCGCTGCATCCGCGAATCCAGAGCGAAATCGCCAATCACCTGGGTTATGTCGAACAGAGCCTGGCTGGCCGGGACTGGCTGATCGGCGACGCCCCGACGGGCGCGGACGTGCAGATGAGCTTCATTCCCGAGGTCGCCAAGGCCATGGGCAAGCTGCAGGACTTTCCCGCCATGGCCGCCTGGATCGAGCGTATCCATGCCCGCCCCGCCTGGAAACGCGGGCTGGAAAAGGGCGGCGAGTACCTCATGGGGCGCTAGGTCTTCGCGCCCGTCCCGGCGCCTCAGCCAAATGGATCGTCGAGGTATCCGTCCAGAAAGTCGAACACCGTCGCCTTCAGTAGCGCGTGGGGGATGGCGTTGAAGTGGTCGCAGCCCTGAAGCGTGACGGCCTTGGCGCCCCGGATGTGATCGGCCAGCAGTTGGGGATCGCCGGCCAGGGCGTCGCGGGCGCCGGCGACCACCAGGGTCGGGGCGGAGATGGCGAAGAGCTCGTCGGCTGTCGGGCGCCAGGAGACGGCGCGGGTCAGGGCCGCAAGGGCCAGCCGGTCCTCGCCCTGTTCGTCGGCAAACTGGCGGAAACTGCGCAGCATCGGATCCTGAATGCTGTCGGCGTCGGCCGCTTCCATCGCGGCGGCCATCCTGTCGTCTCCGGGCCCGTCCTCAAGCTGTCGACCGCCCACCCCGCCGACGACTAGGTGCTCGATCCTGTCGGGCGCCTGCAAGGCCATTCTCAAGGCCAGCCGGGCGCCCATCGAATAGCCCACGACGTCGGCCCGCCCGACTCCGAGGTGGTCGAGCAGGGCGATCAGATCGTCCAGCAGCCTCTGGTGATCGTAGGCGGCGGGATCATGCGGCTTTCCGCTCTGGCCGTGGCCCCGCATGTCCGGCGCGATGACGCGCTGTCCCCGCCGCTCGAAGGCGGCGTACCAGCCTGTGCGCTTCCACCCCTCGTCGCGGTTCGAGGAAAAGCCGTGGATCAGCAGGACCGGCCTGCCGTCGGGAACGCCTGCGTCGTCGTACGACAGGGTCACGCCATCGCTGGCGGTGAATTCGGCCATCGGATTTCCTTGCCCGGCGTGGGTGCCGGCGCGGCGTTTCGTTCCCGGAGGGCACAGTGCCGCCCCAACCGGGGCCGGTCCAGTCCCCGATGTGGGACTCAAGGACGCAATTGCGCCGGCCTGGAGCGGGACTTCTGGTCCTGGCCAGCAGGCTATCGTTAGCGGGCGGAGGCCACGGCGGCCTGAACCCTCAAGGCCTGGACGGTTTCCCGCACGTCGTGGACGCGCACGGCGGCGACGCCTGCCGCGCCGCCGCGCAATGCCGCCGCCAGTGAACCGCCGAGGCGCGCGCCGGCCTCCTTGCCGAGCGGATCGAGGCTGGCGATGAAACGCTTGCGGCTGGCGCCGAGCAGCACCGGGTACCCCAACGCCACAAGGCGGGGCAGGGCGGCCAGCAGAGCGAGGTTGTGGGCCACGGTCTTGCCAAAGCCGATGCCCGGATCGAGCCAGATCCTGTCCCGCGCCACCCCTGCCGCGAGGGCTGCGGAGGCTCGCGCCAGGAGGAAGGCTTCGACCTCTCCGACCACGTTGTCGTAGTGTGGCGCCGCCTGCATGGTTCGCGGCTCGCCTCGCATGTGCATCAGGACGACCTGACACCCCAGCTCGGCGGCGGTCTCGCAGGCCCCCGGCGCTGTCAGGGCGGAGACGTCGTTCCAGATCGCCGCGCCCGCAGCCATGGCGGCCCGGGCGACGGCCGGCTTCATGGTGTCGACCGACAAGGGTGCGTCGGTGCCGGCGCGCAGGCCGGAGAGTACCGGAATGACCCGGGCCAGTTCCTCAGCCTCGCTGACCGGCGCGGCGCCCGGGCGGGTCGATTCGCCGCCGATATCGAGCAGATCCGCGCCGTCCGCCAGCAGCCGCAGGCCATGCTCCACGGCCGCCTGGGCGCCCTCATGGCGGCCACCGTCCGAGAAGCTGTCAGGGGTGACATTGACGATCCCCATGACGGCGGTGGTTTTTCCGAGATTTGCGGCGTTTTCCCCCATTTCTGAGTGATGCGGCGCCCCGCCAATGCAGACAAGGTCTGGTCGAACAGGGGGCATCATGAAAAAGCTCATTCTCGCCATTCTGCTGGTCGCGGGTCTTATCGCGCCGGCGTCCGCCCAGACCACCGACCGTTCCGGCGCGCCCGCGGGCCAGAGCGTCCACCTGCCGCCGCCTCAGGCGCTGTTTCGCGAAGCCATCACCCTGAGACAGTTCGTCAAGGGCACGCTGCGCTTTGTCATGCTGCATGAGATGGGTCACGGCCTGGTCGATCTCTACGGCCTTCCGGTGCTCGGCCGGGAGGAGGACGCGGCGGACCGCTTCGCCACCTACTGGCTGTCGCCCGACAGCAGCGGAGAGGACGGCACCGACGCCGCCGCGGCGATGGAATGGTGGCTGGCGTCAGCCAAGCTGAGCGATCGCAAGCGCGAGGATCTGCCCTGGTGGGACGAGCATGGCATCGACGAACAGCGCGGCTACCAGATCGCCTGCCTGCTCTACGGATCAGCGCCGCTGGAGTATCTGCCGCTGACCCGGCGGGTCGGGATTCCGGAAAAGCGTCTGCAGGGCTGCCGGGTCGAGGCGGGTCAGAATGTGACCAGCTGGTCGATGCTGCTCAACAAGCATGTCGCCCGGATCAGCAAGTCTCCCGCCTTGCTGGCCCCCCTGGCCTATGAGTCCGCCGGAAAAGACACCAGCGACGCCGCCGAGATCGCCAGGTCGATGGGGGTTCTGGAAGAGGTTCGCGACATCCTGGTCCAGCTTGATCGCTCCGATCAAACCGGCCTGGTGCTGATCACCGCCAAGGATTGCGGCTTTTCCAACGCCTACTGGAACACCGGCGAGAACTCCCTGACCCTCTGCTACGAGCTGGTCAACGAGATCGTCGCGGTCGGCTACGAGGCCGGTTTCCGATAGCGGCGGCAGAAACCCCGGCCTCGTGCGAAGCCGGCGGGCGCGGCGCCGACCGGCTACCAGTCGATGAAGGTCTTCATATCCCGAACCATCATGCTCCAGATTCCCAGCGAGTCCGTCAGCGCCTCGAAGGAGCTGCCCGGCGCCAGACTGACATCCATACTCAGGTAGGGGTCGTTCTCGTCGTCGAGGGACACCGCCGCCCACCGCTTGTTGCGGTTCCAGGTGTTGGCCTTTTCGAGGGTGATGCCCTCCTTCAGGTCAAAGCCGGTGCTCAGGTGCAGGGACAGGCAATCGGCCCCGTCGCAGTCGTCCGCAAAGATCTCGAAATTGACGCCTTCCAGCGCGGACTTGATGCGGCGCTCACCGTCTTCCTCGACAATCTGGGCGCGGTAGCCTTCGCCCCTCAGCCAGTCGGCGACGGCCTCGAGGGTCAGACCCTTGGCCGGGATCTCGGCGGCGTGCACCGCCTGCGGCAGCGTGAAGAGCAGCGCGCAGGACAGGGCGAGAGATTTGAACAGGGGCGTCACCGGCTCAGGCCGTCGCCGGGTCGGGCCGGGGCGAGATCGGCACCGACACGGCCGGACCGCTGGGGCGGCGGCTGTCGCTGTCGTCGCGGGTCGGCTTCACGCCCTGGATGACGCCGGTGATCTCCTCGCCGCTGAGGGTTTCGAACTCGAGCAGGGCCTGGGCCACGGCCTCGAGGTCGTCCTTCTTCTCGGTGAGGATCCGGCGGGCCTCGTCGAGACCCTCCTGCACCAGCCGCTTGACCTCGGAGTCGATCAGGCGGGCGGTTTCCTCGGAAACGTTCTGGGTGCGGGCGACCGAATGGCCCAGGAAGACCTCTTCCTGATTGTCGCCGTAGGACACCGTGCCCAGCTTGTCGGAGTAACCCCACTGGGTGACCATGGCGCGGGCCAGGTTGGTGGCGGCCTTGATGTCGCTGCTGGCGCCGGAGGTGATGTTCTCCTTGCCGAAGATCAGCTCCTCGGCGATCCGCCCGCCCATCATGATCGCCAGGCGCGAGGTCATCTGGGTGAACTTCATCGAGTAGCGGTCGCCTTCCGGCAGCTGCATGACCATGCCCAGGGCGCGGCCGCGCGGCACGATGGTCGCCTTGTGGACGGGATCGGCGAGCGGCACGTTCATCGCCACGATGGCGTGGCCGCCCTCGTGATAGGCGGTGAGGCGCTTTTCTTCCTCGTTCATGGCCATCGAGCGACGCTCGGCGCCCATCATGACCTTGTCCTTGGCGTGCTCGAAGTCGTGCATGGTCACCATGCGGCGGTTGCGCCGGGCGGCAGTCAGGGCCGCCTCATTGACCAGATTGGCCAGGTCGGCGCCGGAGAAGCCGGGGGTGCCGCGGGCCAGGACCTTGACATCGACATCGGCCGACAGGGGCACGTTGCGCATGTGGACGCGGAGGATCTTCTCGCGACCGGTGACGTCGGGGTTGGGCACCACGACCTGGCGGTCGAAGCGGCCCGGACGCAGCAGGGCGGGGTCCAGGACGTCGGGGCGGTTGGTGGCGGCGATCAGGATGATGCCTTCATTGGCCTCGAAGCCGTCCATCTCGACCAGCAGCTGGTTGAGGGTCTGCTCGCGCTCGTCGTTGCCGCCGCCAAGGCCGGCGCCGCGATGGCGTCCGACGGCGTCGATCTCATCGATGAAGATGATGCAGGGGGCGTTCTTCTTGGCCTGTTCGAACATGTCCCGCACGCGGCTGGCGCCGACGCCGACGAACATTTCCACGAAGTCCGAACCGGAAATGGTGAAGAAGGGCACGCCGGCCTCGCCGGCGACGGCGCGGGCGATCAGGGTCTTGCCGGTGCCGGGAGGGCCGATCAGCAGGGCGCCCTTGGGAATCTTGCCGCCCAGGCGCTGGAACTTGGCCGGATCCTTCAGGAAGTCGACGATCTCCTGCAGTTCTTCCTTGGCCTCGTCGACGCCGGCGACATCGTCAAAGGTGATGCGGTTCTTGTTTTCGGTCAGCAGGCGGGCCTTTGACTTGCCAAAGCCCATGGCGCCACGGGCGCCGCCCTGCATCTGGCGCATGAAGAAGATCCACACCCCGATCAGCAGCAGGATCGGCAGGGCCTGCATCAGCAGGCCCAGCAGGCTGAAGCGCTCGGCCTTCTGGAAGCGGACATCGATGCCCTTGCCTTCCATGCGCTTGAGCAGGTCCTCGGTCATCGGGGCCGTGGCGGTGAGCTCCGCCCCGTCCTGGGTGGTGAGCTTCATGCGGTCAGCGGCGACGACGTCGACCTTCTTGATCTCGCCGTTGTCGATCTTGCCCAGCACGGCGCTGTAGCTGATGTCGCCGCCGGCCTTGGCGCCGGGCGCCTGAACGTTCTGTCCGCTCAGCACGCTGTAGATGCCGATCATCACCACGACGATGACGCCCCAGACGGCGAAATTGCGCAGGTTCATGCTTTCAACTCTTCCACACAGGCATTGTGACGTCTCAAGATAGGACGCCGCCGGCCGCTTCGCCACGTTCCGCGACAGAATGCGCATCTGCTTCCCGGACAACCTGACCCAAAAACGCTTCGAAGCGTCTCAGGACCAGCGACCGGGCGCTGACAAAGGCGCTAGCTGCAAGGATCGGGCAAGTCCATAGATTGTCGCCATCGCTGACCACGGGAAGTCCGCGCCGCGCCGCCGGCGGCAGGGTTTTGAGGGCTTTCCGTTCCCGCTCATCGAGCCGGGCGGCGTGACCATCCAGCGGCATGACGAGCAGATTTGACGCGCTGGCGACCAGTTCGAAGCGACCGTCGAACACGACTGTCCGGTTCCGGGGCAACGGCGTTGGCTCAATCGGGCGACGCGACAACTCGCCCGGCTCCCGAAGCACCAGGATATCTCGCCCGCGGGCGTCGATGCGCGCGCCGGCCAGGGTGGAGGTCGTCTCGCCCGGTTCGGCCAGGCGGGCCAGCAGACGCTCGATCTGGACCGATCTTGGCGGCCGGGCGGCGCCCGCGGCGCAGAGACAGGCCGCGGCCAGGACTGGGCCCGATGTTTGGCGGCGGAGGCGAATCCCGCCCCAGGGCTCGCCATCGAGCAGGTCGTCGCCGCCCGCCGAGGGGGGCGGGAGCCGGGGGGCGGCGGCGTCCGGGTTGCGCTGGCTCAGGGCCTTGCGGGCCCGGCTGCGGGCGAAGCGGTCATCGGTGTTGGCCGGATCCTCGATCCAGGTCTCACGCCGGGCGGTCAGCCATTGGCGCAGATCAGCGCGGCCAATGGTCAGCAGGGGGCGAAGGAGAAAGACGCCGCGCCCTTCCGGCCAGACGGGGGACGGGCTCCACGGCCGCGCGTCGGGCACGGTCGAGCCCTCGGCCCGCATCGCCGCGCTTTCGGCCAGGTCGTCGGCGGTGTGACCCAGCAGCAGCACGGACGCTCCGACGTCGCGGCAGGCCTCGGCCAGCAGGGCGTGGCGGGCGAGCCGGGCGGCGGCCGGCAGGCCTGAGGATGGCCAGGGTCCGGTCCAGGTCAGGATGCGGTGCTCGATACCAAGCCTGCGGCAGCGGTGGGCGCATTGGCCGGCCCAGGCGCTGCTCCCGGCCTGCAGGCCGTGATCCACCGTCAGGGCGATGACCCGGCGACCCTGGTCCCGCGCCCAGTCTTGAACCAGAAGCAGCAGGGCGACGGAGTCGCCGCCCCCGGACAGGGCGACGGCGAGCGGCGCGGCGATGTGGTCGCAAAGCCGCGCCTGCAGAACCGCCCGGACGCGCGTCTCCAGAGGGGACAGCGCGGCGGTAGCTAGCCGCACTTGGCCTGCTGCCGCGCCGCCTGGGCCCTGGCGTTGACGCTGGCGGCGGCGCTGGGATAGCGGCGCGGAAGTTCGCTCAGGGTCTGACAGGCGTCGGCGGGCAGCTTCTGGGCGATCAGGGCCCGGGCCAGTTCAACCACCGCGTCGGGCGCCCAGCTGGTCTTGGGCCAGCCGCGAACCGCCCCCAGATAGGCCGAGGCGGCCTCGGCGTTGGCGCCGCGCGCGGTCAGGGTCTTGCCCAGCCAGTAGCGGGCCTCGGGACCCTTGGGGGTGTCGCCGAAGCTGTCGACATAGCGGCCGAAGGTTTTTTCGGCGGCCCGGTAGTCGCCGTCCGCCATCAGCTGCCGTCCGCGGGCGAACAGGCTGTCGGGGTCCAGCGCCTGTTCTTCGGCCTCGGCCTGTTCCTGCGTCGTGGTCTCCTGGGCGCTGGATTCGAGCGCCGCCAGCCGCTGTTCGACGGAGGTCAGGCGGTCGTTGAGCTTGCGATTGTTGGCCTCGGACAGCTCCAGCGCCCGGCGGGTGCGGTCAAGGTCGAGGGCCAGCTGGTCGTTGCTGGCGTTGCTGCGGGTCAGGGACTGTTCCAGGTCGCTGACCCGTTCGGTCAGGCTCTGCAGCATGGCGTCGGTCTGGGCGTCCTGGATCACCACCGGCTTGCCGGAGTCCCGGCCCTGGAAGACGATCGAGCGCAGTTCGCGCACCACCTTCTCCATCTTGTCCAGCCGGCGGACCGAGCGGTCGTCCAGCGGATCGGGCATGGGGGTCTGGGCATGGGCGGCCAGGCTGCCGGCGACGGCCAGCAGGACCAGGGCGAAGGGCGCGGCTTTCAGGGTTTTGGCGAATGTCGGCTTCATGGGGCGACTGTGACCTTGGATGTCCGTCAAGATTGCGGCGAAGTCGGCGACCATACGAAAAAGGGGCCGCCTGAGCAGCCCCTTCCCGTGGATCATCAATCCATTTGCAACGGGCCCTAGCGGGCGCCGTCGACGATGACCGTCTGGCCGTTGCGGTTATGCTGGAAGGCCTCTTCCGAATAACCCGGATCGACCGGCCGTTCCTTGCCGTTGGACAGGGTGGCGATGCGGCTGGGGTCGACCCCGCGCGAGACCAGGTATTCCTTCACCGAATTGGCGCGGCGCGAGCCGAGCGCGAGGTTGTACTCGCGGGTGCCACGCTCATCGCAGTTGCCTTCGATGCGGATGCGGACGTTCGGGTAACGGCGCAGCCAGGCGGCCTGGGCGTCGAGCACCGGCATGGCGTCGGAGCGGATGTCGTAGCGGTCGAGATCGAAATAGACGAAGTCGCCGACGTTGATGATGAAGTCCTGGGTCGAGCCCGGGATCGGGCTGGTGTCGACCGGGCCAGGGCCGGGCGGCGGCTTGTAGGGGGGCTGGACCGGGCCAGGAGGTTGCGGACCCGGGCCCGGGTTTGGCTTGGGCTTGCTGGCGCAGGCCGCCAACGAAACGGAGGCGGTGGCGATCAGCGCCAGTTTAAGGGCGCTCTGGGTGTTGAAGCGCATCGGGCTTCCTCCTCGGCTAGATTTATCGGCCCGATAGTGGCGCCGATCCTTGAACACGTGCGACGAAAATCTTGAACTGTGGCTCACAATGCCGTGGGAATGCGACATCTGGACCACGATTCATTTGCGGGTTGAACCAGATGCTCTTCGAGCGCCTGGCCGGTCAGTTCAGAAGAGGGGACCAGGCAGGGTCCGATCCCGACCCCTGGTAGGGGGCTGGTCTTAGAATGCGGCCGGTGATGTCAACGTTCCACAAACGCGGTTCTCCGCCGCGTCCCTCGCGGAAGAACATCAGCACCCGGCCGTTCGGCGCCCAGGTGGGGCCCTCGTCGAGATAGCTGGTGGTCAGGATGCGTTCGTCCGAGCCGTCCGGCTTCATAACCCCGATATGGAAGACGCCGCCCTCCTGTTTGGTGAAGGCGATGAAGTCGCCCTTGGGGCTCCAGACGGGGGTCGTGTAGCGACCGCCGCTGCGGGAGATGCGGCGCACGCCCGAGCCGTCGGCGTTCATCACATAGAGCTGTGGAGACCCGCCGCGGTCGGAGTTGAAGACGATCTGGCCGCCGTTGGGCGAGAAGCTGCCGGAGGTGTCGATGCCGGGATCGGCGGTCAGGCGCGTCTGGGCCCGGGTGCGCAGATCCATCACATAGAGGTCGCTGTTGCCGTTCTTCTCGGCGCTGAACACCACCCGGTCGCCGCTGGGCGAAAAGCGCGGGGCGAAGACCATGCCGGGGAAGCGGCCAAGGGTCTCCTGGCGGCCGGTCTCGATGTTGAACAGATAGATGCTGCTGCCGGTCGGACGCAGCGCCATGTAGGTGATTTCCTGACTGCCCGAGGAAAAGCGCGGGGTCATGACGATGAAGCTGCCATCGGTCAGATAGCTGTTGTTGGCCCCGTCCTGGTCCATGATCGACAGGCGCTTGATGCGTTTGGCGCGCGGACCGCTCTCGGCGATGAACACCACCCGGGTGTCGAAATAGCCGCTCTCGCCGGTGACCCGCTCATAGACGGCGTCGCTGATCTTGTGCGCCACCCGGCGCCAGTTTTCCGAGGTCGAGGTGAACTGCAGGCCCAGCAGCTGCTCGCCGCCGCCGGTGTCCCACAGCCGGAAGTCGACGCGAAGGCGGCCGTCGCTCTCGGTCGTCACCGAACCATTGATCAGGACCTGGGCGTTGATCTTCTTCCAGGCGTCGAAGTTGGGCTGGATGGCGATGTCCAGACCGCGCTCGGGAAAGGCGGCCGCGTTGATCGGGGCGAACAGGCCGGAGCGTTCGAGATTGGCGCTGATCACCTGGGCGATGTCGGCGCCCCGCCCGCCGCCGGTAAAGGCGGGAATGGCGATCGGCACCGGCTGGATATTGCCCTGGTTGATATCGATCTCGACCTGGGCCGCGGCCGCGCCGGGCAGGCTCGCGGCGCCCAGGAACAGGGCGCAGATCGCGAAGAGCAGGGATCGAAGGGTCATGGCTGGCTCCTGGAGGGGCAAGTCAGTGTTGTGCGAGGCCGGACAGCCTCGCCGAGTTCGGGGTCGGGAATGAGGCGGAGGCCGGAACGGGTCACAGTTCGCAGGCCTTCTGGGCGTCGAAATTCAGGATCAGGGTCTCGCCGACCAGTTCGTCGGGCAGGCCGAGAATGGGCTGGGCCCCGCTGACGGCGGAGATGGCGCGGGCCTCGCCGGCCCGCACCAGCTCGTCATTGCTGCCGGATTTGCGCGTCACCTTGGGCTTGCCGATCAGATAGCCGGACGGGGCGACGACGATCTGCACCGAGACCTTCACCGAGCGCCCCCCCTCGACCAGGCAGTTGGGGTTCCAGCGCCGCTGCAGCTCGGTGATCAGGCCGTTGAGGGAACTGGCGTTGAGGCCCTTGCCGCCGGCGTCGGGGCGCGGCGTGGGCGCGCTGGGCGGCCGGGTCGGGCCCTTGGCGCCGCCGGCGGGCTTCGGCTTGCCGCCGCCGGATTTCTGCAGACGCTTTTCCAGGGCGTCGAAGTCAAGCTCGGCGCGTTTCTGGGGCTTGGCGTCGGGACTGGGGGCCGGCTTGGCCTTGTCGTTCGGCTTGGTCGTCGGCTTGGCCTCGGGCGGGGCCGGAACCGGCTCGGGGGCCGGCGGCGCCACCGCCTCCGGCGGCAGATCGGGGATCGGCTCCTCGGTCAGGGCGTCGAGCTCGGGCCCCTGGATCGCCGGGCTGACGTCGGTCAGGGGCGCGTCGCTGACGATGGTCACCGGCACGGCCGAGCCGAACGGCAGGGGCCTGGACTTGTGCGGCCAGGCGAACAGCGCGAGCGCGAGCACCCCGCCGTGGACGAGCAGAGAGACCACCAGGGCCGGCGCAAGCTGGCGACGGTCTCGCGCCATCAGGGGATCGCCGTCCCGCGCATCATTTGCCCGCCGCCTCGGACTTCGGGCCCGAATTGGGACCGCCGGTGTCGGTGATCAGGTTGATCTTCTTGAAGCCGCCGGTGCTGAGGGCGGCCATGACCTGGGCCACGGACTCATAGGAGGCCTTGGCGTCGGCCCGCACATAGATGGGCCGCTCGAAGTCCTGGTTGGCCATGCCGGAAATCCGCGGTTTCAGCGCCGCGAAGGGAATTTCCTCTTCGCCGACAAAGAAGCGGCCGTCGGCCCGCACCGTCAGGGTCAGGGGCTCGGCCTGGTCCTGCAGCGAGCCGGCCTCGGTCTTGGGCAGTTCGATGGAGACGCCGCTGGTCAGCAGCGGGGCGGAGATCATGAAGATGATCAGCAGCACCAGCATCACGTCGACCAGGGGGGTGACGTTGATCTCCGATAGCGCGCCGCGCCGGCCGCGACCCCGTCGCCGCCGGCGTCCGCCGCCCGCCCCGAAGGCGTCGTTGGACGAGAGCGCCATGGGCTCAGACCTTCTCGGCCAGGCGGCGCTGGATGGCGGTCGACAGGTCGTCGGCGAAGCCTTCCAGGCGGGCGGCGAACTTGCCGGCGTCGGTCGAGAACTTGTTGTAGGCGATGTAGGCGGGGATGGCCGCCATCAGCCCCAGGGCCGTGGCGAACAGGGCCTCGGCGATGGCCGGGGCCACGACCGGCAGGGAGGTGTTCTGTTCCAGGGCGATGTTCTTGAAGGCGTTCATGATGCCCCAGACGGTGCCGAACAGCCCGACGAACGGGCTGGCGGTGGCGACGATGGCCAGCGTGCCCAGGCCTTCCTCGGCCTTCTGGCTTTCGCGGGCGATGTTGCTGTCCAGCACCCGGTCGATGCGCTGGATCAGCAGGGCGGTCTGGGTGTCGCCGATGGCGCCCTTGGCCCGGGTGTCGCGCCATTCGCGCAGGGCGGCGTTCAGCAGGCGCGGCAGGGGATGTTTGACATTGGCCCCGGTCTCGGCGGCGATTTCCTCGAGCGGACGACCCGAGCCGACCTTGTCCTCGAAGGCGTTGGCCTGACGGTTCAGGCCGGAAAACTTGACGAACTTCTCGATGATCACCGCCCAGGAGACCAGGGAAGCGATGGCGAGGCCGATCATCACGCCCTTGATGACCCAGTCGGCCTTCATGAACAGGGCGATGAACGAGAAGCTCTCGGCCGAAACGGCGGTCGGTTCCATGTGATCAGGGCTCCCCCGGAGACAAAGTCATCTTACCGGCATCATCTGCGCAGCTTTGGTGACAATAAGGCGTCGAAAAGACATGTGCCCTAGTGGTTAAACAGGTGTGACCGGAATGCACGCACTCTCTTCGCTCACGTGAAAAAGCTGGCGAAGCGGGACCGGGATCCGGCGGGGGCGGCGGATCGAAGCGACCAACAATTATACCACGAACGCCGGGCTTCGGCAGGGGCCTTGTCTGCAAGCGATTGAAAGAGCGTGGTTTTCCAGGTGGCCGGGTGTCAGCGGCTGTAGGCCGGGGCGTAGGTCGGAGCGTAGACCGGTTGTCGGTGATTGTGGGCCGGTTGGAGCGCGGTCCGGAGACGGTCGGCGGCGGCGGCGCCTGGACGGCCTGGAAATTTTACCCGGTGCTTATTCCGGGGCGAACCAGGGGCGGAGTTTTTCGGCCATGCCGGGAGGCGGTTTGGCGGGGCGGCCGTCGAGGCGGATGCAGGCGGCCTGCACGACGGCCCGGGCGATCAGGTCCTGGCCCCGGGTGATGGTCTGGCTGATGAACAGGCGGGGGCCGCGGACGCTGTCGTAGGTGGTGCGGACGACCAGGGCGTCGTCGATGCGCGCCGGGCGCCTGAAGTCGATTTCCATGCGGGTGACGACGAAGGCGATGGGGGTGTCGCCATCCAGCAGGTCGCTGTGGGACACGCCCGCCAGCCGCAGGAAGTCGCTGCGGCCGCGCTCGAAATAGCGGCTGTAGTTGGCGTGATAGACCACGCCGGTGAAGTCGGTGTCCTCGTAATAGACCCTGACCGGCAGGCGATGCTCGCGGCCGGCGAAGACGCCGGCGGTGGGTTCAGGGAGGTCGGTCATGGCCGCTCGGCTTCAGGCTTCAGTCGCCTCCGTCATAGCCGCCAGACAGGCGATCAGAAAGGCGCGGTCTTCGGCCGGGCCGCCGCTGGCGAAGGCGAAAGCCGCCGCGAGCGCCGAAAACAGGGCGAAGGGCGCGGCCAGCAGCGCCCAGTATCGTTCAAGGACGCCGCCGGCCACCGCGATGGCGGCGGCCAGACCGAACACCGCGAGGATCAGGCCAAGCCACCCCCCGGTTATCAGGACCGTCAGGGGATGGGGACCGGGCCGACAGAGCAGTTCGGTTTCACCGTCGCCGCACAGGGTCACATCGATGCTGGCGTGTGACAGGCCGCGCCAACGGGCCCTGCGTCGAACCGTGATGTGGGTGCGGCCGACATGGCCGATCATCGGCGCGGACCCGAACAGGGCCCACGGACTGTCGATCCCCTGCCGCAAGCGGGTCAGGCAGGCGTCGCGATCGTGAGGGGACCGCAGGCTGACAGTGAAGGTGGCCGATAGCGACAGACCCGCAGTTCCTTATGTCGGATACCCGCCATAAAGCCCGGGTCGGCCCGAAAGTTCCAGTGGGGTCGGGTTCGGCGCCAGGTCTAGCTGACGATGGGTCCGCCGGTTCGGGACCGCGGATCGGCTTGTTGCACGCCGTCCAGTTCCTCGACCAGCAGCCCGAGCAGGAAGGCGTGTTCATCCCGGGCCATCCACCGGCCGCCGATAACCAGGGCCACGCCAAACAGCATCATCAGGCCCGGCGCCAGAAGCATCATCGGAAGCGGATCACCGACGCTGGTGACCAGCATGCCCAGACCGGTCACCACGCTCGAGCCGAGGACGCCGAACCAGAGCATCATGAAGGCCAGCGCCCAGACCGACATGAAGGACCGGGCGATGATGCGGCAGCCCGACCCGGCGGGCTCAAATCGGAGATACATCATCGTGCGGAAGGAATTGCGGTAGTTGAGGCGCTTGTGCATCGATCCGCCGGCTGGGCCGAAGGACCCCAGGGCCGGCTTCTTTCCCAGCACGGTCAGCCAGCCATCGACGGCCTCCGACATCCGCGCTCCGCAGGTGTCGGGACTGTGAGGCGAGAGGATGATCGCCGTGCGCGGTCCGATGATCTCGAGCAGGTTCAGATCAGTCCTCCCCGAACAGACCGCCCTGATCCCTGAGGGGTTCGGCCGGCGGCTTCGGCGGTTCCTTCAGACCCAGATGCAGATAGGCCTTGCCGCAGGCGACACGGCCGCGTGGCGTGCGCTGGATGAACCCCTGTTGCATCAGATAGGGCTCGATGACGTCCTCGACGGCGTCGCGGGCCTCGGCGATGGCGTAGGCGATGGTCTCGACCCCGGCGGGGCCGCCGCCGTAGTTTTCGATCAGGGCCCGCAGATAGCGGCGGTCGAGGCTGTCGAGACCAACCTCGTCGACCTCGAGCCTGGCCAGGGCCCGGGCGGCGTGTTTGCGGTCAATGATCTCGGCGCCGTCCGCCCCGGCGAAGTCCCGCACCCGGCGCAGCAGGCGGCCGGCCACCCGGGGCGTGCCCCGCGCCCGGGCGGCGATCTCGGCGGCGCCGTCCTCGCTGATGGCCGCGCCCATCTTGCGGGCGGCCTGGGTGATGACGTGCTGCAGTTCCGCGACCGTGTAGAACTCCAGGCGCAGGGGAATGCCGAAGCGGTCGCGCAGGGGCGTGGCCAGCAGACCGGCGCGGGTGGTGGCGGCGACCAGGGTGAAGGGCGCCAGGTCGATGCGGATCGAGCGGGCCGAGGGGCCCTCGCCGATCACCAGATCCAGCACATGGTCCTCCATGGCCGGATAGAGGATCTCCTCGACGTTGGACGACAGCCGGTGAATCTCGTCGATGAACAGGACGTCGTTCGGCTCAAGGTTGGTCAGGATGGCGGCCAGGTCGCCGGCCTTGGCCAGCACCGGTCCGCTGGTGGCGCGGAAATTGACCCCCAGCTCGCGGGCGACGATCTGGGCCAGGGTGGTCTTGCCGAGCCCCGGCGGCCCGAACAGCAGGACGTGATCGAGGGCCTCGTTGCGGCCCCGGGCGGCGTCGATGAAGACCTTGAGATTGGCCTTGATCTGCTGCTGACCAACGAACTCGGCCAGGGTCTGCGGGCGCAGCGCCTTGTCCGGCGCCTCGGCGGGCGCCTCGTCGGGGGAGACGATGCGGGTCATGTTTCGACCGTCATCCCGGCCGCAGCGGAGCGGAGAGCCGGGACCCAGGGGGGGCGGGGCAGAAAATTGGCGGTTTCATGGACCGAGCAGGCCGCTTCTGGGTCCCGGATCGCCCCTGCGGGTCGTCCGGGATGACGGAAAGAGGGAGGGATCATCACCGTCCCAACTCCTGCAGTCCGGCCTTGATCAGGGCGGAGACATCGCTGTCCTCGCCCATCCGGACCACGGCCTGATCGATGACCCGGCGGGCCATGGCCTCGGCCACGCCCAGGCCCATCAGGGCGGCGACGGCTTCGCCGGCGGCGGAGGGCGCGGCGGCGCGCGGGCCGGCGGTCGCGGCGGCGAAGACGGCGGGGCCGTCGCTGATCGGCTTGTCCTTGAGTTCGGTGACGATCCGCTGGGCCAGCTTGGGCCCGACGCCGGAGGCGCGCCCGATCAGGGCCTTGTCCTCACGGGCCACGGCTCCGGCCAGCTCGGCCGGAGAGACCACGTCCAGAACGGCCATGGCGGCCTTGGGGCCGACCCCCTGGATGGCGCGCAACAGGACAAAGGCCCGGCGCTCGTCCCGCGCCAGAAAGCCGTAGAGCTGCGGACCGATCTGCTCGCTCCAGGGGTTTTCGGTGTGGAGGATGGTTTCCTCGCCGACGGCCGGCAGGCGACCCAGGGTGCGGGCCCCGCAGCGAACCACATAGCCGACGCCGCCGACGTCGATCAGGCAGTCCTCCTCGCCGATCTCGACGACGATCCCGCGCAGGCGGCCGATCATGCCACGCCCCTCATGGCGGCCAGGGTGTGACGGGCCGAGCCATGGCCCAGGGCGCGGGCCTTGCGGGCATGGGCGTGGGCGATGGCCACGGCCAGGGCGTCGGCGGCGTCGGCGGTCGGGCCGCCGGCGGTGGGCAGCAGCCGGGCGATCATATAGGCCACCTGGTCCTTGTCGGCCCCGCCGGTTCCGACCACCGACTTCTTGACCTCCTTGGCCGAATATTCGGCGACGATCAGGCCGGCCCGGGCCGGGGCGATCATCGCGGCGGCGCGGGCGTGGCCCAGCTTCAGGGTCGACTGGGCGTTGGTGTTGAGAAAGGTCTCCTCGACCGCCGCCTCATGCGGCAGGTATCGCTCGATCACCGAGACGACCCCCTCGAACAGGGTCAGCAGCCGGTCGGAGAAGGGGGCCTTGTCGTCCGGGGCGATGACCCCGTGCGCCACCCACGAGAGCCGCGCGCCATCGACGGCGATGACGCCCCAACCGGTCTTTCGCAGACCGGGGTCCAGTCCAAGGATGCGGATCGTGTTCGCCATATGTTTCCCTACATTGGCGACGAGTCTGAAGAAAGTGCAAACGGCGGGATGGAGCCGGCATTGAGTGAGGTCGCCTCCGGGCGCCCTTCTCCCCTTGCGGGAGAAGGTGGCGCGAAGCGCCGGATGAGGGGGCGGAAGGTCTTTCAGCTGCGATGAGGCGGTCAGGTTGGGCTGCGTTGGGGGCCGGTGCGACCCCTCATCCGACCCCTTCGGGGCCACCTTTTCCCGCCGCCGACGGAGAAGGGATTCCCTAGGGGCGATCATGCGGCGTCAGTGGTTGCGCGGCGTGATCTCGAATTCCAGCACCTTGCCGTTATCGCGCAGCATGGCGGCGAGGCGGTCCATCTTGGCGCGGTTGTTGGCGCGGACGGTGGCGCCGTGCTCGATGATCGCGCCCTTCTTGATCAGGCGGTGGCTGAAGGGGGCGGGGTCGAGGCCCAGTTCGAGAATCTGCCGTCGCAGTTCGGCGGTGTCGGGCGCGCCGTCCCGCTTGTAGCGGATGGTCACTTCCGCCAGCGCCTGTTGCGGCAGCAACCGGTCAAGAACCCGGAAGGTCGAGAGAATCAGGATGGCCAGGACGGTGCCGGCGATGGCGACGCTCCAGAAGCCGACGCCATAGAGGATGCCAAGCGCCGAGGTGATCCAGATCGAGGCGGCCGTGGTCAGGCCATGAACGGTGAAACCCTCGCGGAAAATCACCCCGCCGCCCAGGAAGCCGACGCCGGTGAGGATGCCGTGGCTCATCCGCACCGGATCGATGCGGATCATGTCATGCGGCGTATCGGCGCCGACCCAGGCGGTCTGGTGATTGGCCGCGACCATCAGGATCGCGCTGGTCACGCAGAGCAGGGCGTGGGTGCGAAACCCGGCGGGTTGCCCGCGATGGCCGCGCTCGACACCGATCAGGCTGCCGGCGATCAGGGCGCCGATGAGCGGCAGGAAGTACTGGGGGCTGAAGACATGGGCGTCGAACAGGTCGGTCACTGCAATTTCCTCCGGGTCCGGATCAAATACCGGTTCGCGGAAGATGCAAATAGCTTTGGGGTTTGAACGGGTTGGCGGCTTGTCAAACCTCCAACGCCGTCATCCCGGGCCCTGTGCCCGGGATCCCGCTGTCGGCTGGCTCTCACAGTGGGTGGAGGCGCGGGCGCGCCACCAGGGCCTTGGCCTGTCGCAGCGGAGCCGGGGATCCTGGGCACGAGGCCCAGGATGACGGGCGTGGGGGAAGGGGCGTTACCCCAGCTTGGCCATTTCCTCGTCGCTGATGTCGAAGTTGGCGTAGACGTTCTGGACGTCGTCTTCCTCGTCCAGGGCGTCGATCATCTTCATCAGGGTGGCCACGCCGTCGCCCTCGACCGGGGTCAGGGTCTTGGGGCGCCAGGAGATGGCGGTCGACTTGGGGTCGCCGAGGGTCGCGGTCAGGGCGTCGATGACCGCGCCATGGTCCTCGAAGGCGGTCCAGATGGTGTGGCTTTCCTCGTCGGACTCCACGTCCTCGGCCCCGGCCATGATGGCCGCTTCCATGATCTCGTCTTCGCTGCCGGCGCTGGCCGGATAGGTGATCTGGCCCATGCGATCGAACATGAAGGCCACCGAGCCGGTCTCGCCCAGGGCCCCGCCGTTCTTGGCGAAGATCGAGCGGACGTTGGCGGCGGCGCGGTTGCGGTTGTCGGTCAGGGCCTCGACGATGACGCCGACGCCGCCGGGCCCGAAGCCCTCGTAGCGGATCTCCTCATAGGAGTCGGCGTCGCCCATCTGGCTCTTCTTGATGGCCCGTTCGATGACGTCCTTGGGCAGGGACTCGGCCTTGGCGTTGTTGACCGCCAGACGCAGACGCGGGTTCATCGCCGGGTCCGGCAGACCGCTCTTGGCCGCCACGGTGATTTCGCGGGACAGCTTGGAAAACAGTTTCGACCGCTGGGCGTCGGCGCGGCCCTTGCGGTGCATGATGTTCTTGAATTTGGAATGGCCGGCCATGCGCGGGTCTTCTTGATCTGTGTGAATTCGAGGCGCGGGTTCTAACGCCCCACGGCGGCTCTGTCATCCGGGGGCGGGCTGAACACGGGCTTGATGGGGTGGCGCAACCCGCATTCCGCTTCCCCGGCGAAGGCCGGGGCCCAGATCGTGGTCGCGAGACTGGCGGGGCCTTGCCATGAGACGGCGGCAGACTCTGGGCCCCGGCCTTCGCCAGGGAAGCGGGTTTTGAAGAGGTCGCCATCACCGCCAAAAGGCCATAGCCTGCCGCAAAGCCTGGGGAGGGTTGGATGAGTGAGGACGGGACCGCGCCGAAGCGCAGCAGCCATCTGATGGTCATCGGCGGGGCGTCGGCGGGGACCATTTTCGAGTGGTACGACTTCTACCTCTACGGCTCGCTGGCCGGGTTCATCAGCAAGCACTTCTTCAGCGGGGTCAACGAAACCACCGGCTACATCCTGGCCCTGCTGGCCTTCGCCGCCGGCTTCTTCGTGCGGCCGTTCGGGGCGGTGGTGTTCGGGCGGCTCGGGGATCTGTGGGGGCGCAAGAACACCTTCCTGGTGACCATGCTGCTGATGGCCGGATCGACCTTCGTCGTCGGGCTGCTCCCGGGCTATGCAAGCATCGGGGTGGCGGCGCCGGTGCTGCTCGTGGTCATGCGGCTGATCCAGGGGCTGGCCCTGGGCGGCGAGTACGGCGGGGCGGCGACCTATGTCGCCGAACACGCCCCGCCCGGTCGGCGCGGCCTCTACACCAGTTTCATCCAGACCACGGCGACGCTTGGGCTGTTCCTGTCGCTGATCGTCATCCTGGGGGTGCGGACGCAGATGGGGGAGGAGGCGTTCGGCGACTGGGGCTGGCGTATTCCGTTCCTGGCTTCGGCGGTGCTGCTGGCGCTGTCGCTGTGGATCCGGCTGCGGCTCAACGAGAGCCCGGTGTTCCAGAAGATGGTCGACGAGGGCACGGCCTCCAAGGCGCCGCTGACCGAGGCTTTCGCCGGTCCGAAGAACCTGAAGCTGGTGCTGCTGGCGCTGATCGGGCTGACCGCCGGCCAGGCGGTGGTCTGGTACACCGGCCAGTTCTACGCCCTGTTCTTCCTTGAAAAGACGCTCAAGGTCGATGGCGCCCTGACCAACACCCTGGTGGCCATCGCCCTGTTGCTGGGCACGCCCTTCTTCATCTTTTTCGGCTGGCTGTCGGACAGGGTGGGCCGCAAGCCGATCATCCTGGCTGGCTGCCTGATCGCCGCCCTGACCATCTTCCCGCTGTTCAGGATCCTGACCGTGGCGGCCAATCCCGCCCTGGCCGCGGCCGGGGCCAGCGCCCCGGTCAGGGTGATCGCCGACCCGGCGGCCTGTTCCTTCCAGTTTGATCCGGTGGGCAAGACCGCCTTCACCCGCAGCTGCGACGTGGCCAAGAGCGCCCTGGCCTCGGCCGGGGTCAGCTACCGCAATGTCGCCGCCCCGGCCGGCGGCGTGGCGGTGGTCGAGATCGGGGGTGTGAAGGTCCCGGCCTTCGAGGGGGCGGGGATGGACAAGGCCGCCTTCGGCGAGGCCCAGACGGCCTGGCGCAAGGAGCTGGGGGCGGCGTTGGCGCAGGCCGGCTATCCGGCCAGGGCGGACCCCGCGGCGGTCAACAAGCCCTTGGTGGTGGCGGTTCTTTTCGCCCTCGTCCTGCTGGTGACCATGGTCTACGGGCCGATCGCCGCGGCCCTGGTCGAGATGTTCCCGGCCCGCATCCGCTACACCTCCATGAGCCTGCCCTACCATGTCGGCAACGGCTGGTTCGGCGGCTTCCTGCCGACCACGGCGTTTGCGATGGTCGCGGCGACGGGGAATATCTACTACGGCCTCTGGTACCCGGTGGTGGTGGCCGGGGCGACGGCCGTGATCGGCTGGCTGTTCATCAAAGAGATGAAGGGGGCGGATATCGAGGGGTGAGGGGCAGGGTCATGTTTCCCCCTCCCTGAGGGAGGGGGCAGGGGGCGGGTTTACGCTGTCGGCCCCGTAAACCCTCATCCTCCCACCGCTTCGCGGCGGGCCCCTCCTTCTCCCTCAGGGAGAAGGATCAGGATGGTCAGGCCTTTTCAACCTTCGGATACAGCTCGCCACTGGCGTAGCGGGTCGCCATCTGGGCGGTGCTGAGGGGCTTGATCTTTTCGGCCATGCCCTCGGCCCAGAACTCCTGGAAGCGCTGCTGGCAGACCTTGCGCATGGCTTCCTTGGCGGGCTTGAGATAGGCGCGGGGGTCGAACTCGCCGGGCTTTTGCGACAGGACGCGGCGGATGGCTCCGGTCATGGCCATGCGGTTATCGGTGTCGATGTTGATCTTGCGGACGCCGTGCTTGATGCCGCGCTGGATCTCCTCGACCGGCACGCCCCAGGTCTCCGGCATCTCGCCGCCATAGGCGTTGATGATCTCCTGCAGGTCCTTGGGCACCGAGGATGAACCGTGCATCACCAGATGGGTGTTGGGCAGGCGGTGGTGGATGTCCTCGATGACGTTCATGGCCAGGACATTGCCGTCGGGCTGGCGGCTGAACTTGTAGGCGCCGTGGCTGGTGCCCATGGCGATGGCCAGGGCGTCGACCTGGGTCTTCTTGACGAAGTCCACCGCCTGATCGGGATCAGTCAGCAGGGAGGCGTGGTCGAGCTTGCCCTCGAAGCCGTGGCCGTCCTCGGCCTCGCCCATGCCGGTTTCCAGGCTGCCCAGCACGCCCAGTTCCCCCTCGACCGACACGCCGCAGGCATGGGCCATCTGCACCACCCGGCGGGTGACATCGACGTTGTACTCGTAGGAGGCGGGCGTCTTGGCGTCTTCTTCGAGGCTGCCGTCCATCATCACGCTGGTGAAGCCATACTGGATGGCGGTGGCGCAGGTGGCGGGGCCGTTGCCGTGGTCCTGGTGCATGCAGACGGGGATGTGGGGGTAGAGCTCGACCAGGCCATCGATCAGCTTGGCCAGGATGATGTCGTTGGCGTAGTTCCGCGCGCCGCGGCTGGCCTGGATGATGACCGGCGCCTTGACCGCGTCGGCGGCCTCCATGATCGCCAGGCCCTGTTCCATGTTGTTGATGTTGAACGCGGGCAGGCCGTAGTCGTGCTCGGCGGCGTGGTCGAGAAGTTGCCGGAGAGTGATGCGGGCCAAAGGGTGCTCCTTGCGCGGAATGGGTCTGATTTTGTGGGGTTTGTTTAGTCGCAGGCGCGAGCGGAGTCACCCCCTGTGGTCACGGGGGCGTGATGAGGGTGACCCGGCGCAAGGACGGTGGAATTAGCGAGATCACGCCCCCCTGGGTCCCGGATCGCCCTGCGGGCGTCCGGGATGACGGAGGGGGTTGGCTACATCCGGTGCAGGGCGCAGAGCTTGTTGCCGTCCGGGTCGCGGAGGTAGGCGAGGTACATCTTGCCGGTCGCGCCTTCACGCACGCCGGGCGGGTCCTCGCAGGTCGTGCCGCCCGCCGCGACGCCGGCCGCGTGCCAGGCGTCGGCCTGGGCGGAATCCTTGCAGGCGAAGCCGATGGTGCCGCCGTTGGGGGCGGTGGCCGGCTCGCCGTTGATCGGCTTGGAGACCGAGAAGACGCCGGTCGGGGTCATGTAGAAGATGCGGTGGCCGTCGACATGGGCCGGGGGCACGCCCAGCGTGCCGAGCAGCGCGTCATAGAAGGACTTGGCGCGGTCCAGGTCGTTTGTGCCGATCATGATATGCGAAAACATCGATGGTCTCTCCCGGTGCGGCGACGCTTGGATGCGGCGTCCGTTGTCAGGGGAGATGCCGGAAGACGCCTGTTCGGGCAATGGGGACGTTGGGGAAGGGGGGCGTGCGGATGAGGCCGGCGCGGCCCCCTCATCCGGCGCTCCGCGCCACCTTCTCCCGCAAGGGGAGAAGGGACACTCACGGCGGCGGACGCGACGGGGGTCGGGTGGGGCGCCGGCTAGGTGAAGCCGCCGCCAGATTCCCTTCTCCCCTCGCGGGAGAAGGTGTCGGCGGAGCCGACGGATGAGGGGGCGGCAGACGAGTTCACCGCGTCCAAAATGGCGGTCAGGACCAGACCCGGGCTGGCCAGGACGGTGGCGTTGGGAAACCGCAGCACAACGAATCCCTGGCCGCTCAGCCAGGCGTCGCGTTCAGCGTCCTTCGCCGGGTCATGCAACGGTCCGTCGGCCTCAACGATGATCCGGTGTTCGAGGCAGAGGAAGTCGGCGATGTAGCGGCCGAGGGGGACCTGACGGCGGAATTTCAGGTGGGCGAGACGGCGATCGCGGAGCAGCTTCCAGAGGATCGTCTCATGGAAGGCGGGGGCCTTGCGCATGGCCCGGGCGAGGCCGAGGTTGTTGCGGGGCGAGGACATGGGCGGCTCTGGTGTTATGAGAACAAAAGAGCAACATTATGTGGAATGCAAGGTCTTTCTGGCGACGGCGCGGCCCCCTCATCCGTCGGCTACGCCGACACCTTCTCCCGCGGGGGAGAAGGGACTCTGGCGGCGGCTGAGGCGATGGGGATGAAAAGGGGGAGGCGGAGGTGAAGCCGCCGTGAGGCGTCCTTCTCGCCTCGCGGGAGAAGGTGGCGCGGAGCGCCGGATGAGGGGGCTAGACCTCCAGCGCCTTCACGCCCGGCAGTTCCTTGCCTTCCATCCATTCCAGGAAGGCGCCGCCGGCGGTGCTGACGAAGGTCATTTCGGCAGAAACGCCGGCGTGGTTCAGCGCCGAGACCGTGTCGCCGCCGCCGGCGACAGCGATCAGCTTGCCGGCCGTCGCCAGGGCCGCAGCGTGTTTTGCGGCGGCGACCGTGGCAGCGTCGAAGGGCGGCAGTTCGAAGACCCCGAGTGGGCCGTTCCAGATCAGGGTGGCGGAGGCGTCCATGGCGGCCAGCAGGCGCCGGGTGGTCTCGGGGCCGGCGTCGAGGATGCTGTCGGCCTTGCCGATGGCGTCCAGGCCCTGGACCTTGTGGGGGGCGCCCGCCTTGAACTCGGTGGCGGTGACCACATCGACGGGCAGCAGAAGCTCGCAGCCGGCGGTCTTGGCCGACTCCATGATCTCGCGCGCCGTCTCGCCCAGATCATGCTCGCAGAGGCTGGCGCCGACATCGACGCCTTGCGCGGCCAGGAAGGTGTTGGCCATGCCGCCGCCGATGGCCAGACGGTCCAGTTTCGTGACCAGATTGTTCAGCAGGTCCAGCTTGGTCGAGACCTTCGATCCGCCGACGATGCCCAGCACCGGACGCTTGGGCGTTCCCAGCGCCGCATCCAGGGCTTCCAGTTCGCGCTGCATGGCCAGGCCGGGATAGGCCGGCAGCCGCTTCGCCACGCCCTCGGTCGAGGCATGGGCGCGGTGGGCGGCGCTGAAGGCGTCGTTGACATAGAGGTCGCCGAGTTTGGCCAGGTCGGCCGCGAAGGCCGGATCATTCTTCTCCTCACCGGGATGGAAGCGGATGTTCTCCAGCAGAGCGACGCCGCCCACCTCCATGCCATTGATGACCTTCGCCGCCTCTGGGCCGATGCAGTCGTCAGCGAAGGCCACGGGCTGTTCCAGCAGGTCCGACAGCGGGCCGACGACAGGCTTCAGGCTCATCTCCGGGACGCGCTTGCCCTTGGGCCGGTCGAAGTGGGCCAGCAGGACGACCTTTGCGCCCTGGGTGCTCAGGAAGTGGATCGTCGGCAGGGCGCTGCGCAGGCGGGTGTCATCGGTGATCACGCCGCCGTCCATGGGGACATTGAAGTCGACCCGGACCAGAACGCGCTTGCCGGCGAGGTCGGCGGTTTCGAGGGAGCGGAAGGACATGGTGGGGCTCACATCAGGGTAAAGCTGCGCCAGCCGTAGATGGCGGCGATGAGGAAGAGGGGGATACAGGCCAGCGCCGCCGGACGCCACCGCCGGCCGTTGTCGAAGGCTTTTCGCCAGGCCCAGACCATCAGGACGGCAACGGCGGCAAGGATGGCGAGGCTGGTCCAAGGCTCGCCGGCGAGGCCGGAGGTCAGGCCAAGACCCTGCTCGCGGTCGAGGCGGATCTGGTCGATGTGGCGCCAGTAGGTCCATTGCCGGACGGCGGAGGTCCCGGCGATGTGGCCAAGCAGCAGGGAGAGCGCAGCCATGGCGATGCTCGTCGCCCAGGCCTTCATGATCGAACTTCCTCGCCCGTCTTTCCAGCGGGTTCCAGGGCGCGGAAAGGCATGACTCTGTCCGTTCTTACACTTCCCGTCATCCCGGCCGCAGCGCGAAGCGCGGAGCGCCGGGACCCAGAGCCGCGGAAACAGCGGCTGATACAGCGAGATCACGCACCCCTGGGTCCCGGCTCAGCCCTGCGGGCTGTCCGGGATGACGGAGGTTTGGGCCTACAGGAACTTCGCCATCACCAGGGCGGTGTCGCTCATGCGGGTCGCGAAGCCCCATTCGTTGTCGTACCAGGTCAGGACCCGGGCCAGCTTGCCGTCGACGACCTGCGTCTGGGGCAGGGCGGCGGTCGAGCTGGCGGCGACGTGGTTGAGGTCGATGGAGACCAGCGGGTCGTTCGTCGTCGCCAGGACGCCGCTCATGGCGCCGTCGGCGGCGGCCTGCAGGGCCTTGTTGATTTCCTCGACCGTGACCTCGCGGCCGGCCACGACCTTCAGGTCGACGACCGAGACGTTGGGGGTCGGGACGCGGATCGAGGAGCCGTCCAGCTTGCCCTTCAGTTCCGGCAGCACCAGGCCCAGAGCCTTGGCGGCGCCGGTCGAGGTCGGGATCATGCTCATGGCGGCGGCGCGGCCGCGGTAGAGATCCTTGTGCATGGTGTCCAGCGTCGGCTGGTCGCCGGTGTAGCTGTGGATGGTGGTCATGTAGCCGCGCTCGATGCCGAACAGGTCGTTCAGCACCTTGGCCACCGGGGCCAGGGCGTTGGTGGTGCAGCTGCCGTTGGAGACAACGATGTCGTCGGCGGTCAGGGTGTCGTGGTTGACCTTGTAGACGATGGTCTTGTCGGCGTTGTCGGCCGGGGCCGAGACCAGCACGCGCTTGGCGCCGGCGGCGAGGTGGGCGCTGGCCTTGTCCTTCGACGCGAAGATGCCCGTGCATTCAAAGGCGATGTCGACGCCCAGATCCTTGTGCGGCAGCTCCTTGGGGTCGCGCAGGGCGGTGACCTTCATCTTGCCCATGCCGATGTCGATCCAGTCCTCGCCGGTCGTCACCGTGCCGGGGAAGCGGCCATGGACGCTGTCGTAGCGTAGCAGATGGGCGTTGGTCTCGACGGGGCCCAGATCGTTGATCGCGACAACCTCGATGTCCTTACGGCCATGTTCGGCGATCGAACGCAGGACGAGACGGCCGATACGGCCAAAACCATTGATGGCGACTCGAAGGGTCATGGGTGGAAGCGCTCCTGCGGTCAAATGTTCATAAAGTTGGCGCGGTTTTGCGTTCAGGCGTCAGGAAGTCAACCCCGGCGGGGGTCAAAGCCGGTTACGGTCTGTAATACCGGTTCGGTCAGTTGCCGGAGGTGGAGGCGGCGCGGCCCCCTCATCCGGCGCTTCGCGCCACCTTCTCCCGCGAGGGGAGAAGGAAGGCGTTGATCAGTCCCGGCGGTACCTCGCGCCGCCGCCGGTGGAGATGGCGATCTCGAAGGCGATGACCTTGCCGGCGCCGTTGCGCTCGAAGGCGACGCGGCGGGCCGGATCGCTGTCGTCGAAGAACTGGTCGCCGCCAAGGGAGACCAGCGTCCAGGCGGGTCGGCGGCCGCGCTTGAGCAACAGCTTCTCCCCGTCCGCCACGATGGCGATGTCGCCGTAGGCGCCGACGTAGTCGCTGACCTTGACGGGCGGGTGGGGCGCCAGGCGAACGCCAATCGCTTCCATGGCCCAGCGGGTGTCCTGAATCAGCGGGCTGTCCGGATCGGCCGCGAAAATGTCCTGGAGAGCGCGGGCTTCCGCGACCTCCAGGGCCTGGGCGGCCGGGGCGCCGACGTCCGGCTTCACGCCCTCGCCTTCCCAGTTGCCGCCGGTCAACGGGTTCACGGGCGAGCCGCGCGAGATGAAAATGGCGAAGCCGTCGCCGATAAAGGCCGGGCCGCCGGGATTGGCCGCCCCGCCGGTGGCCTCGCCGACGATGGTCGCGCGCATGGCGGCCTGCATCGTGTAGGGGAAGGCCTCGGCGGCGGATCCCGTGCGGGCGCTGACCAGAATATAGACCGGCACATCCAGGCGCGGTTTGGCGAACCAGACGGGGGGCGATTCGTCCTCGGTCCCTTCGCGGCTGTGGAAGACATTGTAGATCTTTGCGTCTTTCGGCGTGAAGGCGCTGACCAGGTAGCCGACCATGGCCGGCGAGCCGCCGCCGTTGTCGCGCAGGTCGATGATCAGGGCGTCGGCGTTGG
This sequence comes from Caulobacter sp., assembly GCA_016125585.1. Classification (GTDB taxonomy): domain Bacteria; phylum Pseudomonadota; class Alphaproteobacteria; order Caulobacterales; family Caulobacteraceae; genus Caulobacter. Next base: position 245,626 of record WGLL01000006.1, read on the forward strand.
ACACCATGGCCAGGGCGGCGTCGGCGGCGGCCTTGGCCGGATCGCCCTCGCCCTGGAAGTCGGCGAAGAACTGCATGCGGATGTAGCCGATGCCGCCGGGCAGCATCTCGACGGTGCGAAAGCCGTAGTTGCCGCGCCGCTCGACGGCAGCGCGATCGCCGCGCGGGCCGGGTCCCGGACCAGGACCTTGCGCAGGACCTCCGGCCGGGGCCGGCGGCCGCCAGGAGACGTTGAAATGCGCGTCCAGCGGGCGCAGGCGGCTGCTGAGGGCGGTGGCCAGATCGCGCGGATCGGTCAGGGCGTCATACTGGCCGGCGGCGGCCTCCTGGCGCAGGTCGGCGGCGATGGCCTTGCCCTTCGCGGCGTCGAAATAGAGGTCCTCGATGGCCTTCGCCGCGTGGTCGACCACCGCCCGGGGCGCGACTGTTTGGGCCAGCGCCGCCGAGGGCAGGAGCAGGGCCAGGGCGATGAGGGCGGCTCGGAACATGGCTGGGTCTCCCGTGAGCCGGGCCATCAGACCCTCGCCATGCGGCGGGAACCAGTGAATTCCCTGTAAGGCGGCTCGGGGGTCGTGAAGGTGGGCGGCCCCCTCATCCGTCGGCTTCGCCGCCACCTTCTCCCGCAAGGGGAGAAGGTACACTCACGGCGGCTTTGGCTGCTGGCGCGCCCTCGTCATCCTCGTTGTCTCGGCCGCCGACAGATTCCCTTCTCCCCTTGCGGGAGAAGGTGGCGCGAAGCGCCGGATGAGGGGTCCCTCAGGGGCAGGCGTCCGGACGGGCGTTGCAGGCGGCGTTGCGCCAGACATCGGTCAGGGCCGGGTCCGGCACGGTGAAGGCGGCGTGGATGAAGCCGGTGGCGTCGTAGAAGCGGACGATGAAGGGGCCCTGGTAGTTCAGCCAGTCGCCATAGCCGCCCATGCGATAGGGCAGGAACTCAGGAATGTCTTCGGGCCGGGGCAGGACGATGCTGGTGCTGACCGCCAGCGGCGGACCGAGGGCGGTGACCTGGACCTGGCCCTTGCGCCAGCAGCGTTTGGCGTCGCTGCAGCGGTCGATCCAGATCACCGGGCCGTCCGCCGAGGGAGAGGGACGCTTGTCCGTGCCGCTGTAGTCGCGCAGGCAGCCGCCGGCGCCCGCGTCGGCGGTGATGACGGCGTCCAGATAGACCGGCCGGCCGTCGTTCTGCTCGGCAAAGGCCATCAGGTCCTGGATCCCGTCGACCTCGGCCCGGGTCTTGTCCCGATCGGTGGGATCGCAGGTCAGGCGCAGGCTGAAGGCCGGAAGGGGCTGGGGCTCGGCGGCCTGGGCGCAGAGCGGAGCGACGATGGCGAGGCTGAACGCCAGGGCGGCGTGAAGGGCTTTGGTCCAGGACATGATGCTCTCCACTTTGGCTGGTTTCGCGCGCGATCGGCAAGGGCGGGAGCTCCAGACCCGCACGGCGACGGCGCTGAAGCGCTCCCTTCCCCCTCAATGGGGGAAGGGTTGGGGATGGGGGTGTGTCCGTGTCGCGGCCGGAGGGGCGCGATTGGGCGCCGGCGCCGTGTTCGGTCTTGCTCGATACGCCAGTGGATACACCCCCACCCAACCCTCCCCCATTGAGGGGGAGGGCTTTGTTTCGCGGGCTTGAGATCGCGGTTGGCGTCGGCCTGGAGACGAACCTAGTCCCGGGTCACCCGGACCTTGCCGGCGGCTTCGACGGCGCGGGCGCGGGCCTGATCGGTATCCTCCCCCCGGGCCAGGGCGACGCCCATGCGGCGGCGCTCGAAGGCTTCGGGCTTGCCGAACAGGCGGATGTCGGCGCCGGGCACGGACAAGGCCTCGGCGACGCCCTCGAAGCCGACGCCGCGCGCCTCCAGCCCGCCGTAGATGACCGCGCTGGCGCCGGGCCGCTCGAGGGTCACATCGACGGGCAGGCCAAGGATGGCGCGGGCGTGGAGGGCGAATTCGCTGAAGGTCTGGGTGGCCAGGGTGACCAGGCCGGTGTCGTGGGGGCGCGGACTGACCTCGCTGAACCAGACCTCGTCGCCGCGCACGAACAGCTCGACGCCGAACAGGCCGCGGCCGCCAAGCGCGGCGGTGACCTTGCCGGCGATGTCGCGGGCCCGGTCGAGGGCGACGGGGCTCATGGCCTGGGGCTGCCAGCTTTCGACATAGTCGCCCTTGACCTGCCGATGGCCGACCGGGGCGCAGAAATGGGTGTGAATCTCGCCGTCGGCGCCGAGCGCGCGGACGGTGAGCAGGGTGATCTCATAGTCGAAGGCGATGCGGCCCTCGACGATGACCAGGGCCTGTTCGACCCGGCCGGCGGCCAGGGCGTAGTCCCAGGCGGCGTCGATGTCGGCGGCGGTCTCGACATAGGACTGGCCCTTGCCGGAAGAGCTCATCACCGGCTTGACGAAACAGGGGAAGCCGACCGCCTCCGCCCCGGCGCGCAGGGCCTCGCGGCCGTCGGCGAAGGCGTAGGGGCTGGTCGGCAGACCCAGGTCCTCGGCGGCGAGCCGGCGGATGCCCTCGCGGTTCATCGTCAGCTGGGTCGCCCGGGCGGTGGGGATCACGGTGGCCAGGCCGTCGGCCTCGATGCGGGCCAGTTCGTCGGTGGCGATGGCCTCGATCTCGGGCACGATCAGATGCGGCCGTTCGGCCTCGACCAGGGCGCGCAAGGCTTTCGCATCGGTCATCTGGATGACGTGGCTGCGGTGGGCGACCTGCATGGCCGGGGCGCCCTCATAGCGGTCGACGCCGATCACCTCGACGCCGAGGCGTTGCAGCTCGATGACGACTTCCTTGCCGAGCTCGCCGCAGCCGAGCAGCATCACCTTGACGGCGTTGGGCGCGAGGGGCGTACCGAGTTTCATTGCCAGGCCTTTGCCTTGTGGGCCGCGTCGATGGCGTCGGTCAGGGCGGGCTTGGCCCCCCGGCGGCGCAGCTCTTCGGTGGTCATCACGGCGGTCTCGTTGCAGGCGGTGACGACGTGGGGCAGTTCGGCGATCTGCATGGCCACGCCGCCCGCCTTGGCGTCGATCCACAGGATCAGGTCGAAGTCCTGGTCGAGGACGCTGTCGCAGCCTTCTGCCCAGTCGGGGTCCTTGTCCGGCGCCGCGCGGACGGCGGCGCGGTACCAGTCGCGCAGGGCCGGGGCCTGGACGGCGCCGACCTGGGTGGCGTCATCGCCGGTCAGCAACACCTCCGGCGTGACCAGATCGGCCGGCAGATAACTGGCCCAGCTGATCGGCCGGCCGGTGCCCAGGTCGTAGGTCAGGGCCAATTGCCAGGTGTTGGGATGGGCGCCGCCGCAGCTGTAGTAGTCGGCGGCGAACAGGCTGAGGAAGGGCTCGCCGGTCATCGGGGCGGTGATCCCCCGCTCCCAGGCATACATCTCGCCATCGAGCTTGCCGCATCCCTTAACCGCCTTCTTGAGCCGGGCGTCGGCGCGGTTCAGGGCCTGATTGATCCTGTCGATCTTGGGTCCGGTCGGGGCGGTGATGCGGGGAAAGGCGTCAAGGTCCTTGCCCAGGGACGGCTGGCTGCTCAGGCCGATGAGGTCGGCGGCGGTCGCGTTTTCGGGTGGCGTGCAGGCCATCAGGGCGGCGACGGCGAGCAGGGCGGGGAAGAGGGCGCGCATCGGCTTGGTCCCGGTTGCCTTCTCCCCCTGGGGGAGAAGGTGGGCCCCGTAGGGGCTCGGATGAGGGGTTGATGAGAGATCAAGCTGCCATGGCGGCCTGCCCACGCCAATCCCCGTTGCCGGCGCGACCCCTCATCCGGCCGCTTCGCGGCCACCTTCTCCCCCAGGGGGAGAAGGAAACGACTACGAGAGCTTCGCCTTCACGGCCGCGACGACGGCCTCGGCGGTGATGCCGAATTCCTTGTAGAGGCGCTCATAGGGGGCGCTGGCGCCGAAGCCGGTCATGCCGACGAAGACGCCGTCCTCGCCGATGAACCGCTCCCAGCCGAACTTGACCGCCGCCTCGACGGCGACCCGGACCCTGGCCTTGCCGATGATCTTCTCGCGGTAGGCGGCGGGCTGCTGTTCGAACAGCTCCCAGCAGGGGGTGGAGACGACGCGGGTTCCGATGCCCGCCGCTTCCAGCTGGCTCCTGGCCGACAGCGCGATGGCGACCTCGGTGCCGCTGGCGAAGAGGGTGACCTGGGCCTCGCCCTCGGCCGGGGCGATCTCATAGGCGCCCTTGGCCGACATGTTTTCCGGCGCGAAGGTGCGGCCGACCGGGGTCTTCTGCCGTGACAGGGCCATGATCGACGGGGTGGTCTTGTGCTCCAGGGCCGAGCGCCAGCACTCGGCCGCCTCGACCGCATCGGCGGGGCGGAAGACCAGCAGATTGGGCATGGCGCGCAGGGCGGCCAGATGTTCAACCGGCTGGTGGGTCGGGCCGTCCTCGCCAAGGCCGATGCTGTCGTGGGTCATGACGTGAATCACCCGCACGGCCATCAGGGCGCCCAGGCGGATGGCGGCGCGGCTGTAGTCGCTGAACACCATGAAGGTGCCGCTGAACGGGATGACCCCGCCATGCAGCGCCATGCCGTTCATGGCGGCGGCCATGCCATGTTCGCGCACCCCGTAATGTACGTAGGTCCCGGCGTAGTCGGGCGTGTCGAACGCCTTCATGCCCTTGACGAAGGTGTTGTTGGAACCGGTCAGGTCGGCCGAACCGCCGATCATCTCGGGGATCGACGGGGTCAGCTGGGCCAGTGCCGAACCGCTGTGTGTCCGGGTGGCGTTGGCGACGGGCGCATCGATCAGGCCGGCGATATAGGCGTCGAGCGCCTTGAAGGCGTCGGCGGGAAGATCGCCCTTCATGGCGCGGGTGAAGTCGGCGCCCTTGTCGGCGCTCTTGAGCCGGGCTTCCCACTTGCGGCGCGCGCCGGCGCCCTTGCGCCCGGCCTTCTTCCAGGCCTCGGCGATGTCGTCCGGAATCTCGAACGGCGGCAGGGTCCAGCCCATGGCCTTGCGGGCCTCAATGGCTTCGGCGTCGAACAATGAATAGCCGTGACCGTGGATGTCGCCTTCCAGCGGGCCGGCGCCTTTGGAAATCAGGGTCTTGCAGGCGATCATCGTCGGCCGATCCTGCCTGGTCGCCCAGCGCAGGGCGGCGGCGATCTTGCCGTGGTCGTGGCCGTCGACCGCCTTGACCGCCCAGCCGGCGGCCTTGAACCGGGCCATCTGGTCGCCGGTCTCGGAGATGGTGGCGGCCCCGTCGATGGTGGTGTTGTTGTCGTCGAACAGGACGGTCAGCTTGGAGAGCTTCAGACGCCCGGCCAGGCTGATGGCCTCATGGCTGACGCCTTCCATCAGGCAGCCGTCGCCGGCGATCACCCAGGTGCGGTGATCGACCAGATCGTCGCCGTAGCGGGCGTGCATCGAACGCTCGGCCATGGCCATGCCGACGGCGGTGGCGATGCCCTGGCCGAGCGGGCCGGTGGTGGTCTCGACTCCGGGGGTGTGGCCGTACTCGGGATGGCCGGGGGTCATCGAGCCCCACTGACGGAAATTCCGGATCTGATCCATGGTCACGGCCTTGGAGCCGGTCAGGTGGAGCAGGCTGTAGATCAGCATCGAGGCATGACCCGCAGACAGCACGAAGCGGTCGCGATCGGCCCAGTCCGGCCGAGCGGCGTCATACTTGAGGAATTTGGTGAACAGCACCGTGGCCACGTCGGCCAGGCCCATCGGGGCCCCCTGGTGCCCAGATTTCGCCGCATGGACCGCGTCCATGGAAAGCACTCGGATGGCGTCGGCCATCTTCACGGGACTGACGGACATTCGGACTCGCCTTCTGTGCAAGAATTGCGGGCCGGTTCGCATGGGAGCGGCTTCGGCGCAACCCGCCTTCCAGTCTGAAGGCAACGCAGGCTATAGAGATTGTCGTGATCAAGGAGCGGATTGAATGAGCGGAGAGGCGGAGGGAAGCGCCCTCGACCTGGCCGTGCGCCGCATGGAGCGAGCGCTGGGCGTCCTGGAACAGCGGATGGCTGACCGGCTGCGCGAGGCCGGGGCCGAGGCCGGCGGCCTGTTCGACGCCGATCGCGCCCGCCTGGCCGCCGAACTCGACGCCAGCCGCGCCCGTGAACGGGCGCTGGAGGAGGCCGGGGCCCAGGCCAGCGAGGCCCTGGGCAAGGCGATCGAGGAAATCCGCTCGGCCCTGGGGGAGAATTGACGCCATGGCTCAGCTGAACGTCACCGTGAACGGCAAACCCTTCCTGGTGGGCTGCGAGGACGGCCAGGAGCACCATCTGATGGAGCTGGCCGCGACCTTCGATCAACAGGTCCAGGCCGTCGGCAAGGAGGTCGGTCAGCTGGGCGAGACCCGGTTGTTCCTGATGACCGCGCTGTTGCTGACCGACGAGCTGTCGGATCTGCGGATGCGGCTGGGGCATCTGCAGAACGAGCTGGCCAGGTCGCAGAGCGAGCAGGCGCGGATCGAGATGAAGGCGGCGGCGGCGCTGGAGAGCGCGGCCCGGAAGATCGAGAAGCTGGCCGGCGGCGAGGGCTGACCAGGAAATCGGACCGCCCGCGCGCTGTTATGCAAGTCGGCGCTTGAGAAGACCCCTGGCAAGGCTTACTTTAGCGACGGCGGGTCTGCTGCGGCTCTCGTCGAAGACGACATATCCTTCTGACCTTAATTCTCTCTACGGGAGCTGTCCCTGTTTGTGACCGTGGTCGCAAGCACACGGCGCCCACCTGGTTAACCAGGTCTGAGGGGATAAAACTGTTCTTCACGGTCCTCGCGGCGCCGCCACCTCTGGCTTCATGACAAACGATCCTGTCCTCGACGCCGCCAAGTCCGCCCTCCGTCTGGAGGCGCGGCGGCGGCGCAAGGCGCTTCAGGTCGAGCACCCTGAAGCCGACTGGATGATCGCCGACCACCTCGGCGACCTGCTGGCCGCGCTCGGAACAGGGCCGGGCGTCGCGGCCCTCTACAAGTCTCTCGGGGCCGAGATCGACCCCCGGCCGCTGGGCGACGCCCTGACCCGGGCGGGCTGGCGGCTGTCCCTTCCGGCGGTGATTGATCTGGAGGGACCGCTGGAGTTTCGAGCCTGGGCGCCCCGGCACCGGCTGTCGCATGATCTGGCCGGCTTGCCCGCGCCGCTGGACAGCGCCCCGCCGGTGACGCCAAGCCTGATCTTCGCGCCGCTGCTGGCGTTCGATGGCGAGGGTCATCGCCTGGGCCAGGGCGGAGGCTACTACGACCGCACCATTGCCGGTCTGAGAGCGAGGGGCGGCGGTCCGGCCATGATCGGGCTGGCCTTCAGCGGCCAGCGGATCGACGCGGTCCCGCACGGACCCCTCGACGAGCGCCTGGATGGGATTCTGACCGAAACCGGCTATATCGGCGTCCGAAAGGACTTCTGATGCGTATTGCCTTCTTCGGAGATGTCGTGGGCCGGTCCGGCCGCGAGGGTCTCTCCGACCACCTGCCTGGATTGCGCCGACGCCTGGGCCTGGATTTCGTCATCGTCAACGCCGAGAACGCCGCCGCCGGGTTCGGGATCACGGAAAATACGGCCCGGGAGATTTTCGACGCCGGGGCGGACTGCCTGACGCTGGGCAACCACAGCTGGGACCAGAAGGAAGCCCTGACCTACATCGTCCGCGAGCCGCGTATGATCCGGCCGGCCAATTATCCGATCCTGTCGGACGCGCCGGGCCGTGGGTCCAATCTCTTCGTGCTGCCCGACGGTCGCCGCATCCTGGTGATCAACCTGCTGGGCCGGGTCCACATGGACGCCATGGACGACCCCTTCGCCGCCGCCAACCGCGAGCTGGACAGCGCGCCGATGGGCGATATCGCCGACGCGGTGGTGGTCGACATGCACTGCGAGGCGACCAGCGAGAAGATGGCCATGGGCCACCACTGCGACGGCCGCGCCAGCCTGGTGGTCGGCACCCACACCCATGTGCCCACCGCCGACGCCCAGATCCTGACCGGCGGCACCGCCTACCAGACCGACGCCGGAGCCTGCGCCGACTATGACAGCGTCATCGGCAACCAGAAGGAAGAGCCGCTGCGGCGGTTCACCACCAAGATCAGCCAGAGCCGCTACAAGCCGGCCGAGGGCCCGGCCACGGTCTGCGGCGTCTATGTGGAGACCGACGACCGCACGGGGCTTGCCCGGCGGATCGAGCCGATCCGCATCGGCGGGCGGCTGAAGGAGACGGTTCCGGAGGTGGCGCTGGAGCGGGCCTGAACCGGCAAGAGCCTGTTGCGGTCAACAATCGTCCGCGCCGCCTTCCAACGCTCCGACCACTCGCTATGCTGACGGTTCAAACGGCCGTATGAGCGCTCGTCGGAGGAACCATGGCATTGTCGCGACTGCTGATCGCCAACCGGGGTGAAATCGCCATCCGCATCGCCCGGGCGGCCGCCGATCTCGGCCTGACCAGCGTGGCGATCCACAGCGTTGACGATGCGCTCAGCCTGCATGTGCGGGCCGCCGATGAGTCGGTCGCCCTGCCGGGAACCGGGCCCGCCGCCTATCTCGACATCGCCGAGGTGGTCGCCGCCGCCAGGGCCGCCAAGTGCCAGGCGGTTCACCCAGGCTATGGCTTTCTGGCCGAGAACGCCGCCTTCGCCCGGGCCTGCGCCGCGGCCGGGCTGGTCTTTGTCGGCCCCTCTCCCGAGACCCTGGAAACCTTCGGCGACAAGGCCGCCGCCCGCGCCCTGGCGGCCCGGCTCAAGGCGCCGTTGCTGGCCGGCACCGGCGCCATCGACGCGGCGGCGGCGGCGAAATTTCTCGCCGAACATGGCGCGATGATGCTCAAGGCGGTGGCCGGCGGCGGCGGCCGGGGGATGCGGATCGTCCGTGAGGGCGATGACGTCGCCGCCGCCTTCGCCGCCTGTTCCCGCGAGGCCGAGGCGGCCTTTGGCGACGGGGCCGTCTACGCCGAATGGCTGGTCGACAAGGCCCGCCACATCGAGGTCCAGCTCGCCGGGGACGGCGCGGGCTGCGTGGCGGTCGGCGAGCGCGACTGCTCGATCCAGCGCCGCCACCAGAAGATCATCGAGATCGCTCCGGCGCCCGCCCTGTCGGAGCGGCTGCGGACCTCGCTGCATGAGACGGCGGTCAAGCTCTGCGGGGCCAAGCACCTCAAGGGTCTGGCGACCGTGGAGTTCCTGGTCGACGCCGCCTCCGGCCGCTACGCCTTCATCGAGACCAACGCCCGGCTGCAGGTCGAGCATACGGTGACCGAGGAAGTCACCGGGCTGGATCTGGTGCAGATCCAGATCCAGCTGGCCGCCGGCGCCTCCCTGGCCCAGGTCGGCCTCAGCGAGACGCCTGCCTTTCAGGGCGCCGCCATCCAGGCCCGGGTCAATCTGGAAACCCTGGCCGCCGATGGAACGGCCCGGCCGGCCGGCGGCCTGATCACCGCCTATGAGCCGCCGAGCGGACCCGGGGTGCGGGTCGATGGCTACGGCTACGGCGGCTATGTCACCAGCCCGCGCTATGACAGCCTGCTGGCCAAGGTGATCGTCAGGGCCCCTGATCACGCCGGCGCGGCGGCCCGCGCCGGCCGGGCGCTCGGCGAGTTCCGCCTTGAGGGGGTGGACAGCAATATCGCCCTGCTCAGGGTCCTGCTCGCCGAGCCGGCGGTGGCCGACGGACGGGCGACGACCCGCTATCTGGAAGAGAACCTGGACCGTCTCCTGGGCGAGGCGGAAGCGCTGCAGGAAGCGGCCGAGGAGGGCGCGACGGTCGCCGCCGAAGGGTTTGCTCCGGCCGCCGCCGTCGAAGCCGTGGAGGGCGCCGAGGCTGTCGCCGCGCCGCTGCAGGCGACCGTGGGCCAGATCGAGGTGGCCGAGGGCGATCTGGTCAGCCTGGGCCAGACCGTCGCCATCCTCGAGGCCATGAAGATGGAGCATGTGGTCGCAGCCCCCGTGGCCGGGCGGGTGGCGCGGGTGACGGCGGCGAAGGGCGAGACCCTGCTGAAGGGACAGCCGCTGCTGTTCATCACGCCCGAGGACGTCGAGGGGCTCGTCGCGGAGGCCGAGGCGGACGTCGATCCGGACGCCATCCGGCCCGACCTGCGGGAGGTCATCGACCGCCATCGCTTCACCCTCGACGAGGCGCGGCCCGAGGCGGTCGCCAAGCGCCGGCGGACCGGCCATCGCACCGCCCGGGAGAACATCGACGACCTGGTCGATCCCGGCAGCTTCATCGAATACGGCGCCCTGGCCATCGCCGCCCAGCGCCGCCGCCGCACGGTCGAGGACCTGATCGCCGCCACCCCCGCCGACGGCATCATCACCGGCGTCGGCACGGTCAACGGCGCGCTGTTCGCGCCCGAAAAGGCTCGGGTCGCGGCCCTGGCCTATGACTTCACCGTCCTGGCCGGCACCCAGGGCTACTACAATCACAAGAAGACCGACCGGCTGCTGAGCATCGTCGACGAGCAGAAGCTGCCGCTGATCTGGTACGCCGAAGGCGGCGGCGGCCGGCCGGGCGACACCGACAGCCCGGGCGTCGCGGGGCTGGATGTCACCACCTTCGGCAAGATGGCCGAACTGGCCGGGGAGGTCCCCAAGATCGCCATCGTCGCCGGCCGCTGCTTCGCCGGCAATGCGGCGATCGCCGGCCTTTCCGAGATCATCATCGCCACCAAGGATTCCAACCTCGGGATGGGCGGGCCGGCGATGATCGAGGGCGGCGGTCTGGGCGTCTTCAAGCCCGAGGACATCGGTCCCTCGGCGACCCAATGGGCAAATGGCGTCATCGACATCCTCGCCGACGACGAGGCTCACGCCACGCGTCTGGCCAAGCAGGCGATGTCGACCTTCCAGGGCGCCCTGTCCGACTGGACCGCGCCGGACCAGCGGCTGCTGCGCCGGGCGATCCCGGAGAACCGCCTGCGGGTCTATGACATCCGGGCGGTGATCAAAGCCCTGGCCGACGCCGGCTCCTTCCTTGAACTGCGCGGCGGCTTTGCGGCCGGGATGGTCACCGGGTTCATACGGGTCGAGGGCCGGCCGCTGGGCCTCATCGCCAACGACCCGCGCCATCTGGGCGGGGCCATCGACTGCGACGGCGCGGAGAAGGCCGCCCGCTTCCTGCAGCTGTGCGACGCCTTCGACCTGCCCGTGCTCAGCCTGTGCGACACCCCCGGCTTCATGGTCGGCCCGGAGAGCGAGGACGCCGCGGCGGTGCGCAAGGTCTCGCGGCTGTTCGTCGCCGGAGCCAAGTTCGGCCCGCCGCTGTTCACCATCGTGCTGCGCAAGGGCTATGGCCTTGGCGCCCAGGCCATGGCCGGCGGCGGCTTCCACTCGCCGATGTTCATCGCCAGCTGGCCGACCGGCGAGTTCGGCGGCATGGGCCTGGAGGGGGCGGTCAAGCTCGGCTACCGCAAGGAGCTGGAGGCGGAGACGGATCCGGCGGCCAACAAGGCCCTGTTCGAAAAGCTGGTCGCCCAGATGTACGCCCGCGGCAAGGCCACCAGCATGGCCGCCGCCCTGGAGATCGACGCGGTCATCGACCCGGCCGATTCCCGGCGCTGGATCATGGCCGGCCTGACCAGCTGCCCGCCGCGCAAGCGGCCGGCGCGGCGGTGGGTGGATATGGCGTGATCATACGCCAGTCTTGGCGACCAGCCTTAGCTGCAGCGGATGGCCAGCCTCGCGGGCTCGGGCCAGGATTGCCTCGGCTTTGGCTTCCGCCGCCTGACGTTGAAAAGCGCCACAAAGGGCTGAGCCGTTCTCGTCGATGGCGAGCATCAACCGGACAGCCTCCTCGCGGGTGAGACCGATCACCTCTTCGAGCACCGCCACAACGAACTCCATGGGCGTGGCGTCATCATCCAGCAACTGGAGCTGAACATTCCCCTCGTCGGGCACCTCCATGGGCCTGGTCGCCGAATTGACTATCTCTCGATATTCCGGCGGACCATCAGCCAGCATACGGGCCAGCTGGATGAGCTCCTTGTCGGCCCGGTAGTGCTTTGCCGAAGCGACTTTCGCGAAGCGCGCTTTTCCCGCCTTCCACTGAGATCGATCAAAGTGGATAGCACCCATTACGAGATTGGCTTTGAGGCTCTGCGGCTCAATTTGAAGGGCCGCGGTCAAATGGGTTTCAGCCTCATCCAACGCCCCTTTACCCCGTGCGGCCTGACCCAGAATTATCAATGCTCGGACTTTGGGCTGGCTTGCCCCGAGTGGCATGCTCAATCCAATGAGGTTGTTCATTCCGGGCCAACGGCGAAGCTGGTCAAGGAACCGTCTCGCATGGACCTGGGCGCCGTCGAAGTCCTCTCGCTTGAGGCAAGCCGCAGCATTTCGAAGATCGGTGGGCAGCAGCTGGTGGAGCAGCCAGGGAAGTCCGGCAAAGCTCACGACTGACACGACTGCCAAAGGCAGCGAATGGAAGCGAAGGGCGATAGCAACTCCGCAAAATGGCCCGATAATCAACAGGCAGTTATAGAGAATCTTTGCCGCCAGTTCGAAGACCAAGCGCATCAAGCCAATAAATCCGGCGTCAGCATGTTCTCAAGCTTGGTGATCTGGTCGCGCAGGACCAGTTTCTGCTTCTTCAGCCGGGCGATCTGCAGCTGGTCGGGGGTGGGCATGGCGCTGAGCGCCTCGACGGCGGCGTCGAGGTCCTGGTGGCGCTGGCGCAATTCCAGCAGGCGGGCCCGGATCTCGGCGTTGGGCAGCGGTATCAGATCGTAATTGTCGGCCATCGACTGCCCCCGGACGCCAGACTCAAGACAGCGAAAATAGCAGACCGGCGCTCGATTAGGCCAGCGCCCTTGCAAGGGATTCCAGCGCCGGGCGGGGCGGCGGATCGCCCCAGACCCCGGCGGCCAGGATCAGGGCGGCCAGGGCGTCGGCGCCCGGCGGCTTCGGGCCGGCCAGCGTCTCTAGGGTCTGCATCAACAGCCGCTCGGCGCCCAGTTCGACGGCCTTGACCTCCTCGCGCAGGGCCAGGCGGGCGGCGTCTTCGACCGGCGCCAGGGCGGGCTTCAGGGACCGGCGCGACTGGCGCAGCGGGCCGAGGATGGTCAGGTCCCAATGGCGGGCCAGCTCGGCCCCGCGCGCCAGGGTCTTCTCGTCCGGCGCCGCCCAGGCGGCCCATAGCAGATAGGCGGTCTGCTGGCCGTGATCGTCCTGCAGCGACAGGCAGGCCTCCGGCGTTCCGGGCCGGTCATAGGCGGCCAGGGCCCAATCCCAGAAAGAAGGGGCCCGGACGCTCATTCCCCGCTCCGGATCGGGGCGATGTCCTCGCCCCAGCGCCTGACCGGGGCCCAGTCGAGACCGAAGGCGTCCAGCGCCCGCCCGACCGACTGGTCGATCATCTCGGCGATCGACGCAGGCCGGGCGTAGAAGGCCGGCAGCGGGGGGGCGATGACGGCGCCCATCTCGGCCAGGGCGGTCATGGTCCGCAGATGGCCCAGGTGCAGCGGCGTCTCCCGCACCATAAGCACCAGGGTCCGGCGTTCCTTAAGGACCACGTCGGCGGCGCGGGTCAGCAGGCTGGAGGTCACCCCGGTGGCGATCTCGCTCATGCTGCGGACCGAACAGGGGGCGACCAGCATGCCCAGGGTGTGGAAACTGCCCGAGGCGATGGCGGCGCCGACATCGCCGGCCTTGTGCACCACGTCGGCGCGGGCAGTGACGTCGGCGACGGAAAGATCCGTCTCCTGAGTGATGGTCAGGGCGGCCGAACGGGACAGGACCAGATGGCTCTCAAGGCCCAGATCGCGGCAGGCGTCGAGCGCCCGCACGCCCAGCATGGCGCCGGAGGCGCCGGAAATTCCAACAATCAGTCGACGCTTTTGCGACATATTCGGCAGCCTATGATCGCGGGCATGTGAACAGACTCTTCAGCGTCTGAGGTGTTCACTTACAGTGCACTCAAAGCCTAGGAGGCGAAAGACCATGGCATTGGAAGCCCGTCTGCGGGAGCTCGACAGCCGCCATCGCAAGCTGGATCGGACCATCGAGGAGGAACTGACGCATCCGGCCACCGATGAGCTGCGAATACAGGAACTCAAACGGCGAAAGCTTCGTCTCAAGGAACAGATCGACAGCCTGAAGGCCCGATCCCACTAGCAGATTTCGAGAGGCCCTCGCCGGATCCCCGGCGGGGGCCTTCTCAATTCCGGGTCTAGTCCTGGTCGTCGTCGTCCGACGGAGCGTCGGTGTTGGCGAAGACGTTCTTCAGATCGACCTTGGCGCCGCGGTCGTCCTCGTCTTCCTGCACGGGCGGGGCTTCCTCGACCTCGCCGGCCGGACGCAGGGACGGGCCGTCGCTGACGATGCCCTTCTTGAGATCGTCCTTGGCCTTCTTCTCGGCGGCCTTGCGGACCACCGCGTCCAGTTCGATCTGGCCGACCAGGCCCAGGGTCACGGGGTCAACCGGCTTGAGGTTGGCGCTGTTCCAGTGGGTGCGGTCGCGCACCGCCTCGATGGTCGACTTTGTGGTGCCGAGCAGCTTGGAGATCTGGGCGTCGGTCACCTCGGGGTGGTTGCGCACGAACCAGGCGATGGCGTCGGGACGGTCCTGACGGCGCGACACCGGGGTGTAGCGCGGGGCCTTCTTCTGCGGCTTCAGCAGTTCGGCGTGGCGGCTCTTCTGGGCGACCATGCGGTATTTCGGATCGGCGGCGGCCTTGTCCAACTCGGCGCGGTTCAGCTGGCCGTTGGTGATCGGATCGGCGCCGCGGATGTCGCGCGCCACCTCGCCGTCGGCGATGCCGCGGACTTCCAGGGGGTGCAGGCCGCAGAAGTCGGCGATCTGTTCGAAGGTCAGAGAGGAATTGTCCACCAGCCACACGGCGGTGGCCTTGGGCATCAGGATAGGTTCGGCCATTGGCATGCTCCAGAAACAGCGGCGCCCGGCCTTTCGGCCGGGCGGGTGTTGCCCGATGCTATAGCGGGGTTCCCCGAAGAAGGGAACGGGAAGGTTGCGATCGGTCGTCGCGGGACCTCCCCGAACCTCGATCGCCTACAGTCGGCCCATCAGCAACAGGACGATGACGATGACCAGCACCAGGCCCAGACCGCCGCTGGGGAAATAGCCCCAATTGCGCGAATGGCCCCAGGTCGGCAGGGCGCCGACCACGGCCAGGATCAGAATAATGATGAGAATTGTGCCCAGCATGTCGCTCTTTCCTTGAACAGAGAGGTGATTGCACGGTTCAATTCTTGGGAGGGCCTGCGAGTTCCATAATCGGGAGGCGCCAATGTATGTCGCCGTCTACGCCTGGCGGGTGAAGCCGGGGAAGGAAGACCAGTTTCGTGAGGCCTGGCGCCGCGGCACCCGGGCGATTACCCGGATCTACGGCTCCTTCGGGTCACGGCTGCATCAGGCCGAGGACGGCCGCTTCATCGGCTATGCGGAGTGGCCGGACGAGGCGACCTGGCGGGCCGCCTTCGAGGCGAAGATGGTCTACGATGATCCCGAGGCGCGGGCGATGTTCGTCGACGCCCTGGACGAGGACAGCCGGCCCGGCGAACTGATCGCCAACATGACCGTCACCGACGACCTGCTCAGGCGATCTGCTCCTCGGTGATCCGGTTGGCCCACATCAGGCCGAGAAACCCGCCCTTGATGCGCGGCAGCAGCAGCAGGACCACGGCCGTCAGGCTGATCAGCGCCACCGGGGCGACGATCCAGGGCGACAGCTCCCACATGAAGGGAAAGAAGAACAGCGGGCCGATGATCAGGTGGCCGACCAGCAGGATGGTCAGATAGGCGGGGCCGTCGTCGGCGCGGTACTGCGACAGGTCGTGGCCGCAGGCGGCGCAGTTGGGCTCAACCTTCAGATAGCGGCCGAACAGCTGGCCCTCGCCGCAGTTGGGGCAGCGGTGCCGCAGGCCCCGCTTGATGCCAAGGCCGATGGGGCGGCGGACGGCGGTCTCGGAGATCTGGCTGGTCATGGCGCTTATATGACCGCTCGGAGGCGGCGGCGAAAGGGCGACCGGTCGTCGCGGGGATCAAGCATGGTTACGCAATGGCCTTGAGGTCGGCGGCCAGGGTGTCGATGAGCTCGGGGGTGACGGCCCAGGAGCACATGAAGCGCACCGAGCCGTCCAGGCAGCGATAGACCGCCCAGCCCTTGTCCTGCAGACGCCGGTGCGCGGCCTCGTCCATCTCGACGAACAGACCGTTGGCGTCGGCGGGATGGCGCAGCCTGAAGGGCATGGCGGCGGCCAGGCGGGCGGCCATGGCGTTGGCGTGAGCCGCGCGGCGGGTCCAGGCGCCGTCTTGCAGCAGGCCGATCCAGGGGGCGGCCAGATAGCGCCCCTTGGAGACCAGCTGGCCGGCGTGCTTCAGCCGCGCGTCGAAGCCGCGGGCCAGATCTCGGTTGAACACGACCACGGCCTCCGAGGGCGTGGCGCCGGCCTTGGTCCCGCCCATGATCAGGATGTCGACCCCCATGGCGGCGATGGATTTCAGATCGAAGCCGGCGGCCACGGCGTTGGCGAGGCGGGCGCCGTCCAGATGCACGCCATGGCCCAGGTCCTTCGCGGGACGGATCAGGGCTTCCAGTTCGGCCTGGCTGTAGACCGCGCCGTATTCGGTGGCCTGGGTCAGCGACAGGGCGGCGGGGGGCTGGCGATGGCCGCTCTCCGGCTGCGACAGGGCCGTGGCCAGGGCGGCGGGGTCGATCTTGCCGGACGGGCCGGGAAGGCCGATCAGCCCCAGGCCGGCGCCGAAGAAGCCGGGGGCGCCGGTCTCGTCGGTGACGACATGGGCGTGTTCGTGGGCGATCACCGCCTCATGCGGCCGGGCCAGGGCCGCCAGGGCCAGGGCGTTGGCGGCGGTGCCGGAGGCGGTGAACCGGATCAGGGCGTCCGCGCCCAGGGCCTCGCGGATCAGGTCGGCGGCGCGGGCCGAGACCGGGTCGGCCCCGTAGCCGGAAACGGCGCCGGCGTTGGCGGCGATCATCGCCTCCATCACCTCGGGCATGGCCCCGGCGACATTGTCGGAGGCGAAGTCGTAGCGGGTCTGGGTCATGAAGGGTGTTTAGCCCGGCCGGGGAGGGGTGCAAGGACCTGCGGGGGGGTCAGGCGGGATAGGATTTTTGCCACCAGGTTTTCCAGCGGCCTTCCAGGTCGGCGAAGGCGGCGTCGTCCAGGCCATAGGCGGTCAGAACCACCATGCCGGCGCCGTGGCCGCCGCCGTCGATCCAGGATCCGGCGTCGTGGCAGATCAGCAGGCCTTCGCCCCAGGCCGGAACCGTCAGGGCGACCTGCCACCTGCTGGCGTAGAGGACCTTGCCGGAGAGGTCGTCGCCGGTCGGCAGCGAGCGGGTCCAGTCAGAGCCGGGAGCGGCGCCGGTCAGGTCCGCCAGACCCAGGGCCGCCATGGGGCGGGCGCCGTCCCGTTCGCCCTTCGGGGCCGTCAGCCAGAGGGTGCGCCGGGCGGCCAGGGCGTGGCGCTCCAGGGCCTGCTTGAGCTGCAGCACGAAGGTGATCCAGCCTTCGGTCATGTCCTCATAGACGTCGTCCCAGCTGGTCTGGTCGGCGGGGCCCGAGCGCATGACCCGCAGCCGGGCGCCGTCGCCGTCGGCGAGGACCTCGAAGCGGTCCTGCACCCCGCCGAACCCGCCGAAGGTCAGAACCTTCGTCGCCTCGTCGGCGGTGGCGTGCTCTACGAAGATGAAGTCGACCTCGGCCGCCAGGCTGTCGGACTCCCAGCCGAACCAGCGGGCGATCTTTTCAGGATCGCGAAGGGCGGCCCAGACCTCCTCGACGGGGGCGGAAATGGTCAGGTCGATCAGAACCCGGTCGCTCATGGCGGCTCCTACTGCGGCAAGGGCTTGGGCCGGCGGGCGCCGGCGGCGGGGTGGGCGGCGGCGATCAGACGATAGGGCCGCCCGCCCTCGGTGTTGAACTCGGCGGTCAGCTCGGACAGGGCGCCGGCCAGCCGTTCGGCGAAGCGCTCGATGTCGCAGGGCGCCGCGAAGGCGATCTCGGCGTCGAGGGTGAAGGTCAGCAGGCGCCGGCCCTCGGCCTCGGCCGCCTGACGCATGCGGCCGACGTCGCGCACCGTCTCGGCGGCGGTGCGGACCAGATGGTCGGCGGCGTAACGGTCCTGGGTCCGGGCGGCTTGAGAGGAGGGGCCGCTGAGGACGTCGGGGTCGATGACATAGGCGTCGCTGCTGGCGGCCAGCAGCCGTTCGGTGAAGCCGCGCCGCTTGCGGGTCTCGACCTCGGTGACCAGGCCCGCCGCCTCGAGGGCGCGGAGGTGGTAGCCGATCTTCTGGCGCGGCATGTCCATCGCCGCCGCCAGGCTGGTCGCCGAGCCCGGCTCGCGCAGCAGGGCCAGCAGCCGCCGGCGGATCGGCGACAGGGCCATCCGCACCGCCGCGGCGTTGTCCAGCAGGGTCAGGGCTTCGCTCATGGCCTCATCGAACAATAGAAAAATAAAACTGTCAATTGGCCGCGTTGACCGGCGTTATCCGCATGATAGGACGTGGCCCATGGCCCGCATCGCCGACCCGAAACGCCAGCAGCAACGCCCCTCCAAAGGACTGGCGGCGCTTGCGGCGCGACCGGTCGGGACCTGATCCGCCTCACCGCCCTCGTTTCCCGAACCCGCTGCAACCCCGCCCACCGGCGGGGCCGCCCTGGCCGCTTTGCTCCGCCAAGCCTCCTGGAGCCTGACCGTGACCGACTTTCGCTTTTCCGACGACGCCGAACTGGTCGATCTCGCCGAGGGCATGATCGCCCGCACCCTGCCCAAGGACCGCTGGACCCACGCCGCCCATTTCGCCGCGGCCGTGTGGATCGTCATGCGCCGGCCGGAGCTGGTCGCCGAGCGCGATATGCCCGGTCTGATCCGCGCCTACAACGCCTCGGTCGGCGGGGTGAACAGCGACACCGAGGGCTATCACGAGACCATCACCCAGGCGTCCCTGCGGGTTGTCCGGGCCGCGGTGGCGCAAGCCGGGGCCGCCGCGGCGCCGGTCGACGTGTGCAACCGCCTGCTCGGCGATTTCGGCCGCAGCGACTGGCTGTTACGGCACTGGTCGCGGCCGGTGCTGTTCAGCGTCGAGGCCCGGCGCGGCTGGGTGGAGCCGGATCTGGCGCCTCTGCGGGCGTAAGGGAACAACCTTATCGAAGCGACGGGCCAGTATACCGCCGGCGGGCGGACCTACAGAAGAGGCGTGCGGATTTTGTCCGGGCGGTGAAGGGGCGCGAAACGCCGGACCGCGTGGGCTTTGGCGTGGGCCGGGTGCGCGAGGCGGTAGGCTGTGGCGTAGGTCGGGCGTGGGTCGACGGTGGCGGTTTGTAGGCCTGATTGAGCGGGGTGTGGGCTGGGTCAGCTCACCGTCATCCCGGGCGCCCATCGGGCGACCCGGGACCCAGAGGCTTCAGGCGCGGCCGCCCGCAACGGCTCTGTCTGAGCCTCGTCCCCCCTGGGTCCCGGCGCTCCGCTGCGCTGCGGCCGGGATGACGGGGAGGGGGCGGCTGACGGCCGGTTCATCGACCCGGGTAAATTCAGATCTCGCGGGCCCAGGCCTGCACCTCGCCGGTGAAGGCCTCCGGTTCCTCCATGGCGGCGAAGTGGCCGCCGGTCTGCATGTCGGTCCAGCGGCTGATGTTGTAGGCGCGGTCGGCCCAGCTTTTCGGCGGGGCGGAATAGAGGGCCTCGCCGGGGAAGTTGGCGAAGGCGGTGGGGGTCTCGCAGCGGGTCCCCTCGGGCAGCACTACGCCGCCCTCCTCGATCAGGCCGCGATAATACCAGGCGCCGGTCGTGAAGCTGCCGGTCATCACATAGATCATGATGTTGGTCAGCAGCTGGTCCATCGAGAAGACGTCGGTGAAGGACTTGGACCGGAGGTCGGCCCAGTCGTGGAACCGCTCGAGGATCCAGGCGGCCTGCCCGACCGGGTTGCCGGCGCCCAGCCAGGCCACCGACTGCGGCTTGGAGACCTGCAGGCGCAGATAGGCCCCCATCAGGTCGCCGGCGGCGTTGGTGCGGGTGATCCAGTCGATCTCGTCCTGACCCTGCGGCGGGCCGAAGGGGCGCAGGCCGATCATGTTGAGATGGATGGCGCGGGCGTGGCCGCCGTGATCGTGACCGAGCCAGGACGTCACCAGGGCCCCCCAGTCGCCGCCCTGGGCGAGATAGGTCTCGTAGCCGAGGACCCCGGTCATCAGGCTGTTGAACAGCCGCGCCGTGGCCCGCTGGCCGATCGGGCGAGGGGGCTTGGAGGAAAAGCCGAAGCCGGGCAGGGAGGGGATGACCAGATCGAAGGCGTCGGCGGGATCGCCGCCGAACCTCGAGGGGAAGGCCAGCCGCTCGGCGGCGCCCCAGAACTCATAGTGGCTGCCCGGCCAGCCGTGGGTCAGCAGCAGCGGCCGCTTGCCGCCGGCCTCGCCGACGAGGTGGACGAAGTGGAGGTCGAAGTCCTCGACCCGGGCGGTGAACTGCGGGAAGCGATTGAGCTCGGCCACGGCGGCGCGCCAGTCGTACGGATCGGTCCAGTAGGCGCAGATGTCGCGCAGGAACTGCGGATCGGTCCCGCAGCCCCAGCCGCCCTCGATGGGGGCGACGGGGAAGGGGTATTCGGCGACCCGGCGCAGGACATCGGCGACGGCGGCCTCGTCCCAGGAGACTTCGAAGGGCGTGGGGGTGGGCGTGGTCATGGGCGTCTCTCCCGGGTTTTGGTCAGTGAAGGAAGGTGACGTCGGGGTGGTCAACCCAATCCTCCTCCGGGGTGCGAAGCATCACGGGGGAGGGGGACCGCCGGGCCGGCTCAGGCCCGGTGGTGGAGGGGGCGGCTCTGATGGTTGGGGTGGATCATCGACGCGGCTGTCAGACCGGTGTCAGAACGTGAGTTGTCCTGACAGGCTGGCGCTGCCCCCTCCACCGCGCGCGTATTCACGCGCGGTCCCCCTCCCCCTCGCGCCGCGAGGGGGAGGAATGCGCGGTCTCCTTCCCCGCATGTCTACGGGACCATCACCACGCGGCCGACGGCCTGGCGGCTTTCGATGTAAGCGTGGGCGCCGGCGGCTTCGGCGAGGGGGAATTCGCGGTCGATGACGACCTGCAGTTCGCCGCGGGCGCAGTCTTCGATCAGGGTCTGGATCATGTCGTGGGCGCGGTCGGTCATGATCTCGGCGCCGAGGAAGACGCCGCTGAGGGAGCGGTTGCCGCCCATCAGGCTGGAGACGTCGACCACCATCGGCTCGCGCCCGGCATTGCCGACCATCGACAGCCGGCCCCGGTAGCCCAGGCTGGCCAGCGACCCTTTGAGGGTGGCGCCGCCGACGCTGTCGACCACCAGATTGACGCCCTTCTTGTCGGTCAGGCGCATCACCGAGTCGGGGACGCTCTCGGCCTTGTAGTTGATGCCGTGGTCGAGGCCGTAGGCTTTCAGCTTCTCCAGCCGCTCGTCGCTGGAGGCGGTGGCCAGGACCTTGGCGCCGGCGCGTTTGGCCAACTGGATCGCGGCGATGCCGACGCCGCTGGCGCCAGCCTGCACCAGCACCGTTTCACCGGCCTTGAGGCGCCCGAACTCGAACAGGCAGTCATGGGCCGTGCCGAAGGTCACGGGAACGACGGCCGCCTTGCGGATGTCGTAACCCGCGGGCACCGGCCAGCAGTTGCGGGCGGGGACGGCGCGCAGCTCGGCGTGGCTGCCGAAGCCGTCGACGGTGGCGACCTTCTGGCCGGGCTTGAGATGGGTGACCTCGGCGCCGATCTCGATGATCTCGCCGGCGGCCTGATAGCCGACGATGTGCGGATGATTGACCAGCGCCCCGCCGAAGCGGTTGAGGGTGTCGCCGCCCTCGATGCTGATCGCCTCGACCCGGATGATGACGCCCTTGGGGTGGCAGACGGGGTCGGCGACGTCCTCGTATTTCAGGACTGCGGGGGGACCGTTCTCGTAATAGACGGCGGCTTTCATGGCGTTGGCTCCCTTGTGTTTCGGCAAGGGTAGCCGGTCGTTGCAGGGCGGGGCCAATCAGATTTCCTGACGGGGTGTCGGGGGGGGGCGTCACCCCGGACGCCCGCGGGGCGAGCCGGGACCCAGAGGGGACTTGAACGCAGCTTTTCGGGAGCGAATGCCCCCCTAGCCAACCGTCACCCCCGGACGAGTTCCGGGGGTCCATTGACGCCGATGGTGGATTGGTCTGGCGGTATCGTTGGTCGGCGAGCGATCGGCGAGGCCTGAGCGTATGGACCCCCGGAACGAGTCCGGGGGTGACGGCAGAGGAGGGAGGAGGCGGGGGCGGCGCAGCTTTGCAGGCGGTGCGCTGCAACCCCTGGGTCCCGGACAAGCGCTGCGCGCTTTCCGGGATGACGGAAGATTTAAGTGGCGGGGCGTTAGTGGCCGTGGCTGTCGGGGGCGTGGGCGCCGCCCGCGTGGGAGGCGTGGGCCGCGCCGTGGGAGTGGTCTTCGGGGGGGCCGGCGACGGCCTTGGGGAAGCTGCCGGACTGGCTCCAGCCGGGCTGTTCGAAGCCCTGGTCGGCGACCTGCCACAGAAGCTGGACGTAGCGCTGGGCCATCTCGTTGGTCACGGCGGAAGCGTCGATTTTTTCGGTCAGGACCTCGGTCATGCCCGATTCTCTTGCGGCATTGACCGTGCTGCGCAGCAGAAAGCCCTTCTTCTGCAGCTTCTCGATCCGCTCGGCGAAGGTCGGCTTCTTCTCTTCCGGCCTGCCCCAGCCAAAAAGGCCGCCGCCCGAGGACCGCCGGCGCTCGCCGGGATCCTTTTCGGCCTTGGCCTTGGCTTCCAGTTCCTTGAGCAGAACGCCCATCAGCTTGTTGCAGCCGCTGACCACGACATAAGCCGCCTGTTCGGCCTGGGCGGCGTCCCAAAGCGGCTTGAAACCGTCGCGGAAGACTTCCGGGGTGGCCTTGCTGAAGCGGGGGGCAGGGGTCGGGCCGTGGTGGCTGTGGCCCTTGTTGGCCGCCGGTTCGCCCAGCGGCTTGCCGCAGACCGGGCAGGGCGAGCCCGCGGGCGGGGGATTGTTGATCACCGTGACCGAGCTGACCGGCACGCCGACCGGCTGCTGGCCGACCACGACCGATGAGCCGACGGGCGAATAGACGCCGCCGGCGGTCACCGAGCCGGCCGGCGAGGTGTAGGTCACCGGCGCGCCGGGCATGCCGATCGCGACCGATTGCGGCGGGGTGTAGGGGACGGGCGCAGCCACAGGGGTCTCGTGGCCCGCCTCGTGAGGCGCGGCTTCCCGCTCATAGCGGCTGTCGATCGAACAGCGAGGCGTCTCGCTCATGTCAGATCGCTCCCCATTCCCCTTGCCGTCGCCCGACGCATACCACTCTACCCCCGGATAACATGGTTAACGAAACCCCGGTCTGGCCAATTTGGCAAGAGGATTGGCGTCCGGCGGCGGAGAAGAGTAGAGGATGCCGCCCCTGCGGCAGCGCGGTCTGACGGACTCAAACCGCGCCGCCGCGGGTTTTCGTTGTCGCGCGTCTGGTCCGATTATCGGTTTCCACGAGTCGGAACGCGCTCAAAGAACCACGGAGTGTTGCCCTCTTGCGTCTCCCCCAGGCCCGTCTCGATCAGGTCCTCGACCGCTTCCGCGAAGTGGAGGCGCGCATGGGCGCGGCTACCGACGGGCCGGAAATCGTCAAGCTGTCCAAGGAGCACGCCGAGCTCAAGCCGGTGGCCGACGCCGTCGCAGGCCTGGAAAAGGCCCGCGCCGAGCTGCCGGACCTGGAGGCCATGGCGGCCGATCCCGATCCGGACATTTCCGAGCTGGCCCGCGACGAGCTGGAACGGTTGCAGGATCGCCTGCCGGAGATGGAGCGCGACCTAGCCCTGATGCTGGCCCCGCGCGACAAGGACGAGAACGCCAGCGCCATTCTGGAAATCCGGGCCGGGACCGGCGGCGATGAGGCGGCCCTGTTCGCCGGCGACCTGTTCCGGATGTACGCGCGATACGCCCAGCTTCACGGCTGGAAGGTCGAGGTCGACAGCATCTCCGAGGGCGAGATGGGCGGCTACAAGGAAATCATCGCCTCGGTCAGCGGCGATGGCGTGTTCGGCCGGCTTAAGTTCGAGAGCGGCGTCCACCGGGTGCAGCGGGCGCCGGCCACCGAGAGCCAGGGGCGGATCCATACCTCGGCGGCGACGGTGGCGGTGCTGCCCGAGGCCGAGGACGTCGAGATCGAAATCAACGAGAGCGACCTGCGCATCGACACCTATCGCTCGTCCGGCGCCGGCGGCCAGCACGTCAACAAGACCGACTCGGCGGTGCGCATCACCCACATCCCGACCGGGGTGGTGGTGACCAGCTCCGAGAAGAGCCAGCACGAGAACCGCCGCAAGGCGATGAAGAACCTGAAGGCCCGGCTCTACGACATGCAGCGCCAGTCGCTCGACGACGCCCGCTCCGAGGCCCGCAAGAGCCAGGTCGGCTCCGGCGACCGCTCCGAGCGCATCCGCACCTACAACTTCCCGCAGGGGCGGGTGACTGACCACCGGATCAACCTGACCCTCTACAACCTCGAACGGATCATGCCGGGCGACGCCCTGGACGACATCATCAATCCGCTGATCGCCGAGGATCAGGCGGCGCGGCTGTCGGCGCTGGAAGAGGGCTGACGGCGAGAAGCGCCAAGGCCAATCGGACTACGACAAGACATTGAATTCCGCTCATCCCGGCGAAGGCCGGGACCCATTTTCAGCCGCTCGGTCGGCCGAATTTTCCTGAACGACTTGTGCTCAGGCGGCTGGGCCCCGGCTTTGGCTGGCGCCGCCCTGCGGGTCGCCGGGGTGAGCGGACGATTAATGGAAGCTATCGGCCGCCCCGCCGGGTCATCTGTCTCCAGACGCCTTCCATCGCTTCCACGCCGCCGGCGATCGTCTCGCCGAGGGCCAGCCGCTTGCCGACCGTGTCGGCCATCCGGGCGCCGCGCTCGCCCATCGGCAGGGGCGGGCCGGTGGTGGAGTCCTCGGCGGTCTGGTGTTCGATCTCGGCGTTGAGCTCGGCGCCGATCAGGATGGTCAGGATCGAGAACCAGACCCAGACCATGAAGGCGATCACCGCCCCCAGCGGCCCGTAGGTGGCGTCGAACGGGGCGACGGTGTTGAGGTAGAAGGAAAGGCCCAGCGACCCGCCGATCCACATCACCGAGGCGAAGACCGCACCCCAGGTCAGCCAGCGCCAGCGGGCCCGGGCCCGGGACGGTCCGATCCGGTAGAGCAGGGTGAAGGCCAGGGCCGCCAGCGCCAGCACCAGCAGCCAGCGCAGCGGGCCCCAGACCGCCAGCACCTCGCCGAGGCCGATGGCCTTCAGCAGGATCGGCAGGGCGACCAGCACGCCAGCGACGGTGACCAGGAACACCAGGGCCCCGAAGGTGCAAACGTAGGAGATGGCCGTCTGCCGGAAGAACGGGCGGCGCTCCAGCTCGTCATAGGCGTCGTTCAGTCCCTCGAACAGCGCCCGCATCCCGGCGTTGGCGCTCCAGATCGAGACCAGCAGGCTGATGACGAAGGCGATGGTCAGCTTGCCCTCCTGCTGGCCGGCGAGGCGCAGCATCTGGTCGCCGATGATCTGCACCACGCTGCTGGGGAAGACCCCGCTCATCTGGGCCAGCTGGGCCTGGACGGTGGCGACATCGGCGAACAGGCCATAGAGGGAGACGAAGGCGGCGATGGCCGGAAAGATGGCCAGCAGGGCGTAGAAGGTCACGCCGCCGGCGACGCTGGGCAGGCGGTCGACGAAAATTTCCTTGCCGACGCGCCAGACGATGTCGCGCCAGCCGCGGGGGGGAATGTGGGCGGGATGGCGGGCGATGCGGCCGCGACCCGGCTCGGCCGCCTCGAAGGCGGCGGGGGTCATGATGCGGTCGTCGGACAGGCCTTCCTTCGCCGGGGTGACCACCACCTCCACCCGCCCTCGCGGCCAGAACCCGATGGCGGCGGTCAGCACGATCCACGGCAGCAGCTGGTAGGGCCTGTTGCGCGCCCACCGCGCCACCGTCTTCGCCTTCGCCCCCGGGCCGTCCGACATTCAGCATCCTCCAGGGAATGAAACCCCCGGACGCGGCGGGGGTTGCGGCGGCGAGCGGCGTTTGGCACTGGGACCGGATGCACGCCTCCATCGCCGGCCTCTATCGCCACCCCGTGAAGGGCTACACGCCCGAGCGGCTGGATCAGGCCGTCCTGGCGGCCGGCGCCTGCTTTCCCTGCGACCGGCTCTACGCCGTTGAAAACGGCCCCAGCGGTTTTGATCCCGCCGCCCCGGCGCACGTCTCCAAGTCGCGGTTCACCGTGCTGGCGAGGATGGCCGAGGTCGCCCGGGCGAAGACCGCCTATGACGCGGCGACGGGCGTGTTTACGGCGACGGCCGAGGGGTTGGAGCCGTTTTCCGGTGATCTGCGGGGCGAAGAAGGCAAGGGCGGTCTGGCCGCCTGGCTGACCCGGATGCTTGGCGATGAGGCGACCGGTCCGTTGCGGGTCATCGAGGGGCCGGGCGCCCACCGCTTCATGGATCACCCCCAGGGCCACGTCTCGATCATCAACCTGGCCAGCGTGCGCGATCTGGAGGCCCGGATCGGCCGGCCGGTCGACCCGCTGCGCTTTCGCGCCAATCTGTATGTCGAGGGCTGGGCGCCCTGGGTCGAGAACGGCTGGGAGGGTCGCGGACTGATGCTCGGCGCCGCCAGGACCACGGTCTACAAGCCCATCGTCCGCTGCGCCGCGACCCAGGTCGATCCGGCGTCGGCGTGGCGCGACATGGATGTTCCCGCCGCCCTGTTCGAGCACTACGGCCATACGCTGTGCGGCATCTATGTGCAGGTTTCCGACGGCGGGATTGTGAAGGACGGCGACAGCGTGGAGCTTCTGCCATGAGCACTCTGGTTTCCGCCTGGAAGACCGCCCAGACCACGCTGAAGGCGGCGGGGGTAGATCAGCCGTCGATCGACGCGCGGCTGATGCTGGAGGCCGCCACGGGGGCCAGCCGGATGGAGATCCTCACCGACCCCTACCGCGAGCTGACGGCCGAGCAGCAGGCCACCTTCGACGACTACATCGCCCGCCGGGCCCGCCGCCAGCCGGTCAGCCACATCCTCGGCCGCAAGGGGTTCTGGAAGATCATGCTGTCGGTGACCCCTGACGTGCTGACCCCGCGACCGGACACCGAGAGCATCCTGGATGTGGTGCTGCCGGCCTTCCCCGAGACCATGACCTTCTCGCTGCTGGACCTGGGCGTGGGGTCCGGCGCCATCATGCTGGCCATCCTCGCCGAGCGGCCGGCGGCCAAGGCGCTGGGCATCGACAGCTCGTCGGAGGCCCTGGCGGTGGCGCGGGAGAACGCCGCCAACCTCGACCTCAACAATCGGGCCGCCTTCCTGCACGGCGACTGGACCGCCGGCCTGGGCGACGCCAGTTTCGACGCGGTGGTCTCCAACCCGCCCTACATCCCCACCGCCGACATCGAGACCCTCGATCCCGAGGTGCGCGATCATGAGCCCCGCCTGGCGCTGGACGGCGGGCCGGACGGGCTGGACGCCTATCGCCTGCTGGCCCCGGAAATCCTGCGGGTGCTGAAGCCCGGCGGCCTGTTCGCCGTGGAGATCG
Organism: Caulobacter sp.; assembly: GCA_016125585.1. Classification (GTDB taxonomy): domain Bacteria; phylum Pseudomonadota; class Alphaproteobacteria; order Caulobacterales; family Caulobacteraceae; genus Caulobacter. The sequence continues at coordinate 273,149 of WGLL01000006.1, forward strand.
GTCACGATCAGTCGGCGGCGGTCGAGGCGCTGTTCAAGGCCGCCGGGGCCGATGCGGTGCGCACGGTCAAGGATCTGGCCGAACGCGACCGGGTGGTGACCGGGTTCAAAAACCCCTTGGAAACAGGCGTCTGACAGGTTACATCCTGACTCGTTCCCATCCAGAAAGCCGTCCGGGGTCACACCCAAACGGCGGGCGCGCGGGCCGCAAGGTCAGCCAAAGGCCGCGAGCCGGGTAGGAACTCAAGGATCAGCCTTTTCTGAAACAGGACAGAGACGGACCAAAGCGTCCGACCAGGTCTCAAGAGCCATACAGGGTCGCAATTTGCGCCCGGCCACAGGATTATCATGAGAGATTTCAAGGGCATGAAGCGGCAACGCGGCCGCAACCGGAACGCCGGTGGCAAGCCGCAGCAGCACAACGCCAACCGCGCCTACGATTCCAACGGTCCCGAGGGGATCAAGGTTCGCGGCGCCGCCCAGAGCGTTTTCGAGAAGTACCAGCAGCTGGCGCGCGACGCGACGACCGGCGGCGACCGGGTGCTGGCGGAAAACTATCTGCAGCACGCCGAACACTACTTCCGGCTCATCCGGGCCATCCAGCCGACCCGGTCGGTCTCCGACATCGTCGGCCGCGACAACTACAGCTCGGGCATGGACATCGACTTCGAGGCCGAGCACGAGGAGCCGACGGAAAACGCCGCCAGCGACTCCGACGCCGCGTCGCAGCAGGGTGACGGCGGCGACGGCGACGACCGGCCCCGCTTCGACAACAATCGCCAGAACCGGGATCAGAATCGGGATCGCGACCAGAACCGCGATGACCGGCAGCGTTTCGACAACAACCGCCAGAACCGCGACGATCGGGGCCAGTCCGATCGCGGCCAGTCCGACCAGGGCGGCCGCCGCGACCGCTGGCGCGACCGTGACGACCGGTCGCGGGACGACCGTCCCCGTGACCAGCAGCAGGCCCGCGATGACCGTCCCCGCGACGATCGCCAGCGGGACGAGGCGCCCCGCGAGGAGCGCGCCCGTGACGACCGTCCCCGCGACGAGGCGCCGCGCGAGGCTTCCCGTGAGGATCGCCCCCGCGACGCCCGCCGCAGCCGCTATGACCGCAACCGCGATCGCGATGATCGCGGCGAGACGCGGGATCCGCTGGCGGTGATCGAACCCCAGGCCGCGCCGCTGGCTCCCGAAGGCAAGCCGGAAAGCTCGCCGCGTCTGCGCGGCCAGGACGGCGCGGTCTCCGAACTGCCCGGTTTCCTGTCGCGCGGCGCCGAGCCCCGCGACGAGGCGGCCGCCGAAGCCCCCGCCAAGCCCAAGCGCCGCCGCGCGCCCAAGAGCTTCGAAGGCGCCGAGACGCCCGCGAAGACGGGGTCCGACGAGGGCTGATCCCCCCTTTTTGGTGCGTTACGGCCGCTTGAGGGCGGCTAGGGTTCCGGCTTCCGCGGAGACCTTGCCATGCGCATCCTGTTATTCGTCGCCCTGCTTCTCGGCGCGGGCCCGGCTTTGGCGCAATCGTCGCCAAATGCCTTCGCCTACGACTATCCGAAGGCTGAGCTGGCCTGTGGAGAGGCCCTGATCTTCGAGCAGGACTTCGCCGCCATCCGCGCCCTGCCGCTGGTGCAGGAGGCCGATCCCGACCGCCGCAAGTTCTGCGCCTTCTTCGGCAAGGCGGCCGAAGGCCCATGGCGGCGCTATGCGGTCGCCCAGTTCGGCGAAGACCCCTACTGGTGCGGCTCGGCCGGATGCCAGGTGGTGATCTTCATCGAGGACCAACAGGGTCACTGGCGCCCGGCCATGGACGAGAGCCAGACCAACAATGGCTTCGCCAAGGAGGAGGGCGGGGTGACCATCGACATCACCCGAATGCGCCAGGGCCTGCCCGGCATCGGCATCCCGGCCTACGACGCCGACAACGAGATCACCGTCCGCCTATGGGTCTTTGACCCCGTGGCCGGTCACTACACCCTCGAGGATGGGTCCGAAGACTGACGGCGTGGACGCCCCTAGCCGCTGGAGCAGGGCGCGATTTGATGGACTCAACCGCGCTGCTCCAAGAGTCTTTGTTGTCGCGTGTTTGGTCCGATGACCGGTTCCGCCTAGTCGGAACAGGCTCTAGCCAAAGATCGCCGGCCGGCGGTCTTTCCACGGCATTTCCTTCTCCAGCTGGCCCGCGAGCCGGAACAGCGTCCCCTCGTCGGCATAGCGGGCCGTGAACATCATGGCGATCGGCAGACCGCCCTCGGCGCTGGCGTGCAGGGGCAGGGACAGCGACGGCTGGCCGGTGAAGTTGAACGGCGGGGTGAAGGGGAAGGTGGCGGCCTGGGCCTTGTCGAAGGCGCGCAGATCGTCGGTCAGGGTGTCGAGGAATTCGTGTTTCGGCGGGACCGTGCCCAGCACCGGCGACAGATAGACGTCGAAGGTCTCGAAATTGGCGAGAACCTGACGGTTGATCAGCCGCAGCTGCTGCCAGCCCCACATGGCCTGATCGCCGGTGATCCGCTTGCCGGCCTCGTAGCCGCGCCGCGCCAGCCCTTCGATCTCACCCTCGGCCGGCTCATGGCCGATCTTCTCGACCCAGCGCCGCACGCCGGCCGAGAAGTTGCTGGCCGAGACCAGGGCCTGGGCGCGGTAGAGGGCGCGGTAGTCGATGCCGAGGCCCTGTTCGACCACCTCATGACCCAGCGCCTTGAGGGTGGCGGCGGTGTCGGCGAGACGGGCGGCGACCTCCTCGCTGATCGGCTTGCCGTTGGGGGTCTCGCCCGACCAGAAGATGCGCAGTTTGCCGGGCGAGCGGGACACCTCCTCCAGATAGGGACCCGCCTTGGCCGGATAGGCGTAGGGGCTGGCGGGTTCCGGATAGCCGGTGGCGTCGAGCATGGCGGCGCTGTCGCGCACCGTGCGGCTGACCACGTGATCGACGGAAAAGCCGATGGCCCGGTCGTAGTCGTCGCTGCCGTTGGGATTGCGGTCGCGGGTGGTCTTCATGCCGACGAGGCCGCAGCAGGCGGCGGGGATGCGGATCGAGCCCAGGCCGTCGCTGGCGTGGGCCAGGGGCACCATGCCGGAGGCGGTGGCGCTGGCCGCGCCGCCGGAGGAGCCGCCGCTGATCCGGGACGGGTCCCAGGGATTGGAACAGGGGCCGAGGCGGCGGCTGGTGGTGACGCCGGGAATGCCGAACTCGGGCGTATTGGTCTTGCCGACCAGCACCACGCCGGCGGCGCGGTAGCGTTTGACCAGTTCGGTATCCTCGGGGTCGGCGGCCACCTGGGCGAACATCGAACCTGAGGTGCGGGGCCAGCCTTTCACGGGGGTTCCCAGATCCTTGATCAGGAAGGGCACGCCCTTGAACGGGCCGTCGGGCAGGTCGCCGGCGGCGACGGCGCGGGCCTCGTCATAGGCCTTGTGGACGACGGCGTTGAGGGTGCCGTTGTGGCGCTCGATCCGTTCGATCGAGGCCTCGACCAGTTCGGCGGGAGAGGTCTTGCCGGTCTTGACCAGCTCGGCGAGGCCAAGGCCGTCGTAGTCGGCGTATTCCGCGAAGGCCATGATGCGTCTCTCCCGTCTCTTTTGCTTTGGCCAAGCTTGGCACAGGCGCCGGCCATCGCAAATCCTCCTCCGCGCCAGGCGTGGGGGAGGGGGACCCCGCGCGAATACGCGCGGGGTGGAGGGGGCGGCGCCGGCCCGTCGGAGTCGGGCGCCTTCCGGAGCCGATGACGATGGTGTCTGGGGGCGAAGCGTCTGGGATCAATGACCTGACGCCGGCACTGCCCCCTCCACCACCGCCTGGCGGCGGCGGTCCCCCTCCCCCGTCGCTGTGCGCCGGAGGAGGATCTTATCGCGCCGCCAGGAAGGCCAGCTTTTCCACCGGCCCAAGGCTGGCGGCGTTGCGCTTCAGATCGGCGAAGGCGGCCTCGGCGGCGTCGAGGGCGGTGGCGATGTCCGCTTCGGTCATGGCCGCGCAGAGGAACATGTTGTGCCAGGGATGGACGTAGACGCCCCGGGCCAGCATGGCGCTGGACCAGGCGAAGCCCTTGCGCAGGTCCGGGTCGTCGTCGAACAGGAACAGCGGCATAACCGCCGGACCGGTCTGGCGAAAGCCGAAGCCGGCCGCCGAGGCCCGCTCGGCCAGCCCGGTCCTGAGGGTCTCGCCGAGGGCCTGGATGCGCTCGAGATAGTCGGTGTCCCGCACCAGTCGCAGGGTCTCCAGGCCCGCCGCCATGGCCGCGCCGGCGAACCAGAAGCTGCCGGTGACATAGATGGAGGCGGCGGCCTTGCGGGCCTTGTCGGCGCCCAGCAGGGCCGAGATCGGATGGCCGTTGGCGATGCACTTGCCCCAGGTCGACAGGTCCGGCGCCACCCCGATGGCCGACCAGCTGCAGTCCCGCGCTACCCGCAGGCCCGCCCGGACGTCGTCGACCACCAGCAGGGCGCCGCGCGCGTCGGCCAGTTCGCGGGCGCGGCGGGCGTAGGCCAGGTCCGGGGCCGCCTGGTCGATGAAGGCGTCATGGCGGAACGGGGCGGCGAAGATGGCGGCCAGATCGTCGCCGGCGGCGGCCACGGCGGCCTCCAGGCTGGCGATGTCGTTGTAGGCGCAGAGGTGCTGATGGGCCTTGTCGCTGGCGATGACGCCGGAGGGCCGGGGCGTGCACCAGGGGGCGGCCCCGTGATAGGCGCCCCTGGCCAGCACCAGCCCCTGTTTTCCGGTGTGCGCCCGGGCGGTCATCATCGCCATGGTGGTGGCGTCGGTGCCGTTCTTGCAGAACATCGCCCAGTCGGCATGGCCGACCATCGCCACCATCGCTTCCGCCAGCTCGACCATCAGGGCGGTCGGGCCGGTCAGGGCGTCGCCCTTTTCCAGCTGCCGCACATAGGCCGCGTCGATGCCCGGGTGAGCGTAGCCGAACAGGTTGGGCCCGTAGGCGCACATCAGGTCGAGATAGCGCCGGCCGTCGGCGTCGGTCAGATGGGCGCCCTCGCCGCCGGTGAAGAACTGGGGATAGTCGTCCGGCAGCAGGCCGACCGACTGGTGACCGTACATGCCGCCGGGGATCACCGCCTCGGCGCGGCGGCGAAGAGCCTTGTCGATGGGTCCGGACATGGCGGGCGCTCCTGGCGGCAGAGGGGGGCCACGATAACCCGCCCGTCCGCCGGAGCAACCGGCGGCTACTGCAGCGAGCGGGCCTCGTCGAGAATCGCCAGGAAGACCTTGAGGTTGGCTTCCAGATTGCGGCGATGGATGCCCTCATCGAAGATGATGTAGCGGCTGATCGAAACGGTGTTGCCCTCGTCCACGGCGACGTTGACCACCGGATAGGAGATCCGCTCGATCGCGGCCTGGGTCTTGGCCGGGGTCTCGTAGCGCACCAGGGCGATGATATCGGCGCCCTGACAGCGCATGGCCGGGCCGATGCCCGTGCAGGCGGCGCCCTGGATGACAAAGCTGGCCCCGGACGGGCCCTTGACCACCAGCATCGGGTCGCCGTTGTCCAGCCGGGTCTCACGGGTCACCGTCAGGCCCATGCCGGTGACGACCGCCTTCATCTCAGCGCTGGTCCAGCTGGCGATAAGCGGGGGCGGCGTGGGGGTCGGCGCGAGCGTCACCGATGATCCAGGCTTCGGCCCGGGCTGCTGGGCGGCGATCGCGCTCCCGGCCAGCAGCAGGAGCGAGGGGGCGAGCAGGAGGCCGCCGAGACGGGAGACAGCGCCCATCAGGCCGAATGCCTGCGCAGCCAGGCCGCGGCGTAGCTGCAGACCCCGACGACGGTTTCATCCCGCTCGCGGGCGTCGGCGACGAGGCCCTCCATGAGGCGGCCCGAGCTTCCCTTGCCGCGCAGGGCGGGCGGGGCGAAGACATAATCGATAATTATACGGCCGCGCTCGCGTCGATAGTCGGCAAAGGCGGTCTCGCCGTCCTCCACCAGTTCATAGCGGCCGGCGGCGACGTTGTCGGTGACTTGGGTCATGATCCGCATATAGCGCCTCGCGCCGCGGGATGATCCCCGGTATCGTGGATTTGAACGATCACGGATTACGGAGTGCGATATGCGTGAACTGGGTTCCGGCGCCGCGGTGCTGGCCGTGCTGATTCTCCTGGGCGGGTGCAACCCGGCCAATGATGATGTCGGCGCCGCCGATGATGCGGCCGAAACGCCAGCGGCGCCCATCGGACCACCGCCGCCAAAGCGTGCGCTCGGTCAGTGGGAACACAAGATCACCCTCTATGGCGAGACGCGCACCCTGCGGATCTGCCTGGACGAGCGGGCGGAAAAGCTGGCGTCGTGGTGGAACACCGCGCCCAATCCGACCGACTGCTCCAAGCAGGACTTCGATCGCCAGCCTGACGGCACCTGGGTCTTCTACACCGTCTGCCGCACCAAGCTGGGCGGCGAGAGCTCCAGTTCTGGCGCGGCCACCGGCGACTTCTCGAAGAACTACACGGTGATGATGACCACCACGACCCAGGGGTCATCCAATCCCCAGGCCAATGGCGTGCTGGATACCCGGATCGAGGCCACCTTCCTCGGCCCCTGTCCCGCCGGCCAGCGCGGCGGCGACGTGGTTCTGCCGAACGGACAGATCCGCAACCTGTTCGACTAGGGCCGGGCGCGATCTGAGGGTCTCAGATCGCCCTGCTCCAGATTTGCTGTTGTCGCGCGGTTGATCCGAAGACCGGTTCCCACGAATCGGAGCATGGCTCTGGCCGCCCGCACGGCGGATGCGGTCAAACCAGTTCAACCGCCATGGCCGTGGCCTCGCCGCCGCCGATGCAGAGGCTGGCCAGCCCGCGCTTGCCGCCGCCGGCCTGCAGCGCCGACAGCAGGGTGGCCAGGATGCGCGCGCCCGAGGCGCCGATGGGATGGCCCAGCGCGGTGGCGCCGCCGTTGATGTTCAGCTTCGCCCGGTCGATGTTCAGCTCCCGCTGGGCGATCATGGCCACCACGGCGAAGGCCTCGTTGACCTCGAACAGATCGACCTCGTCGACGCTCCAGCCGGCCTTCTTCAGCGCCTTCTGCATGGCCGGCACCGGGGCGGTGGTGAACAGGCCCGGTTCATGGGCGTGGGCGGCGTGGGCGACGACGCGGGCGACCACCGGCAGGCCCAGCCTTTCCGCGACCGAGGCGCGGGTCATCACCAGGGCGGCGGCGCCGTCGCTGATCGAGCTGGCGTTGGCGGCGGTGATGGTGCCGTCCGGGGCGAAGGCGGGCTTGAGGGCGGGGATCTTCGCCGGGTCGCCCTTCAGCGGCTGTTCGTCCTGGCTGACGGTCTCGACGCCCTTGCGGCCGCGCACCTCGACCGGAATGATCTCATTGGCGAAGGCGCCGCCCTCGACGGCCGCCCGGGCCCGGCGCAGGCTTTCGATGGCGTATTCGTCCTGATCCTCGCGAGTGAACTGATAGCTGCGGGCGGCGTGCTCGGCGAAGGCCCCCATCAACTTGCCGGGGGTGTAGGCGTCCTCCAGCCCGTCGAGATACATGCTGTCGATCACCCGGTCGTGGCCGATGCGGGCGCCGGCGCGATGCTTGGCCAGCAGGTAGGGGGCGCCGGACATGCTCTCCATGCCCCCCGCGACGATGATGTCGCAGCTGCCGGCGAGAAGGGCGTCATGGGCCATGATGGCGGCCTGCATGCCGCTGCCGCACATCTTGTTGACGGTGCTGGCCTCGACCGAAAGGGGCAGGCCCGCGCCCAGCGCCGCCTGGCGGGCGGGGGCCTGGCCGAGCCCGGCCGGCAGCACGCAGCCCATGATGATCTGCTCAACCTGCTCTCCGGCCACCCCGGCCCGTTCCAGCGCGCCGCGCACGGCGGCGGCGCCGAGATCGGTGGCCTTGACGCTGGACAGAGCGCCCTGGAACCCCCCCATTGGGGTGCGCGCATAGGAAGCGATTACGACAGGATCAGTGGTCATGGCGGATGTCCGACAGGTTCAGCCCGGGTTCAGGCGGCTTGTGGTCATGTGCGTCACCAAACGCTTCGCCGCAAGTCCCGGCGCGGCCCAGACGAGGCGGAGGCTCCGGCCCCACCGCCTCAACCAGAGGAGTATCTGAGATGATGAAGCCGTTTCTGATGATGTCCGGCGCCGTTCTGGTCCTGGGTCTGGCCGCCTGCAATCAGGCCGCGCCGGACAAGTCCGCCGAGGCCGGCAAGCCCGGCATCGAGGTGGCGACCGCCGAGCCGCCGCCGGAAGACGTGGCCCCGTCGGTCGAGGCCCTGCCCGAGGCGCCGCCGGCGCCGGTCGCGCCGGCGACAGCCCCGGCCGCCAACCGCGACTACATGGCCGACGTGAGGGCCGCCGACCAGGGCTATGGCGATGCGCCGCCGGACTACAGCTACGACTATGGCGACGCCGAACCCGCCTATTGGGAAGACGAGGGCGGCGAGCGCTACCTCGAGCGTCTCGATGATGGCGGTGAGCGCTGGTACTATTATCACCCGGGTGAAACCGAACCCTATTTCGTCCGCGACCCGGACTACGGCTATGCCTACAGCGGCGGCCAGCTGGTGATCGTCTATGACAGCGGCGGCCGACGCCTGGACCGCAGCCAGCTGTCGCGGCGCAGCGCCTACGCCGGCCGCTATCTGGCCCGGGCGCGAGCCCTGCGTCAGGCGGCGGCGCGGGCCGAGCGTCGCAGGGTTCAGGAGGACGCCTGGCGGCGGCGCGAGGAGCAGGCGCGGCGGGAACGCGAGCGCGCGGAACGCCGCCGCGACGATGACCGGGCCGGCCGCCGGGATGACCGGAGAGATGACCGCCGCGATGATCGCGACGGACGCGCTGACCGCGACGGGCGCGACGGACGCGCTGACCGCGACGGGCGTGACGGCCGCGATGGCCGCGACGGGCGCCGCCCGGGCGGCTGGGCTGGCCGGGATGACCAGTCCCCTCCGCCGGTCGTCGTTCCCCCGCGGGACGATGACGGCCGGCGTGGCGACGGTCGTTGGGGCGACGGCCGGACGGGCGAAGGTCGAGGGGGCGACGGCCGCCGGGGCGACGCGCGGCAGGATGATGACCGGCGCGGCGAGGAAGCCCGCCAGGCGCGGGAACGCGCGGACCAGGAGGCCGCCCGGAGGCGGCAGGAGGAGCGTCAGGCCCAGGCTGAGCGGGCTCGCCAGCAACGCGAGGACCAGGCGGCCGCCAACCGCGACGCCGAGGCGCGCAGGCAGGCTGAAGCCCGCCGTCAGGCCGAGGCCCAGCGGCAACAGGAGAAGGCGCGCCGCGAACAGCGGGCCAACGAGGACCTCGCTCGCCAGGCGTCAGAGCGAAACGCCCAGGCGGAGGCGCGGCGGGCCGAGGCGGAGGCGCGTCAGGCCCAGAACCGCAAGGCCGCCGCTGAACGGCAGGCCCAGGCGCAGGAACAGGCCCGCGCCCGGGCGCAGGCTCAAGCTCAGGCCCAAGCCCAGGCTCAGGCTCAAGCTCAGGCCCAGGCGCGGCAGGAAGAGGCCAACCGTCGCCGTCAGGAACAGGCCGCCGCCCAGGCGGAGGCCCAGGCCCAGGCGAAGGCGCAGGCCGAGGCGCGCCGGGCCGCCGCAGAAGCCCGTCAGGCCGAGGCCCGCAAGGCCGCCGCCGAGCGCCAGGCCCAGGCCGAGGCGGCGCGTCAGAAGGCCGCCCAGGACGCCGCCGCCGCCGCGGCCTCCCGGCCCAAGCCCAAGAAGCCCAAGCCTCCTGTCGCCGGCGACACCGGCAACGACCGGGTCGGCGAGGGCAAGGAGTAGTCGCCGGCGGGCGAGGATCGGGCGGCGCCACGCGGTCGCCGCCCGATCCTTCCGGCGCGCCTCGCCCGGACGGAAGCCGACCCAGCGTTCTTAAACGAAACCCCCTTGCCTTCCCTACGGGGAAGGATCATTTTGACGGTTATGGGCCGAACCGCCGACTATTCCCGCCAGACCTGCCCGATCGCCGCGACCCTCGAGGTGATCGGCGATCCCTGGACGCTGCTGATCCTGCGCGACGCCTTCAACGGTGTGCGTCGGTTCGAGCAGTGGCAGGAGCGGCTGGGGGTGGCGCGCAATGTGCTGGCCTCGCGGCTCAAGACCCTGGTCGCCCACGGCGTGCTGCGCACCGAGCCCTATTCGGACCGGCCGCCGCGGCACGAGTATCTGCTGACGGACAAGGGGCGCGAACTGCGGCCCGTGCTGCTGACCCTCTATGACTGGGGCGAGCGCAACATCTATGGCGAGGGCCAGGCCCCCAACCGGATGGTGCATGACGGCCATCCGTTCCGGCCGAAGCTGGTCTGCGCGACCTGCGGCGAGGAGCCGGGGTCGCGCGATCTGCGGCGGGTCGACCAGGATGTCGCCGCTCCGACGGTCGGCGAGGCCCTGGCCCGCGACGCCGGCTAGGGCCTTCCCGCCGCCGCTGGCCAGGGCCCGCGCGGCGATCCTGACATGACCCAAAGAAAAAGGGCCCCGGGGTGATCCCCGAGGCCCTTGGTCTGTCTGGTCTGGCCGAACGCCTAGTGGCTCTCGTTGCGCCACACCCGGCGGTAGCTGGCGTAAAGCAGGCCGGCGAAGAGGACCAGATAGATCATCACCGCGAAGCCGGTTTCCTTGCGCTGCTCCATCTTGGGCTCGGCGGCCCACATCAGGAAGGCGGCGACATCGACGGCCTGTTGGTGGGCGGTCGACTTGGTGCCGTCGTCGAAGGAGACCTTGTCGTCGGCCAGTTGCGGCGGCATGGCGACAAAACCACCGTGGGGCGGCGGATCCTTCTTGTCCTCGGCGCGGTCGGTCTGCCAGCCGGAAGACAGGTCGCCGGGGAAGAAGGCGTTGTAGTACTGGCCGGCGGGAACCGTCAGGCCCTTGGGGGGCGCGAGATAGCCGGTCAGGTAGGAGGCCAGGTATTCCGGTCCGCCCTCGCGACCCTTGGCGATCACCGACAGATCCGGCGGCAGGGCGCCGCCGTTGCCGGCCCGCGCCGCGTAGTCGTTCGGGTAGGGATGGGGGAAGCGGTCGGCCGGGGTGGCCGGACGGGTGATGGCGTCGCCGGTCTCGGTGTCGATGTCCGGCACCTGGATGTCAGCCGCCAGCGCCTTCACGACCGGGTTGTCGTTGGGGTTGGGGTATTTGGGGTCGTAGAAGGGGCCGCCCTTGTCGCCCAGGTTCCGGAAGCTGACGAACTTCATGGAATGGCAGGCCGAGCAGACCTCGCGATAGACCTTGTAGCCGCGTTGCAGCTGGGCCTGGTCGAACTTCCCGAACGGGCCCTCGAAGCTGTAGGCGATGTCGTGCGGCTCTTCGGCGTGGCTGGCGGCGAGCGCGGGGCCTGCCGCCAGGGTCATGGCCGCCGCCGCGATGACAGTGAGTTTGCGCAGCATCTCGGCTCAGCCCTTCTTTTCAGCGTCGGCCGCGGCGCCGGCGGGCGTCGTCGGCGGGTGGGACAGCGCCGGTGAGGCGATGGTTTCCGGGGTCGGCTTGGGGGTCTCGATGAGGCCCAGCAGCGGCGTGATGATCAGGAAGTAGGCGAAGTAGTAGAGGGTCGCCAGCCGCGACAGCCACACGAAGCTGTTGAGGTCGCTGTCCATCACCTTGAAGGTCTCGAGGCCGGGGATGACCTGGTCGTCCGGCAGCTTGGCGCCGCAGAAGCCCAGGGTCACGCAGACCACCAGCAGGATGATGAAATAGAGCTTGGCCATCGGCCGGTAGCGCATCGACCGCACCTTGGAGGTGTCGAGCCAGGGCAGGGCGAACAGCACGCCGATCGAACCGAACATGGCGACCACGCCCATCACCTTGTCCGGCACGGCGCGCAGGATGGCGTAGAAGGGCAGGAAGTACCATTCGGGCACGATGTGCTGCGGGGTCACCAGCGGGTTGGCCTCGATGTAGTTGTCCGCATGGCCCAGCGAGTTGGGCATGTAGAAGACGAACACCGCGAAGAGGATCAGGAAGACGCTCATCGCAAAGCCGTCCTTCACCGTCGCGTACGGAGTGAAGGGCAGGGTGTCGACCTTGGACTTGGGATCGATGCCGGTCGGGTTGTTCTGACCGACCACATGCAGGGCCCAGACGTGCAGCACGACGACGCCGGCGATCATGAAGGGCAGCAGGTAGTGCAGCGAGAAGAAGCGGTTCAGCGTGGCGTTGTCGACCGCGAAGCCGCCCTGCAGCCAGGTCAGGATCGGTCCGCCGATCACCGGGATGGCCCCGATGATGTTGGTGATCACGACGGCGCCGTGGAAGCTCATCTGGCCCCAGGGCAGGACGTAGCCCATGAAGGCGGTGGCCATCATCAGGCCGTAGATCACGCAGCCGAGCAGCCACAGGACCTCGCGCGGCGGCTTGAACGACCCGTAGTAGAGGCCGCGCAGCATGTGGATGTAGACCGCCATGAAGAACATGGAGGCGCCGTTGGCGTGGGTGTAGCGGATCAGCCAGCCGTAGTTCACATCGCGCATGATGTGCTCGACGGAGGCGAAGGCCCCGGAGGCGCTGGGCGTGTAGTGCATGGCCAGCACGATGCCGGACACGATCTGGACGCCGAGCATCAGCGACAGGATGCCGCCGAAGGTCCACCAGTAGTTCAGGTTCCGGGGGGTCGGGTAGTCAACGAAGCTGTCCCAGACCAGGCGGGTGACGGGCAGGCGCTGGTCGAGCCAGCGGCTGAAGCCGTTCTTGGGTTCGTAGGTTGAATGTCCGCTCATCGTCAGCCGATCTTGACCTTGGTGTCGGAAAGGAAGGCGTACTCCGGAACCACGAGGTTCTTCGGCGCGGGGCCTTTGCGGATACGCCCGGAGGTGTCGTAGACCGAGCCGTGGCAGGGGCAGAACCAGCCGCCGTACTCACCGCCGCCGACCGTGGGCACGCAGCCCAGGTGGGTGCAGCTGCCGACCAGGATCAGCCACTGGGCCTTGCCGGGCTTGTGGCGCTGGGCGTCGGACTCCGGATCCTTCAGCTGGGCGGAGTCGTCCCGCACCGCTTCGTCGATCTGGGCCTGGGTCCGGTAGCGGATGAACAGGGGCTTGCCGCGCCAGTTGATGGTCACCTGCTGGCCGGGCTCGATCTTGGTCAGATCGTACTCGACGCTGGCCAGGGCCAGGGTGTCGGCGGAAGGGTTCATCTGGCTGATCAGCGGCCAGGCGATCGCGGCGACCGCGCCGCCAGCGGCGGCGATGGCGGCGATGTGGATGAAGTCTCGCCGGGACGGATCGTCCCCGGCTTCAGTGTTATGAACGGCGCTGTCGGCCACCTGCAGGTCACCCTTCGCAAGACGCCGGCCCAGGGACGGGACCGGTCCGGAAAAACGCGGAATCTGCCTGGGCGACCTTGCGCACAACAAGTGCATGCGATTCGACGGGCCGCCCCAACAAGGTCCCGTGGCCGGATCGCTTAGAACCTACCCGGCCCTTTTTCAACCGGCCTTGACGTGAAAAGGGCCTGCTGCGCTGCATGGACGCGGGGCGAGGAGGCTGTAAAAGGTCGCGCCATGACCCAGAACGACCTGCTCGAGACCCGCAAAACCAGCGCCCGGACGTGGTTTGAAAGCCTACGCGACCGGATTTTGAGCGCCTTCGAGGCCCTGGAGGACGCCGCGCCGGCCGATCTCTACCCCGGCGCCCCTGGCCGCTTCGAAAAGAAGCCCTGGGTCCGCGCGGCCGGCGGCGGTGGGGTGATGTCGATGATGCACGGCCGATTCTTCGAAAAGGTCGGGGTTCACACCTCGGTGGTCCACGGGACCTTCACCCCGGAGATGGCCGCCACCATGCCCGGCGCGGCGGAAGATCCCCGCTTCTTCGCCACCGGCGTCTCGCTGATCGCCCATATGGCCAGCCCGCGCGTGCCGGCGGTGCATATGAACACCCGCTTCATCTGCACGACGAAGGGGTGGTTCGGCGGGGGCGGCGACCTGACCCCGCTGCTGGGCTATCAGCGCGAGCAGGACTTTCCGGACGCCGTGGCCTTCCACGCCGCGATGAAGGACGCCTGCGACGCCTTCGACCCGGCCTGGCACCCGAAATACAAGGCCTGGTGCGACGAGTATTTCTTCCTGCCGCACAGGAACGAGCCGCGCGGCGTCGGCGGCATCTTCTACGACCACCACGACAGCGGCGACTGGGACCGCGATTTCGCCTTCACCAAAGCGGTCGGCGAGGCTTTCCTCGACGTCTATCCGCGCATCGCCGCCGGCCGGATGAACGAGCCCTGGACGGCCGCGGAGCGGGAAGAGCAGCTGGTGCGGCGCGGCCGCTATGTGGAGTTCAACCTGCTCTACGACCGCGGAACGATGTTCGGGCTGAAGACCGGCGGCAACGTCGAGTCGATCCTCAGCTCGATGCCGCCAGCGGTGAAGTGGCCCTGACCGGGGCCGATGGCGCTCCCGGCGCCGTCGCCGGAAAGCAGCCGGCGACGATGCAGAGGCCGAAGGTCATCAGGCAGATGGCGAGATAGGCGCGCATGATCGCTGAACGGCGGGCCGCGCCGTTGGTTGCGGGCGTCAGGCGAGGTTGGTGAAGATCAGTAGGCCATGCCCTGGGCCACCGACTTCAGCCGTTCGACGGCAGCCAGGCGGTCGTCCATGAAATCGTGGTCGATCCACCATTCCTCGACCTCGCGCATCACCTCGCCGACCATCGGGCCCTTGGGCACCCCGGCGGCGAGAACCTCCTCGCCGGTCAGGGGGAAGACCGGCGGGGTCCAGGTCTCGGCCAGGGCCAGCAGGCCGCGCCACTGGGAGGTGGTCGAGGGGCGGGTGGAGGCGGCCCAGGCCAGCTTGATGCGGTCGGTGAAGGTGCGGACGCCGAGGCGATAGACGGCCCGCCGCGCCTCGCGGGGGCTCATCCAGGAGACGATGCGTGGCTGGGCGCCGGCGGCGTCGATCAGCCGGTCCTTCAGGGCGTTGCTCAGGCGCAGCCGCTCGGCGGTCTCGCGGGCGATCTCCGGATCGTTCGGCAGCAGGGCGGCCAGCCGCAGTTCCGGATCGTTTTCGAACAGCTGCTCGGTCTCGATGCCGATCAGGGTCTCCATCCGGGTCAGGGCCTTGACCTGGGGCAGCACCGCCGGCAGCACCCCCGTCGCCGCCATCAGGCGCAGGGCCGGGCGCGGATCCTCGGCGGCCAGCAGCTTGAGCAGCTCCTTCTGGGTCCGTTCAGCGGCGCGGCCCGACATCATCCCCTTCAGGGCCTTGCAGGCGGTCAGGGCCGCCTGGTCCGGATCGCCCTGGCCATACCAGGCATGGAAGCGGAAGTAGCGGAGGATGCGCAGGTAATCCTCGCGGATGCGGGTCATCGGATCGCCGACGAAGACGATCCTGCCGTTGCGGGCGTCGTCGACCCCGTGGCCGGTGGGATCGAACAGCCGGCCCTCGCCGTCGCAATAGATGGCGTTGAGGCGGAAGTCGCGGCGCTGGGCGTCCTCGTCCCAGCTCTTGGTGAAGGCGACCACGGCGCGGCGGCCGTCGGTGGAGACGTCGCGGCGCAGGGTGGTGATCTCATAGGGCCGGCCCTGGCTGATCGCCGTCACCGTGCCGTGGTCGACGCCGGTCGGCACGGCCTTCAGCCCGGCCTCCTCCAGCGCCTCGGTGACCTGGTCGGGGGTCAGGGTGGTGGCGATGTCGACGTCGTCGACGGGGACTTTCAGCAGGGTGTTGCGCACGCAGCCGCCGACGAAGCGGGCGCAGCCGGAAAATCCCTTGGCTTCCAGGGCGGCGATCACCGCCCGGGTGGCGGGCTCGATCATCCAGGCGGGCTGGCCGATGGTCTCTGGGGCGTTGGACATGGCCGTTGGCTTATCGCGGGCGACCGCCTCTGAGAAGGGGCGTCGTCCGCTGTCCTGGCGCGCCGTCGCTCGCTGATCCGCGCGGAGGACGGATGGAGAGATCAGCCCATCGCCGCGCCGTAGAGTCGGTCGTAGAGCGCTCGCAGCATGCCGGCCGTGGCGCCCCAGATCAACTCGTCCTCCCAGGTCATGGCGTAGAACCGCCGACGACCGCCGTCCGGCAGGTCGTAGTGGCGTTCCTCGTAGTTGGCCGGGTCCATCAGAAAGCCGAACGGGGTCTCGAAGATGTGGGCGACCTCGTCCGGGCTGGCGACCAGCGGCAGGTCGGGGGGCACAAAGCCGACGACCGGGGTGACCAGATAGCCGGTGCCTGTCCTGTAGGGGGTCGAGAGGCCCGCGAGGGTCACGTGGGAGCGGTGAAGCGCGATCTCCTCCTCGGCCTCCCTGAGGGCCGCCTGGACCACCGTCTCGCCGGGATCCATCCGGCCGCCGGGAAAGGCCACCTGCCCGGAATGACGGCGAAGGGACGAGGATCGGCGGGTCAGGATCACCGACAGCCCCTCCGGCCGCTCGACCAGCGGCACCAGCACCGCCGCCGGCTTCACCCTGGCGTCGGCGGGGCGCATGTCCGGATTGAGGTCGAAGTCGGAGCGGACCACCCCGTCGACCGGCGCGGTTTCCTCCAACGGGTCCAGATGGTGGGTGATCCACTGGCGCAGATCGGTGGCCGCCTTCACAGGACGTGCGCCCCGACGGGCCCGACCGGGAAGAAGGTCCCGTTGGACTCCACCCCCATCACCGGCCCTTCCGGCGTCTGGCGTTCGACCGCCAGCTCGACCAGTTCGTAGAAGACCGGCCGGTTGATCCGCGCCTCCAGCCCGCGCCGGACATGCAGATAGGGACGTGGCTCGCCGGTTTCGGGGTCCATCTCGACCCGGATGCCGTTGTCCGGTCCGGCCTCGACGACGTCGCCGACATTGGTCAGGAAGGTCAGGACGCCGTCCTTCTGGTCGACGCGGGTGGCGATGAACGGCGCGTCCTCCACCGTGATCTTCATCTTCTCGACCGGGGTGACCAGGTGGAAGCCGTCGGGATCCCTGCGCAGGACGGTGGAGAACAGCCGCACCAGGGCCTCGCGGCCGATCGGGGTTCCCTCGTGGAACCACAGGCCGTCGCGCTTGATGACGATGTCGATCTCGCCGCAGTGGGGCGGATTCCACAGATGCACCGGCGGCAGGCCGCGGGAACCGGAGGCCTTCGCGGCGGAGACGACGCCGTCGAGGCCTGTGGGCGGGGAGGGGCTCATGGGGAGGATGTAGGAGCCTTACCCCGCGGCGGGCAAGGGCGGCGATTGACAGGCCCTCTCGACTTCCGCCGCCGCCTGGCCCTATCGGGGATCAATCCAGGGAGGCTCCCATCGGCAAAGCCCGCATCGAACCCTCCGGTCCGGCGACCGACGGCGTGGACCGGCGGCTGGCCGTCTATGGCGCCCTGGCGCCCGGCCGGTCGAACCATGGGCAGCTGGCCGGACTGCAGGGGCGCTGGCGGCCGGCGACGACGCGCGGCCATCTGGCGCCCGAAGGCTGGGGCGCGACCCTCGGCTATCCGGCCCTGGTCCTTGACCCGGCCGGCCCGGTGGTGGCGGTGCAGCTGTTCGAATCCCCGGACCTGCCCGCCCATTGGCGCCGTCTCGACGCCTTCGAGGGCGAGGGCTATGCCCGGGTGGTGGTCAGCCTGGAGAGTCCGGAGGGCCTTGTCCGGGCCTGGATTTATGTCAGCGCTTGCCGGGATTTCCCGGGCTCGCCAAGCGCCCGGACCTGAGGGGGCGTCAGTCCCGGGGCTCGACCGGCAGGATTTTCATCTTGGTCTGGCTGGCGGCCAAGGCGCGCATGGCCTTCATGAAGTCCAGCGACCCCGGAACCTTGAAATGGGCGTCCAGCGCCGCCCGGTCAGCCCATTCCTCGTAGAAGACCAGGGTCAGCGGGTCCTCGGCGTCGATGGCGACGCCGTGCTTGAGGCACCCCGGCTCGGTGCGCGAGCGGCGGACGTGCGCGAGCGCCGCCGCCAGCATCTGGTCCAGCGTTTCAGGGCGGGCGGTGACGGTTCCGGAGACGACGAGCATCAGCTCTTCGCCGGACCGTCGTAGGCGTCGCGCAGTTCGCGCTTCAGAACCTTGCCGATGTGGCTGCGGGGCAGGCTGTCGACCAGCACCACGTCGGCCAGGCGCTGGGTCTTGCCGACCTTGCTGTTGGTGAACTCGCGTAGCTCCTGCGGGGTCGCGGTCTCGCCGTCCTTGAGTGCGACGAAGGCCACCGGCGTTTCGCCCCAGTCCCTGGAGGGCACCCCGACGACGGCGGCCTCGACCACGGCCGGGTGTTCCACCATCACCGCCTCCATGTCGCTGGGATAGATGTTGAAGCCGCCGGAGATGATCATGTCCTTGCGGCGGTCCATCAGCTGCAGGAAGCCGTCGGCGTCGAGACGACCGACATCGCCGGTGCGGATGTAGATGTCGCCGGTCTCGGGATGCACCCACTGGGCCTCGGCGGTCTTGCCCGGCTGGTTGTAATAACCGTTCATAGTCGCGGGGCTGTAGCCGACGATCTCGCCGATCTCGCCGGTGGGAACCTCGTTGCCCTCCTCGTCGACCAGACGGATGATGCAGCCCACCGCCGGCTGACCAACCGTGTGCAGCTTGTCGGGATGCTCATGCGCCGCCAGCATGAAGCTGCCGCCGCCCTCGGTCATGCCGTAGTATTCGATCAGCCCGCCGGGCCAGCGCTTGAGGACCTCGGCCTTCAGCTCGGCCGAGAAGGGCGCGCTGGTGCAGAACTTCATCACATAGCTGGACAGGTCGTAGTCGTCGAAGCCGGGGAACTCCATCAGTCGGCGGTACTGCACCGGCACCAGCATGGTGTGGGTGATGCGCTGGGCCTGGGCGATCTTCAGGTACTTTTCGGTGTCGAACTTGCCCATCATATGGACCGTGCCGCCGCCTGACAGGGTCGGGAAGAAGCAGACCAGGGTGGTGTTGGAATACAGCGGCGTGGAAATCAGGCTGCGGGCGTCGGGCCCATAGCCGACGCCGTCCGGACGCACCGCCAGATGGCGCCAGCGCATGCCGTGGGACTGGACAATGCCCTTGGGGATGCCCGTCGTGCCCGAGCTGTAGATGATGTTGAAGGGGTCCTTCCGGCCGATGGTCACCGGCGCGGGCTTGCTACCCTCCGGCGGCAACCAGGCCTCGAAGGACTCGCCGGCGCCGGAGCCGTCGAGCGCGATGCGGCGGGCGCTGACCTGGTCCATGACCTCGGCCATCAGACCGGCGACGCCCTCATCGAGGAAGAACAGGGTCGCGCCGCTGTCGGCGATCATCCCGACCAGCTGCTCGGCGGTGGAGGAGGGGGCCAGCGGCGCGGCGGCGACCCCGGCCCTCAGGCAGCCCAGGAACAGGACGGCGTAGTTGATCGAGGTGGTGGCGCAGATGGCCACGGCCTTGTGCTGTTCGACCCCGTCGCGCTGCAGGCCGGCGGCGACCCGGTCCATCCGGGCGTCCAGCTCGGCCCAGGTGATCGACACCCCGTCCTGCCACAGGGCCGGATGGTCCGGCCTGGCGGCGGCATGCTCCCGCATGATGTCGGGCAGATTGCCGAAGTCGTCGGCGCGGAACTGGTCGAGGAGGGTCATGGTCAGTGTCACGCTCAAGGTGTTCCTTCTCCCGCTGGCCGGGAGAAGGTGTCAGCGAAGCTGACGGATGAGGGCAGCGCCGGGACAGGCCGGATGAGCGCATGTTGGCGCGGATCTTCAAAGGTCCGCTCTGCCCTCATCCGACCCCTTCGGGGCCACCTTCTCCCGGCGAGCGGGAGAAGGATCTGGACCGTTCTACAGGTCCTTGAAGCCCTTGCCCTCGCCGGCCAGTTTTTCCAGCAGGGCGGCGGGTTTGAAGGCGTCGCCCATCTGGGCCTGGTAGTGCTTGAGGCGCTCGAGCACCTTGGGCAGGCCGATGCTGTCGGCGTAGTGCATCGGGCCGCCGCGGTAGACGGGCCAGCCGTAGCCGTTGATCCAGACGATATCGATGTCGGAGGCGCGGATGGCCTTGCCTTCCTCGAGGATCTTGGCCCCTTCGTTGATCATCGTGAAGATGGTCCGCTCGAGGATCTCGTCGTCCTCGATCTTGCGCGGGTTGGTCCCGGCCTTGGCGGCGAAGTCCTGGATGATCTTCTCGGTGACCGGCGAAGGCTTGGCGTTGCGGTTCTCGTCATAGTCATAGTAGCCGGCGCCGGTCTTCTGGCCGCGGCGGTCCATCTCGCAGAGCACTTCGCGGATGGTCGAGGACGAGGACTTCTCGGCGCTCCAGCCGATGTCGAGGCCGGCCAGATCGCTCATGGCGAAGGGGCCCATGGGGAAGCCGAAGTCGTAGAGGACGCGATCGACGTCCCAGGGCATGGCGCCCTCGGCCACCAGGGCCTGGGCCTGCTGCTGGCGCTGGCTGAGCATGCGGTTGCCGACAAAGCCCGGGCAGACGCCGACGAGGACGCCGACCTTGCCGATGGTCTTGGCCAGCTTCATCGAGGTGGCGATGACCGGCTTGGAGGTCTTGTCGCCGCGGACGATTTCCAGCAGGCGCATGACATTGGCTGGCGAGAAGAAGTGCAGGCCGATGACGCTTTCCGGACGGCTGGTCGCCGAGGCGATCTCGTCGACGTTCAGGTAGCTGGTGTTGGAGGCGAGGATGGCGCCCGGCTTGGCGATCTTGTCCAGCTTGGCGAAGATGTCCTTCTTGATCTCCATGTTCTCGAACACGGCCTCGATGATCAGGTCGCAGTCGGCCAGATCGGACAGCTCCAGCGAGCCGCTGAGGGCCGCCATGCGCTTTTCGACATCGTCCTGGGTCAGGCGCCCCTTTTTGGCGGTGTTCTCGTAGTTCTTGCGGATGACGCCGAGGCCCCGGTCCAGCGCCTCCTGCTTCATCTCGACGATCTTCACCGGGATGCCGGCGTTGAGGAAGTTCATCGAGATGCCGCCGCCCATGGTGCCGGCGCCGATGACGCCGACCGACTTGATCGGCAGGGTCTCGACCTCGGGACCGACGTCGGGGATCTTGTTGGCCTGACGCTCGGCGAAGAAGACATAGCGCTGGGCGGCGGACTGGGCGCCGGTGACCAGTTCCATGAACAGCTGTCGCTCGACCTTCAGGCCCTCGTCGAAGGGCAGGTTCACCGCCGCCTCGATGCACTGGATGTTGCTCTCGGGGGCCTTGAAGCCGCGGAACTTGCGGGCGTTGGCCTTGCGGAAGTCGGCGAAGACCTGCGGATCGGCGCTGACCTCGCGGTCGCGGACCTTCTTCAGCGGCAGGTTTTCGGCCAGCACCCTTTTGGCGAAGGCGATGGCGCCCTCGCGCAGCTTGCCTTCCTCGACGACCTCATCGACCAGGCCCATGGCGTTGGCCGCCTTGGCGCCGACGTGGCTGCCGCTGGTCATCATCTCCAGGGCCTTCTGGGCGCCGACGATGCGGGGCAGGCGCTGGGTGCCGCCGGCGCCGGGCAGCAGGCCCAGATTCACTTCCGGCAGGCCGACCTTGGCCGAGGGCACGGCCACCCGGTAGTGGGCGACCAGGGCCACTTCCAGGCCGCCGCCGAGGGCGGTGCCGTGGATGGCGGCGATCACCGGCTTGGGCGAGTTTTCCATCAGGTTCTGGACGTCGAACAGGCTGGCGCCCTTGGAGGCCCCGCCGAACTCGCTGATGTCGGCGCCGGCGATGAAGGTGCGGCCGTCGCAGATCAGCACGATGGCCTTGGCGTCCGGATCCTCGATCGCCGCCTTGAAGCCGTCATGCAGGCCGTCGCGGACATTGGACGACAGCGCATTCACCGGCGGCGAGTTGAGGGTGATGACGGCGATGTCGCCCTCACGGACCAGATCGGTGACGGAATTGATTGCGGCCATGGCGTCTCTACCCTTATCGTCGTTGAAACAGTTGTTTGAGCGGCAAACTGCCGAGGCGGACCGTCAGAGTCCAGCCCGCACTTATGGGAGCGCATTATGGATCTGGATTTTCTGCCCGAGCACGCCGAATTCCGCAAAGAGGTGCGGGCCTGGATCGAGGATAATTTTCCGCAAGCCATCCGCGACAAGCAGGCCACCGGCGAGCATCTGAGCAAGGAAGAGATCCTGTCCTGGCACAAGATTCTCTACAAGAAGGGCTGGCTGACGCCGTCCTGGCCGGTCGAGCATGGCGGCACCGGCTGGGACGCGGTGCGCAAATATATCTTCAGCGAGGAGCTGGCGCGGGCCAACACCACCGGGCCGTCGTTCGGCCTGGGGATGATCGGGCCGGTGCTCTACACCTTCGGCAGCGAGGAGCAGAAAGAGAAACTGCTCAAGCCGACCCTGGCCGGCGATATCTGGTGGTGCCAGGGCTATAGCGAGCCCGGCGCCGGGTCTGACCTGGCCGGTCTGTCGACCAAGGCCGAACGCTTCACCGGCGACGACGGCCGCGAATACTACAAGGTCAATGGCCAGAAGACCTGGACCACGCAGGGCCACTTCGCCGATTGGGGCTTCTTCCTGGTCCGCACCGACCCGACCGTGAAGAAGCAGGAGGGAATCACCTTCCTGCTGATCGACATGAAGACCCCCGGCATCACGGTGCGGCCGATCATCACCATCGACGGCGGCCATGAGGTCAACGACACCTTCCTCGAGGACGTCATCGTTCCGGTCGAGAACCGGATCGGCGAGGAGAACAAGGGCTGGACGGTGGCCAAGTATCTGCTCGGCCACGAACGCACCGGCATCGCCGGGGTGGCGCGGTCCAAGCGCGGCATCGAGCGCCTGCGGGAAGTCGCCGCCGGCCAGTTGGCCGATGACGGCAGCCCCTTGATCGAGGACGCCGATTTCCGCCGCAAGATCGCCGAGCTGGAGGTCGATCTTCAGGCGCTGGAATACACCGAGCTGCGCACCCTGGCCGGGGAGAGCAGCGGCAAGGGTCCGGGGCCGGAAGCCAGCCTGCTGAAGGTCAAGGGCACCGAGGTCGGCCAGCGGCTGACCGAACTGACCCTGGAGGCGGCCGGCCACTATGGCGAGCCCTATTTCCGGGGCTTTCCCAAGGAGGGCGACAACGCCCTGCCCATCGGTCCCGACTTCGCCTTCAAGGCCGGGCCCGGCTATTTCAACATGCGCAAGACCTCGATTTTCGGCGGCTCCAACGAGATCCAGCGCAACATCATGGCCAAGGCTGTTCTGGGCCTCTGACCGGGCAACCCGCGGCGCCGGGCGGCAACCGTCTGGCGCCCCCCGGCCCCCTGTGATTAATTCCACCTATGCGGGCGGGGGCAGCGGACATCAAGGACAGCTTTGAGTCCCTGACTCCCAGGGAGCGGGAGTGTCTGCGGCTGGTCGCGCGGCACCACCGCTCCAAGGAAATCGCTCGCCTCCTCAACATCTCCAAGAGCACGGTCGACAAGCACATCGACCGGGCGCGCGAACGGCTGGGCTCAGTCGACCGCCGCGCCGCCGCCCTCGCCCTGATCGAATGGGAGCGGGGCATGGGTATCGAATACCCACCCGATCCGATCCCCGTATCCCCGGCCGGCCCGACCGGCTCCTCTGATCGCCATACGCCAACCGCGATCAAGACGAGCCCCGATGACCAGCGACAAGTCCAGACCCGGCAATCCGAAGACGGCGCGACCGTCATCGACCCCGGTCTTCCTGATGAGCTGGTCGGCCCTGGAGACGGCGCTGGCCCTGCTGGCCAGCCCGGACAAGGCGGCGCAGATCCCGATCGTGATCTCGGCCCTGCGACGGCTGCAGTCCTCGGTTCCGCCGGAGAAGCTGCTGGTGCAGATCCTCAGCGCCACGGCCTGGCTCACCGCCGACGACTCTTCCGAGCCGGAGGAGGCGTCCATGACCTGACGCCCCTCCAGATCCTGTCGCTGGTCGCCGTCACCGCGATCCTCGGCAGCCTGCTGCTCGGCGGCGTCCTGATGGGCGCCCAGGAGGTCGCTCTCCTCGTGCAGCGCCTCATCGACGGGATCCTGCCGCGCGGCGGCTGATCCGCTTCTTCCAGCAATCGATTTCAGCATCAACGCGCGGCGCATGGCGTCCGCGCGACAGGAGACCTGCGCCATGAAACGCAAGATTGTCGCCCATCAGGTGGCCGACCAGCTGTTCGCCGCCGAAGCCGCCATCGACCGGGCGCTCAGTGAAACCGCCCGCCTGACCACCATGCTCAGCGAAGGGCGGGTCGAGGCCGGCCTGTCGGCCACGGTCGGCCAGGCGGTGATGGATCGCACCTGCGCCTCCATCACCGCCCTCTCGACCGGCCGCCGTGAACTGGTCGAGGCCCATGAGGCCCTGGAAGTGGTCAAGGCCCAGATCGGTCTGCGCGCCGTGGCGATCGGCGGTCTGGTCAAGCCGGAAGAAAATGCGCCGCCGCCGTCCGGCCGCCTGACGCGGGTCGCCTGACGCTCCTGGACTTCCCTGCCGGCGCCGCGGCATTGCATGCGGCGCCGATTGGGTCAGACTGGCCCGGACACGTCAGCGACGGATCCGCGCCATGTGGCCCATCATTCTCGCCCTTGCCGGGGCCCTGGCCATGGTTCTGGCCTGCGGCTACGCCATGGTCAAAGGCGACCGGCCGGCCCGCTGGTGCGGGATGCTCATCGCCCTGGCCTGGGTCGGCTCATTCCTGCTGCAGGACCGGCAGCACAACCAAGCCCCGCAATACGCCGTGGCCGGCCTCGATGTGCTGCTCAGCCTTGTCTTCCTCGGCCTGACCCTGCGCTTCCGGCGCCTGTGGCTGGTGATCGCCAGCGCCAGCCAGCTGCTCACGGCCGCGACCCATGTGGCCTTTGTGCTGGACCCGCGGATCCTCGCCCTCGGTTTCATGACCGCCTACTACGTCTGGAGCTATGTCACCCTGCTCGCCCTGGCCTGGGGAACCTGGCAGGCGGCGCGGGCGCGCCGGGGAGTTGACAAGCAGCCCCAAACCTCCGTCAGGTATCCGACTTAACCAAATCGGGTAACAGGAGAACCGGTCATGCCTGCAGACGGTCCGGCCGAGGTCGACCTTCATGTCGGTCGACGTATCCGCCAGCGGCGCAAGGCCATCGGGGCAACCCAGGAATCCCTGGCCGGCGCCCTGGGGCTGACCTTCCAGCAGATCCAGAAATACGAACGCGGCGCCAACCGCGTTTCGGCCTCCAAACTCTATCAGATCGCCGCCGCCCTGGGCGTGCAGATCAGCTACTTCTTCGAGGGCCTGGCCGACACCACCGCCCCCTCCGCGGCCAACGACACAGGCTTCGACCGGGTCATCAACGACTTCCTGATGAGCGCCGAGGGCCTTGAGGTCGCCGCCCTGTTCAGCCGTATCGAAAAGCCCGCCCTGCGCCGGCAGATGGTGCAGCTGATGCGGGCCATGGTCGAGGATCTCTAGGGTCCAGCCGGCGACAAACCGGTATCCACGGCAGGGCATCCGGCTCTAAGCTGGCCTTCGAACAAGACCGGCGAGGCCGGCGCGGGAGGCCAGGTGACCACGACAAGCCGACGCTGGGTATTGGCCCGCCACGTTGAGGGCGCGCCCTCGCCGGAGGACTTCCGGCTGGAGACCGTGCAGCTTCCGGCGCTGGAGGACGGTCAGTTCATCGCCCGCACCATCCTGGCCTCGGTCGACCCGGGCATGCGCTCGCGCCTGTCCGGCGGCGACAGCTACGCCGGCGCCATGAAGATCGGCGAAGGCATCGACGGTTTTGCCGTCATCCAGGTGGTTGAGAGCCGCAATCCCGCCTATGCCGTTGGCGACGTCCTCGCCGCCGGCGGCGGCTGGCGGGAACACATCGTCTCGGACGGCCGCGGCCTGATCCAGAAGATCCCCGCCGAATGGGCTGGAAGGGGCGTGCCCCTGGGCGCCTGGATCGGGGTCCTGGGGGTGCCCGGGCTTACCGCATGGTTCGGCATGCACCGCGTCGCTCAGGCGAAAGAAGGCGAGACCCTGTTGGTCACCTCGGCGGCGGGACCGGTCGGGGCCACGGCCGGGCAGATCGGCAAGAGGCTGGGCATGCGGGTGGTCGGTGTCGCCGGCGGTCCGAGGAAATGCGCCTGGCTGGAGGACGAGGCCGGGTTCGACACGGTCATCGACTACAAGGCTGTCCCCGATCTGACCGCGGCCATCGCCGAAGCCTGCCCCAGGGGGGTGGACGTTCTGTTCGACAATGTCGGCAACGAGAGCATCGACCGGGTATTGCCGATGATGCGGATGCGGGGCCGGGTCGTGGTCTCGGGCCAGGTCGCCGACTACAACGTCGAGCCCCAGGATCGCTACGGCCTGAAGAACACCTCGGTGCTGATCACCCACCGGGTGCGGATGGAGGGGCTGGTGGTGTTCGACGACATCCGCCAGTTCGCGGAGGCGCAGGCCCAGATGGCGGCCTGGATCGCCGACGGCTCCCTGAAGATCGCCATCGAGGAATTCGACGGGCTGGAGCGCCTGCCGGAAGCCTTCTGCGGCCTGTTCCGGGGCGAGAACTTCGGCCGGCGGCTGGTTCGCCTCGCCGCGGACCCCGGCTAATGCTGGTCGATCAGCACGGTTCGTCCATCCGGATCCCGGACCATGAAGCTGCAGGGCCCCTGGCCATCGGCGACGGGATTTTCGACGCTGACGCCGCGATCCGCCAGGGCCGCCTGAACCGCGCGGGCGTCGGGCGGGTTGAAGGTCAGCAGATCGTCCGGGAACATGCCCTGAAACAGGCCGATCTTGGTCTGGCCGTTCTCCAGCATCAGCCAGCCCTGATCGATGTCTCCGTCGAGCCGGGTGAAGCCGAACGCTTTGTAGAAGGCCAGCGAGGCCTTGATGTCCTTGACGGCAAGGCTGACGGAAAAGCGTCCGAGGTCCATGGGTTCACCCTTCAACAACGGGCCGCGTCGGCGCCCGGACAGGTCCGCCAATGACACAGACCGGAAAATCCCTGTTCTCCGACTATAGCCGCTTTCGCTTCGCGCGCGACGGCCGGGTGCTGACCGTCAGCATCAGCGGAAACGCAGTCAACGCCGTGGACGCGGCGATGCACGACGAGCTGGCGCGGGTGTTCATCGAGCTGCAGGCCGATCCCGACAGCGACCTGATCATCCTGACCGGAGAGGGCCGGGCCTTCTGCGCCGGCGGCGATTTCGACTGGTTCGACGAGCAGATCGAGCGTCCGGCCAGCTTCCGGGCCATCGCCCATGACGCCAAGCGCATCGTCTCGACCCTGCTGGATCTGGAAAAGCCGATCATCTGCCGGCTGAACGGCGCGGCGGCAGGGCTAGGCGCCACCATCGCCCTGCTGTGCGACGTGATCATTGCCGAGGAAACCGCGAAGATCGGCGATCCCCATGTGAAGGTCGGCCTCGTCGCCGGCGACGGCGGGGCGGTGATCTGGCCACAGCTGATCGGCTATGCCCGGGCCAAGGAACTGCTGATGACCGGCGAGCTGATCCGCGCCGACGAGGCGGCTCGCATGGGCCTGATCAACTATGCCGTCCCGGCCGACCAACTGGACGCCAAGGTCGCCGAGATCGCCGGAAAGATCCTCGGCAATCCCCGCTGGGCCGTGCGCTGGACCAAGACCATCGCCAACATCGCCCTCAAGCAGATCGCCGTCGGCGCCAGCGACGCCGCCGTGGCCTATGAGATGCTGTCCAACATGACCGCCGACCGGGCCGAGGCGGTCAACGCCTTCCGCGAGCGCCGCAAGCCCAACCTGACGGGGGAATGAGCCGGGACATGACCGCTGAACCCGACCACATCCTCGAGCTGCGCCGCCAACTCCAGCGCTTCGTGGCCGGGAAGGCGCCGCGGGAGAAGCGCCGCGAGTGGGATCGGACCCATCGCTATCCGCGGGACCTGTTCGCCGAGCTGGCGGACATGGGGCTGTGCGGCCTGACCGTCTCCGAAGAGTATGGCGGGACGGGACCCGACATCCATGCCGCGGTGGCCGCGATCGAGGAGCTGTGCCGGGCCGGCTCCTTCCTGGCCGGGCCGTTCATCCAGTGCGCCTTCTACGGCGGGATGAATATCGGCGAGAACGGCTCGCCGGAGCAGAAGGCGGCCCTGTTGCCGAAGCTGGCGCGGGGCGAGCTGATCTTTGCCTACGGTCTGTCCGAGCCCGACGTCGGCGGCGATCTGTCGGCGGTGACGACGAGGGCCCGGCGCGAGGGCGACGAGATCGTCATCGACGGGGCCAAGCGCTGGTGCACCGGGGCCGACTTCGCTGATTACATCTACTGCCTGGTCCGCTCCGATCCCGACGCCCCGGCCCGGCAGGGGCTGAGCTTTGTGCTGATCCCGACCAGGGCCCCGGGAGTCAGCATGACCCCCATCGACCATGTGAACCTGCGCTACACCCTGTCCTCCGACGTCCATTTCGACGGGGTGCGACTGCCGGCCAGCGCCATCGTCGGCGGGCCGGAGAAGTGGAACCGGGGCTGGGGCATGCTGGCCGGGCGGGCGCTGGACATCGAGAAGCTGGAGATCAGCGCCTGCGCCTTCGGCATCGCCCAGGCGGCGCTGGACGAGGCCTGGGCCTACGCCCAGCAGAGGGTCCAGTTCGGCAAGCCGGTCAGCGGCCATCAGGCGGTGCGCCACGCCCTGGTCGACGCCCGCACGAAACTCGAGGCCTGCCGGCTGATGCTCTACAACGCCACCCGTCTGGCCGGGGCGGGTCTGCCCTGCGCGGTCGAGACCAGCATGGCCAAGCTGTTCATCGCCGAGACGGGGGTCGAGATCGCCCTGACCTGTCAGCAGGTGATGGGCGCCTATGCGATGAGCGCCGACTACGACATCGAGCGCAATGTCCGCGACCTGCTGGGCATGCCCATCGTCGGCGGCTCGTCCAACATGCAGCGCAACAATCTCGCCGCCCTCTGGCGGCTGGCGGGATGAGGGCTGCCGGAGACATGCGATGAACCCGGTCGAGATCGCCAGAAGCTTTCAGGATGAACTGCGCCAGCGCGCGCCCGAGATCGAACAGGCCCGGCGCCTGCCGGCCGACCTGGCGCGGAAGCTGGCCGGAACGGGCCTGTTCCGCATGCTGCTGCCGCGCGGCATCGGCGGCCTGGAGAGCCCGCCCGCGACGGTCGCGGGCGCCATCGAGGCCCTGTCCGAAGCCGACGCTTCGACCGGCTGGTGCCTGATGATCGGGGCGACCACCGCCATGCTGGCCGGGCGGCTGCCGCAGGCCCTGGCGGCCGGGATGTTCGCCGACCCGTCGGTGATCGCCAGCGGCGTCTTCGCGCCGATGGGCAAGGCGGTTGAGGACGGCGACAACTGGCGCGTCACCGGCCGCTGGAAATGGGGCAGCGGCTCGCAGAACGCCGCCTGGGTGGCCGGCGGCGCGGTGCTGATGGGCCAGGACGGACCGTTGCTCGGCCCCTCGGGCCAACCGCTGCACCGGATGATGATCTTCGCCGCCGATCAGGTGGAGATGATCGACACCTGGCGCACCTCCGGCCTGTGCGGCACCGGCAGTCTCGATTTCGCGGTTCGTGACGCGATTGTGCCCAGGGCGCGATCGGTCGCGTTGCACAGCGATCCGCCGCTGGCGGAGGGGGCGGTGTTTCGCTTCCCGCCCTTCGGCATGCTGGCGATGGGCATCGCCGCCGTGGCCATCGGCAACGCCCGCGGCGCCCTGGCCGATTTCGCCGGCTTGGCCGCCTCGCAGTCCTCCCAGGGCTCGCAACGGACCCTGGCCGAACGCAATGTCGTGCAGGCGGAGTTCGCCCAGGTCAGCGGCGCGGTGGCGGCGGCCCGCAGTCGCTATTTCGAGGCCATCGAGGCCCTGTGGCGCACGGTCGAGCAGGGCGACGCCCCGGGAATCGAGGACCGCGCCCTCCTGCGCCTGGCCTGCGCCCACGCCGCCCAGGTCTGCGCCGACGCCTGCCGCCGCCTCTACGACCTCGGCGGCGGGGCGGCGGTGTTTCTGGACAGCCCACTGCAGCGCCGGTTCCGCGACGCCCATGTCATCACCCACCACATCATGGTGGCGCCGCAGATGTTCGAGCTGACCGGCCGGGTGTTGCTGGGCCTTCCGACGCGGGACGAGCTGATCTAGGCCCCCCGGTTTCGCGGCCGCCAGCGGCCGAGGCAACCGCTCGCGCCGACCGGCGTTTGGTAAATCAGCGGACCGGGGACGGCGGTCCGGAGCATGCGGCCGGATGCAACGGGCCGCCTGGGAACCGCTTGGAGAACCGAGATGAAATCCACCCCCCTGACCCTGACGCTGGCCACGGTGCTGGCGTTGTCGACCGGCGGCGCCGCCCTGGCGCAATACCGCCGCGCGCCCGCCCCGCAATCGCAGCAGGTCCAGACCTATGAGGATTGGCTGGACCAGCAGGAAGACTATCGCCGCGAACAGCGGGAATACGAGGAGGCCCGCGCCGCCTGGGAGGCGCGCCAGTCGGCCTATCAGCAACGGCAGTCGCGCTATCAGGCACAGCGCAGCGACTACGAGGCCCGCCGGGCCCAGTGGGAACGTGACCGGGCCCAGTATGATCGTCGCTATGGCTATGGCGCCTATGTCCGCCGCTATGGCGAATGGCGCTATGAGCCCGGCGCGACCTATGCCGGCGGCCGCTACGACAATGACGGTCGCGGCTATGACAACCGGCGCGACGACTACTACGCCGACTACCGCGACAGCGCCTGCGAGCGGAAAGAGACCGGCGCCAAGGTGGCCGGCGGCATCATCGGCGCCCTGGCCGGCGCCGCCATCGGCTCGAACGTGATCGACAACGAGGCCCAGACCGAGGGCACGGTGCTCGGCGCTCTGGTCGGCGGGGCGATCGGCGCAAAGATCGGCGAAAACGCCGCCAAGTGCGACGACGACGGCTACTACTACAGCTACGCCCAGACCTATGAGTACCGCGAGCCGAACATGCGGCGCGGTCAGCGCAGCGGTCGCTATGACCGCGACTGGTACATGCGCAACAACTGCCGCCTGGCGGTGGCGCCGACCGAATACGGCGGCCGGGCCGACTATCGCTACGTTCGGGTCTGTCCCGACCGTCGCGGTCGCTACCGCATTACCAGCTAGTCTGGTTGCACCTGGGCAAGACCAGGAAGGGGCCGTCCGTCAGGGCGGCCCCTTTTTGCAGGTCAGACCGGTCCCGCCGCGTAGGCGTCGATCGCCTGCAAATGCAGGGCCACCCGCTCCTCATCCAGGAAGGACCCGGTGAAGCTGTTCCTCGCCAGGGTGACCAGGTCGGCGCGGGTCAGACCGAGCGACTGCGTCACCGCCTGGTAGTTGGCGCCGATGTAGCCGCCGAAATAGGCCGGATCGTCGCTGTTGATGGTGGCCTTGAGGCCGAGATCCAGCATCCGCTTCAGCGGATGGCGGGTCAGGTCGTCGACGACGCAGAGCTTGTGGTTGGACAGCGGGCAGACGGTCAGGGTCATTTCCTGGGCGACCAGCCGGGCGGTCAGGGCCTCGTCCTCCAGCGAGCGGTTGCCGTGATCGATACGGTCGACGTGCAGCAGGTCGAGCGCCTCCCAGACATAGGCCGGCGGGCCTTCCTCGCCGGCGTGGGCGACCCGCAGCAGGCCGCGCTCGCCGGCGGCCTTGAACACCTTCTCGAACTTCGACGGCGGATGGCCGACTTCCGAGGAATCCAGCCCGACCCCGGTGATGCGGTCCAGCCAGGGCTCGGCGGCGCGCAGGGTGTTGAAGGCGGCGTCCTCGTCCAGGTGGCGCAGGAAGCACATGATCAGCTTCGAGGTCAGGCCGTGCCGCGCCTCGGCCGCCCGCATGCCGGACAGGAGCCCCTCGATAGCCACCGAAAAGGGCAGGCCCCGGTCGGTGTGAGTCTGGGGGTCGAAGAAGATCTCGGCATGAACGCCGCCGTCCGCGGCCAGGCGATCAAAATAGGCCATGGCCAGGTCGTGGAAGTCCTGCTCGGTCTGCAGCACCGCGGCGCCCTGGTAGTAGATGTCGAGGAAGTCCTGCAGGTTCGAGAACTCATAGGCGGCCCGCACCTCTTCCACCGACCTGAACGGCAGATCGACGTTGTTGCGGCGGCCCAGGGCGAACATCAGCTCGGGCTCGAGGCTGCCCTCGATGTGAAGATGCAGTTCGGCCTTGGGCAGGCCGGCGATAAAGGCGGACGTGTCGGTCATGATCGCTCCAGAAGGCGGGGGATTTCACGCAGTCGGAGCCGTGCGGTCAAGAGGTCCGGCAAAGTCGGGCATCCGACACTAAAACAAAGATGTGAGAAGGTCGTGGGCGGGGTGGAGTAAATATAGGAACTGGTCTATATTCTGACGGCGTCGATTTCTGGACGGGTGGTGTCGACGGGTCTGGAATTTATGTCTCGATCCACCTGAATTCGAGAGTTACTCATGCGTATATTTTCGTTTTACATTCATGATAGCCGTTACAGCGTGCCGACCCTGCAGATCGTTTCTGCGGAGGACGAGGTCCAGGTGCGGACTCTGGCGCAGTCGCGGCTGGATGAGGCCATGGCCCATCTGGCCATCGAGGTGATGGAAGACGACCAGCCGCTGTTTGAGCTGACGCGCGAGTAAGCCCCGGTATTGGGCGCCTCTTGCCAAGTCATCGGATCGGGACCACTATCCCGCTTCAAAGGCCCCCAGCCGGCGATAACCGGCGGGGGCCTTTCCGATTCTGGAGAGCCCGCGGGCCAACTAAAGCATGTCATCAAATCGCCAAGGCCACATTCGCCTGACGTCCCACCCGGGCGTCGGCGGCGCCACCCGTTTCCCCCTTGCCTGGGGCGCCCCGACCGCTGAAGAGCGGGGACCGATCGTCGCCACCGTCAACGCCGGCACCGATCGCAACGCCATCGGCGCCCATGGCGGCGCCTACAGCGTCTATCGGGCGCTGGCCATTTCCTCGGGGGCCATGAACCCCCTTGTCCGTCCCGACCTGACCGACACCTCGCCGGTGGTCGAGATCGGGCCCCATGACCAGTGGAAGGACGCGGGCAAGATCGTCTCCCTCGACCCCTGGGGCCACCGTGTCGCGCAGGACTTCGCCGGCCTGATCGCCGAGGGCGTCGATATCCGCCCGACCATCGCCATCACCAAGGCCCGCCTGACGCTTCCCGAGATCAGCGAGGCGATCAACGCCGGCCGACTGAAGGTGGACGGCGAGATCGTCCATGAGAGCCACGATGTGGCGGTCACCAAGGCGGCGGTCGATCCGGTCTGGTACCTGCCCGGCATCGCCGAGCGGTTCGAGGTCGAGGAAACCCAGCTGCGCCGGACCCTGTTCGAACAGACGGGCGGCATGTACCCAGAATTGGTTACGCGACCCGATTTGAAGGTGTTTTTGCCGCCGATCGGGGGGATTACCCTCTATATTTTCGGTGATCCGAGTTTTATCGGCCGGCCCGACAAGCGCCTGACCTGCCGGGTGCATGACGAGTGCAACGGCTCGGACGTGTTCGGCTCGGACATCTGCACCTGCCGCCCCTATCTGACCCACGGCATCGAGGAATGCGTCCGCGAGGCCCAGAACGGCGGAGCGGGGTTGATCGCCTATAATCGCAAGGAAGGCCGCGCCCTGGGCGAGGTGACCAAGTTCCTCGTCTATAACGCCCGCAAGCGCCAGCCGGGCGGCGATCAGGCGGCGACATACTTCGAGCGCACCGAATGCGTCGCAGGGGTCCAGGACGCTCGCTTCCAGCAGCTGATGCCGGACATCATCCACTGGCTGGGGATCCGGCGGATCGACCGCTTCGTCTCGATGTCGAACATGAAGTACGACGCCCTGGCCGCCGGCGGCATCGAGATCGGCGAACGCGTGCCGATTCCAGACTATCTGGTGCCCGACGACGCCTCGGTGGAGATGGAGGCCAAGAAGGCCGCCGGCTACTACACCCCCGACGCCCCGCCCTCGGCCGAGGACCTGAGCAAGGTCGTCGGTCGCGGCCTGGACAAGTTCTAGCGGCGGCCTGAAACCCTCTCCCGCTTGCCGGGAGAGGGTGGCCGCGCAGCGGCCGGCCCGTCCGGAGGCCCTCGTTCTGGCGCAGTCGACCAGGTGGCGCGCTTCCAACTTCAGCGCCGCCCTCATCCGACCCCCTTCGTGGGGCCACCTTCTCCCGGCGAGCGGGAGAAGGAATATTGAAGACAACCATGACCGACACAGACGCCGCCCGATCCCTGCTCACCGCCGCCGCCGTTCGCGACCGGGCCCATGAAATGCTGGGCGTCGCCCTCGCCGGCGGCCTCTCCGACTGGTCGGTCGACCTGGACCAGCTGAAGCCTGTCGCCGACCGCGTGGCGACGGTGATCCGCAGCCAGTATCCGTCGCTGGAGGTTCCGTTCCATGCGCGCTGGCGGCATTTCGTGGTTGGCGGCCGCGACCTGTGGGGCGAGATCGCCGGGCGACAGGACTGGGCCGACGCCGCCCATCGCGCCCGGGCCGAGTTCGATCTGGCCATCACCTCGGTCCTGCTCGACGCCGGGGCCGGCCCGGCCTGGACCTATCAGGACGCCGCCACCGGTTCGATCACCAGCCGCTCGGAGGGCCTGGCCGTGGCCAGCCTGCGGATGTTCACCAGCGGCGCCATGTCGGCCTCCGACGACCCCCTGCGCGCCGACGCCCTGTCCTCGGTCAGCACCCAGACCCTGGCCAGGGGCTTCCAGGCCAGCGACGCCAATCCTCTGCTGGGGCTCGATGGCCGCGCCGACCTGCTGCGGCGGCTTGGCGACCAGGCGCTGGCCCGACCCGATCTGTTCGCCCTCAGGGACGTCGCCCGGCCCGGCGGCCTGTTCGACGCCATGACCGCCCGGGCGAGGGGCGGCAAGCTGCCGGCGCCGGTGATCCTGGAGGTGCTGCTCGAGGCGCTGGGGCCGATCTGGCGCAATCGCCTGACCCTGGGCGGCCTGCCGCTGGGCGATTGCTGGCGACATCCGGCGATCCGCCATCGCGGCCCGACCAACAGTCTGGCGCCCTTGCACAAGCTGTCGCAGTGGCTGGCCTACAGCCTGATCGAGCCTCTGCAGACCGCCGGGATCGAGGTGGTCGATATCGACGGCCTCACCGGTCTTGCCGAATACCGAAATGGCGGGCTGTTCACCGATGGCGGGGTGCTGGTGCTGAAGGACCCGGCCCAGGCCCATCTGCAGCAGGCGGTGTCCAGCCCGCTGGTCGTCGGCTGGCGCAGCCTGACGGTGGCCCTGCTCGACAGGATCGCGCCGATGGTGCGCGAGCGCCTGGGCGTGGCCGAGGCCGACTTCCCCCTGGCCCGCGTCCTCGAAGGCGGCACCTGGGCCACCGGGCGCATTCTCGCGAAAGAGAAGCGGCCCGATTCCAGTCCGCCCCTCAATATCGTCAGCGACGGGACGGTGTTCTAGATGATGTACGATCCCCGCGGCGTCACCGTCGTCGACCATCCGCTGGTGCAGCACAAGCTGACCCGGCTGCGCGACCGCGAGACCTCGACCAAGACCTTCCGCGAACTGATGCGCGAGTTGTCGACGCTGCTCTGCTATGAGGTCACCCGCGATCTGGCCCTGGAATCACACGATATCGCCACCCCGCTGGAGGCCATGCAGGCCCCGCAGATCGCCGGCAAGAAACTGGTCTTCGCGCCGATCCTGCGCGCCGGGGAGGGGATGCTGGAGGGCATGCTCAACCTCGTCCCCAGCGCCCGCGTCGCTCATATCGGCCTCTACCGCGACCCGACCACCATGGTCGCCGTGGAATACTATCTGAAGGTCCCCGAGACCCTGGCCGAGCGGGAGGTGATCGTCATCAACCCCTTGCTGGCCACCGGCGGCACCGCCTGCGCCGCCGTCGAGCGGTTGAAGGAGCAGGGCGCTCGCGACCTGCGGTTCGTCTGCATTCTCGCCGCGCCGGAAGGCATCGCCCGGCTGCAGGGGGAACATCCGGACGTCCAGGTCTGGGCGGCGGGCGTGGATCGCGGCCTCGATGAGCGCGGCTACATCGTGCCGGGCATCGGCGACGCCGGCGACCGGCTGTACGGCACGCGCTAGCCACCTTCTGCTTGCCTGTCCGGAGAACCGGGGCTAATGCTGAACTAAATGGTTCAGTTATCATCCGCCCGGCTCGACGCCTCCTTCGCCGCCCTGTCGGACGCCACCCGGCGGGGCGTTCTGGAGCAGCTTGGCCGGTCCGACGCCTCGATCACAGAGCTTGCCGACCGCTTTCACATGACCCTTACTGGCATGAAGAAGCACGTCGGGGTGCTGGAGCAGGCGGGGCTGGTGACGACGCGAAAGGTCGGCCGGGTGCGGACCTGCGCCCTGGGCCGGCGGGGGCTTGAGGCGGAGGCCGCCTGGATCGAGGGGCGTCGCCAGGTCTGGGCCGCCCGGTTTGATGCTCTCGACGCCGTTGTCGAGGCTCTGCAGCAGAAAGAGAAAGACCATGGGCGAGAGGGTGAGTGACGGCCGCACGCGGGTCGAGCGCCGGTCGGATCAGGACCTGTTCGTGACGCGACTCTTCAAGGCTCCGCCCGGACTGGTGTTCGAGGCCTGGACCCGGCCGGAGCTGTTCCGGCAGTGGTGGGCTCCGAAGTCGAGCGGGGTTCCCCTGCTGTCCTGCGAGATGGATGTGCGCACCGGCGGCGGCTATCGCCTGGCCTTCGGCCAGGACGCCGACAACGCCATGGTGTTCTTCGGCAAATATCTGGAGGTGTCGCCGCCCTCGCGGCTGGTCTGGACCAACGACGAGAGCGCCGAGGCCGCCGTCACTACGGTGACCTTCGAGGCGGACGAAGGCGGGACCTTGCTGACCCTGCATGAGCACTATCCCGACAAGGACGCGCTCGATGAGGCCTTCGTCGGCATGGAAGACGCCACGCCCGAACAGTTCAACCAGCTGGACGCGTTGCTCGCCGCGCTTCAGTAGGTCCAGACATTCACGCAGCCGTCGGCGGCCGCCAGCAGATGCAGCCTGCCGTCGATGGCCGCGACGCTGACCGTCGTCTTGCCGCCGGCCTTGCGTCCGCCGCAGCTGGGGGCGGCGACCTTGACGGCCGACACCTTTCCGTCAGCCGATATCCTGGAGACCTTGCCGCCCTGGGCGATCAGCAGGGTCGCGCCGTCATAGGCCATCGAGGTGATCTCTCCGGCCGACAGTTCGCCCAGGGTCTTCACCTTCAGCGCGCCGCCAACCGCCGCGATGCGGCCGATGCGGTGCGCGCCCGCCTGCTTGCCGCTGACGAACCAGACCGGCCCCTGCGCCGTGCGGGCAGAGCCGAGAATTTCGGTGGTGAAGGGGGTGAAGGCCTCTCCCAGGCAGACCGACGGCCCGTCGGACACCGTCAGGTCCGGGGCGATGGTCGTCAGGGCGAACCCCGCGCGGCGTCCGCAGTCGGAACTCTCCGCCATCCGGGTCAGCAGGCTGAAGCCGCCCTGGCCGTCGGCCAGCATCTGCGAGGGCCCGACCTCGCCGGGGCCGCCCGGCCAGTCGGCCAGCACCGCCGTCTTCGTCGAGGTCCCGGGCGTCCAGCGCACCAGCCGGTAGCCCGACTCGGTGACAAAGGGCGGAGCCTTGGCCCAGACCAGCATGGTCAGGGAGCCGTCGGCATTCTCCACCGCCGCCACCGGCCAGGCGGCGTTGTGCACGATCTGCGACTGGTCGCTGAACGGTTGGGCGGCCGACAGATCGCCGACCACCATCCGGCCGCGCAGTTGCGGCTCGATCATCCCGCCGGTGCGCGGATTTTCCACCGCCAGCACCCAGCGCTTTCCCGGCGCCACGGGGGTCACCCAGCCCTCGCCGGTCCAGCCCGCCGCACCGACCTGACCTTCCAGCCGGGTCAGGCCCCCGTCCCCCAGCAGCGCCAGGCCCTGCTGCGTGCGGATCAACCTGCCGTCGATCGGTCCGGTCACCGCCGCGCTCAGCACCAGCGTCGGCTCCGCCGCCCGCGCGCCATCGACCGGGACGCCGATCGCCAGAGCCAGCACGGCCGCCGCAGCGAGAATCGTCTTCTTCATGGCTCTCTCCCTGGTCGCCACTATGACCCGGCCAGGCCGCTCGCCGCCATGGGCGAGGGCGGAAATTCACCTTTGCCCATGTTGCCGGAACGTCGCGGTCTGTCGATCATTGTCCAGAGACGCTCGCCTGACAGGAGACAGGGGGGCGCGTTTGGCGCGATGCTGCGTTAACCTTTGACCATGATTTCCAAGAGGGTGCTGTCTGTGACGAGGGGGAGGGGTTTCGGAGCGGTCGCGCTGGCGATGACCGGTCTGCTGACGTTGGCGATGCTGGGCCCGGCGGCGGCGCAGCCGGTTCCCTACCGGCCCGTCGGCGCGCCGACGACCCCGGCCGCGCCGATCATCATCAATCCGACGCCGGAACAGGCGGCGCTGCTGCGCAAGGCCATCGACAACGCCTATCTGCACGGGTTCGAACACGGCGACTTCGTCCCGCGCGGCCAGGACAACGCCAGCCTGGTCGCCGCCACCCTGCGCTACGCCCGGGCCGTTCGCACGGGCCGGCTGCAGGCGGCGGGGTTCCGCCAGGACTGGGGGCTGCGTCCGCCGCCCTATGATCCGGCGCCCGGCCTGGCCCAGGCCGTGGCCCAGAACCGGGTCCAGGCCTGGCTCGACGCGCTGCCGCCGCCCTACTACGGCTACCAGACCCTGCAGGAAGGCCTGGCCCGCTATCGCCAGATCAAGGCCGACGGCGGCTGGACGCCCCTGGCCGAGGCCGACCTCAAGCCCGGCTCCACCGGTCCCCTGGTCGAGGCGCTCCGCGCCCGCCTGGCCCTGGAGGACAGCAGCGTTCCGGGCCAGACCGCCATGACCCTGGCGCCGGGCGCCGCCGCGGGTTCGCCGCCGACCCTGCCGCTCTACGACGCGGCCCTGACCGAGGCGGTCAAGCGGGCCCAGCGCCGCTTTGGTCAGCAGCCGACCGGCGTCTTCACCGCCGGCGTCCGCGTCGCGCTCAATGTGCCGGTCGACCGGCGGATCGATCAGATCCAGGCCAATATGGAGCGCTGGCGGTGGCTGCCGCAGGTGCTGCCGCAGCACCGTGTGCAGGTGAATATCGCCGCCGCCGTGCTGACGGTATTCGAGGGCGATGATCCGGTGCTGTCGATGCGGGCGGTGACCGGCAGTCCGGGTCACGAGACCCCGATGCTGCATTCGACCATCCACTCCATCGTGCTCAATCCGCCGTGGAACGTGCCCTACAGCATCGCCTCCCGGGAGCTCTGGCCCAAGGGCCGCGCCTATCTGGCCAGCGCCGGCTTCCGCATCCTGCCCGGCGGCGGGCTGCAGCAGGCGCCGGGGCCGAACAGCGCGCTCGGGCTGATCAAGTTCGACTTTGAAAATCCCTACGCCGTCTATCTGCACGACACCCCCAGCAAGGGCCGCTTCGCCAGCTATTCGCGACTCGCCAGCCACGGCTGCGTGCGGCTTGAGAAGCCCCTGGCCCTGGCCCGGCTGGTGCTGGAGGGCGACCCCTACTGGACCCCTCAACAGATCGACGCGACCATCGCCTCGGGCGAGACCACCCGGGCCCAGGTCACGCGGCCGATCGACGTCTTCCTGCTCTACTGGACCGCCTATGTGACCCCGGACGGCGGGGTGAACTTCCGCGCCGATCCCTACGGTTGGGACACCCTGTTGATCCAGAAGATCGCCGCCCAGGGCCCGGCCGCTTGACGGGCGGGCGAGCCGCGGGCCAGCTATCGGCCATGATGGATCGCAGACGCCTTCTCAGCGCCGGCGGCGGGGTGATCGCCGCCGCCACCATGGGCCTGTCGACGGGCCTCGCCTTCGCTGCCGAGAGTCCCGGAGAGGCCGGCGAGCCGGTCAGCGTCGATGACCTGCAGCTTGCGCCGACCCCGCTGGTCCCGCCGCCGCCGGGACCCCGGCGGCTGGCGTTTCATCACCTGCACACGGCCGAGGACCTCGAGGTCGTCTACTGGCAGGACGGCGCCTACGTCTGGGACGGGCTGATGCAGGTCAGGAAGGTGCTGCGCGATTTCCGCTCGGGCGAGGAGCATCCGATCGATGTTCGGCTGCTCGATGTGCTGTTCACGCTGCACAACCAGCTGGGCTCCAGCGAACCGTTCCGGATCATTTCCGCCTTCCGTTCGCCGGCCACCAACGAGGCGCTCGCCGACCAGAGCGCCCAGGTCAACGGCAAGAGCGAGGTGGCCAAGAAGAGCCTGCACATGGAAGGCAAGGCCATGGATGTGCGGCTGAACGACGTGGCCCTGACCGGGCTTCGCGACGCGGCCCTGGCGCTGCAGGGCGGCGGTGTGGGCTATTACGCCGACAGCGGATTTGTCCATGTCGACATTGGCCGGGTGCGAACCTGGCAAGGGACCTGAAGGGGGAAACGAAGATGGCGTCCAAGAGCAGCGGCGGCGGCGGATTTTTCTGGGGTCTGGTCGGCTTCCTGATCGGCGTGGCCGCCACCCTGGCCCTGCTGGCCTTCCTCAGCCGCGAGCCGGCCAGCAGCGAGCCCGACCCGCGCACCGCGGCGGATGAGGCGGCGGCGCGGGCGCAGGACGATCAGCCTGCGCCCCTGCCAGCGCCGGAACCGGAGGTTGCTCCGCCCCCGGCGGAAACCCCGCCTCCGGTCCAGCGGCCGCCCGAGCCTGGAAACGACCCGGTGTCGGATGATCAGATCGCCGATGACGCCGCTTCGGCGGGGATGACCGCGAGAACGCGGCCGCCGCGCTGACCCGCGGGCTTTTCCCCCTTGTCCCGCCCCGACTCACGGGTCTAACGTTCGTTTGAACGGCATTCTGTGCGGGTTCGGGGTCTGGGCGCTTTCTGGTCGTCCCTGACTCCTCTCAGACACGGAAGCGGGGGGAAACAGGAGCGTTCCACGTTGGAACCCACGAATACCGAGTCGCCCGAGCATTTTCATAAAGTGGTCGATTGCCAGTGGGCCTGTCCGGCCCATACGCCGGTGCCCGAATACATCCGGATGATCGCCCAGGGGCGCTATGCCGACGCCTATATGGTCAACTGGCGCTCCAATGTGTTCCCGGGGATTCTCGGCCGCACCTGCGATCGCCCCTGCGAGCCCGCCTGTCGCCGCGACCGGGTCGAGGACCAGCCGGTGGCCATCTGCCGCCTCAAGCGGTTCGCCGCCGACAACAAGGGCGACCTGTCCGACCGCATGCCCGCGCCGGCCGCCAACTGGAATGGCAAGACGGTGGCCTGCGTCGGCGCCGGCCCCGCCTCCCTGACCGTGGCCCGCGATCTGGCGCCCCTCGGCTACCGGGTGGTGCTGTTCGACCGCGACGCCAAGGGCGGCGGCATGATCCGCAGCCAGATCCCCCGCTTCCGCCTGCCCGAGGAAGTCATCGACGAGGAGGTCGGCTTCGTCACCGCCCTCGGTCCCGAACTGGTGCTCAACAAGGAGGTCAACAGCCTCAAGGCCCTGCTGGCCGAGCCCTATGACGCCATCTTCGTCGGCACCGGCGCCCCGCGCGGCCGCGATCTGGACGTCCCCGGCCGGGCCGAGGCGGCGGCGAACATCCACATCGGCATCGACTGGCTCTCGTCGGTCTCCTTCGGCCATATCGAGAAGATCGGCCGCCGGGTCATCGTGCTGGGCGGCGGCAACACCGCCATGGACTGCTGCCGCACCTCGCGGCGCCTCGGCGGCGAGGATGTGAAGGTCATCGTCCGCTCCGGCTTCGAGGAGATGAAGGCCAGCCCCTGGGAAAAAGAGGACGCGATGCACGAGGGCATCCCGATCCACAACTTCCTGGTCCCAAAGAGTTTCACCCACGAGGACGGCAAGCTGACCGGCGTCTGGTTCGAGAAGGTCGCCTGGCAAGCCGGTCTCGACGGCCGCAAGGCCCTGCGTCCGACCGGCGAGCCGGACCAGCATTTCGAATGCGACGACGTCCTGGTGGCCATCGGCCAGGAAAACAGCTTCCCCTGGATCGAGCGCGACATCGGGCTGGAGTTCAACAAGTGGGACATGCCGGTCGTCGGCGAGACCACCTTCCAGTCGACCAATCCGAAGGTCTTCTTCGGCGGCGACAGCGCCTTCGGCCCCAAGAACATCATCTGGGCCGTGGCCCACGGCCATGAGGCGGCGGTCTCGATCGATCTCTACTGCCGCGGACAGGACACCGCCCTGCGGCCGCCGCCGGGGGTTACCCTGGCCTCGCAGAAGATGGGCATCCACGAGTGGAGCTACGACAACGACGTCTCCCTCGACGAGCGCCGCAAGGTGCCGCTGCTGGAGACCAGCCTCGCCCTGGCGTCGGTCAAAGCCGAGGTCGAGCTGGGCTTTGACCGCGAGCTGGCCTACGCCGAGACGCAGCGCTGTCTGAACTGCGATGTGCAGACGGTGTTTTCCGCGCCGGCCTGCATCGAATGCGACGCCTGCGTCGACATCTGCCCCACCGACTGCATCACCTTCACCGCTAACGGCGACGAGGCCGAGGTCCGCACCCGCCTGAAGGCCCCGGCCCTCAACCTCACCCAGGACCTCTATGTGTCCGGTTCGCTGCCGACCGGCCGGGTGATGGTCAAGGACGAGGACGTCTGCCTGCACTGCGGGCTCTGTGCGGAGCGTTGCCCGACCGGCGCCTGGGACATGCAGAAGTTCCTGCTCACCACCACACAGGCGGGAGGCTGCCGGTGAGGGCGGAGACGGAAGATTTGCAGGCTCTCACCTTGGTGAGTTCGCCTCTGGTCTCCCTTCTCCCCTCGCGGGAGAAGGTGGCCCCGAAGGGGTCGGATGAGGGGGTTTTCCGCTCCCTGATAGTCGCGGCCGCTTCCTCCAGGCCGTCGCCAGCCCCGCCCCCCCCTCATCCGTCGCTTCGCGACACCTTCTCCCGCAAGGGGAGAAGGAACGTCTCACGGCCGCTTTCAGAGTCTTGGAAAACCGCCGCCAATCATGGCCGCCCTGCCCTCGGGAGCAGGGGCCTTGGACGCCACCCATGCCGATAACCGCCGTCAACGACTTCGTCGTCAAGTTCGCCAACGTCAACGGATCGGGCTCGGCCAGCGCCAACGGTCTGTTCGTCAAGTCGATCCTGCGCACCGGGGTGGCGGTCGCCGCCCGCAACATCTTCCCCTCCAACATCCAGGGCCTGCCGACCTGGTATGAGGTGCGGGTCAGCGGCGAGGGGTGGCTGGGCCGGCGCGGCGGGGTCGATCTGATGGTCGCCATGAACCCGCAGACCTGGGACCGCGATGTCGCCGAGATCGAGCCGGGCGGCTATCTGTTCTATGACTCGACCCGCTCGATGCCGCCGTCGAAATTCCGCGACGACATCACGGTCATCGGCGCGCCGTTGCAGCAGATCTGCAATACCGCCTACACCGACCCGCGCCAGCGCCAGCTGTTCAAGAACATCATCTATGTCGGGGTTCTGGCCTATATCCTCGGCATCGAGAACGAGGTCATCGAGACCCTGCTGGCCGAGGAGTTCGCCAGGAAGCCCAAGCTGATCCCGGCCAATATCGAAGCCTTCCACATGGGCGTCGAATACGCCCGCGAGCACCTCGCCCCCATCGGCCTGCAGGTGCGCCGGGCCGACGCGGTCGGCGACCGCATCTTCGTCGAGGGTAACAACGCCGCAGCCCTGGGCGCGGTCTACGGCGGGGCCACCGTCTGCGCCTGGTATCCGATCACGCCGTCCACCAGCCTCGCCGAAGGTTTCACCGACTGGTGCCAGAAGCTGCGGATGGACGGTGAGAGCGGCGAGGCGAAGTACGCCATCGTCCAGGCCGAGGACGAGATCGCCTCGATCGGCATGGTCGTCGGCGCCGGCTGGAACGGGGCCCGCGCCTTCACCTGCACCTCCGGTCCCGGCGTCAGCCTGATGCAGGAATTCATCGGCCTGTCCTACTTCGCCGAGATTCCCGCCGTGATCTTCGATGTCCAGCGCGGCGGCCCGTCCACCGGCATGCCAACCCGCACCCAGCAGTCGGACATTCTCTCAGCCGCCTACGCCAGCCACGGCGACACCAAGCACGTCCTGCTGCTGCCCCGCGACCCGGGCGAATGTTTCGAGTTCGGGGCCCAGGCCTTTGATCTGGCCGACCGGCTGCAGACCACCGTCTTTGTCATGCTCGATCTCGACATGGGCATGAACGAATGGCTGACCGAGCCCTTCAAGTGGGATGACGCCAAGACCCTCGACCGGGGCAAGGTGATGACCGCCGAGATGCTCGAGGCCGGCGCCGACTTTGGCCGCTATCTCGATGTCGACGGCGATGGCGTGCCGTTCCGCACCTATCCGGGGACCCACCCATCGAAGGGCGCCTACTTCACCCGCGGCACCAGCCGCGACCGCTACGCCCGCTACAGCGAGGAGGGGGCGGTCTATGTCGACAACATGGAGCGGCTGCTGAAGAAGTTCGAGACGGCCAAGGCGCTTGTGCCGCAGCCGATCGAGGCGAAGGCGTCCAAGCCGACGCGCTTCGGCGTC
The DNA here is from genome assembly GCA_016125585.1 of Caulobacter sp. GTDB lineage: Bacteria > Pseudomonadota > Alphaproteobacteria > Caulobacterales > Caulobacteraceae > Caulobacter. Next base: position 317,254 of record WGLL01000006.1, read on the forward strand.
ATCCACTATGGCTCGACGGGCCCGGCGATGGACGAGGCCATGGCCACCCTGGAAGCGCAGGGACTGTACGTCGACGCCCTGCGGGTGCGGGCCTTTCCCTTCCCCGGCGAGGTGTTCGACTTCATCGAGCGGCATGACCTGGTCTTCGTCATCGAACAGAATCGCGACGCCCAACTGCGCACCCTGCTGATGACCGAGGGCGGGGTCGACCCCGCCCGGCTGGTCAAGATCCTGCACTATGAAGGGGCGCCGATCACCGCCCGTTTCATCACCCGCGAGATCAGCACCCTGATGGGCGCTCCCGTCCAGAGCGAGATGGCCCAATGACCTATATCGCCAAGCCGAAATTCGCCCACCCGTCGCTGCAGCCCAACAAGCTGGGTTTCACCCGCCGCGACTATGAGGGCCGGGTCTCCACCCTCTGCGCCGGCTGTGGTCACGACTCGATCAGCGCGGCCATTATCCAGGCCGCCTTCGAGCTGGATATCGAGCCTCATCGCCTGGCCAAGCTGTCCGGCATCGGCTGCTCGTCCAAGACGCCCGACTATTTCCTCGGCGCCAGCCACGGCTTCAACACCGTCCACGGCCGCATGCCCAGCGTTCTGACCGGCGCCAACCTGGCCAATCGCGACCTGGTCTATCTGGGCGTCAGCGGCGATGGCGACAGCGCCTCCATCGGCCTTGGTCAGTTCGCCCATTCCATCCGGCGCGGGGTCAACATGACCTATATCGTCGAGAACAACGGGGTCTACGGCCTGACCAAGGGCCAGTTCAGCGCCACCTCTGACCGGGGATCGAAGTCCAAGAAGGGCGTGGTCAACCACGACAGCGCCATCGACATGGTCAGCCTGGCCCTCCAGTTGGGCGCCACCTTCGTCGCCCGCAGCTTCTCCGGCGACAAGGAACAGCTCGTCCCCCTGATCAAGGCCGCGCTGCGGCACAAGGGGGCGGCCTTCATCGACACCATCAGCCCCTGCATCGCCTTCAACAACCACGCCGGCAGCACCAAGAGCTTCGACTGGGTCCGCGAGCACAATGAGGCGGTCAACCGCCTGGACATGATGGTCGGCCGCGCCCCGATCACGGCGCAATACGCCCCCGGCGAGATGGTCCAGGTGCATCAGCATGATGGTACGGTGCTCAACCTGCGCAAGCTGGCGGCCAACTACGATCCCACCGATCGGGTCAAGGCGATGCACTTCCTGCAGGAACGGCAGGCGGCCGGCGAGGTGGTCACCGGCCTGCTCTATGTCGATCCGCAGGCCGAAGACCTGCACGACTCCCTGGGCACGGTGGCGACGCCGCTGAACGCGCTCGGCACGGCCGAGCTGACGCCGGGCGCGGCCGCGCTGGACAAGATCAACGCCAGTCTGCGGTAGGAGAGCGCCTTCCTTCTCCCTGAGGGAGAAGGTGGCCCGAAGGGCCGGATGAGGGTTTAGGGACGGCGGAAGGTTGGCCGGCAACATAAACCCTCACCCGGTCCCGCCGCGCGGGACCGACCTCTCCCTCAGGGAGAGGTCTTAAGCCCCCGCCATCTCCGCCAGCTTCAGCACCGTGTTCCAATTCCGCGCCGTGCCCCGCGCGCCGAGCCGCTTCTCGATCGCCGCCCCGGCCAGCTTCGACTTTCCGGCCCCTTCGGGAAAACAGATGTAGAGGGCCTGTCCGACCAGCGTCATCTCCTCGCCCAGGGTGGCCATGGCCCGTACCTCGTCCAGCCGCGCCGGGTCTGGCCTGGTCTTGAATACCGTCACCAGGTAGCGGCTGGGATTGTCCTTCGCGAAGTCCGGATAGGGACTGGCCTCTATCATCGCCCGCCAAGCCTTCGGCGTGCGCAGGATCCAGTCGCTCTTCAGTCCCAGTTGCTTCTCGGCCTTGGCCTCGAACAGGGCTTCCAGCGCCTCCGTCGCGCGTCCGTCGCCGCTGAAGATCAGATTGCCGCTGGCGATGTAGCTGGCGACATCGGCGAACCCCAGGTCGGCGACGAGTTTCCGCAGGTCGGCGATGGCCACCTTGCCGGTTCCCCCGACATTGATAGCGCGCAACAGGGCGATGACGCGGCTCACGGGCGCTCCGGGACGAAGTTGAGATCCTGATAGTCGAAACTGAAATCGGCCGAGGGCGAATAGGGTTTCATGGTCATGCGGGTGACGCGTTCGCCGTCAGTCTCGAAGGTGACCAGGGCGTCCTCGATGTTGCGGTTGGTGAAGCGGGTCTTGAACACCTCGCCTGTCCACGGCGTCAGCGGCCCCCTCATGTTGATGGACTTGTCGAAGCTCAGGACCAGGCCCTCGCCGGCCGTCGCAATCGTCACCGTGCCGTACCAGGGGTCGCGATAGACCCCGGCATAGGCGCTCAGCGGCAGGGACGGGGCGGCCGGCTTTTTCGGCCGGGCGGGCAGGGCGACGGTGTTGTCTGCGGCCTGCTTGGCCTGGCGCTTCAGGCTGGTCTCCAGCCAGTCGTAGTCACCGCGCCCCAGCGCCAGGTCGAGCAGCCCATAGCGCAGCGTGCGCAGCACCCCGCCTTCCTCGGCGTTGGTCCAGACGGTGAAGCCGAAGTTCTCGGTCGGCAGCAGGCAGGTGACGCTGATCTGGCCGCTGACGGCGCCGGTGTGGCTGATCAGCTTTCGGCCGCGGAAGTCCGACACGCCCCAGCCGAGGGCATAGAGGTAGACGAAGGCCCGGTTGGGATCGTCCGCCGTCGGGCCCTCGCTTTCGGCGACGATGGTCTGGCCCTTCCACATCTCCTCGCTGCTGGCCTTGCTGAACAGGCGGCCGCGACCGCGGGGCAGGGCGCCCCTGGCCAGCTGCGTCTGCAGCCATTTGACCGAATCCCGCGCGCTGACCTGCAGGCCGGCGGCAGGGGAGGCGTTGCGAAAATCGTCGGACTTGATCGGGCTCAGGGGACCAACCCCGCGGACCGGCCCGCTGACCCGGGCGTGGGGCGAGGCGACATTGGTCTTTCCGGCCAGGCGGTCAAACGAGGGAACGCTGTCGGCCATGCCCAGGGGGCGGAAGATGCGGCTGACGACGAAGTCCTCCCAGCTCATGCCGGACACCCGCGCCACCACCTCGCCGGCGACGACATAGAGGACGTTGTCGTAGGCGTAGCCGTAGCGGAATTCCCGCGCGGGCTTCAGGTGGCGCAGGCCGGCGATCAGCTCGGCGGTGGTGTGGGTGGTGCTGGGCCAGATCATCAGGTCCCCCTCGCCCAGCCCCAGGCCGCTGCGGTGAACCAGCAGGTCCCGCACGGTCATATGGGCGGTGACATAGGGGTCGTACATGGCGAATTCCGGCAGGTGCTTCACCACCGGATCGTCCCAGCCGAGCTTTCCCGCCTCGACCAGCAGCGCCAGGCTGGCGGCGGTGTAGGCCTTGGAGTTGGAGGCGATGGAGAACAGCGTCGCCTCGTCCACCGGCTCTGGCGCGCCCAGGCGGCGCACGCCGTAGCCCTTGACCAGGATCGGCTTTCCGTCCCGGACCATGGCCACCCCGAGGCCGGGCTGGCCGAAAGCCTCCATGGTCCGGGTGATCAGGGACTCATAGGCCGAGACATCGGTCTGGGCCGCCCAGCCCGGCCGCGCCGCCAGCAGGGTTCCGGCGCCGCCCAGGCCCGCCAGCGCGCCGCGACGCGTCAGAAATCCGCTCATGATTTGCTCTCCCCCAGGCTGGCTGGCCAGACTAGGACTATTCGACGGGCTGCAAAACGGCCCTCGGCCACCGGGTGCGCGGCGAACGAAGTTACTGTCTGGTAACGAGGCGGTTCCGGAGTAGTCTGCAGACAAACGTGGGGAGGACGCCGCATGACCCAGGGACCGAAAATCGGCCGTACCATCGCCGACTCGACGCCGCACTGGCCGGACCCGGCGCGGCCGCCCAAGGGGGCGCCCAACATCCTGATGGTCCTGTTCGACGATGTCGGCTTCAGTGATTTCGGCTGCTACGGCTCGCCGATCAGCACCCCGACCATCGACGCCGTCGCCGGTCGCGGCGTCCGCTACAGCGGCTTCCACACCACCGCCATGTGCTCGACCACCCGCGCCGCCCTGCTGACGGGTCGCAACCACCATTCGGTCGGGGTCGGCTGCCTGGCCAATTTCGACAGCGGCTATCCCGGATACCGCGGCAAGATCGCCCGCGAGGCGGGAACCTTGCCGGAGATGCTCAAACCCCACGGCTATCGCAGCTACATGGTCGGCAAGTGGCATGTGACGCCCCTGACCGAGACCGGCGCCACCGGCCCCTTCGACGGCTGGCCGCTCGGCCGGGGTTTTGACCGCTACTACGGCTTCATGGATGCCGAGACCGACCAGTACGCGCCGGAACTGGTGCGCGACAACACCCCGATAGACCCGCCGGGAACCTATGAGACCGGCTATCACCTGACCCCCGATCTGGTCGACCAGACCATCCGCTACATCGCTGATCACACCGCCGATGCGCCGGATGTTCCCTGGTTCACCCTGCTGTCCTTCGGCGCCTGCCATGCGCCGCACCAGGCGCCCCGCGACCTGATCCTGAAGTATGACCAGCTCTTCTCACGGGGCTGGGATGTCGAGCGCGAAGAGCGGCTGGCGCGGCAGAAGGCGATGGGCCTGGTCCCGCCGGACACGGCGCTGCCGCCGCGCAATGATCATGTGAAGGCCTGGGACGAGCATTCGCCCGACGAGCAGCGCCTGTTTTCCCGGCTCCAGGGCGCCTACGCCGCCATGCTGGAACACGCCGACCAGAATCTGGCCCGGCTGATGGCCTTCCTCGACGAGGCCGGTCTGACCGACGACACCCTGGTCCTCATCCTGTCGGACAACGGCGCCAGCCAGGAGGGCGGGCCGCTGGGCATGGTCAACGCCATGGGCCCGTTCAACATGAAGTTCGAGCCCATGGAGGAGAAGCTGGCCCGCATTGACGACATCGGCGGGCCCGACACCCATTCGAACTTCCCGCTCGGCTGGGCCATGGCCTCCAACACGCCCCTTCGCCGCTACAAGCAGAACACCCACGGCGGCGGGGTGCGCGATCCGCTGGTGATCAGCTGGCCCTCACGCCTGCCGGCCCGGGGGGAACTCCGCGACCCGTTCGCCCATGTCAGCGACGTGGTCCCGACCCTGCTCGACCTGCTTGGCGTGACCCCGCCCGAGGTGATCGCCGGCGTCGAACAGATGCCGCTGGAGGGAACCAGCTTCGCGGCCAGCCTGACCGACCCGGCCGCCCCGGCCAAGTCGGGCCCGCAGCATTTCGAGATGTTCGGCCATCGCGGAATCTGGAGCGAGGGCTGGAAGGCGGTGACCTATCACCCGCCCGGCCGGCCCTTCGACGCCGATGTCTGGGAGCTCTATCACCTGGAAAAGGACTTCGCCGAGACCCGCGACCTGGCCGCCGCCGAGCCGGAACGGCTGCAGGCGATGATCGATCTGTGGTGGACCCAGGCCGAGCGCTGCAAGGTGCTGCCGCTGGACGACCGCTTCGGCCCGCGCTTCGCCGAGAACGCCGCCCGGGTGCACGGACCGCGCAACCGCTTCGTCTTCCACAGGGGCATGGGCCATGTGCCCACCGACGTGGCGCCGGACGTGCGCAGCCGTTCCTACAGCATCGAGGCCGACGCCCGGCTGGCGGCGGGGGACGAGGGCGTGCTGATCGCCCACGGCGACGCCACCTGCGGCTACAGCCTGTGCGTGCGGGACGGCCGGCTGCACCATGTGATGAACGTCGGATCGACCCTGGTCACTGTCAGTTCGGATCGCGACATCCCGCCCGGCAACCGCCGCCTCGGCGTGGCGGTGACCTCAACCTCCGGAGAGCGCCGCCTGCGGCTGATGATCGACGGGGCGCCGGCCGGGGAGACGACCACGCCCCTGGCCTTCCACAACTTCATCTCCTGGTCCGGCCTCGACATCGGCCGCGATCGCGGCAGCCCGGTGGCGCCCTATCCGGCGCCCTTCAGCTTCACCGGCCTGCTGCGCAAGGTGACGGTGGTGATGGACGACGACCAGGCCCTGGACGGCGAGGGCATCGCCGCCGCCGAGATGGCGCGGCAGTAGGCGCCGCAACGACAGGCTTTCAAAGACCGGCGTTTCGGGTCTAGCGTCCGGCCACAACCATCGCCGGGGAGGGCGACATGACGTTCCAGGGACATCTTCTGCTTCAATCGCTGCTGGCGCCGGCCCTGGCGCTGGTCATCTGGTCTCTGATCATCTGGATCTGGATGTACGCCCTGCGTATCCCGGCGATGAGCAAGGCCAAGCTCGACCCGCAGGACGCCCGGTTCCCGGGCAGCCTCAACATGCTGCCCGACAGCGCCCGGCAGGTGGCCGACAACTACAACCACCTGATGGAGCAGCCGACCATCTTCTACGCCCTGGTGATGGTCAGCTATCTGTCGGGCCAGGAGACATCGTTCACCGCCGGCCTGGCCTGGGCCTATGTCGGGCTGCGGGTGGTCCACAGCCTGATCCAGAACACCATCAACCGCGTGCCCCTGCGCTTCCTGACCTTCGCCCTGTCGACCATCGTGCTGATGGTCTGGGCGGTCTGCGTCGCCCTGGGGGCGATGGGGTAGCGCCAGGCGGCGGCGGGGAGGGGCGAGGGCGAGCAATTTCCCTATCGCCTCTGCCCCATCCACGACCGTCACCCCCGGACTTGTTCCGGGGGTCCATACGCACAAGCTTGGAAAGGCCAGGCGGCGACCCTTCAACCGATCGCGTCAATGGACCGCCGGAACAAGTCCGGCGGTGACGGGAGGTTAGTTGGGTGGGGTGCAGGCAGGCGCTCTCGACACGCCTCGCCTCCAACCACCAACCCCTATTCTTCCTCGTTCGCCCAGGTCTTCAGCAGCTGATGGGCGATGGCCAGGGGCGGGGGGCAGAACAGGCCTTCCAGCTCGCCGGCCAGCAGGGCGCGGGCCTCGGCCCTGGTGAACCAGCGCACCGCCTCCAGCTCGGTCTGGTCCGGCGTGGCCTCATCGCTGTCGACCTCGGCGATCAGGCCGATCATCAGCGAGGACGGATAGGGCCAGGGCTGGGTCGAGTGATAGCGCACCGAGGTCGCCGTCAGCCCGGCCTCCTCCATCAGCTCGCGGGCGCAGCACTCCTCGATGCTCTCGCCCGGCTCCAGAAAGCCCGCCAGGGCCGAGAACATGCCCTTGGGCCAGATCGCCTGACGGCCCATCAGGGCGCGGCCCTTGTGGGTGGCCAGCATGATCGACACCGGGTCGGTGCGGGGGAAGTGCTCGGCATTGCAGGCCGGGCAGGCCCGCTTCCAGCCGCCCTCCGCGACGACGCTCGGCTCGCCGCAATTGGCGCAGTGGCGATGTTTGCGCCGCCATTCGAACATGCCCTTGGCGCAGGCGGCGATGGCGGCCTCGGGACCGGGCAGGGTGGTGGCGACGGCGCGCAGGTCCTGGAACTGGCCAAACCCCTGCAGCGGCCCGTCGGCCGGATCGGCGGCGCCCTCGAGGTCGACGGCGAAGACCGCGGTCTCCTTCCACAGGCCAAGGAACAGCAGGCGCTCCCAGCCGCCCGACAGCTCCTGGGCCATGTCGGCCGCGACATAGGCCAGCTGCAGCTTGCCGTCGCGGGTCTCGGTCAGCGGCCGGCCGTTCCACAGCGGCAGGGCCAGGGCCCCGGCCTCCTCGAGTCTGGCGTCCAGCCAGGCGGAATCGGACCGCTTCTCGCTGGCGCGGTCGAGCGGGTTTCCGGTGAAGACGTTGGCGATGGCGGAGAGAGGCATGGGTGACGTTTTGCCATTGCTTGCCATGAGTCCGCCAGTGGTTCCCTTCTCACCTTGCGGGAGAAGGACGCCTCGACGCCCGACTTCCGCCGACTTCGACTTGCATTCACCGGCGCGCATCGCGATATAGGCCTTGGAGATCGGTGATGGGCGGAGTCCTCGCCAACCTGGTCAGGGCCGGAAGGCAGCAGCCACAACGAGATTTGCTCCGGGTCGTCGCCGGTCTCCACCTCATCCCTTCATTCGTGGCCTTACGACCTTGCGTCCTTCGACACGCGGCCTGTCGGCCGCTACTCAGGATGACGAAAGCCGGAGCAGCGGCCTTTCGCCTTTCAGCCGCCGCGTCGCATGACGTAGAGTGCAGTCGCCAGCAGATTCCACAGGCGTTCGTCATCCTGAGTAGCCCGCGACGCGGGCGTGTCGAAGGACGCACGGACGCACCGACAAGGCCCCGATGTCCGACACCGCACCGCCCTGGGATGAAGACGAGCCCGCCGCCGAGGCCGAGGAACGCGACACCCTGACCGCCGACATCTTCGGCGAGCCGGAGCCCGCCGCCGCGCCCGTCGCCCCGGACGCCCCGGCCGTCGCCAAGGCCGACCCGATGGCTCCCGCGCCCTACACCGCGGACTCGCCGGCCTATACCGTGCTGGCGCGGAAATACCGGCCGCGCACCTTCGAGGACCTGATCGGCCAGGAGGCCATGGTCCGGACCCTGACCAACGCCTTCGCCTCCGGCCGCATCGCCCACGCCTTCATGCTCACCGGCGTGCGCGGGGTCGGCAAGACCACCACCGCCCGGCTGCTGGCCCGGGCCCTCAACTACGAGACCGACACCGTCCACCAGCCGTCGATGGATCTCGCCGTCGAGGGCCGCCACTGCGCCGCCATCGTCGAGGGCCGCCACATGGACGTGCTGGAGCTCGACGCCGCCAGCCGCACCAAGGTCGACGAAATGCGCGAGCTGCTCGACGGGGTCCGCTATTCCCCGACCGAGGCCCGCTACAAGGTCTATGTGATCGACGAGGTCCACATGCTGTCGACGGCGGCGTTCAACGCCCTGCTGAAGACGCTGGAAGAGCCGCCGCCGCACGCCAAGTTCATCTTCGCCACCACTGAGATTCGCAAGGTGCCGGTGACCATCCTGTCGCGCTGCCAGCGGTTTGACCTGCGGCGGGTCGAGCCGCCGGTGCTGGCCGTGCATCTGTCGCGCATCTGCGAGCGCGAGGGCGCCAAGGTCGAGGCCGAGGGCATCACCCTGATCAGCCGCGCCGCCGAGGGCTCGGTGCGCGACGGCCTCTCCCTGCTCGATCAGGCCATCGTCCAGAGCGACCCGGGCCAGGTGGTGCCGGCCAAGGTGGTGCAGGACATGCTGGGCCTGGCCGACCGCTCCCAGACCATCGGCCTGTTCGAGCAGGTGATGCGCGGCGAGACCGGCCCGGCCATCGAGAGCTTCCGCACCCTGTGGGGCTTCGGCGCCGACCCGGCCCAGGTGGTCCTCGACCTGCTGGAGCACAATCACGCCGCCTCGGTCAGCAAGGCGCTTGGGCCCGACGCGCTGGCCCTGCCCAAGGAACAGGCCCAGCGGATCGCCGCCGTCGGCGCCCTGGCCAGCGCCGGGACCCTGTCGCGGTTCTGGCAGATGCTGCTGAAGGCCCATGACGAGGTGCGCCGGGCGCCGGATCCCTCGGCGGCCGTTGAGATGGCCCTGATCCGGCTCTGCTACGCCGCTGACCTGCCCGGCCCGGAAGAGGCGCTGAAAGCCCTGCGCGAGGGCGATCCGACTGGCGGCGCGGGTCCCGGCGGGGGCGGCGGCGGCTCGGCGGCCTCCGGCGGCGGCGGTGCGGTGGCCCAGGCGCGCTTTGCCCAACCGGCCGTCCAGCCCGCGGCCCAGAGCGAACCCACCCTGGCCAGCTTCGAGGACGTGCTGGCGATGATCGACCGCAAGCGCGAGATCGGGCTCAAGCTCGATGTCGATCGCTATCTGCGGCTGGTCAGCTTCAGGCCCGGCGCCATCGTCTTCGAGCCGGCCCCCGGCGCCCCCTCCAATCTCTCCGGCCGCCTGGTCTCCAAGCTTAAGGAATGGACCGGCCAGCCCTGGCTGGTCGCCACCGACGGCGGCGGCGGGGCCGAGACGGCTTGGGAAAAGCAGAAGCGCGAGCAGCGCGAGGCCCGCGCCGAGATCGAGGCCGACCCCTTCGTCCGCTCGGTGCTTGAGGCCTTCCCCGGCGCCGAGATTCTCGGCGTCAAGCAGCTTGCCGTTCCGCAGGGGGAAGCGGCTACAGAACCTCCCGTGGAAGCGGACGACGAGGACTGACCACAACAATCCTTCTCCCGCTCGCCGGGAGAAGGTGGCCGCGCAGCGGCCGGATGAGGGCAGCGCCGGCGGATGAGATTGCCCGGGTTCTGGCGCTGATCGGCCGGCTTCCGCGCCGCCCTCATCCGACGCCTTCGGCGCCACCTTCTCCCGGCAAGCGGGAGAAGGAACAACAACGCGGAGAAAACACATGACCAAAGCCAATGGCCGCAAGAGCATCTTCATCACCGGCGCCGCCTCGGGCATGGGGCTGGAGACCGCGCGACTGTTCGCGTCCGAGGGCTGGTTCGTTGGCGGCTACGACGTCAACGCCGCCGGACTGGAGGCGCTGAAGACCGAGATCGGCGATGAAAATTGCATCGTCCAGACCCTCGATGTCACCGACCGCGCCGCCTACAGCGCCGCCCTCGACGCCTTCTCGCAAGCCACCGGCGGCAAGCTGGACCTGCTGTTCAACAACGCCGGCATCGGCCGGGGCGGACCGTTCATCGACCAGACGTGGGACGACGTCATGGCGGTGGTCAATATCAACTTCGTCGCCGTGCTGTCGGGCATCCATCTGGCCGCGCCCCTGCTCAAAAACACCCCCAACAGCCTGTGCTTCACCACCTCCTCGTCCTCGGCCATCTTCGGCATCCCCAACATCGCCGTCTATTCGGCGACCAAACATGCGGTGAAGGGGCTGACTGAGGCCCTGTCGGTGGAGCTCCGCGCCCATGGCGTCCGCGCCGCCGACACCCTGCCCGGGATGATCGACACCCCGATCCTGCCTGACGAGGCCAAGGCCAACGCTCCGACCGAAGGCATGTGGCGGCTCACACCTCCGCGAGAAGTGGCTCAGGCCGTCTGGGACGCCTACCATTCGGACAAGATCCACTGGTATGTGCCGACTGAACTCGAGGCCTATGACGTGATGCAGACCCAGTCGCCCGAGGCGATCCGGGACCAGATGCTGAGCGCGGGGGGCCTCTTCAGCGAAGGAGCAGACGCAAAATGAAAGACCTTCAGGGGCTGATGAAACAGGCCCAGGCCATGCAGGCCAAGCTGGCCGAAGCCCAGGAACAGGTCGCCGCCATCGTGGTCGAGGGGACCAGCGGCGGCGGCATGGTCAGGGTGACCCTGAAAGGCGCCGGCGAACTGGCCGGCGTGGAACTGGACGACAGCCTGCTGGCCCCGGGGGAGGGCGAGGTCGTCGCCGACCTGCTGATCGCCGCCCATGCCGACGCCCGGCGCAAGTTGGAAGCCCGGACGGCGGAACTGATGCAGGTGGCGGCCGGGCCGCTGGCCGGGATGAAGATTCCGGGGATGGGGTTCTGAGGTCTGGCCCTGTTATTCGGTGACAGTCACTTTTTTCAGGACCGCCGGTGGATCGACCCGCCGTGGAGTCGAAAAAAGTGACTGTCACCGAATAACACCCTCCACACTGCTCCCCCCTTGGGGGAGCTCCCCGCGCAGCGGGGTGAGGGGGTCCGCCACCGACTGTTGAGGACCCCCTCCGTCGCGCTCCGCGCGCCACCTCCCCCGAAGGGGGAGGAAAACAGCAGAATCATCCCTATCTTCTCTCTCTCGGGCGCCTCCGCCCGCAGGACCCGCCATGGCCGCTGTCGCCGGACCCGAGATCGAACGTCTGATCAGCCTGCTGGCCAAGCTGCCGGGGCTTGGGCCCCGTTCGGCCAGGCGCGCGGCCCTGACCCTGCTCAAGCGGCGGGAGCAGCTGCTGGGGCCGCTGGCCGACGCCCTCGCCGACGCCCGTGAGCATGTGAAGACCTGCAGCCAGTGCGGCAGCCTCGATACCCGCGATCCCTGCAGCCTCTGCGCCGATACCTTACGCGATCGCACCCTGGTCTGCGTGGTCGAGGAGGTGGGCAGCGTCTGGGCCATGGAGCGGGCCGGGGCGTTTCGCGGCCGCTACCATGTGCTGGGCGGGCTCCTGTCAGCCCTCGACGGCGTCGGCCCGGACAATATCCGCATCAACGAACTGACCCAGCGGGTCACCGAGGGCGAGATCCGCGAGGTCATCCTCGCCCTGCCGGCCACCGTCGACGGCCAGACCACCGCCCACTACATCGCCGAGCGGCTGTCGAACCTCGATGTCGCGGTGACCATGCTGGCGCGCGGCGTCCCGGTCGGCGGCGACCTTGACTGGCTGGATGACGGCACCATCGCTCAGGCCATGCGGGCCCGGCGGCCGGCGTAAATCCCCAAGCCGTTCATCCCGACGAAAGTCGGGACCCAGTTGGCAAACCAGAAGACAGGCTGGCGCTGATCAGAGCAGAAACCCACCCGCTGGTGGACACTGGGTCCCGACTTTCGTCGGGATGAGCGGAGTTGGGAGGGCTGGGCGGGACTCGGTTTCCACGCTAAGAACTAACCATGAACGCCACAACGCTCGCCCTCATCGTCGCCGCCGCCTTCGCTCTGCTGGCTGTCGTGGCCCTCGCCTGGGCCCTGATGGAACGCCGCCGCGCGGGCGCCGCCGAGGCCAGGGCCTGGGCGATGAAGGAGCAGTATGCGTCCGTCGAAGCGCGGGCGAAGTTGCTGGAGGAACAGTCCGGCGCGGCGTCGGAACTGCTCAAGGCCCAGGCCGCGCAACAGGCCGGCGCCGTGGCCGAGGAACTGCTGAAACGCACCGAGGAGAGCTTCCGCAACCGCGAAAACCTCGCCCAGGCGCGGATCGAGGCGCAGCTGAAGCCGGTGGCCGAGACGCTGGCCAAGTTCGAGGCCCAGGTCACCGCCGTCGAAAAGACCCGCGCCGAGGAGCAGGGGGGGCTGAAGGCCCAGATCGCCGCCCTGATGGACGCCTCGGTCGCCACCCAGTCGGAAGCCCGCAAGCTGTCGGCCGCCCTGCGTCGGGGCGCGGGCGTGCAGGGGCGCTGGGGCGAGCAGACCCTGCGCAATGTGCTGGAGGCGGCGGGCCTTGCCCATCAGTACGACTTCGTCGAACAGTTCAGCCTCGACACCGAGGAGGGTCGCCGCCGCCCGGACGTCAAGGTGCGGATGCCGGCCGGGGCGGTGTTCGCCATCGACGCCAAATGCTCGCTCAACGCCTTCATGGACGCCCAGGAAGCCACCGACGACGCGGTCCGCGAGGCGGCGATGGCGCGTCACGCCCAGAGCGTCCGCAGCCACATGCAGGGGCTGTCCGCGAAAGCCTACTGGGACCAGTTCGCCTCCGAACGCTCGCCCGATTTCGTCGCCATGTTCGTGCCCGGCGACGGCTTTCTGGCCGCCGCGCTGGACCGCATGCCCGACCTGATGACCGAGGCCATGGACAAGCGGGTGTTGCTGGTCACCCCGACCACCCTGTTCGCCCTGTGCAAGGCGGTGGCCTACGGCTGGCGGGTCGAGGAGCAGGCGGCCAACGCCGACAAGATCGCCGGCCTCGGCCGCGACCTCTATGCCCGCCTCTCGGTGATGGGCGGCCATGTGGCGGCCATGGGCAAGGCGCTGGAGACGGCGACGTCCAAATACAACCAGTTCGTCGGCTCGCTGGAGACCCAGGTCCTGACCCAGGCGCGGCGGTTCGAGGAGCTGAAGGTCGACCACCAGGGCAAGGACCTGCCGGAACTGGCCCCCATCGAGGGTGGAACCCGCTCCCTGGTCAAACTCGCCTCCGAGGCGCCGGCGCTTTCCGACAAGCACTGATCAGGGCAGTTCCGATCAGCGGCGGCCTGGCCGCGGCGCCAGGCCGTCTTGACGCTCTTCCCCTGAAACCCTACCTCCCCGGCATGGCCATTCGTCGCATTCTCACCGTCGACAACGCCGCCGATCTGGCGGTGCTGAAGAAGAAGTCCCTGCCCGTCGAGGCGGTGACCGACGAGACGCGCGCCCTGATGGACGACATGCTGGAGACGATGTACGCGGCCCCCGGCATCGGCTTGGCCGCCGTGCAGGTCGGCGAGCCGCTGCGGATCATCGTCATGGATCTGGCCCGCGACGGCGAGGAGCCGGCCCCGCGCTACTTCATCAATCCCGAGATCGTCGAGAAGAACGAGGACCTGGCCCCCTACGAGGAAGGCTGTCTTTCGGTGCCCGACATCTATGAGACGGTCGAGCGGCCCGACCGGGTTCACATCCGCTACCTCGACTACAACGGCGTCCAGGTCAGCGAGGACGCCGACGGCCTCTACGCCGTCTGCATCCAGCACGAGATGGACCACCTCGAAGGGGTGTTGTTCATCGACCACCTGTCGCGGCTGAAGCGCGACCGGGCCATCACCAAGGTCAAGAAGGCCGCCCGCGCGGCCTGATCGGGCCCGATAGCCAGCGCCCTACTGTCCGCTGGTTTTTTCGGCCGCGGCTTCTTCCTTGTCCTTCTGGGCGGATTCGCTGAGCCCCGCCTGGGCTTCGGCGGCGGTGTCCTTCACCGCATCGGCGGCTTCGGCGCCGGCATTCTTGATCGCCGCCCCGGCCTGCTTGACGTCGGGATCATTGGCGATGTCCTGGGCGGCGTCCTTGACCTCGGCCCCGGCCGCGTCGGCGCCTTCCTTCAGGTCCTGACGATCGGACGGGGAACAGGCCGTCAGGCCGAGCGCGGCGGTGGCGAAGGCGGCGAGAATGATGGTGCGCATGGTGCTCTCCCGGTTGTTCTGGCATTTCAACGGTCGCCAAACCCGGCGGTTCCCTTCCGTTGCCGGCCGCGGCCCGCTACAGGAGCGCCATGCGTCTCGCCTTTCTCGGCACCCCGGACTTCGCGGTGGTCAGCCTCGCCGCGCTCCTTGAGGCCGGCCACGACATCGTCTGCGTCTACAGCCAGCCGCCCGCCCCGCGCGGCCGGGGCCAGAGCCTGCGGCCCTCGCCGGTGCAGGCCTTCGCCGAACAGCACGGGCTGACGGTCCGCGCCCCCAAGTCGATGAAGTCGGAGGAGGAGATCGCCGCCTTCGTCGCCCTCGACCTGGACGCGGCCGTGGTGGTGGCCTTTGGCCAGATTCTCAAGCCCGCCATCCTGGAGGCGCCGCGGCTGGGCTGTTTCAACCTGCACGGCTCGATCCTGCCGCGTTGGCGCGGGGCGGCGCCGATCCAGCGGGCGGTGATGGCCGGCGATGCGGTGACCGGGGTCCAGGTCATGCGGATGAGCGAGGGCCTCGATGAGGGCGCGGTGCTGGCCACGGCCACTACCCGCATCAGCCAGTACGACACCGCCGGCACGGTGCATGATCGCCTGGCCGAGCTGGGCGCCCGCCTGCTGGTCGAGACCCTGCCGGCCATCGCGGCGGGGACCGCCGTCGAGACGCCGCAGAGCGAAGACGGCGTGACCTACGCCCGCAAGATCACCCCGGCCGAGGCCCGCATCGACTGGACCCGTCCGGCCGAGGAGGTCGACCGGCAGATCCGGGGTCTGTCGCCCTTTCCCGGCGCCTGGTTCGAGGCGCCGTCCAGCCGCGGACCGGTGCGGGTCAAGGCCCTGCTCAGCCGGGTCGAGGACGCCGACGGAACGCCCGGCATGGCGCTGGACGATGGGTTGCTGATCGCCTGCAGCGACGGGGCGGTGCGGCTGCTGGAACTGCAGCGGGAAGGCAAGGGACGCCAGGCGGCGGAAGCCTTCGTGCGGGGCTTTGCGGTTCCGGCCGGGACGGCGCTGGCCTGATGCCGCGCTACCGGCTCATCGTCGAATACGACGGCCGTCCCTATTGCGGCTTCCAGGCCCAGGCGGGGCTGCCCACTGTCCAGGAGTCGATCGAACGGGCGGTCAAGGCCTTCAGCGGCGAGACCCTGCGGCTGCACGCCGCCGGCCGCACCGACACCGGCGTCCACGCCACCGGCCAGGCGGCCCATATCGACCTGTCCCGCGACTGGGAGCCGAGGGTGATCCGCAACGCCCTCAACGCCTATCTGCGGCCTCAGCCGATCAGCATCCTGTCGGTCGAGCTGGCCGAGGAGGGCTGGCACGCCCGCTTCTCGGCCATCGAGCGGCGCTACCTGTACCGGATCCTCAACCGGCCCAGCCCTCCGGCCCTCGAGCAGGGCCGCGTCTGGCATGTGAAGAAGCCTCTGGACGCCGAGGCCATGCAGGCCGCAGCGCGGCATCTGCTCGGCCTGCATGACTTCACCACTTTCCGGGATGTGAAGTGCCAGGCCAAATCGCCGGTCAAGACGCTGGATACGGCGGTGGTGCGCCGCGATGGCGAGCTGATCCTGCTGACCTTCACCGCCCGCAGCTTCCTTCACCGCCAGGTCCGCTCGATGACCGGGACCCTGGCCGAGGTTGGAGTCGGACGCTGGGCGGTGGACGACGTGAAGACGGCCTTGGAGGCGAAGGACCGCACGGCCTGTGGTGCGGTGGCGCCCGCCGACGGGCTGTATCTGACCGGCGTCGGCTACTAGCTGTCTCCGCCGAGAATCCTCGCCCGCCGCGCCCGCTCGTTCGCCTCGTCGTCCGACTTTGTCGACCGGTTGGCCCAGTCGGCCCGGCGCGCCTGCACCACCGCGTAGAAGACCACAAACAGGACGATCATGACCGGCGGCAGGACATAGCGCTGCCAGACGGGGGGAAGCAGGTTGTTGCCGATCGTCAGAGTCGCCAACGCGACCGCAAAAATCAGATCCGGCCAAACGAAGCGGAGCACCAGCTTGCGGTCGGTTCGCGTTCTGGTCTTGCTCAACAGGGGTTCGCGCATGCTTCACTATTTCCCGGAGGGGCGCGGCCAGCAAGCGGAAGGCGGAGCCGGGCCTGCCCTATCGCATCGCCACCAGCACCGCCCCGCCGGCGATCATCGCCACGCCCAGCCAGTTCTTCATGTTCAGGTTCTCCCCGAGAAACGCCGTGCCCAGCACCGCCACCAGCACTACGCTGAGCTTGTCCAGCGGCGCGACCCGGGCGGCGTCGCCCAGTTTCAGGGCCCGGAAATAGCAAAGCCAGGACGCTCCGGTGGCCAGGCCGGACAGGGTCAGGAACAGCCAGGTGCGGGGCGTGAGGCGGGATGCCGCCGACCACTGGCCGGTGGCGGTGACGATCAGGGCGGCGAAGGCCAGGATGACCAGGGTGCGGATCAGGGTCGCCAGGTCGGACGGGGTGTCGCGGACGCCGACCTTGGCCAGGATCGCCGTCGCCGCCGCGAACAGCGCCGCCAGCAGGGCCCAGAAGATCCAGCCGGCGGCCAGGGTGCGCATCAGCTCAGCCGCTCGAAATAGAGCTGGATGATCCGCTCATAGACTCCCTGCAGCGCGGCGATCTCGGCGACCGGGACCCGCTCGTCGACCGCATGCATGGTGCTGCCGACCAGACCGAACTCGACCACCGGGCAGAGGCTGCGGATGAACCGGGCGTCGCTGGTGCCGCCGGTGGTCGACAGCTCCGGCTCGCGGCCGGTGACCTCGCGCACGGCGTCGGAGATGATCTCTGTGAAGGGCCCCTTGCGCGTCAGGAAGGCCTCGCCGCTGATCAGCGCCTTCAGCTCTACGCGGCCGTTGAACCCCTCGCCGGCCCGGGCGCACTCTTCCTCGAACCAGGCCTTGAGGTCCTCGCCCCTGTGGGCGGGATTGAAGCGGATGTTGACCCGCGCCATCGCCCGGGCGGGGATGACGTTGGTGCTGGTGTTGCCCACATCAATGGTGGTGACTTCCAGGTTGGACGGCTGGAACTCGGGATAGCCGTCATCCAGCACCCGCGCCTGCAGCCGGGCCAGCAGCGCGACCAGCACCGGAATTGGATTGGCGGCGCGATGGGGATAGGCGACGTGGCCCTGGGTTCCCTCGACGGTGATCCAGGCGTTGATGCTGCCGCGCCGGCCGATCTTGACCATGTCGCCGAAGGCGACGGCGCTGGTCGGCTCGCCGACCACGCAGTGATCGATCACCTCGCCCTCGGCGGCCAGGGCCTCGACCACCTTGCGGGTGCCGTCCAGCGCCAGGCCTTCCTCGTCGCCGGTGATCAGGAAGCTCAGCGAGCCCGCCGGTTCGCCCCGCGCCAGCTCCGCCGAAACGGCGGCGATGAAGGCGGCGATGGCGCTTTTCATGTCGACCGCGCCGCGGCCGAACAGCACCCCGTCCCGCACCTGCCCCTCGAAGGGACCGGCCGTCCAGGCGCCGGCGTCGCCCACCGGCACCACATCGGTGTGGCCGGCGAAACAGAGGTTGGGGGAGGCGGTTCCGCGCCGGGCGTAGAGGTTCTCGATGTCGCCGAACCGCATCCGCCGGCAGGCAAAGCCCATCCGCTCCAGTTGGCGCTGCACCAGGTCCATCGCCCCCTCGTCGGCGGGGGTCACCGAGGGAAAGCGGATCAGGGTCCGGGCCAGATCAAGGGCGTTGATCGTGTCGGCGTCGGGGGCAAGGGCGGGCGCGTCGGTCATCCGTCCAGCATTAGACGAGCGGAACCCCGACGCAAACCATCCCGCGGCCGGATGCTAGTCGCGGAGCAGATCGTTGATGCTGGTCTTGCTGCGGGTCTGGGCGTCGACGGTCTTGACGATCACCGCGCAGGACAGGCCGGGGCCGCCGTGCGGGTCGGGCAGGAAGCCCGGCACCACCACGCTGTAGGGCGGCACATAGCCGCGATGCACCTCGCCGGTCTTGCGATCGACGATCTTGGTGGTCGAGGTCAGGAAGACGCCCATCGACAGCACGCTGCCCTGGCCCACGACCACGCCCTCGACCACTTCCGAACGGGCGCCGATGAAGCAGTCGTCCTCGATGATGGTCGGGTTGGCCTGCAGGGGCTCCAGCACCCCGCCGATGCCGACGCCGCCCGACAGATGGACCCGCTTGCCGATCTGGGCGCAGCTGCCGACCGTCACCCAGGTGTCGACCATCGTGCCCTCATCGACGAAGGCGCCGATGTTGACGAAGCTGGGCATCAGGATGACGTTCCTGCCGATGAAGGACCCGCGGCGGACGATGGAGCCCGGCACCGCGCGGAAGCCGGCCGCCTCGAACTGGGGCGCGTCCCAGCCCTCGAACTTGTTGGGGACCTTGTCCCACCAGGGGCCGACGGCCCCGCCCATGATCGCCGCCCGCATGACGCTGTTGGGGTTGAGGCGGAAGGACAGCAGCACCGCCTTCTTCAGCCACTGGTGAACGACCCAGCCGTCCTCGCCCTTTTCGGCGACACGGGCCTGGCCGCTGTCCAGCAGATGCAGCGCCTCATCGACGGCGGTGCGGATCGGCCCCTTGGTGTCGACGCCGATCCCGTCGCGCGCGTCCCAGGCGGATTCGATTTCCAGGGCCAGATCGGCGGGGGTGACGGTGGTCATGCGGCGGTCTCCCGGAGCCTGGCGGCGTTGAGGAACCCGGCCAGGTCGTCGGTCTTGTAGTGGATGAAGGGGGCCGAGGCGGCCGGGGCGTTCTGGCCGACCAGCACGGTGGTCATGCCGATCTCGGCGGCCGGGGCGAGGTTCTTCTCGGAATCCTCGAAGAAGGCCGCGCAGCGCGGATCGACCGCATGGTCGGCGGTCATCTTGACGAAGGTCTTCAGCGCCGGCTTGGGCAGGTAGTCGGCCGAGCGGATGTGGAAGATGTCTTCCATCAGATGGGCCAGCCCCAGCTTCTCGACCACCCGGATGGCGTGGGCCTCCGAGCCGTTGGTGAAGATCAGCCGCCGGCCGGGCAGTCGCTCGACGGCCGCGATCAGACGCGGATTGGGCTCCAGCAGGTCCAGAGACACATCATGCACCTCATCCAGGAAATCCTCCGGATCGACGCCGTGATGCTTGATCAGACCGGCCAGGGTGGTGCCCAGCTCGCCCCAATACTTCTTCTGAAGGGCCCGGGCCTCGTCGCGGGGCAGGCCGGTGGTGCGCTCGACGAAGTCGGTCATCCGCACCTCGATCAGCTTCATGAAGCCGGTCTCGGCCGGGTAGAGGGTATTGTCGAGGTCGAACAGCCAGGTGTCGATGTGGGTGAGATCGGTCACTTGGTCACCATGGTGCCGGCGCCGTGCTCAGTGAACAGCTCGACCAGCATGGCGTGGGGGCGGCGACCGTCCAGGATGATCACGGCCTCGACCCCGCCGTCGACGGCGGCGATGGCGGTTTCCAGCTTGGGGATCATGCCGCCGGTGGCGGTGCCGTCGCGGATCGCCTCGAAGGCCTCGGCGACGCTCATCTGGCGGATCAGTTCGCCGTTCTTGTCGAGCACGCCCTTCACATCGGTCAGCAGCAGCATGCGCTTGGCCTTCAGCGCCCCGGCGACGGCGCCGGCCACGGTGTCGGCGTTGACGTTGTAGGTCTGGCCCTCTTTCGACACCCCGATCGGGGCGACGACGGGGATGTAGTCATGCTCGGCATGGATCAGGGCGTTGATCAGCTGCGGATCAACCTTCTGGGGCTCGCCGACATAGCCGAGGTCGACGACCTGTTCGATGTTGCTGCCCGGATCCTTTTTGGTGCGCCTGGCCTTGGTCACGGTGATCAGCCGGGCGTCCTTGCCCGACAGCCCGACGCCGCGCACATCGGCTTCGGCCCCGGCGAGGGTGATCCAGTTGGCGATTTCCTTGTTGATCGCGCCGGAGAGGACCATTTCGGCCACCTCCATCGTCGGCTCGTCGGTCACCCGCAGGCCGTCGATGAACGTCGATTTGACCCCGGCCCGGTCGAGCATGGCGCTGATCTGGGGGCCGCCGCCGTGGACGACCACCGGGTGCAGGCCCAGCAGCTTGAGCAGAACGGCGTCGGCGGCGAACAGCTTGGCCACCTTCTCCTCGCCCATGGCGTGACCGCCGTATTTGATGACCACCGTCTCGCGGTCATAGCGCTGGATATAGGGCAGCGCCTCGGCGAGGGTCTTGGCGGTGGCCCAACCGGCTTCTTCGACGCTGTCGTTCAAGGCCGCTGGCCTCCCTGTCTGGCTTTGCCGGTGCGATAGCCGACAGGGGCGGGGATGTCACGGCCCGGCGTGCGGCTCTATTGTTCGCCCGACCCCGGATCGGTCCGGGTTCGCGGCGTATCGGTCGAGCCTTCCGATCCCTTCGGCTCGGTCGCCGGACGGGGCGTGTGGCCGTCGCCGTCCTCACGCTGGTTCTCGGTTTCCACCTCATGGTTGGAAGGACGGGCGGGGGCGGTCATGGCGGGCTTCTCCGGGTTCACCTCACACAACGCCTGGATCGGCCGGTCGGCTCCGCCCCGGCTCTAGGGGGAGGGCTGGTCCTGGCCAAACACCACCAGGTCCGCCGAGCGCATGCGGGCCTCGCCCTCAGAAGCCAGGGCCAGGCCGGTCTGCCGCGATCCCAGCCGCACCGTGGTGGTGATCTGCCGCGCCTCGAGCATGGCGCCGACGCCCGCAGCGCGGGTCTCCGCCAGCAGCCGGGTGGTGCGATTGGCGTCCGGGCGGGCGCCGGCGAAGCCTTCGACCGTCACCTTCGATACGCCCCAGCGCTTCAGCGCCCAGATGAGGGTCTCGATGCGGGCCTTCTGCTGCGGGCCAACGGTCGCCGAATCGTCCTCGAAGGTCACCGGCAGCCGGTCGCGGTAGGGCGGAATGATCTGCACCGTCCAGCCGAACTTCATCGCCGTCAGACGCCGCTCCTCGGCGCGAAAGGCGGCGAGGTCCCAGGTGTCGGACGGCGCGGCCAGGAGAATCACCGCGTGGCTGGCGCTGTCAGCCCAGGCCTGGCCGATCGGCGCCCGGGCGGCCTTGCGCACCTGGTCGATGGGAGCGGCGGGCTGGCTGGCGGTCTTGGCGGCGCCGTCATTGGCGATGGCGGCCTGGATCAGGGCCTCGGTCTTGGCCCTGGGGTCGGCGGCGACGATCTGCTGCAGCCTCAGCTCCACCGGCGCGCCCAGCCGGTCGGCCAGCCGCTCGGAGACCCGGTTCTGGGCGTTGTCGTCGAAATTGGGGGTAATGGCGGTGGCGGTGATCTGCGGCGTCGACAGATTGGCCCAGCTGACCGTCAGCTGCGCCACCTGGCTGGGATCGATCTTCAGCGTCTTGCAGATCTCCTCCCGGGCCAGGATCGAGGCGCGGGCCTCGTGGCTGACGCGCAGCAGGGTCAGGGCCAGGGGCGTGGCCAGGACGAAGAAGGCGGCCAGGCCCATAATGACGAAGCGCCAGCGGAACTCGACCTTGGCGATGGGCCGGGCGACGCCGCGAATGCGCGCCACCAGGGCGAAGGCGAAGGAGATGGCGGCCAGGTTTGTCAGGAAGAGCAGCAGGGCCCCGAAGGCGAAGTCGAACCGTCCCACCGCCAAGCTGTAGCCCAGGGTGGCCAACGGCGGCATCAGGGCCGTGGCGATGGCCACCCCGATGGCCGTCTCGCCGCGCCGGTGAACCGTGGCGTAGCCGCCGGCCAGGCCCGACAGGACCGCCACGGCCAGGTCGAGCAGGGTGGGGGCGGTGCGGCCGATGATCTCCGGCGTGGCGTTGCGGATCGGGCTCAGCCAGGTCAGGGCCATGCCGAGAAACACCCCCACGGCCGCCCCGATGGCCAGCACCCGGGCGGCGTCCTGGGCGCGGCGGCCGTCCAGCGAGGCGAAGGCGAACCCCAGCTTGGCGATCGGCGCCATCAGCGGCGAGATCAGCATCGCCCCGATGACCACGGCGGTCGAGGACTGCAGCAGACCCAGGGTGGCGATGCCGGCCGAGAGGGCCGTCATCAGCACATAGCGCTCGGTCAGGTCGGCTTCCTCGTCGACGTGCTGGCGGACGTCCCGGGCCTCTTCGGCGGGCAGGCGGCGAAACAGGAAGCGCTGGATCAGGCGGATCCAGCGGCCCACGCGGGCGGCGAAATCCTCATCGTCGCGGTGGCTGTCGGCCCGGTCCGGTTCCGCCATTCCTCAATCCCTGAAGCGCCGGCGAGGATGATCCGCGCCGCTGATCGGTCCGCCGGACCTAGCACACTGGACGGTTCGCGCCATGGGCCCGCTCGCCGATGATCCGCCGTCGCCGCCGCGCCCACCCTTGAACTGCCGGCTGAATTCCGGCATAGGCCCCGTCCTTCGAACTTGCGGATAGGGTCTCGCACAGGTTCGGGTCCATCCTATATAGAGGACAGGTCCGGACAGTATCCACGCGGTGCGGGCGGCTTCATTTTGGGGCTGCGGCGCGGCGTCTGGGCGGATATATCCTCGGGTGGTCGATAAACGAGTGTAGCTCAGCTGGTAGAGCGTCGGTCTCCAAAACCGAAAGTCGCAGGTTCGAATCCTGCCACTCGTGCCATTCTTTCCGACAGGTCGTCCTTTCGGCCTGTCTCAACAAACTGAGAGTTCCAAGACCCGTCTCATGGCCAAGAAACCTGGCAATCTCGCCGCGATGAAGTCCCGCGCCGCCAAGAGCGCTGCGGTCGTCGCCGCGCCCGCCGGTCAGGCGCCGCCCGCGCCGGCCAAGCCGCGCACCAGCATCCCGGAATTCATCCGGCAGGTGCGCGCCGAGGCTCGCAAGATCACCTGGACCAGCCGCAAGGAGACCTGGATCACCTCGGTGATGGTCTTCATCATGGTGATCATGGCCGCCTTCTTCTTCCTGGCCGTGGACTGGGCGCTGTCGAACGGCGTGGCCAAGGTCCTTGAACTCGTGAGCGGGAACTAGAGCGCCATGACCGACACCATCGCCGAAAAGCCCCCGGCCAACCCGCGCCACAAGTGGTACATCGTCCACGCCTATTCGAACTTCGAGAAGAAGGTGAAGGAGTCGATCCTCGACCAGGCCAAGTCGCACGGCCTTGAGGACTACTTCTCCGACATCCTGGTGCCGACCGAGGACGTCGTCGAGATCCGCCGCGGCCGCAAGATCAACGCCGAGCGCAAGTTCTTCCCCGGCTATGTGCTGGTGAAGATGGAAATGACCGACGAGGCCTATCACCTCATCAAGAACACCCCGAAGGTCACCGGCTTCCTGGGCAGCGGCTCCAAGCCGATGCCGGTCTCCGAAAAGGAAGTCGAGCGCATCATCGGCGTCGCCGCCGAGGGCGCCGAGCGTCCCAAGCCCACCATCTCCTTCGAGATCGGCGAGCAGGTCCGCGTCACCGACGGCCCCTTCGCCAGCTTCAACGGCACCGTGGAACAGGTCGACGAGGACCGCGCCCGCCTGCACGTGGCCGTCTCCATCTTCGGCCGCGCCACCCCGGTCGAGCTGGAATACAGCCAGGTCGAAAAGGTCAGCTGATCTTCCCTTCTCCCGCTCGCCGGGAGAAGGTGGCCCGCGAAGCGGGTCGGATGAGGGCAGCACCGGCTTGGGTCGGTCTGCCCTTTTTCATGCCCGGTTGACGAGTAAGTTGATATCAACATAAATCGGCGCGTGAACGACACCGCCTCCTTCGCCGTCACCCACCACATTCGTGACCACTGCCTGTGTCTGCATGCCCAGCGCGCAGCGCGGGCCCTGGCGCGGCGTTTTGACGAGGCCTTGCGCCCTGTGGGCCTCACGAACACCCAGTTCTCGCTGCTCAACGCCCTAAACCGCCCGAGCGCCGCTGGCATAGGAGAGGTGGCCCGTCTGCTGGGCGCTGATCGCACGACCCTGACCGCCGCGATGAAGGTCCTGGAGCGCGAAGGCCTCGCCCAGGTCCTCGTTGATCCGGCAGACCTACGCGCCCGCCGCGCCGCCCTCACGCCCGCTGGACGAGACCGCCTGACCGCCGCCCTGCCGATCTGGGCAGCCGCCCACGCCACGCTCGAGGCTACACTGGAAGCTGAACAGCCTGCCCAGCTGCGCCGGGGCCTCAATGCCTTGGCCGCGCCGTCGCCACCCATTTGTGACCAGAAGGAGTAGCCAGATGACCAGCCAAACAAGCGCCGACTCAGCAATGCCCATCACCGTCTGGGGCGAGGGCAGGGGCTTTCGGGTCGTCTGGCTGCTCGAGGAGATGGGCCTCCCCTATCGCCTGCGGGACGTGGACCTGCTGAAGGGCGCGCAAAACGACCCGGAATTCATGGCCATCAACCCAGGCGGCTTCATCCCGGCTTTGCAAGACGGCGAGACGGTCATGGTCGAGTCCGTGGCTATCCTGCAGTACCTGCTGGGGCGATACGGTCCCTCACCCCTGGGGGTTGAGCCCGGTCATCCCGCCTATCCGGCCTGGCTGCAGTTCCTGCATCTGGGTGAGGCCGGCCTCATGACCCCCGCCTTCCTCAGTTGGGCCGGCAGTGGGTTCGGGCCCGAAGGCGCCCGTGACGACTGGACCGGCAAGCTCGGCTTCGAAATCTTCCAGAGCCGTCGCCGGCTGGTCGCCCGTCAGCTCGAACAGGCGCCCTATATGGCCGGCGAGGTCTTCACGGCGGCCGACATCTCGGTGGGCTATGCGCTGCTCTGGGCGAGACGGCAGGGGGTGACGGCGCTGACGTCGCCGGAGCAGACCTATATCGGTCGCGTCACCGACCGTGACGGCTTCCGCGGGGCGATGAAAACCTGCCACGCGATTGGCAGCTGGGATCCGCCGCCCGGTCGCTAGCCCGCCGTTTGCATCCGGCCCGCCGCCCTGCTAAGGAGCCCGACCCCGCGCCCTCACCGGCGCGGCTTTCGCCTTTGCGGGCGGATTCAAATCCGTGGGAGGGACGCCAGGCCCGCACCACGGCTCACAACCGCCGGCCTGAGCCGGCACAGGAGAAACCATGGCCAAGAAGATTCTGGGCTACATCAAACTGCAGGTGCCCGCGGGCTCCGCCACCCCCTCCCCTCCCATCGGGCCGGCGCTGGGTCAGCGCGGCGTCAACATCATGGGCTTCTGCAAGGAGTTCAACGCCCGCACCGAGAACGTGCAGAAGGGTACGCCCCTGCCGACGGTGATCACCGTCTATCAGGACAAGAGCTTCACCTTCGTCACCAAGACCCCTCCGGCGACCTTCTTCATCAAGGAAGCCCTCGGCCTGAAGTCCGGCTCCAAGCTGCCGGGCCGCGAAGTCGCCGGCAAGATCACGACCGCCCAGCTGCGCGAGATCGCCGAAAAGAAGATGAAGGACCTGAACGCCAACGACCTCGATGCAGCGACGCTGATCATCGCCGGGTCGGCCCGCGCCATGGGTCTCACCGTGGTGGAGGGCTAGGATCATGGTCAAGCAAATCAAGCGCGCCAAGGCCTGGACCGGCGACCGCAACGCCATCCATTCCGTTGAAGACGCCGTCAAGCTGGTGAAGGCCAACGCCACGGCCAAGTTCGACGAAAGCATCGAGATCGCCGTCAACCTGGGCGTCGACCCGCGTCACGCCGACCAGCAGGTCCGCGGCGTGGTCTCGCTGCCCTCCGGCACCGGCCGCGACGTCCGCGTCGCCGTCATCGCCCGCGACGCCAAGGCTGAGGAAGCCACGGCCGCCGGCGCTGAAGTCGTCGGCGCCGAGGACCTGGTGGAACGGATCCAGGGCGGCTTCATGGACTTCGACCGCGTCATCGCGACGCCGGACATGATGGCCCTCGTCGGCCGTCTGGGTAAGGTTCTGGGTCCGCGCGGCCTGATGCCCAACCCGCGTGTCGGCACCGTGACCCCCAACGTCGGTCAGGCCGTGAAGGACGCCAAGGGCGGCGCCATCGAGTTCCGCGTCGAGAAGGCGGGCATCGTCCACGCCGGCATCGGCAAGGCCAGCTTCACCGAAGAGGCTCTGCTGGCCAACGTCCGGGCTCTGGTCGACGCGCTGCAGAAGGCCAAGCCGACCGGCGCCAAGGGCATCTACGTCAAGCGCATTTCGGTGTCCTCGACGATGGGCCCGGGCTTCAAGGTCGACACCGCCAGCATCGGCGCCTGATCGACCAAAGAAGTCTGCAAAGACAGCTACGGGCGGTCCCTCGCGGGGCCGCCCGTTTGCGTTTGGGCCCCTGAGCCTGGCCGGAAGGGGCCTCTATCCGGGCAGGCCGGTGAACCCCGCCTCGCGACGCACGGCCCGGGCCTTGCCGATCGCCGAGGGGGCGACCGCCTTCCAGTAGTCGGCGTCGTCGCCGCGCGCCTCGCCGAGCCGTTCGATGGCGCGAAGCCGTCGGGCCGCAGCGATGTCCAGCATGCGGGCGTGTTCGCCGCGGGCGGTGGCGTGGGGGAGGGGACGGAAGCGGCGCAGGCGTTTGGCGTCAAAGGCCCGC
Organism: Caulobacter sp.; assembly: GCA_016125585.1. Taxonomy (GTDB): domain Bacteria; phylum Pseudomonadota; class Alphaproteobacteria; order Caulobacterales; family Caulobacteraceae; genus Caulobacter. The sequence goes on from WGLL01000006.1 coordinate 344,222, forward strand.
CAGACGGCGGCTTCCAGCTGTTTGGTATCGTGAAACATAACCAGACTCGCGGGCCGGGCCGGCGCTTCTACGCGGGTCCAGGCCGGAGATAGAACCGAACTTTGCGGTCCTGAGGCAAACCGCCATCGGGCGGCTTCGTTCCCCATATGGGGATCAATTGTGGATAAATTAAGAGGCGTTCGGCGTGTAGGCGGTCACGCCGCCGCCATGATCGGGTCCGCGTCCAGCCCCGCCTCGCGCAGCAGCCGCGCCTGGACCGCGGGCTTGCGATAGAGGAAGTCGGCCGGCAGGCCCATCCGCAGACAGGCTTGGCGATGCGGCGCGTCGGCGGGCGCGACCCGGTCGGCCAATCGTCCGGCCAGCTTTAGGGCCAGGCTGTCGGCCACGGTCAGATCCCAGTCGCGACCGAGCTTGAGCGCCCGCCGCACCACCGGCGGCAACAGCGACACCGATCCCCGCGCCAGGGCGCGATGCATGAATTTCGGCACGGTCGGCGCGGCCTGGCCGGAGGTGATGATGGCCAGGAACTCATCGACAATCGGATGCGCCTCGAAACGCGGCGCGAGCCTCTTCATCATTCCGTGGAAATCGGCGCTGGAGCGCAGCGGCGTCCTGACGCCATACAGCCGGCCGACCGCCGAACCCTCCTGGTAGAAGCGCGTCTTGTCCGCCTCGCTCAGCGGCGCCACGAAGCGATCATAGGCGGTGAGAAAGCCGTAACCGGCCGTGGCCGCCACCCAGTCGAGCAGCTCGGGATCGAGGGCCTGATAGGCCTCGCCGCCGGGAGTCTTGCCGCCGACCCGCGCATGCATGTTGCCGACCCCCTGGATCACCCGCCGCGCGGCGCTGGCCGGGCCATAGACCCCGACCATGGCGGCGACGCCGGTGCGCCGCGAGCGCCCGATCGGGTCGGCCTTGTAGGTCGAATGGTCCCAGACCCCTGAGCGGATGCGGGCGTCGGCGAATTCCAGCAGCACCGCGGCGACCCCGCCGACGCCAAGCGCGACCTGGTTCTTGTAGACGCGCCAGGCGACCGAGCCGGGATGGACCAGCGCCGCCTCGCCCGGCGGGTTGGCGAAGTCGATCTTCCAGCCGAGGTAGGAGGTCATGTCGGTCACGGCCGCGCTCCGTCGATGCAAAAAGATATCAGCCGATACGTTTTTGAGTCTGTATCCTCCGCCGGCTTTTGTGACAAGTCGGGGAGGGCCGTGGCATAGGAGCGCCATGTCGAGATCTGATGGACAGGCCTGGGAGGCGGCGAGTGGATACCGCAAGGGCGAGGCGGCGCGGGCGCGCATCCTCGAGGCGGCGCTGTCGGCCTTCGGGGCAAATGGCTTCAAGGGCGCCACCACCCGGCAGATCGCCGAGGAGGCCGGGGTCAATCTGCCGGCGCTGAAATACTATTTCGGCGGCAAGGAAGGGCTCTATCTGGCCTGCGCCGAAGAGATCGTCGAACGCTACCGCCGCCAGATGCTGGGCCCCATCCTTGAGGCCCAGGCCGGGCTGGAGGCCGACGGCTCGCCGGCCCAGGCGCGGGCCTCGCTCAAGATCGTCATCGCCGCCCTGGCCGACCAGATGATGGAAAGCCGCGAGGCCGAGGCCTGGACCGGCTTTGTCCTGCGCGAGATGGCCGAACCGGGCCCTGCCTTCGACATCCTCTATGGCCAGGTCTGGGCCCCGGGGCTGGACCTCATCGCCTATCTGATCGGCGTGGCGCGGGGCGAGGGCGTCAGCCGCAAGGCGGCGCGTATCGAGGCGCTGTTGCTGGTGTCCAGCCTCTCGGCCTTCAGCACGGCCCGGCCGATGTCGCTGAAATACCTCGCCTGGCCGGACGCCGGCGGCGAGCGCTTCGCCCGGGTGATGCGGATCGTCGACGAGCGCATCGACGGCGTTACGGGCCGATCTTGAGCCCCGAAGGGGGTAGGCTGTTGCCTTGCCGGCCATCTTCCCCTATAGGCCCGCGCTTCCGCTGACGGGTTCGCCCGCTGGCGGTCCTGTCCGAGAACTGCGGGGCGGTGGGGTCACCACTGCCTTTATCCGAGGAAGAGCCCTTCCTCAGCCGCTGGGAGACGGGGATGGCAGACAAGATTTCGCGCCGGCCTCTTTCAGGAGCCGCGGGCGGGTTCGCTGCTTCCTTCGGACAGTTTGAGACGGCCTGAAGCCCGGAGCTTGCTCCAGGCGCCAGGCCATGTTCGGCGGCCGGATCGTCCGGTCGTCGCATCCGAGTAGGAGACCGCAATGGACCGCGCTCAAAAGCAGGCAACGATCGACACGCTCAAGGGCGTGTTTGCCGATGCCGGCGCCGTGGTCGTGACCCACAACATGGGTCTGACCGTTGCGGAAATGACTGCACTGCGTGGCCGCCTTCGTGAAGAAGGCGCCAAATTCCAGGTGGTGAAGAACACCCTGGCCCAGAAGGCCCTGATCGGCGCGGAAAGCGAAGCTGGCTCCAGCCTGTTCGCCGGCCCGTCGGCCATCGCCTATGCGCCCGATCCGGTGTCCGCCGCCAAGGTCATCACCCAGTATGCCAAGGAAAACGACAAGCTGGTCGTCGTCGGCGGCATGATGGGCGCGACCCTCCTGGACGAGAACGGCGTCAAGGCTCTCGCCTCGCTGCCCTCCCTCGACCAACTGCGTGGCAAGATCATCGGGCTCATCCAGGCTCCCGCGACCAAGGTCGCCGGCGTCCTGCAGGCTCCGGCCGGTCAGCTGGCGCGGGTGTTCAACGCCTACGCCACCAAAGACGCCGCGTAACCGCACAGGTCATCTCCGCAAACACCTCTCATCCCCGCAAGGGACAACCTTTAGGAATACCCAATGTCGAAGCTCGAAAAGATCGTTGAAGACCTGTCGGCCCTGACCGTCATGGAAGCCGCTGAACTCTCCAAGCTGCTGGAAGAAAAGTGGGGCGTCTCCGCCGCCGCGCCGGTCGCCATGGCCGCCGGCCCGGCCGCCGCCGCTCCGGCCGAAGCCGCTGAAGAGCAAACCGAGTTCACCGTTGTTCTGACCGCCGGTGGCGACAAGAAGATCAACGTGATCAAGGAAGTCCGCGGCGTCCGTCCGGACCTCGGCCTGAAGGAAGCCAAGGACCTCGTCGAAGGCGCTCCGCAGAACGTCGTCGAGAACGTCTCCAAGCAACAGGCTGACGAAATCGCCAAGAAGCTGACCGAAGCCGGCGCCACCGTCCAGGTGAAGTAAGCTTCGAACCAGCACTTGCTGTTCGAACAGAGAGGGCCCGCGGAGCAATCCGCGGGCCCTTTTTCCTGGGGTCTAGAACGCGTCCTCGGGCCCCTTCCGGGCCCGCCGCCGCTCGTACCGGTTGCCGGCGAACACCACCCCGCCCGCACCCACCACGATCAGCAGCAGATCGGGGATAAAGCCGAACACCTATTTCTTCCGCGGCGCCAGCAGATCCCCCAGCCGGTCCGGCGTCCCCTTGATCCGCTCCAGCTTCGGGTAACGAAGGCCCCCGGCCCAGATCAGATCGACGACGCGATAGTGGTCGCCGTCCTTGACGATCATCTGGATCTTGCCGTCGCCGGCCTTGGCGGCGGTGATGGCGTCGCGCAGCACCCGGGCGCTGTAGGCTTCGCCATCGACGGCGACGATCGACATGCCGACGGCCATCCTGGCCTTGAAGGCCGGCCCCTCCCACTGCACGCCGATGATCTCGCCGTTGGGCTTGAGGGTCAGCCCGACCGAATAGGTGAAGTCGTTGCGCTTGTAGAGGTTTTCGGACTGCTTCTGATAGGCGCTGGGCGTGTCGTCATAGACCAGCTTCCAGCCGCCCCGGGTCAGGCCGTCCAGCGGCGCGCCCTCGGCATGGCCGTCGAGCCGCGTCTTGAGAAAGCCCGCCCAGTCATAGGGCGTGACCGCGTTCAGGTCGGCGACCACATCCTCGAAGGCGTAGGTCTGCGGGACATAGGCGCCATCCTGCTTGCCGAAGAACCGCCGGGCGAAGTCGTCGAGCGACTTCTTGCCGCCGGTCTGCTCGCGGATCAGGCTGTCGGCGTCGAGCCAGATCAGCAGGCCCTCGGAGTAATAGTCCTCCGACCGCTGCCAGCTGGTCCAGGCCTTGGGCCGGCGGGCGGCGATGATCGGATCGTTGGTGGTGTCCTGCAGCGCGCGCCACGACCGGCCGACCCGGGCGTCATAGGTCGCCGCCGTCAGAGCGAAGGCGTCCAGGGCGTCCTGGCGGCTCCACAGACCCGACCGGGCCGACAGCACATAGCCCCAGAACTGGGTCTGGCCCTCATAGACCCACAGCAGGCTGTCACGCATCGGGGTGGCGTAGTCGGGCGTCCACAGATCGGCCCCACGGCGGAACTTGCCGTTCCAGCTGTGGGTATATTCGTGGGGCAGCAGGTCGCGTTCCGGCGCCATGCGGCTCCAGTCGGTGAAATATTCCGGCTCGACGCCGTTCTCCGAACTGCGGTGATGCTCCAGTCCGATGCCGCCCATGCGGTCGGTCAGCGACAGCAGGAAGTCGTAGCGGTCATACTGGCGCGTGCCGAACAGCCGGTCGGCCTGGGTCACCAGGTTGCGGTGCTTCTCGATCTGCTCGTCGGTCGCGTCCAGTAGTTCCGGCCGGTCGGCGACGATGTTCAGCTTGACCGGCGAGCGGCCGCCCGGATCCAGGTCGATCTGGCGATAGTAGCGGCCGGCGAACATCGGCGAATCGACCAGGGTCTCGAAGCTGACCGGCTTGAACCGGTGACGGTCTCCCTCGTCCGCGGCGACATCCAGGGCGACGCCGTACTTCCAGCCCTCGGGCAGGATCACCGTCGGCTCGATCATGATTTGGCGGGTGAAATAGCCGGCCGGATACAGGGCCATGGAATTCCACTGCAGGTTCAGCATCTCCTGGGTCATCACGATGCGGCCCTGGGCGCTGGCGGTCGGGGCGATGAACTGGAACTGCGCCTCGATGCTCTTCGCGCCGGCCGGAACATCCACATGGAAGGCGTAGATGTTGACGGTGTCCCGGGTCCAGGCCAGCGGCTTGCCGTCGGCGGTCAGCACCAGGCCCGCCACCTTCTCGATCTGACCGCGCGGCGCGTGATTGCCGGGCAGCCACTCCGGATAGAGCAGGGTCAGCGGCCCGGGCCCCGCGACGGGGATGGTCTGCGTCACCCGGAAGATCCGCCGATCAAGGTCCGTGGCGTCGACCGTCAGTTTCAGGACCCCCGGGTAGGGAATGTCCCGGGCCGCGGGGACCGGCGCCGGCATCGAAACCGGCTGCGGCGCGGCGGGGAGGGCGGCAGGGGCGTTCTGGGCGAGGGCCGGAGTGGCGAGGGCCAGCCCGGCGAACGCCAGGCAGGCGGTGGCGGAAATTGCGCGGATCAAGACAGGTCACTCATGCGGGAGGATGGACGAGGTCATTGGAGCCGCTGGAGAGGTCTGAGACAAGGGCGCCTGGTCAATCGGCCGGCGTGATCGGTCTGCGGGGACGCCCTTTATGCGGTCCTTATGCCCCGGGGCCCCCTTCCACATCGAAACCAGATGCAGCCCGCCGATAGGGAGGGGGCGTTGCGGCCCCGGCAAGCGGGCGCCGGGAGGCCCACATGCTGTCATCGACATCCCCCGCCGTTCCAGCCGGTTCAGATCCGGTGCAGGCGGCCATGCCCCGGAGCGGAAAACGGCGCTCGGGGTTCTGGTTGCTGACGCTCGGCTCGGTCGGCGTGGTGTTCGGCGACATCGGCACCAGTCCCCTCTATGCGATGCGCGAGGCCCTGGCCCATACGACGGGCATGCCGACCTCGATGGCCGCCCTGGGCGTCGTTTCTCTGGTGTTCTGGGCCCTGACCCTGGTGGTGACCATCAAGTATCTCGTCGTCGTTCTACGGGCCGACAACAAGGGCGAGGGCGGCACCCTGGCGATGATGGCCCTGGCCCAGCACGCCGTGGGGCGGCGGACCTGGCTGGTCTTCCTCCTGGGCGTGATCGGCGCGGCGCTCTTTTACGGAGATGGCCTGATCACCCCGGCAATCTCGGTGCTGTCGGCGGCGGAAGGCGTCGTCGACGCGCCGGGTGTCGGCGAGGCCTTTCGGCCCTTTGTCCTGCCCACGGCGGCTCTGATCCTTGTCGCGCTGTTCATGGTGCAATCGCGGGGGACGGCCAGCGTTGGCCGGTTCTTCGGCCCCGTCACCCTGGTCTGGTTCCTGGTTCTGGCGGCGATGGGCCTGGCCCAGATCGTCCGTGAGCCCGCCATCCTGATGGGGCTGAACCCCATCCATGGCGTCAGCCTGTTCGCCCATAACTGGCTGCTCGGCGCGGCGGTTCTGGGCAGCGTGTTTCTGGTGGTGACCGGCGCCGAGGCCCTCTACGCGGATATCGGCCATTTCGGCAAAGGACCCATTCGCACGGCCTGGCTGACGGTGGCCTTTCCGTGTCTGATGCTCAACTACCTGGGCCAGGGCGCCCTGGTACTGCAGGATCCGGCGGCTGCCGAAAACCCCTTCTTCCGGATGATCCCGCCGTTCGCCTACTGGCCGGTGCTGGCCCTGACCACGGCGGCCACGGTGATCGCCAGCCAGGCGGTGATCACCGGCGCCTTCTCGATCACCCAGCAGGCCGTGCAACTCAATCTGCTGCCGCGAATGAACATCCGACGGACCAGCGAGACGGTCGCGGGACAGATCTATGTGCCGGCGATCAACACCCTGCTCATGGTCGGCGTTCTGGCGCTGCTGTTCATGTTCCGCAACTCTTCCAACCTGGCGGCGGCCTACGGCATCGCCATCACCGCCACCATGGTGATCACCGTCCTGCTGTTGTTCATCATCGCGCGACGCTCATGGCGCTGGCCGCTGCTCGGCGCCCTCGCCCTCTGCGCGCCCTTTCTGCTGGTCGATCTGGTGTTCTTCGGCGCCAATACCTTCAAGATCGTCCAGGGCGGCTGGTTCCCCGTGGCCCTCGGCGCCGGCCTCATTCTGATCATGTGGACATGGAGCCACGGGACCCGGGTGCTGTCGGAAAAGACCCGCCGGGACTCTGTTCCCCTGGCCGATCTGATCGAAACCCTGCGTGTCCATCCGCCACACCGCACGGAGGGGACGGCGATCTTCCTGACCTCTGATCCGGAGATCGCTCCGGTCGCCCTGATCCACAATCTCAAGCACAACCGCGTGCTTCATCAGCGAAACGTCATCCTGACCGCCCGGACCGAGGACCGTCCCTATGTCGCCGACGCCGAGCGGCTGCAGCTGCGCCGCCTCAACGAGAGCTTCTGGGCCCTAACCGTCCGATATGGCTTCATGGAATCGCCTGACCTGCCGCGAGCGCTTGCCCTGTGCACGCCCGAGGGTCTCGCCTTCGATATGATGGCCACGTCCTTCTTCGTCGGTCGCCGGACCGTGGTGGCGACCCCCGGCGGCGCCATGCCTCTGTGGCAGGACAAGCTGTTCATCTTCCTGATGCGCAACGCGGCCAACCCGGTCGACTTCTTCCGGATTCCGCCAGGCCGGGTGGTGGAGATGGGCGCCCAGGTTGTCGTCTAGGCCGGTGGAGGAGGGCGTCCGCCATGGCCATGCAGGGCGTGATTCTGGCCTTCATCGCGCGGATCGAGGTCTGGAGGCTGTCCGGCGAGCCAGCCGCCCTGGAGTGTCTGCTGGTCGAGATCGGGGCCCACTGCCAGGCGGCGGGCGATCTGGCGGCTTTCCTGGACGCGCTGTCCCTGGTGGCGGCTCTGGCTGATGACGGAACCGACGAGGGCAGGGAAACGACCAGGGTCTATCGCCGCCTTGCCCGCCGCCTCCGGCAGAACCCTGGCGCCGAGCCCGGGCGCCAGACCCTCAGGTCGTCAGAAAGCGATAGCCCACGCCGGCTTCGGTGATGATGTGGCGCGGCGCGGCGGGTTCCGGCTCCAGCTTCTGCCGCAGCTGGCCGACAAAGACCCTCAGATACTGGACGTCGTGTTCATGGGCCGGTCCCCAGACCGCCGTCAGCAGCTGTCTGTGGCTGACCACCCGGCCGTCCGCCTCGACGAGGCCGCGCAGGAGCTCGAATTCCTTGGGCGACAGCCGCACCGGCTGGCCGTCGCGACGCACCAGCCTCATATCCAGATCGATCTCCAGCGCACCGGCCCGCACCGCCTTGCGCGGCGCCTCGACATGCGGGCCGCGCCGCAGCATGGCCCTCAGTCTCGCCAGCAATTCGCCGACGTTGAACGGCTTTTCCATGTAGTCGTCGGCGCCCAGGTCGAGGGCGTCGATCTTTTCCAGCTCGCGATGCCGCGCTGAAAGCACCAGCACGGGGCCTTCGTAGAATCGCCGCGCCTTTTCGAGCAGGTCCTTGCCGTCCATATCCGGCAGGCCAAGATCCAGGATCACGCCGTCCGGAGCGCGGGTCGCCATCTGCCTGAGGCCCCCCTCGCCGGTGTCGGCGCGGATCGGGTCATAGCCGGCCGCCTCCAGGGCCGGGATCAGGAAGCGGTGAATCTGGGGCTCGTCGTCAATGATCAGAATGCGCGGCAGGCCGTGGGTCACTGGGAGGCTCGGAGGGTTGGCGTCGTCCAGGGCAGGACGATCAGAAAGCGGGCCCCGCCATCCGGGGTCAAGGGGGGCGTGGCGGTGATCGCGCCGCCCATGGCCTCGATGAAGCCCTTGGCGATCGACAGGCCCAGCCCCAGTCCCTCGCCGCGGTCGGTGCCGCGCTCCAGCCGGCGGAACCTGTTGAAGATGTCCGCCCTTGCCTCCGCCGGGATTCCCGGGCCGTCGTCCTCGATGGACAGCATCAGCCCCGAAGCCTCCGCCCTGGCGGTGATTGTGATCCTGGCCCCGTCCGGACCGTGGATGGTCGCGTTTTCGAGGATATTGAGTAGCGCCTGCTCGAGCAGGGTCGGGTCCAGGTTCAGCGATGGCAGGTCGCTTGCGAAGTCCCGCTCGACCCGTCTCCGACCCAGGCGGTCGCCCAGGCGCGCCAGCGCTGAATCGACGATGGTCCGCACATCCGTCCGCGCCTGACGCGGCTCAAGCGCGCCGGCCTCAAGCCTGGCCATGTCGAGCAGGTCGCCCACGTAGCGGTTGAGGCGAAGGGCTTCTTCCTGGATGCTCTCCAGCAGGTCCCGCCGCACGGCGGGCCGGAGATCGTCCTGAAAGTCCAGAAGCGTTGTGGCCGAGCCCAGGACCGTCGACAGCGGCGTGCGGAAGTCATGGCTGATCGAATTGAGCAGGGCGGAGCGCAGTTGATCGGCCCGTCTCAGACCCTGGTTCTCGATCATCGCGGTTGCCAGCATCGCGCGTTCCAGCGCCACCGCCCCCTGGCGTATCAGCGCGTCGGTCGCTCCGTTGTCCGGCGGGCCGCCCTGTCCGCGCAGGCCGACCACCCCGAGGCGCCCCTGGGACCCTTCGAGAGTCTGGAAGCGCCAGTCGCCGGCGGATCTGGCGCCGACAGGCGGCGCGCCGGTCTCGAAGACCTCCCGGGCGGCCGCCTCGGTCTCGGGTGACAGGCGGCCCAGTCTGGCTGGCCCTCCCTCCAGGCGGAGGCCTTCGGGACCAGGGAGGAGCACGACGGCGGCGCCCGCGCCAATCGCCATGGCATGGTCGGCCAGGGCCTGGGCGACGTCGCCGGGCGTGGTCGCCGCGGTCAGCGAGCGGCTGGCGTCGAGCAGCAGGCTGATCGTGGCGGCCTGGCGGCGGGCGTTGCGGGCCTCGTCCCGGGCCCGTCCGGCCAGCCAGCCGGTCGCCATCGCCACCACGAAGAACATGCTGAACGTCAGCAGGTCGGCGGGCCGCTCGATGCGGAAGGTGAACCGGGGGGCGATGAACAGGAAGTTGAAGCTGATCACCGCGAGCGCCGCCGAGACCAGGGCCGGTCCCAGACCGAACGCCACCGCCGACACCACGACCGGGGCGAGAAACAGCATGGCCAGGTTCGGGCCGCCAAGGCCGCCGCCCCAGGCCCAGACCCCCGCGTCGACCGCGAGCACAAGGGCCGTGGCCGCCAGATAGCGGCCGGCCCCGCCAAGCGCCGGACCTGAGTCGCCGCGAAGTCTCAAGGGCTGGGTCATCGTTCGTCCGGTCGCCTGATGGCGGGCAGTATGCGCCCCCGTCGGCGTCTGGCTAGCCTGACCGGGACCTGCCGGGCCGGAGCCGGCGAAGCGCCAGCCACGCCCCCTTTACGAAATGTCAAATTAAACTCGCCCACCCCCTTCCATTCCCTGTGGATTTCCCTTATTTCCCCCGTCTCGCGAAATTTCCGTCATTTTTAGAGATGCGATCTCGCGCGCGTGTATGCCCGATGGCCGGACCGCCCACCCTGCGGTCCAATGCGAAGGGCGGCCCCGACGGACAGGGGCCAGTCGGCGTCCGGCGCTCCATTTGAGCCGCCGAGGGTGGACGCGATGACACGAACACGCACGGGCCTTCGTCCCGGGCGCACAAGGAAAAACATGGCGCACTCCTTCACCGGCAAGAAGCGGATCCGCAAGTCGTTCGGCCGCATTCCCGAGGCCGTGCAGATGCCGAACCTGATCGAGGTTCAGCGGTCCTCCTACGAACAGTTCCTTCAGCGCGAGACCCGCCAGCCGGACCGGCGCGACGAAGGCATCGAGGCGGTCTTCAAGTCGGTGTTCCCGATCAAGGACTTCAACGAGCGCGCCGTGCTCGAGTACGTCTCCTACGAGTTCGAGGAGCCCAAGTACGACGTCGAGGAATGCATCCAGCGCGACATGACCTATGCCGCGCCGCTGAAGGTCAAGCTGCGCCTGATCGTCTTCGAGATGGAAGAGGAAACCGGCGCCAAGTCGGTCAAGGACATCAAGGAGCAGGACGTCTACATGGGCGACATCCCGCTCATGACCGACAAGGGCACCTTCATCGTCAACGGCACCGAGCGGGTCATCGTCTCGCAGATGCACCGTTCGCCCGGCGTGTTCTTCGACCACGACAAGGGCAAGACCCACTCGTCCGGCAAGCTGCTGTTCGCCGCCCGGGTCATCCCCTACCGCGGCTCCTGGCTGGACTTCGAGTTCGACGCCAAGGACATCGTCTATGTCCGCATCGACCGCCGCCGCAAGCTGCCCGCCTCGACCTTCCTGATGGCGCTCGGCATGGACGGCGAGGAAATCCTCACCACCTTCTTCGACGTGGTGCCCTTCGAGCGCCGCGACAACGGCGGCGTGGCCGGCTGGGCCACCCCCTACAAGCCCGAGCGCTGGCGCGGGGTTAAGCCCGAGTTCGCCCTGATCGACGGCGACACCGGCGAGGAAGTCGCCCCCGCGGGCGTCAAGATCACCGCCCGCCAGGCCAAGAAGCTGGCCGACGGCGGCCTGACCACCCTGCTGCTGGCGCCGGAGGCCCTGACCGGCCGCTACCTGGCCCGCGACGCGGTCAACTACGAGACCGGCGAGATCTACGCCGAGGCCGGCGACGAGCTGGACCCGACCGTGATCGAGACCCTGGAAGCCCAGGGCTTCACCACCATCGACGTGCTCGACATCGACCACGTCACCGTCGGCTCCTACATGCGCAACACCCTGCGGGTGGACAAGAACGTCACCCGCGAGGACGCCCTGTTCGACATCTACCGCGTCATGCGTCCCGGCGAGCCGCCGACCGTTGAAGCGGCCGAGGCGATGTTCAAGTCGCTGTTCTTCGATTCCGAGCGCTACGACCTCTCCTCGGTCGGCCGGGTGAAGATGAACATGCGTCTGGAGCAGCAGACCGAGGACGACCTGCGCGTGCTGCGCAAGGAAGACGTCCTGGCCGTGCTCAAGGTGCTGGTTGGCCTGCGCGACGGCCGCGGCGAGATCGACGACATCGACAACCTCGGCAACCGCCGGGTCCGTTCGGTGGGCGAGCTGCTGGAAAACCAGTACCGCGTCGGCCTGCTGCGCATGGAGCGCGCCATCAAGGAACGCATGTCCAGCGTCGATATCGACACGGTCATGCCGCACGACCTGATCAACGCCAAGCCGGCCGCGGCCTCGGTGCGCGAGTTCTTCGGCTCCTCGCAGCTGTCGCAGTTCATGGACCAGACCAACCCGCTGTCGGAAATCACCCACAAGCGTCGTCTCTCGGCGCTTGGCCCGGGTGGTCTGACCCGCGAGCGGGCCGGCTTCGAGGTCCGCGACGTTCACCCGACCCACTACGGCCGCATCTGCCCGATTGAAACGCCGGAAGGCCCGAACATCGGTCTGATCAACAGCCTGGCCACCCACGCCCGGGTCAACAAGTATGGCTTCATCGAAAGCCCCTACCGGCGCGTGACCGACGGCCGGCCTCAGGAAGAGGTCGTCTACATGTCGGCCATGGAAGAGGCCAAGCATGTCATCGCCCAGGCCAACATCACCATCACCGATGGCGGCATCGCCGAGGATCTGGTCCCCGGCCGGGTCAATGGCGAGCCGGGTCTGCTGCAACGCGACCAGGTCGACCTGATGGACGTCAGCCCCAAGCAGGTGGTGTCGGTCGCCGCGGCCCTGATCCCCTTCCTTGAAAACGATGACGCCAACCGCGCCCTGATGGGGTCGAACATGCAGCGTCAGGCCGTGCCTCTGGTGCAGTCCGACGCCCCGCTGGTCGGGACCGGCATGGAAGACGTCGTGGCCCGGGATTCCGGCGCCGTGGTCGTCGCCCGCCGCACCGGCGTGGTCGAGCAGATCGACGGCACCCGGATCGTCATCCGCGCCACCGCGGAAACCGATCCGACCAAGCCCGGCGTCGACATCTACCGCCTGTCGAAGTTCCAGCGCTCCAACCAGAACACCTGCATCAACCAGCGTCCGCTGGTGCGGGTGGGCGACCGGATCAACGCCGGCGACATCATCGCCGACGGCCCGTCGACCGACCTGGGCGAACTGGCCCTGGGCCGCAACGCCCTCGTCGCCTTCATGCCCTGGAACGGCTACAACTTCGAGGACTCGATCCTGATCTCCGAGCGGATCGTGCGCGATGACGTCTTCACCTCGATCCACATCGAGGAATTCGAGGTCATGGCCCGCGACACCAAGCTGGGTCCGGAAGAAATCACCCGCGACATCCCCAATGTCGGCGAAGAAGCCCTTCGCAACATGGACGAGGCGGGCATCGTGGCCATCGGCGCCGAGGTCATGCCGGGCGACATCCTGGTCGGCAAGGTGACGCCGAAGGGCGAAAGCCCGATGACCCCGGAAGAAAAGCTGCTCCGCGCCATCTTCGGCGAGAAGGCCAGCGACGTTCGCGACACCAGCCTGCGCCTGCCCCCGGGCGTCGCCGGCACGGTCGTCGAGGTCCGCGTCTTCAACCGTCACGGCGTCGACAAGGACGAGCGCGCCCTGGCCATCGAACGGGCGGAAATCGACCGCCTCGGCAAGGACCGGGATGACGAGTTCGCCATCCTCAACCGCAACATGACCGCCCGTCTGCGCGAGCTTCTGACCGGCAAGACCGCCGTCTCGGGTCCCAAGGGTCTGGGCCGCGGCGAGATCACCGCCGACAAGCTGGCCGAGATCGCGCCGGGCCTGTGGTGGCAGATCGCCGTCGACGACGAAAAGGCCATGGGCGAGCTGGAGGCCCTGCGCCGTCAGTTCGACGAGGCCCGCAAGCGTCTCGACCGTCGCTTCGAGGACAAGGTCGACAAGCTGCAGCGCGGCGATGAACTGCCGCCGGGCGTGATGAAGATGGTCAAGGTGTTCGTGGCTGTGAAGCGCAAGCTTCAGCCCGGGGACAAGATGGCCGGTCGTCACGGCAACAAGGGGGTCATCTCCAAGATCCTGCCGATCGAGGACATGCCTCACCTGGCCGACGGCACCGCCGTCGACGTGGTTCTGAACCCGCTGGGCGTGCCGTCGCGCATGAACGTCGGCCAGATCTTCGAGACCCACCTCGGCTGGGCCGCCGCCGGCCTCGGCAAGCAGATCGCCGCGTTGCTGGAAGCCTGGCAACACGGCGGCCAGAAGGCCGCCCTGATCGAGCGCCTGTCGGACATCTACGGTCCCGACGTGCCGCTGCCCGAGGAAGAGGAAGAGCTGGTCGAACTGGCCCGCAACCTCTCCAAGGGCGTGCCCTTCGCCACCCCGGTCTTCGACGGCGCCCACATCGGCGATATCGAGGATCTGCTGGAATCGGCGGGTCTGGCGCGTTCGGGTCAGTCGATCCTGTACGATGGCCAGACGGGCGACCAGTTCAAGCGTCCGGTCACGGTCGGCTACATCTACATGCTGAAGCTGCACCACCTGGTCGACGACAAGATCCACGCCCGTTCGATCGGTCCCTACAGCCTGGTCACCCAGCAACCGCTGGGCGGCAAGGCCCAGTTCGGCGGTCAGCGTTTCGGGGAAATGGAGGTCTGGGCTCTGGAAGCCTACGGCGCCGCCTACACCCTGCAGGAAATGCTGACGGTGAAGTCGGACGACGTGGCCGGACGGACCAAGGTCTACGAAAGCATCGTCCGCGGCGACGACACCTTCGAGGCCGGCATCCCGGAAAGCTTCAACGTTCTGGTCAAGGAAATGCGGTCCCTGAGCCTCAACGTCGAGCTCGAGAACAGCTGATCGGATCCTTCGGAGCGCCGCTGAAGCGGCGCTCCGGTTTCCCGCCGATCACTCTGAAATTTTTCGCGGGTTCTCCCGCACTGAGGCAATGATGAACCAGGAAGTCCTGAACATCTTCAATCCGGTCCAGGCCGCCCCGACCTTCGACCAGATCCGTATCGCCCTCGCCAGCCCGGAAAAGATCCGGTCCTGGTCGTTCGGCGAGATCAAGAAGCCCGAGACCATCAACTACCGGACCTTCAAGCCGGAACGCGATGGCCTGTTCTGCGCCCGTATCTTTGGCCCGACCAAGGACTACGAATGCCTGTGCGGCAAGTACAAGCGCATGAAGTACAAGGGCATCATCTGCGAGAAGTGCGGCGTCGAGGTCACCCTGGCCCGCGTCCGTCGCGAGCGCATGGGCCACATCGAACTGGCCAGCCCGGTCGCCCACATCTGGTTCCTGAAGTCCCTGCCCAGCCGCATCGCCATGATGCTGGACATGCCGCTGAAGGACATCGAGCGCGTCCTCTACTTCGAACACTACATCGTCACCGAGCCGGGCCTGACCCCGCTGAAGCAGCACCAGCTGCTCAGCGAGGACGAGTTCATGCGCTTCCAGGACGAGTTCGGCGATGACAGCTTCTCTGCCGAGATCGGCGCCGAGGCGGTGTTCGGCCTGCTGAAGGCCATCGACCTGCCCAAGGAAGCCGAGCGTCTGCGCGAGGAGCTGGCCGTGGCCACCTCCGAGATCAAGCAGAAGAAGGCCTCCAAGCGCCTGAAGATCATCGAGGCCTTCATCGAGTCCGGCAACAAGCCGGAGTGGATGATCCTGACGGTCGTGCCGGTCATTCCGCCGGAACTGCGCCCGCTGGTGCCGCTGGACGGCGGTCGTTTCGCGACCTCCGACCTCAACGACCTCTACCGCCGGGTCATCAACCGCAACAACCGCCTCAAGCGCCTGATCGAGCTGCGCGCCCCCGACATCATCATCCGCAACGAAAAGCGGATGCTGCAGGAGTCGGTCGACGCCCTGTTTGACAACGGCCGTCGCGGCCGGGTCATCACGGGCGCCAACAAGCGGCCGCTGAAGTCCCTCGCCGACATGCTGAAGGGCAAGCAGGGCCGTTTCCGTCAGAACCTGCTCGGCAAGCGCGTCGACTACTCGGGCCGTTCGGTCATCGTGGTCGGTCCCGACCTGAAACTGCACGAGTGCGGCCTGCCCAAGAAGATGGCGCTCGAGCTGTTCAAGCCGTTCATCTACTCGCGTCTGGACGCCAAGGGCCTTTCCGGCACCGTCAAGCAGTCCAAGCGCATGGTCGAGCGTGAGCAGCCCCAGGTGTGGGATATCCTCGAGGAGGTTATCCGCGAACACCCGGTGATGCTCAACCGCGCCCCGACCCTTCACCGTCTGGGCATCCAGGCGTTCGAGCCCAAGCTGATCGAGGGCAAGGCCATCCAGCTTCACCCGCTGGTCTGCGCTGCCTTCAACGCCGACTTCGACGGCGACCAGATGGCTGTTCACGTGCCGCTGAGCCTTGAGGCCCAGCTGGAAGCGCGCGTGCTGATGATGTCGACCAACAACATCCTCAGCCCCGCCAACGGCCGCCCGATCATCGTGCCGTCGCAGGACATCGTCCTGGGCCTCTACTACCTCTCGCAATCGCGTGAGGGTGAGCCGGGCGAAGGCAAGATCTTCGCCGACCTGGGCGAGATCGAAGCGGCGCTCGACGCCGGCGTCGTCACCCTGCACTCCAAGGTCAAGGCTCGCTTCAGCGAGTCCAACGCCGAGGGCAAGGTTGTCCGCAGCCTGATCGAAACCACTCCGGGACGGATGAAGGTCGCGGCCCTGCTGCCGCAGCATCCGGCCATCGGTCACCGCCTGATCGCCAAGGCCCTGACCAAGAAGGAAATCGGCAATCTGATCGACGTGGTCTATCGCCACTGCGGCCAGAAGGCGACGGTCATCTTCGCCGACCAGATCATGGCGCTTGGCTTCAAGGAAGCGGCCAAGGCCGGTATTTCCTTCGGCAAGGACGACATCATCATTCCGGAGTCGAAGCAGAAGATCGTCGACGACACCCGCAAGCTGGTCGAGGAATACGAGCAGCAATATGCGGACGGCCTGATCACCAAGGGCGAGAAGTACAACAAGGTCGTCGACGCCTGGGCCAAGTCCACCGACCTGGTGTCCGACGCCATGATGGGTGAGATCTCGACCCCCAAGAAGGGTCCCGACGGTCGTGAGCTGGAGATCAACTCCATCTACATGATGGCCCACTCCGGCGCCCGGGGCTCGCAGGCCCAGATGAAGCAGCTTGGCGGCATGCGCGGCCTGATGGCCAAGCCGTCCGGCGAGATCATCGAGACGCCGATCATCTCGAACTTCAAGGAAGGCCTGACCGTTCAGGAGTATTTCAACTCCACCCACGGCGCCCGTAAGGGTCTGGCCGACACCGCCCTGAAGACCGCCAACTCCGGTTACCTGACCCGGCGTCTGGTCGACGTGGCGCAGGACAGCATCATCACCGAGGAAGATTGCGGCACCACCCGGGGCATCACCCTGCGGGCCGTGGTCGACGGCGGCGACGTGCTGGTCTCCCTGGGTCTGCGGGTCCTGGGCCGGTTCACGGCCGAGGACGTCAAGGATCCGACGACCGGCGAGGTCATCCTGCCGGCCGACACCTACATCACCGAAGACCAGTCCGACCTGATCGAAAAGGCCGGCGTGCAATCGGTGAAGGTGCGTTCGGCCCTGACCTGTGAAGCCAAGATCGGCGCCTGCGGGGCCTGCTACGGCCGCGACCTGGCCCGGGGCACCCCGGTCAACATCGGCGAGGCTGTCGGCGTCATCGCCGCCCAGTCCATCGGTGAGCCGGGCACCCAGCTGACCATGCGGACCTTCCACATCGGCGGCACCGCCCAGGTGGCCGAGCAGTCCTTCTTCGAGACCGGCGCCGACGGCGTCGCTCGCGTCGCTGGACCGACCGTCAAGGGCGCCGACGGCGATCTGGTGGTCATGAGCCGCAACACCACCATCACCATCCAGGTCGATGGCAAGGATCGCGAGACCTACAAGCCGCCGTATGGCGCCAAGCTGAAGGTCAAGGATGGCGACAAGGTCAAGCGCGGCGCCCGTGTCGCCGAGTGGGACCCCTACACCACCCCGATCATCA
The DNA here is from genome assembly GCA_016125585.1 of Caulobacter sp. Taxonomy (GTDB): domain Bacteria; phylum Pseudomonadota; class Alphaproteobacteria; order Caulobacterales; family Caulobacteraceae; genus Caulobacter. The sequence continues at coordinate 361,850 of WGLL01000006.1, forward strand.
CCGAAGTGGCCGGCCGCGTGCGGGCCGAGGATCTGGTCGAAGGCTTCTCCGTCCGCGAGGAAACCGACGAAGCGACCGGCATCGCCCAGCGCGTCGTCTCCGACTGGCGGACGGGCTCCAAGGGCACGGACCTGCGTCCGGCCATCGGCATCCTCGACGCCGACGGCGGCTACCAGCGTCTGGCCAGCGGCGGCGAGGCTCGCTACCTCCTGTCGGTCGGCGCCATTCTCTCGGTGGCCGATGGCGACGAGGTGAAGCCGGGCGAGATCATCGCCCGTATCCCCACCGAAGGCGCCAAGACGCGGGACATCACCGGCGGTCTGCCGCGGGTGGCCGAGCTGTTCGAAGCCCGTCGTCCCAAGGATTGCGCGGTCATCGCCGAGATGGATGGCCGGGTCGAGTTCGGGCGCGACTACAAGAACAAGCGCCGGATCAAGATCACCCCGGAGGACGGCGGCGAACCCGTCGAATTCCTGATCCCCAAGGGCAAGCATATCGCGGTCCACGATGGCGACACCGTCCGCAAGGGCGAGTACATCATCGACGGCAACCCCGATCCGCACGACATCCTGCGCATCCTGGGCATCGAGGAACTGGCCAACTTCCTGGTCAACGAAATCCAGGAAGTCTACCGCCTCCAGGGCGTGCCGATTAACGACAAGCACATCGAGGTGATCGTTCGCCAGATGCTGCAGAAGGTGGAAATCCTCGAGCCGGGCGACACCGGCCTGATCAAGGGCGACCACCTCGACAAGTCGGAGTTCGACATCGAGAACGCCAAGACCGAAGCCCGCGGCGGACGCCCGGCGGTGACCCAGCCGGTTCTGCTGGGCATCACCAAGGCCTCGCTGCAGACCCGGTCCTTCATCTCGGCCGCCTCCTTCCAGGAGACGACCCGGGTGCTGACCGACGCCTCGGTGCACGGCAAGATCGACACCCTGGAAGGCCTCAAGGAGAACGTCATCGTCGGCCGGCTCATCCCGGCGGGCACCGGCTCCTACCTGCGCGGTCTGCAGCGCATCGCCGCCAAGCGCGACGAGCAGCTGGCCGCCTCCCGCGAAGAGGCCATGGAGCCGCTTCCCGTGGAGATCCAGGAAACCGAGACCGTCGAGGGCTGATCCGCCTTCGATCCTGAAACAGCGAGACGGCCCGGGAGCGATCCCGGGCCGTTTTCGTATCCGGCGTCAGGGCCAATCGGTATTCAAGTCAGCTCTTGCATTCCGCTCTTCCCGGCGAAGGCCGGGATACAGTTTCGGCCCCTTGGCTGGCTGGGTTGTCCTGAAAGATCGGACCTCAGGCGGATGGGCGCCGGCCTTGGCTCCGCCGCCCTTCCGGTCGCCGGGGTGAGCGGAAGACAGCGGATCAAGTCTCAGGGTGTCGATTGAATCCGGCCTCCCGGCCTCAGGCCCGGGGCGCCCACTGGAACACCGCGTCCAGCGGCGCCCCGAAGACGTGGGCGATGCGGAAGGCGGCCTCCAGGGTAGGGGAGTATTTGCCGGCCTCGATGGCGGCGATTGTCTGGCGGGTGACGCCGATCCTCGCCCCCAGCTCGGCCTGGGACATTTCCCCCTGCTCGAACCGCAGCTGGCGGATGCGGTTGGAAATCACGCCCTGGATCATGCCTGCCGACGATAGCTGACGACCATGGCGCCATAGCCGATCAGCTCGGCGATGATGATGCTGAGGATGGAGCCGGAGACGATCGACCAGCCCGCGGCGTAGAAGGGCTGGATGATCCCCACCAGGATCACCCCGGTCATCAGGGCGAAATAGGCCAGGTTGCGGGCCCGCAGGATGATCGCCTGTTCGCGCTCGTCCGGTGGCGTCCGGGCGTCCTCCGGCGACCGCAACCGCAGGACCAGATGGCCGGCGCCCAGGATCGCCAGCTGCGTCAGGGTGGTCGCGGCGAACAGGGCCAGAAGCTTGAGGTTGGGCAGCGGCGCGTCCCGGAACAGCCCGGCGGCGATCAGGGCAAAGAACGGCCCGTAGGTGAGGACCATCGCCGCCAGCGACAGCCAGGCGGTCTTTTCACGGTAGGGCATCTCGGCGGCTCCGGTGGATCTGCCGCTTGATGTAAAAAATCTTTTACATGATGTCAAACATAATAAACATCCCCGCCCGTCATGGCGGGGCCGCCGGCGCATCGCGGTCCCGCGGGTCGGCGCTCAGAAGGGGAAGAAGACCGGAATGACCATCGCCCCGACCAGCCAGGTCAGCATGTTCAGCGGCAGGCCGATGCGGACGAAGTCGAGGTAGCTGTAGCGGCCCATCTGATAGACCAGGACATTGGTCTGGTAGCCGAACGGGGTGGCGAAGGCGGCGCTGGCGGCCATCATCACCGCGACCAGGAAGGGGCGGGGGCTGACCCCCAGGCTCTCGGCCAGGGCCACGGCGACCGGGGTCAGCAGCACGGCGACGGCGGCGTTGGACAGGATCTCGGTCAGGAACAGCGTCGCGCCATAGAGCAGGATCATCGCCGTCAGCGGGCCCAGCGGCCGGATCCACTGGATCATGCCCTCGGTCGCCGCCGTGGCAAGGCCCGACACCTCCAGCGACAGGCCGATGACCACCATGCCGGCGATCAGCAGAAGGATGTCGGGGCGCAGGCCGCGATAGGCCTCCTCGGCGCTGATCACCCGGGTGATGATCAGCAGCACCGCCCCGGCGAAGGCCGCCGCCGCGATCGGGGCCCAGCCCAGGGCGGCGAAGATCACCACCCCCAGGAACACCGCCAGCGACAGGCTGGCGTGCCAGGGCCGCAGGCGGCGATGTTCCTCGAACAGGCTGCTGTCGCCCAGGCTGACGTCATGCGGCGCCGGCACCGGGCCATAGACCTCCGGCTCTGCCTCCTCGATCTCCTGCTTGCCCAGCAGCGGTCCGCCGAACACCAGCAGATAGAGGCCGCCGACCACGGCGATGATCAGCCCGACCGGGGTGATCTCGAACAGGCCGAAGCTGGGCTGGCCCGTGGTCCGGGCCATGTCGTTGACCAGCAGGTTGGTCGAGGTGCCGATCAGGGTGCAGGCCCCGCCCATGATGCTGACGTAGGACAGCGGGATCAGAAAGCGTCGCGGATTTTCGCCCATCGACTTGGCGACGTCCCGGACCACCGGCGCCGCCAGCACCACGATCGGGGTGTTGTTGAGAAAGGAGGAGGCGGCCCCGCAGGCGCCGATCAGCAGCCACAGGCCGGTCAGGCCCAGTTTTCGGCACATCTCCACCCCGGCCTGGATGACCTTGTCCAGCAGGCCCGAGCGCTCCATGGCGTAGGCGATGACGAACAGGCTGGCCAGGGCGATGATCGCCGGGCTGGCGAAGGCGGCCTGCACCTCGACGGGCCGGATCACCCCGGTCATCAGCAGAATCGCCGCCCCGGTCAGCGCCACGACGTCGGGCCGGGCCTTGCCGTGGATCAGGGCCGCGATCACGGCCATCAGCACCAGAAGCGCCACCGTTTGATGAAGGCTCATGGCCTCATGGGACATCATGCGCCCCCGGCGTCAAGGCCGGGCTTGTGTTGTCCGTGGTTCTGCTATGGTGGCGCCATGCTCCGGCTCCCCTTCAATCTCGGCCGCAATGGCGCCGCGCTCGCGGCCGGGCTGGTGGCTGTGTTGAGCCTGGCGCTGATCGCCCTGGTCTGGGTGTCGATTCAGCAGCGTCCGGCCCCGGCGCCCCGGCCCAAGCCCCCGCCGGCGCCGATCCTTCAGCCGGTGCAGGATCCGGCGCTCGACCGGGCGGCCCTGATCGCCATGGCCGCCTCAGCCGCCTCCGCCTACGGCGCCGGCGCGCCGCTCCCCGATCAGTCGGGCATGGTCGGCCAGGCCTTCCAGGTCAGCATCGGCTTCGACTGCGCCGGCCCCGACCTGACCGCCAGCCGCGATCCCCGGCTCAAGCGGGTCAAGCTGACCGCGCGGCTGCAGGACTGGAGCAAGACCGCCCTGGTCAAGGGCCTGGCCCCGGCCGCCTTCGATCAGGTGGAGGGCTTCTGGCTGCCGCGGCCCTGGATCCGCCCGGAGACCTGCCGCACCACGCCTCTGCCCGTGCTGGCCGCCGCCTCCGCCGTCGACCGCCTGACCGCCGTCCCCCGCGACAAGGCCGGAAAGGCGGACGCCGCGCCCGCCCCCCCGCCCTCGCCGCCGCCGCCGCGCCAGACCCTGGGCCTCGCCAGCTTCTTCGAGCCGGGGTCCTCCCGCGTCCCGCAACGCGGCGGCAAACCCTATGAGACGGTGCAGAAGCTCACCCCCGAACTGGAGGCCGCCGACAGTTCCGACCTCAGCATGGTGGTCATCGGCCGCATCGGCCAGGCGACCGAGGGGCGGCCCGTGGTCTGCTGGTCGGAGACGCCCGAGCGCCGGCCGGTCTGCCTGATCGCCGTCGAGATCGACCGGGTCGAGTTTCGCCTGGCCGGCGTTGAAAAGCCCATCGCCGAGTGGCGGCGCTAGCCAGGCCCAGGCGTCTGCCCTGTCGGACCTGAGCTACATCGGTCCGTGAGACGGCGAGGCCGGCCCCACGCCCGCCGGATGGCCCGCCCCCTGTTCTTCCGAGGTCCCGGTGGGAATGGTCGGGTTCTCCCGCCACTCGCGATCAGCCCGCTGCCTGGCCGCCGTCCGGTCGAAGCGGTCCCGCTTGGCCGGATCGACCCCGGCGCCGATCGGCCCCTTGTCCTTGACGGTCCTGGCGAAGCGGTCGTCGCAGGCCTCGCGCTCGCGACGGTTCAGACCCATGTCGTCGCGATAGGCGCAGGCGCCGGGCGAGGCCCGCAGGATCTTTCGCGCCTCGCCGGAGGGCAGGGGAAACTGCGTCGCCGCCCGGCCCCGACCGTCGCCGCCGCCCTCGCCGGCGGGCGAGGCGCCGGTCCCGGCGGCGGCGGGCAGGGGCGCGACCGTCTCCGGGGGCGTCAGGGGCGAGACATGGCGCGCGGGCGCGGGTCCGGCGGTCCGCTCTCCCACGGCCGGAGATCGGGCGCGTGGCTCGGGCGGCCGCAGGGTAATGTAGACCGGCGTCTCCGGCGCCGCCGTCCGGCTCCGCAGGGCCGGCGCGGACAGGCCGATGATGGCGAAAACCCCGACATGGGCCAGCACCGACGCGGCGGTGATCCACGCCAGCCGTCTCCGCGCGCGTCGCGTCCTGTCCGGCTGCGTCATTCCTGTTTCCCCGCGACCCTCTGGAGCAGGCTGGACAGGCGGCGCGGCCAAAACGTGGCCCCGGCGGGGCGGGGATCGGGCGGTAGACAGGCCCTGGCGGCGCCCGTTAGGATTGCGACCTTGGCCGGGCGTTCCGGTCCAGGCGTGCAGGCGTTCGATCCCCTCGGGGTCGCGACCGTCCTGACCGCTACCGCTGCGCCATCTCGGTCAACGGTGTTTCCGACCTGCCGGGCATGCTCGGCTACGCGCGGGTCTACAGCGGCGGCGACTCCGAGGTGCTGCGCTACTGGCGGGAGGTCATTGGTGATTCCCGGGTTTCAGCCGACTCGCTGAACGCCGCCTCTCCCGCGCGCAAGGTTGGCAGCCGCACGGCCCCGACCCTGCTGGTCTACGCCGCCCACGACACCACCGTGCCCAACAGCCAGTCCAGGCTGATGGAAAGCGCCCTGTCGGCAGCCGGCGCCCCTTATCAGGTCGTGGTTCTGGACGGCGACGATCACTATCTGTCGAGCGCCGGGAGCCGGCTCCAGCTGCTGGAGGCGACCGACGCCTTCCTGGCCAAATACCTGCCGGTCGCCCCCTGAATCCCGGGGGTTGTGGAAGAGTCCCGAAACCCTTGACCTTCGGGGCCCTCGCGCGTATTTAGCCCGCTCTTTCGAGGCAGGGTCTTAACGGATCCTCACCTGAGGAACCGGACGCCCGGCTGATAAGCCGGACACACCCGCCGGAACGCAAATCTGCGTCCCGGCGAGTTTTCGTGTTCAGCGGGCTGCTTAGAAGTGAACGAGACAAACCCTTAGGACCTGAAGCGCTTCGGCCGAAAGGCACACGCTTCCACGAGCACAGAGATTTATGCCGACAGTCAACCAGCTCATTCGCAAGCCGCGCCAGCCCAAGCCGGTTCGCAACAAGGTGCCCGCCCTGAAGGGCTGCCCGCAACGTCGCGGCGTCTGCACCCGCGTCTACACCACCACCCCGAAGAAGCCGAACTCGGCGCTTCGTAAGGTGGCCAAGGTCCGCCTGACCACCGGCGTCGAAGCCGTGTGCTACATCCCCGGCGAGGGCCACAATCTGCAGGAGCACAGCGTTGTGCTCATCCGCGGCGGCCGCGTGAAGGACCTTCCCGGCGTTCGCTACCACATTCTCCGCGGCGTTCTCGACACCCAAGGGGTGAAGGATCGCAAGCAGCGCCGTTCGCACTACGGCGCCAAGCGCCCGAAGTAAGGAAGAGATTCTATGTCCCGTCGTCGTCGCGCAGAGAAGCGCCAGGTTCTGCCGGATCCCAAGTTCGGTGACCTCGTCGTCACGAAATTCATGAACTACGTCATGTACGAAGGCAAAAAGGCCGTCGCCGAAAACATCATCTACGGCGCCTTCGACATTCTGGAAGCCAAGCGCAAGGACCAGGGTCCCCTGGAAACCTTCCACGGCGCCCTGGACAACGTGGCCCCGGCCATCGAAGTCCGCTCCCGCCGGGTCGGCGGCGCCACCTACCAGGTGCCCGTCGAAGTCCGTCCGGACCGTCGTCGCGCCCTCGCCATCCGCTGGCTGGTCACCGCCGCGCGCAAGCGTGGTGAGAACACCATGACCGAAAAGCTGGCCGGCGAACTGCTGGACGCTTCGAACAACCGCGGCACCGCGGTCAAGAAGCGCGAAGACACCCACAAGATGGCCGAAGCAAACCGCGCCTTCTCCCACTACCGCTGGTAACGCTCCAGCGCCGTCAGGTCTTACAGGCACGGGCGGTTTGAAACCTCAAACCGCCCGTTCCGTTCATTCAGAAACCGAGCTCTCCCATGGCCCGCGCCCACAAGATTGAAGACTACCGCAACTTCGGAATCATGGCCCACATCGATGCGGGCAAGACGACGACGACCGAGCGGATCCTGTACTACACCGGCAAGAACCATAAGATGGGCGAAGTCCACGATGGCGCGGCCACCATGGACTGGATGGACCAGGAGCAGGAACGCGGCATCACCATCACCTCGGCCGCGACCACCGCCTTCTGGAACGACAAGCGCCTGAACATCATCGACACCCCCGGGCACGTCGACTTCACCATCGAGGTCGAGCGCTCGTTGCGCGTGCTCGACGGCGCGGTCACGGTTCTCGACGGCAACGCCGGCGTCGAGCCGCAGACCGAAACCGTCTGGCGCCAGGCCGACAAGTACCGCGTGCCGCGCATCGTCTTCGTCAACAAGATGGACAAGCTGGGCGCCGACTTCAACAAGTCGGTCGAGAGCATCCGCGACCGCCTGGGCGCCAAGGCCGTGCCGATCCAGCTGCCGATCGGTTCGGAATCCAACCTCAAGGGCCTGGTCGACCTGGTCCGCATGAAGGCCGTTGTCTGGGACAACGACGCCGTCGGCGCCACCTTCCACGACGAAGAGATCCCGGCCGACATGAAGGACGAGGCCGACGCCGCCCGTCACTACATGATCGAGAACGCCGTTGAGCTCGACGACGACGCCATGGAAGCCTACCTCGGCGGCGAAGAGCCCTCGATCGAGGTCATCAAGAAGTGCATCCGCAAGGCTGTGCTGACCGGCGCCTTCTACCCGATCCTCTGCGGCTCGGCCTTCAAGAACAAGGGCGTCCAGCCCCTGCTCGACGCCGTGGTCGACTACCTGCCCTCGCCGATCGACATTCCGCCGACCAAGGGCATCGACTACCGCACCGAGGAAGAGATCGTCCGCAAGGCGTCCGACGACGAGCCGCTGGCCGTGCTGGCGTTCAAGATCATGGACGACCCCTTCGTCGGCTCGCTGACCTTCTGCCGCATCTATTCGGGCAAGCTGGAAACCGGCATGGGCCTGCTGAACTCCACCCGTGACCGCAAGGAACGGGTCGGCCGGATGCTGCTCATGCACTCCAACAACCGCGAGGACATCAAGGAAGCCTACGCCGGCGACATCGTCGCCCTGGCCGGCCTGAAGGACACCCGCACCGGCGACACCCTGTGCGATCCGAACAAGTCGCCGGTCATCCTCGAGCGCATGGAATTCCCGGCCCCGGTCATCGAGATCGCCGTCGAGCCCAAGTCCAAGGCCGACCAGGAAAAGCTGGGCGTCGCCCTGGCCAAGCTGGCGTCGGAAGACCCGTCCTTCACCGTCTCCACCGACCATGAGTCGGGCCAGACGATCCTGAAGGGCATGGGCGAGCTGCACCTCGACATCAAGATCGACATCCTCAAGCGCACCTACAAGGTCGAGGCCAACATCGGCGCGCCGCAGGTGGCCTATCGCGAGTCCCTCGGTCGCAAGGCCGAGATCGACTACACCCACAAGAAGCAGACCGGCGGCACCGGCCAGTTCGCCCGCGTCAAGCTGGTGTTCGAACCGGGCGAGCCCGGCTCGGGCTTCGTGTTCGAAAGCGCCATCGTCGGCGGCAACGTGCCGAAGGAATACATCCCCGGCGTCCAGAAGGGTCTGGAGTCCTCGAAGGAAAACGGTCTGCTGGCCGGCTTCCCGCTGATCGACTTCAAGGCCACCCTGATCGACGGCGCCTACCACGACGTCGACTCCTCGGTCCTGGCCTTCGAAATCGCTTCGCGCGCCGCCTTCAAGGAGCTGCGTGAAAAGGGTTCGCCCAAGCTGCTCGAGCCGATCATGGCCGTCGAGGTCGTGACCCCGGAAGACTACCTGGGTTCGGTCATCGGCGACCTCAACGGTCGTCGCGGCCAGATCCAGGGCCAGGACACGCGCGGCAACGCCATCGTCGTCAATGCGTTTGTCCCGCTGGCCAACATGTTCGGCTATGTGAACACGCTTCGCGGCATGTCGCAGGGCCGGGCCGCCTTCACGATGCAATACGACCACTACGAGCCGGTGCCGCAACACGTCGCCGACGAAGTGATCAAGAAGTACGCCTAAATCCCAACCCTAGTTAGAGGACAGGCCCATTAGGGCTGGAGCTTGAAATGGCTAAAGAAAAGTTCGAACGCACGAAGCCGCATTGCAACATCGGCACCATTGGTCACGTTGACCATGGCAAGACGACGCTGACGGCGGCGATCACCATGGTGCTGGCCAAGTCCGGCGGCGCGACGGCGAAGTCCTATGCGGACATC